>RAZD01000009.1 GCA_003612525.1 bacterium C-53 | reverse complement strand
ACAAATTTTGAAGCTCGCTTTCAAAATATGAAAGTCGGTTACAAAACGGGAAGCTCGGATTGCAATTGACCTGTTGGAAATGATGTTTCAAATTGCGTAAAAGGTTTACGACAGAATAAAGGCGGTTCACAACAAGCTGCTTGATTCATGTAAATGACATCCCGATAAACTTAATAGAGAATAGGAGATTTTCTCATGGTGTGGAACGGTTTCAAAAGACATTTGAGGAAAAGATGAAGAAACGGCAGGAAATACAGAAGCCGGTTCGGAAATTCCGACGGTGCAGGTATCCATCCATACTCATGCAGATATGTGCCTGTATAAGGAGGGAAGGCTTATGTCAGAAATTAACAGTTTCAGTAATTATGAAAGTAAATATAACACAAATATGGATTATTCCACGCTGTTTGGCGGAGGCGCTCCATATATTGACAGCGGGATGGGCGGAATCAATGTATCTGATTATGCCATGATTAAAAACGGTAGCTATGGAAAACTGATGAAATCGTACTATGCGAAGCAGGACGCGGATAAGCTGTCACAGACAGGGGATTCTTCCAAGACACTGATGTTAATGCGTTCAAGCGCAGATTCTCTGAAAAAGTCTGCGGAAGCATTAAGCGATGCTTCTCTTTATGAAAAAAAGAAATTCAAGAAAAAAGATGAGGAAACAGGAGAGGAGATTGAGGTAGAGGATTATGATTGGGATGCTATCACAAAGGCGGTAAAATCATTTGTTGATGATTACAATTCCGTAGTGAAACAGGCCGGGAATTCCGAGACGAAGAACGTGCTGCGCAATGCCGCATGGATGACGGAAATTACAAAGAAGGCAGAGAACATACTCTCAAAAGTAGGCATTACCATTGGCAAAGGCAATAAGCTGGAGTTTGATGAGGAAGCCCTGAAGGAAAAAACAACTTTAGGGAAAAGTAGTATTGAGCTTGATAATGTCTCTACCCTGAAATCCCTGTTTACAGGCTATGGCTCTTTTTCGGATAAGATTGCACGAAAGGCATTTGCCATTTCCAATGCTGCGGCAAGGACAAAGGGTGTGGATAAGACCTATAACAAGCAAGGCACCTATTCTGATACAATCTCGAAGCTGTTTGAGAGTACAATAGATCAAAAAGTAGGAAATAAGGTTAAAGACAAAGATAAAGACGAGGATAAGAGCTCTGACAAAACTTCCTCTAAATCCAAAACGGATACAAAAAAAGACGAGAAAGATTGAGTTTGCTTGAGATCAGTGGTTTGCTTTATAAATGTATTTTTTGAAAGCATCCACTATTTATATCAGGAGGTGATTTTGTGAATGTTGCATTGTTCAATACGGCATCTAATAGGGGCAATTCCATATTTGAAGGCAATCTTCCCATGATGCAGAGAGCAGGATTAAAAAGTGTGCAGGAAAAGGCGGAACGTCAGCAAAAAGCACAAAGTCAGATTACATTTTGGGAAAATCAGAAAGAAAGCCTGAAAAACATGGAGTGCAATACTCCTGAAGATATTATGGAGAAGCTGGGTAGGTTTCATTCGTATGAGAGTGAAATTTCTGCTGTAAAAATGCAATATAATCAGGAACAGATGTGGCACGCAATGGATGAGGCGAGAGAGATCGGCGAGAAGATTGCCGAGGGAGTAGAGAAATTTGAGCCTAAGACTGCCGAAGAAAGACGGGAGGATATAGCAGAAGAAGCGCTCGGAACAGACGAAAACAAGGGCGAGCTGACGGAAAGCATGGAGAAAATGCAGGAGGAAGTGACAGAGCTGACAGAGGAAATTGCTGAGTCAACGGAAGAAATGCTTGAAGATATAACAGAAGAAAGTGTCAGTGCAATGGAGGATACGATCAGTGCAGAAGGGTCCGTTGGCAGTAGAGAGTTGCTTTTAGATCAAACAGTAAAATATCAGAGAATCAATATTTTAATATAGATTCAGATATCTGCTAAAGTGAGGTGTTTCGCAGCAAGTATGGGAAAAGGGCGTCCTTTTTCCGTAAATCTGCCTTGCCCGTTGTCGGCCGGACAGATTTCGCTTGCTGTGAATGTATCCAGCCGGCAATGCAGTTGACGCTGCTTTTGTTCATAATGCTCTCATTATTGTCCGTTATTGTTGTTAAAAGTTACTTTTGGAATTTCATAGTCTCTCTCGTATATGATTGCAATATCATGTATTTTATGCCTCATATTTTCGCGAATGTGCTGTGGCTCCAAACATTCGCATTTATTTCCAAATCCGAGAAGTATATCATAGTAGTAGTCGTTTTCTATGAAAGGAAAATCAACAATGTAATGCTCATGACCGTCTGGCGAAAAGTTCTCATAGGTACAATAATCAAGTACTTTGTCCATTATGGATTTATGAATACGGATTTTGATTTTTATTTGCATGGTTTCCCAAATTTTCGAGAAGTCTAAAACCGGTGCGTGGTATTTGCGTGGTGGAAAAGTCTCATCTAGTATTTTTAGATTTGACATACGGGATATTCTGAATAAACGGAACGCATTTCTTACATTGCAATATGCTTGCAAATACCAGTGACTTCCTTTTAATACAAGTTGATACGGCTCGGCTGTTCGTACTGTTTTATTTCCGTGGTGAGCCACATATTCAAACAAAAGCAGCCGTTTTTCCTGTAGCGCGGATTTGATTATTTCCAAATATGGCTGTATGTTGTTGTTTCCGATCCAGTGACTGAAATCTATGGTGATTTGATTTGCTTTTAATTCAATTTCATTTGCTTTTTCAGCGGGAAGAAAGCTCTTGACTTTTGCAAGTGCATGTACAACTTCATCGTCTCGGACTATGCCTGAAAGACTGGAAAGTCCCATTAAAAGTATGGAAAGATCATCAGCAGAGAAAAACTTTTTATCAATCTTGTATTCTTGCATAATTTCAAAGCCGCCGCCCACTCCTGACGTTGAGCGGACTGGAATCCCTGCCATATTGATAGTGTCTATGTCACGGTAAATTGTGCGGGGCGAGACTTCAAACATATCTGCTAATTCTTGCGTGCCTATCCGCTTTTTGTTAAGCAGTATCATAATAATGCTGACAAGTCTGTCTATTTTCATTTGATATTCACCATTCAAAATTTTTTCCTAATTATAGATTGTTGACAGATTGATGTCAACAATCATGGATTATAATAAATTTAAGTTATAACAAATGAATCTGGTTTGTCAGGAGGAAACGGTATGCAGAAAAAAGCGTTAGTAGTAATTGATATTCAAAAAGACATAACAAAGAATTATAAAGAAATTATTGGAAATATCAACCAGGCGATTGAATGGGCTGTTAATGAGGATATTCATGTTGTTTATATCAGACATGAAAATTTGTCAGCGGGTACAAGAACATTTAAACCCAATACACCCGGAGCTGAATTTGCTTCTGATTTGAAAATAGTATCAGAAAATATTTTTACGAAATATAAGGGGAATGCATTAACCAGTGAAGGATTTACAGATTTTATTCGGCAGAACGAAATCTGTGATTTTTACATAACCGGAGCAGACGCAGCTGCTTGTGTTAAATCGACTTGTTACAACCTATGTAAGGCAAATTATGGAGTTAATGTATTATCAGATTGCATCACCAGTTATGATAAAAAGAAAATTAATGAAATGATACACTATTATGAGAACAAAGGAAGTAAGATTATTCGTCTAAACGATTTGTTACTCTGAGTTTTTTCTGTTTAATTTTTTATTGAATGGTTTTGAAGACTTTATAAATCAATAAAAGGCAGGGAGTAGAAAATGATATAAAAATAAGAGATAGACCGCCAGTTATATGCATTCTCACAATGTCGGCTACTACGAATCCCTTTTTATTTCTTTTTCCATTATGAAATACCACTTCTCTTTGAAGCTTCTTGACATTAAATTTTATTGCAGTATAATTAAAACACATGTTTTAATACATATGTTTTATAATGGACATTCAAAAGTTGGAAGAAGGATAAAAAATGCCACCAAAAGCGAAGTTTACACGGGATGAAATCGTACAAACCGCACTAGGTATTGTACAGGAAAATGGAATAGAGTCTTTATCCGCCAGAGCATTAGGAGCAAGACTTGACAGTTCTGCGAGACCTGTTTTTACTGTATTTCAAAACATGGAAGAAGTACAACAGGCAGTTTTGAACGCCGCCCGAAACAAATATAACGAATATACACGAAAAGGCTTATCACAAACCCCGGCATTTAAGGGAGCCGGGGAACAATATATTCAATTTGCAAAAGATGAACCAAAATTATTTCAGCTTTTATTTATGTCAGAAAAATTTGATACTATGACGGTTGATAACAGGCTTGCACTTGATAATTATTATGAGAGAATAATTTTGTCTATACAAACTCAATATGGTGTTTCGAGGAACATTGCAAACACGTTGTATCGTCACCTATGGATATATACACACGGAATTGCGACACTTATAGCTACAAAAGTATGTATTTTTACAGACGGGGAAATAGACACAATGTTGACAGAAATATTTATAGGAATGTTAAAAAATATGTCTGATGAAAAAGGAGCCTGATATATTATGCAAAGATATAAAATAGCCTCATTGATAATGATTATCCACGGCGGATTTATGGAAATTGGCGGTGCATTTTGCTTTATACCTGCTATGCTTTTTGGAACTGATACGTTTGATTTGGAGCGGTATTTTTCGTTTAAGTTCCCCTACTTTCAAGATAATCTAAATATGATGATTATTATGGGGGCTATATATGGTGTAGTGCGAACTGTTGGTGCAATTGGATTACTGAAGAACAAAATGTGGGGATTTATGCTTTCTGTAATCAATTGTATTATAACAATGGTTTTAATGATGTTTTTATTGCCGGCAGGAATTATGGATGGGGTGTTTGCGAGTAGTGCGTTAATACTGATGTTGACACAATACTATGGAGAAAAGGAAATAGCAGGCAATTAGAAGGAGTATTCAATGAAAGTACTTGTAAGTGCATGTCTTTTAGGTGAAAATTGTAAATATAATGGATCGAATAATTATAATAAAAAAGTTATCGAGTTTATCAGAGGGCATGAAGTAATAGCAGTTTGTCCGGAAGTATCAGGTGGCCTCAATGTACCCAGAAAACCTGCTGAAATTGTAGACGGAATGATTATGACAGAAGACGGAATAAGTGTGAGTAGGGAATTTCGTGAAGGCGCGTCTCTGGCATTAAGGCAGGCTTTAGATGAGAAAATAGATATGGCTATTTTGCAGTCAAGGAGCCCCAGTTGTGGGGTTAACCAAATATATGATGGGACTTTTAGCGGAAAACTTATTGAGGGGCAGGGTGTATTTGCAGAAATGCTGAAAACGGCTGGCATAAAAGTAATTGATGTGGAAGACATATAAGGTAGTGTAAAATAGTTTGTGTCTATGGAAAAAATACCTCTTTTTGGTAAGAATCAAGATATGACAATTCTTATCGAAAAGGAGTATTTTTATGCCAGCAACAAAACAACAAATACGACAGATGATTGCAGATAACAACCTTAACAGCGTGGCTGATGTTTACAGCCTACTAAAGGACAGCTTCAAAGATATCCTAAGTATCACAGTGGGCGCCAACGAGACAGCTGCCTTTTCGGAGCTGGAAAAGATCAGGGAGAAATGGGGAAAGAAATATCATAGAAGGGCTTAACCGCCAGTATCGGAAAGTTACAAAGACAAAAAGTGTATTTCCAAGCGACACTGCACCGGAAAAAATGCTCTATCCTGCTAGAGGGAACGTGGTCAAAAAGTGGACGCGACGCTACAGGAACTGGGATCAGGTACTCAACCAGTTAATCGTCCTGTATGGAGAACGGTTCACACAATACCTGTAAAAAGAAAAACCGGGACACCACATCTTATCCCAAAGAATGTCCCGGCCTTATTTCATCGGCATTAGCAGTATTGCCAGAAATACCCAGTCTTATTCCGTAGGCCGGGTGTGGGCAGAGCCCACATATCGTATTTCTGCTGCTAATGCCTGATCGGTATGCAGAAAAATCAAAAAACATGTATAAACATAAACAGGACTCCGGTCTACATTTGTGTCTGAATATACTGTGCTTTTACCTTATCAATGGTTTTTCCACCAATGCCAAAGTTTTTATCCGGCACTTCCTTTATGGTTATCATAAAAAATTCCTGGGGTATTTTCATGATTTCAGAAGATACTTCCGTTAATTGTTTCATCAGTTCCTCTTTTTGCGTATCTGATAAAATACCGCTTTCTATTGTGATGTAAGGCATTTTTGATTTCCTCCTGTTTTTCTCTTTAAGTCTCTCCGTGATGAAATAATTTCCATTCTTCACTATATGGCATATTTTTATAGGAAGAATCTGCTAAAAGGTTTTCGTAGAACAATAATTTTTTTTGTGTCAGGTTAAGGGCGTTCTGTAGATGAATCATTTGCTTTTTTATTTCTTTCATGTGATTCTGTACCATAATAAAACGCTGCTCAAGTGTTTTTCCGCCCTGTATTAGCAGTGAAACATATTCTTTAATAGAATGGATGGGAATGTTTGCCGTGCGCATACACTGTATCATTTTTATCTATTCAATATCCTCGTCTGTATATTGCCGGTATTTCTTGCTGTCTCTGGAGATTGGGGGCAATAATGTTTCTTTTTCATAATATCTCAAAGTTGCCGTTGATAATCCGGTTATTTTGGCTGCTTCCTTTGCTGAATACATTTAAATCCACCTTTTCGCTCTATCATAAATTATAAAGTGCACTTTAAGTCAATAGATTTTTGTATATTTTACGCTTCCAAATTGTGTAATAGCAAGCTTACTACATCGGATTCATTATTTTGGGTTTTCAGGATATATTTGATTCGGATATGCCTCTGATGTAATTTTTAACAATTTGTTGTCATTAAGAATACTTTACTTAAAGACCTATGTTTTGAAAGTGGTTTCGGATGGGATTTACCTGAACCCTTAAATAGGCATTCCAAAAACCAATGCAGTGCCATTCGGTATAGATATTTGCTATTTTATATAAATAAGTGTAGAGTTTAGATAGGATAACTGCTGGCAGATAAAAATTTGGAAGAAGTCCAATTTTCTGTTCGGTTTGTGGAGCAGATTATACCGGATAAATATACAGGAAAAATCATTGATCATAAAAGGGCTGGAGGAAAAGAAAAATGACAAGGATAAATATTATCGGAAAGCAATTTGATGAGGAGCGGGCGTTGTATCATTTGCAGAATGCAGATGTGACAGACTGTGTATTTGCAGGCCCGGCCGACGGAGAATCCGTACTGAAAGAGTCTGAGGATGTGGGGCTTAGGAACTGCCGTTTTTCCCTGCGTTATCCTCTGTGGCATGTAAAGGGGTTTACCATGACGGAGTCTTCTATGGATGATAAAACACGCGCTGCAATCTGGTATGCGGAAAATGGCAGTATTACGGATAGTATGTTGAGCGGGATTAAGGCAGTGCGGGAGTGTGCACATATCCGTCTGGAACGCTGTCAGGTGGATTCGCAGGAGTTTGGCTGGAAATCAAGGGATATTATATTGAGTGATACGGATATTGTGTCGGAGTATCTATTTATGGACAGCCGGGATGTGAAACTGCGCAGTGTAAAGATGAAAGGGAAATATTCATTCCAGTATATTGAGAATCTGGAGATAGAGGATTGCGAGCTGGATACGAAGGACGCTTTCTGGCACAGTCGAAATGTTACAGTGAAGGACAGCATTATAAAAGGAGAGTATCTTGGATGGTTTTCCGAGAACCTGACGCTGACAGGATGTAAGATTATCGGAACGCAGCCCCTGTGTTATTGCAAGAATTTGACACTGATAAACTGCACAATGGAAGATACGGATTTGGCGTTTGAATATTCAGATGTGGAAGCGGATGTGAAAGGACATATTCTGTCCGTGAAAAATCCGAGATCCGGCAGGATCATTGCAGACAGTGTGGGAGAGATCATCCGGAGCGATGCCGTAATGGAATGTACGGGAGAGGTTATATTCCGGTCAGGTGTGCAAAGATTTTCTGAAGCTGAAAAGTGTTCTGCCTGAGAAAATTCAAGCGGCATGCACAAGAGTGCAAATGCAGTGTTCTTCCGAACCTGCACCGGTCGCTTTGTGTCACGTTAGGATTGAGGGGTGTTAAGATGTTAAGTGGCTACCAGACAGAGGAAGAACTGATTCGGAACATGGCAGATGCCGGTTGTGATGAAGGCACGGCTGCCGGCGTTCTGATCTGCTTAAAGCAGGGGCAGAAGAAAAAAGGGCTTTTATTGCTGCAAAGACAGAGAGAAAGACTGCTTGGTGCGATTCACAGGAACCAGTCCTGTATCGAATACCTGGATAATATTTTGGACAGGATGCGGAAAGAGTGTACGTGATAATGGAATACGTGTGCATGGGTCTGACGATCGGACTTACAGGTTGCATATATTTTTCTCCAGACGGTTCAGAAACAGTTTTGCAGCTTTTGAAAAAACCTGGTATTTTTTTGTAAAAAGATATACATCTGAATAAAGTTTCGGAAACAGGGGGCGGAAAGTCAGGGGATGGCTGCCAGCGGTATTGATCAGGTCATCAATGCACAGGGCATAGCCGATTCCGGCCTCCACCATAAGCCCGGCGTTATAGATCAGGTTGTAGGTGCAGACAATATTCGGTTTTGTCATCGCTTCCGCAAAAGATGTGGACAGATGGCCGCTGTTGGAGGTCTGGCTGGGCATGATCAGCGGCAGACCGGCGAGTTCCGGTAAGGAAATATCCGTTTGATTTGCAAGCGGAGAATCCTTTCGCATAAGGATGCCCCATGCTTCATGCAGCGGAAGTTTTTGATAATCATAGCGGGGGATGATTTCCGGCGCGAGTAAAAAGCCCATATCCAGAAGCCCTTTGTCCAGCCGTTCAATGATGGCATCTGCATTGCTGCTGAAAATGTGGAAACGGATGTCAGGATATTCTTCCTGTATGGACCGGATGATTTGCATGATGGAAAAAGTGGAGCGGTACTCGCCGCATCCGATATAGACATCACCTGCGATGCTCTGTTCATTTTCCCGGAAGGCGCTTTCTGTTTTATCCATCAGAGAGATGATTTCCTGGGCGCGGCCCCGCAGAAAAGTCCCATCTTCCGTCAGCGTAACTTTTTTTCTGCCACGGACCAGAAGCTGCCTGCCGAGATTTTCTTCCAGGTCCATCATCTGTTTAGACAGTGTGGGTTGGGAGATATGGAGATATTCCGCCGCCTTTGTAATACTTTGCTCTTCGGCAACGGCAAGAAAATATTGTAGCAAACGCGTTTCAATCATAGTGGGGCACTCCTTCTATATTATACGTACGATCTATCTAAATCTATCTTATATAGTTTTTTGCTATTTTGCAAGTGATCAGGGGAGTGGAAATGAAAGAAGACACAATGATTTGTCAGAGATTAACAGAGGAGGGGGCTGATTCCGTGATGCTGGAGCAGTACAAGTATTATCAGGAGACAGGCAGCATACGTGGGCAGTGCGGACTTATCTGTCGCTTCCGAAGGAAGAAAAGTGAAGAGCTGAAAAAGGAAAAAGAGCAGCTTGCCTGTCTGGATTATATGATTGCGAGGGTGGAAAGCCCGGAGGGGAACAACGGTTAGGCTGCTTCCTTCGGGCTTTACGTGGGTAATGTGATCATGTTTCTTCGCTTTTTCCTATGAGTATCCTCAAATATTTAATCATCAAAGGGATATAGGTGAGAGTAAACACAGCGGAAGCAGCGATTCTTACATCTTTTTTACACTTTTCTGATATTTGCATTCCGGCCAGCAACCCTAAAGACAGCAGGCAGAACTTTAAGACGGCCAAATCTTTCCAGTCGCTTTCCCTGACAAATGCATTAGCGCTGTCAAATATTCGTTTCATAAAGAGCCTCCTTTCGACACAGTATAAACAGTATGCCATGAAGTTATCGTTTTGTTACTATTCTGTCAATTTTATAAAACCATTATGAGTGTTCCTGCTCCAATCAAAACGCAGCCAATCAGAGATTTCGGCGTAAATTGTTCATGCAAAAGTATAAACGCTAAAATGAGTGTAATGACCACACTGAGTTTATCAATGGGGACTACTTTTGAAGCCTCGCCCAACTGCAACGCTCTATAATAGCAGAGCCAGGAAGCTCCTGTTGTTAGTCCTGACAGAATCAGGAACAGCCAGCTTTTATGGCTGACCTGTAGGATTCCGTTTTGGGCTTTGGTGAGAAAAACCATCCCCCAGGCCATGACCAATACCACAACTGTTCTGATTGCGGTTGCCAGATTTGAGTTGACGCCTTCAATTCCGATTTTTGCCAATATTGAGGTGAGTGCCGCAAATATAGCGGACAATAGTGCAAAAGCAAACCACATATCCAGTCTCCAAAATACATTGTTCTATCCTGATTATAGACTTTGGCTTCCAATGAGTCAAGACGGTGCACTATTTTCATTTGTGACCTCTTTGCAGTTAAATTTGCCTTATTTCCGCAGACAGGGCATGCACCCAGTCTGTAATAGTACCCTGCTTACTCGTAATCAGTGCCTGCCCGCAATTCGTTTTCCAAAAACTGTTTTATGTATGGATTGTTTTCTGTACTCAATGTGGGCTGAAACGCCATGTAACGGCACTTCTGTATATGTTCGGGATACGAATGTTGCCAAAGTCCTTTTATTACTGTTTAGAACATAGGACACAACATAGCCGCTTTTTTGCGATTTGATGTCGCATTTACAACCGCGCTCTGTCAGATACTCGTTGATCTGGTTTACAAAGCCGTGGAAACGCTCATTAACTGTTTCCATAAACACATTAAATTTCTCATCCATAAGCTTCTCCGTTATCCTTTCATTTTTCTTCTCTATCCTTGCATAAAAAAGAGAGGCGACTATTTAATAATTGATATTTGCTTTTCTCGCTTGACTGCATAAGTCACGGGTGGATAACGTGTAGCTTTTTCCGTCCTTGATAAAATGTGTCCCACACTGCCGAAACTCAAAATGCACTTTGTGGGCGATACATTGCTCCCGTATGGCAAGTACCCATGTATAATCAAGCGGTCTGGCTTTTCTGTCTGATTCGCCGCCAACTACGACTAATTCAACATTATCAAGGTAGGCGGTAAGATTTATTTCCTCAATTAATGGCTGACAGATGATATTTTTATGTTTGATAGGCAATTCGTTGAAAATGGAAAGCCTGTAATCAGCTCTGTCCTGGTTTTCTACTGTGCAGCCAACTGTAACATTATCGTATCCATCGTTCCAGTCCTCTGGAATACAATCCATAAACCGCTCAATACGTTTTGTTAAAAACAGAAAGTACAGGTCGGAACGCTGCCGTATCATCTGCCAGCATTCAGAACGCCATTCATCGGTATCCTCAATCAGAAAATCCGTAGAAAAGCAGAGGTACACGGTCTGCCCCGACTTGATTTTGTATGTTTCCGATTTATTTTTAGCGATAGGGGCATAGAAATTATCCGTCTTTACAATATTGTTCGTATCAATCCCACGCTTGAAGTCGCCCTTATGAATGTAACAATACCTGCATCCCTCGCTATGTTTGTGGCAGCCACGCCACGGATTCCGCATTGCCGAAAATCAAGAAGTCTGGCAGCTTGTTGTGTCAATTTATTTAGTCTTACAGTCGTTAGCTGTGCAAAATAGACTAATAATATGATGGCTGTATATATAGCGGAAAAAGCCACTGAAACATAGCCCGCTAATTGCTCCATTTTCGGCAAAGTAAGCATATCCATACATCATTGATACAAAACTAAACGCAATGAACATAGAAGAAAAGTAACTGCCATAATCAAATCCAAATAACATAGACAGGGCAAAGCAGAGTACCGACCAATTTACCAACATCTGCTTTTACTGCAATCATACGATTTTTTACATTGACATTCTTGGCCATAGAAAGTTTTGTTGAACATTATTTAAGTGTATTATGCTGAATAATGTTCAAAAAATCAAGTCTATACAATTTTTTCAATATTTTTTATTTTAGTGCTTTTATACTCAGTTGATAATGAGTATAAAATGATTATAATAGATGTTGACATATAGTGTCAGGGTTTTGATGGTATTCTATTATCAAAGGAGGAACTGGCAATGCAGGAAAGCAGATTATTTAAAATTGTGTATTATTTACTTGATAAAAGACAGGCTACTGCTTCAGAATTAGCAGAAAAATTTGAAGTGTCTGTAAGGACGATTTACAGAGATATTGACGCCCTAAGTGGTGCGGGTGTTCCTATTTATGCAGAAGCAGGGCGAAACGGCGGCATTCATCTAATGAATGATTTTGTTTTAGATAAGGCAGTGCTGTCAGAAGAAGAAAAGCAGGAAATTTTAGCAGCCTTACAAAGTCTCAATTCTACGAACAATATTGGTAATAATCAAACATTGCATAAACTTTCTGCAATATTTAATATGAGTTCGGAAAACTGGCTTGAAGTGGATTTTTCCAGATGGGGCAACAAAGGAACTGACAATGAGAAATTTAAATTGCTAAGATCAGCGGTAATTCATCAGAAGTGCATAAAAATAACTTATGCAAATTCCTACGGAGTAATTAGCGAAAGAATTGTCCAACCGTTAAAAATGTCATATAAGTCTATGGCGTGGTACTTAAAAGCATATTGTATGGAAAAACAAGATTATCGTATTTTTAAGCTGACCCGCATTATAGATTTAGAAATTCTCCCGAGAAGTTTTTGCAAAAGTCTATTTCCGGAATTGGATGAAACATTGGGACGATCATACAATACAATTATACTATGCTTTCCGAAAAATATGTCCTATCGTGTTTACGATGAATTTGACAAAGCATGGGTAAGTAAAAAAGAAAATGGAGATTTAATTGTATCTGTTGAAATGCCGGAAGATGAATGGCTAATAGGGTATTTATTGTCATTCGGAACGCAAATAGATATTATAGAGCCTGTATATCTCAAAGACATCGTGGCAGAACAGGCAAAGAAAATCTATGAGAAATATAAATCTTGACATGGGGTGTTAGTATATGTGCGATATAATTTGCCTGTAAATTCTATTTGAGAAAGTGGGGACTGAAAATGAAACATGAATGGAAAAGCAGGAGAAAGATATGGTGTAAAAACGAAACCTTGCGTGATTGATATTCCTGCGTGGAAATATATCATTCTTTCTGGCAGTGGGAATCCTAATAATGAAATCTTTTCAGATAAGGTTGCTGCTCTGTTTCCGACAGCTTATAAAATTAAAATGGCATATAAAGCGCTTGCCGAAAAGAGCAACGAAATAACAGATTATTCCGTATCTCACAGATGTTTCTTTTGAAACAACCCGTGATGGCAGGTGCATTCAAGTATTGCACAAAGGGGCGTTTGAGGATGAGTCTGCATCATTAGAGGACGCAAAGAGTATATTTCATGATGAAGTAATAAAACTGGCGGAAATACCCTGGGTTCTTATTTTGTCAGCGTTGCAGCAAGCCATTATGACTGGATAATGAAAAAACTGAAAGTACATAGGAAAAATTGTGTTAAAATGTAGGGAGGACATACCATGCACTTCGTGAAAGCAAAAGGGATATTATCTGCTAAAAATGGAATGAATTTATACCGTGGATGTTCTCACGGGTGTATTTATTGTGATTCCAGAAGTAAATGCTATCACATGGAACACGCTTTTGAAGATATTGAAGTCAAAGAAAATGCGATTGATTTGTTGGAGTATGTTCTTACTCATAAGCGTAAAAAGTGTATGATAGGTACAGGCTCTATGACAGACCCCTATATTCCGTTGGAGATGGAGATAGGGAATGTCAGAAGATCTTTACACCTGGTATATGAGCACGGTTTTGGATTTACGGTCATTACAAAATCAAACCGTATATTGAGAGATTTAGATCTTTTGCAGAAAATAAATGAAAAGACAAAATGTGTTGTGCAAATGACCTTGACCACTTACAATGAAGATTTGTGCAAAATGATTGAGCCGAATGTAAGTACGACAAGGGAACGATTTGAAGTATTGAAAAAGTTGAGAGATTTAAGGATACCAACAGTTGTATGGCTGACACCAATTTTGCCGTTTATTAACGATACTGAAGATAATATTTCTGGTATTTTGGATATGTGTATGGAAGCAAAGGTTTATGGCGTTATTTGCTTTGGAATGGGACTGACGCTTCGAGAAGGAAATCGAGAGTATTTCTACGAACAGTTAGACCGATTGTTTCCCGACCTAAAAGAAAAATACATTCGTACATACGGAAATCAGTATATGATAGAGAGTGGACATAACAAAGATTTAATGCGTTTTTTTCATCGAAAATGCCAAGAAAATGGGATTGTGCATGACAATGAGCAATTATTTAACTATCTGCATTTCTTTGAAGAAAATAACGATAATAAACAATTAAGTATTTGGGATTGGAAAGTGAGATAAAATATGGATGCTGTTTAATAAAGTCAGTTGACCGCCGGAAACAGCAGAAATGTAATTCGGCATAATCAGTGCATTTGGGATAGAAAGTGTTTCTAATATGCTGAAAGCATATTTCGCTGAATACCTTCGGAGAGCATTACTTCAAAATGTCTATTGACATTTGCCTAAGTATTTACAGTTCTTTGGATTTTGGATGTAAGAACTGTCAGTCACGCTAATGCTCAGGCGGCTTTATTTTATAGAGAAGAATCCAGAGATCAATGCGGCTCATTGTTCTACATGGATTGGACTATCTGTTGGAACTCGAGCTGGTGTCGGTCATTCAGGTTTTTGCGGAACAAATGAGTCCTGGACCTGCAGGGGAGCTGGATGAATATGCGACAGCTTTTCTGAGCGGAGTGATATCACATATGATATTGCACTGGTTTAGGAGTGAGAAACCCGTTTCGCAGGAACAATTGTCAGGGCTTTTGTATAGTATACTGGCTGGGAACTATTTTCAGATACAGAATGATACCTGATCAAAATCAATAACGATTGCCGGAAAGCAGATTCTATCTGAACGGCTACGTGTTACAGAAAGGAGAATTCCATGTTTGGATACGAAGTCTTGCAGGCCTATAATGAATTAGAAATGCTGGTTTACAATTATATTATGGATCATAAAGAAGAAGTCAAATATATGACAATACGTGAACTTTCGAATGCAGTGCATGTGTCAACTTCCACCATCATTCGATTTTGTAAGAAAACGGGTTGTGATGGCTACTCGGAATTTCGTGTGCAGTTCAAACTCTTTTTAAAAGATGAACACGAAAATAATAAAAAAATGTTAAAGGATAATGTTGGGGATGAAATCATGTACTTTCTGCACAATGTAGCTTCGACTGAATATGAGGAGTCCATCGTCAAAGTTACAGAGATGATTCAGAAAGCCAGACAACTGATTTTTATAGGAATTGGCACATCAGGGATTCTGGGGAAGTACGGGGCAAGATATTTTTCAAACATTGGAAAGTTCAGTCAGTATATAGAAGATCCGTATTTTCCAATCGGCAATGATATAGAGGGGACAGCAGTTATTGCATTGCCGGAATCAGGCGAGACCCAGCAGACTTTGAGACTGGCAGAGCGTTTTAAAAGGCATAACTGCAAGATTTTTAGCATTACGAACGGTTCATCCTGCACACTCGCAAAAATGTCAGATTATAATCTGGTATATTTTGTGCCGAAACATATGGTTCAGGACGAATATAACATTACGACCCAAGTACCGGTTATTTACTTGCTGGAAACGATAGGAAGGCGGCTTTCATAGCTGCCTTCCTGTTGTTTTGCATAACTTTTCGCGGTTTTAATGCAGAGAAACACTATGTTTTTTTCATGAAACAATTTTCCATCCTGTGTAATAAGTTTCTAACAGAGTCACAATACTAGAAATTAAGATGAAAAAATGTATAATGAAAATTACAAAGCAACCGGTGCTTCAAAATATTTAGAAAGGGGCAGCATATAGATATGGCTATTGATTATCGAATTACAGCCAGGGAGCTGGTAAAAGAATTAGGCGGCGACAGCAACATAACCAATGTGACACACTGTGCAACAAGATTGAGATTTATATTGAAGGAGGAATCCATTGTGGATTCCGCAAAGGTGTCAAAGATTCCGGGAGTCATCACGACAGTCAAGGCGGGCGGACAGTATCAGGTCGTGATCGGAAACCATGTCAAGGACGTGTTTGAGTTTGTGATGGAACTGATTACTGTGGATGAGAATGCAGAAAATATTTCCAAGAATAAGGTGGGGATATTCAACCGGATTGTCGATATTATTTCCAGCATCTTTGCACCATTCCTGTACACATTGGCAGCTTGCGGTATCCTACAGGGTATTTTAGGAATTTTGGTTGCTCTGAATGTGATTGATACATTGGGCGGTACGTATCAGATTTTGAACTTTATCTCGTGGACGGCCTTTACATTCCTTCCTGTGTTGATTTCTATTACAGCGGCGAAAAAATTTGGCGTGAACACATATGCGGCAGTTGTGATCGCGTGTGCGTTGGTGTGCCCCGACTATATTAATATGGTAAACACCGGGGCGGATGTGTATTTTCTGGGCATGAAGGTGCAGCTCCTCAGCTACACATCATCAGTCATACCGATTATTTTGTCCATCTGGGTGGCATCTTACGTACAGAAGTTTTTTGACAAATATTTGCCGATCGTAGTGCGAAACCTGTTTTCGCCAATGTTTACGATTACCATTATGGTTCCGCTCACTCTGCTTGCATTCGGACCGATCGGCAATGCGGTTGGCGGTGCAATCGGCGGGGCATACAATTCTCTGTATGGATTGAGTCCGATTGTTGCAGGTATTATTGTAGGCGGTCTGTGGGAAGTGCTTGTTATCTTTGGGGTACACTGGGGAATCACACCAGTTACCGTCGGAAATTATGCGTCACTCGGATATGATACATTCACCGGAATGCAGGCATCGGCAGTATTTTCACAGGCGGGCGCAGCACTTGGGGTATTCCTGAAGACAAAGAATAAGGATATGAAAGGTGTGTCTGCATCTGCGGCAGTAACCGGGCTGTTTGGTATCACAGAACCTGCCATTTATGGTGTCAACCTTAGACTGAAAAAGCCGATGATCTGCGGATGCATTGCAGGTGCGGTCGGCGGCGGTATTGCGGGTGCATTTCATGCGGTGTCGTGGGGGTATAACATGCCCGGTATTGCAACGATTCCCGCATATTTTAAGGTAGGATATGTATCAGAGTTCATAGGCTTTCTGATTTCCATTGTGGTTTCTTTTGCGTTAGGTGTGATCCTGACTTATATTGTTGGTTTTGAGGAAAATGTCGCGGAAGCGCAGGAAGAGATTCCAGAGACAACAGAGAAGGCTGCAGACAGTGTTTCCGCTGAAGGAGGGGTGATTCTTGACGTCGCAAGCCCGGCAAAAGGGCTGGCGATTCCAATCGAGGAGGTCAAGGATGAGGTATTTGCCTCAAAAGGCATGGGTGACGGTATCGGAATCGTGGCGGAGGAAGGAAAGGTGTATGCTCCTTTTGACGCGAGCGTGGAGATTTTGTTCCCGACAGGTCATGCAATTGGATTATCCGCAAACGGTGTGGAGCTGCTGATTCACATCGGCATCAATACGGTTGAGTTGGGTGGAAGAGGATTCCAGGCGCATGTGGAACAGGGCGATACGGTCAGGAAGGGCGACTTATTAGTAACATTTGATAAGGAAATGATTGAAAAAGAGGGTTATGACACGACTGTGATTTGTGTGGTTACAGAGATGGGCGACAGCACGCAGCTTGATGTGTGTTCCGGCCATAAGGTAAACGTGTTGGAAACTGTGATGAGTGTGCGGTGACAGGAGGGTATAAATGAACAGATTACCAGATAATTTTCTTTGGGGCGGCGCTGTTGCCGCCCATCAGGTGGAAGGTGCATGGAACGTGGGAGGAAAGGGAGTCAGTATCGTGGATGTTCTTACGGCGGGCGCAAACGGCGTTGACCGCCAGATTACGGACGGTGTGCAGGAGGGATATTATTATCCCAATCATGAGGCGGTGGATTTTTACCATCATTATAAAGAAGATGTGAGATTATTTGCTGAGATGGGTTTTAAATGCTTTCGCACATCGATCGCATGGACACGGATCTTTCCGAACGGCGATGAGGACACTCCGAATGAGGCGGGACTCAAGTTTTATGACAATTTGTTTGATGAGCTCTTAAAATATGGGATTCAGCCGGTTGTCACACTCTCCCACTTTGAGATGCCGTATCATCTGGTACGGGAATACGGTGGCTGGAAAAACCGAAAACTGGTTGACTTTTTTGTAAACTATGCAGTTACGGTGATGGAGCGTTATAAGGATAAGGTCCGGTATTGGATGACTTTTAATGAGATCAATAACCAGAAGAATTATAAGTACCCGCTGTTTGGCTATACCTGTTCCGGCGTGGTATTTTCAGAACAGGAAAAACCAGAGGAGTGTATGTACCAGGTGGTGCACCACGAACTGGTGGCAAGTGCGCTGGTTGTGAAAAAGGGGCATGAGATCAACCCTGATTTCCAGATTGGCTGCATGGTGGCCTGTGTGCCGATTTATCCGTATTCCTGCCACCCTGATGACATGATGTATTCCGTCCTTGCGATGCATGACAGATACCTTTTCGGCGATGTGCATGTGAGAGGTGAGTATCCATCTTACATTTTAAAGGAGTGGGAGCGAAAAGGATTTCATGTTGAGATGCGTCTGGAAGATGAGCGGATTCTGCGGGAAGGCACTGTGGATTATGTGGGACTCAGCTACTATATGACCAATGCGGTTAAGGCAAATGTTGTGGCGGAAGGCAACGGACTGGACGGATATCCGGGAAGTGTGAACAATCCGTTTGTCAAGAAGAGCGATTGGGGCTGGCAGATTGATCCAGTCGGCTTGAGATATGCGTTGAATCTGCTATATGAGAGATATCAGAAGCCAATGTTCATCGTGGAGAATGGGTTTGGTGCAATTGATAAGATACAGTCAGACGGAACGATTGAGGACGACTACCGGATTGCATATCTGAAAGCGCATATTGAAGAATTGAAAAAAGCAGTTCTGTTGGACGGAGTGAAGCTGATGGGTTATACGCCTTGGGGCTGTATCGACTGTGTGTCCTTCACGACAGGTGAAATGAAAAAACGGTATGGTTTTATCTATGTGGATAAGGACAACGAAGGGAATGGGACGATGGAGAGGAGAAAGAAAAAATCTTTTGACTGGTATCGGAAAGTCATAGAGAGCAATGGAGAAATTTTGTAAAGATTTATTTTAATGTTGAAAAAAGAAAGGAAGAAACAGGTATGAAATCATTTGAGTTGTAATCAAAGACGAGCAGGGAATCCATGCAAGACCAGCGGGTATTCTGGTTAAAGATGTCAGACGAGAGTTGACGAGGCGGGAAAAGAGGCCAAAGCACAGCTTCAGAAGTTGTGCGACCTATCTCGAATTGATATTGTCAATATTGGTTGACACTTTTTTTACAAGGATGCCAATATTGACAATATCAATGCAGTTGTGGAGCATGTTATAATTCTTGACAAGGAAAACTAGTGTAGTAAGTTTTTCTTGTATGTTGCAGGTTTTTTCCCTTATGAGAGTTCGTAACATGAGGGAAAGTTTAAGGATAGGTTCATTTGTTATAAATTAGATCTTTTCAGAATTTCAGTTTGTCAGGTAATTGAACAGAGTGAGAAATTGAAATTTTTGGATTATGGAAAGCGGGATTTTGTGTGTTTTGATGTCTATGTTATTTTTGAGTGCATGTGGAAAAGCAGAATTTAATGGTAGCAGAACTGGAAATGACAGCCAGTTTGTTATGGAGTATAAAATTTTTTATTGTTGAGGAATGGAAAATGACTTGTAAAATAAGAAAATGGAAATTATCAGATGCAAAAGATTTGGCAGCAGCTCTCTCCAATAGAAAGGTACAGGATAATCTGCGAGACGGGTTGCCGTATCCTTATACAGAGCAGGATGGAGTGGACTATATTTCTGCTATGCTTTCTGCCGATGAAAATGAAACGTTTGCTTTTGCTGTTACAATAGACGATAAGGTGGTGGGGAGTATTGGCATTTTTCGTCAGGATAATATTCATAGGCAGACTGCTGAACTGGGATATTATATTGGAGAGAGGCACTGGGGAAAAGGGATTATGACGGAAGCGGTTACACAAATATGTGACTATGTCTTTGAAAAGAGCGACATTATGCGCATTTATGCAGAACCGTTTGCATACAATACTGCCTCTTGCCGGGTGCTTGAAAAAGCAGGATTCCAATATGAGGGCACATTGAGAAGCAATGCTGTAAAAAATGGCAAAGTTATTGACATGAGAATGTACTCTTTACTGAAAACAGAAATTAAGTTTAAGTGATACATGGTGTACGGATTATTATAATTTATATATGCCTCTATGGTCTAATGGTAAGACGCTCACCTTTATAGTTATTTTTTAACTTTTAAAGTGAGAAATATGCGTTCGAATCGCATTAGTGGCATTGGAGTGAATATGAAAATTACTAGAAGTTATGCATTGAAAAAATTCAAAAAAGAAATTGGACAGGCAAATCATTTTTTAATAACTATACTTGTTGGATTGGATGGGGTAAAATCTGGAAAAGTAGAAAAGAATGATGAATTTAGCGCTGCATGGAATCCTAAAGATGTTGTCGCGTCTGCAGAGCGCAGCAGAATTTATACAATTAAGGCATCATTAGCCTGGGTAGTAGATTGCCTTGATATGTATTTAAGGCTTTGCAATAGAAAACCTAGATTGCTCAGCGAAGAATTAAGTAATAAATTTAATGGAACGGGTCACAGCGTTTATGAAAAATATAAGTTGGTTTCGGATGAATATGCAGTCAATGATATTGATAAAGCTGTCGTTGATTTGTTAATTTGCTGGAGAAACAGAATGGTTCATTTTGATGCAGATAATGACATATCAAAAGAATCCAGGAATGTTGTAGCAACAATTTTAGGTGAGGATGAGTCTGTCAAGAAAACACATTTGGATATTGTTCAAATGATGGATTCTTTCGATAGAAAAGGATGTCCGAGGTTTAAAGAAATGACTTTTATGACCAGCAAAACGATCTCCTTTGTTGAAAGTTTAGATAAAATTCTATTAGATGAAGTAGATGTGTTGACGGCGCTGGATGATATATTAAGCAGCGAATTGAAAAGAAATCAACAGATATTTAATGGGATTTTTTCAACCGTTGGTGACAAAAGAAGACAGAAAATTATTCAATTTATTAAAAATTGTGGTTTTGTGGAAATAGAGGATAGTAGTAAAGATGTAAACATGTTTATTGATTTTATTTCAAATATTTCATATAAAGAGGCAAAAGATAAACTATTATCAGGGACGTTAAAAAAGTAATTTATGGCAGAAGAAAATCAGTATGCCAATTTTGGAACGTCTATTGGCGCTTTTTAACGCAATTTCAACTGTTTTTTTGATGACGGTGCCTGAATTTGTTGCGCCGGATATTGCGTCCACATCGATCTTTTGTTCATCGATCATTTTGTGAATTATGGATTCGGCGGGTTTTCCGCGTTCGTGTCTGTGTTCTAAAAGGTTAATTGTTGTGATTTCACCATTTTGTATGGTAATTTCGACTTTAGCATAGATAAACTTCACATCATATTCTCCGTTATAAACCCCGTCTGAAATATCGGAAATATTGATTTCTTCAATCGTAGTTTCTTTCACTGCCTGTTTATAATCTGCAATATCTTTAAGGTAAGTTATTCCGTACGTCGAACCAGTAAGGAAAAGAAGTATGATAACGATGAAAACTATTTTTTTAAGTGATATTTTCATTTCTTACGCCTCTCAGTCTTTTTGAGTATTGGTTTGGGTAACTCTTTGGTTTACTATATCCGCACACATGAGTTTGCCTGTTGATTTTATTCCTCTTTGCTTGCAATAGAACAATAGAGCATATGAAAACCATATTCTAAAAACTGCATTTTTGATAATCCCATCGTTTTTTTATATATTCTTCTTTATTTGCGGCAAGCTGAATAAGCCCGGACAGCATTCCCCAGAATTGAAAGATAGTAGGCATGACGTCCAGAGTGTTACGTAAATCACCTTTCTCCATACCGGATATTAAGAATTCTTTTATCTTTTCGTTTATCTCTTCCCCAATTCGATAAGTTTCTTTTTCTTCAGGCAGATAGTCGCCACGTTCAAAATCAATATTAATTTTATCCAGCACCATTTTAAAGTAAATGGGATATACCTGGATTCCGAGATAATAAACATTCCTAAAACCAATGTAATGGCATTCAATATAGGTATTTGCTATTGAAGTGTTTTGGATTTATATTAAAAAAGCAGAGAATAAGAAGTTCTTTGGGAGTGAAAGCGTATTGGCTTTTAGAATTTTTAGGGTGGAGGATATGGTATGGCGGGTACAGATCAGAAAGAAAACATCATGGGGACACAGAAAATGAGTAAATTGATTTTATTTACAGGGATTCCTCTGATGGTCAGTTTGTTCATCAATTCCCTGTATAATTTTGTGGATTCCATGTTTGTGTCACAGGTATCCGAAAAAGCGCTGACTGCACTTTCTCTGGCAGCGCCGGTGCAAATTCTGGTATCGGCACTGGGTCTGGGAAATGCGGTAGGCTTAAACGCTGTGATCTCCAGAGCGCTTGGAAGAAAGGATGCGGGAGAAGTACGCAGGGCGGCGGATGCGGCAATTTTTATTGCTTTTTGTTCGTGGGGTGTAATTACCGTATTGTGCCTGCTGTTTGTGAAGCGTTATTTTGCATGGCAGTCAGGTGGCGACACGGTGATTGCAGAGTATGGCGTCCGGTATCTGACGGTATGTATGCTGTTTTCATTAGGGCAGATGGGGCAGTGGGTGTTTGACCGTTTCGTCATTGCAAGCGGACGTTCGGGCCTGTTCCTGTTTACGCTGTCAGCTGCTTCTGTTACTAACCTGATTCTTGACCCGATTTTTATTTTTGGCCTGTTCGGTGTTCCGAGACTGGAGACTTTAGGCGCAGCCATTGCCACAGTGATTGGACAGACAGTGGGGATGTTTGCAGGAATTGTTATTAACAGGAAATGGAATCGGGAAATACCTTTTGGATTTACCCTTCGCCCGGACAGGAGAAGTGTTGCGGATATTTTGAAGGTTGGATTTCCTTCTGCTCTGGTACAGATTCTGACTTCATTTATGGGTATTCTGATGAACTCCATTTTAATTACATTTTCTTCTACTGCTGTGGCTGTCTATGAAATCTGTATACGCATTCACGGGGTTTCGACGGTAGGAACGCATGGGATTACAAATGGTCTGATACCAATTGTCGCTTATAATTATGGCGCTGCAGATCAGAAACGTGTCTCAGATGCAGTGCGATGGTCGCTTCTGTATGGAGTCCTGTTTTACCTGCTCTTTTTCGCGGCGCTGGAGCTTGTTCCCATCCGGGTGCTGCGTGTTTTTGAAGCTTCGGACTATCTGCTTGAGATCGGTATTCCGGCGCTTCGCATATTAGCCTTTGCATGGCTTGTGGCAATCCCGGCGTTGATTATATCGGCAGGGCTGCAAGGGCTGTCCATGGGAATGAGAAGCATGATTCTCACGATGTCAAGACAGGCGGTTCTGCCCTTGATTTTTGCGGGAATTTTCAGCAGGTTTGGGAATCTGACTCTGCTTTGGGCCGGATTTCTCCTGGCTGAGTTTTTAGGAATCCCGCTGGCATTGTGGTTCTGGAAGAAAGGCTACAGGCAGATACAGGAGGGAAAGCTGGATGAAACAGTTCATAGTGCATTCGGAAGCAGGAGGTGCTCCGGAAAGTGTTAGTATTCCCAAATACTATGCAGATGGATTCAATACAGGTATTTGCTATTTTACGAAAATAAGTATAGACTATGGTAAGAGAGGAGAGAGCATATGATTTACAAAAAGTTTCAGGATATGAATTTGTCTGGTCTGGGGCTTGGCATGATGCGTCTGCCCGTGCTTAACGGCAATGACGGGATGGTGGATGAAGCAGCTGCCGCAGAGCTCATTGATTATGCGTACAAAAGCGGAATTAATTACTTTGACACGGCATGGGGCTACCATGACGGTAATTCGGAACTGGTTGCAGGAAAATACTTATCCGTGTATCCCCGGGACAGTTATTACCTTGCCAGCAAGTTTCCGGGCTATGACCTTTCCAATATGGGGAAGGTGGAAGAGATATTTGAAAGACAGCTTGAGAAATGCAGGACAGGATATTTTGATTTCTATTTGTTTCACAATGTCTATGAGGGGAATATAGACGCATACTTTGACCCACAATACGGGATTTTGGAATATCTGCTGAAGCAGAAGGAGAACGGCCGCATACGGCATCTCGGCTTTTCGGCTCACGGCAGCAGGGAGGTAATCCGGCATTTTTTGGAGAAGTACGGTCAATATATGGAGTTCTGCCAGATTCAGCTTAACTATATGGACTGGCACTTCCAGAAAGCCGGGGAAAAGGTGGCTCTTTTGCAGGAAGCTGGCATTCCGGTTTGGGTGATGGAACCGTTGCGGGGCGGAAAGCTTGCAAAGGTTTCCGGGGAATTGGCAGCTGCAATGCAGTCCATGCGCCCACAGGAAACGGTTCCCGGGTGGGCATTCCGCTTCCTTCAGAGTATTCCCGGCGTGACTATGGTACTGTCCGGGATGTCCGATATGGAACAGTTGAAGGCCAATCTTGTTACATATGAAACGGATGAGCCTTTGAGCAGGGAAGAATTTGATACTTTGGTAGAGGCTGCTGATGAAGATACCAAAAAAGGAGGGCTTCCCTGTACAGCCTGCCATTATTGCACCAGTCATTGTCCGAAAAAACTGTCCATACCGGAGCTGATCGCGCTATATAATGAACATAAGATTACGGGAGGAGGCTTTATTGCACCTATGGCAGTGGGCAGTATGCCGGTGGAAAAGAGGCCTGCAAATTGTATCGGATGCAGAAGCTGTGAGCGGGTTTGCCCACAACAGATTAAAATATCCGAGATGATGGCAGACTTTACTTCCATGATCGGAATGTAATGGAGGGTGGCCGGGCGTGAATAATGAGTACGAAAATGATATATTTTTTGAAGAATATGCAAAAATGTCCCGAAGCAGGGACGGTTTGAAATCTGCTGGAGAATGGCGTCAGTTAAAATCCCTGTTCCCTCCTCTTTTGGGAAAAACAGTTCTTGATCTTGGGTGTGGTTACGGTTGGCATTGCAAGTTTGCGGCAGAGGAGGGAGCTGCACAGGTATTAGGGATTGATTTAAGCGAAAAAATGATTAAAGAAGCGAAAAAGCGTAATACGGGAAATTCGATTGAATATCGTGTTTGCGGAATAGAGGAATATGAGTATCCACAGAATATGTGGGATTGTGTCATTTCCAATCTGGCTTTGCATTATATTGAACATATTGAGAAAATATTTCAAAAGGTACATGAAACATTGAAACCGGGTGGAATCTTTATTTTCAATATTGAGCACCCGGTTTTTACCGCAGGAGTAAAACAAGACTGGATTTACTCGGAAACCGGAAAGCCACAATACTGGCCGGTTGATGATTATTTTGTTCCGGGAGCGCGAAACACGCGCTTTTTGGGGTGCGACGTAGTAAAGCAGCACCACACACTCACGCAGATACTGATGGGGCTATTGAATAATGGCTTTGAACTTAAAGCTGTGGAGGAAGCGGAACCGCCTGAGGAAATGATGAGTATTCCGGGTATGAAGGATGAATTGCGCCGGCCAATGATGCTGCTGGTGAAAGCGAATAAAAATTAGTCATAGAATAAGTTTGTAAGCAAGTGAGAGCGCTTACGGACTTATTCTTTTTTTGTAAGGCAAATGGCAGTATGCATGGGAAGAACCTCCATAAATTGTAACTTGACTCCGGCATTATACAATTGTATAATGAATTATACGGCCGTATAATAAGGAGGTATACATACATGGGAACGATTCTAAAAAAACTGGGAGAAGCGGAACTGGAAATCATGCAGGTGATTTGGGACAGTGAGAATCCGGTAACGTCAAACCATATCTTAAAGAAATTGCAGGGACGGAGGCAGTGGCAGCTTTCTACGTTAATGACATCGTTAACAAGACTAAGAGATAAAGGATTTATCAGCTGTGACCGTTCAACAGGAAGCAATCTGTATACTTCGATTGTGTCGGAAAATGAATATAAGGCTGGAGCGAGCCGACATTTTCTGGAAAAGTTGTACAATAATTCAATACAGAATATGATAGCTAGTCTATATAGCAACAGAACAATTCAGAGCTCTGATATTGAAGAACTTAGAAATTTTTTGGATAAATTGGAGGATGAGTGATGACAAATATATTTTTATCCATTTTCGGAATTTCGATATCTATAGGATTCATCGTTATAATACTGGTTTTTCTTACACCATTTATAAATAAGAGATATGCCGCAAAGTGGAAATATCTGATTTGGATATTTCTTGCAGTGAGATTGCTTGTTCCTTTCAGCGGCGTGAATGGACAGTTTATCAGGAATATGCTGTTGCAGACGAAAACCCAGGCTGTGCCTGAACCGGATGAAAAATATACGGACACGCAGGAAGACGCTGCAATACCGTCCCGACGCATTATTGTTGAGATACCGACGCAAATGACTACTCCAATAGCAGTACAATCCGGAAAAAACAATACAGGGATTACCATGCTTGATCTGGTGGCTTTTGTCTGGATGACAGGCAGTCTTACTTTTATTTCGGTCCATCTCATCAGCTACTTTCACTATAAACGACAAGTGGTGAAAAGGGGGAGAAAAATAGAAGATGTACATATTCTAAGCCAGATGTTTAAGCTGAAACGTGAATTACAAATCGGGACTGCAACACAGGTAATCGAATATCATGATGCCGAAAGCCCGATGATCATAGGGTTTTTAAAACCTGTTCTGGTTTTACCGGAAGAGGAGTATAGTTCTGAGGAATTATTTTTTATTTTAAAACATGAGCTGGTTCATTTAAAACGCAGGGATGTATATTTTAAGCTGCTTTTTGTAATGGCGAATGCGGTTCACTGGTTTAATCCACTGATTCGGATTATGCAAAGAGAAGCTGTCATTGATATGGAATTGTCCTGTGATGAAAGAGTTACAAAGGGCACAAGCTATGCGACACGCAAAGCTTATACGGAAACACTGTTATCCATGCTTCATAGACGATGCGCAAAGAGAACCGTATTGTCCACACAATTTTATGGAGGAACAAAGATTATGAAAAAACGTTTTAAGAATATTTTAGTTAAATATAGAAAGAAAAATGGAATTTTCATATTGATCTGTACAGTTGTTCTGACAATCAGCTTTGGAACGCTGGTAGGCTGTTCCATTGCAAAAGAGGATGCAGAAAAAGAGAATCCATCTGTCCAGCCAGAGATGGAAGCAGTGAAAATAGATCAGGCGCCTGCGGAGGATTCTTTTTCTGATGATAATAGATCAGAAAATAAAATAACAATTACTTTTTCTAAAGAAGGAGAACAGGAGCAAAAACAGGCGGTGCTTGTGACAGGATATGGCTATTCTATCTATCTGCCGGAGAATGAGTGGCAGCCAGCAGGTCCTGACCTGTGGAGAACAGCGGTAAATGAGCAGGTTCAGCTGTGGATAACGCATTTTGACGATGAAGGGATGGATTCTGTTGACCGGAAACTGGAAGACGATGGTTATGTGACAGTGCAGGACGGTCATAAGCAGAAACAGGAGGGCGATTTGATGTACCATGTGGAATTGAAAGCGTTTGAAAATGACATATGGGGAATCTTCTATGCTTATCCGATTGATGCAGAAGAGGGCTGGGGGAGAGAAATTCCTGTGATTGCAGATACTTTTGCATTATCGGTGGGGGAAGATGGTGTGAAAGGCAGCAGTTCTGACGGGGGAGGCGGATACCTGGGAACTGAGGATTGTCAGGAAATCAGAAATATTGTGGATGAATTTGCGGAAGCATATTTTGGTGGTAATGTTGATGCCATTCAGAAGTTCCTTGCAAATACATACGAAGGGAAAGCCGATATCTATGAGAGCACAGGTACGATAAGTGATCTGACTGTGAAGGGATTGTCTGATACGGATGAGAAAAAAATCGAAAATGAGAGAACTGCTGTTTCGCTGGAATTCAGGGACAGTAATTATGAAGATATGTTTCTGTATGTAACGTTTGTATTTGTCAGACAGGAAGATGGATGGAAAATACAATCATATGGCGTGGAAGGGTAAATGAAATCATTTTCCGATGTGACGGATATGAAGAGGAATAGTTTCATATATAACCTTGACAAACATACTAATGGTATGATAATATAAACATACCGTTAGTATGTTATGAAGGAGAAAACAATGGCAAGAAATAAACATCCGGAAGAAACCCTGAATTTAATATTGGATGTCGCTTTCCGTTTATTTATGGAAAAGGGGTATGAGTATACTTCGATTCAGGACATTATTGATAATTTAGGTGGTCTCAGCAAAGGCGCTATTTACCATCATTTTAAGTCAAAGGAAGATATTTTGGTAGCTGTCACGGACAGAATTACGGCCGAGTCGAATCAGATGCTTGCTGCCATTCGTGACCGTTCCGATTTGAATGGCAAAGAAAAACTGAAAACAATATTTAAAGAATCGATCATGCGGCCTGTACAGAATGATATTTTTACGGCGGCTCCAGACTTTCATAATAATCCAAAGCTTCTTTTCAGTCTTTTGCACGATACCATAGAAGAAGCGGCGCCGAATTATATTTTTCCGATTCTTTTGCAGGGTATTTCAGATGGTTCCGTTGAGACAGAGTATCCGGAGCAATTGGCGGAATTAATTCTGCTTGCGGCAAATGTCTGGATGAATCCTATGATGTTTGACAGCTCTGAGGAAGAATCTTATCGTAAGTTTATGGTATTTGACCAGATGCTGCGAGGATTTGGGCTGGATATTATAGATCGTGAAATGATAGAAAGATTGCAGGAGTTGACAGCTATCTATCAGGATAACAAGTAAGAACCTGCCCCGTAAAGTGGGCAAATATATTTTTTGTTCATACATACCGCTGCGCGGTATTAATATAAGATATAATGCAGGATTTTGCAAAGGTCAGTTTCGATGAAAAGATGTGGAAAAGTAAATGAAGTGTGGGTTTTGGATGGAAAATGGAGGAGGAAAGAATGAATTCAAAATTGTTTTCAAAGGATTTTACGTTGGTTGTCATAGGGCAGATTATTTCTCTGTTTGGGAATGCGACGATAAGATTTGTACTGCCGCTGTACTTATTAAATTTAACCGGGTCATCAGCCCTTTATGGAACTGTTACAGCATGTGCGTTTATTCCTGCCATTCTGCTTTCGCCGGTTGGCGGCATTGTTGCAGACAGGGTTAATAAAAGAAATATTATGGTATTATTGGACTTTTTTACGGCAATGGTTATTTTGGCCTTTTCCATACTCATGAATGGAATAAATCTCATTTTTCTCCTGACGGTTACGCTGATGCTTTTGTATGGAATTGCGGGTGCATATCAACCATCTGTGCAGGCAAGTATTCCGGCGCTGGTAACCCAGGATAACTTTATGGTGGCAAATTCGATTATCAATACCATTAGTTCTTTGGCGGCTTTAGCAGGCCCTGTACTTGGCGGCATTTTGTACAGTGCGTATGGGCTGATGCCTATATTGCAGGTTTGCATGGTTTGTTTCGCTGCATCCGCGGTTATGGAAATTTTCATCAAAATACCCTGTCAGAAACAGGATGTAAAGGGCGGCATACTAAAGGCAGCCGGAGCTGATTTGGCAGAAAGTATTCGATTTATTCGAAAAGAAAAGCCTGCTCTTGGAAAAGCTCTTTTCGTTATATGCGGAATAAATCTGTTCTTGTCTGCAATGATTCTTGTTGCTTTGCCCTATTTGGTAACAGAAGTATTGAACTTAGAAGCTTCACAGGCAAACAGGCTTTATGGGTTTGCGGAGGGAGTACTTGCGGCAGGAGGGCTGACAGGGGGGATCAGCGCAGGTGTTTTTGCCGGTAAACTGACGATTCATAAATCGGACATTCTGATCGCAGCCTGTGCAGTATGTGTGTTTCCGATCAGCGCTTCATTAATTTTATTTTCATCCGGGATGATCAATTATATCGTGATTACCGTCTGTTGTTTTATCATTATGGTTTTTTCAACAATTTTTACGGTACAGATGATGTCGTTTGTCCAGAGAGAGACTCCGCAAGCTCTCATTGGAAAGGTGATTGCTGTGATGCTTACTGTTTCTATGTGTGCACAGCCATTGGGCAATGCATTCTATGGTGTTTTATTTGAAATTTGTAAAGGGTTTGAATTTGTCGTTATATTGTTTTCTGGCACTGCGTCACTTATAATTGCTATAAGTGCAAGAAATATTTTTAGGGGATTTTCAGAATAGATACTGTCTGAATATTGATTTGGGATAGAAAAACAAGCGTCCGTGTGGTAATATAAAATGAAAAGGATGAGAGTACATTTTTGGATAGTTCACAACAGAAAAGCAGGGAGAGAAAAGGAATGAATCGTGGATTTTTAGAGCAGGAAGCAATACGGGCACATTAGAAAAACAGAATGCTGTTTTCGATTATGCTCCTTTCTGTGATTATGATCCGTTTCCGTTATCTTATAAGCTGGATAAGCTTTTTGACAAGAACCGTGAAGAGTTTTTGAAATTTTATGAGGATGAAAAGAAAAAACATTGAATGGATTGGAAGGAGATGTAGAAAATTATGTCAGAGACATACCAGCCAAGTGAAAAGGCAGTGAAAATTATTGAAAAAATCAAGGAAATGACAGCAACGCCTGCGATTTTTATTGAAAGAAAAGATGATAAAACAAAACCGTCACTCTTTGACAGTAAGTTCGGAGGGCTGCCTTATTGGGATATGAACAGGGAGTATCCGACAGACTGCAACGGAAAAAAGATGATGCTGCTTGCACAGATTAACTTTTCTGATTTGAAAGAATTTGAGATTGACCTGCCGAAAGAAGGTATATTGCAGTTTTTTATCCAGACGGACGATGATGTTTTTGGCATGGATTTTGATGAGCCGACATCACAGAAAGGTTTTCGTATCGTATTTCATGAAACCGTAGATAAAAATGTGACTTCAGAACAGGTGAGCGGGCTTGATCTTGTGAGAGCGGAGGAAAATGAGGAGTATTCTCCTGTTTATTTTGAAGCGGCGCTTTCTTTCCGTCTGGGGACGGATTATATGAATCCGTCTGTGGCTGGTTTTTATGATGTTTTTGCGCAGGCAGTAAAGACTGTAACCGGCGATGAAATTGAGGATGGATGTATTTACAGTTATTTTGATGAAGGCGATGATTCCTATATGTATGATGAGCTATCGGGGCTTGATCACAAGATTTTGGGCTATCCTGGTTTTATACAGGCAGATCCGAGAGAGGATATGTCTGAGGAAGAGATGCGATACTACGATACTGTTTTGTTACAGATTGATTCGGACATGTCGGAAGATGGACAGGATTATGTATTGTGGGGAGACTGTGGCATTGCAAATTTCTTTATGAACAGGGAGGCGTTGAAAAAGAAAGATTTCAGTAATGTTTTGTATAACTGGGATTGTTCCTGATGGAAAGGAATGCGGCCACGCTATGAAACGTTTATTTGATATTCTGCCGGTAGATTTTTATAAACCGCTGACAAGCAAATACCGTCGTGAATATGCGGACTGTATTATGCGGATTTTCAATGTCTTTAAGCCAGAGATTTCGTATGGAGTCAATCGGGAGATTGTAGTCAGGGAACTGACAGATTATTTTGAAGCTGATGATGTAGAGATGAGCTTTGACGATGAAGTATATGTATCCGATGCAAGGGAAAAAGCAAACGGTGTGATATCCGTACTTAAGAAATGCGGCTGGATTGAATATGAGCAGGAAACAAATCATCAGATTAATATAGTGTTATGTGAATATGCGGTTCCTATAATAGAAAGTATGAACCGTGTTGTCAGGGAAGAGGAAGCAGAATATCAGGGAATCATTTCACAGATACATGCAAGCCTTCAGAATTCGGAGCTTTACAACAAACCGTATGAGCTGATTATAAAGGGTGTGCAGGAAAATACGGAGCGCCTTTTGTCGGAACTTAAGAAGCTGAATGCGAGCATTAAACGACATATGGACCGGCAGACAAATGATATGGGTGCAGACGAGATACTGGATCATTTCTTTGAGTACCATAAAAATATTGGCTCGAAAGCTTATCTCAGAATGAAGACCAGTGAAAACATTGCTTATTTCAGAACCGCAGTGGTGGAGCGAATTGAGTGGATGCGGGAAACAGAGGATATCATGGAGTGTGCAGTGAAGGGATATATGGAAGTGGAAGAGATTGAAGATTCCCGTCAGGCACGCGATGAAGTGATTTCAATATTGAACGATATTAAGTCTTCTTTTTACCGGCTGGATGATATCATTGAGGAAATTGACCGGAAACATACACGCTATATGCGGAGTGCGGTGATGCGCGCGCGCTTCCTGCTTGCAACGGGCAATAATCTCGAAGGAAAGCTTTTAAGACTTTTGGATATGTATGTTCAGAATCTGAATGCGGAGTGCGGCTTTGAGGGACTGTTTTCCCTGTATCCTCAGAATTTTATTTCTCCGGAATCGCTTCAGACAATACCGGTGACTAAAAAAATGGAAGCAGTCAGTGGGTTTTCCGGCGCGCAGGGGATGAGTGAGGCGGACAGACTCCTGTATAAAGAGATTTTGAGCAGAAAGAACCGTAACCGTTTTTCTCGCAAAAATATCAATGAATACGTAGTAAATCTTCTGGGAGAAAGGAAAAGCGTGCCGGTTACTGAGGTGCCGGTGGAATCGGCAAGGGATTTTATCCGCATTATTTATATCAGTATCTATGCGGGAAACCGGTCGAATAATTATACGATTAAAAGAAGTGACAGACGGGTAGAGATAAAAGGATTTTCTCTGCCTTATTTTGATATTATAAAGAAGTAAATGGAGAGGGTGAAACTTTATGTTTGAGGAGTTGGAGGAGTCGGCGGCGCAGAAAGAGAAGTTTCGCGTTGCGGCCAGTAAGCTTTTAAACCAGTGCTTTCTGCTGCGCAGGCGGGAAGATACAAAAAAAGAATATATATTTGTAAGACAGAACCGTGAATTGTTTCTTCCATTTTTTGATTTACTGGGATATGATGTAAAAATCAATGAAGACCAGGGTGTGATTGGGATTGTAAATCAGTTTGGAACGGGGCGGTTTTCACTTAATAAGTATGAAAGTATTTTTCTTCTGATACTGCGCATTTTGTATGTTGAAAAAAGAAAGGAACTGGGGACCTTTTCAGAAGAGGTGACTGTTTTGATGGAAGAGATTGGAGAAAAGTATGCGATACTGAAAATCAAAGCAAAACCGATGCTTGATAAGGGCACACAGAGGCATATGATTCGTCTTTTCCGCAAATATAATCTGATTCGGAACCTTGACAGTGATGTCAGTCAGCCGGATGCGCGGATTGTGATCTATCCATCCATTATTATGGCGGTGACTGTGGAAGATATCAATGAATATTATGCAATGACAGAACAGAAGTTGAAAGAATATGCCGGAGGAAATATGGATGGAGAATCAGAAGAAGATTTTGACCCGGGTACAGCTGATTAACTGGCACTATTTTGAGAATGAGAGAATAGCGCTAAACGGTTCAACGCTGATCAGCGGAGAGAATACCGCCGGGAAATCGACGATACTCGATGCGGTACAGCTTGTGCTGACTACGAATACGCGCAGGTTCAATGTGGCGGCGAATGAGAAGGGAAAGCGTGATCTCCGCGGATATGTCCGCTGCAAAATCGGAAATGTGGGAGAGACATATCTTCGGAAAAACGTGGTGCCGGCAAATGTCGCTCTTGAGTTTTATGAGGAGAAAGGGGAGCGCTATTTTGTGCTTGGCGTACATATGCTTTCACCGGATGAGGAAAGTCAGGTTTCCACAAGATGGTATATGGAAGAGTGCAGGCTGGAAGACCTTTCTTTTATGGCAGGGGCGCGTGCTGCACTGCCCGAGGAATTTCGGGTAAAAAACAGGAAATTATCTTACATTGAACAGAAAAATGCGGCGAGAGACCGGTTTAAAAGACGGCTTGGCAATCTTGATGATAAATTTTTTGATATTATTCCAAAATCGCTTGCTTTTAAACCGATGGATAATGTAAAAGAGTTTATCAATAAATTTGTACTGTCAGAAAAGCGCGTGGATGTAGTCTCATTAAGGGAAAATATAGAAACTCTGAGTGAACTTGAGATCATTCTGGAGCGTTCCAGGAGGCAGCAGGAGGCACTGGAGCGGATTCTCCAAAAGCATGATGAGATCGAAGAAAAAGACCGGAGCATACGAATTAACGATATATTGCTGAAAATTGCGCATCGCGATGCGGTCAGACTGGATATGGAGAGGCTTGAAAAAGACATTCGTGTAAAGCTCCAGGCGATGGATTCCAATCGTGAAATTTTGCAGGAGAAGGGGAGGCAAATCAGGACGCTGGAGGAACAGATTCTGGCAATTAACGTTGATAAACAGGCGAACCAATCCAGTCATCTTCTGGAAAAGGCAAAGAGTCAGATACGGGAACTGAATGAGGGGATTTTGAAAGAGAAGGAAAATGAAAAAAACCTCAAAGATCAGGTACAGTTTCTGATGAATTATCTGAATGATCTGGCACGGCTTGATTACAAACCTGTGGCGCGCGGGGAAGCGAAACAGCTGAGTCTGGCAGGTACGCGGGAAGAGAAAGCGGCGGTTGCGGAGAAGCTGGAATCTTTTTTGGAAAAGGAGCAGGGGGAGATACAGGAAAAATGGGCGGTGCTGAAAGCGGGTATGAAAAAGGTTTCAGAAGAAATCGAGAGCTGTCAGAAGCGCCTGAATGATCTGGAGAGACAGATACTTCCTTACCCGGAATATGCGGCGAAGCTGAAAGGTTTTGTGGAGAAAGAGTTTGCACGGAGAGGAATCCGGTCCTCTGTTTATTTCCTTTCAGAGCTGCTTGAAATCACTGATAACAAATGGAATCATGCGATTGAGGGGTATTTGAATACACAGAAATTTTATTTGATTGTGGACCCGGAGTATTATCATGTCGCTTTGGAGGTTTATGATAAGAACCGGAAGCATATACATACTGCCGGGATTGTAAATACCGGAAAACTTCCGATGGAACGGGAGGTGGCTTCAGATTCTCTTGCTTCAGTTGTGAAAAGTGAAAACAGGTATGCGAAATCATATGCGGATTATATATTGGGAAGGGTAAAGCGTTGTACGGATATCCGTGAGTTGGAGAAGCATTCCATAGCAGTGACTCCCGAGTGCATGCTCTATCAGGGATATGTGGTAAGACACCTGAATCCGAGAGATTATGAAAACCCGTTTATCGGGCAATATGCGTATCGGGTGCAGATTGGGAATGTAAAGGCGGAGATGACGGAGAAAATGCAAAGCCGAAGCGCTCTGCGCCAGGAGATGCAGTTGTATGAGGCGGTTTCGGAGAGTGTGAAGCGGGTCAATTTGGGCCTGATAAAGCTTTATCTGTATGCACCCGAGAAGATTCATGAATTTGGGGAACAGCTGGTTCGGGCGAAAGCGGAGCTGAAAGATGCAGAGAGCGACCCTACTTTAATCGAACTCAATCTGAAGCTTGAAGCGAAGGAGAAAGAACGCGATGCAAAGGCGGAGGAAAAACAAAGTCTCGACAGTGAGATGGTGCGTCTGGAATTGCAGATTGAATCACATCAAAAGGAATCCGAAGCAAAAAAGTCGGAGTATGAATCTCTGCGTCTGGAATTAGAACAGCAGGCGGACAGGGACGGCGCAGCTTATAAAGAAGCGGAGGATAAGTACAACCAAAACCGGAAAAGTAAGAGTGCACGGACGATTGCGGAAAATTTTGCACCTCAGAGGACGCAGCTTTTACGCGAGCGAGACGAGCTTTTGAATGATAAAGATGGGCTGCTGGCATTGCAGATGCGGTTTAATCAGAACTTCACATTGGATTTTATGACGGGGCTTACAGGAATTTCGGATTACAGAGAAGCCTTACAGAAATTGAAGAGTGTGGAGATCGTGCGTTATGAGGAGAAACTGAAGCTTGCAAGGGAGGACTGTGAGCAGATTTTCAGAAGTGATTTTCTATCCAAGATGAAAGAGAACATTGAGAGTGCAAGAAATGAATTCCGGAGTTTAAATAAAGCGCTGGACAGCATTTATTACGGGGATGACAGTTACCGTTTTAAGATCAGTTTTGATAAGAATAAAGAGGGGCTGTACAGAATGATTACTTCTGAAAATAATCAGGAGGGAATGAATTTGTGGACAAGCGCATTTGAGGCGGAGTATAAAGAGGAGATGTCAGATTTATTTGATAAACTGATGACGAAGGATGATAACGGACAGAAAATTGTGGAGGAGTATACGGATTACCGTTCGTATCTGGATTACGATATTGAGATTCATAAAAGGGACGGTTCCATGCAGCGATTTTCCGATATCTATGGCGAAAAGAGCGGGAGTGAGACACAGGTGCCGTATTATGTGGCAATTGCCGCTTCCTTCTATCAGTTATACCGTTATGGAAACAGTATCAGAATCATGCTGCTTGACGAGGCCTTTGATAAGATGGACGACGAGAGAATACAGTCTATGATGGATTTTTTCAATGGATTGGGTTTGCAGGTGATTTTGGCTACGCCGCCTGCGAAGATAGAAATTATCGGTGAAAAAGTCGGGACGGTTTTGACGGCTATTCGGGTAGGGCAGAACAGTATTGTGGAGGAGTATGATTTATAATGGATGATCTGCAAAGGAAGGTATTGAACTGTCTGCTTGACTCCTACGAGAAAAGTAAAACATTTCGGGGAGAAAACCAGGTGAACCAGAGTTTTTCCGTGAATATAGGAAAACTTTTTCCAAAGTACTGCGATGACGCGGAATATGAATGTTTCTGTCAGATCAACGAGGCAGCAGATGAATTGAGCAGCGCAGGGCTGGTCATTTTGGAATATGAGAAAAGCGGCGTATTGAAGAAGATCCGACTCAATCCGGAGCAGTTGGAACGCTGCTATGGAAAATTGGGCAGAATGCCAAGAAAGCGGGAACAGGAAACGCTCCTGCATCTATGGGATGAATGGTCCGAACGAAACAGGGGGCCGGAGCAGACGGAAGGTGGAGCGGACGGAACATTACTGCCATTAATAAGGTATATTGCGGCGCAGCGAATCAGATTGAAGAAAAATCAGAATGTGGAATATTATAACCATGATTTGACGGAATATAAAGAACTTCTTCTTGCTGCTGAAGCTGTTTTGAGGAATCAGGAAGAGATTTTTATACGAAATATTTCGATACGATTATTTCAGGATTCCAAAAGGATGGAACAGCTGGAACATAAAATAGGAGCTTTGTTATACCAGTATGGGGAATTTCAGGAAAAGGATTTCGTGTTCGAAGAGTGCGGAATTGTTCATACGCCGACGTATGTTATGGTGAAGGGCAATGGGAAAGTGAGATTAGGCGGGCAGGAATTGGATTTGTCCCTGCTTGAGGGGGATATTGCATTGTCCTCCGAGTCGGTTAAGAGCCTGGAAAATATTGTGGTCCTGGGAACGCGTGTAGTTACGGTTGAAAATCTGACGAGTTTTCATGATTTTTGCGCCGGAGATGATTTTGTGATTTATCTGGGCGGCTTTCATAATAAGAGTAAGAGAGACTTTATTTTGTATCTGTATGAACGGAATCCCGAAAAAGAGTATCGGCATTTCGGGGACATTGATGCGGGCGGCTTTTATATATTGGAACATTTAAAGAGAAAGACAGGCATTCCATTCCGCTCGCTGCATATGGATGTAAAGGTTCTGCAAAAGCATGAAAGCCATACAAGACCGTTGACGGCAAATGACCGAAAAAGGCTTGGCCAGTTAAAAGAAGAACTGACAGAGCGTGTGAGCGCAGGAGAGCTTATGGAAGATTACCGGAATGTGATCGATTACATGCTTCAGCATGGATGCAAGCTGGAGCAGGAAGCAGTATTTGGATCGTAAGGTTCCGACAGGAAACCATATCGAAAATGTAAAAGGCCCCGTATCAGTGCAGCGGGGCCTTTTCTGACGCGATAATTTTCAGGAAGACGGAATATGAAAAATCTTCCTTAATTCAGGGTCACCGGTCAATACCTCTTTTGCCTTTTGCCGATATTCCTTTTCATGCAGATACGTATATCGGAAGGGCTTGATGGAAGGCGCCATCTCGACGGCTTCCAGATAATCGTTTACATCCAGATTCAGAGTTTCCACATAGTCCCAGAATCCTGTCTTTGTAAGCACCGTATTGATTCGTACAGATCTGTGGTTCTGTACGACAGACATTAAATACGTGGCGATTCCGACCTGAATCCCGTGAAGCTGCGGCTGTTCCAGCATCTGGTCGAGCGCATGGGAAATCAGATGTTCACTTCCGCTGGTAGGTGCGCTGGAACCCGCGATTTCATTGGCAATACCGCTCATTGCCAGTGAATCGAGTAGTTCTTTCAGGAACAATGTATCCTGAATGGAATCGTAAGGAGTGCGCACAAAGCTATTTACGGCCTTTTTCGCAACCATCATTGCGAAATCATTGACAATGGCGGCGCCGTGGTCTTCCTCAAACTGCCAGTCATGCAATGCGGTGATTTTTGAAACCATATCGCCGATTCCGGAATAAAGAAATTTAACGGGAGCGCTGCTTATAACCTGAGTATCCACAATGATGCCGTATGCCATTTTTGCAGGAAGAGATTTTCGGCGTCCGTTTACAATTAATGATGCGCTTGCGCTGGAAAAACCGTCGCTTGAAGCGGATGTAGGTACACTGATGAATGGCACTTTTAATAAAAAGCCACAGTATTTTGCAGCATCAATGACTTTTCCCCCGCCGATGCCGATAACAGCCTGTGTTTTGGACGGCATGGAAAAGGCGAGGTTTGTAATTTCTTCCACATTTACCGTGTCCATCTCCTGATATTCAAGGACTGTTATTCCTGCATGCAGCAGAGATTCCATGACAACAGAACCAAACATATCAATCAGACCATTTCCAAATAAGATCACGACATTGCTGAAGTCAGCTTCTTTCAGGTAATTTCCGATTTGTTTTAACGCTCCTGCCTCTACTTTAAGTATGGAAGGAATGGCAATATACCTGCCGGTTATAATGTTCAAAATTATGTCCTCCGCTTATTTATACTGATTATCTTGACGGAACCATACGAATAATACGCCCGGCAAATTCGTTGAAGTTCTGTGTCTGAAGGATAACCTTGCCTGGCCCGGTCAGTTTTGTCAGGAACAGTCCTTCTCCGCCCAGGAATATATTTTTTAATCCTTTTACCGTTTCGATATCGTAGCTTACGGTTTTTTCAAATGCAACGACATTCCCGGTATCTACTTTTATGACCTCTCCGGGCGCCAGAATTTTTTCCACTTTATTACCGTCAACTTCCAAAAATACGGTTCCTGTTCCGGTGATGTCCTGTAAAATAAAGCCCTCACCACCAAAGAGTCCGGCTGAAAACTTCTTGGTAAATGTTACATTTAAGTCTACGGTCTCTTCTGCACAGAGAAAAGCGCCTTTCTGACAGATCATGCCTCCGCAAGTGCCGATGTCAATCGCAAGAACCTCACCTGCAACCGTGGACGCGAAGGCAATCATAGCGCCTGCACGCTCCGCCTTATACGTTGCCATAAATAAGGACTCTCCCGAGAACATCCGTCCAATGCTTTTGCCGAGTCCGCCTCTTGCATTGGAAGTCATGGATACCCCTTCTGTCATCCACGCCATTCCACCAGACTGCGTATACATTGATTCGCCTGGTGCATCAAAAGTAACCTCTACCGCCGGCATTGTATCACCGATTATATTATACTGCATATTTTATCCCTCCAAGTATGTATTTTATTCTATTAAATTTTCGCACAATAGGCGGTTTGGGTCAAGAGAGACAGATTGAAAAATCACGATTTTTCAATCGTCAAATTTGTGCCTTCATCCAAATTCCCAGGCTGAGCAGGAATGGGGGAGTATCATGGCTTTTTTCTAGCTTTACCGGACATTTTCTTACTGCATTCTGAATGGGATTGTATCCCCTTCCGGATGGTGATACAATGCGGGAAATCCCCTTCCTGATATGGTTCCGGGGAAATAGATTTTGGAAAAGAGGCAGAATATGAGACCGGTAAGGAAGTATAAGGCAGTTGAAAAATTATTAAAATCAGTGGAAGAAAAATTAAAAGGGGAGCCAAAACTGTTTGAAATGTTTCAAAACTGCTACTTAAACACGCTTGATACGACAGTGAAGCAGATGGAAGACGGAACGACATACGTGATTACAGGAGATATTCCTGCGATGTGGCTTAGAGATTCGGTCGCACAGCTTCGGCCGTATCTGATTGCAGCAGGTGAGGAGAAAGAGCTTGCGGATGTTCTGGTTGGGTTGTCAAGACGGCATTTTGGGTATATCTGCATTGACCCGTATGCAAATGCATTTAATGAGACAGAGAACGGGAATTGCTGGGAGCATGATGATACGGAGATGAATGACTGGGTATGGGAGCGCAAGTATGAGGTGGATTCCCTCTGTTATCCGTTGCAGTTTGCGTACCTGATCTGGAAAAATACCGGCTGCACTGATCATCTTGATGAGGTCTTCCGGGAAGGGGCGAAAAAGATTCTGAACGTATTTCGTACCGAACAGCGTCATGAGGAAGATTCGCCTTACCATTTTATCAGAAAGAACACGTATTTTACCGATACGCTTTCAAGGGATGGGAAGGGAGCGCTTGTAAAATCAGGTATTGGAATGACATGGTCGGGGTTTCGTCCGAGTGACGATGCATGCACCTACGGATATCTCATACCATCAAACATGTTTGCAGTTGTGGCGCTTCTGTATCTTGAGGAAATTGCGGATGTGGTTTTGAAAGATACGAGGCTGAAACAGGATGCAGAAAAGCTGAGGAAAGAAATTTATGAGGGAATAGAGACATACGGAATCACCACAACAGAAGGATTCAAAGAAGTTTATGCATATGAGACGGACGGATACGGACAGTATAATTTAATGGACGATGCGAATGTGCCAAGCCTGCTTTCAATGGAGTATCTTGGATATAAAGGGAAAGACGGAAAAACAGCTGCAAATACAAGGAGAATGATCCTGAGCGAGGCAAATCCATATTATTATGAAGGCAAGGCGGCATCCGGTATTGGAAGTTCCCATACTCCGGCAAAGTATATCTGGCATATTGCGATTGCTATGGAGGGGCTGACTGCAGAGTCGGCGGAAGAGAAACTGGCGGCGCTCCACATGCTTTCGTGTACGGATGGCGGCACGGGCCTTATGCATGAGGGATTTCACGCGGATGATGATACGAGATATACCCGGGAGTGGTTTTCATGGGCGAACGCCATGTTCAGTGAGTTGGTTCTTGATTACTGTGGATACCGTGTGGCGCGTTAGAAAAGTGGCAGATAAACGGGCTATAATAGCCGGATGAAATTTGTGCATCAAATATAGAATTCTCTGAATTGTGATGATATCCCATACATAGTAGGATATGTTTATACAATAGTTTGACGAATGAAGGAGGACGTTATGTTTTTGACAGACAGAAAATTAGAGAATCGAATCAATGAACTGGAACAATACAGATACAGAGACATTATTGCACTGAAGGAATTTGTTGTGGCGGAGGATACACAGGGCGTTGTAAATCCTGAACTTCCGGAAACGTTTGAAGGATGGGAAGCGCTGGAAACAGGAGATACGTGGAAAGGGCGTGACCGGTATCTCTGGATGCACAAAGTGGTAAAGATTCCGGAGGAATGGAAAGGAAAAAAGATTGTTGGCGTGTTTGATTTCGGAAATACGGGCGCGGGGAATAATTCAGGATTTGAGTCCATGCTTTATCTGAACGGAAACATGTATCAGGGTGTGGACGTAAATCACAAAGAAGTGTTTCTGGATGATGCGCTCTGTGGTACGCCTGTTGATTTGACTTTCCGCCTGTGGTCAGGATTGGAAGGCGGTGGAATTCCAACGGCGCAGGAACACAGGATTGCACGTGCCGATCTTGCATGGCTGGATGAGAAAGCGGATGATTTTTATTATATGGCCTCGATGGTGCGTCAGACGCTGGAAGAGCTTGACGAGTCGAATCCGGTGCAGTATGAGCTGAGAAAGGCGCTTGACAGTGCATTCCACTGCATTGACTGGTCTTATCCGGGAAGCGAAGAGTTTTATGAATCCTTATACCAGGCGGATGATGATTTAAATGAGCGTATTGATGCAATGAATAAGGACTCGATGGTTCATATTTACTGTGTGGGTCATACACACATTGATGTTGCGTGGCTCTGGCGGTTAAAACATACAAGGGAAAAGTGCTCCCGTTCTTTCTCGACGGTTTTCCGACTGATGGAGATGTATCCTGAGTATAGTTTCCTTCAGACACAACCGCAGCTATATGAATATATGAAAGAAGAATTCCCGGATATTTATGAGAATATAAAGAAGCTGGCAGGAGAGGGACGATGGGAAACAGACGGCGGTATGTGGGTGGAAGCCGACTGTAACTTAACAAGCGGAGAGTCTCTGACAAGGCAGATTTTAATTGGAAGTAAGTTTATAAAGGATGAGTTTGGCAAAGATGTGGAATATCTGTGGCTTCCGGATGTGTTTGGCTATTCATGGGCGCTCCCGCAGATTTTGAAAAAGGCCGGAATCAATACGTTTATGACGACAAAGATCAGCTGGAATCAGTATAACCGTATGCCGCATGATACATTTCTGTGGAAGGGAATTGACGGAAGCGAAATCCTTACGCATTTTATTACGACACCGGAACCATGCAATTCGCGTGATTCCTGGTTTTACACATATAATGGCAAGGTGGTTCCAAGAACCGTAAAGGGAGTCTGGGATGCATATAGTGAGAAACAGATGAACAAAGATCTGCTGATCTCATTCGGACATGGCGACGGCGGCGGCGGAGTGAACCGCGACATGCTGGAAAACAGGAGAAGACTTGACAAGATTCCGGGGCTTCCGCGTGTGAAAATGTCTACGGCAGGCGAATATTTCCGCAGACTGCACGAAACGGTGGAAAATACGGACCAGTATGTGCATACCTGGGATGGTGAGTTATATCTGGAATATCATCGCGGAACCTATACAAGCCAGGCATACAATAAACGTATGAACCGCAAAATGGAACTGCTCTACCGCAGGACAGAATGGCTGTCGGTGATGCGGGCGCTTATGGAACATGATCTTGGGAAGGCGCGGCAGGAGGAATTGACAAAAGGCTGGAAACATATACTGACAAACCAGTTCCATGATATTATTCCGGGTTCCTCGATTCATGAGGTCTATGAAGATTCCAGAAAAGATTATGCGTGTATTGAGAAGATTGCGCATGGTGTGGAGCAGGATGCTTACAAAGAAATACTGGAAAACAGGGAGAATACGTATACGGTATGGAATGCATCCGGCTGGCGCATGAATCAGGTTGTCTCTGTTGCAGGCAATGAAGACGGCATTTACAGAGACGACGAGGGAAATGAGCTGATTTCTCAGAAGGGCCACGGGATTACTTATATAGAAGTAAAAGATGTTCCGGCAATGGGAACAAAGACGATTGTATTTGAAAAAGCGCAGAGGGATGTGCCAAAGGCGGCATTTTCCGTGAATGGCAGGGAAATTGAGACGCCGTATTACAGAATCTCTTTGAACCAGTATGGACAGATATCAAAACTGTATGATAAAACTTTTCGTCGTGATGTGGTGCCAGAAGGAGAACGCGCGAATGTATTGCAGGTATTCGAAGATAAACCGCTTGGCAATGATGCATGGGATATAGACATCTTCTATCAGGAAAAAATGAGGGAAATTACGGAGCTTACCATGTTTGAGATCACGGAAATGGGGCCGTTGTGCATGAACATCCATATGGAATGGAACTATATGAATTCCTCTGTCCGGCAGGATATGATTCTCTATAGCAATAATCGGAGAATTGATTTCAGAACAGATGTGGAATACCATGAACAGCACCAGCTATTGAAAGCTGCTTTCCCGGTGGATATTCGTTCCACGTATGGAACATACGATGTGCAGTATGGGAATGTGAGACGCCCGAATCACTGGAACACAAGCTGGGATCAGGCGAAGTTTGAGACAGTGGCGCACAGATGGGCGGATTTGTCAGAGCGCAATTATGGGGTGAGCATTTTAAATGACTGCAAATACGGTCACGATATCAAAGATCACGTGCTTCGAATCTCTCTGTTGAGGGCGGGGACACACCCCGATCATCTTCAGGACCAGGGAGAGCATACGTTTACTTATGCGCTGCTTCCGCATGGCGGTGATTTTGTGGAAGGGGAAGTCGTGAAGGAAGCCTTTGCTTTAAATGAACCAATGCAGGCAATCGCTGGTGCGAGCAGACTCGGCTATGACAGTTTTCTGTCTTTTGACAACGATCAGATAGAGCTTGATGCGGTGAAAAAATCCGAAGACGGAAACTATATTGTCGTTCGTTTCCATGAATTTGCCGGTTCAAAACAGCATGTGACGGTGAAGCCTAGATTTTCCTATGGAAAGTGGGCGGAGTGTGACTTAAGGGAGCGGCCGCTTACCGTTTTTGGAACGGATGAGATTCACGTCAATCTGCATGCCTATGAGATTAAAACGATTTTAATATCCATATAAAAGAATGAAAAACAGTAAGGAAGGAGCTTTCGGAAGATGCAAGAATTATTCAGCATGGACAAAGTAATGGGATTTTGTGAAAAGGTGTGCTATTTTTTTATGGTGAATCTATTGTTTTTGATATCGAATATCCCGTTTTTTTTATTTTTGTTATTTGTTGGCGCAGGCCAGATTCGGGAGTGCCTTCCGCTGTTTCTCGTCTGCCTGCTTCCGGTGGCCCCGGCGCTTTCGGCGGTGCTGTATGCGATGAACCGTGTCATTCACGGAACGGAGAGGGCGGGGTTTCATGATTACAAAAAAGGTTATTGCTCCGGCTTTTTACAAAAGATAAAGCTTGGCGCGTGCCAGCTCTTTGCGGTTTTCGTTTTTTGGACGAATCTGGAATTTTTTGCAGTACAGATCAGGGTCTTTCCACTGATGGTTTTATTTGTTATACTGTTTGTGATAACGGTTCTGGTTACGCCGAATCTTTATATGCTGGCGAGCCGTTATGAAATGAAGAATATTCAGATTGTAAAAACAGCGGTTACACTGCTGATTGCAAAACCGGTTCTGACGCTTGGCAGTGTGGCATCATTTGTTCTGATTCTTGCAGCGTTTGAGATATCGGCGGGAACAACGGTGCTGTTTATGGGGAGTGTGTATGGATTCCTTATTATGTTTATAAATCAGGGTATCTTTCGGGAACTGGAAAAAAGTGAATAGAACGAAAAAGGGAATGCAGAGTTCATGCATTTCCTTTTTGTGCTTTTGAAAAAGGGGATAAGAAGCATGGAGATGAAAGGGTCAGGACAGCTGTATAAGAAATTGTTTTTTATCTATACAATGATTCTTGTCGGTGTTGTGTCGGCGCTGGTCATTTATTTCTTTACAAGCATGAGAAACCGTTTTCTCGAACAAAATCTTGGCTATATGGAAATGATGAGTGAATCGGCGTCTGCTTATCTGGAGGAAACATCCGATATTGCGGAATACATTCATGAAGATTTGTATAAGTCGGGGATGGAGTTAAATGACGTTTTGCGTTATCTGACGGATGAGCCGGACGATTACCAAAAATACCGTCTTGATACCTATATAGAAAATAAGATCAGTGAATATGAGGGGATCAATGAATTTTTTCAGGATGCGTTTCAGGCGTACTCCGGGCTGAATCGTATTATGCTTTTCAGCTATGTGAGGGATGAGGTTACAGAGTATACAAGAGACGGAAAAAGTTACAGAAGGAGCGCGCAGGAGGACTTTAAAGAACGGTTTGGAAGAAATGATCTTGTGGACGAGGACAGTTTTTATTATTTAAAGGAAATACGCAACCCGTCTACAATGCAGGTGAAGGGATGCATGATTCTGGGATTTGAGAGCAGGAAGTTTGAGAGTATCCGTAAGTATTACTCCCGTCCGGAGCTGATTGTGTATAATGAGGAAGGCACTGCCGTATTTGCATCAGCGGAACAGTACCAGATTTCTGAAATCATAAGTGCGAATAAAGCCGGAACGCTTGAGCATGTTCTGGAAGCTTATGCAGAGCATACACAGACGGAACAGTACCATACCGTGAGCATTCTGAAAAAGAATCGGGCAGCAGCGGTTCCGCTGTCGGTGCTGGTCATGATTTGTTCCGTCGGAATTCTGGTTATGGTTCTGGGTGAAGTATTTGTCAGATATTACTTGCAGCACCTTGCGGGACGTCTTGACCGGATCCTGAACGGAATGACACAGGTAATGGACGGGGACTTGGATGTGCGCATTCCGGCGGATAAAAACGGGGATGAACTTGACCTGATTTCCGAATATTTCAATGAGATGTGTACGCGTCTTGACGAACATATTAAGAAGCGGTATCTTGCGGAAATCGAGCAGAAAAATGCGGAGATGGAGGCGCTGCAGAGCCAGATCAACCCGCACTTTCTGTACAATACACTTGAGGCCATCCGGATGAAGGCAATCTGTAATGGTGACAGGGAAGTTGGAAAAATGCTTTATAGTATGGCTGTTACATTCCGGGCGCAGATCAAAGAAGCGGATGTGATTCATCTGGCTCAGGAACTGCATTACTGCAAAAAATATATGGAACTTTTTGAATACCGCTATCAGAACCAGTTTGAGGCGGTGATTGAATGCCCGGAAGAGTATCTGCAGGTGCCGATTATTAAATTTGTTATACAACCAATCATTGAAAATTACTTCATTCACGGTATGCGGATGAAAGACTTTGATAACTTTATCCGTATTACGGTGGAAAAGGATGAATACTATAAAATTATTGTTGAGGATAACGGGAACGGAATGACGGCGGAGGAACTTGCGGTTAAGAATGAGGAACTGGAAAACGATACGATGAAAAAACAGGGTTCGATCGGGATTGCCAATGTGAACAGAAGGCTGAAGGCTGTCTATGGCAGAGCGTATGGAATTCGTATGGAGGCAGGACAAAATGGCGGACTGCGTGTGATTATCCGATTTAAACCGAAAATGAGCGAGGAAGGAGGAACGATATCTGATGAAGAAAGTAATGCTGGTGGAAGATGAAGAACTGATTCTTAAGGGAATCCGGAATATCCTGGACTGGGAGGCGCTTGGAATGGAAGTAGTGCACATGGCGCATGATGGACAGGAGGCGCTTGAAATGTGGGAGAGAGAGCCGGTACAGATTGTTGTTACGGATATCAGCATGCCGGGCATGGACGGGCTTACGCTGCTTCGAAAGATAAGAGAGAAGGAAGAGCGGGTGCGCTTTATTATACTGACCGGATATGATGAATTTGAGTATGCGAGGGAGGCCATTCGTCTGGAGGTGGAAAACTATATTTTAAAGCCGATCGACGAGGAGGAGCTTGCGCGTCAGCTTCGGGAAACCTCGAAGAAGCTTGACGAGATGGACAGGGACAAAATGAAATATATTGATGAGAAAACGCAATGGCTGCATTTCCTGAACGGAAGGCCGGAAGAAGACGAGTATGAATCCTATGCAAAATTGCTGGGATTGGAATCTCACGGAACGTACTATGCGGCTGTGATGAAATGGAAAGTGGAGGAGCCGAAGGAAAGCAGCATTGCCGATGTGCTTGTAATGCTTCAGAAAGAGGAGAGCGGTCTTAAGATTGTGCACCTTCCGCCGGACAGCATTCTTATGATAGCTGAGGCGGAGGGCTGGGAGGAGAGCCAGGCGCAGGAGTATTTTTCAGAGCTTCAGAATAAGGTTGAGAGCGGGTTTAATCTGATGACTTTTATCGGTGTGGGGCCGGCGTTTCAAAGCTTTAAGCAGCTGCCTGCATCGTATCGGGCAGCGAAGAAACTTCAGAAATATCTGATTATTGAAGGATACGGAAGCTGTATCAGTCAGGACCAGATTCAGATCAGGAAGACGGAAGAGATTCTTATGGATGAGGCAAAGCTGCGCAGGCTGATTTTAAAGAAAGAGACAGAAGCGGCGGTTGGCTACATAGAGGATTTATTAATCAACAATATACGAAAAGATGCTTCGGTAAGTTCATTATATCAGATGGCCGTAAAGACGGCGATGATGCTCCAGGAAATCAAGAAAGAATATAAACTGGAATCCGGCAGGTTTTATGATCTCCCGGAGATGATTGAGACAATTTTTAATGCGGATGATATCCTGGGGATAAAGACGGCTTTTCTGTCCGAGATTACAGAAATTATTGAGTGCATGCATGAGGAGGATTCGCAGTATACTCCGGTGGTCCGGCAGATTATCTCCGAAGTGCAGCAAAATTATAAGGAAGATATGAATCTAAAGACGCTCGCGTATAAGTACCATATGAATGCTTCTTATCTGGGGCAGATTTTTCAAAAAGAAGTGGGGTGTTCTTTTGCCAGGTATTTAAGCAATACAAAGAACAGTATCGCAAAAGACCTGATTCTCAATACAAATATGAAGATTAATGATATTGCAAAGGAGGCCGGTTATCCTGATACCAGCTACTTCTATAGAAAATTCAAACAGTGTTATGGGGTATCGCCCGCGTCTTTACGGGAAATGAAGAAATACTAGACCGGACAAAATCGTGAAATAGTGGACAAATTATTTCACGATTTTTTTGTGCCTAAAACGGGAAAAATGTCTCTGGAATTTGTGCAATAAACCTAAAAGTTTTCAACTATGCGTAAAAAATGCACAATGATATAGTTAATATAAATAAAAAACACCGCAAATTGACAGAAATCAAAGTCACAGGACGGTGTGAAAAGAAGGAGGAGGTTTTTAACGTGAAGGCTGAAACAAAAAAACAGAATGGAAATTTTATAAGCCGGCTGAAAGCGAATAAAGAGCTGCTGATTTTAAGCATGCCGGGCGCCGTATGGTTTTTATTCTTTGCCTATCTGCCGCTGTTTGGTATCTTGGTTGCGTTTAAAAAGTTCAGGCTTTCCGGAGACGGATTTTTCTACAATCTGTTTACGAGTGAGACGGTATGGTTTGACAACTTTAAATTTCTGTTCAGCAGTGGAGATGCATGGATTATTGTAAGAAATACGGTGCTTTACAATTTTACATTCATCATTCTCGGCGTAGCGATTCCGGTTGTGCTCGCGTTGCTTTTAAATGAGATCAAAAATAAGGGGATGATGAAGGTATACCAAAGTTCCATGTTCCTGCCGTACTTTCTGTCTTGGGTTGTAGTAAGCTACTGTGTCTTTGCATTTTTGAATCCTGAAAAGGGGTATTTCAACGCATTAATTCAGCAGTTTGGGGGAGAACCGATATCGTGGTATACAGAAAAGAAATTCTGGCCCTTTATCATTATTTTTATGAGTCAGTGGAAAGGAATGGGATATAACACGGTCGTGTATCTTGCATCAATCTGTGGGATTGACAAGACTTATTATGAAGCAGCCGTTCTTGACGGTGCGACGAAATGGCAGCAGATCAAATATATTACACTGCCGCTTTTAAAACCTGTCATCACCATTTTGCTGATTATGTCCGTTGGCGGAATTTTCAAAGCAGACTTTGGACTGTTCTATCAGCTTCCCAAGAATTCAGGGCCGCTTTATCCGGTGACGAATGTGCTTGATACCTATATTTTCCGTGCACTGAAAACAAGCGGCGAGATTGGAATGAGTTCTGCGGCGGCGCTGTTCCAGTCGGCAGTCGGATTTGTCCTGATTATGATAGCGAATAAGATCGTATCAAAGGTTGACAACGAGAACGCATTATTCTAGGAGGTGAGATTGTGGAGTGCAAATATAATCAGATTAAAACATCAACCAATATCGTGTTCAATATTTTGCTTACGGTGTTGTCGCTGATCTGTATCATTCCTTTTATTTTTGTCATTATCATATCGTTTACAGATGAGACGTCGCTGGCGATGAATGGGTATCGGTTTATTCCGGAAAAGTTCAGTTTGTATGCATATGAGTATATCATAAGCGCAGGGGAGAATATTATAAAGAGCTATGGAGTGACGATTGTTGTCACAATTGCAGGAACGATTATCGGACTTTTGCTTACAGGTACATATGCGTATGCGCTTTCGCGAAAGACATATGCTTACCGTAAATTTTTTACGACGGTTATAACGATTCCGATGCTGTTTAGCGGCGGTATGATCGCAAATTACTTGATTGTAACAAAGGTGATGATGTTAAAGGATTCCATATGGGCGTTGATTCTGCCGATTTGCATGAATTCATTTAATATCATTGTGCTTCGGACTTTTTTCAAAACGAGTATTCCGGATGCGGTGGTGGAGTCAGCCAAGATCGACGGTGCGTCCGAATGGAGACTGTTCTTCCAAATCGTGATTCCGATGGCGCTGCCCGGACTTGCGACGATCGGGCTTTTTTTGACACTGGGTTACTGGAATGACTGGTTTAATGCCATGATGTATATGGATAACAAAAATATGATTCCGCTTCAGTATCTGTTGATTCAGATTGAAAGTTCCATTGACTGGCTTGCGAACAATAAGGCGACAATGGGCGTGGACGGAATTGCGGTTGCGGCTAATATGCCAAAGGAAACAATCAAAATGGCGATCGTGGTAATCTCGACGCTGCCGATCATTTTTGCCTATCCGTTTTTCCAGCGGTATTTTGTGAGTGGATTGACGGTAGGAGCGGTGAAAGAGTAATATTTAGAAGGAGGATGAAAGAGATGATACGAATTAAGTGGAAAAAATATGTGGCGGCAGGTTTTGTGGGACTTATGACCCTGGGCCTTCTGACAGGATGTGGTGGAAAAAAGGCGGAAAAAAATTCAAGCGGTGAGGAGATCGCGGAGCTTACATGGTGGCAGATTGGCGATGCTCAGAAAGATCAGGACAGGGTTCTGGAGAAAGTGAATGAGTATACGGCTGAAAAGATCGGAGTAAAGCTTAAAATCAATACGGCTGGCTGGGGTGATTATAATCAGAAGATGCAGGTGATTATCAATACAGGGGACGACTGGGATTTATGTTTCACCTGTTCATGGGCGAACAATTATCTTCAGAACGCGAACAAGGGCGCATTTCTTGCCATCGATGATTATATAAAAGATACGGATATGTATAAAAATATTGATGAGCGTTTCTGGGAAGCTGCAAAGGTGCAGGGTAAAACATACGGTGTTCCGAGTGAAAAAGAAATTGGAAGCATGCCGATGTGGGTATTCACGAAAGAATATGTTGACAAGTACAATGTTCCGGTAGATGAGATACATAGTCTTGAAGATCTGGAACCGTGGCTGAAACTGATTAAGGAGAATGAACCGGATGTAGTGCCTATGTACCTGACAAGCAGTTATTCTGCTCCGGTCTACATGGACCTGATTCAGGATCCTGTCGGAATTGAGTACGGGGATGATACGCTGACAGTTCAGAACCTGTTTGAGACAGAAAAGATGAAAGATACGCTTAAGACCATGCGCAAATACTATCTGGACGGTTATATTAATAAGGATGCGGCTACCGCATCGGATGATAAATCCATTAAACGTTTTGTGACAAAGGGTGACGGACAGCCGTATGCGGAGCTTGTGTGGGGCAAAGACCTCGGATATGAAGTGGTGGCGACTCCAATCATGGACACGTATGTGACGAATCTGTCCGCGCGCGGTGCATTGACAGCCATTAATGCGCAGACAAAACACCCGGAGAAGGCGGTGGAACTCCTGAATCTGATTAATACGGATGAATATTTACGAAATCTGTTGAATTACGGTATAGAGGGTGAGCACTGGGATAAGGTAGAAGTGCCCGCTGATGAGGCGGCTGCGGCGGAAGGAAAACCGTACGTATATGACAATAAAATCAAGCTGAACGAAGAAACGAGGAAGAACTATTCAGTTTCTTACTGGGTACAGGGGGGATTATTTAATACATATGTGCTGCAAAATGAGCCGGTTGACAAGTGGGCTGTATTTAAAGAATTTAACAATTCGTCATTGGCTGCGCCATCCTTTGGATTTGACTTTGATCTGGAACCTGTCAGCACGGAAGTAGCGGGATTTGCAAATGTGCTTGATGAGTTTGGAAAATCTCTGTTTACGGGAAGCGTTGACCCGGATGAATATCTGCCGAAGCTTCAGGAGAAACTTGATGCAACAGGAATCGATAAGGTCATTGCTGAAATGCAGAAGCAGATTGACGAGTGGAAAAAAACAAAATAGGAATTGACAGAAAGGGCATCTTCGGGGGAGTGGAGATGCCTTTTTTCTGTATTCTTCTGCAATCGTGGTGGCGCTTAAATCCCTTTCGCTTTCAACCATTGAATTGCAGCTTCTTCATTTTGTTCAATGGCGATTTCAACAGCTTTCTTTGAGTATTGCATGAATTGCTCAGATTGATGGCGTAGAGCAAATGATTCCTGGACTTTTGAAGTAATTTCTTTTTGTATATTTTTATTGAGAACAGGAATTATAACATTTTTAATTTCTGAAAGTTTCCAATGTTGAATGATTGCTCCATTAGAATCGCGTTCAGCCTGGAGTTGAACGACTGGTGAATTTAATACCAGTGTCAAATAATCGGGAAGCACATCTTCCATATTGCATACTGTAAGATGCAATAGCGCCCCTGAAGTAATCAACTTTTTGTCTTTTTCTAATTTATATGCAATGCCGGCACTGCCATCTTTTGAAAAAAGGATTGTTTCTTTTTTGGGATACAATGAAGAAACATCTTTTGCAATATCTTCTGGTAAAAAGATTTCGGGCTCAGAAATTCCAAATTTTGTTACATCTCCCACGCGGATAAATGGAATTCCTTGTTTTCGATATGCCGTGCTTCCTGGCTCAATTGATTTAGTAATAGTCACAATTCCGTGATTTCCGCCCAGTTTTTTGCATGGAAATTGTTTTAGTTTATGAAAAAGAAAATCATATTTCGCTTGATAGTATTCAGCATCTAAACGGCCGCTAGTAGATAAACTTTGCGAGAAGGATTTTATGGAAATTGTGCTACTGGGAAATGCATCTGTTTGAATGCCAAGTTCGTAAAGGAGTGTTGTTTCGGCAGATTTATAGATGTTTTTTGCGTGTTCTAATTGATTTAACGAACGCTTTATCATTGATTCAAGTATTGTTTGAATATTGCTTGTGAGTACCGGTACCAATAAACTGTGCAAATCTCCCAGGTTTAGTCCTTTCTGTATTGCACCCCTTTCTTTTCGAAGTAGTAAATCATGGCCAAATTTTGAGTTTAGATATGACAGTAAGTAATAGGGATTCATTTCGTTTGTTCTCAGTACGGTACTTTTACAACTAAATATTCCAGGGATATCCTTTTTTTGTACAATACATGCATTACCTAATGTGCCAACTACTGAAACTAATATATCATTCTCTTTTAACGCATATTTTGATAATCTGTGAAAATCTTCCTTTGTCATATAACGTGCATCGTCGTCTTTCAATACAAATGGTTTTACATCTTGTCCTCGAACATAACGATAACCGGAATTTGGGACATAGTTTTCAGTGTTATAAGAAGACCCGAAGGGGCCTACTATAAAATCGGTTTTTTCTTTCAATTCAAAATTTCTGCAATTTTCCACAAGTGATTGATAACGGATATATTTCTTTTGATAATATTCCGGATCTATTCTTCCTGAATATTCAAGTTGTGTTTTCATAATTTCGCTACATTCCAGCCCATCCATCAAAGATTCATATTTGGTTTTGTTGAACGGTTCAATAGACGGGCTTATTGAAAAAAACTCAATCCTTCCTTTTTAGCAAATTCAATAAAGGCTTCTGCAATACCATCCTGTAACATACTATCATGGTTATATAAATCATGATCGACGATAAAATGGTTGTGATTATCGAGCATAATTTCCCCATTTTCATCTTTAACATAAATTTTTTCTCCTGAATTATCTTTACCTGGTTTTTGCATGGTGGCAAAAAAGATAGGGTAGTTTTCTTTTTTCGGGCATAGTACATCATCCCACTTCTGTACAAATAAAACTGAGGTTTTTACTGCTGTGTGAGGTTTAAAGACGTTACCGTGTAAACCTACAATTGCAAGTATGCGGCAATGTTCCGCAATAAAATCACGGATATATTTATCATTTGCATTATTAAAACGGCCCTGTGGAAGCACAATTGCCATTCTGCCGCCTGGTTTTAAGAAATTGAGATTTCGTTCAATAAACAAGATGTCTCTGCCAACTTTCTTTTGCCATTTGCCTTTATTGTTTTTTGCAAGTTCGTAATGAGAAAGAATTGTCTGCTCTTTTATATCTCCAGCAAATGGTGGATTTGCCATAACTAGGTCAAAGTCGAATCTGCTAAAATCATTACTTCCTTTTGGTTGCATTTTTTTAAGTTTTTTAAATCCTTTGTTGTAGGTATCATTCCAATCTTCCTGCTTTATAATTTCATTCCAGCGAGAATAATCAAGTGTATTAAGATGTAGAACATTTGTCTGTCCATCACCCGCAATAAGATTAAGTGTACGAGCTACGCGTACTGTTTTTTCATCAAAATCAATTGCGAATACATTGTCGCGAACATAAACCCTCTCATCTTCTGTTCTTTCCTGCGCTGTAAAGTCTTCACCAGGTTCGAGCCCTTTGGATAACCGAATTTCTTTCCAAACTTTGAAAATGCTATGAACTGTAAAACCGGAACTGCCGCATGCGGTATCGATAATTTTATCATTGATTGTCGGATTCATCATTTTTACGCACATGTCAATTACATAGCGAGGAGTAAAGTATTGCCCTTTTTCCCCTTTCTGAGCTTTACTCATCAGATACTCAAAAGCATCATCAACCACATCAAGATTGTTATTGAATAACTTAATATCTTGTAATGTTGAAATACATACAGCAAGATGGGAGGGAGACAACAAGATCTTACTTTCGTCCGGAAAAACACCTTCCCACTTCTTTTTTGCATCGTCAAACAGGCATTGAATTTTCTCTTTCAATTCATAGTCAGTGTCACCGCTATTACGAAATTTCAAATAAGCTGTTTTATCATTGGCACAAACAAGCTCATCGTATAATTTGGTAAATATCAGTTTGAATATTTCTTCAAATGAATCTACGCCCGCGCTTGCAAGTACCTCATCCTCCATTTCTTTTATGAGATTTCTGAGAGATCGTTTTTCTTTGCTGATTTTATCACGAGCCCTTAAGTCGTCATATGTATATTTTTCACTTAAAATATATGAAAGCTTTTGTTCGGCCTTCGGAATATCACTGATCATTTCAAAAAAATTTGGGTCCTTGCGGTTATAACAGGATATTTGTTCGCCGTTTGTCCATACTCCTATGGGTGCGCCGGTAGCATTGCAGTAAGATTTGAGCTGTTCTTTACCGTCAGTGAGCTTAGGCTTTTTTAGTTCCACAATAATATAGGGGACTGTTGGACAATCTTTGTCCATAATGGTTATGTCTGCTCTTTTTGTTTCGCGTCCGAAGTGAATTGGTGTTTCAAGCTGGATTCGGTCCGCCGGGTAATTGTATTCGTGAATTAATTTGTAAATATATAATTGGCGGACAACCTCTTCAGGGATGAGTTTAATTTCCTTTTCTCTGATCAGACATTTCATATACGGAGTTTCAATACCTTTTACCGTTTTGATAAAAATAGCAGATTCTATTGCCGAAACCGTATCTTCCGAAAACAGTGTGTCATCGTAAGAGGTACTTTTGAGAATTTCATATAATTTTATCATATATCTGCTCCATTCTTTAAAATGATTGATTGTAGGAAATTGTATTTTTGAATGATCGTTCAATTGATTTTCTGCTAATCCAGAATAGTAAAAGTATAACATAAAATAATTATTTACATCAAGTTTTAGTACTGTTTTATGTTCTTTCATAATTTCTTTGCATAAAATACCGATATATAATCTAAGAGGATATCAACCATGCGGCATTTGCCGCATCTTACCGGGAAGGTATGGGTGGATTATGAATCATTCAATCATTATAAATCCTGCAGCGGGGGAAAACGAAAAGATCAGAAAATTCAATGAGCCGCAAAGAGATCAGACATATACGGAAGACTTTATTGACAAACTCTTTGAACAGGATATTGACCGATCGGAGTTTGAGTATAAACGTCCCGAGTCCGTGAAGGAAATGACGATGACAGAATATAAGCAGTATATTTATGCACAGATACAGCAGATGCCCGTAAATCCGTCAAACCGTCAGGATATGGTGTCTATCCGGATTTCGGAGGCCGGCTTTGCTGCAATGAAGGAAGATCCGGAGTATGAAAAGTGGGTTCTTCACTCGATCATGGCATGCCGCATGAGGTATGACCCGCTGGGGAATCACTGTGGCGGAAAATATGTTACGCTTTCTTTTGGAGCGTCAAGGGAGGAGTATAGGGAAGAGTGCTGGCGGCCGCCCTGCGTGGAGGATGAGCGCCGGCAGCAGGAGCTGGTGGACAGAGAGAATCGGCGCAAGGCGGAAAGAAAGAGAAGATTAAAGGAACAGTATAAGAAACTGCTTGAAAAGAGGGCGCTGGAGAAGCATATCTTCGAGAAGAAGCTTCAGCAGAAACGGCTTACGGAAGCGTGGGCGGCCAGACGGAGAGAATATAGCCGCTTTTTGCAGGCGTGGAGTATTGAACGGTATAAATAATAAAATATCTGCCCCATCATTTATTGTGTGGAGCAGATATTTTTATATTCCGAATAATAGCCTTTTGTGCTTCTCTTCACCTCATAAAGCGCCTCATCCGCATAACTCAGAAGATCGGAGATATCGTTTTGGGGATTGTCTGTCCATGCAAAGCCGCCGGAAGCGCTTATAACTTTTGTTTCTGTCTCGGATAAGGCAACTTTGCTTTGGTTCAGCGATTCATAGAAAGAATCCATATAAGTGATTAACTCAGCCCTGCTCCCGCAATTATAAAGCATCATGCAGAATTCATCGCCGGAACGCCGCGCACAGAGAAAATGATCGGCAGGCATGGTATGCATAATTTCAGCGAAAGACTGAAGATATTTATCTCCTGCATCATGCCCGAAAGAATCATTAATGGTTTTGAAATGATCGAGATCAAACATGACAATGGCACATACTTTGTCAGCGTGCATTTTCGCTAGGATATCAGCGGCGTGCCGCTTAAATGGTTCAAATTTGTACAAGTCGGTTAACGGATCGTGTGTATTTTCATATTGCATCTGTTGCTTTTGAAGAACATCTTTCGTGACGTCGGTTATGATGCCAAGATACCCTCCTGAAGTTTCTGATAAATGAATCCTTACATATTTTGAATCATTCACCTGAAAGATATCTTCCTCTCCCTCTATTGGAACTCTGGTGAGCCTTTGAATATATTGGTCAAACAAATAGGGGTATTTATAAAACTGCGATGCTCTGTCATCGGAAAGATTCAGCAGTTCCCTGAGTCCGGATGTAGTAAACATACGGTTAACTCCTCTTTCATATTCGAAAGCAGCAAGGGGGATCCCGCTTACTTCTATAATGGCGGAGATTCGGTTGGAAAGGTTTACAATGCTCTTAACCATTGTATTGATACCGGCGCTTAATTTTTCAAATTCATTGTTTCCACCTACGGAAACAATGGTATCAAGATTGCCATTTGTAATCTCATATAAATTTCTAATTATGTGATGTATGCCATTGATTACATTTTGTTTGACAAGATAATTTAACAAAAGAATAACGGCGGCCTCTATAAATATTAAATAGAAAAGAAACGGTATTATGTTTTTCCACAATTTCTGCATCAGGATATTGCGGGGATAAGCGGTACACAGTAAAACATCTCCGTAAAATCTGGTTGTAATATACATAAGATGTCCGCTGTTATCTTTTTTGTAGGCTCCTTTATCGCATTCCCTCAGATGATCTAATTGATAACATTCGGCTGTAAAATCCTTTTCCAGTCCGTTTGAATGTCCTAAAACAGCTCCGGTTGTCGTATCCACCACAAAAAGTTCCTCACCGACGTCCGTGGGGAATTTTGAAAAAATATAATCGTATGTATTCCTTGATATTGCATCCAATTGCCGGGTGGGTTCAAATCCTACCTGAACGATTCCTTTCTGCGCTTTTCGGGCAACTCCGACATATTGCATAATTTTGTTTTCAGCGGCATTTGGCTGGGCATTCTGAATCAGATAGGCGTTCTCGTCATTACTTTTCAAAATAGATAAAAATGCGCTTGTCTGCTTATGGTCTGCCATATCAATTCCAATGTATTTTGCAACGGATGCGGATACAATAATTCCATTTTCATCAATGACATGAAGCTCATCGACATTCAGAAGATCGGCCAGATACCGCATTTGTGATACGCTCATCCGCCCGTTATTCTGGTTATCCAGTACATATGCCGCTGCCCGTGCCCGTGTGAGATAGTCTTCGTTCAGGCTTTCGTTCAGAAGCTGCAATTCCCATCGGTTGTTTTCCAGAGTGTGTATCATTTGCTCTGTTTTGGTATAAAACGTATTGAACTGCTGAGATTCGAGTGAATGCAGACTAAACAGAAAGTGGATGGAAAGTATCAGTAAAATAGCGGCTGTCATAATAATAAATGTATATTTAATAAAAGTTTTCTGCATGAAAAATCCCTCTTTAGCGGATAACGATATCTTCATTATTGTACTATATCTTTCATTCGCTAAGATGTCTTTTTCTTCGCAAAACACCCTAAAATTTCGCAAATATTACAATATTAAAAGTACCATTTTCACAATAACAGCCAATATTTCCGCCTATTTTATTCGAAAAAGCGGATACACTCTGCATTCCCAGACCGTGGTTTTCGCCTTTTCTGCTTCTGGGCAATCCGGTGTAAGGGTCGAATATAATTTCCTTTTCGTATTCATTCTTAACCTGGACCAGCAGATATTCCTGTGAACAGTGAATTTTTGCCCTGACGTATTTTTCTTTGTTTACTAAATCAGAAACACAGATCAGAGCATTTTCCAACAGGTTGTTGACAACGGATGCAAATTCGTAATCATTCACAGGAAGTTCCTTTGGAATGCGCAGATCCGGCTGTATATCAATATCTAAAGTACGTGCCTTTTCCATGATTTCAGACATAATGGAGTTTATGATCATATTTTCGCAGTACCGGGTGATTTTATTATCATCAGCCACATCATTAATGTGTTCAGTTATTTTCCTGATTTCGTCGTATTCTTTTTGCGCCAGCAGAGAATTAATCATGTTAGAATAATGACGCATGTCATGGCGTAATATTTTCAGATTTTGCTCGGCCTGTTCTACCAGATAATACTGACTTTCAAGGCCCTTAATATAGGATTCAAACAGAACATTTTTCCAATAAGTTCCCGCTCTGCTTGACTCGCTTATTACATACCGGAGCACAACTACGTAGGACACGAACATAGTTATTACAAAAATAACGGTAGCCAGAATATTTTCCGGGTGTTCATACAGCGTATTGGGAAAGAAGGCAAGAAAACAAAAACCGCAGTAAAAAAATACGGGAATGAGACACAATTCCCACCAACTGTCCATATATTCTCTTTCATAGCATTTGAGCCATATACTCCTTATCCTAAAATAGAGGAACAGTAAGATAACCAGGTGCACTATGAAACTTCCGATCAGGGAAAGAAAGATATTATCTGTGTAAATATGCAAAATAGAAAAGGCAATGCTTCCGACTATAACGTAGTTGGATGCGCTGAGGCCCATAAACAGAACTTTGCTGTCTCTGGTTTTTGAGATGAATATTCCTGTAAACTGGGTTACGAAAATCTGAAAAAGGGTCACGATAACATAACATAACCCACTGTTTGGAAACAGGTTTAACTTCAGGTTATCCGTTGTAGTTATGAGCAAAAAGGAGGATAGACAGATGATAATTGTTTTTCTTCTGGAAAATCTGTGTCCGGCAAACAAATAGAAAAACAGCATCAGAAATATATGGCTGATCATATAAGAAATATTTGTATAAGTATTCATTCTGACTCCCTATTTATATTGCTCTGAGACAAACAGGAGATATTCCTTTTTGACCCCCGTTGCTCTTGACTTACTTACCGGAATATCTTTGCCGCTTTCCATAATAACATTATTCTGCGTCAATTTTTTTACATATTTTAAATTAATCAAAAAAGATTTATGAACTTGCATAAAACTGTCATTATTTAACAGTTCGCGAATTTCTTCATCAAAAGATTTTCGAATAAAAATACTTTTTACATTGTCGCCATCCGTAAGGTGAATGTCGAGTATTCTAGATGTATTTTCAATATATTCTATTTTGGAGTAAGGTATAGACACAAGACCTTTTTTCGTTTTTATTAAAAATGAAGGGCCCTGTTTAACTTTTGTGTAAGACATGGCGTAATCCAGCGCTTCAAATAAAAGATCTTCCCGAATCGGTTTTAATAAGTATCTCACTGCATGTACATGATACGCATCCAGCGCAAAATCGTCTGATGACGTAATATAAATAATCACATTTTCAGAGCCATGTTTTCTGATCTGGCTGCCAAGATCGATACCTGTTATTTCCGGCATAATCATATCCAGTATATAAATATCTGCAAGCTCTTTCTTTGATATTTTATTATATAGTCTGGAAGCATCGGAAAATTTATCGATCTGTAGGCCGGTGTAGGAACGGGAGGTTTCATACTTTCGTATGAACTTCTCTATTTTTATCAGATCTTCAATACTGTCGTCGCAAATTGTTATCTTCATGTCAGTTATCCTTATAATTATGTTAAATAAATAGTTCCTCTAAGCTGTCCGCTACATATTATACTTTATATCAGCCACAGATTCAATGTAACTTTTGATTACTATATAAATTATTACTATACGAGTTTCAAAAGATTTGAAACAAAAGTGTTGAATTTTTGCGAATTTTTTTGTACACTGTATCTATAAAAAGATTCTTTTCAAGTATGTTAAATGGATATTTTGACCATTTCTCTTGCGAAGAAACATTTGAAGTGTAGCGAAAGGAGCGGTCAAAATGAAAAAGGCTGTTAATCAATCTGTGTTAACTTTAATTTTAAATGGGGTTGCAATTCTCTCAATGTTATTTCTGATGGTGCTGTTACTGAATTACAGAAAAGCAAACAGTGAATTGAATCTGGCAAATCAGAATCGTTATGAACTTACTTACAACGCAAATCGTTTCATGAACGGTTCCGCTTATCTGACCAATGAGGTGCGTGCATTTGCCGCAACTGCAGAGCAAACGCATTATGATAATTATTGGAATGAAGTAAATCAGTTAAAAAACCGTGAGATCGGTGTTGCGGCGATGCAGGAAATAGGCATTACACAGGAAGAGCAGGCAATGATTGATGAGATGGCCTCCCTGTCAAATGCTCTTGTGCCGTTAGAAGAAGAATCAATGACAAAGGTACAAGAAGGAAAGATACAGGAAGCAATCGATTATGTGTATGGAGAGGAATACAGTGAATCTATTGCAAAGATCAATGCATTAAAGGAGCAGTTTCTGGATGCTTTAGACGTGAGATCGCTTTCCAGGATTGAATTGTTAGAGAAAGAAGTGGATAAAATCAGGGTGCAAATGATTATTGCTCTGAGTGTCGTCGGCATCATACAGCTGCTCAATATCATTATTACAAGGGTTCAGATTTTACGTCCGGTTTTGGTTGTTCGAAATCAGATGGGAGAGATTTCTCAGGGAAATCTTTCGGCAGAATTTCCTTTGGAATCAAACACATCTGAGATTGGAATGCTGGTAGAATCAATTCATGAGACAAAGCGTGAATTGAAAAAGTACATACACGATATTGACGCTATATTAGCGCAGATGGCAGATGGAAATATGGATATGCCGGTCGGAAATGATTATCGCGGAGAATTCAGGCCGATACAGGATGCGATGCGTCAAATACTGGATTCCCTGAATGATGCGCTTTCGCAGATTAATCTGACGGCGGAACAGGTATCTGAGCAGTCGAGAAAGATGGCGTCGGATGCTCAGACGCTATCAAGCGGCGCCGTGCAGCAGGCATCCGCTGTGGAGGAGCTGTCATCGAGTATACAGGAAATTTCCATACAGGTGGAGCGCACGTCTGAAGATGCAAACAATGCAAGAGAGGCTTCGGGAACAGCGATGGGCTACCTGAAAGAGTGCGATCAGAAGATGGGAGATCTGATGTCTGCAATGGAAGATATCTCAAAGGCTTCCAGCAGAATTGGCGGAATCATAAAGACAATCGAGGACATTGCTTTTCAGACAAATATTCTGGCGCTCAATGCTTCTGTGGAAGCGGCGCGTGCAGGCGAGGCAGGAAAAGGATTTGCAGTTGTGGCTGATGAGGTAAGAAGCCTTGCCAATAAGAGTTCCGAATCGGCGCACAGTATCACGGAAATGATTGAAGATTCGATTAAACTGGTTGAGTATGGTACATCTCTGTCAACTGACGCGTCAAATGTATTGGGAACGGTGGTTGTCGGCGCGAAGGAGGCCACTTCCCTGATGGTACGGATTGCAGAGTCGGCGATGCTGCAGTCAGAGTCTTTGAAACAGCTGACACTTGGCATGGAGCAGATATCGGAAGTCGTGCAGATGAATGCCACTACAGCAGAGCAGTCGGCCCTGTCAGCAGGTCAGTTGTACAATGAGGCAGAGGAGCTGAAGGTTTCCGTACATCAGTTTAAATTACGCGGAAGAGGAAAGTAATTGTCTGAAGGAGAATAATGAAATACTGGGAGAAAGCTGAATAAGAGAGTGATCTTATTCAGCTTTTTGTCCGTATATATGGTGAAGTGTGCCGCACGACGGCAGCCGGGGCAGAGTAATTTTATGAGAAGCATATGCAGGGATATTTTTAGGGCAGTCCATGAAGGAAAATGGCTGAGTATTGAATACCATAATAAAGAGGGTCAGAATACAAAATACTGGATAGGAATACAGGATATGGATGCGGTTAAGCGTACGCTTACGGTGGAGGGGCTTCACCTGGGGCAGTATACAATGAACCGGTTTGACTGTATTTATATTGACTCCATTACTGCCTCGCATGTGGTGGAAGGCTCTTACTGCCCTGTTAATCAGGAGCTGGTGGAAGATATTTACTTACATCCTCAGAAGTATAATACACTGTTTGACAACACGGCAAATTTAAAGATCTTAAGTTACCTGGAAATGTGTAACCGGATGGACGCAGTGCCGTATTATTCTGATTTTGAACTTGTACGTTATCTGGACAGGGAATCTTTTGATGGGGAGGCATATGAGCTAAATGAAGAACAGTTTCGTATGATTGTAAAAAGTTTTCAGTATAAGACGGGAGAGGTGGAGAAGAAGAGCGGCAAAGTAAAATTGCAGCAGCTTGGAATGAATGTTTTGAGCATACATACACCCAAAGGCCTGTATCTGCTTGCTTATCGAAAATTAATGTTGGATGTGAAGCGAAAGGTATTGCAGCCGGCGGAAGAGATTTCGATTTGTACGGAGTATACGCTGAATGGCACAAAACAGAGTGTGAGAAGCTTTCTGGATGCGGAAGAATATGATCTGCTAAAGGATTTTGAGGAGAATCAGGAGAAGATCAAGGATTGCGTTACCAGACATAACGGGCAGGCATTGGGAGTTGATGATATGCCTTATATTGTAGGGTTGGGGATTGACATCATTCTCGACCTGCATAAAGAATACAAGGCGATTATCGAGATGTATCATGAAAATACTGTAACGGTTCCGATCAGAGCTTTTTTTGGCGACCTGCTCAAGCGGCCGGACCGAAGAAAGGAATATCCGATTGCGCTTATTGACAGAAAGGTAAATCTGGACCAGCTGCTTGCAATCCACAATGCGCTGAAGTATCCGACAGCCTATATTCAAGGGCCTCCGGGTACGGGAAAGACAAATACAATTATGAATACGATTATAACTGCCTTTTTCAACGAGAAAACAGTACTGTTTGTATCCTATAATAATCATCCGATCAACAGCGTGTTTAAGAAACTTTCAACCATGAATTATCTGGAAAAGGTGATTCCTTTTCCAATTCTCCGGTTGGGGAATACGGAAAAAATGAAGGAAGCGCTGCCATATATGAGAAGATTATATGAGCAGGCAAAAGAGACACCTGTATTCGTGGCTACCCTGGATCGTAATAAGGACGATCGTATTGAACGGGCCCGAAAACTGTCAAATCTTTTGAAAAAATATGAAGATGTGCTTGATCTGAAGGAGCGGAAAGAAACATTAAACCGTCTGTTAGAACATGAGAAACAGTATGGACAGAGTTTTCAGATGCTTCCTTTTCAGGCGGATTTAAGCGGAAGGCAGCTCAGGCGTGTAAGCGGTAAACTGGCGCAGGCCGGAGAAATTACGGATGCGGAAGCGATGTCTTATCTTGATCAGAATACGGAAGAGCTGAAAAAGTATCTGTATTACACGTCTGCCCGCTATATGAAACGGATAGATGATCCGAAGAATGAAGATTTGAAGAATATTCTGCTATGCGAAGACAGGAAAGTGCAGTTTGACCAGTTTCATCAGTATCTTGGAAAAAAGGAAAATATCGAAAAGCTGCTTAAAATTTTTCCTGTGATCGCGACGACATGTATCTCGGCGCATAAACTGGGGGAGCCGGAACCGGTGTTTGATATGGTGGTTATGGACGAGGCAAGTCAGTGCAATACGGCAATCGCATTGGTGCCGATTATACGCGGCGAGAGTCTTATGCTGGTTGGCGATCCGCAGCAGCTGAATCCGGTGATCCTGCTTGATGAAGTGGTAAATGAGCAGTTAAAGAAGCGATACCGCGTTTCGGATGATTATGATTACAGAAAAAATTCCATTTATAAAACATATCTGGCATGTGATGCGGTGAGTGATGAAATCCTTTTGCATAATCATTACAGGTGCCACGAGAAGATCATCGGATTTAATAATAAGAAGTATTACAATTCAAAACTCTGTGTCAAGACAAAGAGTGACGAGAAGTTTCCGCTTCTCTATGTGGATGTGCAGGACAGCCAGAGCGATGTGAAAAATACGGCTCCGTCAGAAATCGCGGAGATTGTAAAGTATGCTTCCATGTTTCAAAATAAGTCAATTGGTGTAATTACGCCGTTTGTAAATCAGAAAAATATGATTGAGAATGCAATTGAGAAAAAGCATCTGTCGAATGTGACTTGCGGAACGGTTCATGCATTTCAGGGGGATGAGAAAGATATCATACTCTTTTCCACCGCAATCACAGATCAGACCTATGCGGGAACGTATGAGTGGCTGAAAAATAATAAAGAGCTAATTAATGTGGCGACTTCGCGGGCGAAGGACAAGCTGATCGTGCTTTCCAGTTCCAGGAATCTGGATCGTCTGCACCAGAAAGACGGTAAGGATGACCTGTTTGAGCTGATTCAGTATGTGAAGACAAATGGACAGTATGCAGTGACGCAGCAGACAGCCAATTCAAGAGCTTTGGGTGTGAAACCGTTCAGTATGGCGACGGAGGAGGCTTTTTTGCAGAATCTGAATCATGCGCTTGAAAATATCTGGCTGTCGCAGAGCCGGTTTGTGGTGGAGAAGGATGTGGAGATTTCCCATGTTTTCCCGGATTATACGGACAGTGACCAGTTATTTTACAACGGGCAGTTTGATTTTGTTGTCTATGAGCAGATTGACCAGGCTGAGATTCCGGTGATTGCGATTGAGCTTGACGGGAAAGAGCATTTCGAGGATGAAGTTGTGGTACAACGTGACCGGAAAAAGAATGAGATATGTGAGAAGCATCATATTCAGATCATTCGGGTGGAAAATTCATATGCTCGGCGGTATAATCATATTAAAAATATTTTGATTCAATATTTCAGGATTCGGCATTAAATTTTTATGGTGGGTGGCAGAATGGCAGAAGAAAAAAAGATTATCCGGGTTGCTGCCGGTATCATACGGGACGGAGAGCGGATATTTGCGACGCAGCGCGGATACGGGCAATTTAAAGGCGGATGGGAATTTCCCGGAGGAAAAATAGAATACGCAGAGACTCCGTCACAGGCGCTGATGCGTGAAATAAAGGAAGAACTCGATGTGACAGTGAAAGTTGGGCCGCTTGTCGATACGGTGGAGTATGATTATCCGGATTTTCATTTGTCAATGAACTGTTACTTTTGCACGATACGGTCAGGACAGCTTGTATTGAAAGAACATGCGGCGGCAAAATGGCTCACGAGGGAGACTTTAAACAGTGTGGAGTGGCTTCCGGCCGATCTGGGCTTAATCGAAAAGCTTAAAGTGATATTGAAACCGGGCGCGGAGTTTCGCTCCGTGCTGTGCGGTGAAAGGGAAATTGGTTATCTGCTTGCGCGTAAATCTGTAAAAAACGTAAATCTTCGCATTAAGCCGGACGGAATGGTTTTGATTTCGGCAAATCGCAGAGTTAGCGTAGGGTCTATTGAAAATTTTATAAAAAGCAGGCAGGATTTTATTCTTCATGCGCTTGACAAATATGCGCCGGCAAATCGAAAAGCCGAGCGGGTAATGCAGTATAAAGACGGGGAACGTTTTTTTGTTTTGGGACAGGAACTTGAGCTCAAGGTTATAGAGGGAGAGAAAGATGCGGTAGACAGAGACGGAGATTTCGTGTGCCTTACGGTAAAGGATACCCAGGATGAAAAGCGCAGGGAACGTTGTGTGAAACGATGGATTCAGGAGCTGGAAGTTTCTGTGTTTCATCAGGTATGTCAAGAGACTTATCCTGCCTTTCAAAAATATGGTGTGGATTATCCTGAAATTAAGATACGCACGATGAAGTCCATGTGGGGGTCCTGCCGGCCTGAGAGGGGGATTATTACCTTAAACAGCCGCCTTATTGAAACTCCGGTGAGATGCATTGAATACGTTGTGCTCCACGAATTTGCACATTTTATTCATCCCAATCATTCGGTTGAATTTTATCAGCTTGTAGCAAAGTATATGCCTGACTGGAAAGTGCGGAAGAAAGAGCTGGAGCAGTACATATAAAGTAAAAATATTTGAAAGGAACTCAAATACAAAATATGTTTTTGAGTTCCTTTTTTGAATTTTGGAAACATGTTTAAAAAGTTGTAAATAAGTGAAATATATGATAAAATATAAAAAAAGAAAGGAGAAACTAAAATGACCACGGAAGAATTCTTAGAATTATTAAATCAAATTAAAAGAATGAAATGTGAATCTCAGATTCTGGAATTAAAAAGTGCGGGAAAGGGATGCCCCCGACGTCTTTATGATACTCTATCCAGTTTCTCCAATCAGGATAACGGGGGAACGATTGTTTTTGGCATTGATGAAGAGAATGATTATGAGGAGTCCGGAGTGTACGACGCGCAGGACCTGCAGAAGAAAGTAAACGAGCAATGCCTTCAGATGGAACCGGTGGTTCGCCCATTAATGACTGTAGCGCAGAAGGGCGGGAAGAATTTTGTGGCGGCAGAGATACCGGGAATGGATTTGGCTGAACGTCCCTGTTATTATAAAGGACAGGGAAGGCTTAAGGGTTCTTTCACCCGCATTGGCGACAGCGACGAGCCAATGACCGAGTATGAGATTTACAGCTATGAGGCTTTTCGCCGAAAATATCAGGATGATATCCGCACAGTGCAGAGAGCGGCTTTTTCTGCTTTGAATCAGGAGAGTCTGGAAGGGTATATCCGCAGACTCAGAAAAGGAAAGCCGAATCTGTCTCAGATGCCGGACAGAGAGTTGTATGAACTGATGAGCATTACAAAGAATCATGAAGTGACATTGAGTGCAGCAATGCTTTTTGGCCTTTATCCTCAGGCATATTTTCCACAGTTATGCATCACTGCTGTTGTAGTGCCCGGAGATGAAATCGGCGATATAGGAGAGATGGGGGAGCGATTTCTCGATAATGAACGGATAGAAGGAAGTATTCCTGAAATGCTTGACGGGGCGCTCAAATTTGTGCGGCGCAATATGAGGACGAAGACGATTATCCGAACAGACAATGGCAGACGGGAAGACCGCACGGACTATCCGATGGCGGCGGTCCGGGAGGCAGTGATCAATGCACTGGTACATCGCGATTATAGTATTCACACGGAGGGAATGCCAATACAGATTCTGATGTTCGATGGCCGGATGGAAATTCACAATCCGGGGGGAATTTATGGAAGACTTCGGACAGATCAGTTGGGGAAAATGCAGCCAGATACCCGTAATCCTATGATCGCGGCGGCTCTGGAGGTTTTGGGAGTGACGGAAAACCGCTATTCCGGTATTCCGACGATACGCCGGGAATTTGCACAATGCAATTTGCGGGAGCCGGAATTTGCGGATAAACGAGGACATTTTGTGGTCAAATTTTATCAGGAGCCGAGGAAAACAGTAAATGGACTGCGTGAAAATGGTGCGGAAATCTACAATCTTCTGATCTTTTGCAAGACGCCGCGTACGAGGAAAGAGATTTGTGATTATCTGGGGCTTTCATCTACGTCTTATGCAATGCAGGTTTACATTATGCCGCTTGTGGAACAGGGGCTGATACGTTTAAGCATACCGGATAAACCGAAAAGTCCGAAACAATTATACTACAGCGGAGTCTGAGGATTTGTGAATTGTGAAATGAAGGACCTCACAGCAAACGGGAGAGTGACCGGGATGCTGTGAGGGGTGTTGTTTAGATTTGGAAGATATGTGTTGAATTTTTGGACATTTCCCACGGGTTACAGGTCAGATGCAAATAAACATATGAAACATAAAAACCAACAAATGGACAGATAATAAGAAAAACGGTACATACATCCAGGCGGCGGTTTATGCTACACTTTCACTGTCAAAGGATCGGTTAATTATTTATTTTACGAATGCTTTTATCATGAAAGGGTGGAGAATAGCCTTATGGTTATAGTAAATGAAAGAGAAAAAGTGTTTCATTTATACAATGAAAGAATCAGTTATCTGTTTTATGTTATGGAAAGCGGGCAGCTTGGACATTTGTATTTTGGAAAGGCGCTGAATCCGAAAGGCAGCTATCTGCATATGGTGGAGAAGGCGCATCGTCCGATGAGTACATATATAAATGAAGGGGATTTATATACGTCTTATGAGCATCTGCGTCAGGAATATCCATGTTACGGGACTTCTGACTACCGCTATCCGGCGCTGGAGGTTCAGGGTGGTGACGGGAGCCGTCTCTGCAAACTGGAATATCAGGAATATGAGATCACAAAGGGCAAGAAACCCATTCCGGGACTGCCGGCAGTGTATGTGGAGGACGACAGAGAGGCGTCAACACTGGAAATTCTGATGAGGGATACGTGGAGAAATCTCGATGTGATTTTTTCATACACGATTTTTAAAGAGATAGATGCAATTGCGAGGAGTGTCCGGTTTGTAAATTGCGGACAGGAAGTCTTGATGATAAACAGGGCTATGAGTATGAGTGTGGATATGCCGGATGCAGATTATGAGAGCATTCAGCTGTCGGGTTCATGGTCAAGAGAGCGACATGTTAAGGTTCGAAGCCTCGAACCGGGAATTACGGCAGTGTCGAGTTTAAGAGGAAATTCTTCACATCAGCACAATCCGTTTCTGGCCCTGAAAAGAAAGGACACTACGGAATGCAGCGGAGATGCTTACGGATTCAGTCTTGTATATAGCGGTAATTTTCTTGCACAGGCCGAAGTGGATAATTATAATGTGCTGCGTGTCATGCTTGGCATCAATCCGTTTGGATTTCAGTGGAAACTGGGACCGGGAGAAGAGTTTGCGACACCAGAAGCAGTTATGGTATATTCAAAAGACGGCCTGAACGGTATGAGCCTTCAGTTCCACCGACTTTACCGGTCGCGGCTTGCAAGAGGGTATTGGCGGGACCGAGAACGGCCTGTCCTGATTAATAACTGGGAGGCGACTCAGTTCAATTATGTGGAAGCGGATTTGCTGAGATTTGCAGGCAAGGCAAAAGAGTGTGGCATTGAACTGGTTGTGCTCGACGATGGGTGGTTTGGCGCCAGAAATAATGATAAAAGCGGACTGGGAGACTGGAAAGCCAATCGGGAGAAACTTCCGGATGGGATAGAAGGGCTGTCAGAGAAAATAGAGGCTTTGGGAATGAAGTTCGGACTTTGGTTTGAACCTGAGATGGTGAATAAAGACAGCGATTTTTTCCGGAATCATCCCGATTATATGATTCAGACGCCGGGACGCAGCGCATCTCACGGCAGAAATCAGTTTGTACTTGACTTTTCGCGCAAAGAGGTGGTAGATGCGGTTTATGAGCAGATGTATGACCTTCTTTCGAATGCAAAAATTAGTTATATCAAATGGGATATGAATCGCTCTGTCAGCGAGTGCTATTCATCCGCTTATCCGGCGGACCGGCAGGGAGAAATTTTCCATCGGTATATACTCGGCGTGTATGATCTGCATGAGCGTCTGCTTCAGGCGTTTCCCCGTCTGCTGATCGAATCATGCGCAAGCGGCGGTGGCCGCTTTGACGCCGGCATGCTCTATTATGCGCCGCAAGGCTGGGTTTCGGACGACTCAGATGCAATAGAACGCTTAAAGATTCAGTATGGAACAAGCTTTGTGTATCCGTTAAGCTGTATGGGTGCACATGTCTCGGCCTGTCCGAATGAGCAGGTGGGGCGAAACACCCCGATTGAGACGCGGGGAAATGTGGCGCTTACAGGTGCATTTGGATACGAACTTGATCTGAATCAGCTGAATTGCAAAGAAATTGAAATTGTAAAGAGGCAGGTAGAATTTTATAAAAGCCATAGAAATATGATTGCATTCGGGGATTTTTACCGGCTGCAAAGTCCTTTTGAGGGAAACTTTGCGGCCTGGGAAATTGTCCGGCCGGACGCGGATATGGCAATCGTCACCGTGACAAGGGTACTGAGTGAGATAAACGGACCCTATAGACGCCTGCCCTTATGCGGATTGTCGAAGAGCCGAAAGTATCATGTGAAAAGCAAATACCTCTCCTATGATGCGTACGGGGATGAGCTGATGCAGTACGGCATGATGCTCGAGGACAGATCTTCGGGGCAGGCTATGGATGACAGCGGCTGCTGCCAGGACTTTTTGTCCGTTCTGTATGAAGTTACGGCGATTGAATGAGAGCGGAGTCAGCATCGGCTCCGGTCTCTGTGGGGGGGATTGAGCTTCCGGCGGTTGTCTTCACTCTTCGACTGCTCCTGTATCCTGTATTTGCTGGGAGACAGCCCCGTATGCTTTTTGAACAGAGTGCTTAAATAACTTCGGTTTAAGCCGATATACCTGGCGAGTTCCTCGATTTGAAGCGGCTCACTATAGTGATTCTGGATATATCGGATGGCATGCATAACATATACGTTGTCCTTCGTGCGTTCGCCTGTATGCTCCTTATTTGCTTTCGCAAGGCAGGAGAAGAAGAGATACAGCATTGCCATCTGGCGGTACTGTTCATCGTGGCTGGCATTATTGTGCTGAAGCATGTCCTCTATGTATTTTTCAGGGTGTTGGCCGTCTGTGCATGTGAAGATTGGAAAATCCTGGCATATTCCGATGTTATTTATGATGTCCTTTGCCTTTTTTCCGGAGAAACCGACCCATACATAGGTCCAGGGATTGACTGCGTCAGATGTGTAGACGGTCTGGTAATCCGGTTCAATGAGAAAGCCTTGTCCTTTTCTGAGCTTATAACAATTGTTGTTAGAGAAATATTCACCTTCACCGTCCAGTATATAATGAATGAGATAAAAATTACGGACGGCGGGGCCATATTTATGACAAGGCTTTGTGACAGAATGGCCAAAGTTATTTACGTGAAGATCTTCGGTTTCAAGTGTCGGAAATTCAACATAAAATGCATTTTCCATGAGCATTCCCCGCTTTCTGATCTATTTACAGTACATCTTTGGTTTTCGTTCAGCTTAGTATACCATTGAGAATTCCGTATTTCAATAATAGAAAATTATCGGAATAGGCACAATACTTCTTGCTTTTGGTACAGGGCCTTTGATTCAGTTTTTCAGAGTGCGCTGGAGTGATAGATTACTGGAGCCTTATAGAAATGATTTATAGTCGGGAAAATCTAAAAAACAATTGACAACGAAACATTCAAGTGCTATTATAACAGAAAATAAAACCGATGAAGCGGAGATAAAGATAATTATGCTTCCACAGAGAGCCTGTGATGCTGAGAATCAGGTGAAAAACAAGTTATCAAATGGACCGCGGAGGGCGCAGTCAAAGGCGTAAGCTGAGTATTCTGCGACGTGAGGCATACGTTAGTTGCCAGGGGTATGTTGGTATCCTGTCAAAGTGCACAGATATGTCTGTGAATTCAAGGTGGCACCGCGGATAATATGTTTATTCGTCCTTGACAGAAATTGTAGTTTCTGTCAGGGATTTTTTTATGCGCATACCTGTGTATGGAAGCGGTATACAGGCTATGCGGCGAATAGGGAAAAGGATTCCCTGTTCGATATTCCCTGGCAAACCATCGAAAACGGAGATAAGATTGAATACGAAAGCGTTCAATCGCGAGATTTGTGTTGGTGCGCTGCTTGCCACAAAACTCGTTCATGCACAAAGAGCCGCGCAGAAATGAGGAAAAAATGAAAGAAGAGAAAATCCCTTACAAAATTTATCTGACTGAAGAGGAAATGCCAAAGCAATGGTATAATGTGCGTGCGGATATGAAAAATAAACCGGCGCCGCTTTTAAATCCTGCAACAAAACAGCCTATGACGCTTGAGGAATTATCCGGTGTATTCTGTACGGAACTTGCGAAGCAGGAACTTGATGATACAAATGCGTATATTGACATTCCGGAAGAAATTCGGAAATTTTACAAAATGTACCGTCCTGCGCCGCTTGTACGGGCATACTGTCTGGAAGAAAAATTACAGACGCCTGCAAAAATATATTATAAATTCGAAGGAAATAATACAAGCGGAAGCCATAAGCTGAATTCTGCGATTGCGCAGGCTTACTATGCGAAAGAGCAGGGACTGAAGGGTGTTACGACGGAAACGGGAGCCGGACAGTGGGGAACGGCGCTTTCGATGGCCTGTTCTTATCTGGGACTTGACTGCAAAGTCTTTATGGTGAAAGTTTCCTATGAGCAGAAACCATTCCGTCGTGAGGTAATGAGGACATATGGCGCAAGCGTGACGCCGTCGCCTTCGACGACAACGGAAGTTGGCAGGAAAATTCTTGAAGAACATCCCGGAACATCAGGCAGTCTTGGCTGTGCGATTTCGGAGGCAGTTGAGGTGGCTGTGAATACGGAAGGATACAGATATGTTCTCGGAAGTGTGCTCTCTCAGGTATTGCTTCATCAGTCGATTATTGGACTTGAGGCGAAAGCAGCACTTGACAAGTACAATATAACGCCGGATATTATCATAGGATGTGCGGGCGGCGGTTCCAATCTTGGCGGACTGATTTCACCGTTTATGGGGGAGAAACTCCGCGGTGAGAAGGATTATCATTTTATTGCAGTGGAGCCGGCGTCTTGCCCAAGTCTTACGAGAGGAAAATATGCATATGATTTCTGTGATACCGGAAAGGTATGTCCTCTTGCGAAAATGTATACGCTTGGAAGCGGATTTATTCCTTCGGCAAATCATGCGGGCGGTCTGCGTTATCATGGAATGAGTTCCGTATTGTCGCAGCTTTATGATGATGGTCTGATGGAGGCAAGGTCCGTGGAACAGACGAAGGTATTTGAGGCGGCGGAAGCATTTGCCAGAGTCGAAGGAATCCTTCCAGCTCCGGAGAGCAGCCATGCAATCCGTGTAGCAATTGATGAGGCGATGAAGTGCAAAGAGACAGGGGAAGAGAAAACGATTGTATTTGGACTGACGGGAACTGGTTATTTTGATATGAAAGCTTATGAAAAGTTCCATAACGGAGAAATGACGGACTATGTGCCGACTGATGAAGATTTAAAACCAGGTTTTGACAGCCTTCCTGTAATTTAAAACAGGATAGACCTGTCGGCAGGTTTTTTGGCAGACTCTTACAGAAGAAGCATTTTGTTTTTGATGCTGATTGTGAGAGTCTGCTTGCTTTTTTATGGAAATCGATTAATAATAGTGTGAGAAGGACGCCTGAAAGCGGCTTTTTGTCCGGGGTTGTGCAGCGACAGAGCCATAGTAAGGCAGGCTATCAGTAGAAAAGGAAGGATTTTGGAACTGCTTATGATGAAGATTACAACAGTGATATTTGATATGGATGGTATTCTCTTTGATACGGAGCGGCTTGTACTTGACAACTGGAAACAAGTCGCCGGCAGAAGAGGCATTTCGGGGATCGAAGATGCGTTCATGGAATGTATCGGAACAACTATGACGGCAACCAGGGAGATTGCGAAGAGACATTTTGGAGAAGATTTCCCGTTTGATGAGTTTGCAAAAGAAGCTTCGGAGGTGTTTCATGAAGCGGTAGAAAGGGATGGAATGCCTGTGAAGGCAGGGGCAGGCGAGCTGCTCGATTATTTAAAACAAAATGGTTATAAAATTGGCCTGGCTTCTTCCACACGCAGGGCAGTTGTGGAGGAGGATCTTCGCATGGCGGGATTCCTTCCTTATTTTGATGTTGTGATGGGCGGAGATATGATTACGCACAGTAAGCCTGATCCGGAGATCTTTCTTGCCTGCTGCGAGAAGCTTGGTTCAGTGCCAGAGGAAACGCTTGTCATAGAGGACTCATATAATGGCATCCGTGCGGCAAACCGCGCGGGAATGACTGCATTTATGGTTCCTGATCTGCTGCCGCCAACAGACGAAATGAGGAATTTAAGCAGTCGAATCTTTGAGAGTCTGTCAGATGTAAAAAAAGAAATGGAAAATAATAGAATTTAATAAAAATGTATAATAATTACAAAATGAAGCATAATGAAAAACAAAAAGGAGTTTTTTATTATGAGAAATAAATATTTAGTAGTTATTATGATGCTGACTTTTGCCTTCTCATCATTTACGCTTACCGCATGCGGAACAACGGATAAGAGTAATGATGAAATGGTGCAGGAAGACCCTACGCTGGGGGACACAGACGAAAATACAGGTGTTATGGATGAAGCGGGAGATGTTATGGATGAATTTCGTAATATGCTTACAACATCTACCAATCCTGAAGACTTGTATTCTTTTTATGATACGAATGCATCTACAAGACAGCCGGAAGAACTGGACGAGATCATTGGCGGAATTTTTGGAATGGTCTCGCCCCACAGCGATGTCGATTTTACGCGTCTGACGTCACAGTCAGATTATATGTCGGATGAGATGAGAAATTATGTGAATTTCATGTCACAGGATCAGGAATCTCCGTTTGTGGATGAAGAGGGCATTCATGCTTCGCTTGATGAGCTTCTCGAGCATTGTTATACATTGGAAACTCATTTGGATGCATATCAGAATGGCGTAACTTATCCTTATGCCTATGAAAAATATAAACAGCTCTTAAATACAGCGATTACTGGTGGATTTGACGAGAAAAATGGCGTGAGCAACAATTATGTGAGCGGCGATAATGCAAATGTAGTGGATGATCACGCTGTCACATCGTATGCGGCATTTATAGAGAAATATCCGGATTCCAAGACAGCAAAAATCCTGACGGAATATATGCATGTTCTGACAGATAATAATAAAGAAATGAATGATAATGTCAGAGAGTTTTACCGCAATGCATTTGGCAGATTTGATTATTACTTTACCGGAGAAGGCGCAGAAGAAGGCGGTGTATCCGGCAATAATACGGAAGGCAGTACGATGAATGAAGACCTGAATACAACGAATAACAGTGAGACGACAGCCGGTGCGGGCGTTCAGTAGTTGTTTTCTGCATGAAAAGGTGTTACAATCAAAGTTGTTTTAATTTAGACGGTTAGAGGTGTATAATGAAAAATAGAGGTATGGAAGTCTTAGGCAGATATATTTTCATTGTACTCGCGATTGGTTCAATTGCTCTTTTTCTTCTCTATATGGGAGGAAAAGGGGCAATTGCCATAACGGATGCGGCTAACGATTATTATCTGCCTTTTTACAAGCAGAATGTAAAGGGATTTGTTTCTCCGTGGTACAGGAATGGCTTACATATTGTAGATGAAGAGTTTGTAGATGAGCTTGACCAGCTGAAAGAGAATGAAAAGAATATTATTGTAATCGGCTCTTCTATGTCGGTGATTCCTCTGAGGGAAGAAGAAGTTGACCTGAGAGACGGCTATCAGTATTTGTTCCTGGTGTGCGGGAATGGAAGCTGGCGGTCGGACCGGATTATGGATAACCTTGTGCGCCAGGCAGAAGGCTATGATGCGTCGGACATCGTTAAATTTGAGATATCATTTTCTACGTTTCGCGATATGGAGAAGTCAATCACAGAGACGGTTCTTGACAAATGGGGCAAATACAGCGTAAATAAAAAAAATTTGTCCGTAAAAAAGAATTCTTTTATAGAACGGCCTCTTCACTGGATTAACCTTCAGCTTCTGCGCATGCAGAATGTCTGGGAATTATTTATGTCAGGTCTGGAACAGCTTCGTGTACCAGGCATCAAAGCTTTGGGGAACTTTAAGAATAATTATTTTAATTATGAGAGTGTGGCAGAATCCTGCAATATGACGCAATCAATGCAGGATTCCGTGGAAAAGGAAATTCTTAAATTAAACCAGGATTCCAATCTTGTGGTAGAACTTACATGCCTGCCGCCGGGTCTGGCAGCAACGGATTTCGGAAGAGAGCTGAATCGTTATATTGATACAGAGTTGATACCGTTGTTAGAAAAGAACAAAATAATATACCTGGATTATCGTAATGATTATAGAGATGATGAATTTGCGGATGGGGTGCATTTATCGTATGATGCAGCCTGTCGATATACCCGCAGGTTGAATGAAGATATGAATGAATTAATCGGAAAGCGTTAAAATGAATATGGAAGAAAAGGTAGACATTTCAAAACTTTTTTTAAAAGTGATGGAAGGCAGAGCCAGTAATTTAAATGAATATGACGTTACTATATTGATGAAGCTTGCAAACCGGCTGAAAAAATGGAAAGAATCCGAGGGAATCCAAAATTCTGCCATGAGAATTGCAATTCTCGGTTCTTACAGTATTCAGCATTTTGCGGGTGTATTAGATGTCTTTTTGCAGGGAAGCGGAATTGAGACCTGCATTTACGAAGGTGAATATGACGGCATCAATATGGATGTGCTCGATGAACATTCAAAATTATATCAGTTTAAACCGGAGATTGTTATTTTAATGACGCATAGTCCTGATATTCACTATTTTCCGGAACTTTTATCTTCCGAAGAACAGATCAATGACGCATTGCAGCATCAGATGGCATATTACCGCAATCTCTGGGCGCATATTGGGAAGATGTCAGACTGCCAGATCATGCAGACGAATTTTGTAGTTCCTATGCATCGGGCGCTTGGCAATATGGAGGCCGGTTACTCTTTTTCGCAGAGTAACTACATAAGACTTTTAAATCTTGAACTTGCGAAGGAACGCCCTAAATATGTCACAATTATAGATGTGGACTATCTGGCCTCTGCCGTAGGAAAGAAAAGATGGTTTGATTATTCGGCCTACTTCCTGACAAAATCAGGATTCCACGTTGATTTTCTCGGCGATGTGGCATTTCTTTTTTTAAGTGAAATTCTCGCAATCAAGGGCAGGATAAGAAAGTGCCTGGTTCTTGATCTTGATAATACTTTGTGGGGCGGTGTCGTAGGTGACGACGGGTATGATAAAATCCAGATCGACCCACATAATGCAGTGGGTGAATCTTACCGGTATTTTCAGCAGTATGTAAAGAATCTGCGTGACAGGGGCGTGATTCTCGCAGTTTGCAGTAAAAATGAGGAGGAAACGGCAAAACAGCCATTTGAAAAAAATCCGGATATGATTCTGAAACTTTCCGATTTTGCCAGTTTTATGGCAAATTGGAATGATAAGGCCAGTAACATTCGTGAAATTGCAAAGGAACTGAACATTGGAATTGACAGTCTCGTATTTGTCGATGACAATCCGGCGGAGAGAGAGCTTGTAAAACAGTTTTTGCCGGACGTATTGGTGGTTGATCTGCCGGAAGACCCGGCGGAATATGCAGATGCGCTCGAGGCGGCGGCTCCATTTGAGTGGGTGGAGCTTACGAAAGAGGATTTAAACCGTGCGGATTCTTATCAGGCGGACAGAGAACGGGCGAAACTGTCGGAGAGCTTTGTTGATTATGGCGATTATCTTCAATCTCTTCAGATGGAGGGTACGGCAGATATAGTAGGCGAATCACAGACGGAGCGGTTTGTTCAGTTGATTAATAAATCGAATCAGTTTAACCTGAGGACAAAACGTTATACGGATGCACAGATTGAGGAGATGCAGAAAGATGGGAATGTTCGGATGATTTATGTGAATCTGAAAGACAGGTTTACGAATTATGGAATTATTTCCTGTATTATATTAAGAAAGACAGATGGCCAATGCTTTATTGATACGTGGCTTATGAGCTGTCGCGTACTGAAGCGCGGCGTTGAAGATTTTGCGTTTCGGAAGGTGATTGAAGAGGCGCGAAACATGGGGTGTGAGCGCATTATCGGTGAATACATCCCAACGAAGAAAAATGGTATGGTAAAAGATTTCTACTCTGATCTCGGATTCCGGCTTCTTGGGGAGCCAATCGAAAAGGACATGATGGAAAGCAGGCTTTACGAGTATCCGGTACAAAAGGATTATAAGAAAAGGATTTATATAACAGGAGGAGTTTAATGGAAACGACAGAAAGACTACAGGAAGTATTTCGGGATGTATTTGATGATGATGCTATTGTGATTTCAGATGAGACAACGGCGGAAGATATTGAAAGCTGGGATTCGCTGACGCATGTACAGCTGATTGTAGCGGTGGAAAAGGAATTTTCCGTGAAGTTTTCCACAGTTGAAGTAATGAAGTTAAAGAATGTAGGGGAATTTATAGAACTGATTAATAAAAAGGTAAGGTAGACATCCATGTTTGAGTTATCTGTGGGGGCATCAGTATTTGTGCTGCTTTTGGTGTCCGCTCCCATCCTGCTGCGAAACAGGTCTCAATATAGAAATTATATATTTTTGATTCTAAATCTTGTTTTGTATCTGGGTGTGATAAAAGGCTGGCAGCAGGGTGTTGTTGTGGCCCTCTGGGTTTTGATTCCGTATTTTGTCGTAAAAAACGGAAACGGACGGGTTGGGCCGCTTTTGTTTTTTCTGCTTTTCTGTTTTGCATACCTGATGCAGTATGACTGGATTTTTGGGCCGCTTCATATTCTGTATGCATTTGCGTGGAAAATTTTAGGACTTTCCTATTTTTTGTTCCGCCAGATTGATTTTGTCATGCAGTATGAATATTTGAAGGAGACAGGTGTCAGAATTACTTTTGTGGATTATTTCAACTATCTTTTTTCGTTTTATACGCTTCTGGCAGGCCCAATACAGCGTTATGAAAATTTTGTCACAGATTTCTATGAAGAGAAGGAGACGCTGACCAAAGCAGAGATATTTTCCTGTTTGAACCGTGCACTGAACGGATACCTGAAAGTTTATGTTGTTTCCGGCATTATCAAATATTATGCAGATGGATGGTTTCAGGGCTTTGGGACACATGCAGGTGTGCTGAAAGAAGCGCTTTCCTTTGTGATTTTTGCCTTTTTGAATGGCTGGTATATTTATTTTAATTTTTCAGGGTACTGTGATGTGGTGATTCCGTTTGCAAAGCTGTCGGGAATCACCGTGCCGGAAAACTTTAATCATCCCTATCTTTCAAGAAGTATGGTGGAGTTCTGGAACCGCCACCATATTACTTTATCGGAATGGCTCAGGGACTACGTATATTCCCCGATCTTTAAAAGACTGATATCCGGGCCGTGCCGCAGCAACATACGTCTGGGGCAGTATATAGCGCTGTTTCTGAACTTTACAATTGCCGGTATCTGGCATGGAACGGATATGAATTATCTGGTTTATGGTCTGCTTCAGGGAGCAGGCATCATTATTTCTATGCTTTATAAGGAAATTTTGAAGAAAAAGCTTGGAAAGCAGAAATGGAACGCTTATCAGAATCACACAGTTGTAAAATGGGCGGAAATTTGCTGCACATGGATGTATATTTGTTTCACATTTTCCTTTGTGGGATACGATGTGGTCGGATTATTGAGCGGAAAGGCTGTGTAAGGGATGAAATTTGGCGAAAAGGATTTATTTCAGAAAATGCCGGATGGTTTGAAGATCATCTGGCTTGCATTGAAGGTGGCGGTTGTTTTGTTTGCAGTCTTTCATGCAACAAATGTCACAATTTTGTACCAGGGATTTTGAATTGGATACATATGCAACATTTGTATATGGAAAAGCAACATTGTTTTATTGTTACGATTGATAAATACGCATATACTAAAAATATCATGAAACAAAAGTATAGCTGATCATAGTGAGTGAAAGGTCGAATAAAAAGATGAATAAACCAGATTTAGTAATTATGGCAGCAGGACTAGGCAGCCGGTACGGTGGGCTTAAACAGATGGAACCGATTGATGATGAAGGAAATAAAATTATTGATTTTTCCATCTATGACGCGATACGCGCAGGATTTGAAAGAGTTGTCTTTATTATCAAAAGAGAAAACGAGGAAGTGTTCCGTGAATGCATCGGCAATACCCTGGCAAATCACATTCAGGTTGAGTATGCGTTTCAGGATTTGAATGATGTTCCGGTAGGATTTACAGTGCCGGACGGACGCGAAAAACCCTGGGGAACCGCGCATGCCGTACTCAGCTGCAGGGATAAGATACGAGGTCCCTTTGCAGTGATTAACGCAGATGATTACTATGGAAAAGAAGCGTTTCAGGTGATTTACGATTATCTTTCCACTCACGAGGATAACGGGAAGTACAGTTTTGCAATGGTTGGTTATGAGCTGGGAAAGACCCTGACAGAGAATGGGTATGTGAGCCGTGGTGTCTGTGAAACGGATGAAAATGGATTTCTGACGGATATTACGGAGCGCACACATATTGAGAAGAAAGGAAATGCAGCGGCATATACGGAGGACGGTATAGAGTATATTGTACTTCCGATGGGCACGACGGTTTCCATGAATCTGTGGGGATTCACAGAGAGTATCATGAAGGAGCTTCAGCGGGCATTTACGAAGTTTTTTGTCAATGACGTGCCGGCCAGACCTTTAAAAGCAGAGTGCTATCTGCCATTTGTTGTGGACAGCCTTCTACGGGAAGGGAAAGCTTCCGTACGTGTATTGAACTCGAAAGACCGCTGGTTTGGCGTAACTTATAAGGAAGATAAGCCTTTCGTAATGGAAGCCATTGCGAAGCTGAAGGAGCAGGGGGTATATCCGAAGCGCCTTTGGGATTAAAGGCAGATTGGAGGAAAGATTATGTCTATTTTAGTAACGGGCGGAGCCGGTTATATCGGAAGCCACACACTGGTGGAACTTTTAAATGCGGGTTATGATGTTGTCGTGATGGATAATCTTTGCAATTCCAGCATGAAGTCTCTGGAACGCGTGGAAAAGCTTACCGGAAAGAAAATTAAATTTTATAAAGCGGATATCAGAGACAGAGAAGCTCTGGAGAAGATCTTTGAAGAGGAGAAGGATATTGATTCCTGCATTAACTTTGCGAGCCTTAAAGCGGTAGGAGAATCGGTGGAGAAGCCGTGGGAATACTATAACAATAACATTGCGGGAACATTGGTGCTTCTTGACGTATTGAGGAAGCATAATGCGAAAAACTTCGTATTTTCTTCTTCTGCAACTGTCTACGGGGATCCGGCGGTCGTTCCGATTACGGAAGAGTGCCCGAAGGGACAGTGCACCAATCCGTATGGATGGACAAAATCCATGCTGGAGCAAATTCTTATGGATATGCAGAAAGCAGATCCTGAATGGAATATTGTAATACTCAGATACTTTAATCCGATCGGCGCGCATGAGAGCGGAACCATCGGAGAAAACCCGAACGGCATTCCGAATAATCTGATGCCTTATATTACTCAGGTGGCAGTAGGGAAAAGGGAAGAACTTGGCGTATTCGGAAATGATTATGATACGCCGGACGGAACCGGAGTCAGAGATTATATTCATGTGGTAGATCTCGCAGTCGGACACGTAAAAGCGATTGAGAAGATCAGTCAGAAACCGGGACTTTTCATCTGCAATCTCGGAACCGGAAAAGGGTACAGTGTACTTGAGCTTGTGAAGAATTTTGAGGAAGCTTCCGGTGTGAAGGTTCCGTATTCAATCAAGCCGCGCCGCGCTGGAGATATTGCACAGTGCTATGCTGACCCGACAAAGGCGAAAGAAGAGCTTGGATGGGTGGCACAGAGAGGCGTCCGCGAGATGTGCGCGGATTCCTGGAGATGGCAGTCACAGAACCCGAACGGATATGATGATTAAATATTGAGAGAGAATACGCCTGCCGTTCGGCAGGTGTATTTTTTCAGCTGACACAGGATACCTCCATTCCGACATGTGGAAATAAAAAGCCGATGGGTTTCTTGAGCCATTTTAAAATAATCAATTATTATACAATGATTATTTACGGAAATCCACATTTTTTTATAAAACATTTAGAAATTTGGGCTTTATTTCACAAAAAGCTGGTTGATTTATATGAATACACACCCTATAATATGTAAGGAGCAGTGCCGAATGATACCGTGACATACTACGGATTTTGATAAAGGCAGATAGGAGACTGGAATGGATAATAATCAAAACAACGGGAATAACAAGCCGGGAGGAAATGGCGGAGGCTCTGGCGGAAATCCGAAAAACAGACAGACGCTGTTGGTAATGCTGATTGCAACGGTTGTAACGTTGCTCTGCATGAGCTATATGAGCCGTTTACTCACGGCAGGTTCCAATCAGGAGATCACATATAATCAGTTCATTGAACTGCTGGAAGCAGGAAAAGTCGAGAGTGTGGAGATCGATACAAATCAGATCAGAATTATTCCGAAGACAGACGGGCAGTCGCTGCTTCCGGTCAGTTACTATACAGGAGTCACATTCGACCCGGAACTGACAGACCGCCTGATTAAAGCAGGTGTAGATTTCAAGGAAACGATTCCGGACAGATTCGGAATGTTCATGAATTATATTTTTGTTGTTGTTCTTGTGTGGGGCGTTATATTATTCCTGATGCGGCGGATGACCCGTGGCGGCGGAGGAATGATGGGTGTAGGAAAGAGTACGGCAAAAATTTATGTCCAGAAGGAGACCGGAGTCACATTTCGGGACGTTGCAGGACAGGATGAGGCGAAAGAGTCATTACAGGAGGTTGTGGACTTCCTGCATAATCCTGGGAAATATGTGGAAATTGGTGCAAAGCTTCCAAAAGGAGCGCTTCTTGTTGGGCCTCCCGGAACCGGAAAAACACTTTTGGCAAAGGCTGTCGCCGGGGAAGCGAAAGTTCCTTTCTTCTCGCTTGCCGGTTCGGATTTCGTGGAAATGTTTGTGGGTGTCGGCGCTTCGCGTGTAAGGGATTTGTTTAAGGAGGCGCAGAAGAATGCACCGTGTATTATATTTATTGACGAGATTGATGCAATTGGAAAGAGCCGTGATAACCGCTATGGAAGCAATGATGAGAGAGAGCAGACATTAAATCAGCTTCTTGCGGAGATGGACGGATTTGACACATCAAAGGGTATTCTGATTCTGGCAGCGACAAATCGTCCGGAGATTCTCGATAAGGCGCTTCTGCGTCCGGGACGTTTTGACCGTCGTGTGATTGTCGACAAGCCGGATTTAAAAGGAAGGATAGAGACGCTGAAAGTTCATTCGAAAGATGTGAGGATGGACGACAGTGTGGATTTGGAGGCGATCGCACTTGCAACATCCGGCGCTGTTGGCTCTGATCTTGCAAATATGGTGAATGAAGCTGCGATCAATGCTGTAAAAGAAGGCAGGCAGGTTGTTTCGCAGAAAGATTTGTTTGATGCGGTGGAAGTCGTTCTTGTCGGCAAAGAGAAGAAGGACCGCATTATGAGCAAAGAAGAGCGAAAGATTGTATCTTACCACGAGATTGGTCATGCGCTTGTGAGCGCTCTGCAAAAGAATTCGGAACCCGTACAGAAGATTACAATTGTTCCAAGAACAATGGGCGCACTGGGGTATGTCATGCAGGTGCCGGAGGAAGAAAAGTATCTTAATACGGAAGCTGAGATGAGAGCTATGCTTGTAAGTGCGCTTGCGGGCCGTGCGGCGGAAGAAATCGTATTTGATACAGTTACAACCGGTGCATCGAACGATATTGAGCGTGCAACCAGTATGGCAAGGTCGATGGTAACACAGTATGGTATGAGTAAGAAATTCGGGCTTATTGGTCTCGAATCAATAGAGAATCGGTATCTTGACGGGCGCGCTGTGTTAAATTGTTCTGATATGACAGCGGCTGAGGTTGATACCGAAGTTATGAAGATTCTAAAGGACAGCTATAAGGAGGCGAAGAAGCTTCTTAAGGAAAACAGAACGCTTATGGATAAACTGGCGGCACATCTGATCGAGAAGGAGACGATCACCGGTAAAGAATTCATGAAGATTTTCCGAAAAGAAAAGGGGCTGCCTGAACCTAAAGAAGATGAAAATGATAAGAAGAAGGAGGAAGGCCTTAAGGGAACTGCGATTGATGTGGTCGTAACAGATTCAAATGAAGGAAAGGCGCAGGACCTGAAGCCGGAATCTTCGGAGGCGGATAGTAAATCTTAATAGGGATATGCAAGACAGAGAAAGGACACAGATGTGAGCATACATTTGTGTTTTTTCCTTTTAAATAATGGAGCTGCCATACATTACTGGTGAATTGTACGGCAGCTCCATTGCACGAAGAGTCATTACAGCATTTGTCTAAAACTTTTCCTTATTATATAACTCAAGAAAATAGCTGTTATTTGCCCGCAGTTCCTCAAAAGTTCCATTACCGACAATTTTTCCCTCTTTCAATACAATGATTCGGTCAAATTCATGAATGACGGTCAAACGATGTGCAACAGCGATCACTGTGGCGTTATTTACCTGTCTCAAAACATTTTGAATGACAATCGTTTCCGTTACATTGTCCAGCGCTGATGTTGCTTCATCCAAAACAATGATTTCCGAAGGGTCAAACCATAGTCTGGCTAATGCCAGCCGCTGTTTTTCACCGCCGGATAAGCAGGTTCCTTTTTCTCCAATCCTTGTATTCACTCCATGCTCCAATGATGCAAGCAGTGGCAGCAGCTGCGTGTTGTCAAGCCCCACAGAGAGATCATTCTCCGGAATTTCCCTGTCAAATACAAGATTTTCTCTGATCGTGCCGTCAAATACAGGTGTGTCCTGTGACAAATAAGTTACTTTTTTATACAGCGAATCCAACGAAATTTCTTTTAGTGATTCCTCATCAAAGAGGATATCGCCTTCCTCATACTTGAGCAATCCGATTAGCGCTTTTGCCAATGTTGACTTTCCGGATCCGGATTCACCCACAAATGCTGTCTTCTCCCCCTTTTTTATAGTCAGGTTGATATGATCAAGCACTTTTTTGCTGTCATAGGCATAGGATAAATTTTCGACACGAATCTCATTTAAGAGTGTATCAAAAGTAGTACCCTCCTGAAGTTGTGTATCTTCTTTTAAATCTAACAGATTTGTAAAACGTATCCATGCCGATGTATCCAGTTTATACTGTACATAAATTACATTAAATATGGCAATAGGAGAATAGGCATGTTCAATTAGCGTGATTAATGCGACTACAGCGCCGATGGACAGATGACTGTTTTTCCACGCATAAATCAGAATTCCAATGTCCAGGCAGGCGACAAGCAATGCAAACACAGTGAAAAACGCTTCATGTATCATGGTCATTTTCACTTTGGATGATACAATGATTTGCTTGGCGCGGGATGCTTTTTTGATCTCGCCCGGAAATTGATGCTTCATACGAAAAACTGGCATTTCCATAAATCCGCGCACAAGAAAATGGTTTAATTCCTCCTCGTTCGTCAATATTTTTTCCTTTACCTGGTACAAGCCTTTCAGCAGTAAGTTGGTTACCAGAAAGACAAAGATGTATCCTGCCATAAGAAAACAGGTGATATTTCTGTCTATTTTCCAAATAAAATATAAACTAAACACGATTGTGGGAAATAAATTTCTCACAACACAGAACCAAAAGTCATAGAGAACACCTTTTCCGGCATTGGCGCCATTTTCAATCTGCTGTACTAATTTTCCGGTTCCCAGTTTCTGGTATTCAACGTAGTCAGCTTTCTCTATTTTCTGCAAAGCCAGTAATTTGAAATCCAGATAAATTTCATTTCGCAGTTTTGCAGCCGGAAACTCATCCAGGTAGTTCATTCCATAATTCACAAAAAGTATGGCACCATAAAATAAGATTTCCCGGACATTGACAGTTCGGTCCGCTAAGCCGTCTATAACTTTCTGGAAATAGCCGGTTTTATAATTTGCCATAAATGCATTGAACAATCCAATTGCCAGATGTACGATGATCCAGTTTCTGTTTTTCCTTAATATTTCTTTCATATAGCGCATAACTGTACTCCCTGTTTCTGTTTACAGTTCCATTGAAACAGTACAGTTGTGACTGTCAGCAAGTTTCATTCTCCTCAGCACAATCTGCTAACAGTTTGTATCAACTGTACTGAGTAGATACCTCGGATGTATCTCATAAAATGAATTCACCTCGAATCAGTTTTCTATTAGGGTTGGAAATAAAAGACACCTGAAAGCAGAATAAACTTCTGTCTCAGGTGCCAAATTCTGCATTTTATTGTTGACACATGCATATGAGAATCAAAAAAATCCTGGTATCATTTCTGCGAGTCTGTGCGCAAGTAAATCATGGCTTTTCTCATCTAAATGCATATAATCATTTGGATGCATCTGTATGCCGGGAATCTGTCCGGCGTCCATAAAATGGCATCCGGTAAGTTTCGCGGTCTGTTCATAATAGTGTGCAAGACCTGCGGATTTTTCCGCACAGCCGCGGCCCATTTCATTTACAACAAATGTGGATTCATATCTTTTATCAATCGGAGGCGGCGCAACCAGAAGAATATTTGGTTTTCCGTCCCTCCAGGCATCTGTTACGGACATTGCTTTTTTTGTCAGGCGCTCCAGTCCTTTGGCAATATTTTCCGCGTTAACGCTGAACCGTTCCTTTGTGTCGTTTGTCCCAAGCATAATAATCAGCAGGTCAACCGGTTCATGTGTCAGTAAGGTAGATCCGATAACCGAAAGACCGTTCAAACCCTCAAACAGAGGATCGTCAAAAACAGTGGTTCTTCCGCTTAAACCTTCTTCGCGCACCAGATAGTCCTTGCCAAGATAATCGGCAAGCAGGCACGGATAGCGGTGCTTATCGTCAAATCTTCCTCCTGTAGATGAATCGTAACCATGTGTGTTGGAATCTCCGAAACAGACAATTGTTTTTTTCATAAGACCTCCGTGATTAAAGAGATAAGAAATATTGTTCCGTTAAATGATAAATGCCATATAAACCTGCCTGATTGCCCAGTGAGGCAGCTTCCAGTGTTACATGGGAAAAGCTTGGCATAATATAATAGGTTAATTTACGGCGCAGTAAATCCATAATGTAAGGCTGAACCATAATTCCCCCGCCCAAAACAATACAGGATGGGTTAAAAATATGTATTAAAGTCGAAAGGCCCAGCAGGATTTCATCCGTCCAATCATCTAACAGCCCTTTTACCTCAGGCCGTTCCAACTGCTCAAAGATCGCTTTGCCGTTCCTGAGACTGGGGTCGAGGCGCATTGCCTTTTTGACAAGTGCAGTGGTGGAAGCGCATCTTTCATAGCAGCCGTCAAATACATCTGCGCCGGCTGTTTTCTTTGAACCATGTATAATAATACCGCCGAATTCACCCGCAGAAAACGAGGAACCTTTGTATATCCGGCGGTTTTGGATGATGGCACCGCCCACGCCTGTTCCGTAAGTAAGGCATAGAAAATCATCATATTTAGCTCCGGCGCCATAAATTCCCTCTCCGATCGCGGCGCTGTTTACATCATTTTCTACCATTACAGGTACGTGAAAGCGCTCCGAAAATTCTTTACGGATCTCTGTCCCGGTATATCCTGGCAGGTTGTCGTTTGCATACGTGATGGTTCCTGTATCGGAATTCACCTGGCCGGCTGTACTGATACCGATTGCATCATAATCGGATTCTTTTGCAATCAGGGAAGCAACCGTATCCATGACATGTCGTGCGCCGAGCGCGGCCTGAGTAGGAGACTCTGCCACATCAGAGAGAACACCGTCCGTGCATATTCCATGTTTGATTGATGTTCCCCCTATATCGAAAATCAAAACTTTCATGAAAACCCTCTCTTCTTTAAATTATATATGTACTTTAACTACGCATTTTTTTAAAAACAGGTCCTCGGATGCGGCAATTCCCGGTTTGTGAGGCTCGGATGCCATACAGATAATAAAATTGCCGGGTCCCATTGTACAGGAGGCCAGAGTAGGGCATTCCGCTTTTCCGAAATCTGTTTCTTCATTATATTCAGATACTTTCATAGATAGGGAATCACCTGTTTCAATAATCTCCGTACCTGTCAGATCAATCTGGATATCCATATATTTTTTATGAATTTCGAAACCGCGTTCCGAAGCGGGAGCGGCAGAGGCTTCCATTACATTAATATATACCTGGTCCCCGTCGACTTCTGTGCGTCCTGCCGGAAGCGCTGTCAGATCGTGAGATGCCAGATAGGATATGGCAGTGTCCAGATTGGTATAAAGTCCTTTATAGATTTCTATATTTTTTAATTTGTCATATATCATAAGAACCTCCCTGAGAATGCTTTATGGCTGTTCAAGTCACTGTTGAATGGCTTTATAGAAACGGGAAGCAATTTCTAACGGTCTTGTGATGGCGCCTCCCACTACAATTGCATGGACACCGGTTGTGCCGAGCATTTCTTTCGCCTGTTCCGGCGTGTGGATTTTTCCTTCTGCAATAACAGGAATGGAAACCGCTTCTGCGAGCGCCCGGGCGAGTTCAAAATCAGGCCCTTCCGTCTGTCTGGAAAAAGGAGTATATCCGCTCATGGTAGTGCCTACCATGCTGACACCACATTTCCATGCATTGATCCCTTCTTCTAAAGTAGAGATATCCGCCATAAGCACAATATCCGGGTATTTCTCTTTGATTTCGGCAATAAACTGATTAATTGTTTTTCCGTCGCCTCTTTTCAGGCCGGTGCAGTCCAGCGCAATGATGTCAGATTCCACGGCAACCAATTCGTCAATTTCTTTCATTGTAGTCGTTATATAAGATTCAAAGCCTTCATATTGTTGCTTAATCAATCCGATTACGGGGAGTCCGGTTGCCTCCTTAATTGCGGCTACGTCACGTGCGCTGCTGGTGCGGATGCATTTTGCACCTGCCTGTTTTGCCGCCTGAGCCATAAAGGGCATTAGTGACATTTCTTCACAATAAAGTGGTTCGCTGGGAAGCGCCTGACAGGAAACAATGATGGAATGGTGAATGGAAGAAAGTATTTCGTCTAAGTTCATTTTCATGGCAATTTTCCTTTCCTTTGAAATGATGCATAAATATTGGAAACTATTTTACTGTATCTATTATAGCACAGGCACGGATGCCTGTCATTAAAAAATGAAAAAAATTTGCAAAATTTATTATATAATTAAAATAATTTTCTTTTGTGAAGATGAATTTCTGAAAATATGTTTATATTTTATATACAAAAATAAAAAAAATGTGAAACTCTATAAGAGATATACAAACAAATATAGAAGAAAAATGAAAAAAAATTATATTTTTGACTAAAAAAATGAAAATTTCTTTCAAAGATCTATTGACATATAACAAAAGGCATAGTAAAATCAGAACTAGAAACAAATGTGTTTCATCTAAAATTAAAAGGAGGATAAAAAAATGAAAAAGTTCCTTGCATTATTATTGACAGGCGCTATGACGATGTCACTCGTGGCATGCGGTAAACAAGAGGCCGCACCAAGTAATGAAGATGCAAACGCACCGGCAGAGGCACCGGCAGAGGAGGCACCGGCGGAAGAGCCGGCAGCGGATGATGCAGCGGCAGCGCCGGCAGACGGGGCGGTAGCCGGAGATATTACTTTATGGACCTATCCGGTAGGTAAATTCGGTGATGCAGAGGCAGTAGGTGAACTGGTAGCAGCTTTCAATCAGAAATATCCGGATGTCAATGTAACCGTTGAATATCTGGATTATCAGACAGGTGATGATCAGGTTACTGCAGCGATTGAAGCAGGCACAACTCCTGACCTTGTTCTTGAGGGACCTGAGCGTCTGGTTGCGAACTGGGGCGCAAAAGGAAAAATGATTGATCTTTCTGATCTGTGGGATGCTGATACGACAGCTGATATCACAGCAAACAGTGCAGCGGTAGAAGCAGCATGTAAGTCATCAGATGGCGCTTATTATGAGTATCCGTTATGTATGACAACTCATACAATGTGTATTAATCAGGAACTGTTCGAAGAAGCAGATGCTATGCAGTACATCAATGAAGATCGTACATGGACAGTTGAGAATTTTGAGAAAGCTCTTCAGGCATTAAAAGATCATGGCGTAGAGACAACAGGCGTAGTTTACTGCGGCGGCCAGGGCGGTGACCAGGGTACTCGTGCACTTGCAATGAACCTTTACAATGCACAGTGGACAGATGCAGGACATACAGAGTGGACCATGAACAGCGCAGAAGGCGTAAAAGGCCTTCAGCAGTTGAAAGACTGGGTTGACGCTGGTCTGTTAAGTTCAGATGCAGGTATTGTGGCAAGTGATGAAATCCAGTTGTTTGCAAATGAGACAATCGCTATGTCCTTCTGCTGGAATGCTGCAAATCAGCTTACATATGCAGCTCAGACAGCATTTACACCTTATGCAGTTGCTTTCCCTTCAGAAGACGGTGTGCCGGAGCTTTGTGGTGGTATCTGGGGATTCGGTATCTTTGATAATGGCGACGCAGCGAAAGTAGACGCAGCAAAAGCATTTATCAAATTTGTATGTGATGATCCGACTCAGGGACCTGAAAGCGTGAAACTGACAGGATTCTTCCCGGTTCGTTCTTCTTTCGGCAATATCTATGAGGGTACAGAAGATGAAGAAAGAATGACTGTATATGCAAGCTTCGCTCAGTGGCTGGGTGATTATTATAACGTTACACTTGGATGGGCAGAGCAGAGAACAGCATGGTGGAATCTGCTTCAGCAGATCTTCGGTGGTGAAGATGTTCAGACAGCGGCAGACAATTATGTGAACACATGTAATGAAGCTACAACAGCGGCGTCAAACTAATTCATAAGACATCAGGGCACCTGCCACATGAGGGTGGGTGCCCTTTCTAAACAGTAACAGGAAGGTTTTTCTGCAAAAAATATTAGGAAGGGTAGTCGATATGAGTAAAAACAGTAATGTACCGGCGAGAAGTAAGGTGCTGTCCAGACGTGAGACCCGCACTGCTTATCTTTTCCTTCTTCCCGCATTAGTCTTTTTTATAGGTTTTGTAATTATTCCCATGGTACTGTGTCTGATCACCAGTTTCTTTAATTACACAATGGGAGATTTTTCGTTTATCGGAATTGAAAATTATGTAAAAATGTTTCAGGATGATATTTTCCTTGTTGCATTGAAAAACACTATTTTGATTGTAGTAGTGGCAGTGCCTACCGTTACGGCGTTTTCATTGTGGGTTGGGGCCTCTATCTATAATATGCATGCGATTTCAAGATCTTTTTTCCGCTGCATTTTTTATCTTCCGGTTGTTACCGGTTCCGTTGCAGTTTCCGTAGTATGGAAATGGATGTTTAATAAATATAACGGTTTGTTTAATAATGTGCTTACGGGCATGGGGGTTATTGATCAGAAGATCAGCTGGCTCGGCGATGAGAGATTTGCTCTCTGGTGTATCATTGTGATTCTGTTTACGACATCCATCGGACAGCCGATCGTACTTTATGTTGCTGCATTGGGAAATGTAGATCCTTCTCAGACAGAAGCGGCAGAAGTGGACGGAGCAACAAAATTCCAGACATTCTGGAAAATTAAATGGCCGGCTATTATGCCGACAACTCTTTACATATTGATTATAACAACAATTAATTCTTTCCAGTGTTATGCATTGATTCAGTTGTTGACAAGCGGTGGACCAAATCATTCAACTGAAACGATTATGTATTATATTTACTATCAGGCGTTTAAGTTGAACAATTATGGCTACGGCAATGCAATGGGTATCTTCCTTGCGATTATTATTGCGATATTCTCAGCCATTCAGCTCAGAGTGGGCAAATCAGATAATTAGGAAGGAGGAGATGAATAATGAATAGTGGAATAAAAACAAAAAAGACGTATGATGTTATTGTTATGATTATCATGATTATCCTTGCTATATTATTTGCATTTCCTTTGTACTGGATTATCACCGGTTCATTTAAGGATGCAGCGGCAATTAATGCAGCAGTGCCTGAGTGGTTTCCACATAATCCTATAAAAGATAATTATGTAAGACTTATGGCAAAACCGGCGTTCAAATGGCTGTTTAATGCGGTATTTATTTCGGTAACGTCGATGGCGCTTACATGTATTACCGCATCAATGGCCGGATATGCACTTGCAAAGAAAAGATTTGCAGGACAGAAGACATTGTTTACGCTTTTGATCTGCGCTATGGCGCTTCCGAAACAGGTAGTGCTTGTTCCTCTTTTGAAGGAAATGTCTTTCCTGGGGCTGCATGATACTATGTGGGCAGTTATTCTTCCAACAGTGGGCTGGCCGTTTGGTATTTTCCTGTTAAAGCAGTTTTCGGAGGGAATTCCTACAGAGATGCTCGAAGCGGTAAGGATTGACGGCGCCGGCGAGATTCAGACATTTACGACGATGGTTCTTCCGATGGTAAAACCGGGTATCGGTGCGCTGGCAATATTTACTTTTATCTCTACATGGAATGATTACTTCCTTCAGCTGATCATGCTGAATTCCAGTGATGTACTGACGATTTCACTTGGTATTGCCAAACTTCAGGCGGAAATGTCAAATGATTTTGGTTTGATAATGGCGGGGGCTTCGCTTGGCGCAATTCCGATTGTTGCTATATTCCTCATGTTCCAGAAGTATTTTACACAGGGAATTACAATGGGTGCAGTGAAAGGCTGATGTTGTAAAACTATATATTATTGTTAGGAAAGGTATGGTTATCAAGTATGGACGTTAAAAAATATCAGGGCATTATACCGGCATTTTATGCCTGCTATGATGAAAACGGGGAAGTTTCAGCGGAACGTGTACGTGCGCTTACGGACTATTTGATTGAAAAAGGAGTTAAGGGGCTCTATGTGGGGGGCTCATCCGGTGAATGCATTTATCAGAGTGTGGCAGAGAGAAAGCTTACTCTGGAAAATGTTATGGCACAGGCAAAAGGGAAAGTTACGGTGATCGCGCATGTGGCCTGCAATAATACGGCAGACAGCTGTGAGCTGGCAGCTCATGCAGAGAGTCTTGGTGTAGATGCGATTGCATCCATACCACCAATTTATTTCCATCTGCCGGAACATGCGATTGCAAAGTATTGGAATGATATTTCTGATGCGGCTCCTAATACGGACTTTATCATTTATAATATTCCACAGCTTGCCGGAGTGTCTCTGACATTGAACCTGTTGAGAGAGATGAAGAAGAATCCAAGAGTGATTGGTGTTAAGAATTCTTCCATGCCTGTGCAGGATATTCAGATGTTTGCGGATGAAGGCGTGATTGTATTCAACGGTCCGGATGAGCAGCTTGTTTCAGGATTAGCAGCCGGAGCTGTCGGAGGAATCGGCGGAACATATGCGGCGATGCCCGAGCTTTTCATCAAAGTAAGAGAACTGTTTCTGAATGGTGATATGGAGCAGGCAGCGAAATTGCAGAATGAGATATGCCGCATCATATACAGATTATGTTCGACACATGGAAATATGTATGCTGCCATAAAAGGAGTGATCCGGCTTCAGGGCGGCCCTGATGTGGGTGGTGTAAGAGCGCCTCTTGCACAGCTTGCTGAGGAGGATAAGCCAATTCTTAAAGCATGTGAGGAGCAGATTGCAGAAGCAATTCGGAAATTTTGTTAACAGGCAATAAAGCGGAAAAGGCATGGAATTTAATTCGATGCCTTTTCTTAACAGAGGGGGCAGATCATTGGAAAAATCAGAAAAACCGGATGTTGGACTGCTTTTGGATATTCAGTTATTATATAATCAATTGACGAAAACAGAGAAGAAAATTGCAGATTATATTATGAAGAATACCAATCAGGTTTTGTTTATGTCCATAACGGAGCTGGCGGATTCCTGTAAAGTTGCAGAGGCCAGTGTGTATAGATTTTGCCGTACGATAGGGGTGAAGGGCTATCAGGAGTTTAAAATGAAGCTGTCTTTAAGCATGTCAGTGGATGAAGTGAAGGATACGGAAAACGCACCTATGGGCGATGCGGTTCAGGATCTGAAAAACAGTATTCTGGAAAACCATATTAATGCATTGAAAGAGACGTACAGGCTCCTGAAGTGGGAAGAAGTGGAAAAGATTGTCGGAATGATGGAAAGGGCAAAACATATTTACTTTTTTGGCATTGGAGACAGTCTGCTTACAGCGATGGAGGCAAGGAATAAATTTCTTCGTATTATGAATAAAGTCATTTGTATGGAGGATCCACATATGCAGGCTATGACGGCTTCTATGTCCGGCCCGGATGATCTTGTGTTTCTTGTATCCTATTCCGGCGCCACAAAGGATGTGGTCTATGTTGCGGAAATTCTAAAGGAAGCAGGGGCTAAGGCCGTGGCTATTACACGATTTTTGAAATCACCGCTTATGAATCATGTGGATGCGGTATTGCTGTGCGGCGGCAATGAGGGTCCCCTTGAGGGTGGCTCTATGGCGGCGAAGCTGAGCCAGCTTTATATCATAGATATTTTGTTCCAGGAATACTACAGAAGAAATCTCGGAATTTCGACTGAAAACAACCAGCGGACATCAAAGGCAGTGGTAGAAAAGTTATACTAGTTGTATTCAGGGAGGCGTGAATGAAAAAAAAGTTGTTCATAAGTTTTATTGTACCCATCATATTTGTAATTCTTATTGGGTTTGCATCCTATAAAGAAGCAAAGTCAGGACTTGCCGAAAATTATGAGACGGCGGCGATGACTGCAATTAATACGCAGATGCAGTATCTTGATTTTGGCCTGGCTCTGATCAATGCAGATGCCGTACAATTTAAACTTGATTCCGAGCTTTCAAGTTTGGTTGCTGGAACGTACAAAAATGACAGATCCAAATCCGCTTCGGTATTGAATAAGACTTTGTCTTCGATCAAGGTAAAGACCACTTCCAACACTTTTATTGACCGTATTTATATTGTGCCCAAAAGCGGTGTTTCCATGATTAGCAGCACAGGCTCCGGCAATGCCGGAAAAGATGGATTTTATGAGGAATGGGCAGACACAGCGGAGGCAAAAGGTTTTCTAAGCGATACTGCCGGGACCTGGGTTGGGATGCATTCGGATATGGATAAGCTGACAGGCTATTCGCCGGAAAAATATATCATGTCTTTTATGAGTGTTTTTCCAAACAGGAGTGGTGTTCTGGTGGTCGATATCAGTGCCGAGGCAATAAAAGAGAGCCTTTCTTCCATAGAAGTACATGAGGGGGAGGCACTGGCATTCATTACGGCCGACGGGCGGGAATTGGTGATTACGGACGGAGAACAGGATCGGGAAATCAGTTTCCATGAGCAGGATTTTGTAAGAGAGTGTCTTGACAGTGAAGCAAAGTCGGGCAGTAAGTATGTGGATTTTGAGGGAGAGAAGTATTTTTTTACCTATAGTGTCAGTGAAAAGACGGGTGCGGCACTTGCATATATGGTTCCTGGGAAAAAAATCATCAGCAGTGCGGATTCAATCAGAAGGCTGACATTTATTATGGTTATCATCGCATGCATAGTGGCGCTGGTTCTGGGTGTTTCAATTTCAGTCAGCATAAGCGTACAGATGGGTGGCATAATAAAGAGATTAAAAAAGGTTTCACAGGGAGATTTGACGGTCGGATTTAAGGATAAACGAAAAGATGAATTTGGCGTCCTGTCCCGGAATATTATGGATATGATCTGTAATATGAAGAAACTGATTATGGAAGTGGAAAGTATTGCGACGGTTGTTACGGAGGCAGTCGCCCATGTGGAAAGCATATCAGGTGAGGCGGAGGAATCTTCCCTGAAAATCACAGGAAGCCTGCAGGAAATTGATAAGGGCGTGGCAATACAGGCAGAAGATCTGCAAAGCTGTCTTTTGCAGATGGACGTTTTGTCAAACAGCATTAAGACTGTTTCGGGTGATATTGAACGGGCGGGAGTTAACTCTGCCGATGCCAAGGAGATTGTGGCAGGCAGTATGGAAATTATGGAAGCGCTTTCCGTTCAGTCTGACGAAACAACGAGAATTATGGTTAAAGTAAAAGAGGACATTCTGGAGCTCCAGAAAAAGAACGGTGCGATCAGTAATTTTGTGGACATGATTAATGAAATTGCATCTCAGACAAACCTGTTGTCTCTGAACGCGTCCATTGAGGCAGCTCGGGCCGGCGAAGCCGGAAAGGGATTTGCGGTAGTGGCGGAAGAAATACGCAATCTGGCGGATGATGCCGTGAAAGCCGCCGGTGAAATTCAGAAGATGGTGGCGCAGATTGATGTGCAGACACTTGAAACGGCGGGAACGGCCAAAGAAGCGGAGCGCATTGTAGCGGAACAGGCAAAGACGGTAGAAAAAACAAAGCTTAATTTTGAAAGCATCAGTGAATGTGCGGAACAGCTGATTTCCAATATTGAGTTGATTGGCAGCAATATTCACGGAATGAATGACCAGCGTCATGAGACGTTGAAATCATTGTCAAGCATTTCAGCGGTTTCGGAGGAAACTGCCGCGTCTTCAGGAGAGGTGTATCATGTGGCAGTCGGCCAGAAGAAGATTGTAGAAGATCTCCAAAGGTCATCTATAAGTCTGAGTCATAAAGTGGAAAGGCTTGAGGAAGCATTGTCGATGTTTAAACTCGAGCAAAAATAATCGCATAAAAGCTTTTTAGAAGAATCGCCGTTGGGCGATTCTTCTTTTGATTCAAATGACTTCCTGTAAATATTTGTGCAATTATTATAGAAAACAGTTGACAGCACCCGGGAAAAAGGATAATATAATTACATGGACGTGCACGAGCACGGAAACGTATGTGCACATAGGATAATGCCGGGAATGTCCGGCGGATAAAGGAGGTTTTCTGACGATGGTGATTCATAAGGTTACAGACCCTGAATTTCGTAAATATGGCAAGGTTCTGACCGGGATTGACGTGGAGGCGCTTGTTGAAAAAATGAAGGAGACACCGCTTCCGGAAGGTGTTGTATATGAACCGTCCGTGGATATTCTGGAAGAGCTGCCTGTTTATAAGGTATTTCAGGATGTTGTATATGGGGAAATGCCGATTCAGATCGGTTACTGCAACGGTCATAACAATAAACTGAATGCAGTGGAATATCACAGGTCTTCCGAGATTAATGTAGGGGCGACCGACATGATTCTCCTGCTTGGGCGCCAGCAGGATGTTCAGGATGATTTTACATACGATACGTCTTTGATTGAGGCGTTCCTTGTTCCGAAGGGATGTGCGGTCGAGATGTATGCTACGACGCTGCATTACGCACCATGCGGTGTGGACGGAGAAGGTTTCAGGGGAGTTGTCGTGCTTCCGAAAGATACAAATCTTCCGCTTGAGCTTGCACATAAGGATGGAGAAGACAGACTTCTTGCCGCAAGAAATAAATGGCTCATTGCCCATAAAGACGGGGGATGCGGTGATGAGGCATTTGTAGGTCTTACAGGCGAAAATATAACAATATAATGGGAATGCCGCAGGAGGCGGCGGAAATGGAGGTAAAACAAAATGAATAACATGCCAACAGTAAAAATCGGTATCGTGGCTGTGAGCCGTGACTGTTTTCCGGAGAGCTTATCCGTGAACAGAAGAAAAGCTCTGGTAGATGCTTACAAGGCAAAGTATGATGAGGCGGAGATTTATGAATGTCCGATCTGCATTGTGGAGAGCGAAATACATATGGTGCAGGCGCTTGAGGACGTGAAAAAAGCCGGATGCAATGCGGTCTGCGTATATCTTGGAAACTTTGGACCGGAGATTTCCGAAACATTGCTTGCAAAACACTTTGATGGCCCATCTATGTTTGTGGCAGCGGCGGAAGAGTCACAGAATGATTTATCCGATGGACGTGGCGATGCATATTGTGGTATGCTGAATGCAAGTTATAATTTAAAACTCAGAAATATCAAGGCATATATTCCGGAGTATCCGGTAGGAACGGCTGACGAGTGTGCGGATATGATTCATGAATTTGTGCCGATTGCACGTGCGATCGTTGCATTAAAAGATCTTAAGATCATCAGCTTTGGTCCCCGTCCTCTTAATTTCCTTGCATGTAATGCACCGATTAAGCAGCTTTACAATCTTGGTGTGGAAATCGAGGAGAATTCCGAGCTTGATTTATTCGAGTCCTTCAATAAACATGCAGATGATCCTCGTATTCCTGCAAAAGTTGAGGAGATGGCAAAAGAACTGGGCGATGGGAATAAGAAGCCGGAAGTGCTTCCGAAGCTTGCGCAGTATGAGTTGACACTGCTTGACTGGGTGGAAGATCATAAGGGATACCGCAAATATGTTGCAATTGCAGGAAAATGCTGGCCGGCATTCCAGACACAGTTCGGATTCGTACCCTGCTATGTGAACAGCCGTCTGACAGGCATGGGAATCCCCGTATCCTGCGAGGTTGATATTTACGGATGCTTAAGTGAGTTTATCGGAACAGCAGTCAGCGATGATGTTGTGACACTGCTTGACATCAACAATTCTGTGCCGGCGGATATGTATAAAGAATCGATTGAGGGCAAATTTGATTATACACATAAGGATACCTTTATGGGATTCCATTGTGGAAACACATGCTCAAGCAAATTGTCTTCCTTTGCCATGAAATACCAGAAAATTATGGCAAGAGCGCTTCCTGTAGAGGTTACAAACGGAACACTGGAAGGAGATATTGTACCGGGAGATATCACGTTCTTCCGTTTACAGTCTACTGCGGATGCAAAACTTCGTGCATATATTGCAAACGGCGAAGTTCTTCCTGTGGCGACAAAATCATTTGGCGCAATCGGCGTGTTTGCAATTCCTGAGATGGGCAGATTCTATCGTCATGTTTTGATTGAGAAGAACTATCCTCATCATGGCGCGGTTGCATTCGGACACCATGGGAAAGCATTGTTTGAGGTATTCAAATATATTGGAGTGGAGCCGGAAGAAATCGGATACAATCAGCCGGCAGGCATGAGATATCCGACAGAGAATCCATTTGTATAAGAGATAGCGACGAAAGGGCCGGAGACAGGAATGTTTCCGGCTTTTTTTAACACTGTGTATACGGAGGATGATTCATATGGCAGTTACAATAAAGAAAATTGCGGAAAAAAGCGGGGTTTCAAGGGGAACCGTGGACAGGGTGCTTAACAATAGGGGAAATGTCAGCCCGGATACCGAGGCAATTGTAAAAAAGGTGGCGGAAGAACTGGGTTATAAGCCCAATATTGCAGGAAAAGCATTGGCGGCGAGAAAGAAAAGATATAATATAGGGATTATTCTGTGCTCGGAGGGAAATGAGTTTTTTGACGATGTGATGAAGGGAATTCACAGAGCGGAAGAAGAGTCGCTTGATTATGGAATTACCGTATTGATGCGTACGATTAAAGGATATGATGCAAGGCAGCAGGTTCAGATGATGGATGAACTGAAACCACAGATTCATTTTCTGATCTTAAATGCAATTGACACTCCTGAGGTGATTCATAAAATCGAAGAGTTTTATCAGGACAATATAGAAGTGATTACGCTGAATACAGATATTGCTTCCGGGAAAAGGCTGTGTCATGTAGGATGCAATTATACAAAAAGCGGGGAAACAGCAGCAGGAATGATGGGATTGATTATGGGAGGCAGTGCCAAAATCGGTATTGCATCGGGATTCTTCCATGTTCTCGGACATAAACAGCGTGTGGCAGGATTTCAGGATGTTTGCAGAAAACGGTATCCGGGCATGGAGATCGTGGATAGGATTGAGACAAGAGATGATCCTGCATATTCGTATGAACAGGCGCTTTTAATGCTTCGGTCACATGAGGAGATTACGGCGGTCTATGTGGCGGCAAGCGGGACGGCAGGTGTCTGCAGGGCAATTGAGGAGCTGGGGCGTTCGGACATTACGGTCATTGCCTGTGATTATACGGAGTCCATGAAAGCGTTGGTAAACAGGGGAATGGTGAAGGCGACGATTTGCCAGCAGCCGTTTACACAGGGATATAAATCATTAAATCTTGCCGTAAATTATCTGGTGAATGGGATTGCTCCGTATAAAGATATATATGCGATGAAAAGTGAAATTAAAATATTTGAGAATGTATAGGGGAAGCGAGGCACAGCGGCTGCTATGAGACAGTATTTAAAGAAAAGAAATTTTGATGTCGGGATAATAGGATGTATGCTTTTTACGATAGCAGCGACGATAGGATGTCTTGTTTATTTTCGTTATCAGGTTGGGAAAATACCGTATCTGAAAGCGGAAGAGAGGGAATTTGAAAATCACTATGCATTTATCACGATGGATAATCAAAACCAGTTTTTTCGTACGGTATACGAAGCTGCGAAAGCAGAAGGAGAGAAAAGGAACGATTATGTGGAACTGATGGGAGACGGACTTGCGGTTGACTATTCCAGAGATGAGTTAATGCGGATTGCGATTCATGCGAAAGTTGACGGGATTATTCTGGAGGCGGATGAGAATGAGCGCACAATGGAACTGATAAATCAGGCGGGGGAGGCGTCCATTCCCGTCATTACGGTCGGAAGTGACTGTACAGGGAGTACACGGCAGGGCTTTGTAGGGATCAGCAATTATTCGCTGGGACAGGAGTATGGCAGGCAGATGCTTGCGTCCGCGGACGAAGAGGTTCAGAGAGTCCTTGTCCTTATGAATATGAATACAGCAGATTCAAGTCAGAATATTATATATTCGGGACTATGTGAGATGATAGAGAACAGTGATAAAAAAGATAAATTTGTAATAGGAACGATAGCGATTGATGATAGTTCACCTTTTGGCGCAGAGGAGTCGGTGCGCAATATTTTTATGCGGGAAGACGAACTTCCTGATATCATGATCTGCCTGAATGAATTGAATACAAACTGTGCATATCAGGCGGTTGTGGATTATAACAAAGTTGGAGAGATTAAGATTTTCGGATATTATGAGAATGATTCGATCAAAGATGCGATCAGTAAACAGATTATGACGTGTACGGTGTCGATTGATACGGAGCAGATGGGAGAGTACTGCATTCAGGCGCTTGATGAATATAAAGAGACAGGATACGTGAATGAATTTATGCAGACGGATATTGTGCTGATTACGGAACAGAATGTAGGAGAGTTTTTGAAGAATGAGAAAAAAGATATGGGAGAATAAGACTTTGTCCATACAGACAAAGCTGATTATGGTATTTTTTATTACATCCCTTATATTTCTGAGTGTAAATGTTTTTACATTTATTGATATCAATAATTTAATCCGCCAGATTGATCAGGTATATATGAGCAATGTTGTGATGAACGAACTTTCCGATGCGTTAAAGCAGGTACAGAGCGATATGACGGATTATCTGAATACGAAAAATTCCGATGCGATAGAAAATTATTACAGGAGCGAGCAGAAGTATCGGGTACTGCTTGAACGTTTAAATATAAGGACGACGGATGCAAGCACAGGTCTGAAAGAAAAAAACATCAGAAATCTTTCGGACAGTTATCTGGAATATACGGATGAGACTGTGCAGAGCAAGCGTGGGCGTATGATAGAAAGATACAGACAGGCGTACGATAATGCGACGGAACTCTATGAATATATCAACACATATATCTATAGTCTGAACAATGAGCAGTTTGAATATAACTCCGGTAATTATGATGCGCTGTTACTGTCATTCAGATCCCTGGAATTTGTTACTTTTTTTATACTGCTTATCATTACCATTGCGAATATTATACTTGCAGGTATGTTTACGAAAAGTATTACAAAGCCATTGAGTGATCTGGCAAAAGCGGCAAATGAGATTGGTTCGGGAAATTTTGACAGGGGGCTGATTGAAGTCACTTCAAAGGATGAGATTGGCGTTGTGGCCCTTGCATTCAATAAGATGATTATCAGTATTCAGGAGTATATAGAGAAGGTGAAAAAGAGCGTGGAAGTGGAAAGCGCAATGAAAGAAAAAGAGCTGATTATGGAGACACATCTAAAAGACGCCGAACTTCGATATCTTCAGGCTCAGATTAATCCGCATTTTCTCTTTAACACGCTGAATGCAGGCGCACAGCTGGCCATGATGGAGGAAGCTGACCGTACCTATGAATTTATACAGAATATGGCGGCATTTTTCCGCTACAGAATCAAAAAAAATCAGAAAGGAACCACACTGGAAGACGAAATCCGGCTTGTGGATAATTATGTCTATATTTTGAATGTGAGATTTTCCGGTGAGATTCATTATGAGAAGGATATTGATGAATCACTGGTGCATGTAGAAGTCCCCAGCATGATTCTGCAGCCGCTTGTAGAGAATGCCATAAATTATGGGGTAAGAGATATTGAATGGGGCGGTCTGATTACACTTCGCGTATACCGGGGAGAGGAGGGCAGTATTTGTGTCAGTGTAAAAGATAACGGGGCCGGAATGACGGCAGAGCGAATCGAACAGGTGCTTGCCGGAAACGCGGATAAGAACAGCGCGCACAGCGATTCAAATGGTGTCGGACTTGATAACGTGAAAAGCCGCCTGCAAATGTTCTTTGAGACAGAAAAAGTGCTTGCGATCAGAAGTGACGGAATGAACCAGGGCACGGAGGTCATACTTTATTTGCAGGATATGAGACAGTGAAAGGAGTTAATTTTATGTACAAAATAATGCTGGCGGATGATGAAGGAATTGTAATCGAGTCCTTAAAATATATTATCGAAAAAAACTTTGCAGGGAGCTGTGAGATTGAATATGCAAAAACCGGGCGCAGTGTCATTGAACTGGTGGAGAATTTCCGTCCGGATATTGCGGTTATGGATATTCAGATGCCGGGGATAAACGGAATTGATGCAATGAAGGAGATCAGAAAGATAAGTCCCGCTACGCTCATGATCGTAGTCAGCGCATATGATAAATTTGATTATGCACGGGAGGCAATCAATCTGGGAGTGCTTGATTATCTGAACAAACCGATTCAAAAGAATGATATCGTGGCGGCGCTTAAGAAAGCGATGAATATTATAGATCAGAATAAGGAGAAGAGAAACCGCGATTTAAGAATCAGGGAAAAGATGGAGAATGTAATTCCTGTCATTGAGAGCGGATTTATTTATGCTGTTCTGTTTCAGGAGGATTATTCTGATGGGGTGGAGAATTATAAAACACTTCTGGGGATTGAGGAAGACGGCGGTTATATGATTGTTATTGAAAGTGGCGACAGGCAGGATGGCGAACATCTGACAAATACGGTCGGGACCGGTGTGAAGATTCAGGGACATTATATGGAAATCCGGGAAATTATAAAGGGGCATATCCGGTGTGTGGCCGGGCCTGTTATGGCAAATAAGATTATTCTGTTTGTACCGCATAAGAATGAAGAAATTGATTATAACACGCGTATTCATATAATTGACAGTGCCCGGAATATCGCGTGTGAGCTGAAAGAGAAGACGGATATTGAATTCCGCATTGGAATAGGATCGGTGAAGCCGGTTTCTAAACTGGGGAGTTCCTACCGTGAGGCGCTCCGGTCTTTAAAAGTGACAAAAGAACGCGTGGCTCATGTGAAAGATCTTCCGATCGGATGTGGATATGACGCGGACTATCCGGTAGAGATGGAAAAAATGCTTTTTGAAGCAGTGGAAAAGGGAGATGTCAACCATGCAATTGGGGAGGCTCAGAATTATTTTGCGTGGATGATCGATAAAAATGCGGCGAATACGCAGGGGGTGAAGCTGAAGGCGATTGAGTTCGTGCTGTGGGCGGAACATATCGCTTACATGAACGGAGGCATGACATATCATTTTGATTCTCCACGGAACGAATATCTGACAAGTATCATGAACTTTGAAGATTATGATAAGCTGGGAAAATGGTTTGTGGAAAAGATCGGAGAGGCGGCAAGAAACGTCAGCACAAAACAGGACGAGCAGTCAAGCAGTCTGATCTCGAAGGCAAAGAATTATATTGATGGCCATTTCCATGATGACCTTTCACTGGATGATGTGTCGAGAGCAGTCGATATCAGCCCTTATTATTTCAGCAAGCTTTTTAAAGAGGAGACGGGTGTTAATTTTATTGAATATCTGACCAGTGTGCGGATTCAGGAAGCAAAACGCCTTCTTCTGGATGGAGAGCGCAGCATAAAAGATATCTGCATTGAAATCGGCTATCAGGACCCGAATTATTTCAGCCGGATATTTAAGAAGCATACGGGCGTAACACCAACGGAGTTTAAAGAGGGAAAAACAGGATGAACGGTTTAAAAAAGATACTTTTGTTAACAGGAATCGCAGTCTGTCTTAGCGGATGCGCTGAAAGGGCGCAGGAAGAGACGCCGGTAATGCAGAATAAAGAGGCGGATGCCCCGCAGATCGGAATTACATTTGACTCTTTTGTGATTGAGAGATGGCAGAGGGACAGAGACGTATTTGTGGCTACGGTAAATGAACTTGGCGCGCAGGTGAATGTTCAGAATGCCAATGGAAGTGTGGAAGAGCAGAAATCACAGATTCAGTATTTTATTGATAAAAAAGTGGATGTAATTGTGGTGGTTGCAGTCGATTCGTCCGCATTAGTGGAAGAGGTGGAACAGGCGCACCGTGCGGGCATAAAGGTGATTGCGTATGACAGGCTTCTGCTTTGCTCCGGGGCGGACTTATACATTTCCTTTGACAATGAGATGGTCGGTACGCTTATGGGGCGGACAATTGCGGAGCAGATGCCTGAGGGCGGCAAGGTCATAAAGATTGGCGGACCGGTAAAGGACAACAATGTTAAGCTTGTGGAACAGGGATTTCTAAAAGAGATATCCGGTAAAAAATTAGACATTCTTGCATCCTTCAATGCTTCGGAATGGAAAGGCGAGGAGGCGTTTAACTATTTAAACAGCCATGTAAGAGAGTTGTATCAGGCGGGAGCGATCATGTGCGGCAACGACTGCCTTGCGAGTCAGGCAATACGTGCCTTATCGGAACGCAGGCTTGCGGGAAAAGTGATTGTGGTTGGACAGGATGCCGACCTTGACGCATGTCAGAGAATCGTGGAAGGCACACAAAATATGACGGTCTACAAACCGATTGAGCGGCTTGCAAAACAGGCGGCGCAGTGTGCGGTGGCCCTGGCGGAAGGAAGAGAGCCTGTGCAGGAAGAGGGGATCCGGCTGGAAACAATCGAAGACGGAATGCAGGTGATTCCATATGTGAAAATTGCACCGGAACGTGTGACGAAAGACAATATCGATACACTTATCATAGGAAGCGGTTTTCATCTGAGAGAAGATGTATATGCAAATGTTCCGCGGTGAGAGCTGGATTATTTTGCTTTGTTTGAAACGGAAAATAAAAAAATGCTATCATAGAAATATCTGGAATTGTATATGGGTAAAAAAGTACAGAAGTCTACAAACATATGCTATTACGTTTGTGTAATTTGTATGGTATAGTAATAAATGTATTAAGCGCAAATTGTGTTTTGTACATATCGTGCTTTACAAACAAATTAAAAGGGAGGATTTTGAAATGAAAAGAAAATTAATCAGTGCACTTCTTTGTGCAGCTATGACAGCTTCGCTGTTAGTAGGCTGCGGAAGCTCATCCAACGAGACAGCAGCACCGGCAGATGATGCAGCACCGGCAACAGAGGCGGAGGCACCGGCAGACGATGCAGCTCCGGCAGATGATGCGGCAGCTCCGGCAGGAGATATTGACAAATCCGGTATTACCATCGGTGTTGCAATGCCTACGAAAGATCTTCAGAGATGGAATCAGGATGGTGACAACATGAAGAGCCAGCTTGAGGCAGCAGGCTATCAGGTAGATCTTCAGTATGCATCGAACGATGTTGCTACACAGGTTTCCCAGATTGAGAATATGATTTCAAATGGTGACAATCTGCTTGTTATCGCATCTATCGACGGTTCCGCACTTGGTTCCGTATTGGAGCAGGCAAAGGCAGCAAACATTCCGGTTATCGCATATGACCGTCTGATCAAGAATACGGATGCATGTTCTTACTACTGCTCATTTGACAACTATAAAGTAGGCGTTACACAGGGACAGTATGTAGTGGATACACTTGATCTTGAAAATGCAGAAGGACCTTTCAACATTGAGTTCTGCGCAGGTGATCCTGGTGACAATAATGCAATCCTGTTCTTTGACGGCGCTATGGACACTCTGAAACCTTACATTGATGCAGGTAAACTTGTTATCAAGTCAGGACAGGATGAATTCGCTGATGTAGCAACAGCAGGATGGTCAACAGAGACATGCCAGTCCAGAGTTCAGACGATTATTTCTTCTTACTATGCAGACGGAACAAAACTTGATGCAGTTGTATGTTCCAATGACTCTACGGCACTTGGCGCATGTAATGCAATTGACTCTGACTACAGTGGAGATCAGCCGATCGTAACAGGTCAGGACTGTGATATTGCAAACATTGCAAATCTGGTATCCGGAAAACAGTCTATGTCCATCTACAAAGATACACGTGAACTTGCTGCAAAATGTGTAGCAATGGTAGATTCTCTGATGTCAGGCTCCGAGTGTGAAATCAATGATACAGAGACATATGACAACGGTGTTATGGTAGTTCCTTCTTATCTGTGCGAAGTTGCATTTGCTGACAAGAATAACTACAAAGAATTATTGCTTGATACAGGATACTATACAAAAGAACAGCTTGAAGAAGTTGGCGTTACCGTTGAATAATCAAAAATGAAATAAGTTTCTTACAGGCGGGTAATGACTCCCGCCTGTAATTTTCTGAATGATTGGAAGCAGCAGGATATTTCTATCTTAATTTCAGGTAAGAATTGGGAGGGATACGATTGGCTAAAGTATTGCTGGAGATGAAAAATATCATCAAGACTTTTCCTGGTGTAAAAGCGCTTGACAATGTCAATCTGAAAGTGGAGGAAGGGGAAATCCACGCGCTGGTAGGGGAAAACGGAGCGGGAAAGTCGACACTGATGAATGTCCTGAGCGGGATCTATCCATACGGATCATATGAGGGCGACATCATATACAATGGGGAAGTATGTAAATTTGAGAAAATCAAGGACAGTGAGGAGAAGGGGATTGTAATCATCCATCAGGAACTTGCCCTTGTGCCATATATGACGATCGGAGAAAATATGTTTCTCGGAAACGAGCGTGGAAAACGGTTTGCGGTAGACTGGGATGAAACATACGGGAAGGCGGATGAATATCTGCGTATGGTAGGCCTGCGGGAGTCGTCGAAGACGCTGATTAAGGACATCGGAGTCGGAAAGCAGCAGATGGTCGAGATTGCGAAAGCGCTTTCAAAGAATGCGAAGCTTCTGATACTCGATGAGCCGACATCTTCACTGAATGAGACGGATTCGAAAGCGCTGCTCGATCTGCTTTTGAAATTCAAGAAACAGGGAATGACATCCATCATCATATCGCATAAACTGAATGAGGTGTCCTATGTGGCGGATAAGATCACGGTAATCCGGGACGGCTCGACGATAGAGACACTTGACAAACATAAGGACGACATCAATGAAGACCGGATTATCAAAGGAATGGTAGGAAGGGATTTGACGGACCGTTTCCCGAAGCGGGAAGAGAAGAAGATCGGAGCGGTGAACTTCGAAGTAAAGAACTGGACCGTATACCATCCGATTTATCATGACAAAAAGATCGTGGATAATGTGTCGATGAAAGTGCACAAAGGAGAGGTCGTAGGGATATCCGGACTGATGGGAGCGGGAAGGACGGAGCTTGCGATGAGTATATTCGGGAAGAGCTACGGGCAGAACATCAGTGGAGAGCTGTACATAAACGGACAGAAAGAAGACTTAAAGACGATCCGTGAAGCGATAGAGAAGAAACTTGCGTATGTAACGGAGGACCGGAAGGGGAACGGACTGGTACTGACGAATACGATACGGGAGAATACGTCGATGGCGAACTTTGAAGGAATCAGCAATAAGCAGGGAGTGATCGACAGGGACCTTGAATATCAGATTGCGGCGGATTATGCGAAGAAGTTAAAGACGAAATGTCCTTCGGTGGAGCAGAATGTAGGGAATTTGTCAGGCGGAAACCAGCAGAAAGTGCTGTTAGCGAAATGGATGTTTACGGACCCTGACGTACTGATACTGGATGAACCTACGAGGGGAATTGACGTAGGGGCAAAATATGAAATCTACTGCATTATCAATGACCTGGTGTCGGAAGGGAAATCGGTAATCATGATCTCATCGGAGATGCCCGAGGTACTCGGAATGTGCGACAGGGTATACATCATGAATGAGGGACAGATGGTAGGAGAGCTGACCGGAGAGGAAGCGACTCAGGAACTGATCATGGCACAGATTTTGAAATCGAGCAAAGGAGCATAGGAGGATAAACATGAAGAAAGTATTGGACGGAATAAAAAATAATGCAATGGTTATCGCATTGCTGCTTGTGATTGTATTTTTTTCCATTCAGACTCAGGGAAAGATACTTTCGCCTGCAAATTTCAATAACCTGATTGCGCAGAATGCATATCTGTTCCTTTTGGGAGCCGGTATGTTAGTCTGCATGCTGACCGGAGGAAACATCGACTTGTCGGTGGGTTCGCTCGTTGCTTTGATCGGTTCTGTAGGAGCAACGATCATGGTAACAAAGGGAATGCCAATCCCTCTGGCGATTCTGGCTATGATTGCAATTGGTATTATTGTCGGTATATGGCAGGGATTTTGGATTGCCTATATGAATATTCCACCCTGGATTGTAACGCTGGCAGGATTTCTTTCGTTCCGCGGACTGGCGACAGCGATATTAAAAGGTCTTACGATTGCGCCGATTCCGCCGAGTTTTGTAAATGTATTCAACGGAAGTCTGCCGGATATACAGGTTGGGAATATAAAGCTGATTTGTATGCTGGCAGGTGTGGCTGCATGTGTGATTTTTGTAGTGTCCGAGATGAAGAATCGTGCAATGCGGCTGAAAAAGAATTATGAAGTGGCTCCTCTTGGAAATATGGTCGCTAAATGTGTGATTATTTGTGCGGTTGTCTTAATTTATACATATAAACTTGCAACGTACATGGGACTTCCTTATATTGTAATCTGGCTGGCGGTTATTCTTCTGGCTTATAATTTCGTTCTTTCGAAAACAACACTTGGAAGAAGTTATTACGCAATGGGGGGAAATCCGGAAGCAGCGAGACTTTCCGGTATTGATACAAAGAAAATCTATTTTATGGCCTATTTGAATATGGCGCTTCTTGCGACATTCACAGGTATGGTTGTAATGGCAAGACTGACATCCGCGACGCCTACAGCCGGCACCAACTTTGAAATGGATGCAATCAGTGCATGTATGGTCGGCGGCGTATCCGCTTATGGCGGTGCCGGTACGATTCCCGGCATGATGGTCGGTGCTGCACTCGTTGGCGTTATTAACCTGGGTATGTCCATTATGGGCGTGGATGCAAACTGGCAGAAGGTTGTAAAGGGTGTTGTACTTCTGGTAGCCGTTGTGTTCGATATCATGAGCAAAAAGAAGGGTAAAAAGAGTTAAGATGTGAACGGTATCTTAAAACGGAGGCGAAAAGGAGGTAAAAACATTGGCTAAAGTATTGCTGGAGATGAAAAATATCATCAAGACTTTTCCTGGTGTAAAAGCGCTTGACAATGTCAATCTGAAAGTGGAGGAAGGGGAAATCCACGCGCTGGTAGGGGAAAACGGAGCGGGAAAGTCGACACTGATGAATGTCCTGAGCGGGATCTATCCATACGGATCATATGAGGGCGACATCATATACAATGGGGAAGTATGTAAATTTGAGAAAATCAAGGACAGTGAGGAGAAGGGGATTGTAATCATCCATCAGGAACTTGCCCTTGTGCCATATATGACGATCGGAGAAAATATGTTTCTCGGAAACGAGCGTGGAAAACGGTTTGCGGTAGACTGGGATGAAACATACGGGAAGGCGGATGAATATCTGCGTATGGTAGGCCTGCGGGAGTCGTCGAAGACGCTGATTAAGGACATCGGAGTCGGAAAGCAGCAGATGGTCGAGATTGCGAAAGCGCTTTCAAAGAATGCGAAGCTTCTGATACTCGATGAGCCGACATCTTCACTGAATGAGACGGATTCGAAAGCGCTGCTCGATCTGCTTTTGAAATTCAAGAAACAGGGAATGACATCCATCATCATATCGCATAAACTGAATGAGGTGTCCTATGTGGCGGATAAGATCACGGTAATCCGGGACGGCTCGACGATAGAGACACTTGACAAACATAAGGACGACATCAATGAAGACCGGATTATCAAAGGAATGGTAGGAAGGGATTTGACGGACCGTTTCCCGAAGCGGGAAGAGAAGAAGATCGGAGCGGTGAACTTCGAAGTAAAGAACTGGACCGTATACCATCCGATTTATCATGACAAAAAGATCGTGGATAATGTGTCGATGAAAGTGCACAAAGGAGAGGTCGTAGGGATATCCGGACTGATGGGAGCGGGAAGGACGGAGCTTGCGATGAGTATATTCGGGAAGAGCTACGGGCAGAACATCAGTGGAGAGCTGTACATAAACGGACAGAAAGAAGACTTAAAGACGATCCGTGAAGCGATAGAGAAGAAACTTGCGTATGTAACGGAGGACCGGAAGGGGAACGGACTGGTACTGACGAATACGATACGGGAGAATACGTCGATGGCGAACTTTGAAGGAATCAGCAATAAGCAGGGAGTGATCGACAGGGACCTTGAATATCAGATTGCGGCGGATTATGCGAAGAAGTTAAAGACGAAATGTCCTTCGGTGGAGCAGAATGTAGGGAATTTGTCAGGCGGAAACCAGCAGAAAGTGCTGTTAGCGAAATGGATGTTTACGGACCCTGACGTACTGATACTGGATGAACCTACGAGGGGAATTGACGTAGGGGCAAAATATGAAATCTACTGCATTATCAATGACCTGGTGTCGGAAGGGAAATCGGTAATCATGATCTCATCGGAGATGCCCGAGGTACTCGGAATGTGCGACAGGGTATACATCATGAATGAGGGACAGATGGTAGGAGAGCTGACCGGAGAGGAAGCGACTCAGGAACTGATCATGGCACAGATTTTGAAATCGAGCAAAGGAGCGTAAGGATTATGAATGCGAAAAAAACCTTGACAAATTATGCAATGGTAATTGTTACGGCAATTATCATCGTGCTCTTGGCTATTCTTACTGGCGGTAAGCTTCTTCTTCCCCAGAATGTAAATAACCTGATTGCACAGAATGCATATGTATTTATACTTGGAACCGGTATGTTATTCTGTATTCTGACGGGTGGTAACGTCGATCTTTCTGTCGGCGCGGTTGTAGCTTTTATCGGAGGTATCGGAGGTACTCTGCTTGTAAATAAGAGCTGGCCGATTCCGCTTGTAATGCTTGTGATGATAGTGGTAGGTCTGCTTGTCGGCATTTTTCAGGGATTCTTTGTGGCATTTGTGCGTGTCCCGCCGTTTATTGCGACTCTGGCAGGTTTTCTTGGGTTCAGAGGACTGGCAAATGTGGTGCTCAATGGTCTGACCATTGCTCCGATGCCCGATAATTATCTGAATATCTTCAATAGTTATGTTCCCGACATTATGGGCGGGAGTGATACTTTTAACATAACCTGTATGACAGCCGGTATTGTAGTGTGCATTATCTTTGTTCTTTTACAGTTGAAGGGCAGAGTTTCAAAGGCGAAAAAAGGTTATGAAACAGGGTCAGCAACCGGAATGATTCTAAAATGTGTCTTTGTGTGTGCGCTTGTTCTTGCATTTATGTATAAGCTGGCATGCTATAAGGGAATTCCGGTTATTCTGATCTGGGTAGCGGCGATTCTTCTTATTTACAATTATGTGGCTACAAAGACAACGATCGGCCGCCATCTGTATGCGGTCGGCGGCAATGAGAAGGCAACGAAACTGTCTGGTATCAATACAAACAACGTGTATTTCTTTGCGTATGTGAATATGGCATTCCTGACAGCGGTTACATCTATGGTGTGTATCGCACGTCTGAACTCTGCGAATCCTACAGCCGGAAATCTGTATGAGATGGATGCGATCGGCGCGTGCTTTATCGGCGGCGCATCGGCTTATGGCGGTGTCGGTTCTGTCGGCGGGGTTGTGACAGGCGCGGTTCTTGTCGGCGTATTGAATCTTGGTATGTCCATCCTCGGCGTGGATGCGAACTGGCAGAGGGTAGTAAAAGGGTGTGTAGTTCTTTTTGCGGTAATTTTTGATATTTTCTCAAAGAAGAAAAATCAGTAATTGTTGAATAATTTCTATTGGATGATGAGAATGTCCCGGACCATGAATTGGTTTACGGGACATTCTTCATGTGATAAAATAAGTTTTAGAATAAGCGCTGAAAGGGTATAAAAGATTTGGAAAAGCAGGATTTTGATATTCAGGAAGAATTGAAAAAGCTTCCGTTAAAGCCCGGTGTATATATCATGCATGATGCGGAGGATGCAATCCTTTATGTCGGGAAGGCAGTTCTGTTAAAAAACAGAGTGCGATCGTATTTCCGTGCAAGCACGAAAAAAACAGCAAAAATACAGGAAATGGTAAAACGGATTGACCACTTTGAATATATAGTAACCGATTCCGAACTGGAAGCATTGGTGTTAGAGTGCAACCTGATTAAAGAGCATCGTCCCAAATACAATACGATGCTCAAAGATGATAAGGCATACCCCTATATCAAAGTAACGGTAAATGAGGCTTATCCGAGGATTTTGTTTGCACGCGATATGAAAAAGGATAAAAGCAAATATTTTGGCCCTTATACAAGTGCGGGAAGCGTCAAGGATACGATTGATCTGATGAATAAGATATACGGACTGCGTACATGCAGTCGTGTGCTTCCAAGAGATATTGGAAAAGACAGGGCGTGCCTGAATTATCATATCAAAAAATGCAGCGGGGCCTGCCAGGGATACGTGACGCAGGAGGAATACAGAAAGCGCGTAAACAGTGTGCTTGATTTTCTGAACGGGAATTACGCACCGGTGATTCAGGAGCTCGAAGAGAAAATGCAGGAAGCATCCGAGAACATGGAGTTTGAGGAAGCAATCCAGTACAGAGAGCTGCTTGGCAGCGTACGTGCAGTTGCACAAAAGCAGAAAATTACGAACAGTGACGGTGAGGATAAGGATATCATTGCCTATGCAGTAGAGAAGGACGATTGTGTAGTGCAGGTGTTTTTCGTGAGGGATGGAAAACTGATCGGCCGGGAACACTTTTACATGACGGGGGTGTCAGAGAATACCGGCGGACAGATTCTGGAAAGTTTTGTCAAGCAATTTTATGCGGGGACTCCGTTTATACCAAAGGAACTGATGCTTCCGGAGGAGCTTGACGGTTCACAAGTCATTGAGGAATGGCTGACAAAGAAACGCGGAAACAAAGTGACGGTGCGGGTGCCGAAAAAGGGAATGAAAGAAAAGCTTGTGGAGCTTGCTGAGAAAAATGCCAGAATGGTTCTAAACCAGGATAAGGAGAAGATTAAGCGTGAGGAAGCGAGGACATTAGGAGCAGTCAATGAAATCGCAGAGCTGCTTGGCATTCCGGGTATCGTCAGAATGGAGGCGTATGATATTTCCAATATCAGCGGTTTTGAGTCGGTTGGTTCTATGGTGGTATATGAAAAAGGAAAGCCGCGGCGCAGCGATTACCGCAAGTTTAAGATCAGAACGGTGACGGGTCCGGATGATTACGCAAGTATGGAAGAGGTTCTGACAAGGCGTTTCACGCATGGCATTGAGGAGAAGCAGGAGCGTGAAGGAAGGAACCTTGCTCAGGAATATGGAAGTTTTACGCGCTTTCCGGATATTATCATGATGGATGGCGGTAGAGGGCAGGTAAATATTGCGCGGAAGGTTCTTGACAGACTTCATCTTTCCATTCCGGTATGTGGTATGGTAAAAGATGAGAATCACAGGACGCGGGGATTGTTTTATAATAATGAAGAGATTCCGATACACAGAAATTCGGAAGGCTTTAAACTGATTACGAGGATTCAGGATGAAGCGCATCGGTTTGCAATTGAATATCACAGGTCGCTGCGAAGCAAAGGGCAGGTGAAGTCCATTCTTGATGATATAGAAGGGATTGGCCCGGCGAGAAGAAAGGCGCTGATGAAACATTTTGGTTCAATCGAGCGGATTCGGGACGCATCCATCGAAGAGCTTCGCGAGGCTCCGAATATGAATGAACGGGCGGCACAATCCGTGTATGGATTTTTTCATACGGATATGATAAAATAAATGTGATCGTTTTGACGCCGGAATCCGGCGCCTATCCCGAATGATTGAAGCGGACAATAGAAAAGGAGATATGTTATGGCAACAGTAAAATTAACACAGCTTGTTGAAAAGATGGAGCTTAATAATCTGACTCCGGAAATTGATATCTCACATATCAAAATTACGCAGCCTGATATTAACAGACCGGCGTTACAGCTGGCAGGATTTTTTGAGTTTTTTGAAACGACACGTGTACAGGTAATCGGGTTTGTTGAATATTCCTATATGGATGAAATGGATGAGGAACGCCGGATGAAGATTTATACTGAACTTCTGAAGAAAGATATTCCGTGTATTATTTACTGCCGTAACCTTGAACCAGATGAAACATTCCGACGGATAGCGGTTGAGCGGGGACTTCCTATTTTTAATACGTCAAAAGCGACGTCTCCTTTCATGGCTGAGATTATCCGCTGGCTGAATGTAAAACTTGCGCCGTGTATTTCAATCCACGGGGTTCTTGTCGATGTGTATGGCGAGGGACTTTTGATTACAGGTGAGAGCGGAATCGGTAAAAGTGAGGCGGCGCTCGAGCTTGTCAAGCGTGGACATCGTCTGATTACGGATGACGTAGTGGAGATCAGAAAGGTAAGCGATGATACATTGATCGGAAGTGCGCCTGATATTACAAAACATTTTATTGAGCTTCGTGGAATCGGCATCGTGGATATTAAAGCGTTGTATGGCGCCTCGAGTGTCAAGGATACGCAGTCAATTGATCTCGTGATTCGACTTGAGGACTGGGATAAGGACAAAGACTATGACAGACTGGGTCTCGAGGAAGAGTATACGGAATATCTCGGAAATAAGGTGGTATGTCATAATATTCCGATCCGTCCGGGACGAAATCTGGCGATTATTTGCGAGTCGGCGGCGGTAAATTACCGTCAGAAGAAAATGGGATACAATGCAGCTAAGGAATTGTACAAACGTGTACAGGATAATCTGGCAAAGAAGAAGGATGATTAAGAGGGGGTAATTGGTATGAGCAAATATTGTCTGGGTATAGATGTAGGCGGGACTTCCGTGAAACTGGGATTGTTTGATACGGAAGGCAATGTACTTGATAAGTGGGAGATTCCGACACGAAAAGAAGAAGGCGGAAAGCATATACTTCCGGATGTAGCCGCTTCTGTTTTAGACAAGATTGCGGAAAAGAGGATTGATAAGGCGGAGATTGCCGGAGCCGGAATCGGTATTCCGGGGCCGGTAGACGGTAATGGAGTGGTAAAGGTATGCGTGAATGTCGGTTGGAAGAATGTGGATGCCAGATCGGATTTATCGGAGCTGCTCGGAATGCCGGTAAAGGTGGGAAATGACGCGAATGTGGCTGCTTTAGGTGAAATGTGGAAAGGCGGCGGCGCAGGATATAACAGTATTGTTATGGTTACGCTTGGAACAGGAGTCGGCGGCGGCATTATCGTTGACGGTAAAATCGTAAACGGTTCGACAGGCGCCGGCGGCGAGATCGGGCATATTCACATACAGGACGGAGAGGAAGATACATGCGGATGCGGAAACAAAGGATGCCTGGAGCAGTATGCTTCAGCGACGGGAATTGTGAGACTGGCAAACCGCAAACTAAAAGCTTCAGAGAAGACAAGTGTGCTGCGCGGCAGAGAGGTTAGCGCAAAGACCGTATTTGATGCGGTAAAAGCTGGCGATGAACTGGCTATCGAGGTTGCAGAAGAATTCGGAAATTATCTGGGAAGAGGACTTGCTGCAATTGCGGGGGTTGTGAATCCTGAAGCATTTGTAATCGGCGGCGGCGTATCAAAGGCCGGAACTGTGGTGCTTGACTATATTAAGAAATATTATATTCCTTATGCATTTTCAGGGTGCAGGGAAGCGAAATTTACATTGGCTACACTTGGGAACGATGCGGGAATCTATGGTTCTGCAAAAATGATTTTAGAATAAATATAGTAGAAAAGGTCTGGGATGATGGAATGAATTCACTTTTTTATCAGCATTTAAAAGAAATCATACCGGAAGAAAGAATTCTTTTAGAGGAGCCAATGAGTAAGCATACCTCTTTTCGCGTCGGGGGTCCGGCAAGATATTTTGTGCGCCCCCGGAATGCGGAGGAAATTTCCTCAATGCTGCATTATTTTCAGCTGATCGATAAAGAATATTATATCCTGGGGAACGGGAGCAATCTTCTTGTCAGCGATCAGGGGTATCGCGGAGTAATCATAGAAATCGGACAGGAAATGGACGGAATCTGTGTAGACAGAGAAACGATTATCTGTGGAGGCGGCGCGCTTCTTTCAAGAGTTGCTCACAGCGCTTTAAATGCCGGATTAACCGGATTGGAGTTCGCGTCGGGGATACCGGGAAGTATTGGCGGCGCGGTGGTAATGAATGCGGGCGCATACGGCGGTGAAATGAAGCAGATTATCAAGACGGCTACGGTGGTAGCGGCGGATGGTACCATTATGGTGCTTTCCAATGAGGAACTGGAATTGGGCTACCGTACAAGTGTGTTAAAAAAACAGCCGCTTGTCTGTGTGGAGGCAGTTCTGGCTCTTGCGAATGGAGATGCGGAGCAAATTCGCATGCGCATGGAGGAACTCAAAGACCAGAGAAAGAAGAAGCAGCCTCTTGAGTATCCGAGTGCGGGGAGCACATTCAAACGGCCAGAGGGACATTTTGCGGGTAAGCTGATCATGGACGCGGGATTAAGCGGTCTGAGCATCGGCGGTGCGAAAGTGTCCGAGAAACACTGTGGATTTATTATCAATACGGGGAATGCCAGCGCAGCGGATATCAAGGACCTGATTGATGAGGTAATTGAATTGGTGGCGCAGAGATTTCAGGTCCGTCTGGAACCGGAAATCTGTATGTTAGGAGATTTTTAAAATGAAATTTTTGATTGTGACAGGCATGTCAGGAGCAGGGAAGAGCACAGCTTTGAAAATGTTGGAGGATCTTGGTTATTTTTGCGTGGATAATCTTCCGGTTCCGCTGATCGAGAAATTTGCAGAGCTTACTTATAATCCAAACAGTGAGTTATCCAAAGTCGCAATCGGCATTGATATCAGAACCGGGCTCAGAGAGATAGGGAAAGCTTTGAATGATCTCAGAGAGTCCGGCTGTTTTTATGAAATTCTTTTTATGGATGCAATGGATGATGTGCTTGTGAAACGTTTTAAAGAGACGCGGCGCAGCCATCCGTACTCGGGAACGGGGCGTGTGGAGGAAGGAATTCGTAAAGAAAGAAAAGAACTGGAATATTTGAAGGGGCATGCAACGTATATATTTGATACAAGCAAGCTTTTAACAAGAGAACTTAAGTCGGAGATGGACAGGGTATTTTCGAAGGATAAGGGATTTAATAATTTATTCATTACAATATTGTCTTTCGGATTTAAGTATGGAATTCCAAATGATGCAGATCTTGTATTTGACGTGCGTTTTCTTCCGAACCCATATTACATAGATGCATTGAAATATAAAACAGGAAATGATAAAGAGGTGCAGGATTACGTTTTGAATTTTGCGGAAGCGGGTATCTTTCTGGACAAACTTGAGGATATTCTTAAGTTCTTGATTCCCAATTATGTGCTTGAGGGAAAGAACCAGCTTGTGATTGCGATTGGATGTACGGGTGGAAAACACAGAAGTGTGACGCTTGCCAACAAAATATATGAGCGTTTGAAGAAAGAGGAACAGTACGGAATTAAGATTGAGCATAAGGATATTGAAAAAGATACGTTAAGGGCAAAATAGTGGAGGATATGTATGTCTTTTTCAAGGGAAGTGAAGGAAGAACTGGCACTTCATGTCAGTCCGTCGAGGCATTGCCAGATAGCCGAATTGTCAGCAATTATCATGATGTGCGGAAAGATGCACCACGATCAAAAGGGTGGAACCCGGATTATTGTGCAGACAGAAAATATGACAGTTGCCAGAAAATACTTTACATTATTGAGAAAAACATTTAATATATATACTGATGTCTGCGTACGGACCAGTAAACTGAGTTCCAAAACACGTACGTATCTGCTTGTTTTAAATGAAAAAGAAGATGTCGAAAAGCTGATAGGCGCATTGAAGCTTGACCGGAACAGCGGCAATGTAAGTACATTAATTACGGGAAAGTCATGTTGTAAGAGGGCGTTTATCAGGGGCGTATTTTTGACGACGGGTTCTATAAGTGATCCGGAAAAATTTTATCATTTTGAAATTGTCTGTGATACGTCTGTGCAGGCAGAAGCAGTGCAGACATTAATCAACAGTTTTGGGATTGATTCCAAGATTGTACCGCGCAAAAAGCATTACGTAGTATATATTAAAGAAGGCGCGCAAATTGTAGATATGCTGAATATAATGGAGGCACATGTCTCATTAATGAAGCTTGAAAATCTGCGGATTGTCAAAGAAATGCGTAATTCGGTAAATCGCAGAGTAAATTGTGAAACTGCCAATATTCATAAAACGGTTTCGGCGGCAGTGAAGCAATTGGAAGATATTCGTTACATTAAAGAAAAAAATGGTTTCTCGGAGTTGTCAGAGGGACTTCTTGAAATGGCAGAATTGAGACTACATAATCCGGATGCAACCTTGAAAGAACTGGGAGAGATGGCTGACCCGCCGGTAGGAAAGTCAGGTGTGAACCATCGATTGCGAAAACTTAGTGAATATGCAGAAAAACTGCGAGGATACTAAATGTACAAAGTGATGAAAGGCGCGCATCATTTTAATGATTAGGTTTGCCTTTGGCGTCAGGGGCGGAATGGAGATTATTATGGAAAAGAAAACGGTAACCATCCATGTGGCAGATACGCATAGCGGTGCACCAGCGGCTACACCGGCAGCGATGATGGTGCAGGTAGCAAGCCAGTATGAAAGCAAGATTTATGTGGAATGTGGGAATGTGCATGTAAATGCGAAAAGTATTATGGGAATGATGGCGCTTGACTTTGCCGCCGGTTCCACAGTGGAAATTACGGCCGATGGTTCGGATGAAGCGACGGCAATCAAAGGTTTGGAAGATTTTTTGACAGGAGCAAATTGAGGCAGTATAGAAATGAGGCTGCTGTATCGGAAATTGTTGATGGCACATTTTCTGGTACAGGGGCTTTTTTGGTTTTTGAAAGAAAGGTGATATGCTGTGAAAAAGAAAGTGCTTTTCATATATAATCCTCATGCGGGTAAGGCACAGATTAGAAGCAATCTTCTTGATATTATAGATATTTTTGTAAAGGCGGAGTATGAAGTAACGGTCTATCCCACTCAGAAGCAGGGGGATGCGGTGCGTGCTACAAAGGAGCGGACGGAAGGGTATGACCTCCTTGTGTGCAGCGGTGGTGACGGGACTCTTGACGAGGTAGTCAGTGGTATGCTTGAATGCGATGAAAAGATCCCCATCGGTTACGTACCTGCCGGGAGCACAAATGATTTTGCGAATAGTTTAGGAATACCTAAAAATATGGTAAAGGCGGCGGATGTAGTTGTGGCAGGAAATGAATTTGCCTGTGACATGGGGGCGTTTAACGATGATTTCTTTGTGTATGTGGCGGCGTTTGGCATATTTACTGATGTATCCTATGAGACGAAACAGGAGATGAAAAATTTTCTGGGACATGCTGCCTATGTTCTGGAAGGAGCGAAGCGCCTGACCTCCGTGCAGTCGTATGAGATGGAAATTGTGTATGACGGAAAAACTATAAGAGATGAATTTCTTTTCGGCATGGTCAGCAATTCGCTGTCCGTGGGTGGAATGAAAAACTTTACAGGTAAAAATGTAAGGCTCGATGACGGACTTTTTGAAGTGACGCTGATTCGAAAACCGCGTCTGTTAATCGAATATCAGCAGATTGCAAGAGATTTGCTGAGGCGGGAAAGCGATTCTGATTATATCTATATGTTTAAGACGAATCATCTGACAGTACGGTCCGTCGAACGGATACCGTGGACGCTTGACGGCGAATATGGGGGAAGTCATACGGAGGTTGTGCTGGATAATCTCCATCAGGTGATAAGAATGATCGTTCCTGAAAATAAAATGTAAGTTTTGTGTGGCTTTTAACATTGCATTTTCAGAATTCTGTGCAGCTTGTTAGAGAAATCTTCTAGGAGAAATATGATTATGTTAAAAATTATTTTAAGTAAAATGTCATTTTTGAAAGGGGGGGGTATAAACTAATTTGGACAGTAGCGTTATTAGTATCGTTGGTGTTAATTATATTGAATGTTCTGTATACATCATCAGTATTGCAAACTGAGCAAGTTATATTACAGGCAAATAAATATAAAAATTTGTATTATATGCTATGTATATTCTTTTTTGGGGTGATTCTTTTTCTGATTGTTCGGCAGAATGAGAAATTGTGTGCCAATAATTTATTTTTGGTATTTTCGATATTCTATCTGATTTTAGGGTTATATTTGATATTTAATATTGACACTACAATTAGGGATGATGCTTATACAGTAAAGTCAGCTGCTGTTGATTTTTCAAATCATGATTATCACAGTTTAGATGAAGGAGAGTACCTATTTCGTTTTCCATACCAGTTGGGAATGGTTACGTATGATCGGATTTTGGGGTTGTTTAGTAAAAACACCCAGTTTATTTTTTTGGTAAATTTATTTGAAATTATAGGTATAAATTGGTTTTGTTATAAATTAACAGATTTGATATTTTCGCACAATCATAATATAAATCTGATTAGCATATTTTTATCATTTTCATGTTTGCCGCAATTTTTCTTTATGACTTTTGCTTATGGTACAATACCAGGCTTCTTTTTTCTAATCGTCGGTCTTTTTATGTTATGCAGTTATACTTTAAAGAAAAAAATCCGAACGCTTTTTTGGGGCGTTATATTGCTTACAATTGCCGTTGTCTTGAGAAATAATTTCATAATAGGAATATTGGCTGTTTTAATCTATCTTTTGTTAAAATCTATAGAGGAAAGGGAAAGTAAATATATTTTTGCTGCATTTTTATTATTTTTCTCGTGTATTATAGCAACAAAAGGAATGTATTCTTATTACAGTATAGAAAGTGGGAAAGAAATTAATTCAGGCGTTCCAAGTGTTCTCTATATTGCAATGGGGATTAATCCTGAAAATGATGATTTAAGAGCACCTGGGTGGTATGACGGAACAGTTTGGTTTGATTATACGGATTCCGGATTTGACCATGATATTGCTTATAAAACAGGGATTGATTCAATTATAGCCAGTTTAGAATATTATAAAGACAATCCTGACAAAGCAGTTAGTTTTTTTAAGAGAAAGGTAATTTCCATGTGGTGTGAACCAATGTATCAAAGTACCTGGAGCGGTCCATTAGAATATTTTGAACAGCATGTATACACTAAGTTGCTATATTCTGTCTATAATGATGGGATATTGAGTAAAATATTTTCATATTGTATGAAGGGATGGCTTCTTTTAATACTCTTATCTTCATTTGTTTTCCTCATATGTACACGAAAAACCTTTTCACATTTCTACATCGTTTTTTATTTATACTTTATAGGTGGTTTTCTGTTTCATTTATTCTGGGAAGGTAAGAGTCAATATGTCTATTCCTACATTTATATATTGATCCCATGCTGCGCATATGGTGTGAATAAAGCACTGGAAAAACTGCTTTTCTTTTCTGGAAAATTAGGGTATAATAAATACGAAAAAACTATATTTTAAATGGAGGTAGAATTCATGTTAGTTTCAGCAGCAGAGATGCTTAAAAAGGCAAAAGCCGGACATTATGCGGTAGGCCAGTTTAACATTAACAATCTTGAGTGGACAAAGGCTATCCTGTTAACGGCGCAGGAAAATAATTCACCGGTTATTCTCGGTGTGTCCGAAGGCGCGGGAAAATATATGGGAGGTTATGATGTAGTAGTAGGAATGGTAAATGGCCTGATCAAAGATCAGAATATTACGGTTCCCGTAGCGCTTCATCTTGATCATGGCTCCTATGAGCACTGCTATAAATGTATCGAAGCAGGTTTCTCATCCGTAATGTTTGATGGTTCTCATTATCCGATCGAGGAGAATGTGGCTAAGACAACAGAGCTTGTAAAAGCTGCTCATGATAAGGGTGTATCCATCGAAGCGGAAGTTGGCTCAATCGGCGGCGAGGAAGATGGCGTTGTAGGCATGGGAGAGTGCGCAGATCCGAATGAGTGTAAGTCAATTGCGGATTTAGGCGTTGATTTCCTGGCAGCAGGTATCGGTAATATTCATGGAAAATATCCTGCAAACTGGCAGGGACTTTCCTTTGAGACTCTGGATGCTGTTCAGAAGCTGACAGGAGACCTTCCTCTGGTTCTTCATGGTGGAACGGGTATTCCTACGGATATGATTCAGAAGGCAATCAGCCTGGGTGTTGCAAAGATCAATGTAAATACGGAGTGCCAGCTTTCATTTGCGGCTGCAACACGTAAATATATTGAGGAAGGCAAAGATCAGGAAGGCAAGGGATTCGATCCTCGTAAATTGCTTGCGCCTGGTTTTGAAGCAATCAAAGCAACTGTAAAAGAGAAAATGGAAATCTTCGGTTCTATCGATAAAGCCTGAGACTGAAATTTTAATGGGCGTGCGCATCAGCTATGCTGATAATTTCTTATGCGCACGTCCTGTTTTTTTGTGGTATTTGACTGGAGGAAGCAGATGATCGTTATCCTATTAAACTGGATGTATGCATTTTTGACTATGGGGATTGTGGGAGGTTTCCTGTTGCGCAGAATCTATAAATTCTGTGGTTATCGGGGAAAAGTTCCCTTTGTGTCAAAACTTGTCCTGGGAGTCGGTGCGGTTACCGCGTATGCGGGGTATTTTAGTATTTTTACAGGAGTGGGCGCAATAGCGAATCTTATTCTGCTGGTGATCTGTATGGTAATGCTTCATATAGACAGAAAAAAGATTCTGAATGAAACTCTGGCGGGAGTCAAAGATACTCCAGGGTGGTATTATGCTATTTATGCGGTGATATTTGCAGGCTGCCTTTATTTTACGGCATATGGAAGCTTTATGTACGATACGGGACTGTACCATGCCCAGGCAATTCGATGGATAGAGGAATACGGATGCGTCAGGGGGCAGGCGTTTGTACATGAGCGGTTCGGCTATAACAGTTCTTTCTTTTGTCTGTGCGCATTATACAGCATGAAAAGTGTGTTGGGACAATCCTTGCATACGCTTTCGGGCTTTATGGCCGGAATCGTTATGTGCTATAGTGCAGGCGGGTTTCTTCAGGGTATCCGTATGAAAAGGAGATGGATTTGTCCGGCGAACTTTGTGAGGTTAGGGCCTTTTATCTATTTTATCATTGTATGCCAGGAGTTGATTTCACCGACAACTGATTTTGCAACCGTATTTTTGATTATGTGGCTTGTTATACGCTGGGTGGAGCTTTTGGAGGAGAATGCTCCGGTGGAGCCTTACTGTATGCTTTGTGTTATTTCAGTTTTTCTGATTTCTTTAAAACTTTCGACGGGAATTCTTGTTCTGTTGGTTATTTATCCGGCTGTTTCTCTTGTCAGGGACAAGAGGTGGCGGGAGATTGGACTTTTCATTGCAATGGGATTGTTTGTGCTGCTTCCTTATCTGATTCGAAATATCATAATTACAGGCTGGCTGGTCTATCCTTTTTCAGCAATTGATTTGTTTGATGTGGACTGGAAACTGGCGAAAGAAACACTTGACGGGGATTCGGCGGACATTACCGTATATGCGCGCCGTGTTTATGACCGGAGTCTGCGAGATCAGAGTATTTTTGAATGGTTTCCCGTCTGGTGGCGCGAGCAGGGAACTCTATACCGCTATTATACGGTTTTTGCTTTTGCAGGAATCGGACTCGAAGCGCTGCATGTGGTTTTTGAACTAATCAAATATGTAAAGAGGAAAAACAGAGAGTGGTTTCCTTATGCTTATATAAATCTGATTATGATTGCCTGCTTTCTGTTCTGGCTTTTCTCTGCACCGCTTCATCGTTATGGATTTGCGTTTGTTCTTATGATGCCTCTTGTGGCCATTGGCAGTCTGTTTTACCGTAAAGAGGAGCCCGGAGTGGTTCTTGCTGCAATGGGAGCAGTGTCGGCCTGTGCACTTCTTTTCATGGTCAGACCGTCAGCGGAGATCATGCGCTCGGACATTTCATATATACAAAATACACTGAACGGAGATTATGTACGGTGGCAGAAAGATTATCCGAAAGCAGATGTAGAAGCCGGTTCGGTGAATGGCATCACAGTTTACTATCCAAAGGAGCCGGGAGGCCAGTCGTGGTATCAGGATTTTCCGGCGGCGCCTTTCGGAGAGAATCTTATATATTGGGAAGCGCGTGGAGAGACGATAAAGGAAGGATTTCGGGCGAAAGAATAATTGCAATTTTCCAGGGAATTGGTATAATGAAAATAGCTGCCGGAGCGTATATCCGGCAAAATAATACATAGAAAGGATGATAGATTATGCCATTAGTTACAACCAAAGATATGTTTCAGAAAGCATATGACGGAGGCTATGCCATTGGTGCGTTTAATGTCAACAACATGGAAATCGTGCAGGCGATTACGGAGGCAGCTGCGGATTTGAAATCTCCCCTGATTCTTCAGGTGTCTGCCGGTGCAAGGAAATATGCGAAGCACAATTATTTAGTAAAGTTAGTTGAGGCAGCGCTTTTGGAGACAGATCTTCCAATTGCACTTCATCTTGATCACGGCGCTGATTTTGAGATCTGTAAATCCTGTATAGACGGCGGGTTTACTTCCGTTATGATTGATGGTTCTTCACTTCCTTTTGAAGAGAATATTGCAGTGGCGAAGAAAGTAGCGGAGTATGCACATGACAAAGGCGTTGTAGTAGAAGCGGAGCTTGGCACACTTGCAGGCATTGAAGATGATGTCAATGTGGATGCAGAGAGCGCATCATACACACAGCCTGAACAGGTGGAAGAGTTTGTAGATCGTACGGGTGTTGACTCTCTTGCAATCGCAATTGGAACGAGCCACGGTGCATTTAAGTTCAAACCCGGCCAGAAGCCGATGCTGCGTTTTGATATCCTTGATGAAGTGTCAAAGCGCCTTCCCGGATTCCCGATCGTACTTCACGGTGCATCTTCTGTTATTCCGAAGTACGTGGATGTCATCAATGCGAATGGCGGGAAACTGGATGATGCAATCGGTATCCCGGAAGACATGCTGAGGCAGGCGGCAAGAAGTGCGGTATGCAAGATTAACATTGACTCTGATCTGCGCCTGGCGCTTACGGCAGGCATCAGAGAGCACATGGCGGCTCATCCTGAGCATTTTGACCCAAGACAGTATCTGACAGACGGACGTGCTTATGTCAAAGAACTTGTATCTCATAAGATTAAAGAAGTATTAGGTTCCGAAGGAAAAGCCTGAGTGAAAGAGAACAGGGCCGGTTTTATGCCGGCTCTTTTTTTGTAAAAATATAATTGGGATGGGATTTTTCACGATGATTTTCTATCTAATATACAGGACGAAACAAAGAGATACTTTGAGCAGTTCTAAACCAACTGTGCGCACAGGAGGAAGTGCATTATGCAAAGCAGGGAAATTGAAAATTTGGTGAAAGATGCGAAAAGGAAAAATCCAGATGCTTTTACGGAACTAATGAAGCTTTATATGAAAGATATGTACAGGGTTGCTCTGGCCATTCTGATGAATGATGAGGATGCAGCGGATGCGATTCAGGATGCAATATTAGTCTGCTGGCAAAAGATTGATACATTGAGGCATGACGTGTATTTTAAGACGTGGATGACAAGAATTCTGATCAATAAGTGTTACAAGATTAGAAAGACACAGGGAAGCATGAGCAGTCTTGAAGAATATGAGGAACCGGCGGTTTGCGATTCCTATAATCTTGAACTGAAAGAGGCATTGTCTTTATTGGAGGAGAAGTATCGTATCATAATGACATTGTTTTATAGCGAAGGCTATCATATTGGCGAGATTGCAGAAATCTTGAAAATACCAAAGAGTACTGTACAGACACGGCTCCACAGAGGGCGGAAGAGGATTGCGGAATATTATTATGAAGTTGAGAGGAAGGCATGAATCGAATGGATAGAGACGACATTTTTTTATGTGATATTTATGTACCTGAAGTTGTTCAGGAGAAAGCGGATATTGCCTTTTCGATGATTCGCACGGAAGGGGAAGACAGAATGAGAAAAGAAAAAAATATAAAAACAGTTAAAAAAGGACGTGGAAAGGTTGCCGGAATTCTTCTTACTGCCGCTTGTGCGGCGGTAGCAGTTACGTTTGTGTCTGCAAAAGGGGGATGGAATTATCAGCATACGGAGGAAGTCGATGATTCGGCAGTGATGGAGGCAGAGAACAGGGGAAATGATCTTCTGGCTGCAATTGACAATATGTTTACCTTACAGGTAAATGCGGCGGAACTTGAGAAGGGTAAGCCGGTTCCGCTGACTGAGCAAAGCCGCGTGGCGCAGGATGGGCCTTTTGTCACAGGCCAGCATGCCGATTCGTGGGTTCTGGGAGGTACGGAAGAGGGTGACATAGATTATTGTATTGCTATGCCCTTGTCATGCGAGGGAAATAATATAGAGAAAATCACGTACAGCATTAATAACGGTGCATTTCAGGTTGTTCAGCTGGAGGGTGAAAGCATCATTATTGGTTGCCAAATGTATGAGGGTGAGTTAAATACCGGTTCGATAGGCGGCGGAGATTATGATCTGGAAACCGGACTGCCTGAACAGAATTATGAGACGACTTTATATAAGTCGCTCACGCTTGACTATCGGAAACAGGCAGATGAATATACGTGGATTAATTTCTGCAATGTGTGTTCGGATGACAGCGGAGAAATACTGGATTTGATCTGGGGGGAGGACAGCAGTCTGGAGGATGTGAACAACGGAATGCAGAAAATGCTTGGCAATACGGTAATTACCTGTACGGCGTTTTATGAAGACGGTACAACGCAGTCATCTGATATTAAAGTGAGTACACGCATTATGACCTATGCAGAGGCGGGTGAAGTGCCGGTAAAAGATGATCCCAATGAAGAAACGGTTTATGTTACGTTTGAATTGCAATAAGAGTATGATATAGAAAAGAAGCCGGACGCTTAGGACACCGGCTTCTTTTAATATTATTCGTCTATCATCTCTCCGGTCTCTGTTTCTTTACCGGACTTGACTCTTTGAATGTACTCTTTTGTCAGTTTGATAACCTCGCCGGAAAGCAGAGTCACGGCGATTAAGTTTGGTATGGACATCAGGCCGTTGAAGGTATCTGAAATATCCCACACCAGGTCAAGAGAAGCAGTGCAGCCAAAGTAAATAATAATGATAAAAATGACTTTGTAAACAGGGACTGCTTTTGCACCAAATAGGTAATTGATGGCGCGTTCCCCATAGAAAGACCATCCTAGTACGGTGGAAAAAGCGAAAAGCATAATGCCGATAGCGACGAATTTATCCCCGTGAGGTATGACAGAGGAAAAGGCATTGCTTGTAAGCGCAGCGCCGCTTACGACTTCTTCTCCCGCCGCGATTGCGGACAAATAAGCGTCTGTATTATATACGCCGCTTGTCAGAATAACGAGTGCGGTAATTGTACATACGATAAGCGTGTCGGCGCATACTTCGAAAATTCCCCACATGCCCTGAACAACAGGTTCTTTTACATCAGATGCGGAGTGTACCATAACGGAGGAACCAAGTCCTGCTTCGTTGGAGAAGACGCCGCGGGCAATTCCGTTTCTCATAGCAACGGATATGCCATAGCCTGCAACACCGCCCGCCGCAGAGCGGAAGCTGAATGCTTCACGGAAGATTAAGGCAAATGCGCCGGGAACATCTCCGATATTACAGAAGATAACAATCAGTCCGCCGACAATATAGGCGATTGCCATAAATGGTACGATCTTTTCCGTAACGCTGGCAATTCGTTTGATTCCGCCAAGAATCACAAGCGCTACGAATATCATCAGGATAACAGCCGTGATGCGCGGGTCTATGTCAAAAGAATTTTTCAGTCCGCTGGCAATGGAATTGACCTGTGACATGTTTCCGATACCGAAAGAGGCGAGTGTACAGAAGCAGGAAAAGATAACGGCAAGCCATTTCCATCCCAGACCTCTTTCAATATAGTACATGGCGCCGCCTACCCATTCGCCTTTTTCATTTTTGGAACGGTATTTGATGCCCAGCGTATTTTCGGCAAAGTTTGTCATGGTTCCCAGGAATGCGGAAAGCCACATCCAGAATACGGCTCCCGGGCCTCCGGCAACAATTGCGGTTGCAACGCCGGCAATATTTCCGGTTCCGATCGTCGCGGCAAGTGCGGTGCAAAGCGACTGAAACTGTGAAATGGCATGTGCATCCTGTGTTTTGCGGACTTCCTTTTTCCGGAAGATATTTAAAAATGTAACATCAATCCAATACTTAAAATGACTGATTTGAAATACTCCGGTTCTGACGGTAAACATAAACCCGACGAACAGGAAAAATACAAGCATGATCGGTCCCCAGACAAAACCGTTCACTTTGCCGTTCACATATGTGACGGTTTGAATAAAACTCTCCATTATGTAATCCTCCTAGTTTTCCGAAGGAAAATGCGAGCCCATATGCGAGCAGAGGATTTTCCTCCTAGTTTTCCTCCTAAAAATTAAAAAGAAAGACCTAATCATTATGCGATTACGTCCTTTGTAATACCCTTATTATTGTATTATAATGTGAAGTGCGAGTCAAGAAAAAAATGTCTATAAAAGGGAGGATGCCAAGTGGATAAACCACTTGGCATTTATTATGAAAAAGTTTATTTAATATAGTATATTACTATGAGGCTGTCTTTGATGTGTTGTAAGCTGTTCTCTTTTGATAGTCTTAGTATATGCCAGAGAAATGTCTAAACCATGTTATGTTGATGAAACTTTTTTAAATGATTTATGAACAAAGTGTAAACGCTTTACATAGTATCCGGTTCCGGATATTCGATGTCAAATGTTTCTACCGTTACGGCTTTTAAAACCTGATTTTCAAGAGGACGGTCAGAATAATCGGTTGGGGTTTCTGCTATTTTGTTTACAATGTCCATTCCTTCCGTTACTTTTCCGAAAGCGGCATATGCGCCGTCCAGATGCGGAGAATCTTTATGCATTACGAAAAACTGGGAGCCGGCGGAGTCGGGATGCATGCTCCTGGCCATGGATAATACGCCGCATGTGTGTTTCAGAGTATTTGAAAAACCATTTTGTGTAAATTCTCCCTTGATGCTGTAGTCCGGTCCGCCCATGCCGGTGCCTTCCGGGTCTCCACCCTGAATCATAAAGCCTTTGATGACTCTGTGGAAAATTAAGCCGTCATAAAATCCTTTCTGAATCAGACTGATAAAATTATTTACGGTGTTTGGTGCGATTTCGGGATAGAGCTCTGCTTTGAAGATATCCCCGTTTTCCATTTCAAATGTGACAATTGGATTTTGTGCCATAATAATAACATCCTTTCTGTATGCCGATAGCGGCGTTTTCATATATCTTATATGAAAAAAGTAAATTCGTAAAGTATCGGCGTGGATTTCATGCTATACTATAATTACTATGTTGAAATATGTAATTTTATACTTGGAAAAACTGAATCAGATTTCTGATCTGCATGATTTTCTTTTGGAAATGGCGGAGAATCATGTGATTGTGTACGAATTGAACGAAGATGTGACGGAAGTTCCCCCTTTAGATGAATCCATTCTTATTACAGACCGGAAAGAAGGCGCCTGGTGCGCAAGAGAGCTTAAAGTAGGTTATCTTCTTTATGAGACGGAGGCGAACAGACTGTGTTCTTTTGCGGATGCGGTCTGCATCATACAGGGATTTGATGGAATTGATTATGAATTCATGAATCATATGTATGAACGTTCACGCGGAATTCCGTGGAAAATTTTTGAAACAGAACGTTGTCTTGTAAGGGAAATTACGGTTGAAGATTTAAAGCGTCTTTATGAGATCTATGAGGACCCGTCTATAACGGCTTATATGGAAGGGCTTTATCCAAATCCGAAGGACGAGGAGGAATTTACGCGTGCCTATATAGAAAGGATGTATGGGTTTTACGGTTTTGGATTATGGATTGTGGAGGAGAAGAGAGAAGGGCTCATCATAGGAAGGGCCGGTATCAGTATCCGCGACGGGTTTGAAGATCTGGAATTGGGGTATCTGATTGCAAAGACACATCAGGGACAGGGGTATGCATATGAGGTATGCAGTGCAATTATTGAATATGCGCATAATAAACTTGGCTGCGAGAAAATGAATGCATTTATTGATGTGAGGAATGAGCCGTCCATCCGTCTGTGTGAGAAATTAGGATTTCGCCATATTGGGCAAAGCAGAATTGAACGAAAGTTATTGGAGAGATATCAGCTGATTTATAAAGATTTCATAAATTATAAGAAAACCGTATAGGAGCAGTTCCGTTTTGACCGAATGTTTGGAAAGGATACAGGCAGGCTTTTGGCGTGAATATTTCAGAATGATTTCACTATTCTGGAAATCGGCCGGAAGCCTGCCTGCATTTAAAGACTATCTAAAATGTTTATAAACTCTGTTGACTTATAAATTTAGAAGTATTATGATTCGTACACGAACATTTATTCCCGGGGCAGAGAATCCGGCAGCCATTTTTTGGACGCAGGGTGACAGCAGCGGGAATGGAAAGGAAGAGGGGAATGCTGAAAACATTAGGAGCACAAGTCAAAGAATTTAAGAAAGATTCCTTTCTGACTCCATTCTTTATGGTTCTTGAGGTTATCATGGAAACAATTATTCCGCTTATGATGGCCTCCATTATTGATAAAGGAGTGGAAGCAGGCGATATGCGCCATATTTACATTATGGGTGCGTGTATGGTAGTGGTAGCCATGTTCAGTCTGTTTTTCGGAGTCATGGGAGGAAAATACGGTGCAAGTGCATCGACGGGATTTGCACGGAACTTAAGAAAAGCAATGTATGACAAAATACAGACATTTTCATTTTCGAACATCGACAAATTCAGTACGTCAGGTCTGATTACACGTCTGACTACGGACGTGACAAATTTGCAGAATGCCTATCAGATGATTTTACGGATGTGTACGAGAGCGCCGGCGAGTCTTGTATTTGCTATGACGATGGCATTTCTGATCAATGCGAAACTGGCATGTATTTATCTTGTGGCAGTTATCTTTCTTGGCATTTGTCTGTTTTTTTTAATCCGGACAGTAAGCAAATATTTCAAACAGGTGTTTGAAAAATATGATGAGTTGAATGCGAGTGTGCAGGAGAACGTGTCGGGAATCAGGGTAGTAAAGGCATATGTCAGAGAGGATTATGAGAGGAAGAAATTTACGAAGGCAAGTGAGAACATTTATAAAATGTTTATAAAAGCGGAAAGCATCATTGCTCTCAATGCTCCGATTATGCAGTTTACTGTATATGGATGCATACTGGCAATCAGTTGGTTTGGGGCGAAGATGATTGTTTCGGGGAGCCTCACGACAGGGGAACTTATGAGTTTTCTTACATATTGTATGAATATTCTCATGAGCCTTATGATGCTGTCAATGGTATTTGTAATGATTACAATGAGCAGCGCAAGCGCTGAGCGTATTTGTGAGGTTCTAAATGAGACGGCAGATCTTACAAACCCGCAAAATCCGGATTATGAGGTACGGGATGGAAGCATTGAATTTCAGCATGTGACATTCCGTTATTATAAGGACAGTGAGAAACCTGTGCTGAACAATATTAATCTGCAAATCCGTTCCGGGGATACCATAGGCATTATCGGAGGAACAGGAAGCGCGAAATCAAGCCTTGTAAGCATGATAAGCCGCCTTTATGACGCCGGAGAGGGTCATGTGCTTGTCGGCGGAAAGGATGTCAGAGAATACGATCTTGAAACGCTTCGAAATGAGGTGTCCGTCGTACTGCAGAAAAATGTTCTGTTCTCCGGTACGATTCTTGATAACTTAAGATGGGGAAATAAGGATGCATCGGAGGAGGAGTGCAGGGAGGCGTGCCGCCTCGCGTGTGCTGAAGAGTTCATTGAGCGATTTCCTGACCAGTATGAGACTTATATTGAGCAGGGAGGAACCAATGTATCGGGAGGCCAGAAGCAGAGGCTGTGTATTGCAAGAGCGCTTCTGAAAAAACCGAAAATTCTGATTCTGGACGACAGCACGAGTGCGGTGGATACGGCGACCGACGCAAAGATCAGAGAAGCATTTGCGAAGAAAATACCGGGCACAACGAAACTGATTATTTCACAGCGTGTCAGCAGTGTGCAGGACGCGGACCGTATTATTGTTATGGATGACGGCAGAGTGGATGGTTTCGGCACGCATGAGGAACTGCTTGAGTCAAATGAAATTTACCGGGATGTATATGAGTCGCAGTCAGGCGGCAGCGGTGATTTTGATGAGAACGGAGGTGACCGTTAATGGCAGGTGCAAATGCAAAGGTTGTCCACGGACCGCATGGAAAGGGAATGCGTGGAATGAAACCCGGAGTGGAGAACCCGGGAAAGATCTTTGGACGGATAGCGAAATATGTTCTGAGATACTATGCGCCTCACTATGTTCTTGTGGTGATTGGGATCATTATAAGCGTTCTCGCAAGTGTGCGGGGTACATTATTTATGCAGACGCTTATTGATGATTATATTATTCCGATGATGTCTGCGTCCAATCCGGATTTTTCAGGACTGGCACGGGCGATCGGACAGGTAGCGCTGATTTATCTTATGGGTATAGCATCTTCTTATATGTATGTGCGTATTATGGTGAATGTCAGCCAGGGAACTTTAAAACATTTAAGAGACGATATGTTCACTCATATGGAAGGGCTTCCGATTAAATATTTTGATACACATGCGCATGGTGATATTATGTCTGTCTATACGAATGACATTGATACGCTGCGCCAGATGATCAGTCAGAGCATTCCTCAGATGCTTTCGAGTGCGATCACAATTGTGAGTGTATTGATCAGTATGATTGTTCTGAATATTCCGTTGACGGTCGTGACACTTTTGATGGTAGGCATCATGTTGTATACGACGAAAAAGCTGGCGGGGCAGTCCGGCAGATATTTTGTGGCGCAGCAGAAAGATATCGGAGCTTTGAACGGTTATATCGAGGAGATGATGGAGGGGCAGAAAGTGGTCAAGGTATTCTGCCATGAGGAAGAGAGCATTCGGAAATTTGACGAGCTGAATAATCGGCTTTTTGAGAGTGCAAATAATGCGAATAAGTTTGCCAATGTTCTGATGCCGGTAAATGCGCAGATCGGAAATATCAGTTATGTAATCTGCGCTATGATGGGTGGTGCGCTCGCACTGAACGGAGTCGGCGGGTTCACACTCGGCAGTCTTGCAAGCTTCCTTTCCTTCAATAAAAGCTTTAATATGCCAATCAATCAGGTCAGCCAGCAGTTCAACAGTATTATTATGGCGCTTGCCGGAGCAGAGAGAATCTTCCAGCTGCTTGATGAACAGCCTGAGACAGACGAGGGATATGTGACGCTTGTCAATGCAAGAAAAACAGGCAGGATGCTGACGGAGACGCAGGAGCGTACCGGAATCTGGGCCTGGAAACATTATCACAAGGCGGACAGAACGACAACGTATGTTGAATTAAAAGGGGATGTCGTATTTAATGATGTTGATTTTGGATATACGGATGAGAAGATGGTTCTGCATAATGTAAAGCTTTTTGCAACTCCAGGACAGAAGATTGCATTTGTAGGTTCCACAGGTGCGGGGAAGACGACAATCACAAACCTGATTAACCGATTTTATGATATTCAGGATGGTAAAATCCGATATGACGGAATCAATATTAATAAAATTAAGAAGGATGACCTTCGCCATTCGCTGGGAATCGTATTGCAGGATACACATCTGTTTACGGGTACGGTAATGGAAAATATCCGTTACGGAAAACTTGACGCAACGGATGAGGAGGTTATCGCGGCGGCAAAGCTTGCAAACGCTGACAGTTTTATCCGTAAATTGTCGGATGGGTACCAGACACAGCTGACGGGAGATGGCGCAAATTTAAGCCAGGGACAGAGACAGCTTCTTGCAATCGCAAGAGCGGCGATCGCAGATCCTCCGGTGCTGATACTTGATGAGGCGACAAGTTCCATTGATACGAGGACGGAAAAAATCGTACAGGATGGTATGGATAAGCTGATGAAAGGCCGTACGACTTTTGTCATTGCACACAGACTTTCTACCGTAAAGAACAGTGACTGTATTATGGTTTTGGAACAGGGACGGATTATTGAACGTGGAACACATGATGAACTGATTGAGCAGAAAGGAAAATATTATCAGCTTTATACCGGCTTAGCTGTAAATGCGTAAGAGTTTATAACCAAAACCGAAAATTTGTGTTATAATATCTCTTACCGATACAGGTAAGGACGATAAAAAGTATGAGCTATAAAATTTTAATAGTGGAAGACGATGCGGTGATTGCGGAGGAGATTGCACACCATCTTGCCAGGTGGAATCTCGAAACGGCAATTGTAAAAGATTTCAGCCAGGTGATGACAGAATTTACAAACCAGTCTCCGTCCCTCGTATTGTTAGATATTTCTCTTCCTTTTTATAACGGATATTACTGGTGCGGTGAGATACGAAAAGTATCAAAGGTGCCAGTAATTTTTCTTTCTTCAGCAAGTGAGAATATGAATATTGTAATGGCAATGAATATGGGCGGTGATGATTTTATTGCAAAACCGTTTCATTTTGATGTGCTGTCAGCAAAGATTCAGGCAATGCTGAGGAGAGCCTATTCGTTTGCCGGTCAGACGAATCTTCTGGAGCACAGAGGCGTATTGCTGAATCTGTCCAATGCATCGCTTGAGGTGGAAGGAAATAAAGTGGAGCTTACGAAAAATGAATTCCGTATTTTGCAGATTCTGTTTGAACATAAAGGGGAAACGGTACGAAGGGAAGAGATAATGAAACATTTGTGGGATGGCGACTGCTTTGTGGATGATAATACGCTTGCCGTGAATATGGCCCGTCTTCGAAAAAAACTGCAGGAGGAACACCTGGCAGATTTTATCCTGACGAAAAAAGGGATAGGATACCAATTGGGGGATTAGATGAGAAGAGAGATCAAATGGGCATGTGTTTTTCTTCTGTTTTCAGGTATTGATGTTCTTGTTGCATGGCTGTTTACGGGGTCGGTAAAAGAAGCATTGTATGGAATCAGGATATGCGCGTTTTTTTATGTTGTTTTTTTTGTAATCCGATCATGTGCACAGCATCGCAGATGTCGTTACATCCGGGAATTCGCAAAGAGTGGCGGTGATTCAGGATTGGAGAAACTGATGCCTCCGGAGTCACGTCTTGAGAGGGAGTATCAGGATGCGCTTCGTGCTTTGAAAACTGAAATGGATGAACTGTATTCAGAGAAACGGCGTCAGGAGAAGGCGAATAATGAATATTATACTCTGTGGATTCATCAGATCAAGACACCGATTGCGGCAATGAGGCTTTTGATACAGTCAAAGGAGCGGGGAGAGAGCCGTGGCAGAATGGAACAGGAACTGTTTGCGATTGAGCAGTATGCTCAGATGGCGCTTCATTATCTGCATTTGCAGGGAGAAGACAGTGATCTCGTATTAAAGGAGCATGAGCTTTCGGCTATTGTAAAAAGGGCAGTCCGCAAACATTCCGTCGTCTTTATAGAAAAAAAGCTTACAATGAATTTTGAGGAGTTTTCCTGTTCTGTGATTACGGATGATAAATGGTTCGAAATTATGATGGAACAGATCATTTCAAATAGTGCAAAATATACGGTCCGGGGAGAAGTTCATATTTATATGAAAGAGGGGAATCAACTAATCGTTGCCGATACGGGGATCGGCATCAGAAAAGAAGATCTTCCCCGTATTTTTGACAGGGGGTTTACAGGATTTAATGGACGTCAGGATCAGTGTTCGACGGGAATCGGGCTGTATCTTGCCAGCCAGATTGCAAAGAAACTGGGCGTCTGCCTGACAGTAAAATCGGAGGTGAATCAGGGAACGGAATTTTGTGTGTCATTTGAGAACGACATAAGAAGCAGTATGTGCGGCAATGAATTGCCGTGAGCGAAGAGGAACCAAAAGGAGATATAAAGCGAATGAATACAAAGACGGAGACACGAACAGTACAATGCGAAAAAGGAGAGCTTACTTATTTTTTAACAAGGAAATCCGTGAAGAACATTAATTTGAAAATAAAAGCGGATGGACAGATTTTTGTTTCAGCGAATGATAAAGTATCGGGTGAACTGGTTGATAATTTTGTGGTACAGAAGCAAAATTATATTTATGCGACGCTCGACAATTATGAGGAGAAGAGCAGTTATTCCTCGCAGTCCATTAGAAAATATGTCAGCGGAGAGCAATTTGATATTCTGGGGCAGACAATGAGCCTCAGAGTAGAAGAGTCAAAGCAGGAAGAGGTATTCATGGATGGGCTGGATATTGTCCTGAGAGTCAGGAATGTTAACAATTCCCATCGCAAAGAAGGGATGATGAAACAGTGGCAGAGAGAGTATGAGTTAAATATTTTCAGGCAGATTTGTGATGAGCTCCATCAAAGGCTGAAAAAATACAATGTTCCTTATCCAATGATTATTATCAAGAAAATGACATCCGGGTGGGGTGCGTGCCAGCCAAGACAGGGAAGCATTACACTCAACAATAGATTAATAGAAGCGCCGAGATACTGTATCGAGTATGAAATCCTGCATGAGCTGATTCATTTTATTTATCCGGTGCATTCCGTTGATTTCTGGGATTTTGTTTCTATTCTGATGCCTGACTGGAAGCGACGGGAGGAGGAATTGGAAAGGTTGTGGCGGTAAGCTTTGTATTTTTCTTTTTTATTCTATTTTCTGTCGGATAGAAGTGATTTTTGACTATGCAACAATGGTCCTTTCATGATATACTAAAAAAAATTTAATTTTTATAATTTTGTGCAGCGCACAAATTACAAAGTAATCTAGAAAAGAGGGAAAACAAAATGAAGGTTCAAAACAAATGGATTCGTGCGGCAATTCCCGCACTGCTTTTGCACTGCAGTATCGGTACCGTATACTGTTGGTCAATTTTCAGCCAGGAAATCGGCGAGTACATAGGATTTTCGAAGAGTGCAACCGAATGGGCGTTTAGTTTTGCTATTTTCTTCCTGGGCATGTCAGCGGCATTTCTTGGAAATGTAGTGGAAAAAGACATTCATCGTTCATCTCTGATTGCGGCTATCTGTTTTGCTTCCGGAATGGCCGGAACAGGTTTCTTTATCTGGTATGGCGGATCTCATAAGGGGAGTGTGCTGGCCTTAATTGGTATTTATGTCTGCTATGGTTTCATCATGGGCGTAGGTCTTGGCACAGGATATTTATCTCCGGTAAAGACACTGATGCTGTGGTTTCAGGATCGTAAGGGACTGGCTACCGGACTTGCCGTTGCAGGGTTTGGAGCGGCAAAAGCAATTGCAAGCCCGATCATGCAGGCGATGTTAAGCTCGCTGGGAGAGGGCGGCATTTATAAAATGTTCCTGATTCTGGCTGTTGTGTACTTTATTATGATGTTTATCGGACATATGCTTCTTGCGAAACCGGAGGGCTGGCATGAGCCTGCTTCTCAGGAAAAGGGCGCTCGTGCGATTGATGTCATTAAATCAAAGCCGGTTGTATTTATCGGAATCTGGTTAATGTTCTATATTAATATTACCTGCGGACTTGCTCTGATCTCCCAGGAAAAAATGATTATTAAATGTATCGGCCTTGCGGGAATGGCAGGAATCCTTTCCTCTGTAACTGCAATTTTTAATGCCGGAGGCCGTCTCGGATTTTCTGCATGGGCTGATTCCATGAAAGACAGAAATACAATTTATAAAATTATCTTTGTATTGTCGATTGCAGCAACGGGACTTGTTATAATCACACAGGGAATCACAGACCGTGGTCAGAATACTGCGTATATGATTCTGGTGCTTGTTCTTCTGTTTGTGGTAAATGCAGGGTATGGCGGCGGTTTCAGTAATGTTCCTACGCTTCTTTCTGATCATTATGGAATGCAGAATATCAGTGCGATTCATGGTATTGCCCTTTCAGCATGGGCATTTGCCGGATTGACAGGCAATCAGGTAGCTACGTATATTGTAAATCATATAGGTACATTTGATGATGATGGTCACGGGAATCTGATTAATCCCGTGGGATACCAGTCTGTGCTTTATCTCACAATTGTATTATATGTAGTTGCTTTGTTGATCAGCTTTTTCCTGGTTGGAAGCGGAAAAAAGAAAACAAATTAAAATTATTTATAGAAACAGGCATGAATCACTTGATGTATTCGTGCCTGTTTTATATAATAGAGATTAGTTTATTTTATGGTTCATGCAGCGATTCCAGAAAAGCTTTAATCAATGCGTCGATCTCCTGTTTAATTTTAGGCGGAAGTTTTTGATACATGTAGAGATGATGAAGATCGCTGTGTGAAAATGTGATTTCGAGATTGAGATTTTCCGGATTAGGGTTGTCCGTATGTCCTATCAGGTAGTCTACTGACGTGTGAAAGAAGTCGGCAAATTCAATCAGTGTTTCAATATCAGGTTCGGCATAACCATTTTCATATTTGTGGATGGATTGTTGGCTGATACAGAAATGATCGCCTAAAGCCTGCTGACTTAAATTGCGTTCTATTCGTAACTTTTTCAGATTTTTCACGCTAAGAATCCCCCCAAAATGTCCTGTAAGTATAAGTAATTCCTATCATATAGTGTAACAATGAACGAGAGTAACAAGAATGACTGAAAAGTGGTTGTGAAAAACAACATTTGGTTGTAATGTAAGAAAATTTACATATACTAAACACTTCATGAATACTTGGCGAAGAAAAGGTTGATTATGATAATAATTTACTTTATAATTTAATAGTTGCGGTTGATTAACAGGAAGGAGCCGATGATAAAATGGTAAAGTTATATGAAGGCGGCGCATATCTCTATCAGGGGATGGAAGTTATTCCTGACGGAGCGGAAGCGGGAGCGCTGCTGAAGAGTAAGACAGGAAAAGAAATTGTAAAAGAAGATGCGGTAAAGGGAACCATTGCATATGGTATTCTTGAAAAACATAATATCTCCGGCAATATGGAGAAGCTTAAAATTAAATTTGATAAATTGACCTCCCATGACATAACGTTTGTTGGGATTATTCAGACTGCGAGGGCATCGGGGCTTGAAATGTTTCCGGTTCCTTATGTACTGACAAACTGCCATAACAGTTTATGCGCTGTTGGCGGTACAATCAATGAAGACGATCATATGTTTGGACTCACATGTGCAAAGAAATACGGCGGAGTCTATGTTCCGCCGCATCAGGCTGTGATACATCAGTTTGCACGCGAAATGCTTGCGGGCGGCGGACGCATGATTCTTGGGTCGGACAGCCATACCCGCTATGGTGCGCTGGGAACTATGGCAATGGGCGAGGGAGGCCCCGAACTTGTCAAGCAGCTTTTAAACCAGACTTACGATATCAATATGCCGGGAGTGGTCGGTGTATATCTGACAGGAAAACCTGTAAAAGGAGTCGGACCGCAGGATGTGGCGCTGGCTCTGATTGGCGCTGTGTTTGCGAATGGATATGTGAAAAACAAAGTCCTCGAATTCGTCGGGCCGGGAATTGAACATTTAAGCGCTGACTTCCGTATCGGAATTGATGTTATGACGACGGAGACCACCTGCCTGTCTTCAATCTGGAAGACAGATCAGGAAATAAAAGATTTCTATGATATTCATGGAAGAAGCGAGGATTATGCCGAGTTGAATCCGGCAGAAGTCTGCTATTATGATGGAATGATAGAGATTGACTTAGGCGCGGTTAAGCCTATGATTGCCATGCCGTTTCATCCAAGCAATACGTACACGATTGAGGAAGTAAATGCGAATCTTGACGACATACTGCATGATGTGGAGGAGCGGGCAAAGGTCAGCCTAGACGGACAGGTTGCCTATAGTCTTAAAGATAAAGTACGGGATGGAAAGCTTTATGTAGATCAGGGAATTATTGCGGGCTGTGCAGGCGGTGGATTTGAGAATATCTGTGCGGCGGCTGATATTTTAAAAGGGAAATATATAGGAAATGATGAGTTTACATTAAGCATATATCCGGCGTCTACGCCGATTTACATGGAGTTGATGAAGAATGGAGCGGCGGCGGCTCTTTTGGGAACAGGCGCTATTTTGAAGACAGCGTTCTGTGGTCCCTGCTTCGGCGCAGGGGATACGCCGGCGAATCATTCTTTCAGTATTCGCCATTCTACGAGAAACTTCCCGAATCGTGAAGGTTCAAAGCTTCAGAATGGGCAGATTGCTTCCGTTGCATTGATGGATGCACGTTCCATTGCGGCGACGGCAGCAAATCAGGGATTCCTTACAGCGGCAACGGATGTGGATGCTGATTTGAAAAAGTATAAATATTATTTTGACAGCTCTATTTATGAGAATCGTGTATTTGACAGCAAGGGGAAAGCGGATCCGAATGCAGAGATTAAATTCGGGCCGAATATTAAAGACTGGCCTCAGATGAGCGAGTTGACAGAGAACCTTGTTTTAAAAGTGGTTTCTGAGATTCATGACCCGGTTACAACAACAGATGAACTGATTCCTTCCGGTGAGACTTCGTCGTACCGTTCTAACCCGCTTGGACTTGCTGAGTTTACGCTCTCAAGAAAAGATCCGGAATATGTAGGACGTGCAAAAGAAGTTCAGGCAATGGAAAAGGCAAGGATAGCAGGAGAACATCCATGCCAGGTGAACGGGGAAATCAGACCTGTTATGGACAGGATTAAGGAAAGATTTCCGGAGATAAATCACGAGAACATTGGTATCGGAAGCACAATCTTTGCCGTTAAGCCCGGAGACGGTTCGGCAAGAGAACAGGCGGCGTCATGCCAGAAGGTGCTTGGCGGATGGGCAAATATCGCAAATGAGTATGCGACAAAGAGATATCGTTCCAACCTGATTAACTGGGGAATGCTTCCTTTTCTGATTGATACGGAAGATCTGCCGTTTCATAATCTTGATTATATTTTTATCCCAGACATCCGAAAGGCTGTGGAGGAGAAAAAATCAGAGATTTCGGCATACGTCGTAAAGGAAGATGGTCTGAAAGAGTTTGTGTTGAAACTGGGCGAACTTACGGATGATGAGAGAAGCATAATATTGAAAGGATGCCTGATCAATTATAACAGAATATAAGAAGGTATATTTTTGCATGTCCCATCATATCATATGATATGGGAACAAAAATAAAAAATTTATTTTCAGTGGCAGTAATTATTTTATTACTGCCACTTATTATAACTATAAGCATGAAAGGAAGCAGTGTTGTGGCGGAGAATTCCGGTGCAGAGAATGAGGTGGAGCTGCTGCTTCCGGGAATTCTTGCCGCTACGATTCCGTCGGTTTATGAGGAGGAAACGCTGAAAGCGCAGGCAGTCATTCTCAGAACATTGATTGTTGGAAGTGATGAAAAAGATGCAAAGGAAGCTGCCGAAAAGCTGAAGCTCTCGATTCGGAAAGAATGGGATACCGTATACGCAAAAGCGGTGGAGGCCACGACCGGTGAGGTTCTTTTTTATAAGGATGAACTTACAAGGCCGGCATACCATGCATTGAGTACAGGGAGGACAAGATCTTCGGCGGAAGCGACCGGTGAGGATATTCCTTATTTGCAGGCGGTTGACAGCAGCTGGGATAAAGAGTGCGGTTATTATGAGAACCTGACGGAGGAAGAGTCGGGACAAAATATTACGGTTGTTGACAGGGACAGTTCAGGGTATGTACAGAAGGTGGTCTATGGGGAGGAGGAAATTACGGGAGAGGAGTTCAGAAAGAGATTATCGCTTCCGTCCGCCGACTTTTCGATAGCTGAAAAATACGGAAAGAGAGTCATTCTGACAAGGGGCGTCGGCCACGGGCTCGGAATGAGCCAGTATGGAGCCAATGAAGTGGCGAAAAAGGGCTATAGCTATCGAAGAATATTAAAATATTATTTTAAGGGGACGCAAGTCCGCTATTTTTATGAATAATGTGAATAAAAACGGCAACGATAATAACAGAACAAGATTCTGAAAGGAGTATGTTGCGGATATGAAAAATTATCGGACAGTTGCCGTTCTTACATCAGCCAGTATGCTGGCACTGGTTGCGTTGGTGGGATTTTATGTGAGCGGAAAAAATGATACGGAAGAATATTATGTGGATTTGTCAGAAGCAGATCCTGAACCTGAACCTGAACCGAAAATGAAACTGAACAATACGGTTGAAAAGCAAGAAGAACCGAAAGATAACAAAAGTGTAGAAGAAAAGCAGGAAACAGCGGCAGGAAACGTTACTGCAAAAAACTATACGGACGACATGGTCCCAAATGTTGTGGATGATCTGGATGCAACGCTGCCTGTCACGGATGAAAGCGTAGAGATTATGAATCGTGTGGACAAGGTTGAAAATTTTTCTTTTGGAGAGAATTCTACTTTGGTCTGGCCTGTGGACGGAAAAGTGCTTATGAATTACAGTATGGACAAGACGGTATTATTTAAAACGCTGAATCAGTATAAGTATAATCCGGCAGTTTTGATACAGGGCGATGTGAATACTCCGGTGAAATCGGCATGTCGGGGAAAGGTATCGCAGATTCATTTTAATGAAGAGACAGGAATGACACTCACAGTCGACGCCGGAAATGGCTATCGCTTTATTTACGGTCAGTTAAAGGAAGTGCCGGTCAGTGAGGGAAGCATTGTGGAAAGCGGAGAAGTGATTGGTTATATCGGTGAGGTAACGAAGTATTACTCATTGGAAGGAACAAATCTTTACTTTGCAATGACCAAAAATGATGTTCCGGAGAATCCATTTGACTATATAGACATGAGTGATGATGAATAAAGTGTAGGAAGAACGCCTGCGAAAAGGCGTTCTTCCTATTTCGTCCCTGTTACATCAGGGCCAGGAACTGATACATAAAGATAAAGTGACAGATACTGCCGCCCATCACGAAGAGATGAAAAATGGCGTGTGAACCAAATGACTTATGGCGGGCATTAAAAACCGGAAGCTTCAATGCATAAATGATACCGCCGGCGGTGTAGATAATGCCGCCGATGACAAGCCAGAAGAATGCAGCGGGAGCAAGGGCATTTTTGATCTGAGTAAATGCCAGAAGGCACGTCCATCCCATTGCGATATACAAGGAGGAAGAAAACCATTTCGGGCATGTAATCCAGAATGCTTTGATCATAATCCCGGTGATGGCGATGCTCCATACAATGGATAACAGCATGGTTCCGAGTTTACCGCCAAGAGCAATGAGGCAGACCGGAGTATAGGAACCGGCGATCAGGACAAATATCATCATATGGTCTATTTTCCGAAGTGTACGAATATTTTTTTCGGGAAGGATGACCCAGTGGTATAGAGTGCTTGCGCCATATAAAAGAATCATACTTACAATAAAGACGGCCATAGCAGTGATATTTATCGGATTGGCGGCCTGATGCGCTCTGACCAGAAGCGGTACGGTTGCAGCTGCTGCAAGCAGTGTTCCGATGAAGTGAGTGATGGCATTTCCGGGTTCTCTGATTTTTTCCATAATACGAACTCCTTTCAACAAAGTAATGCAAAACTTTATAAGTAGTTTTGAAAACTATATTAAGTATATGTAAATACTACACCATTTTATACATAAAAGCAAGAAAAATATTCATATAAACAGGATAAGTTTTCCTTCTAAAACAAAAAGAGCTCCGATTTAACGGAACTCTTCTGCCCTATCAGGAATCGTCTTCTTCAATTACCTGAATTTCAAGATAATCAAACGGAATCTCTTCAATAAAATTATCCTGATAGAAACGAGCTTTACTGTGATGTTTGAATTCTTTGATGTTTGAGTCAAGCCAGATTGGTCTGCCGAGATCAAATTCATAGCAGAAAGAATCCAGTCCTTTAAACACTTTATGTGTACGTGTATCGCTGCTGTCTTCACAGTATGTCGTGTCCTTTAACAGACGGTTGTCTTTCCATAGTTTACCCCACAGACGAAACATATGATCTCTCCTTTAATCTCTAACATATATGCCGGTATCTGTGATTCTATCACAGACGGTGCAAAAAGGAAATATATTAAAATTAGATTAAGTTCACGAAAAAATGGTCCAAATCATAAAAGATATGGTATAATTAACAAAGGTATTGCCTAAGTATAAGAGTTAATATGGGAAGTGATTTGAAATGGAAAAAACAGCAATGAATTACGAAGGAGTAGACAGCTGGAAGACATGTATATTATTGTATAATTCTGCATTGAAAGAAATTGGGACAAAACTGGAAATCCTGAATGACGAATTTCAACATGTACATCAATATAACCCGATTGAACATATAAAGTCCAGAATTAAGTCACCGGAAAGCATTGTTAAGAAACTGAAGAAGAGAGGCTATGAATCGACAATTGAAAATATGGTAAAGTATGTAAATGATATTGCCGGTATTCGTATCATCTGTTCATTTACGTCGGATATCTACCGGATTTCGAATATGCTTGCAAACCAGAGTGATATCAGGGTGCTTTCAATTAAGGATTATATTAAGCGGCCGAAGGAAAGCGGGTATAAGAGTTACCATATGCTGGTCAGCCTGCCTATTTTCTTGTCGGACGGGGTAGTGGATACGAAAGTGGAGATACAGATACGAACGGTAGCAATGGATTTCTGGGCGAGCCTTGAGCATAAGATCAATTACAAATTCGAAGGCAATGCTCCGGAACATATTAAGAGAGAGCTTCTTGAATGTGCGGAGATGGTATCGGATCTTGATGCGAAAATGTTATCGCTGAATGAGGAAATCAGAGAATGTGCGGAGCGGCAGCGGGAAGTAACTGCGCTTCTGGGATAGAGTGTGCGTGCAAACGCACACTTTTTCTTTTCGGCATCTTCCTGCAAAAACGATTGATATCCTGTAAATGAGGAGTGCCGCGGACCTTGCGGCCCGCGGCTATTATGAAAAAATTTATCTGTATGTGTAATGAGAACATTACATTTCGTTTACGATTTAACTTAATAAAACTATAACAATCATATGTGAACGTGATATGAACATAGTGTGAACAATTAGTAAATATATACAAAATAAAAAAACAAAAGAGAAAATTATAGTGTAATTTGCATAACAAAAAATATTGTCAGCATATTGCACATCGTTTTTAGAAATGATAGAATATATCTGTTTATGCATACGGTGTAATTGGGAAATGAGGTACAGATGGATAATTTTATGGATAGACTGGTTGAAAAGATTAATGCGCAGGGTGCGATGCGCATGCAGAATATGATTAATCTGCAGGAGGGTGTACCCGGAAAAAACAATCCGGGCGCTGCGGTAGATGAAAAGCTGAAAGAGCATCATGAAGCGATCGTCAAGGATGTGACGGAATCGACGGCATCTGTGGTCAGTGAAACGAACGCAAGGAATGCCGAATTGTTTACGGAATATAAAAAACAGAGCGAAGAAGAATTAATTAAAGTGAAAGATGAGCTTGCAGATCATATGCACAAGGAAAGCGTTAAGTGCTATCGGAATACGCAGGCGGTAATTGAGGAGAAGGCCGGTTCTCAGGAAGCGGCTTTAAAAGAGACTGTAAACCGGCTGAAGATTCTGCTGATTGCGGGGACTGCGATTGCCGGCGTTGACCTTATTGCAACAATTGTGATTCTGCTCCGGCTGTTTCGGTTGATTTAAGATGGGAAAATTATTGTGGAAACCGGGAAATATGCTGTATCCCCTGCCGGTTGTGATGGTGAGTGTGGCAGACAGGGCAGGAAACAGCAATATTATTACGGTAGCATGGACCGGGACGGTGTGTACAAATCCGCCGATGCTGTATATTTCCGTGCGCCCGGAGCGTTATTCGTATGGGATGTTAAGGGATACAGGCGAATTCGTGGTTAATCTTACGACGAAAAAACTTGCGTATGCCACGGATTTCTGCGGGGTGCGTTCCGGCAGGGATGTGGACAAGTTCTGCTGTCTGGGGCTTCACAGGGAGCCGGCGGATAAGGTATCGGCGCCGATGATTGCAGAGAGTCCTGTAAATATTGAATGCAGGGTCAGGCAGATTCAGGAGCTTGGCAGCCATCATATGTTTCTGGCGGATGTAGTGGCGGTTCATGTGGATGATAAATATATGGACAATAGAAATAAATTCCATTTGAGAAAAGCATTTCCTATTGTATATTCGCATGGGGAGTATTATGATTTGAATCAAATATTAGGTACATTCGGATATAGCATAAAAAAGAAGAAAAATGAGTCAAATAAAGAAAAATACAATCAGAAAAAATAAATACAGCCTTATGGGTCGGTTAACAGTAGCATTAACCGGCGTTTTTGTGTTCTTTACCGTACAGGGTATAAAACCGTATCAGAAAGAGGGATTAAATATATATACCGTATATCTGAACGGGGAAAAAGTCGGGCGTGTGGAAAAGCAGGAAGACGCGGACGCTCTTCTTAGAGAGGCGCGCAGGATTCTGGCGGGCCGGTCTGAGGAACTTGTTTTTGCGAAGGCCGATCTGACATTTGAAAGTGAAGAGATTATTTTCGGGAAGATGGATTTGCAGGATGATGTGGAACGGAATATGCTTGAGGTCTTAAGGAAGAATGTTCTGGAAACCGGTAAAAGGGCTTATACCGTGAAAATAAATGAGAATACTGTTAATCTGAGGACATCGGAAGAAGTTATAGAACTTTTAAATGCTGCAAAGAACAGATATGATACAAAAGATGAGCATGTGGTGCAGCTTGAGCTGGATCCCAACCGTGAACTGAACGTGCTGACAGCTGCGGTGGAGCGGCGTGACAGGCTTCCTGAGGAGAATGAAACATCCGCACAGGCCGGAGTCGCAGATGTGCTGTCGGATATTTTGGAGCGGGCCGGTGCATCCGCCGAAAATGAACTGGGGTTAAAGGAAATTCATTTTGCGGATACGGTTGAGGTTGTGGAGGCATATCTGGAGCCGGAAGAAGTGACCTCATTTGAAGATGCGGTAGCGGAGATTACGAGAGAAAAAGAGAAAGAAAAGATTTATGAGGTACAGCCGGGGGATACATTGTCTCAGATTGCGCAGAAGAATGAAACGACAATGGAACACCTGATTTCGATCAATGAGGCGATTGAGGATGAAAATTCAATTATCCGGGCAGGGGATGAGATTACGGTTACAATGCCGGAACCGGAACTTTCGGTGATGCGTACGGAGCAGATGTATTATGAAGAGAACTATGAAGCAGACGTACAGTATGTAGATAACGATGACTGGTATACGACGGACATGCAGACTTTGCAGGACCCGGTGGCAGGATATCGTAAAGTTGTGGCAGATGTCACATACCGGAATGACAGAGAGACGGAGCGAACGATTTTACAACAGGAGATTGTGGCAAATGCGGTTCCAAGAGTTGTGGAACGCGGCACGAAGGAGCCTCCGACTTATATCCGGCCGATTTCGGGCGGAAGGCTTTCTTCTCCTTTCGGAAGACGAAGTGCGCCGAAAAGAGGGGCATCCACATATCATAAAGGCATTGATCTTGCAACGCCTGTCGGTACGGCTGTGGCGGCGTCCTCAGGAGGAACCGTGACGCGGGCCGGCTGGGGCAGCGGGTACGGGTATGTGGTTTATATCGATCATGAGGACGGCAAACAGACGCGTTATGGCCATCTGAGCAAGGTTCTTGTAAAGACAGGACAGACGGTGAAACAGGGAGATAAAATTGCACTCAGCGGAAATACCGGGCGAAGCACGGGGCCGCATCTGCATTTTGAAATACTTGTGAATGGAAGCGCGGTAAACCCCTTTGAATATTTCAATTAGAGAAAAGGGAATTTACAAATACCGAAACTGTGATATAATTTATTCATATGTGAAGAGTTTATTCTGATATTTTTAGAGGTGTAAATAGATGGAACAGTATATCATTAAGGGAGGCAATCCCTTGTCCGGCGAGGTGGAAATCGGCGGCGCGAAAAATGCGGCATTGGCAATTCTGGCGGCTGCGACTATGACAGATGAAACTGTTACGATAGATAATCTTCCCGATGTCAGGGATGTGAAAGTAATGCTTAAGGCAATGGAAGGAATCGGAGTTATTGTAGAACGTCTTGATAAGCATGCGGTAAAAATTAACGGTTCTCTGGTACAGAATAAGAGTATTGACTTTGAGTTTATGAAGAAAATCAGGGCTTCCTATTATCTTCTGGGTGCGCTTCTTGGGAAATATAAAAGAGCGGATGTTGTGCTTCCTGGCGGATGTAATATCGGAAGTCGCCCGATTGACCAGCATATAAAGGGATTCCGTGCACTGGGCGCGGAAGTGAAAATAGAACATGGATTAATTGTAACAAAGGCAGAGCGGCTGGTAGGTAATCATATCTATCTTGATGTAGTGACGGTCGGCGCTACGATTAATGTTATGATGGCGGCAGCGATGGCTGACGGCAAGACAATTATTGAGAATGCGGCGAAGGAACCTCATGTAGTTGATGTTGCAAACTTCCTAAACAGCATGGGAGCCAACATTAAGGGCGCCGGAACGGATGTCATACGAATCAGAGGCGTTGAGAAGCTTCATAAGACAGAGTATTCGGTGATTCCGGACCAGATAGAGGCGGGAACGTTTATGTTTGCCGGTGCGATTACGAAGGGAGACGTGCTGATTAAGAATGTGATTCCAAAACATCTGGAGTCGATCAGCGCAAAACTGATTGAGATTGGCTGTGAAGTTGAGGAATTTGATGATGCGGTCAGAGTCATTTCAAAAGGCGAACTGCATCATACTCATGTAAAGACGCTTCCGTATCCCGGGTATCCGACGGATATGCAGCCACAAATCGGCGTGACCCTGGCGCTCTGCGAAGGGACAAGCATTGTGACGGAGAGCATCTTTGAGAACCGCTTCAAATATGTGGATGAGCTTACGCGTATGGGGGCCAATATTAAGGTTGAGGGAAATACCGCTATTATTGACGGTGTGAAAAATTATACGGGTGCAGCGATTAATGCGCCTGACTTAAGGGCCGGCGCAGCGTTGGTGCTGGCAGGTCTTGCGGCAGAGGGAATTACAATTGTAGATGATATTCATTATATCCAGAGAGGGTATGAAGATTTTGAGGTGAAGCTTCAGCAGCTTGGCGCACAGATTGAGAAAGTGGCGTCAGAACGGGATATTCAGAAATTTAAGCTGAAAGTTGGCTGACAGACGAAAGAGCGTGCGGAAAAAGTTTTGAATTTTTCCCGCACGTTTTTATTACACAGATGATTTTAAATAATGGCTTCAATATGCAGGTTTGGCTCAAGGGCAAGATCAATATACTGACTGCCGCATTGAACCATCGGACGGGCAAGGTGGCGCTTATTGATTAACACAACGTCGCCTTCCAGTCCGTTATTCAGGCGGATACGATTCTTAACATACGTATTGACGATGCCTTCCAGGAATGTGAGTATATATTTTGAATCGTATTTTTGCAGTCCTTCGTTTTCAAATATTTCGATGACCTGGAATGGACACAGGGGTCCGCGGTAAATTCTTGCGGATGTCATTGCGTCATATACATCGGCGATAGCGACAATCTTTGCGTATTCGTCAATCTGGTCTGCTTTAACCCCTTCTGGATATCCGGTGCCGTCACAACGCTCATGGTGCATCAGCGCGGAATTTTTAATATGCTCGTTAATGCTTAAATCTTTTAGTAGGTTATAGCCCTCCAGGGCATGTGTTTTTACAATCTGGTATTCGGCTTCTGTCAGTTTTGCAGGTTTGCTTATGATTGTGTTGGAAATGGCAAGCTTTCCAATATCATGGAGCAGTCCGCACAGCATCAGCGTGTTCAGTTCCTCGCCGGGAAATTTAAGCCATTTTCCGAATGCGTAACAGATAATCGCAACATTCAGCGAATGGGAGTAGGTCGGGTCATCATAGTGGCGCATATTGTGAAGCATATCGAATATATGGATGCAGTTTGGGTTGTTTTTCAGCAAAGTCAGTGTCTCGGTCATCAGATTGTCAATATTAATGGCGACGTTTTTTCTCATAACAAGATCGTTGAGAGAATTGCGTACCTGATCTACGGAGTTCTCAAAATCTTTTGAAAACTTTATAAATTCCGGACTGCTTTTGATTTTTGCAGAGTAGGTGTTATCTTCCGGAGGTTCAGCTGGTTCCGATTCGTCTTTGATGCGAATGCTTAAAACCGAATAAAGTTCAAGTTTTGTGATTGCCTTGTCGGTAAGCACTAAGTTTTTCGGAAGAATCAGCTGGTTTGTATAAGAATAGATATCTTCTGCCGTAATCATTCCAGGCAGGAGATTTTGTGTTAATACTTTAGACATGTGAAATCTCCTTTTACGATATGATTTTTAAACTATAATTCATAGATATTAGTATAAGAAGTTCTGCGTATGATGTCAACAAAAATGAAGTGTTAAGAAACTTTGTAAAAAATTGCACTTGACGAATCTGTTATTTCATAGTATCCTACCCATGTAACAGATATGAAAATTCTATATTGTCAGCCTGTAGTCAGGCATATTCTCTTATTCAGAGTGGTGGAGGTACATAGGATCTGTGAAGCCACGGCAACCCCAGTATACTGGAAGGTGCTAACCTGAGCGAATATTTGTCGGTAACGATAAACGAACAATAAGAGGATTTGATTATCAAAAGTCGAGTCCGCTTATGCGGGCTATTTTTTTTCCTGTTTTGGGAATTGTTTCGAATTTCCTGACAGGCCGGAGTGGAAACTGTTGTTTGTGGAGCTTGCCGCGGGCGGAGAATCCGGCAGCAGAATTCTCTCTTATGAACAGAAAAGAATGGAGGAACAGAAATGGAAAAAAGATTATTTACTTCCGAATCGGTGACGGAAGGACATCCTGACAAAGTATGTGATGCGATTTCAGATGCGATTCTCGATGCATGTATGGAGAAGGACCCTATGAGCCGTGTTGCCTGTGAGACGGCAACCTGTACAGGATTTGTGCTCGTAACCGGTGAGATAACCACGAATGCCTATGTGGATATTCAGAAAGTGGTTCGGGAAACTGTAAAAGAGATTGGATATACGAAGTCAGAATACGGATTTGACGGGAATACATGTGCGGTTTTAGTTGCAATTGACGAGCAGTCCAGCGATATTGCGATGGGTGTGGACAAGGCGCTGGAAGCAAAAGAGAATAAAATGTCCGATGCTGAGATTGAGGCGACCGGCGCAGGCGATCAGGGTATGATGTTTGGCTATGCGACGAATGAGACAGAGGAATATATGCCGTATTCCATTTCTCTGGCGCATAAGCTTGCTTTGCAGCTTACAAAAGTCCGGAAAGACGGCACGTTAAAATACTTAAGGTCTGACGGAAAGAGCCAGGTATCCGTAGAGTATGATGAAAACGGGAAACCGCTTCGTCTTGAGGCAGTTGTGTTATCCACACAGCATGATCCTGATGTAACACAGGAGCAGATTCATGAGGAGATCAGAAAGTATGTGTTTGACCCGGTTCTTCCGAAAGAGTTGATTGACGCGGATACAAAGTTCTTTATTAATCCGACGGGACGTTTTGTAATCGGAGGGCCTCATGGGGATGCAGGACTTACCGGACGTAAGATTATTGTAGATACTTACGGCGGATATGCACGTCATGGCGGCGGCGCATTCTCCGGAAAAGACTGCACGAAGGTGGACCGTTCCGCGGCGTATGCGGCCCGTTATGTCGCAAAGAACATTGTGGCAGCAGGCCTTGCGGATAAGTGTGAGATTCAGCTTTCCTATGCAATCGGTGTGGCGCAGCCTACCTCTATTATGGTAGATACTTTTGGCACAGGCAAGGTATCGGATGAGAAGCTTGTTGAAATTATTCGTGAGAACTTTGATCTTCGTCCGGCCGGAATCATAAAGATGCTGGATTTAAGAAGGCCGATTTACAAACAGACGGCAGCTTATGGACATTTTGGACGCAATGATCTCGATCTTCCGTGGGAGAAAGTGGACAAAGTGGAAGTTCTGAAGAAATATTTATAAGGATTGAAATAACTTAGGGTGGAGCCTGTCGGCTTCGCCCTTTTTTTTTCGAAAATCCTATGATAGAATAAAATTATGACAGGGTTGGCAGAATAGGAATACTTTGGAAAAGCGAGGGTGTTATGGCATTTACACATTTACATGTTCACACGGAATACAGTCTTTTGGATGGTTCAAATAAGATAAAGGAGTATGTCGCACGGGTAAAGGAATTGGGGATGGACAGTGCGGCAATTACCGATCACGGCGTTATGTTTGGCGTGATTGATTTCTATCGCGCGGCAAAGGCGGCCGGAATAAAGCCGATTTTGGGGTGTGAGGTATATGTGGCGCCAAACTCGCGTTTTGACAAGGAATTGACAGGCGGGGATGACCGATATTACCACCTTGTGCTTCTTGCGGAGAATAACAAGGGATATGCAAACTTAATGAAGATTGTCTCAAAAGGTTTTACGGAAGGGTACTATTATAAGCCGCGTATTGATATGGATATCCTGAACCGATACCATGAAGGCATTATTGCACTGTCGGCATGCCTTGCGGGGGAAGTGCAGCGTTATATCGTGAAAGGGCTGACAGACGAGGCGAAGAAGGCGGCGCTTAAGTATGAGACATGTTTCGGAAAGGGAAATTTTTTTCTGGAGCTTCAGGACCACGGAATACCGGAACAGAAGACGGTAAATGCAGCTCTCCTCAATCTGAGCAGGGAACTTTCCATACCGCTTGTTGCGACAAATGATGTGCATTATACGTATGCGGAGGACGAAAAACCGCATGATATCCTGCTCTGTTTGCAGACAGGCAAGCGTCTGGCCGATGAGAACAGGATGCGTTATGAAGGCGGGCAGTACTATGTAAAATCCGAGGAGGAGATGCTGCGTCTTTTCCCGTATGCGAAGGAGGCGCTGGAGAATACTCATAAAATTGCGCAGAGATGTAATGTGGAAATTGAATTTGGGGTGACAAAGCTGCCCCATTTTGAAGTGCCGGAAGGATATGATTCCTGGTCCTATCTCAATAAACTTTGCAGCGACGGACTGAAGGAGCGTTATACGAATGTGGATGATTCCCTGAGGGAGCGTGTGAACTACGAACTTTCTGTTATAAAAGAGATGGGATATGTTGATTATTTCCTGATTGTCTGGGATTTTATAAATTATGCGAGATTACAGGGGATTCCGGTTGGGCCGGGAAGAGGGTCGGCGGCAGGAAGCCTTGTATCTTATTGTCTGAAAATCACAAATATTGACCCCATCCGCTATCAGCTGCTTTTTGAACGTTTTTTGAATCCTGAACGTGTGTCCATGCCCGATATCGATATTGACTTCTGTTTTGAGCGCCGGCAGGAAGTGATTGACTATGTGGTAAACAAATATGGAAAAAGTAAGGTAGTCCAGATTGTGACATTTGGTACGCTTGCCGCGAAGGGTGTGATACGTGATGTTGCACGGGTGATGGACCTCCCGTATTCATTTGCGGATTCTCTGGCAAAGATGGTTCCGAACGAACTGAATATTACGCTTGACCGGGCATTGCAGATCAATCCGGAATTCAGGGAACTATATGCGAAAGATGAGCAGGTGCATGATCTGATTGATATGTGCAAGCGTCTGGAAGGGCTTCCGCGCCATACATCGATGCATGCGGCAGGGGTTGTGATCTGTCCGGAAGAGGCCGATGATTTTGTGCCTCTTTCCAGAGCGTCCGATGGTTCCATTACAACGCAGTTCACGATGACGACGATTGAGGAACTCGGTCTTTTGAAGATGGATTTTCTTGGACTGCGTACATTGACCGTGATTCAGAATGCTGTGCAGCTGATTGAACAGGATACCGGGAAACAGATCAATATCGATCAGATTGATTATAATGACAAAGAAGTGCTGAATGCGATTGGAACCGGGAGGACGGAAGGTATATTCCAGCTTGAGAGCGGCGGCATGAAGAGCTTTATGAAGGAACTGAAACCACAGAATTTAGAAGATATTATTGCGGGAATTTCCCTGTACCGTCCGGGCCCGATGGATTTCATTCCTCAGTATATCAGGGGAAAGAACAGTCAGGGCGAAATCAGGTATGACTGTCCACAGTTAAAGCCGATTCTGGAGCCGACGTACGGCTGTATTGTTTATCAGGAACAGGTTATGCAGATTGTGCGTGATCTGGGCGGCTATACACTGGGGCGAAGCGATCTTGTGCGCCGTGCAATGAGTAAGAAAAAGCAGTATGTGATGGAGGAGGAACGGGCAAACTTTATTTACGGAAATGAAGAGCAGGGGGTTCCGGGATGCTCGGCGAAAGGGATTGAAGCGGCAGTTGCAGACCGTATATACAATAGTATGATGGATTTTGCCAAATATGCATTTAATAAATCGCATGCGGCATGCTATGCTGTCGTGTCGTATCAGACAGCGTATCTGAAACATTATTATCCGACAGAATTTATGGCGGCCCTTTTGACATCCGTGATTGACAATCCTTCAAAAGTAGCCGAATATATTTTAACGTGCCGGAATATGAATATACCAATTCTTCCGCCCGATATTAATGAAGGCGATTACGGATTCTCTGTTTCAGGCAATGCCATCCGCTATGGCCTTTCGGCAATCAAGAGTGTAGGGCGGCCGATCATTGAAGCGATCGTGGAAGAACGGGAGGCATGCGGCCGGTTCGTAAGCCTGAAAGATTTTATACAGCGTCTTTCGGATAAAGAAATAAACCGTCGTGTAGTGGAGAGCTTTATTAAATCAGGAACCTTTGACGGCCTCGGAGGAACACGCAGACAGTTTATGACGGTATATGCGCAGATTATGGACAGCATTCATCATGATAGAAAGAACAATATGGCAGGACAGATATCATTGTTTGATATTGTGGATGAATCTCAGAAGGAAGAATTTGAAATCAAACTTCCTGATGTGGGTGAATATCCGAAGGAGGCGCTTCTTGCGTTTGAAAAGGAGGTACTCGGTATTTATGTCAGCGGGCATCCGCTTGAGGAATATGAGAAAATGTGGCGCAAAAATATAACGGCTGTCACGACGGATTTTCTTCTCGACGAAGAGACCAATGTAATTAAAGCAGTCGATAACAGCAAAGTGACAGTCGGGGGCATTATCACCCATCGACAGATTAAACATACAAAGACAGAGCAGACAATGGCGTTTTTAACATTGGAAGATCTGTTAGGAACGGTGGAAGTGATTGTCTGGCCGAGAGATTATGAGAAGAACAGCCGTTATCTGGTCGAAGAAAGCAAAGTCTTTATCTATGGGAGAGTTTCGGCGGAGGAGGAGAAGGACGGCAAATTGATCTGCGAGAAGATTACGCCGTTTGAGGAGGTTCCGAGAGAACTCTGGATTCAGTTTGAAAGCAGAAGCGCGTATGCGGACAGAGAAGAGGAACTCCTGAATCTGTGCAGTGATTCGGATGGAAATGACAGGGTTGTCATCTATACAAAATGTCCGAAAGGAAAAAAAGTTCTTCCGGCAGGGAGAAATGTTCGGGCGGATAAGACACTCGTAGACAGGCTTTCGGAAGCTTTCGGAAAAGAGAATGTAAAAGTTGTTTAAATCTGCAAAATCAGTTGAAAACAGAATCAAAAAGCGTTAGAATAAAACCAGTCGAATGATATATTAAATCTACAGTCTCCGGGAGGTCACATATGGCAAAAGAAATAAAGACAATCGGCGTACTGACAAGCGGTGGAGATGCGCCAGGAATGAATGCTGCAATCCGTGCGGTTACAAGAAAAGCGATCAGCAGCGGGATGAAAGTAATGGGAATCAAGAAAGGCTATCAGGGCCTTTTGAATGAAGAGATACATGAAATGTCTCCGCGGGATGTTTCTGATACGATTCAGCGTGGTGGTACGGTTCTGCGCACGGCACGCTGTGAAGATTTTAAGACGGAAGAAGGGCAAGCAAGAGGCGCTGAAGTGTGCAAAAAATATGGCATACAGGGCCTTGTGGTAATCGGGGGTGACGGTTCTTACCGTGGCGCTCAGAAACTTGCCGCGCATGGCATTAATACGATTGGCGTGCCAGGGACCATTGATCTTGATATTGCATGTACGGAATATACAATTGGATTTGATACGGCAGTCAATACAGCAATGCAGGCGATTGATAAAGTAAGGGATACATCCTCGTCTCATGAGAGGTGTTCAATTATAGAAGTTATGGGAAGGAATGCAGGTTATATTGCGCTGTGGTGTGGTGTTGCAAATGGCGCTGAAGATATTCTTCTTCCTGAAAAATATGAATATAACGAGCAGGAGATTATCAATAACATTATTGCAAACCGGAAAAAGGGTAAAACACATCATATTATCATTAATGCTGAAGGAATCGGACATTCCACCTCTATGGCAAGGCGCATTGAAGCGGCGACCGGTATGGAAACGAGAGCTACGATTCTGGGATATATGCAGCGGGGAGGTAGTCCGACGTGCAAAGATCGTTTTTATGCTTCCATGATGGGGGCGTATGCGGCTGATCTCTTAAAGGAAGGAAAGACAAACCGTGTTGTTGGATACAGGCACGGACAGTTTGTGGATTTTGATATTGATGAGGCATTATCGATGCAGAAAGATATTTCAGAATATCAGTATCAGGTCAGCAAGGCATTATCTATTTAATAAAAAGTGTGAAAGGGCTGTTAACAGAACGGCCCTTTTCTTGCGGAAAGGTATGGCGTAGGGTATGATCACCAGTTTGGCAAATGCACAGATGAAAAATATTATGCAGCTTAATGCAAAAGCGCGGGTCCGGCGCGAGCAGGATGTATTTGTAGCGGAAGGAATGAAGATGTTTCTGGAAGCCCCTCCATCTTCTGTGCAGAAGGTATATGTGTCCGAACATTTTATCATGAAGGAGAATGACGGGGATATCATTGAGAAGTATCCTTATGAAATTGTGAAGGATGATGTCTTTCATAAAGTATGCGATACGAAAACGCCACAGGGGATTCTTACAGTATTAAAGCAGTTTCATTATAGTGAAAAAGATATTTATGGAGGGGAAAACCCTCTTCTGCTTCTGCTGGAGGGGGTTCAGGATCCGGGAAATCTTGGGACGATGATTCGGACTTCGGAAGGAGCAGGCGTTAGCGGCATTATTATGGATCGTAATACAGCGGATATCTATAATCCTAAAGTGATTCGTGCGACGATGGGCTCTGTCTACCGTATGCCGTTTTTATATGTGGATGATTTGCATGCATGTATCCGCCGCCTGAAAGAAGAGGGAATCTGCGTGTATGCTTCTCACTTATCGGGAGAGGAGCTTTATACACAGAAAAATTACCGTAACAAGACATCGTTTCTGATAGGGAATGAAGGAAACGGATTAACGAGAGAAACAGCAGAGCTGGCGGATGCTTACATAAAAATACCTATGAACGGCCGGGTGGAATCATTAAATGCAGCGATCGCTGCTGCGCTTCTTTTGTATGAGGCAGACCGGCAGCGCCGAATGTGACGAAAGGAAGGATTGTGAATATGAGATTAGGATTTATAGGACTTGGAAACATGGCAACGGCTATGATAGGCGGAATTATACGCAATTGTGTCGTGGAACCGTCTGATATCTATGGTGTAGATGTGGTAAAGGCGGCAAATGAAAGAGCAGCGGAGAATTTGAAGATTCAGATTGCAGGCGGTAACTGCGCGCTGGCGCGTACGGCAGATGTTATTGTCCTTTCGGTGAAGCCGCAATTCTACGAGGAAGTAATTGCAGAGATACGAAATGAGATTACGCGCGATAAATGTGTGATTACAATCGCCCCAGGGAAGACTCTTGAGTGGCTGGGACAGCAGTTCGGGAAAGAAGTTAAGATTGTACGCTGTATGCCAAATACTCCGGCTCTGGTAGGGGAGGGATGTACCGGTGTCTGCCGGAACGCATTTGTGACGGATGACGAATTGTTAAGAATTATGACGATTCTTAACAGTTTTGGAAAAGCGCATTCGGTATCGGAGCATTTGATGGATACGGTGGTAGCGGTCAGCGGCAGTGCGCCGGCATATGTATTTATGATGATTGAAGCGATGGCAGATGCGGCGGTGGCTGAAGGAATGGCAAGAAAGGATGCTTATGAATTTGCTGCGCAGGCGGTTTACGGAAGTGCAAAGATGGTGCTTGAGACAGGAAAACATCCGGGAGAACTGAAGGATATGGTATGTTCTCCGGCAGGAACGACGATTGAGGCAGTCAGGGTTTTGGAGGAGAGAGGTTTCCGTTCCGGGCTGATGGAAGCGATGAGGGTGTGTGCGGAGAAATCAAGAAATTTATAGGATATTTTGCCGTTACGGTATATATCGTTTCATATGTCGTAATATGGGGAATGATGGGTTGTCAAACTTGACAAAAAGCAAATCTTTTGTTAAAATGAATCATACAAATGTAACATTTACGTAATATAAGTTAACATAATTGTTACTGTTTGGGGGTTGCTATGAGTATTGGGATGAGGAAACAAAAGATAGCTTTTGCGGCGGCGTTTATGGCTGCAGCAATATGTGCAGGGCAGACTGTTTATGCAAAAGATGCGTCAAGCCTTGAAGAATTGAAAGCCGGCTCGGAGAAAGTGATGGAGAGCGGTGGAATGACGGAAAAGGTCAGAGCTGGCGCCGCAGACATTATTGACAGAGAAGTTGTGTCTGTGGAGGTAAAGAGTACGGAAGAAACAGTTGATGTGGATGAGCCGGAGGAAAGTGCGGAGGATGTACAGCCGCAGGAGGATGTACCGGAAGTTCTGAACAGTGAAAGTGCGCTTCAGAAGGAATACCCGGATCTGGTCATGGCAAATGTAAATAATTCCGTGAATGTGAGATCAATGGCGGACGAAGAGTCCGAATTGATTGGAAAGCTTTATAAGGGCTGTGCGGGAAGCATGCTTGAGCAGAAAGAAGGGTTTACAAAGGTTCGCTCCGGCGAGTTGGAAGGCTGGGTAAAAAATGATTACCTGCTGTTTGACGATGCAGCCAAAGATCTGGCGAAAGAGGTCGGAAGGCTTTCGGCGACGGTAGAGACGGAAACACTTCGAATCCGTAAAGAGGCGGATGAAAGTTCAGGTGTCTATGGTCTTCTTGCAAGAGGTGAAGATGTCGAAGCGATTGAAGAATTGGGAGATTGGGTAAAAGTCCAGTGTGAAGGCGGAAAAGAGGGATATATTTCCAGCCAGTATGTAAGGGTGGAATTTGACCTTGACGAAGGTGAGACAATAGAGGAAATAAAAGCGCGTGAAGCCGCGGAGAAGGAAGCAAAGGAGAAGGCCGAAAAAGAAGCGGCAAAACATAAACCTGCACGTACAACGGAGACAACGAAGACAAACGCAGGCGCTGTTACGGCTGCAACGGATGATGTAACACTGCTGGCCGCACTGATTCAGAGTGAGGCGGGAAGTGAGTGTTATGAGGGGCAGCTTGCAGTTGGCGCGGTTGTTGTAAATCGGGCGCGCGGCAGGTACGGCAGTATTGCAGGTGCGGTTTATGCGCCTGGACAGTTTGGGCCGGCGGCAACCGGAAAGGTAGCCGCAGTAGCGGCTATGGGACCGAATCCGGTGGCAATTCAGGCAGCGAAAGAAGCTCTTTCCGGGGTCACAAATGTTGGCGGTGCAACGCACTTTAGAAATATCCGTTCAGGGTATTCCGGCATTGTGATCGGAAATCACGTATTCTGGTAAATTTATATGCAGCATAAAGCAAAATACTTTGCTCTATGCTGCATTTTCATGTGTTGAATTAATTTAAAAAATGTAGTATGATATAGATGGTGTTTATAGTTTAGAGGAGGAAATTCAGATGATATTGATTGGCAGTGTAAGTTTATCATTGCTATGGCTGATTCTGCTGGTTGCCTTTTTGGTGATAGAGATTATTACTCTTGGGCTTACAACCATTTGGTTTGCTGGAGGGGCGCTGGTTGCCGCGATTGCATCAATGATTGGTGCGCCGTGGCCGATTCAGGTTATACTTTTCTTTGTGGTGTCGCTGGCGCTGCTTTTTGCGACGCGGCCTGTTGCAGTCAAATATTTTAATAAAGACCGCGTAAAAACAAATGTGGAAGGTATGATTGGAAAACAGGGAATCATAATAAGCACTGTGGACAATCTGCAGGGAATTGGCCAGGTTAATGTGGACGGTATGGAATGGTCCGCAAGGGCGAACGAAGACAACATGCAGTATCCGGCAGGCACCGTTGTGATTGTGACGGGCGTGCAGGGGGTAAAATTAATTGTAAAAGAAAAACAGGAGGAAGTGTGAGAAATGGAAGGTTTAATAACTGTAATTATTTTATTGGTAATTATCCTGATGGTGCTTGCGTCATGCGTTAAGATCGTGCCTCAGGCACAGGCATTTGTAGTTGAGCGGCTGGGAGGCTATCAGGGAACTTGGTCCGTAGGACTTCATTTTAAAGTTCCGTTCATTGACCGTGTGGCAAGGCGCGTGATTTTAAAGGAGCAGGTTGTTGACTTTGCACCGCAGCCTGTTATCACGAAAGATAATGTTACAATGCGTATTGATACCGTAGTGTTTTTCCAGATCACGGACCCGAAGCTTTTTGCATACGGTGTGGAAAATCCGATTATGGCAATCGAGAATCTGACTGCGACAACACTGCGAAATATTATCGGTGATCTGGAGCTTGATGAGACGCTTACTTCCAGAGAAACGATTAATACAAGAATGAGAGCGTCTCTTGATATTGCGACTGACCCGTGGGGAATTAAGATAAATCGTGTGGAATTAAAGAATATTATTCCTCCGGCGGCGATTCAGGATGCGATGGAGAAGCAGATGAAGGCGGAACGTGAAAGACGTGAGGCAATTCTGATTGCGGAAGGTGAGAAGAAATCTACAATTCTCGTAGCGGAAGGTAAGAAAGAATCCGCAATCCTTGATGCGGAGGCTGAGAAGCAGGCGGCAATTCTCCGTGCGGAAGCGCAGAAAGAGAAGATGATACGCGAAGCAGAAGGTCAGGCGGAAGCAATTTTACGTGTACAGCAGGCTACAGCTGATGGTATCCGTATGGTGAAAGAAGCGGGCGCCGATCAATCCGTACTGGCGCTTAAGAGTTTGGAGGCATTTGAGAGGGCGGCGGATGGTCAGGCGACAAAGATCATTATTCCGTCCGACCTGCAGGGACTTGCGGGGCTTGCGACCGCGTTTAAAGAAGTAATTAAATAGGTGAAGCAAAAGGAACGGTTTTCACGCTGCCTGCATCAGGCAGCGTGATTTTTAGGCAGATATAAAACGCATAATAGACTGATTGGAAATGGGGATGGAGGTTACAGATGAATTTAAAAGGACGTGATTTTTTAACATTAAAAGATTTTACACCGGAGGAGATCGTATATTTACTTGATCTGGCGGCAGATTACAAGGAGAAAAAGAAACAGGGAGTGGATGTGTCGACTCTCAGAGGGAGGAATGTCGCTCTTATTTTTGAGAAAACAAGCACCAGAACACGCTGTTCCTTTGAGACAGCCGCCCATGATCTCGGTATGGGGACGACTTATCTCGACCCTTCCGGTTCACAGATTGGAAAGAAGGAAAGCATTGCAGATACGGCGAATGTACTCAGCCGCATGTTTGACGGAATTGAGTACAGGGGCTTCGGGCAGGAAATTGTGGAGAGCCTTGCGGAACATGCGGATGTGCCTGTGTGGAACGGTCTGACAAATGAATATCATCCGACGCAGATGCTTGCCGACATGCTCACCATTCGTGAACACTTCGGAGATTTAAAAGGACGCAGACTTGTTTACATGGGAGATGCTCGTTATAATATGGGAAATTCACTGATGATTGTGTGTGCGAAGCTTGGTCTTCACTTTACGGCCTGTGCGCCTGCCCGCTATTTTCCAAATGAAGAGTTGACGCAGATCTGTAAAAGTTATGCGGGCGAAAGCGGCGGAACTATTACATTTACGGAGAATGTGGAAGAGGGAACGAAGGGAGCGGATGTTGTCTATACGGATGTATGGGTTTCTATGGGGGAGCCGGATGCGGTATGGGAAGAACGTATTCGTGACCTAAGTCCATATAAGGTGACAATGGATGTTATGCGGAATGCAGGAGAAAAAGCGATATTTTTGCACTGCCTCCCGGCATTCCATGATTGTAATACAAAAATTGGAAAAGAAATAGGGGAGCGGTTCGGGCTGACGGAGATGGAAGTGACGGATGAAGTATTCCAGACGTATCGGAAATTTGTGTTTGATGAGGCGGAGAATCGAATGCATACAATCAAAGCTGTAATGGCAGCGACATTGGGAGCAGTACAATGAAACTAAAAAACGGCAAATTAATGATTGATTTAATGAACCTGTTTTTGGGAATTGGAACAATTGTGCTTGCTGTGGTTTTGCTGTCGGGTGAACCTTTGAATCGGAATCTGTTTCCGGTTGTGTTTGCACTGGGAGCCGCAATGCTGTCATTGAACGCTGCGAGATTTTATCAGGAGCATCGGATGATAAGTGTAGTTTTTGCCGTTCTTTCGATTGCGGTTGCATTGTTGTTAATCTTTTCACTTTTGCAGCTGGCATTTTGATGGAATTCAGTATATAGGCCAGTCTGTGGCTGCATGGAGGCTGTTAATGAAAAGTAAAATTTTAAAGAAGCTAAGGGAGTCAGATGGCTATGTTTCAGGACAGGAGCTTTGTGATACGTTCGGCGTATCGCGCACGGCTGTTTGGAAGGCGGTCAATAGGCTGAAAGAGGAGGGGTATGAGATTGATTCCGTCCCCAAGAAGGGATATCGCATTGTAAGCAGTCCCACACGATATTCCGCAGATGAAATAAAAAGCCGTCTTGTAACGGAATGGGCCGGACAGGAAATTTATTTCTGTCAGGAGACAGGCTCTACCAACACGGAGATTAACCAGCTTGCGGAGAAAGGAATGCCTCACGGAACACTTGCGGTGGCAGAGTGCCAGACCGGAGGGAAAGGTCGGAGAGGGCGGGGATGGGTTTCACCAAGCGGAGTGAATATCTATATGAGTATACTTCTGCGTCCTGACCTGGCACCTGACCAGGCATCAATGCTGACATTGGTTATGGCGCTTGCTGCATCAAAAGCGATTGATGAATGCTGTGAGGTAAAGACACAGATAAAATGGCCGAATGATATTCTGCTTCATCGGAAAAAGATAGTGGGTATATTGACAGAAATGACGGCTGAACCTGATTATATTAATCATGTGGTAATCGGAATTGGTATTAATACAAATCAGGAGGAAATGCCTGAGGAGATTAAGAAGAATGCAACTTCTATCCGGATAGAAACGGGAAAGGTGACAGACCGCACTGCTCTTTTGGAACGTGTTATGTATCATTTTGAAAATGAATATGACCGGTTTGAAAAGAGCAGAAATATGGGAGTGCTGTGTGCGGATTACAATGAGCGTCTGGTTAATCTGAATCAGGTTGTCCGTGTGCTGGAGCCAGGAAATGAATATGAGGGCACGGCAGAGGGAATTGATGAGACAGGAAAGCTGCTCGTGGTACGTGAGGACGGAACGAAAGAATCCGTCTATGCGGGAGAAGTATCTGTCAGGGGGATCTATGGGTATGTCTGAGAGGGTTGTTTTATGCGGGGCAAATGCATATGAGAAGAAATATTATTTTAACCGGTTGTTTGAAAAGCTCCCGGATTCCATAAAGGATGAACTTCACATTATCTGTGTGTTATTTACGGAGGAGGCGGGGGGAGTCTTTACGATGGTTTTTGAAGAAGACGGTACTTTATCACTTGAGACGGAGGCTGCCGAGGAGGATATTCTGTATGACGAGATCGGGAGTGCACTTCTTGTGAAAGAGGTACAGAGAAGGCGTCAGGAATTATTTGAGTCGTTGACTTTATTTTATAAAGTAGTGGTAAGAAAAGAACCATTTGATGAGGGTGAATTGTGAGACAGTTAAGAATTGGAAATACGGTATTGGGAAATTGTTTTATACTGGCACCTATGGCAGGCGTAACAGACCTGCCATTTCGTCTGTTATGCAAGGAGAAGGGTGCGGGTCTTGTGTGCATGGAAATGGTAAGTGCGAAAGCGATTATGCACCGGAACCGTAATACGGAGGCATTGCTTGATATCCATGAGGAGGAGGGGCCGGCCTCCCTTCAGCTTTTCGGAAATGATCCGCAGATTCTCAGCGAGATGGCAAAGCGGATTGAAGAGCGGCCGTTTGCGGTTCTTGACATCAATATGGGATGTCCGGTGCCGAAGGTCGTAAATAACGGGGAGGGTTCGGCGCTGATGAAACATCCGGCTCTCGTGGCGGAAATTGTGGAAGCATGTGTGAAAGCAATAAAGAAACCGGTTACAATAAAAATTCGTAAGGGATTTGACGAAGCTCATGTAAACGCGGCAGAGATTGCGTATATTGCGCAGGAATCAGGGGCTTCAGCAGTGACCGTACATGGACGTACAAGAGAGCAGTTTTATGAGGGCAGGGCGGATTGGGATATTATCCGCAAAGTCAAAGAAACCGTAAAAATACCTGTGATCGGAAACGGGGATATAAGGACTGCGAAGGACGCGGAGAACATGTTTGCTTATACGGGATGCGACGGGGTTGCCATTGGACGCGGTGCGAGGGGAAATCCGTGGATTTTCGAGGAGATGAACGCATGGTTTGGAAAGGGAAGCGAGAGTAAAAAACCTGATTTTGACGAGGTGTGCAGATTAATATTCCGCCATATGGAATTACAGTGCGCATACAAAGGGGAATATACGGCGGTCAGGGAGATGCGTAAACATATTGCCTGGTATACAGGTGGTTTTCCGCATTCAGCAAAGCTCAGACAGAAAGTGAATGAAACAGAAACAATGGATGAATTAAGAGGACTTTTGGAATCTGTTTCTTCATATAATAGTGCATGGGCAGCAGATGGAAAAATGTGATAGAGATTCTAAAACAGAAGATTGAAGGCTTTTCCCACAGAATGCGGGATACAACAGGACGGGAAGAATGCAAACCATCGGATGGATTGTATTTGTGCTGTGTCATGTCAAGGGAAATCTGTGAATTTGCACGGAGGATTCATAGTGTTCCGCGCAGGAAATACAGGTTGACAATTATGGATGACGGAGGGGAAGCGGCAGCAGTTACACTTTTAAAATCAGGGCATGACATTAACCGTATGACACTTGTGACAGACAGAGAGGAACATTTTGAAAGTGTCATAGATGAACTGTATGAAGAGGAAGGACTTGTTGTGGAGATTGCGGACAGGGACAGGGAACAGGAAGGTATGACTGTGGAGTTCAACGGAACATTCTGTGTGTGGATGGATGATAACACGAGATACGATAAAATATTTTTTAGTCTGGACGGGAAGGAATGGGAGGCAGGGGAACTGCAGGCGTTGTTGTTCGGTGAGTCAAGTGACGAGCTGTTTCTGTTCGGCGAGGGGGAGTTGCCTGACGGATATGCCGGGCGTATTTTTGTGGAAAAGCTTGCAAATTCTTGACATGAGCCGGAAGGTTAATGTATAATGTCTTAGCTTCACGGAGTAGCATTTCGCGGGCGAAAGAAAAATATTAGGTATGCAGGGCATACGGACGGGAGAAAAGATTATGGAAGCAAAGAAGAATATTCTGACATATGAAGGCCTTACCAAATTGGAGCAGGAGCTTCATGATTTAAAAGTGGTAAGAAGAAAAGAAGTTGCGCAAAAGATCAAGGAAGCCAGAGAACAGGGCGATTTATCCGAGAATGCGGAATATGATGCTGCGAAAGATGAACAACGCGATATTGAAGCAAGAATTGAAGATATTGAAGCTATTTTGAAAAATGCAGAAGTAGTGGTTGAAGATGAAGTAGATCTTGACACGATCAGTATTGGCTGCCGTGTAAAGATTCTTGATATGGAAGTAAATGAAGAAATGGAATATAAAATTGTCGGTTCCACGGAAGCAAACAGTTTGAAAGGGAAAATTTCCAATGAATCTCCTGTCGGAAAAGCCCTTCTCGGACACCGGGCAGGGGAAATTGTGGACGTGGAGACAAGAGTCGGTGAAATCAGTTATAAAATACTTGAGATTCAGAGATCGAACTAAAACCCATGCCATGAATTGGAGTCGGAAATAATGTACTCCGGGAATTTAAGCCATCAATATAAGTGTGGAAAGATTACCGGAGTATTGCATACAAAGAAAGGAGTGCAGCGCGTGGGAGCAGAGCAGAAACAGGGAAAAGTACAACAAGAACAGGATTTGGGACAGCTTTTAAAAATACGTCGTGAGAAGCTGGCGGCGCTTCAGGAGAATGGCAAAAACCCTTTTGAGATAACAAAGTATGATGTAACGCATCACAGCCAGGATATTAAAGACCGGTTCGAAGAGCTGGAAGGGAAGAAGGCGGTGATAGCCGGCCGCATTATGAGTAAGCGTGTTATGGGGAAAGCGTCCTTTTGCAATGTGCAGGACTTAAAGGGCAATATCCAGAGCTATGTGGCAAGGGATTCTGTCGGTGAAGAAGCTTATGCGGATTTTAAGAAATATGATGTCGGCGATATTGTGGCGATTGAGGGAGAGGTATTTAAGACAAAGACCGGAGAAATCTCGATTCATGCGGCAAAGGTTGTGCTGTTGTCAAAGAGTCTTCAGATTCTGCCTGAGAAATATCATGGTCTGACAAATACAGATCTTCGTTATCGCCAGAGATACGTTGACTTGATTATGAATAATGATGTGAAGGATACATTTATCAAGCGTTCTAAGATTATCAGCGCAATTCGGACATTTCTTGATTCCCAGGGATTTATGGAGGTGGAAACGCCGATGCTTGTATCGAATGCGGGTGGAGCGGCGGCGAGACCGTTTGAGACGCATTTTAATGCACTGGATGAAGATCTGAAACTGCGTATTTCATTGGAACTTTATTTAAAAAGGCTGATTGTGGGTGGTCTCGAGAGAGTTTATGAAATAGGACGTGTATTTCGCAATGAGGGACTTGACACAAGGCATAATCCTGAGTTTACGTTGATGGAATTATATCAGGCATATACGGATTACAATGGCATGATGGATTTAACGGAGAACCTTTATCGCCATGTGGCAAAGGAAGTGCTGGGAACCACCACAATTGTATATAATGGAGTGGAGATGGATCTTGGAAAGACTTTTGAGAGAATTACAATGGTGGATGCCGTTAAGAAATATGCGGGTGTTGATTTTCATGAGATTCATACGCTTGAGGAGGCCCGCGCTGCAGCGAAGGAGCACCATGTCGAGTTTGAGGAGCGCCATAAAAAGGGCGATATTTTGAACCTGTTTTTCGAAGAATTTGTAGAAGATCATCTGGTTCAGCCGACATTTTTAATGGACCACCCGGTTGAAATTTCCCCTCTTACAAAGAAGAAACCGGACAATCCGGATTATGTGGAGCGCTTTGAATTCTTTATGAACGGCTGGGAGATGGCGAATGCATATTCCGAGCTGAATGACCCAATTGACCAGAGAGAACGATTTAGAGCGCAGGAGGAAGCATTTGCAGCAGGTGATGAGGAAGCAAATCATACGGATGAAGATTTCCTGAATGCGCTTGAGATTGGTATGCCTCCGACAGGGGGGATTGGATTTGGAATTGATCGTATGTGTATGCTGATGACGGATTCACCGGCGATAAGGGATGTTTTGCTGTTCCCGACAATGAAAACGCTTGGCGGAAAAGACCAGTAAAATCAAGGGTTTGCGGTACTTGAACTTGTAAACTACAACAAATTTACAACAATTTTACAACGCATATTGAAGAATAATGAGCGTTAATGAATAGTTGTACTCATAAATCCAATTCAATATTTTGTACGATAAGGACATTTTTCTAAAAGAAAATTTTAGGGAAGTGTCCTTTTGTTATGGTCAAAACAAAATAAGAAATGGAGGAAATGAACATGAGTAGTACAGCGTTAGGAGCAGAGAAAGCGATTATTTTTATCAGCGATGCACATGAAAAATTCTACTACGAGAAATTGAAAGAGGTCAGGTATCAGGACGTGTACCATAAAGCACTTGTATATTGTCTTGGTATCAGCGATGACACGAGAAGGAACATTTACAGTATCTATGATTTTAAGACAGGCTGCGTGAAAACGGAGTGCCTGCATGAAGGATGGCAGACCAGCGGGAGCTTAAAAGTAGTCAGGATGGCGTTTAACCTTTACTGCAATGGTACGCCAAGTGTCTTTGATTACGATGATGCGGAGGAACAGGTGGACGAGTGCAGACGGTACACAGTGGAAGAACTGTTCTGCTGTGCCTATGCGCCTTATTTTTGGCAGGCGGTACAAATTCGTTATCCAGAATATGTAACATATAACCACAACTTGTACGCCATGCTTGGAGGACGGGATTGATGTTAAAAGTCAGGCTTATGGGAACGAAGAACGATATTAAGTGGTTCGGGAAGATTTTACAGCGTAACCCGAAAATCGAGGTGACGGAGTTTTCCGATATGTTCCCAAACAAAGGGACAAAGAAATATTACAGGACTTATGTGGAAGTCAGGAAAAGCAACGTAAAAGAAAATTAGTAGAAGCAAAGGAGAATTATCATGTGTAAAATAATCGCAATCGCAAACCAGAAAGGCGGTGTGGGCAAGACCACCACCACAAGCAATTTAGGAATCGGGCTGGCAAAACAGGGAAAGAAAGTGCTTTTGATTGATGCGGACGCACAGGGCAGTCTGACCGCAAGTTTAGGCTTTACAGAGCCGGACAGTCTGGAAATCACGCTTGCAACCATTATGGGGAACTTAATCAATGACGGGGAAGTAGAGCCGGGAGAAGGCA
>RAZD01000101.1 GCA_003612525.1 bacterium C-53 | reverse complement strand
ACCTCTATATCCGGCAGCTTGTCGATCAGCTCCGCAATGACCTCCACCGCCTTCGGATTGTCCGTAATATCTGGCACATAGTCCAGAATCTCCAAATCCGCAACTCTGCCCGAAACAATATCCATCTGCGTGTCCTCATAGCTTTCTGTCCCCTCTGTATGGATATTGATGCCGATGCTTGGGATACCGTTCATCCTCTCCGGCGGTATCCGGTTGAAAATGGCGATTGCTTCCGGGACGTCTGCTATCCCCTCATGGTACTCTCCAAAATTGTGGAATTCCCCACACTCCGCCACTGTAAGGGTGACAACCGTCTGTTTTTCCTCCTGTGCCTGCTCTGCGGCTTTCTCCTGCAGGGCGGCTCTTTTTTCCGCAAGATAGGCTTCCACACCCGGAAGATACTCCCCAAGTGTTCCGGTCTTGCCCTCTGTAATGGGATTGATGTCTACCTTAACGCCGCCGATTGTAAAACCGTCCTCATGAAAGGCGTTGAACAAATCATCTTCGCTTTCCCTGCCCCGGTACTCCACCACCACGTCAAGGTCTGAACCAGCTTCCTCTAAGCCTCTGCACCGGCTCCCTGACACCGCCACATCAACAAGCTCTATATTTATCCCATACTCATCAATCTTTGACTGCAAATAAGCGTAGACACTCAGCTCTATATCCTCCTGTGACTGCCCATTGATGCCATGAAATAATTCCTCTGTCCTGGCTTTAAAATCTGCCACCGCCTTACGTTCCTCCGCATCCTTCCGGATACGGTTTTCAATCCCATGTTTTGCTTCCTGCTCCGCTTTCTCTGTCAGTTCGTCATAATCAATCGGTATCAGTTCATCGTCAGTGCGGATACTGCCCTCCAGACTGCTCCTGTGCATAGGCTCTTTCAAATCCGTCACAATCTCGTCAAGCGCCTGTCTGATTGTTATGTCCGGATTGTCATATACGCCCCCGTCCAGTTCCCGGTAGTCCATATCATAAATGGTGTAATCATATCCCTCAGTGGCTTCCTGAATACTGATATAACGGTCTGCCAGACGGA
>RAZD01000100.1 GCA_003612525.1 bacterium C-53 | reverse complement strand
GGGAAGGAACGTGTAGAGATTGTCCTTGCCAATACAATCATGCACTTATCCCATGACGGGCGGTTTTCCCCCGACAATAAGGAATGGGCAAAAAGCCTTGTACCTTCCGCTGACTGGCAGACAAGGGATTACCTCGTCACGTCCCACCCGGCTGTGCTGGACGGTTTTACAAACCAGACAAGGCGGTACATAGAGCGTGACAGGGAGCCGGAAAAAATGGCTGTACCGGAACAGGAAGCGGAAATTTCCGGGGGAAAATCCCAAAGTCCCGAACCGGAAATTAAAGCCAGCGACAATGAAAAAGCACTGATGGAAAGGCTTGCGGAAATGTCCGCTGTGGTTAAAATCTGCGGTGCGCTGTCCATGAAAGATGTGGTCGGCTGGAACGAGGACACCGGGGCGGTTGCCATTGAGGATGACAGCAGGAGGTTAGAGGGCAAGGCGGTCTATGATACCCTGTTTTTAGAAGCCGCTGATTATGTCCTGATGCAGTCATTAAGCGGCAATACGGAAAAAGCGGTGGAAATGGATGCTCTGCTGAAGGAGGCTCAGAAGTATGCGGCACGTTATGAGAGCGAGCAGGAACAGCAGAGGGAAGGACACGCTGCGGAAGTTTCTGAAGCAGAGCTGTCAGAAGAAAAGAAGGAAGAACCTCTCCCGGATGCCGAGCCGGAAAACCTTACAGAAGAACAGCGGCAGGAAGAAACAATACGCTTTACGGTTACGGAAACATCAGATGCCTTTACAGAGCCTTATGCGGTATGGGACAGCGAAACACAGGATTATTATGTAACAGGCGATGGCACAGTGCCAACATTTGACATACCGGAGGAGGCGGATGCTTTCTGCCATAAGCTCAATGAAGGTTTACAGACAGAGAATTTACAGGAAACAGGGCAGAAAGAAACAAAAGATATTGCGCCAGAGACGGAAAAGGTTGCAGAGGAAACAGAACAACCGGGAACGGAAAATATTTCAGGCACAAAAGATGCTGCTATAAAAGATGATTTCCCCGACATTGACACACAGGCTATCCGGGAAGGTCTGGAAAAAGCCGGGATTGTGGACG
>RAZD01000099.1 GCA_003612525.1 bacterium C-53 | reverse complement strand
TAAATGTTTCATTCCATACGAATTCTGTTTTTATGATTTTAAATGTTGCTTCCGCCACTGCATTATCATAAGGGCATCCCTTGTGGCTCAGGGAACGCCCTATGTCAAATGTTTCCAGCAGTTCTTCAATCGTCTGGTTTTTGAATTCATTCCCACGGTCCGTATGGAACAGGCGAATATCCCGCAAGTTTCCTTCCACACTTTGGAATGCTTCTTTTACAAGTTCCGCCGTTTTATGTTCACCCGCACTATATCCTATGATTTCCCGGTTATAGAGGTCGACAAGAACACATATGTAATTCCAATGCGTTCCTACCCTTACATATGTCAAATCGCTTATCACAACATCCCTGTATCCCTGTCCATCAAATTGCCGGTTCAGGATATTTTTCGTTTTTGATTCGTTACAGGTGTCTTTCCGTGGTTTAAACTGTGCGGTTGTGTAATTGGAAACCAGTCCTTCCCGCTTCATGATCCGTCCAATCCGGCGTCTGGATACCTGTTTCCCTGTTTTCATCAACTCCTGTTTTATTTTGCGCGTGCCGTAGTTATTGCGGCTGACTTTGAAAATTTCAGCGATTTCAGAGGAAAGCTCTGACTCATCCGGCTTGGGCTTTTCCTCATAGTAATAAGTGCTTCGATTTACCTGCAGGACGCGGCACATTGCTGATACAGAGTATTTGTGACTGTTCGCCTTGATCACATTTACTTTCGTCCTAAGATCAGCGCCGCTTGTTTTAAAATATCATTCTCCATTTTAAGCTGCTGGTTTTCTTTACGAAGCCGAATCAGTTCTTCCTGTTCTTGCGTACGGTTATCCTTTTCATGGAACGATCCGGAACTTTCCGCCTGTTTTACCCATTTATCAAACAGTGAATGGGAGATATCGTATTCCCTGCAGATATCACATCTTCTCCTGCCGGAACGGTATAAGTCCACTAATTGCTGCTTAAACTCATCCGTGTATTTGCGAGGTTTTCTTCGCTGCTTTGTCTCGGTCATATTGTTTGCTCCTTTGCTTATTGATTTTATACTATATGACCTTAAAAAATCTGTCCAGTTTATTGTAGCCTATCCA
>RAZD01000098.1 GCA_003612525.1 bacterium C-53 | reverse complement strand
CTGTCTTTTCACAGTCCGTCATCACGTCAACCAGACGTTCCCGGTAGCCGGAAAGCATGGACTTCATGCCGTAGATTCCTTTCTGAAGAACTTTGCACATCTCCGCCTTTCCTTTTTCCTTAAAGGCGCTGACTGCCTGCGCCGCTGTTTCCACCAGACGGTTTCTTGCTTCTGTCAGGCGTTCCGACAGGCTCGTGATTTTCTCCTGAAGGTTGGATATTTTCTCCATAAGGTTCTCCGTAACAGGCTTCGGCTGCTTCTCCTGCATCTGTGAAAGCTGCTCCCGGACGCCCTGTAATTCATCCACCATTGCGGAAAGCTGTACCTGCATCCCCGCCACATACCAGAAAATCCCCATAAAGTCCTGTGACTGCTCTTTCATGTTCTGCTGGTTAAGCAGCTCCATGAACTGCTTTAATACATCATTTTCCTCCATGACCTGTTTTGTGTTCTGTCCTGCTGTTTCCATTTTTGCCCTCCTTATAAACTTTCCTCTTTTCCTTTTCCCTTTGAAATGTCCGGTTTTTCCGGCGCTTTCTGCCCGTATGCCTTCTGGCGCATCTCGGCAAGTTTCTCTTTTACAGAAATGCGCCCTCTCGGACTGTCCGCCAGCATACGCTCTTTCCCATGCTCCGCCACTTTTTCCGATACTGCCCGGTTAATCTGGGGCTTAAAAGGCGTATCCGCCACCGCTTCCGCATCACGTTCCATTCCCCCGGTATCCAGTTCCTCCTGTTCCCCGTCATTCTCCGGCTCATCGTCCATATCAATTCCATCTCCGCCCTTTTCATCCATGTTCAACAGGGCATTTAATTCCGTAAGGCGTTCCAGCTTCTCCGCAAGCTCCGCTTCCTGTGCGAATGGCTTTGTGACCTCCACCTTTGCGGTTTCAAGCTGATGCTCCACGTTCTCCAGCTTCTGTGCCACTGTTTCCATTCTCCCGGTCATGCCCTCTAAGGCGTTGCTTAACCTCTGCAAATTTCCCAACGGATCAGTGCCGATTTCCACCTCATGGCTGATGCTGCCCTTTAAGTTGACCGTAAACTTGGAAAAGAACGAATCGAAGGAAACGCTCATCTTAAACCCC
>RAZD01000097.1 GCA_003612525.1 bacterium C-53 | reverse complement strand
TAATCACTCATAAAATCGTCCTCCTTGTTCATGGTCTTTTACGCCCTGTTTACGGGGCGTTGTGTCTATGCGGTCAAAGGCTCTCGCCCTCTTTGTAGGAATAATCGGGGATTCCTTTCTTTCCTGTGCCTTTCCTGTCACGTCTTGCCCACATACGGACAGCGGCGGCATGGTTGGCGTACACTTTCCCGTAGGCGGCTATGAACTCGCTCAATTCCTCAATGAACCGTTCCAGCCTGTCCGGGTATTCCCCTTTCAGCTCCGCATACTCGGATTCGGAGAGGAAAAGGTTTTTATATCTGCCAAAAGGTGCGGGCTGCTCCCCACTCACTCCTTTTCGTTGGTTCTCTTTTAGTTGGTTTATAGTAAGTTGGTTAGGGGTCGGTTTTCCGTCCAACGCAAAGGTCGGTTTTCCGTCCTTATGAGGGTCGCTTTTCCGGCTATCAGAGGGTCGGTTTTCCGGCTGTATGGCTGTCATATGGTCGGAAAACTGTACCACTGGCATTTGCGGTATTTTCACATAAAGGCGGTTGGGTGCGGAGAAGCCCCGGCGTTCTCTCACCAGAAGCCCGGCAGCGTCCAGCTCGTTCAGTGCGCTTTTTATGGCGGTGCTGCCTTTATCCAGCATTTCCGTTATCTCCGAAACGGGGTAGACAATATACGTCCTGCCCTCGCTGTCCTGCCAGCCGTTCTTCTGTGAGAGGGTGGAACGGTCAAGAAGCAGCCCATAGAGCAGCCTTGCGGTATGCGACAAGTCCATTTTCAGCAGAAAATAGGGATAGGGCAGAAAACGGGGCAATATGGTGTCGGCTGTGATGTATTCGGTTATGGTTCTCACCTCCTGTCTGTGGCTTCCTGTTACGCAGTTAAAACGGCATTTTCGGGGGTAAAGGATAAATGTATCGGCTACCTGTTGAGGGCGGTCAAAAAAGCCTTGATTTACAGGGGTTTGGAATATCCTAAAGCGTGACATTTATCCCTCTGTTTCCGCTTGCGCTGTGCGGCTTTGATTCTTTTCATGCGTCCGGCGCACTCCGGGCAGTATTTCCCACGGTTTGACTTGGGGAGAAAATACCCGCCGCACTCGGTACAGCGTTTCCTGTCTGCCCGGTG
>RAZD01000096.1 GCA_003612525.1 bacterium C-53 | reverse complement strand
CTTGCGGACAGGGCGGAGGCAGTCAGGGACAGGAAAGTGCAGCCGAACATCGACAATATGCTAAAGATAACCAACGATGGAAGAAAGTTAGCGTTAGACCAGCGGCTCATCAATGATATGCTTCCCGATGAAGAAAACTCCAAAGCCACAACCTGTGTGGATAAGGCTTTTGAGATATGGGAGCATACAAAAGAGCAGAAATCGGCGCAGCTTATCTTCTGCGATTTATCCACACCGAAGGGAGATGGGACATTTAACGTATATGAGGACATCAGGGATAAACTCATGGCGAAGGGAGTGCCGGAGAATGAGATAGCTTTTATCCATAACGCCAATACGGAAACAAGGAAAGCGGAGCTGTTCGCAAAAGTAAGAAGCGGGCAGGTTCGTTTTTTGTTAGGCTCAACCGCAAAAATGGGAGCCGGAACCAACGTGCAGGACAGGCTCATCGCATTACACCACCTTGATGTGCCCTGGCGTCCGTCCGACATTGAACAGCAGGAGGGGCGGATTTTAAGACAGGGCAACATGAATGACAAGGTAAAGATTTTCCGGTATGTGACGGAAGGGACATTCGATTCGTACAGTTGGCAGCTTATCGAGAACAAGCAGAAATTCATTGGGCAGATTATGACGAGCAAATCCCCGGTCAGAAGCTGTGAGGACATAGACGAAGCGGCTCTCACTTATGCCGAGGTGAAGGCTCTGGCAACAGGCAATCCTTATATTAAAGAAAAGATGGATTTAGATATTCAGGTATCCAAGCTAAAGCTGTTGAAGGCGAACCACACCAGCCAGAAGTACCGTCTGGAGGACAACATCGTGAAGCATTACCCGGTGCAGATCGCTTCCATGAAAGAACGCCTTGCGGGGTATCGTGCCGACATTCAGACCTACGCACAGAATAAATTCCCGGATAAAGACACTTTCTCCATAAAAATCGGGAACCGGGTATATACGGACAAGAAGGAAGCCGGGGCAGCGCTGATTGATATGTGCCGGAGCGCAAAACAGCCGAATATGGCGGTCACAATCGGGGAGTATCAGGGGTTTAAGATGAGCGTTTCCTTCGATTCGTTCTTTTCCAAGTTTACGGTCAACTTAAAGGGCAGCATCA
>RAZD01000095.1 GCA_003612525.1 bacterium C-53 | reverse complement strand
AAATGTACCATCGCCCACAAATATGTGTACGATGCTCGTTTTGCCCACCGTAAATACACTGAGACCCTAAGCACTTCCAGAAGCGGCTTAAACATGACAAAGACCGAACTGGCAAAGAAAGACAAGCTGGTTTCCCATCTGGTCTATCAAGGACAGTCCCCTTATCAGATCGTGGCAAACCATCCAGAGCTGAATATGTCCGTCCGTTCTGTCTACACCTACATCGATAAGGGACTCTTTACAGCCAGGAATATCGACCTGAAACGCAAGACGAAGTTCCGGCCCCGCAAGTGCCACAAAACACAAATTACCAATCGTGAAGTGTTTTCAGGCCGCATGTACAGTGATTTTCTCCTGCTCGACCCGGACTATGTAGAGAGGGCCGCTGAGATGGATACCGTACATTCTTCGAGAGACTCTAAAAAAGTACTGCTCACTTTCTATCTGCGCAAGGAAAAGCTGTTTCTTGCCTTCCTGATGAGCCGATGCACAACCGGCGCTGTCCGCATAGTCTTTGACCGGCTTAAAAACCGTCTGGATACCGATTTCCATCTTCTGTTCCATACCGTCCTTACAGACCGAGGTTCGGAATTCGGTGACCCAGACTCTCTGGAAGCCGGCATATACGGAGAAAAATGCTCCAGCGTCTTCTACTGTGACCCTATGCGAAGTGGACAAAAAGGAGGTGTTGAAAACGCACACACCCTGCTCCGAATGGTTCTCCCAAAAGGCACCAGTTTTGAATTCCTGACCCAGTGGGATGTGAACCTGATCGTAAACCACATCAACTCCATGCCGCGAGAAAGCCTTGGTGGGCGCACTCCTTATGAAGCAGCATTATGGACTTATGGGGCTCGCACTTTAAAAGCACTTCAGCTTAGACCGATTCCTCCCGATGAAGTCAACCTGACGCCTAAGCTGATACGCTTTAACCACTAACCACCACACAAAATCTGCTGTCAGACAGGAAATAGACTTTTCACATTTAATATGTCCGGCTGGTGGAATTCAGTCTCGCACACTGCATTTCCAGCGGTCTGTTTGTCATGTCATCCATTCGATTATTTTGTAGGAAGTTGCTTCTATTATAACCGAATCCCTATCAATTTGCCTGAAAAAATTTGATAAAATCGCCAACTATTAAAATACGGTGGAATTTAGTCCTGCACTGGAATTTACTTTTTCAAGTCAGC
>RAZD01000094.1 GCA_003612525.1 bacterium C-53 | reverse complement strand
GTCCGGCGGTATTCCAGCGTTCCCGGCGTGGGGATTTCCTGCTCCGTGAGCATACGGGCTATCTTGGTCGGACCGTTCCCGGCAAGGCAAAGGCTGTAAATCTGCTTCACCACGGGGGCGGCTTCTTCGTCAATGATGAAATTTTCGTCCTCGTCCATGAGGTAGCCGTACACGGGCTTACTTGTGACAGGCTTCCCACTCATGCCTTTTGACCTCTTGACTGCTCTGATTTTCTTGCTCGTATCCCTCACCAGCCATTCGTTAAAAATGTTACGCAAAGGCGCAAAATCGTTGTCGCCCTGTGCGCTGTCAACGCCGTCATTGATTGCAATGAAGCGGACGCCGTTCTGTGGGAAAATCATTTCTGTGTACATTCCCACTTGTAAGTAATTTCGCCCTAACCTTGACATATCCTTTACGATAACCGTTCCCACAAGCCCCGCTTCAATGTCGGCAAGCATGGACTGGAAGCCGGGTCTTTGGAAATTTGCCCCGGAGAATCCGTCGTCCGTGTACCATTTGAGGTTGGAAAAGCCGTTCTGTTTTGCGTAGGCTTCCAGAATCCGCTTCTGGTTGCTTATGGAGTTGGATTCGCCTTGAAGCGTGTCCTCGTGCGACAATCTCGGATATAGGGCGGTAATCAGTTTTTGGGTGGTCTGTCTTGTCATGGTTTCCTCCATTTCCGACAGCCAGCCCCACTATTCCGTAGGTTTATTATACCATAGGGCGGGGCTTGCTGTACAGTCCTTTTTGCTACTTTATGTCGAAAAATATCACATTATTTTATTAAGGCTTATCGCATTACATAGCGTGTGCGGCTGTTCCCCCGGCTGCGCTTTCCGCTTCCAGCACTTTCATCATCTTGTCGGCGGCGGTGGCGGTAGTGCCTTGTTTGAAATAGCCGGAAACCACAAGGACGGTGTTCCCCCGGCGTACTTCTGTCACGCAATCCGGGCGGCGGGCGGTAGTGGCGGTGCTTCTGTTGGGGGTGTCGGTCATAGGCTCTCCTTTCTGTTCAGCAGCGTTTTAAGCTGTTCCATTTTCTCCCTTGCTCTGGCTTTTCTGAAATTCTCCCCGGTAATGCGAACGGGGGTACACATTTCTGTAAGGCGGTCATAAATGCGGGCGTGGGCGGTGTCCTCCGGGTTCTGCAATTCCTCCAGCGTCAAGTTTGTTGTCACGATTAAGGGCTTGCCGCTTCGGTATCGGCTGTCAATCACGTTGTAAACCTGTTC
>RAZD01000093.1 GCA_003612525.1 bacterium C-53 | reverse complement strand
GATAAATAGCAAAATATTAACCTACACTGGAGAGATTGAATTTCGTGCGTATGCAGGTTCAAATATCGTGCGATATTTTACAATTCCATATTCGATTCCTAATGGGTATAAATTATTAGGTGCACAAGTTAAATCCGAACATATCAATACAACGTTATTTCTACCTATGTATGATGGTGATGCTAACAATATATATGTGCCGTATTACAGATATAACGGTGATAATAATGAAATTTGTAAGTACACTTTGTATTTTACAAGAATTTAATCACAAGCAACCTTATAAAAAACAGTTTAATTGTCCATAAAAACTGTGCGTAATCGTACTGTTGGTTTACTTGGCATATACGATTATTACTATTTTTTCATCCGTATTAAATTTAATGCAAGTTGGATAGCCTGAAACATCAAAAGGACATGCCGCTAATATACGAAATTCCGCTGATGGCCTATCGCATTTTGATAATAACCCTATATCTGTGTCAATATTATTTTATGTTATATCTTATTACATTAAATATAACTTATAGCAATTTACCATTTGCGTTCGGTATTGACTTCGACGGAAATTATGGCTACGTAAAGGATGGTGCAGATACAGTTACCCCTTTTAAACGAGGAAGCTTGAAACAAATTACCACGGCAACATTGAAACATGTAGGAGAGCAGGCAGCATTTCCCACAACAACTATGCTGGTTTCTATCAGTACATCTGGATGGGGTTCTCCTTATTGCGGAACCTGGGCGACACGTGAATCAGGAAATCCAGGGTTATATGCTGCTACAATAACTCCAAACGGCGCATACAGTGTTAGTGCAACGCTTGATTGGAATAGGAATATTATAACTGTGTCACAAATTCAAACTACAAACTGCCCTATATATATGAGTGCTTACGAGTTGATATAACACTATTAAAAATTGAATGGATAAAATGTAGCTATTGCCCCAGGAGAAGTAAAACCATCATTAACATCTGCAACTATTAAGGTATCTCCTTTCGTGATATAGATATCATATGTCTGACCTCCGGTTGCTCCTGAATATCCGATTCCATCAAAGGTTATATCTATATATTCATCTCCATAGAATTGGCTTGATATATATAAATATGCAACTGCACCTTTTCGAACTTGAATTTTAATTTTCAAGATACCACTTTTATCAAAATAAAGTCTCTGTCCAAGATGCAGTCCTTCAATTCTATAAACGCCATCAGAATCAAAACTACCTAAATTGCTATTTATCTGT
>RAZD01000092.1 GCA_003612525.1 bacterium C-53 | reverse complement strand
ACAAGAGCTTTCGTAACAGTGCCGCATATGTTCAGAATTGGTTATCAGTATTAAGGAATGATGTTAAGTTCATCGTATCAGCAAGCAGTAAGGCAGAAAAAGCAGTTGATTATATTTTAGGGGAAGCGTGAGCACAAGTAAGTTGCAAATAAAAACAATATATATGCAAAGGAGATCAAACACTATGAAGAAATCAATTAAAGCTATTACAAATGTTATAACTATGGGAATTATTTTGATAAGCATTCATTTATTTATTGCAAAATACACGGAGATAACCGTATATGCACACACAATGGATGATATGGCAATAACACAAATAAATGAAGTTGTTCAGGATATGAAAATGGAATTAGATGGATATGTTGATCTTTATTCAACAGAATTCTATGAAACTTTTATAGATATGCGAACCGTAATCGGATTTTCTGCTACAGATGAAGGATTACAATTGTATTTTAATGATGGAGCCGGATACTATATTGGTGTTGATATGATGCAAAATAATATGATTAGATCAATAGATAATTCATATATAAATATTGAAATATATAATCAGGATATCATTAATGTACTATCGGTGACAGGATATGAAGCAACTGAAAGTGGATTGCTGTTATACTTAAATGATAATAGTGGTTATTGGTTAGAAAACGTAGGATAATACTGTTGTAGGTAATATCTATTAATGAAGGGTTGTGAGTGATTCTCATTCACGGCCTTTTTGTTGTGTTTGGAATATGGGTTTTATGAGTCTATTACGCGTTTTAAGGCTCATATTCGGCTTGTAATGGGTTCGTTAATACATTTTGCATTTGATATAAAAACTTGGCTAGAATCGGCTTATAGCGTGCTTATTTGGGGTGTGTGGAGGGGGAGGGGTGGCATGGATGTATGCCGGGTGGGTTTACATTATAATTGATGTACTTTAGTCTGGTAAAGCCCCTATCTGATGTTCTCATACATCACCTTAAAATTTTGATATCGAACGAACTATCCAAATCCCATTGGGGGGGGGGGTATGTTTCCGTTCAAAAAATAAAATCCTATATATACGGTATACCCTATATAAAAATATACCCCTAATGCCGTCGATAATTCAATGTACATCTTTAAATTTCAGCCACAACACCACTACCCTGCCAACTTATCACCTTCTATCATTCCATCTAAAATTTAAAGATACTAATAATATGAAATAAATTTTGCTGACTTGAAAAAGTAAATTCCAGTGCAGGACTAAATTCCACCGTATTTTAATAGTTGGCGATTTTATCA
>RAZD01000008.1 GCA_003612525.1 bacterium C-53 | reverse complement strand
GTCCAAGATGCAGTCCTTCAATTCTATAAACGCCATCAGAATCAAAACTACCTAAATTGCTATTTATCTGTCCATCTCCCCCCTATTCCCATCCCCAAATAATTACGAAAGGATAAAACCATGACAAAAAAGACTGAAATAAAAGGTATTGATGTTTCCTCTTATCAAGGTAACATCAACTGGAAAAAAGTAGCCGATGCCGGATGCCAGTTTGCAATCCTCCGCGGAACTCTGAAAGACGGCAGTATGGATACTGCTTTTGAACGAAATTTTAAAGATGCGCAGGCGAACGGTCTTGATGTTGCAGTTTACCAATTCTCCTACGCTTTAAGCATCCCCTCCTCTATCGCATCAGCAAATAATTTGATTCATAAATTAAACGGAAGAAAACTTGCAATCTGGCTTGATCTTGAATGGTCTGTGCAAGGTGCACTCGGCAAAAAAGCGGTAACAGAAATTGCTGAAGCATACGTAAATACTTGTAAACAAGCAGGCTATGACTGCCATATCTATTCGAATCTCGACTGGTATAAAAACAGATACTATCCGGAAAGGTTAAAACAGCTTGGCTGCAAATTCTGGATTGCGCGCTACGGAAATAACTCCGGGCAATATAAACCATCCTATAAACCAAACGTCGAAGAATTAATCTGGCAGTATTCAAGCCGCGGAAAAATACCAGGTATTTCTTCCTATGTAGACCTCAATATGATGTACCCCTAACATATAGTTTCTTTCAAAAGGAGGTGTTGCCCATGTATCAGTTATTTCTGGAAACAGCCGAAAAACTTGGCATAACACTCCCTGTCTGGTTTTATCAGGCTGTTCTTTCCCTCACTCTTCTATGTACATTCTTTTACCTCTATCGGACATATATCCGTCCACTTCTCGCCACTCTTGTTCATCTTGAAATGCAGCTTAAGAAAATCGACGAAATAGACAAGTTAAAAAAAATACAGGATAAAGCCATCCAGGACTCCATGAAGGGTGATGACAGCCTAAAAAAAGAAATTACAATAATATCCGGAAAGGTAACTCATATCTCTAAAATTCTTATGGAAATGCAGGATAAAATCGATGCTTCAGAACGTGCACGGCTAAAAGACAAAATCAGAAGAATTTACGCAGACTGCCACCGCAATATGCAATGTACAAGAATGGAAAAAGAAACGCTTGAGGAACTCATACGAAATTATGAAGAACATAAAGGTACAAATTCTTTTGTACATACAATTGTTGAACCGGAAATATATCTATGGACGATTGCAGACGACGCTTTTACGAATTCATAATGCCAAATGGATTACAAAGCACCCTTCGTGGAAACAAGATAATCTGGCATATCACAACCCGCATAATACAGGTTTTTTCATATGCTGGAAATAATTCTGAATTAAAAACGGGCAGCCTCAAGCTGCCCGCATATTTATCTCTTACTGCTCTTCTACCTCATCCCATAAATCCTCATCATCCCAGAAGTCCTCATCTTCCCAGGGTTCCTCATCTCCCCAGTCTTCATCGTCTTCCCAGTCCTCATCATCTTCCAGATCTTCATCATCTTCCCAGTCTTCATCATCTATCCAGTCTTCATCGCCCAGATCATCATCCGCCCAGTCTTCATCATCCAAATACGTATCATCCCACTCATATTCGCTTAAATCTTCTCCGTCATTGGTATTAAACATATAATTATCAACAAAGCAGGCACGATATTCTTTTCTGAATACCTCATTATCGGACAGTTCCGTAAAGTCCTCATTAAGTCCAAGCGTATACGCCGTAATACCCGTAATTTTCTGTGTGATCTCCGATGTACTTATCTTCCCTTTTGCATCGAAAACAGTAAACATAATATCATCTGCATATTTTTCATTTACAATATTATACAGATTTGTAGTGTATCCATACGTCGGATCCGGCTCTTTCAGTTCAACCGCTCCGAAAAGTGACAGGAGATAATGCGCATAGACAGACGGCCCATTTTCCACTTCTTCATAGTCATCATCATAACCCGTTTTATAGATATACGCCACCTCATTGAAATAATCCGTTTCATCTTCCTGCATGTGTATCTCTGAGAATGATTCTCCTACGCCGTTTAAAAGAACAAGGTACGCAATGCCATCTGCATTATATGTCTCTCTAATCTTCTCTGTATCAATATTTTCCTCAATAAAATCATCCAAGATCGTATCATAATCTTCAGTCTCGAAATCATCGACCACTTCTTCGTACGCATACTCATAATTCAAATCATTTTTATCAAATGCAAATTCTGCTGTCTTTTGATAATCCTTAACCGAAGTACTGATAAAATCAAGCGCTGTCTTCACTTTCTCTTTCTCAGCCTTCAGAGATGTTTCATCCCATGCCGCATCCGTCGCATTTACAGCGATTGTAACAACAGCCGTCGTTCCGTCCACATAGACAGCGCTTCCTTCATAATTATTCCCCCACTCGGCGCCATCCCCATATGCGCCATAATCACTGTCATATTCTTCCAAATCAAAATCTTCCTCGTCGTCAAAATCTTCCGATTCGTCCACCATATTATCTGATACTTCCACACTCTCCTCATTCTTCTTCCCACATCCGGTAAATACCGTCGCTGTCAAAGCCATTGTCAGCAGATAAACATAAAATCTTTTCATTTTAAAACTCCTTTCTTTCCTCTTTGCGGATATACATCCGCTGGTATCATTTATATTAAGCGAAATCAAACAAAGACAGCTGGTTTGATTCCGGTATATCACCAAGCAGCTTCAAACTATCCATAAGATCACTGATCGTCTTAGATACTTTCGTTCTCTGGCGGAAATCGTCTTTTGAGAGGAACTCTCCCTTATGCGCCTCCTCCACAACAGCGTCAGCGGCTTTCTCACCCATTCCGTCAATACTGCTCAGGGACGGCATAATTTTTCCGTCTATAATCTGAAAATATTTTGCATCCACCCGTTTTAAATCAATTGGCAGAAACTCGTATCCCCTCACATACATTTCCTGTACAATTCTCATATCTTTGAGGCAATCCTGCTCTTTATTTGACAGTGTATCCATACGCTTCCTGTAATCTTCCATATAATACTCAAGCTTTTCTCTTCCCTGACACATCAGTTCATAGGAGAATGCGGATGCACGGATACTGAAATATGCTGCATAGTAAGCAAGCGGATAATTGATCTTACAGTAGGCAATTCGCCATGCCATCATCACATACGCGGCCGCGTGAGCCTTTGGGAACATATATTTGATCTTTTTACAGGACCAGATGTACCAGTCAGGTACATTCTGCTTTATCATGGCCTCCTCCATCTCCGGTTTCAGCCCTTTCCCTTTACGCACGGATTCCATAATTGTAAAGGACAGGCTGCTCTCGACTCCCATATGAATCAGATATGTCATAATATCATCACGCGTACAAATAGCCGTCGATATCGTGGCTTTTCCTTCCTGAATCAAAGTCTGTGCATTTCCCAGCCACACATCTGTTCCATGTGCAAGCCCCGCAATCCGGATTAAATCGGAAAAGCTCTTCGGTTTCGCATCCACAAGCATCTGTATCGCAAAATCTGTTCCGAATTCCGGTATTCCCAGCGTCCCCAGAGGTGTACCTCCTATATCCGCCGGTTTGATTCCCAGCGCCTCCGTGCTCTGAAAAAGCGACATTACCTGTTTGTCATCAAGAGGAATTGTCGTGGGATCCTTTCCTGTCAGGTCCTGAAGCCTGCGAATCATCGTCGGATCATCATGCCCGAGAATGTCAAGTTTTAAAAGGTTATGGTCGATTGAGTGGTAATCAAAATGCGTCGTCACGATATTGGTAGTCATATCGTTTGCCGGATGCTGTACCGGAGTAAAAGAATAAATCTCCTCACCATGCGGAAGCACGATAATACCACCCGGATGCTGTCCTGTTGTACGCTTTACACCCGTACATCCCTGCACAATCCGGTTAATTTCACATGGACGCTTTCCCATTCCCCGCTCTTCATAATAATTTTTCACATATCCATATGCCGTCTTATCCGCAAGCGTACCAACTGTTCCCGCACGATACGTATGCCCTGCACCGAAGATTACTTCCGTGTATTTATGTGCCTTTGACTGATAATCACCGGAAAAATTCAGGTCAATATCCGGCTCCTTGTCTCCCTTAAATCCGAGAAATGTCTCAAATGGAATATCAAATCCGTCTTTTTTTAGCAAAGTCCCGCATTTGGGGCACTTCTTATCCGGCATATCGCAGCCTGACATTCCGGCAAATGCCCTGACTTCATCCGATTCAAAATCGTAATAATGACATTCACTGCAATAATAATGCGGTGCAAGAGAATTCACTTCCGTGATACCTGCCATATTCGCCACAAAGGAAGAACCGACAGACCCTCTGGAACCGACAAGGTACCCATCCTCATTCGACTTCCAGACCAGTTTCTGCGCGATAATATACATAACGGCAAATCCATTCGTAATAATCGAATGCAGTTCCTTTTCCAGACGCTCGGATACCTGTATTGGAAGTTCTTTCCCATAAATCTCATGCGCCTTTTCATAGCATATATTCCTGAGATCGCGATCTGAATTCGGGATTACCGGCGGACATTTATCCGGCCGTACTGGTGTAATCTTATCTATCATATCGGCAATCAGATTCGTATTTGTAATAACAACTTCCTCCGCTTTTTCCGAACCAAGATACTGAAATTCCGCCAGCATCTCATCTGTTGTCCGAAAATAGAGGGGCGCCTGATTATCCGCATCTTTAAATCCCTTTCCCGCCATAATAATGCGCCGGTATACTTCCCCCTCCGGGTCGAGGAAATGCACATCACAAGTTGCTGCAACCGGCTTTTTGAACTCCTCACCGATCTGTACGATTCTTCGGTTTAAATCCCTTAAATCCTCTTCTGTCTTCACATCATCTCTGTCTTCGCGAAGCAAAAAAGCATTATTGCCGATTGGCTGTATCTCAAGATAATCATAAAAGCTTACAATCCGCGCAATCTCCTCCTGCGGCTTTCCGTCAAGCACAGCGCGAAACAGCTCTCCCGACTCACATGCAGAACCTATGATCAGTCCTTCCCTGAGCTTTGAAAGACGGCTCTTAGGAATTCTCGGCCTTAAATGATAATAATCGATATGGGACTCGGAAATCAAGCGGTAAAGATTGACACGCCCCGTTTCATTTTTTGCAAGAATAATCACATGGTATGTTGGCATCTTCCGGATTGTCTCTTTGGATGCGCCGCCCGCCTCATTGATCTGGTCGAGATTATCAATCTGCTTCTCCTGCAGCTTATGTAAAAGTTTTTTGAAAATTTCTGCGGTACACTCCGCATCGTCCACCGCACGGTGGTGGTTTTCAAGGGAAACCTTTAATGCCTTAGCTACATTGTCAAGCTTGTATTTGGACAGTTCCGGAAGCAGAAACCTCGAAAGCCCCACTGTATCCACAACCGTATATTCTCTGTCAAGCCCCAAATCATATGCATTCTTCTGGATAAAAGACATATCAAATCCTGCATTGTGCGCTACCATAACGGCGCCCTCGCAAAATGCAAGAAACCGCGGCAGAACTTCCTCAACAGTCTGCGCTCCGATTACCATAGAATCGTTAATGCCTGTAAGATTTTCAATCCGAAACGGTATTGGCATCTCAGGATTTACGAATTCGGAAAAACGGTCCGTAATCTCACCATTTTCAATTTTCACCGCCCCGATTTCAATAATCTTGTTCTTTACAGGAGAAAACCCCGTCGTTTCCAGGTCAAACACTACATATGTCTCAAACAATCCCTGTCCCTTCGGATTCGTCACAATCTGCTTCGAATCATCGACAAGATAGCCTTCCACGCCATAAATAATCTTAAATTCCTCGTCTTTACTTACCGCATGATTCGCATCCGTAAATGCCTGCACTACTCCATGATCGGTAATCGCAATCGCAGGATGCCCCCATGCCTTTGCACGTTTGATTATATCCTTTGCTTCGGAAACGCCATCCATCTCACTCATCTTCGTATGACAGTGAAGCTCCACACGCTTAACCGGACTGACATCCATACGCGCCGTCGTAAAATCAGGAATCTTCTTCACACCTGCAACAGAGGCAATCGTCACCTCATGGTCAAATTTATCAATACTTGCGATACCCTTTAGTTTGACAAAAGCCCCCTGAGCTATCTTTCCGTCAATATCGGGAAGATTTTCATTTTTCATAAATAGTTTAACAGTTATCGTATCCGTAAAATCCGTGATGTCAAACATAATAATCGTTTTCTCACCACGAATTTCCCTTGAATCATAATGAATGATTTTGCCGCGGATAATGACTTCACCGATCTCCCCTATAATCTGATCGATAGAGGTAAGTTCTTCATCGCCAAAATCACGTCCATAAATCACATCCGGATTCTCTGATTTTTTAAACCGGTTAAAAGAGGTCTTACGCGCCTCTTCTTTGTGAAAAGCAGGTCTGTCAGACGGTGTATTCTGCTTTTTCACCGGCTCCGGTTTTTCTTCCTTTTCTTTTGCAAAAACAGGCGCTTCCTGCCTTTCACCCAAAGCCGCATCCGCTCTGCTCACAATCGCAGCAATTTCCTGACGAATTCTGATTTCCGCATTCTTTGATGCCGTACTGTCTTTCTTCTCACGGTAAGAGATTCGGATGTCTGTGCCCATACCGCACCTTTCATTCAGAATCCGGCTTAATAAGTCCGCAAGCTCCTCCGACATCTGTTTTGACACGATGTTTTCAGGAAGCGACATCATCATAATCTTATCTTCCGGATATGAAATTTCGGCATTCCGGAACAAATTATAGAGCAATGGATTATATTCCTTTAATTCTGAAAGTATGCTTTCCCTGTATACCTCCATAATACTCTTTGGCGTATACTGGGCTGAAAGCTCAAATGTTTCGATAAACCGGAACGTCACCTTATTTTGCGGAAAAAGCTGTTTCGCAAGCTCAGACTCCACTGCTTTGATTTCATGCTTCTGTATCAGCCTTTTGCTGTAAATATACACCTTCAGAAAATTTCTGTTTCCGTTGGAGGCGACTCTTTTCACCTCCACTTCATCAAACAGGCTGCCAAGCTCTCCCGACAGCCTGAGTGTAGGAAACACTTCATAAAACGCTTTCATCATCTTCTTACGCTCTCCAGTGCTCCAGCTCATAACGCAGCGTACCTAAAAGCTCACTTTCCGGTACTTTTCGAACAATTTCTCCTTTTTTTATAAGAAGACCTTCATTCAGGCCTCCTGCAATTCCTATATCCGCTTCCTTCGCCTCGCCTGGACCATTCACTGCACAGCCCATCACAGCTACTTTGATAGATAGGTCATAATCCTGCGCCATCTCTTCCACCTGTTTCGCAAGCCCGATCAGGTCAATCCGCGTCCGTCCGCACGTCGGACATGAAACCACCTCGATACCGCCTTTTCGCAGCCCAAGCGTCCGAAGTATCAGCTTTGCTGAACGAATTTCCTCAATTGGATCATCCGTTAATGATACCCTGATCGTATCGCCGATTCCCTCATGCAGAATAATGCCAAGTCCGACTCCTGACTTAATATTGCCGGAAGTAATCGTTCCTGACTCCGTAATCCCGACATGAAGCGGATACTGCGTCTTCGGAGCAATCTGCTCATGTGCTTTTATACACATCATCACATCCGATGATTTAATGCTTATAACAATCTGATCATAATGGAGGTCTTCGATCATTCTTACTTTATCAAGTGCACTCTCAACGATCCCCTCCGCCGTTACTCCATGATATTTTTCGATCAGCTCTCTTTCCAGAGAACCGCTGTTCACACCAACACGAATCGGAATCTGCCGTTCTGCTGCCGCTTTCACGACCTCCCCGAGTTTTTCCCTGCCTCCGATATTTCCGGGATTGATTCTGATCTTGTCCGCTCCGTTTTCAATCGCCGCTATTGCCATCTTATAATCAAAATGAATATCCGCTACGAGCGGAATCGCAATCCGCCTCTTAATCTCCAAAAGAGCCTTTGCCGCCTCTAAATTCGGCACCGTACAACGGATAATTTCGCATCCGGCTTTTGTCAGGCGATTGATCTGTTCCACCGTGGCATCAATATCCTCGGTCTTCGTGTTTGTCATTGACTGAATCAAAACCGGATTTCCTCCGCCGATTACCCTGTCCCCGATTTTTATTACTTTCGTCTGATCGCGATATCCCATCTTCAAACCATACCTTTCCGGCAGCCCGCCATCTCTTAAGTATCCAGTCTATCACACCCCGTATTTTGTGTCAAATTTCCTTTGCTAACAAAAAGAATTACAATTCCGGACAGAATCAGAAGCAGAACTCCGGTCACAGCTATAAAAGGAACCAGATTCCTCAGCGCATGATTTTTTTCTGGCACTGCAACTGTCTGTCCCTTTTCCAGCATATCATTTCCACGTGTTTTTCCGCTCAGCGCCGTCACCTTCTTATCTTCCAGCGTAATTTCCAGAGGTGAAGCATCTGTATCCGCTCTGCCTCTTTTTTCCTCACTGACAATCCGAAACTGCGCCTGCTGCATACTGGTATTCCCTGCGCTATCCTCTGCAGACACCAAAAGAACATAATTCCCCGGTTCTGTCACAGGACTCCTTCCATCATAATCTTTCCCGTTTAAATAAACCCGGTATGTAATGCCGGACCAGTCGCTTACAATAATCCCGCTATTCTGCGCAGGAGGAAACGAACGCATCACCTTTCTATCGTGCTCCTTCACCCCCTGAATGTCAGGCGCTGTCTTATCAATCATAAAGTTCCATTTCCGCTCCGCCCTGTTTGCATAGACATCCTCTGCTCTTACTGTAATATCATAATTTCCCTCCTTCGTAAATACAGTTTCCGGGAAGGTGAGCCTGATCGTCTCCTTTGCCGCACCGTCTTCATCCAGACGTACCGCCCATCCTTCCACAGACGACATATCCAGATTTTCGTCCGTTACCGCAAAGCGCAGACATACATCCTCTTTTTTCACATCATAATCACCGCACCCTTCAATGGAAATCACGGGTGGCATCCGGTCACTCTTTCCGGTCCTGACCTGTTTTACCGCTTCATTTCCTGCAAGGTCCGCCGCTTTGATTTCTATGATTTGTTCCTTATTGGTAATTGAAGATACCGGACGTGAAAAAGAGAACTCTTTTTCTTTCAGCAATTCTCCCCCTTTCTCAAACTGATAAGAAAGCAGCGGTACATCATCACTTGTAATTGTTATACCGCGCAGACCACTGTCATCTCTTACGATTCCAGACAAAACAAACCGGCCATCCTGCTGTTTTGCATCAAACGTAATTTCCGGCGCCCGGCTCTCCACCCGGACATTCTCCGCACACTGCACCCAGGGGGATGCATTTCCCGCCCGATCAACGCTCCTTGCATACACTGTGCCCATAAAAGGCGCCATGATCTGGACCGAATCCGTCTCTTTCACTTCCCCATCCCCAATCCTCATATACACCTTCTCCACACCGCTTCCCCTGTCCATACTTTCCGCACTGACAATCAGACTTCCTGACGCATAATACTGATACTTCCCAAGTTCCGGATAATACCCTCCATCCTTCGGTACACGAATAGTAAAAGAAGGGTCTGTTGGAGCCTTTGTATCGTAACAGATCACTCTCGGAAATCCTTGTGCATGAATCCGCACGCCTTCGGACCATGTATAAACATCCAATTTATACACCCCCTCCTGAAGCTTCATTGAAAGCATGTTGTCTGCTATCGCATATTCTTTCACCTCTTTCCCATCGTCTACCGATGCATATATAGTCCCTGCATCAGACGGATGAATCTTAAGAACCGGATTGCTTCCCGAAAAATATTCCACGCCATCCGCCGTTTTCACAGGTGTCTGAGCCAATTCAACAAGTATCGAATCAGCCTTTGAAGATGCATATCTTATCGTATAAAGTTGCTCGCCATCCGAAGGATTGCAGATTTCCTCGGAATCCGTTCTATAAATGTAAAACCGCACTACAATATCATTCTCTTTTTGTGGCGTCACTGCGAATAAAAAATCTTCTACTTCCGCAATTGCCCCATATGTATCGCCTCCATCAAAGCTGATCATCGATACATACATTTCGTTTTCCATCAAACCCGACGCATTCAAGTGAAAAAATACGGTATCATTGCATTCCACTACTGTTTTATTCTTGCGAAGCAGCAGATCTCCCCTGCGATTCTTCACCACCACCGAATTCTCCTCCGCCAGTACCGTTACCGTTGTACATATAAGAAGTATCACTCCTCCTATCACCGTCATAAACAGCTTCAAACTTCTTTTCCATTCTCTTAAATTGTTCATTTTCTGCCATCCCTTCTACTGTTTTTGCTTCCTTCATCAACCGTTCCATCTCGTCTCTCTCAGCGCCTGAATCCATCAGATTTCTCATATGGGAGAGATAGATTTCCGCGCTTTCTCCGGGATAATCGCGTTCCCATTTCATATAGTATCTCCGTGCTTCCTCAAGATCTCCAATCTCCTCAAGCATGGATGCCATATCCGCTACTTTTCTGCCGTAAAGAGTCTTTTCCTCCCTTACATGATCCATATTCAGAAATTCCTGTGTGTAATCAATTGACGTCCTGTAATAAAGTTCCCTGTTTTGTATCTCTCTCTTTCCAAGCATCCGAAAGATTGTTGACAGCATTAACAGGCTCTCCTGTCTGTCTTCCATATAAGTTGCATCTTCCTCCCGATTCCATACGGCCTCTTCCTGTCTCAGAACGACTGCCGCTTTTATCAAAGCCTCTTCCAAATGATTCTCATACGATACATAAATCTGCGCTATAAAAACAGCATTTTGTATTCTTTTCTTCCTGTCTGTAAGTTTTTGGTTACTTTCACTGAATTGTGCAAGAATTGACGATAAGATTTCCCATGAAATGTTTTCCTGACTTAAAATTTCCTCTATCTGTTCCCTGTAATCAAAACCGCTTTCTTTCGTCTCAAAAGTTTCCTCTTCCAGCATACCATCCTGTCTTTTCTCAAGTTTCTGTTCTCTCTTTTGCCGATCGTTTCCAGAGTTTATAGCCGCCATTGCAAAAAGTATGGCCAATCCTGCCAGAATACCGGTTTTACTTCCCCCTTCCTTTCGTCTCCTGAGTTTTTCCAGGTCTTTGCGCAATGCAAAAGCGGTCTGATAACGTTTCGCCGGATTTTTCTTTGTACACCGCTTAAGAATTTTCAGAAACGCTGTTTCTCTGCCGCTTCGGATTCTTACTCCCGAATCGTTCTCCGGCATACATTCGGCCAGTGTCCTGCCTAACGCATAAATATCGCTTCTGATATCACTTCTTCCTTCAAACTGCTCCGGCGATGCAAAATCCCTGGTTCCAAGAGAGGTCGTATCCTCACAATTTCCATCATACGGTTTTGCCGTACCGAAATCGACAAGCACGACACTGCCATCCCTTCGGAGAATGATATTTGACGGTTTCATATCACGATAAATAATGGGTGGTTCGAAATGATGCAGGTAATGAAGAACATCCGCAAGTTCATGGCCGCATCGAATGACTTCATTAAGTGTAAGTCCTCCCGTTCTCGCAATCCTGTCCTTCAGAGACTCACCCTCAATATAATCCATCACAATATAAATTTTATTTCCTTTTCGCAGAACATCCACAATTCTTGGCAGATTCCTGTGATCCGCTTTTTTCAAAACCATTAGCTCCGCCTCTACCGCTTTGCCTGTATCGTCAATTTCCTTAACTGCCCATTTTTTATGCAGTTTTCTGTCTATCGCAAGATAGACCTTTCCCATACCACCCTGGCCAATCTTGTGCTTTAAGATGTATTTCTCCCCAAGAAAATGCTCTTCGGGCCGCATCTGCCCACCTTCTTTTGATCTAAATATTTGCTTATTAAACTTTGGAAAAGGAACAGCGAACGCTGTCCATAAGAATCATCTATGTAAGCATAGTAACACAAAATGAGAAAATGTCAAGTAAAAAATCCGGCGCAACGCACGCCGGATTCCTCTTCCGTTCTCCATTAACGGAAAAATTTCGAAATATCATTAAACATAATAAATACCATCAGCGCCATCAGTACAACAAGACCTGCAAAATGCACCATTGCCTCCTTGTCTGGATTCACGCGTTTCCCCCGGACTGCTTCAATGATCAGAAAGACCAGACGGCCGCCGTCAAGCGCCGGAAGCGGAAGCAGGTTCATAACACCCAGATTCGCTGTCAGCAAAATTGCTATATTCATCATATTCAGCCATACATAATATAAACCGTCACTCTTGGATTCCTCATAGACATCACCTACAGCCTTCGCTATGCCAACAGGACCGGAAATATCATCTTTCGACACCTGCCCGGTAAACAAAAGCCCCAGACTCTCAAATGTGATCTTAATCCAATACTTAACTTCAATCAGGCTGTATTTGATGGTCATAAGGGGATTCCCTTTCTGTCTCCCCAGCGACCCCCGAAAACCAAAAAGATATTTTCCTTCCTCGGCATCAAATTTAGGGGTCAACATTGTCGTATATCGTTCTCCGTCTCTTTCATAAACGACTTTCACAGACCTGTCTCCAGAATGAAACTGCGTATACATGCTGATTTCACGGTATACATCGATCTTTGAATTTCCAATTCTGACAATTCTATCTCCTGCCTGGATTCCTGCCTCCTCTGCCGGATAGCCGGCAATTACATCTGCAATGACAGGAGCGTCATAACCTATGCTTCCGATCACAAAAAGAGAAAGGAAAAAAGCCAGAATAAAATTAAACACCGGTCCTGCCGCTACGGTGGCAATTCTTCCCCACACGCTCGCATTTGGAAACGCTGTTGGGGAATCCGAGATTCCATCCTCTCCTTCAAACATACACGCGCCTCCAAACGGGAGAAGCTTCAGAGAGTATTTCGTCCCATTACGGGTAAAACCGCAAATCGTCGGGCCAAGCCCCATGCTGAATTCCACGACGCCGATTCCGCTTTTCCTGCCAAGAAGGAAATGCCCTGCCTCATGTACAAGAATAATTATTGTAAATATCACAAGAAATAAAACAATCTTCAATCAAAACCACCTGCTCTCAATATATTCATACGCCGCTTTTTCCGCTTCGAGAACCTCCGAAAGACTCGGATTTTCCACCAGCTTATGTTCGTTCATTGCTGATTCTATAATCTCTGGTATCTCAAGAAACTGAATTTTTCCGGCAAGAAGCAGTTTCACGGCCATTTCATTCGCTGCATTGAACACAGTCGGAAGCGTACCGCCTGTTTCTGCCGCCCTATATGCCAGACGAAGCCCCTGAAATGTATCCGTATCCGGTTCCTCAAATGTAAGTTCTCTTAACTTGAAAAAGTCAAGCCGTTCCCCTTTCAGATAAATTCTGTCCGGATAAAACAGGGCATACTGTATTGGCAGACGCATATCCGGCAGCCCAAGCTGCGCAATGACAGCGCCGTCTTCATACTCCACCATTGAGTGTACAATGCTCTGTGGATGTACAACAACCTGAATCTGCGAAAGCTCCACATGAAACAGCCATTTCGCTTCCATAACCTCAAGCCCTTTATTTATCAGGCTTGCAGAATCAATCGTTACCTTCTGCCCCATAGACCAGTTCGGATGACGAAGCGCATCCGCAACGCTCATCTTCGCCAGTTCCTCTCTCGTCCTGCCACGGAAAGGTCCGCCGGAAGCTGTCAGCAGTATTTTGCTTACCTGCTCCCTTTTCTCTCCATTCATAGACTGAAAGATTGCACTGTGTTCACTATCCACCGGAAGAATGGACACTCCTTTTTCTGCAGCAAGAGGCATAATAATATGGCCCGCCGTCACAAGCGTCTCCTTATTCGCAAGCGCAATATCTTTTCCCTTCTCAATTGCCGCGATTGTGGGACGTATCCCAATCATTCCGACAATTGCAGTTACCAATATCTCCGCTTCCGGAACCGTAGATATTTCAATCAGGCCATCCATCCCCGAAAGAATCTCCACATCTATGTCTTTTACACGTTCTTTCAGCTCCTTTGCCGCTTCCTGCGAATACATCGCCACCTTTTTCGGCCGAAACTCCCGAATCTGCTCTTCCATTTTCTGTACATTGGAAGCTGCCGCAAGCGATACCACACAGAGGCTTTTTGAATTATCACGTACAATCTCAAGCGTCTGCGTACCGATCGAACCAGTTGAACCCAAAACAGCTATCTTTTTCACCTTATTATCCATGCCTTTCCGTAATTTACACCGCGTCCCACGCTATGCAGGACATCTTCTGAAGCCTTTCTCACACGACTGACTATATCGAAAGAAACAATACCGCAAGAATATAGATCATTGGAGCAGTCACAATCACACTGTCAAAACGGTCCAGTATACCACCGTGACCCGGAATCAGTTTTCCATAATCTTTAATGTTATGATTTCTCTTAATTGCAGAGGCAGTCAGGTCTCCGATTTGCGAAATAATCGCACCGATTCCTCCTATAATTGCAAAACTCCAGATCTCAGGAGACGCCTGCCCTGCAGTTATTGTTAAAACATAACCATACAAAGCGCCTGCCAGCGCTGACCCTGCCACTCCGCCGATTGCACCTTCCACTGATTTCTTAGGTGAAAGTTTTGGCGCGAGTTTGTGTTTTCCAATCAGCATCCCAACGCAATACGCACATGTATCACAGACCCAGGAGCTGATAAAGATAAGCCATACTAAAAATATACCGTCCGTATACCTGCGTGTTAAATAAATAAAGGATAACATTACCGGCACATAAATGACTCCAAAATAAGATGTCATCAGCTGCGTAGAATCAATTGCCGGATATGAAAACACGTACACAAACATCATCACAGTCAGAATCATAATCAATGTCAGAAAAAGATATTGCTCCCTCGACTGCATAATCATGATCAGATAATAACATATGCATCCTGCATACCCTACAGCTTCCGTCATACGGCTCGTGCCGCTCTCTTCATCTTTCTTTCTGACCGCGTGATAGAATTCCTGCAGCCCCACAAGAGAGATGAACAAAAGCAATGCCCACAAAACCAGATCTCCCATAATCAGCGCCGCTGCCAGAACCACTACAAGAACAATACCACTAATTAACCTTGCTTTAAACATGCCTATTTCACTCCACCAAAACGCCGGTCTCTTTTATTATACGCATCAACTGCCTTCTGCAATTCTTCTTTTGTAAAATCCGGCCAATGTATATCACAAAAATAGAATTCAGAATATGCAAGCTGCCAGCAAAGAAAATTTGACAATCTCTGTTCACCGCTTGTCCTGATTAGCAGATCGGGAGCCGGTATTCCTTTCGTATCCAGATAGTCTTCCATAATTTCTTCCGTCACAGGAGCCTCTGGAAGCTTCCCTGCTTCCCTGTCTTCAATGATACGGTTCACCGCGCGCAGAATCTCATCATGGCTTCCATAATTCAATGCAACCTGAAAATGCAGTCCGTCATTATTCTTTGTCGCTTCCTCAAGCTTTGCAATACTTTGCTGAAGGTCATCGGCAAGCCCTGACTTATCTCCTATAATCCTTACGCACATACGATTCTTTTCCGCTGTTTTCAGACATGTCTTCATATAGTTGCGTAAAAGCTTCATAAGGGCAGCCACTTCATCATCAGGCCTGCTCCAGTTCTCAGTCGAAAAAGCATAAATCGTAAGGTATTGTATTCCCATCTTATATGCTTCCTCGCATATTACCTCAACATTCTTACTGCCTGCCGTATGTCCGTAATTTCTGGGCATTCCTTTTGCCTTCGCCCACCGACCATTTCCGTCAAGAATGATGGCCACGTGATTTGGAATATCCATTTCCTTTCAGTCCTTTCTTCTTTCCTATATGACAAAAAGGGACATGTAGAAAATACCATGTCCCTCATAAGACTATACGGTAAGAATTTCTTTTGATTTTTCATCCACCAGTCCGTCTACATTCTTAATATATTTATCTGTTACTTTCTGAAGCTCACTCTCAAGCTCTTTAATCGCATCTTCAGAAACATCTTCTTTCGCAAGTTTCTTAAATGCATCGTTTCCATCCCTGCGGATATTTCGGATTGCAACTTTACAACCTTCGCCTTTTTTCTTAACATCTTTTACGAGATCTTTTCTGCGCTCCTCCGTCAGTTCCGGAAAGACAAGGCGGATACATGAACCGTCATTTGACGGGTTAATCCCAATATCGGATACCTGAATCGCCTTCTCAATGGGCTTTAACAGTGATTTTTCCCAGGGCTGAATCACGATGACTCTCGCTTCCGGTACAGAAATATTTCCAACCTGCTGAATCGGAGTCGGTGTTCCGTAATAATCTACTTTCAGCTTATCCAGAATATGCGGATTTGCACGGCCCGCACGTATGGAAGCATATTCTGCAGCCAGATTATCATATGACTTCTGCATCTTGGTCTCAAAAGGTTTGATTCTCTCGTCCATTATCTCCCTCCATCATAGAAAATATTCATAAGTTTCATCTCCGTCATTCAACGACTTTGTTTTTATACGATTACTTTTGTGCCGGTAAATGTTCCGTTTACCGAATTTACAATACTGTTTTCTTCATTCAGTCCAAACACATACATCGGCATTTTGTTTTCCATTGCAAGAATAGAAGCTGTCATATCCACTACCTGCAGTTTCTTCTCTATGACTTCTTCAATGCTGACCTCATCATACTTCTTTGCAGCCGGATTTTTCTTCGGGTCATCATCATAAACTCCATCCACCGCTTTGGCAAGGAAAATAGCATCCGCATCCACTTCGACTGCGCGAAGAAGCACACCCGTATCCGTTGAAAAATAGGGATGTCCTGTCCCGCCGGCAAAGAAAACTACCATTCCCTTCGCAAAATACTTATTCGCACGGTCCTTTGAGAACAATTTCGTGAAAGAGCCGCATTCAAACGGAGTCAATATATTTGTCATCATCCCAACCGAACGAAAAATCTCCGACACATATATGCAGTTCATCACTGTTGCAAGCATACCGATCTGATCTGCCTTCGTCCTGTCAATATTTTCACTGGAACGTCCGCGCCAGAAATTCCCTCCGCCAATGACAATTCCAACTTCTGTCCCACTGTCCACAAGCGTTTTTACCTGCAACGCCACGCCGCGCACGGTTTCCTCATCAAATCCTGTCTTTTTTTCACCTGCAAGAGCTTCACCGCTCAATTTCAGAAGTATTCTTTTCATAGCAAAATCTCCATTCCGCCTCTGCCGGCCGTCTGTTCTGTCATTTCAAATCATTAAAGAACGAAATCGGGCTGACATCTGCATAGCACTGTGAACAACGGCCTTCGATTACGGCGCCATTATTAATCTGAACGGATTTTGATTTGATATCACCCATTACGATTGCAGAAGTATCAAGGATAACAGGACCATGTACATCAATATCACCTTTCACTGCGCCTGCAATAACAGCTGACTGTGCTGTAATATTACCTACAATAATAGAACTCTGCCCTACCTTTACACTGCCATCGCTGACAATTTCGCCCGTTATCTTAGCAGAATCTGCAAAAATCTCAGCTGCTTTTGAATTACCGTTAATCGTACCGGAAATATTCAGCTTGCCTCTCAGCTCAATATTACCAACGATTTTTCCCAGCACCTCCATTGAACCCATAGAGCTGATATCACCATGAATTGTCATGCCTTCTGTAATGACACCGTTCTCATCTGTTGCAGGACCATCTCCAAGCCCGGATGCCTCATCTGTTGTTACTTCATTCTTTTCTTCTACTGCTGTTTCTGTTGTCATTTCATTCTCCATTTCAACTGCCCCTTCCATTGTCTCTTCGTTCATTTCTTCCTGTCTCATGTTTTCCTCCTGATTTCTTTCCATTATTATAGAATCCGGTCCCCCCGGACTCATTTTCTGCCGGTTTTCATTTCTTGGCAAAATTCCCGCTGCCAACTCTTCCAACCTGAGTTCCTCTGAAATCTTCACCTCTGGCAACTCTACAGCCGGCTCAATTACCTCTGACTCCATCAGTAACTCTTCTTCCGGTATCTTATCAGTTGATTCTTCCGGCGTCAACTCTTCTGACTCGATTTCTTCCTGGCCAGTTTCTTTCGGCAGCTCTGCAGCCGGCTCTTCTGTCATTTCTACCTCCAAAGTTTCTTCACTCGTTTCCTGCGGGATTTCCTCTTCTGTACTCACTTCACCCGTTTGTTCCGAGACCTCTTTTTCCGTATCTTCTTCTTGGAACCCTTCCAATATTTCTTCTACTGCTTCTTCGTTGGACTCTTCTATGTTCAGGCTTCCTGACATCTCTTCCTGGAACTCTTCTTCCAAAGTTTCCACATCGGAAGCTTCCGGATTTTCCTCTTCCTGGCCTTCCTCATCCGGCTCTTCCAATGCTTCCTCTTCGAATTCTTCTATATCCAGACTTTCAGGCGTTTCTGCTTCCAAATCTTCTTCTATCGTTTCTACTTCTGAAGTTTCTTCTTCCAGTGTTTCCGCTTCCGAAGCTTCCTGGACTTCCTCTTCCAACTCTTCCAGTGCTTCCTCTTCAAATTCTTCTATGTCCAGACTTTCAGGCATTTCTGCTTCTAAAACTTCTTCTATCGTTTCTACTTCTGAAGCTTCTTCTTCCAGTGTTTCCGCTTCCGAAGCTTCCTGGACTTCCTCTTCCAACTCTTCCTCATCCGGTTCTTCCAATGCTTCTTCGAACTCTTCTATATCCAGACTTTCAGGCATCTCTGCTTTCAAATCTTCTTCCATCGTTTCTACTTGTGAAGCTTCTTCTTCCAGTGTTTCCGCTTCCGAAACTTCCGGGGCTTCCTCTTCGAATTCTTCTATATCCAGACTTTCAGGTGTCTCCGCTTCCAAAACTTCTTCCATTATTTCTGCTTCCGAGGCTTCTTCTAATGTTTCCGCTTCCGAAACTTCCGGGATTTCCCCTTCCCAGTCTTCCTCGTCCAATTCCTTTTCTCCTAATGCAACTTCCTTTATATCCGATTCGTTCTGAGTCTCTTCCTCCCCTTCATGCGTATCAGGCGCCTGCATATGAAGCGCTCCAAGCATCTTTGCAACGGATTCTTCCAAAGACAGCTCATCCTGATTTTTTTCCTGCTTCTTCTCTATCGTTTCTTCCATCACTGGCTCTTCCGTTACAATTTCTTCTGCCATCTGATTTTCCGAATCCGGCTCTTCCAAAACAGCTTCTTCCTGTACCGGGAGTTCATCTTCTTTCTCTTCCCACGATTCTTTAACATTTCCATCGGATGACTCAAAAGGAACATCATCAAGCTGTTCCAGCATACTTGCCAGATTCTCCTTTGTGAAAGCGCCCGCTCTTTCAGACAAGAACCCCATTTCATCATCCTCATACGTAATGGTATCCACCATCTCCGGTTCACCATCATACGTAATCGTATCCACCATTTCCGGTTCATCGTCATACGTAATGGTATCTACCATTTGTGGCTCATCGTCCGTAATCGTATCTACCATTTGCGGTTTACTATCATTCATAAAGTCATTTCCGAATCTTCTATTACCGGACATTCCCTTCACGGCATCCGCATTTCTCTCTGCTTTGGAAATATCCTCCCGCATCAATTCACTTACCGCCTGAGACAAATCCTCCCTAAAATCTTTGAAAAAACTCATTACTAACCTCCATGTATCTACAAACCCGCTTTAAAGCGAGCCAATATTTCTCTTTTATGCTATTCTTTCATAGCTCATCTATGTTGTATTAATTCCGTATTTTGATCAATGGATGTAAGCGCTACACCCAGATCCTGATAATATTCAATAATTTCCGGTAAAGCCTCTACTGTCGTCCTCTTTTGACCTGTATCATGAAGCAAAACAATTGACGTATCATAACGGTTACTGTCTTTCTTCACATTATCCAATATCTGTTTTGCGCTTAAAATGCTTCCCCCGGCATCACTGGCCTCCACATTCCAGTCAAAATATGTAATTTTCTCCTTCTCGAGACATGTTATGTATTCCTGCATATCCAGACGGCTTACCTGATTACTGCTCCCACCCGGAAAACGATAGTACAAAGGCGATTCGCCTGTCTCCTCATAAATTAAATCCGATATTTTATGAAGATCTTCCTCAAAACTCTCCACGGATTCATAAATTTCTGAATACCGGTGTGAATATGAATGCATTCCCAATGTGTGTCCTCTGGCTGCAATTTCAGCATATAATGGCCGTATATTTCTCTCTTCTTTTCCAACAACAAAAAAAGTTGCCTTTACGCCATACTGATCTAAAATGTCAAGAATTTCTTCCGTATAACAACTTGGCCCATCATCAAAGGTCAGGTATACTTTCTTCCTGTCGTCCGTTTCCTCCTCTGCTTTCAATGCAAGCTTTGGCTCTTCTTTTACCGGAACTGTCTCAAATTTCACACTTTCGACTTTTTCACTTTTTCGTTCAGGCTCTCTGGAAACAATCTTCTTCTTACTCTCTATAACCTCAATTTTTGTCTGATATATCTTTTGAATCTCTTGTTCCAGACGATTCATCTTTATTACAAGATAAACGCAAAGAAACGTAGGAAGCAGAATCATAACGAGTATTATAAGGATAATCATCCTTTTCAGCCGGGATACCCTTTCCTGCCTGTTTGTTGCCATATTGCACATACCCTTTCCACACTGACTGTTCTATTGTACCACAAACCATCCGCTACGAACAGATTTTTTTCATAAATCTATTATTTTCCGTTAATTTTCATAATTTACTTTTTATTCCTTATTTCGCCATTCAACGCCGAAATAAAACAATTTTAAACAATTATAACGTTTTCTATAAAAAAAGGCAACTTCTGTTCTCTAAAAATGAGACAAAAATCGCCTTTTTTGCATGTTAAATTTTTTTACCTTTTCGAATTTTGCAAATTGAAAAGAAAAGCACCTGACGCAATAGACATATCAAGTCTGCGGCAGATGCCTCTATTACAAATCAGTTATTAATAATTCTCATTTCGAACTTCAAAATAACTTTGCGGATGCGCACATACCGGACAAACAAGCGGAGCTTTCTTTCCGACTACGAGATGCCCGCAATTTCTGCATTCCCACATGGTCTCTTCCGCCTTTTCAAAGACTTTCTGCATTTCTATATTATCCAAAAGCTTCAAATAGCGCTCCTCATGTGCTTTCTCAATCTGTGCAACGCTTCGGAATTTTACGGCAAGCTCAGAAAAACCTTCCTCTTCCGCTTCCTTTGCAAAGCGGTCATACATATCTGTCCACTCAAAATTCTCACCTTCTGCCGCCTGCTTTAAATTCTCCACCGTACTGCCAACTCCGCCAAGTTCCTTAAACCACATTTTCGCATGTTCTTTTTCATTATCCGCTGTCTTCTGGAACAGTGATGAAATCTGCTCGTACCCCTCTTTTTTCGCTACAGATGCAAAATATGTGTATTTATTTCTTGCCTGAGATTCTCCTGCAAATGCATCTTTCAAATTCTGTTCTGTCTTAGTTCCACTATATTTACTCATTCGTCCTGTCCTTTCTGCCACGTTACGGCATCACCGTTTTGACTCCGTTTTCTACTGTAAGAGTACTTCATATCAGTAAAAATCACTGACATGATATACGAAAAAATTCAATCTGTCAACCTGCGGTTTGAATCTATCTGACTATTTTCCTGTCAATTCTGACAATGTACGGAAACTGTATCCCATCCCTTCCCACTTTGTCAGCAATTCATCAAGAATCTCCCCGTTCGTCTGCGAAGTATTATGTAAAAGAACAACCGCCCCGGGGTGAGCGCGGCTGGTCAGTTTGTCAAATGCCTCTTCATGACTTGGCTGTGCATCCTGATTCCAGTCGACATAAGCAAGACTCCAGAAAATCGTACAATAGCCAAGCTCATATGCCATCTTTACATTCGCCGCATTGCACTTTCCCTGCGGCGGACGATAATACGGCGCGAGCTCCGTTCCGGTAATCTCATGGAATAAATTTGCCACATCATCGACTTCCTTCTGAAAAGCAGGCAATTCCGAGATGGTTGTCATATCCGGATGATGATATGTATGATTTCCAACCGAATGGCCTTCCTCAACCATACGTTTCACCATATCAGGCGCTGTTTCTAAAAAATGACCGACCACAAAAAAAGTTGCTTTCACATTATGCTTCTTAAGTGCGTCAAGAATCGGCGCCGTATTGCCATTCTCATAGCCACAGTCAAAAGTTATATACATAATTTTCTCACTGTCACTCCCTATGTAGTAGGCATCATACCATGCCAGATCTTCAGCTGAAGCGTTTCCAACCGACTGCGCACCTGGCTCTCCGAATGAAAGTCCCCAGTCTTCCGAAGCGAATTTCAGCTCAAACCCCTCTGGTATCTCCTTCTTCTCTGGAGTCAACTGTTCTCCCTTCTCTTCCTGCCCGGAGCTTTGAATTACATCATCCAGACGGAATTCGACCTGATGCTCATAATCCTGCTTCATGCTTTCCGGTTCTCCGACAACAATCTGCGGAACCTCTGCTGATGATTCTGATTCCTCCGCTTCCATTTGCACAATCTCCTGCCCTTCGCTCCCTGCTGTTACTTTCGATTCAGGACTCTGACATCCTTGCAGGCCCAATACAGCAAACAACAGTATCATTCCTGTTACTACAATTCTTATCTTTTGATTTCTTACATGTTTCATTTCATAAACCTCCTTCTGATTATCATAGCACGTTTTTAACGAAACTGTATACACCAAACGCTTTTTACGATATAATAATATGCAAAGTACATTTAAATTGAGATCTATTTTCCGTTCTCGAATTCACAACAGAACTTTAAAATACAACACGAAAGGCAGGTTATAACTATGGCTGAAACAGTTATCATGAAGCATCCCCTGATACAACACAAGATTGGATATATCAGACGAGTTGAGACAGGTACGCGTGATTTCCGACAGACAATCAGCGAAATTTCAATGTTGATTTGCTATGAAGCTACAAGAAATCTTCCTCTTGCGGATGTGGAAATCACAACTCCGATCTGTAACACCACCGTAAAAGAGCTGAAAGGTAAAAAACTTGCAGTAGTTCCCATTTTGCGTGCCGGAATCGGTATGGTAGATGGGATACTGGAATTGATTCCCACTGCAAAAGTCGGACATATCGGACTCTACCGCGACCCGGAAACACTGGAACCCGTAGAATATTACTGCAAACTCCCGGCAGACTGTGCACAGAGGGAGATCTTTGTAGTTGACCCGATGCTTGCCACAGGCGGTTCCGCTGTTGCTGCGATACGAATGCTGAAAGAAAAAGGGTGCGAAAAAATCCACTTTATGTGCATTCTTGCCGCGCCAGAAGGACTTACACGGATGCAGAAAGAACATCCTGACGTTAATCTTTATGTGGGCGCTCTTGATGAAGGCTTAAATGAACATGGATATATTGTACCGGGTCTTGGGGATGCCGGCGACAGAATTTTTGGCACAAAATAAACGGTCAGTCATTCAAGTAACAGAACCGTTACATCTGCCCCGAAAACTGTCATGAACAAAATCTAAAAACATAAGGAGGCACTTTTATGGAACAGGAACCCAATAAAATCAAAAAACAACCACGTACCTCAGGCATATGGATCGTTGTCGCCGTACTGATTGCCGGAATCAGCCTGATCGCGTGTACTTTTATTTTCACACAGGGATTTTTTACCTATAAACGTTCCGGCGCCAATGCAGGAATTACGGCCACAGGCTCGGCGAGCTGCGATTTTGAGTCTGATCTGATCGTGTGGCGCGGCAGTTTCTCCGCCTTCGGTGTAACAACGGATGCCGCTTACAGCACAATTAAACACGATGCTGAGATGGTAAAGAACTATCTGACTGAAAATGGAATCAGCGATGATGAAATCGTATTTAGCTCTGTTAATATCAGTAAACACTATAATTCCATCTATAATAATGAAGGAAACTATGCAGGAGATGAACTCTCAGGGTATGACTTATTCCAGAATGTCTGTATCACTTCGAGCGATGTAGATAAAGTGGAAAAGATTTCAAGAGATATTACCGGTCTGATTGAATCCGGCGTTGAATTTACCTCCGATTCACCGGAATACTATTATACGAAACTGGATGAACTGAAGCTTCAGCTCATCGAAGACGCTACCAAAAATGCCAAAGACCGCATTGATCTCATCGCTGCCGGCACAAATAGCAGCATCGGCAGCCTTACAAGCGCGAATCTCGGCGTATTCCAGATCACAGCACAGAACTCCGCTTCTGAAGAGTACAGTTATGGCGGAACATTTAATACTTCCTCACGCAATAAAACAGCAACTATAACTGTGAAATTAAATTACACAACAAAATAACAGTAAAAGAAGAACAGCGCACTCACTGTTCTTCTTTTCTATCTTCCTGCTCCTTCTTTTCCTGAAGCTTCTCCTGACGCTCTTCCTGATCCTCTCTGATCTCGTCAATGCATTTGTCAATCTTTTCAACCAGGCGGTCCCACTCTTTTACCGACATAGCCTGACCGCCGATCTGGTATTTCGGATCTCCGTTCTTAATACGGTCCATGACAAAACCATAATACTCCATAACCGGGCTTTTTTTCTCATCAGAAGGCGATTCTTCCTGTGTCTTCTCGACATCCGACTTTTTTTCGGAAAGATACTGTTCAAAAAATTCTCTTTTTCCCCGGTCTTTCAGCGCTCTTTCCATTGTCCCCTGATAGACCGGGCTTTCTGCTATTTTCATTTTACACTCCATCCTCTCTGCTGTCCGCACACTCTCGCATCCGATTATGCGGAATTAAAATCAGGCTCCCGTATCTACGGCTGCACCTTTTAAATCCTCTGCAATCAAGTTCATTTTATTCACAATATCCTCGAGCTCTTTCTGGACTTCCGTATCTCCGTGTGAAATCTCAAGCATCTGATCTGTGAGAATATCGGATCCGCTATCCTGCACCGCGGCAGAAGGCTGTGTATCACTTCCCATCTGCTCCTGAATCTCTTCGATTTTCTCCTTGACTTCCTCGATTCGCTCTTCCTCTTCTTCTTTCTCCTCTTTGATTTTCTCTGCTTCTTCTTTTACCTTTTCCGCTTCCTCATCAATATGTTCTTTTCCTTCTTCAAACATCATTCCTAGAATTTCTTTACTCGCCGCTTCCAGAATCTCATCCGCCTCTTCTTTTGCTGTCTGCATCGGCTGACGTTTCATTTTAAGCCGTTCCATCTTCATACCTCGGATAACTGAATTTTCACCGGCAATCTGCGCCCTGTTTTTCTCAATCTTACTCTGATAAATCCCCTTGTCATCCTCCAGTTTCAGAACACGGGTCTGATAATCCGTAAGCCCTCTTTCATCAATCTCCTTTAAACGCGACTTCTCTTCATCCGTAAGTTCTACGGACGAACCGGGTTGCATTGACTCTTTCCGCTTCACAAGAAGTTCAAGATCCTGTTGCTCCCTGCTGTCATCTGTAATACCATACTCCTGCTTTAACTGTTCCTGCGAAGCTGAAATTGCATCTATTTCATCCAGGGACTGGGATATCTCATCTTCCAATGCATGAATCAGACTTCTATGCTCATCCATAGTTTCATCCATCTTCTGATCTTTCACCATCGCATCCGTAATCACTTTCATTGCCTGGCCCTGCGCCTGTTTACGCTTCTCCTCAATACGATCCCATGGCAGATTCATGCTGCCGGCAAAAAAAGAATTCCCTTTCGCTTTCTCATGTCCTGTATTTTTTCCATTTTTCTTTTCCATCTGTTTCTCAACAGCCTGTGTTAACATTATGGACTTATCTCTTTCAATCTTCATATTTATAACCATACTCCTTTCCAAAGCCCGGAGACTTTGTGCGTAGCACAAATCTTCCCTGCCACAATAAACGATAAATTCCTGATATATCCACTCTGTGTATTATATCGACCAAAAAACACTGATTCTTTATAAGTAATCAGGACACGGCTGTCCAAATCTTTCATAACTATATAAAAAATACCAGACTATCACATTTCATGTGATAGTCTGGTAAAACTCTTTATTCACAGGCCTATTTGTAAAGAGATTATGATAAATATTTATTCAGTTCCTGCATCAGCCTGTTAATATCAATCGGCTTTGCAATATGAACATTCATGCCACACTCCAATGCGCGCTGAACGTCATCCGAAAAGGCATCTGCAGTCATCGCAATAATCGGAAGTCCCGCATCTGATCTCTCCATAGCACGAATTGATTTTGCAGCATCGTAGCCATTCATTACCGGCATACGGATATCCATCAAAACGACATCATACGTTCCCGGTTCAGATTCTTTAAATTTCTCAACACAAACCTGTCCATTTTCCGCCCAGTCTACCTTGAATCCGGCGCTTGTTAAAATTTCATTTGCAATTTCCCAGTTTAATTCATTATCTTCAGCCAAAAGAATATGTTTGCCTGTAAAATCAGGAAGCGCACTTGCTTTCTTTTCCTCTTTCTCCTGATCTCCTCCCATATAACGGCTTAATCCGAGATACAGATTTGATTTAAACAACGGCTTTGAGATAAAACCATGTGCGCCTGCCTCCAATGCCTCATCTTCAATATCGCTCCAGTCATACGCAGAAATAATTAAGATCGGAACATGTTCACCCAGCTTCTTTCTCAGCCTTCTGGTTAATTCGAGTCCGTCCATCTCCGGCATTCTCCAGTCAATCAAAACCAGTTGATAATCATTTCGTTTCTCATGCTGCCTTTCAACCATCTGAATTGCTGATTTCCCGCTCAAGGAATAATCTGCATCAATGCCAATCTCTTTTAAAGCACCAACCGCGCTGACACATAAATCCCTGTTATTGTCTACCACCAGAATATTCCACGGTGGAAGAATCATATCTTGTTCCCGTAAATCCGCCTTTTCCAAATCAAGCGTGATGTGGAATTCACTTCCATGTCCCTGCCTGCTTGTCAGATCAATCGTACCGTCCATAGCTTCCACAATACACTTTGTAATCGCCATGCCAAGTCCCGTACCCTCAATCTTATTTACCTGATCCGTTTCTCTCGTAAACGTATCAAAAATCACTTTCTGGAATTCAGGCGACATACCAATTCCACTGTCTTTTACCCGAAAATGACATCTGACATAATTCACACCCAGCGGAGACGGCTCCTGTGAGAGATAAACACTGATTCTGCCGGATTCCGGAGTAAATTTAATTGCATTCGACAATAGGTTAATCAGTATCTGATTCAAGCGCACGCCATCACAATAAATCTCTTCCGTCTCAATCTGTTGGATAAAAATATCAAAATGCTGGCGCTTTGCCTTAATCTGCGGTTGAATGATATTGACAATGCTCTCCATTGTCTCACGCAGCGATAGCAAATCCATATTCAAAGTCAGCTTTCCGCTTTCAATCTTCGACATATCCAGTATGTCATTAATCAGTCCCAATAAATGCTTGCTTGAAAGCGTAATCTTTTTTAAACAATCCTGAACTCTTTCCGAATCATTTATATTCGTCATTGCAATCGCAGTCATTCCAACAATACCATTCATAGGCGTTCGTATATCATGGCTCATATTAGATAAAAACTCACTCTTTGCCATATTCGCCCGCACTGCCTCCGATTTTGCACGTTCCATTTCTGCCATCTGCTGTTTGGATAAACCATAGTACAGAAAGAAAATAACAAGAATAACCCCAACAATAATCAGACATGCCATCAGCATAATGATTGTATGGGCATTTCCTAATGTGCCAACTATACCTTCTATTACTCCATAGGGCATAATTGTAATCAAATACCATTCTGATTCCGGAAGAGACGAACAATACACATGTTTATGAGAATTGCCATCCTTTATCATTACGGAATAATTCTCTTTACTTTCCATCGCCTGTTTCATATTCTTTATGTAGTCTTCCAGTTCTGCCTTATCCACTTCCGGCCATATGGACCCCAGACGAACAAAATAATTATCTCTGTCAGCCTGTATACTTCTGATCACAAAATCTCCATTTTTGCGAACTATGTGAGAGTAGGTTAAAGTACCGTTTTCATCTCGGAACATCACCTCCGTCACATAATCCATAGGAACTCCTGCCACCAATGCAATACTCGTCTTACCATTTTTCATTGTATAGGCAGCATTCCTGACCAACAGGAGTATTTTTTCACCATTTTTATTTAAACCACTGCTCATATGAAGCCAGCCGCTGTCACGAATTGCAACCAGAAACTCCTCTTCATCAACCGGCGCTGTATCCTCCCCATATATAACATCATGCGTACCGTCTTCTGCATAGATGCCTAAATAAGAAAACCCTCGAACACTGGCATTTAATTTCAATTCCTCATATAAATCTTCACTATCCACGCTTCCGGGAGGAGTTCTCTCAATGAGTCCTTCCAACTGAGAACTGCGCATCTCTATCGCAGCCGTAAACTTTTCCTGAAGCTGCCGGTTAATTTCCGACATGTAAATTCTTCCAATTTCGCCGATTGCGTTATTGCTCTTCTGCCTCATCAATGCCGCAACCACAATGAATATGACAACACAAAGAATAATCAAAAGAGTAAAGCTTGTCACCAAAAACTTCTTCGGATTCTTTTTCATTACAGAGAACCTTTCTTCTTCAAACTAGCCAAAGATCATACGGCAATACTGCCTGTGAAAATAATGATAAAGTGCAAATAGGGTACAGGAACAAATGTTCCTGTACCGTTGCACTCCATTAATATTTGCCGAAATCATCGCCCAGAGAAATAATTTGCTCATTTGCACTTGCAGAATAAGGAACGCCTCCCTTAGATGCAACTGCAATACTTCCATTGCCCAAATTGTAAATAGAAAGCATCTCACGCATCCTTGATGCCTGATTTGACAATTCTTCACTTGCTGCCGCACACTGCTGGCTGGTAGCGGAATTAGTCTGCACTACCTGAGATACCTGACTGATAGCCTGCTCAATCTGGGCTACCGCCGTTGCCTGATAATTCGAAGACTCCGCTATGCCATTAATAATCATCTCGCTATCCTGTACAACAGATGAAATCTCTTCCATAGCTTTCGCCGTATCATCCACAATTCTGGAACCCAAATTTACTCTTTCAATTGAATCTTCAATCAGTTCAGCTGTTTCTGCCGCTGCTGCCGCACTCTTCGCTGCAAGGCTTCTGACTTCTTCTGCTACAACTGCAAAGCCTTTTCCTGCCTCACCAGCCCTTGCTGCCTCAACTGCCGCATTTAATGCAAGGATATTTGTCTGAAATGCGATATCATCAATTGTCTTAATAATCTTTGAAATACTCTCAGATGATTTATTGATATCCTGCATTGCAGTCATCATGTTTTCCATCTGCTCATTTCCGCGCTTCACATCGCTGATCGCCGTAGCTACCATGCCGGCAGCTTCATTTGCCTGTTCTGCATTCTGCCTTGTCTTCTCTGCAATCTCATCAATGGATGCTGTAATCTGCTGAATTGCACTTGCCTGCTCTGTTGAACCCTGCGCCAGCGCCTGGCTTGCACTTGCCACCTGAGAAGAACTTACTGTTACCTGAGAACCAGCATCACTGATATTGGAAAGAGCATTCAAATTATCCTCTACCAGCTTCTTCAAAGAATTCCCCAGCATATCCTCAGCTGAACTCGGATTTACGGTAATTGTCAAATTGCCATTTGAAACTTCTTCAGCAACGCTTGCCTGATATTTAATATTGTCAATTACTTTCGTATATTCGTCTATCAGCTCTCCAAACTCATCATTATTGTATTTGATCATATTAATATTGTTCACACGCCCCAGTGCAATCTCTTTTGCCGCATCGGAAAGCTGATTTACGGATCTTACAATAATGCGAATCAGTCTCAACGCGATTATGACCGTGAGAAGAACAGATACTGCCAAAAGTCCGACACTAACCCAGCTTGAAACTTTCATAGCCAGTTCCATGCTTGCAATTCTTCGATCCTTGCCTGAATTTATAATCTCCATAATCTCCGTCTTTTCGGCTTCAGGAACGTCAGGCATGGCCATAAAATGCTCATTCACTTCCTGCGCTCCCTCCTCATTCATTTCAGAGATTCTACTGCGGATTTCCTTATTTATGTATACGCCTGTCAGCACAGTAATAATTGTCAGTAGAACAGGAACACAGAACCCCATTATCAATTTTGTTTTCATCTTTATGTTCTTCATTTCTATTTATTCTCCTTTCACTCTTTATTCATCCTCTTCATCCATCCCCAGCTCGCCGGCCTGCTCAACCGCTGACAGATCATCGTCATTTAGCAGCTTATCGGGATCAAGAAGCAGTTTTACAGAATTACCGACCTTGCCGATACCATAAACATATTTATTATGGTGAGCCTTATCCACACGGCCTATAGTAGGCGGAGGCAGAATATTCTCATCCTTAATTTCGACAACTTCCGCAATTTTCTCCACAATCAATCCAACAATCATTGATTTCACATTAATGACAATAATACATGTTCTGTCATTATACTCAAACGCTTCCTGTTTGAAACGCAGCCGAACATCCACAACAGGAATTACCTTTCCTCTCAGATTAATCAGGCCTTTAATATAGTCCTCCGTTTCAGGAATTGCCGTAATTGCCTGAAACTGAATGATTTCATTTACGTATTGAATCTCCAGACCAAAATACTCGTTCCCTGACTTAAAGGTCATATATTTTCCCTTCTGCGCATCCTGTCCGCCAGCGGGACTTTCTTCCGTCTGTCTCATCAAATCATTTGTTCCATCCATAGACACACCGTTCCTTTCCGTATTTTTATTCCAATAATCCGCCTGCATCCAGTATCAGGGCAATGCTTCCATCACCAAGCTGTGTACACCCTGACAGACCTCTTACCTTTTTGATATAAGAAGGGATTGGCTTTACAACAATCTCCTGTTCACCAATCAGCTTATCTACGAAAAGACAGATCTTCTTGTCTTCCACTTCCAGGATAAGCATTACGCCGTCTTCCACGGAATCCTTATACTCCTCAAGTCCATACCATTTGCCAAGTCTTAAAACAGGATAACACTCACCACGTATCATAATGTATTCCTCACCGCTCGGTTCATGAATCATCATTTCCTCTTTCACACGGATGAATTCTTTAATTACACCTGTTTCCATTACAAATGCTGAGCCGCCTGTTTCCATTACAATTCCATCAATAATCGCAAGTGTTAAAGGAATCTTCAGACTCATAACACTGCCCATTCCCGGACTGCTCTCAATATCAAGCGTACCGCCGATCGCCTGAAGGTTCTGAACCACTACATCCATACCAACACCACGACCTGAATATTCCGTTACCTTCTCATTCGTTGAAAATCCGGGAAGCGTTATAAACTGATACACCTCTTTATCGGTATAAGCGGCATCCGGCTTACTGCCATCAAGAAGTCCCTGATTCTTAGCTTTTGCCAATATTTTCTCACGATCAAGACCCGCACCGTTATCCTCCACACTGATCCATACTTTGCCGGCTTCCGTCTTCGCTGACAACGTAACCTTACCTTTATCCGGCTTTCCGCTGTCAATACGCTCCGCATTTGTTTCAATTCCATGATCTACAGCATTTCTGACAAGATGCATCAAAGGGTCTGAAATATGTTCAATAATATTCTTATCTACTTCCGTATGTTCACCGACCATCTCAAATTCAATGTCTTTTCCCAGTTTTCTCGAGACGTCAAATACAATACGGTTCATCTTCTGGAATGTATTTGTCAGAGGAACCATCCTCATAGACATAATTACATTCTGCAGATCTGTGGAAATTTTTGACAACTGAGCCGCTGCCTTGTTAAAACTGTTCAGGTTAAGCCCGGGCACCTTCAGATCAGGATTCTGCAAAACAACTGATTCGGAAATAACAAGTTCTCCAATCAGCTCCATTAACTGGTCCATTTTACTTACATTAACGCTGATAAAGGACGCCTTCTCTCCCTTTGGCTTATCCTTTGCCAGCTTCTTCTGTTTACCTGGCTCTCTTGACTGAATAACAAAATCACCTGGTGCAATCTTCGGCTTCTCAGGCTTCTTCTTTTCTTCCTTCGTATTTGGTTCCAGTGACTCCGCATCTTTTATGCGTGATTCAATATCTTCCACACTGGATTCAAGATCAATATTTGTTGCGTTGTGCTCACCAAAATCAAAGCCCTGAAGAAATTCCTCCGCACGACATTCATAGATATCCACTTTCTTAATGTCATATCCGACGCCAATGATTTCCCGTAATTCGTCTTCGCTGCACTGTGCCTGTAAAAGCATTTTAAAACCATCATGCAGAATCGTCTCAGAACTGGATTCATCTGAAATCAGATCTTCCGGTGAATACAACAAATCCTCCGCCACTTCTTTCAGTGCATACACGGTCTTATACGCATGTACATTTGCCATTTCCGTCTCAGGATAAAATGTAATATAAATCCTGAAAAACCGGCTTGCACTTGTTGCTACAGGAGCAATATAAAAATGTTTTGGCTCCTCATGTTTATTTTCAACCTCCGGTTCTTTTGCCCCTCCTGGTACGCCGTTCTTGATTCTGTTTAAAAACTCATCAAGCCTTTCAATGATTTCACTGGGATCTCCATCAGCAGAATCACCATTCTGAATCTTTTCAAGTTCCTCTGAAATAAAAGACTCTACTTCCAATACATGATCTACCAGCTCCAAATGCGGCACATTATGCGGTTGGGACTCTCGCAAATAGTAAAAGACATCCTCGAGCTTGTGCGATATCTTCGTGATATTATCAAACATCATGATACCAGACGAACCTTTAATTGTATGCATCGTCCTGAAAATCTCGTTGATACTATCTTCATCAAAATAATCTGCATCCTTCTGCTCCAAAACAGTTTCCTGAAGCTGCTCAAGCAGCTGTGTATTCTCAAACAAATACATATCGAGCATGTCTTCTGTATTAAATCCTTCAGCCATATACTTCTCCTTTCCTGCATATTCTACTATTTTATTCTTATGTTAAATCAGGTTTAGTTTTTTCAGCGCCTGCTCAAACCTCCCCTGATCAATCGGTTTACCGGAATAAATCGTACATCCCAGCTCAAACGCCATATTCACATTACGCTCCTCATTCAGTGCAGTCGTCATAATTACCTTAACCGCATCTTCCTCCGGAATATTTCTCTGTTTCTCCAGATTACGAATTCCAACAAGCGCCTGATAGCCGTCCATAACGGGCATCATAATATCAAGACATACGAGGTCATACGGCTCTTCATCCTCCAAAGCCATCATAAATGCGTCCACAGCCTCCATGCCATCTACGGTGACATCACATTCGCCATACTTTGACAAAAAATTCACCATAAATTTTCTTGTTGCAAAATCATCTTCTGCCAATAAAATTCTCATAATTTATCTCCTTTACATTTTATTTAATAATGCATATGTTCTTCCGGGAATGTCGGTGAGTTTCTCCTGATACTCCACCGCACCCAGATCATAAGCAACTTTTGGCATTCCGTAAACCACACATGTCGATTCATCCTGACCAATTGTTCTGGCGCCCGCTCTCCTCATAGCAAGCAATCCCTTTGCGCCATCACCGCCCATTCCAGTAAGAATAATGCCAAGTGCATTGGAACCTGCTGATCTTGCAACCGAATCAAACAACACATCTACGGATGGGCAGTGGCCATTTACTTTCGGCCCCTTTTTAATCTCCACCTGATATCCACCATTTACTTTCACAAGCTGCATATGCATATCTCCTCCCGGAGCAATCAGCATATGCCCCGGCATTACACGGTCGCCGGTCTGCGCTTCCTTTACCTGAATTCGGCACTGATCATTCAGTCTTTTCGCATACATCGCGGTAAACCCGGGCGGCATATGCTGTACCACCACAATACCAGGAATATCCGTTCCGTATTCCTTTACCACGCTGAAAATCGCCTCCGTCCCCCCGGTTGAGGCGCCAATCGCAACAAGAAGATTCTTTCCCTTTACAGATAGCTGCTGCTGCTCTTGAGCCATAACAACTTTCTTTATATTGCTGATTTTTGCAGTTGATGCAATTTTTATTTTCACTAAAAGTTCATTCCTGATAAAGTCTTCCAGCTGCATTCTGTTTGATACGGAAGGCTTTGCTACAAAATCGACTGCCCCCGCATTCAATGCATCAAAAACTTTATCGCTCAAAGAACTTATAACAACGACAGGAAGTGGATACTGTGGCATTAATTTCCGTAAAAATTCAATCCCGCTCATCCTCGGAAGCTCCACGTCCAGCGTCATAACATCCGGTTTATATGCTAATATTGCATCTCTTGCCTCAAATGGATCTTTCGCAGTAGCTACCACCTGTATGGCCGGATCTCTGTTCAGATTCTGAACGAGCAGTTCACGAAAAACAATAGAATCTTCTACGACTAACACCCTGATTGGTCTCATACCTTATCCCCTGCCTTCCTTTTTTCTGAATATTGACGGCTGAATGATCTCAAAGGGTGTACTGTTCCTGTCAAGAGTCTCTGTTGTCCCTATAAACAAATATCCACCCGGTTCTAACACATCATATATTTTCTGTACAAGTTCTCTTTTGGTCTTCTCATCAAAATATATCATAACATTACGCAAAAAAATAGTATGCATTTTCTTTTTAAACGGAAGCGGATCCATCAAATTAAACTGACGGAAAATTACCTCATTTTTAAGCTCTGCTTTTACCCGGTACTGCATCCCTGCCGCATCTTTCTCAAAAAAATGCCGCTTCCACTGCTCTGGTATATTTTTTAACTGGTCCGCACTATAAATTCCTGCCATCGCCTGTTTCAGCACTTTTGTTGATATGTCCGTTGCCAAAACTTTCGTATCCCACTGATTCCGTTCAAGACCGAAAAAATCAGCCAATACCATAGCGATCATATATGGCTCTTCACCTGTTGATGCAGCGCCGCACCAGATACGCAGATCTTTTCTCGCCGCCTCCTTCATTTTCAGCCAGGGAAGAACCACGCCTTTAAAAAAATCAAAATGCTCAAATTCGCGCATAAAATACGTATGGTTTGTCGTCAGGAAATTCACCAGCATTTTTTCCTGCGTCCCTGTCTTATCACGTTCTACAGCATCCATGAATTCCGTACAGTTTTTCCAGTTTCCCCGCCTGATATAATTTTCAAGCCGTCCGTTTACAATTACTTTTTTCTGGCTTAAGTCAATTCCGTAACGCTGCTTCATAAAAACCGCAATTCGTTGAAATTCATCCTCTGTTAACAAAAAAATCCCTCCCGTTATTCTAATTATGGAATGATTCCTCTTAACGAAGCTGACGTGAAATTTTACTGCATATTGCTAATATATCAGGATTAAATTTTATACCTGCTTCTTTGTCCATGACAGCGAGAGCTTCCTCCCTGCCATACCCTTCCTTCCCCGTCAAAATACAGTATCGCTCCACAATGGATACGATCTGTGCCGCAAGAGGAATTTCTCCCCCCTTCAATCCTTTTGGATAGCCGCTTCCATCCCAGTGCTCATGATGATACCTGGCAATGTCAATCGAAATATTAATAAATTCGTTATAATCATTATTGACATAAATATCTTCTAAAAGCTTTGCGCCAATATTCGTATGATCACGTATTATGGCAAGCTCCTCTTCCGTAAGTTCCGTTTTCTTCTGCAATAATTCTTTTGAAATACCAATATTTCCAATATCGCAGACAGATGCAGCAAGTTCGATGGCGTCTATGTAATCATCTGATATCTGCCCTTCAAACAGAGGCGACAACTGCATACCCTGTGCCAGAATCCTGCAGTTCCGTCCAAGACGCTCCACATGCTCTTTTTCATAATCGCAGTTTTGCGCTGCGATGTTCGCCATTGCATACAGGATATTTCTCTTTTCCTGCTCCATCTGCTTCATCTGCTCTTTCACAGAAATCTGAAGACGTCTGTTCATCTCCTTTAACTCTTTTTTCGTCTCATGCAGACGAAGATGCACTCCAACGCGTGCCTGCACTACCTCAGGAATAAACGGCTTCGTAATATAGTCTTCTCCACCCAGAAAAAAACCTTCTACAATATCTTCCGGGTCATTGAACGCCGAGATAAAAACCACGGGAATCTCTTTTGTGTCTTCCCTGCTTTTCAGTATTCGACACAACTCATAACCGTCCATCCCCGGCATTGAAATATCAGTCAAAATCAACTGCGGACGACATTCTTTTATAATTTCAAGCGCCTGCTCGCCGCCTTCTGCCAGAATCGGACAAAATCCCATACTTTTAATGATCTCTTCCAAAATGGCTCTGTTTACTTCTATATCATCTATAATAAGAATCTTTTCTCTGCCGGTTTCAACATCATCGTAATTCATCTGTCTCCTCCAATTTCCTATAGCCTGCACGTCTATGGACACAAACCTTACAGATATTGTTCCAGTTCGTTATATCCGGCAGTTACTTTATCATAATTTCCCTTCTGAATTGCCATCTTAAGTCTCAGCGATGTTCGCTTGATTTCCGGAGGCGCCTCCTCCGTAAGCTGACGAATTGTTTCCATAAACATCTCGGCCTTTTCCCAGTTTTCCATTTCCACGCAGAGAATCAGTTTTGACAAATTGCGTTTCAGACTTTCCTTATTCTCAGGAGTGCCATATTTTCTGACGTTCTCCATCTTCTCGTCTTCCCCGTCAGAAGTCTGATCTATGCCGCTGGTCATAACAGGCAGTATATCATTTTTCTGTGTCATGCCATCCTCTTTGCTGATGCCGGTCCAGATGGAAAAGGAGAATGTGCTCCCCTTATTCTTCTCACTGTCGACCTCTATCCTTCCGCCCATCAGCTCCACGAGCTGCTTACAAATATTCAGCCCGAGACCGGTGCCTCCGTATTTTCTCGAAATCGATGCGTCCACCTGTGAAAAACTCTGAAACAGCTTATCTCTGTCCGCCGGGTCAATTCCAATCCCGGTATCGGATACAATAAAAAACAATTCGATTCTGTCATTTACCTGCGCTGTTTTTAAGATCTGAACATTAATCTTTCCAAAGGAAGTAAATTTCAGGGCATTCGACAAAAGATTATTTAAAATCTGGACAATTCGAAGTTCATCACCAATCACACATTCCGGTATCTGAGGGGACACTGTCATAAAAAAGCCCAGCCCTTTTTCGGTAATCTTGTTGATATGATTCGCCTTTACATAATCAAGCATATTCCGAAAATGGAATTCCCGCGGTTCCAGAGTAAACTTTCCTGCCTCGAGTTTCGAAAAATCCAAAATATTATTAATAATCTTATGCATATCTTCACAGCAACGCTCAATCAGTTGGAGGGATTTCCTCGTTCCATGATCAAGTTCACCGGACAGTAATTCCCTGACATTTCCCTGCACACCATTTACAGGTGTTCTGAGTTCATGCGTTACATTTGCAACAAATTCCGATTTTACCTTTAGTGCCTGCTGTGCTTCCTTTCGAACCTGTTCAACTTCTCTGCTCAGATGTTCCTTTTCCAGAATATCATTCGCCATACATATGTATTTATCGGGATTATCCTTTTCGGTTTCAATTCTCGTCTCTACAGGAAAACAGGTACGATTCTTCCGATACGCCACCAGGTTCTGCTGACTATTGCCGAACGGATAATCCGTCTCAAATCCCTTGCCCGATACACGAAATGTATTCGGGAAAATATCACTGATATGTCTTCCGCATAAATCTCTTTTATATTCAAGTTTCTTCTTTGCCGTTTCATTTGCATAGGAAATCTTTCCGGCACTATCAAACATGATCACCATTTCCAGCGCATCATCTACCGGAAAATTATGTTCTCCCCTTTGCTCCATGTAAAATCATACCTTTCCACAACCTGCGGCATCTCTGCCGCTGCAAATTCATCACCATTCAAAAGAAAAGGCAGCAAAAAACAGGTTTTGCTGCTATTCCTCACTACGAAAAACTAAACATCTTAATGACTTCCACTATATTAAAGAAATCTACTTTCGCCAGCGCGAAACATTCCAAAACGTCTGGTGAAAATTCTCCGCATTCACCATTCATAATCATATCATATGCTATATTGTTGGCATATGGGCTCTTGTATACTCTCGGACTTACCAGTGCATCATAAACATCTGCAATGGCAACTATCTGTGCGCTGATCGGAATTTCTTCACCCACCAGATGATCGGGATAACCATTGCCATCCCATCTCTCATGATGATATCGGCAAATTTCATAACAATACTGATAGAATTCATCATCCTGATCTCTGGTAATCTTTTCAAGCATGTCGCAGCCAATTGTTGTATGTGTCTTCATGATCTCGAATTCTTCTTCTGTCAACCGCCCCGGCTTCAAAAGAATAGCATCAGGAATACCTATCTTACCTATATCATGTAATGAGGATGCCCGGCTGATCGTGCCAATCTTCTCCTCTGTCATTCCGTATTTGGGGAAGTATTTCATCAAATACTTCAACATAATCCTGGTAAAATATTTAATCCTCTTAATATGTTCACCTGTCTCAAGGCTTCTGAATTCAACAACCGAACTGAGCGCATCAATCATGAACTCATTATTTCTTCGTATTTTTTCTTCCTGTTCACGAATCTCAAGTTCCTGCTCTTTCAGGCGCCGTTCCATATTCTGCTTGTTCTGGTATAATTCAATAATATTTTCCCCTCGGCGCTTCACAATATGCGGGTAAAAGGGTTTATGCATAACATCGGCAACACCATACGCATATGCCTGATCATCACTGTCACGGACCGTCTCGCTTGTAATCAATATAACCGGAATCTTTTCGAGCAATTCATGCTCCTTCATATAGTCAAGCACTCCGAACCCGTTCATTACAGGCATTACAATATCTAATAATATCAACACAATATTATTATTCTTCTTAATCTGCTCATTCGCTGCCTGACCATCTGATGCCTCGAGGATCTCATATTCATTTTCAAAAACACCACGGAGTATCGCGCGGTTTACTTCCTCATCATCAACAATCAATATCTGCTGTTTATCCATATATTTTCTCCTCGTATGACAAAAAAATTCTACATAGCTAACTTACCACTTTTCCGTGCAAATGTCAACATGCACGCAGCTTCTACGGTCTGTTTTCCTCTATAATCTTATAGAAAATATCATACTTCTCAATCAGCTGTTGTTTCAGTCCGTCCAGTTCATGAACCTTCGCATCATCGATCTCCTGGTGGTTCCTTAAAAGTTCCGTCATCTCGGATACAACATCCCTGATCGGGTCAAGGCCAAGATTTGCAGTTACTCCTTTTAAAGTATGTGCACTATTGAAGGCTGCCTGATAATCTTTCTGTTCAAGATTCTCCAATAATCCTGCATAATTTTTGTCATCGAGAAATTTCAAAATAAACTTCATAAATATCCCGTCATTTCCCATGAAGCGTTTCAATGTAGTATCCACATCCGCCCCGTTTTCTTCCAATTGTTTTTTGAATTTATCGTCCATATCAGCCTCCACGCTTCCATATTTTACAGTCTTGCCGCATCATGCGACTGTCTGTAGCCAGCTACTCATTATTATAGTGGATTCCTTCGCTTTTGTCCACAAAAAGCATTTTTACTTTCTCTCGTCAGCCAGTTTTTCAAAAGCTTCTCTTGCCCGTTCAAAACTGTCCATCAGCCTGGGTGAAAATGTGCCGCACTCACCGTTACGAATCATATCATACGCCTCATCTTTGGAAAACGCTTTCTTATATACGCGATCTGAAACAAGTGCATCATAAACGTCCGCCACAGAAACAAGCTGCGCCTCAATTGAGATGTCGTCACCCACCAGTCCGTCAGGATATCCTTTTCCATCATATCTCTCATGGTGATGTCTGCAAATCTCGTAGCTGACTTTTCCGTACTCATCATCCCAGGCGCCCTCAATGCTGCCCAAAATATCACATCCTCTAATTGTATGCTCTTTCATTTCTTCAAATTCCTCTGACGTCAATCTGCCGGGCTTTAACAGAATGTGATCCGGTATTGCAATCTTGCCAATATCATGGAGCGCTGCTGCATTGGTAATCATCTCAACCATGTCAGAAGTCAGCCCGTATTCGGGATAGTCTTCCATCACCTGCTGCGCAAGAATCTTCGTGAAGCCTTTTACACGATTAATATGCTCTCCGCTCTCCAGATTACGGTACTCAACAACCGTGCCAAGTACATCCAGAATCTTTGCATTATTCTCGCGAAGCTTCTCTTTCTGTTGTTCTACCAATTTATACTGAGAGCGGAGCGCTTCCGTCTGCTCCTGTATCTTAAGTTCCAGACAATTTTTATATGCAAATAAATGTACAATGTTCTGAATTCGTTTTTTTACCACCTTGCCGTCAAATGGTTTCCTGATAAAGTCAGAGATATCATAATCATAACACTTTTCTTCCACATCTGAGGAGTTCTCACTGCTGATAATTAAAACGGGAATCTGATCTGTCCAGTAATTTGCTTTGATCTCCCGCAGAACTTCAAATCCATCAAGTTCAGGCATAACAAGATCGAGCAGAATCACCGCTATTTCTTCCTCGTGCTCACGAATCAGCTCTATCGCTTTCTTTCCATTTTCAGCCTTCAAAATATCATACTCGTCCTTCAAAATGAGCTCGAGAATATCTCTGTTTAACTCCACATCATCAACTATTAATACTTTGTCTCTCATTATTAACCTCCATTTGGCCTTATCATACAAGTTTACAGACGCCAGAATATAACCGGCAAATGGAATCCAAAATTACCATACAACATTTTAGCCGTCCTGAACTTCAATTGACACTGCCATCCCTATTCAATATAATTTTTCTAGTTAAAATTATATTCAATTGGAATAACAGTGTCAATACGATTGTTTATTTACAATGCATACTTATTTTATTTCAGGCGCCTGATTGTTTAAGGCTTTCCTGATATCATTTCCATTCGTGTTTTCATCCTTCCTAAAACATTCTGCAAAAAGTACATTGTAATAGTATCAAAAAATGAAACGTTAATATATAATGCAAAAAATCCCTGTAAATGGCATTTCAATGCTATTTACAGGGGGTTCTCATTCTCAAAAGTCGCGCTACAAAGTTCACTTATGTATTCATCTGCTTTGTGAACTTTTCTCTTATTGTGTATATTCAATCTCACAGCCATTTAATGCCAAAAAGACTAACGTGACATGGCATCCTATTCTTTTATTGCCATCTATCATTCCATGATTTTTAACTAATCCATAGCAAAGTCTTGCGGCCTTTGCCTGTATGCTTGGATATAATTCTTCTCCACTATAGGATTGAAATGGACTTTCTAATGCAGATTCAAGCAGACAAATATCTCTAATTCCATCACTTCCTCCGGTAGTCTCTATATAATTGAGAGTGAAGCAACAAAATTTGTTCTTTTGTCAGTTTTATCACTTTGCAAGCACCTCATATGCCTCCTTATTCTTTTCAATCAATCGTTTTGATATACTCAGCACATCTTCATTTAATGCAACAGCATCCTTATCTGCTTTGCTAAAATCTATGACAAGATATCTTGGTACATTGTTTTTCAGTATAACAGCTGTTCCGTGTTCATCCACTAATCTTGCTACTTTTGAAAAATTCTGATTTGCTTCCGTAATAGAAACCATTGTATTCGTATTTATTGTCATCATCTATACCTCCTGATAGTTTTATTATATCTACTTTCTAGGATGTATTCAACCTATTAATCTTCATTTTGGAACTAATTTCATAATTGTACACTGGTATTTAATTGGTAACTGTCTCACATTTTTATTTTCCATAATATAGGGCAAAATGAAATTTATCATCTTCCCCTCCAATGAACATACATCTATATTTTCCTTTTCGTTCAGAAGAAGTTCTTACTGGACTTTCTGTATATGCATTTACATAATCATAGGTTAAATTTTTTGTTTGTTTTGGAGCATTCTCATCTTTTTTTATTAAAAAGGGAAAATAAGACAGTTTTCTTTCATCCGCTAACGGATAGGCTCCACTGCCTGTACCCAACTGAATTAATTGTGAAAATGAATCTACACAATTAAACCATCCAATCACAAACGCAACCTTTCCAGTTTTTCCATGATCTATTTCATCCATTAACCAGTCAAAATCTTGCTGAAACACTGACCAGTTTTTGCTTGCTGCTCTTGTATTAGCTGAACTAATCCAATTTTTTAAATATTTGACTTCTATTTTAAAATCTCTTTGTCTTATATATAAATCATGATTTATTTTCTGTGCTTTCTTTATTCTTCCACCCTCTCCAGCTGTATAATGTGCATTCTGTTTGAACGCATACCCTAATCTAACTGTTATATCCATTTCATTGAACTCTTCATCCGCTTCAATTTTTAGTTCCGGTTTACTCCATCCATTATACAACATATTAAATTCATCAATCATATATAAGCAATTAGCCACTAAATACTGATCAATTGTTGGACCCACCGTACCATCATTCCTTTCTGTTTCTTGAATTATATATTTCATAAACTATAGTTATTATATTCACTCTATAATGATTTATATCCAAAAATATCTCCCCATAATAAAAACCCTCGCAAATGGCATTTACACACCACTTACAAGGGTTTTCATTCTTTTTATCTATTCGCCCGACTTCGACAAATTTCTACTGATTCATCTGTTTTGCGAACTTTCCCTTTTTCATGTTCCGGTCATATATCCCCGGAACCATGTATTTTTCTGACTTTGCAGCAACTTCTGACTGACCAATATCCATGCCCTTTCAACTGCATCCCCCAAATTTTATTTTCGAGAAAACAGATTTTACTTTACAAAATTTCCGATTTCTGATTTTTAAATTTGGAGGGATAGCCATTTTCCATTTTTTTTTTGGGGGGGGATATTGGGGGATAAAATTCTTCCCCCAATATTTCTAAGCTTTTTTTTTACGATTTCTTTGCACAACCGCACTCTTAAACGCCTTCATCATGGCTGGCGACAACTCCCCACAATCCTCATCAAAGTTAATTGGACTTTTTTTCGCCTCTTCAACCTCTTTTAATTGTTCTTCCGTAGGTTTTTGTCCACTTTCAATAATTAATGTTCTGGTCATAATAAAGCTCCTTTTCTGCATTCGTTGCAAGTCTGGCTGAAATTAATCGAATCGTTTCCTTTCGTTCTGTAAATACTACAAACAGTACATCGCCGACTTTCCCTATCGCAATATATCTATCCTCATCAACACTATGCTCAAAATCAAACATTTCAATGTAATAAGGATCATCAAAAACATATACTGCCGTTTCAAAAGAAATTTTATGTTTTTCCTTATTAATAATATTTTTTTCTTCGTCCCACTCAAATTTCATTTTTGGCCATTCCTCTTAGATTATTCTATGTTAACAGTATACCATTAAATAACCAATCCATCAATTGCATCATCTCTAATCTCTTCTCAAGTCTTAATATAGGAAATACCAAAACCCCTGCAAATGGCATTTCCACACCATTTACAAGGGTTCTCATTCTCAAAAGTTCACTTATGCATTCATCTGTTTTGCGAACTTTCCCTTTTTCATGTCCTAGTCGCATATCCCCATAAGTATGTATTTTACTGGCTTTGTAGTGATTTTTGACTGCTCTGAATCAATACCTTTTCAACCGTATCCCCCAAATTTTATTTTTGGGGGAAAATTCATTTTGCTTTCTAAAATTTCCGATTTCTGATTTTTAAAATTGGGGGGGGATAGCCATTTCTCATTTGGGGGAATTTGGGAGATAAGATTCTTCCTCCAAATTTCTAACCATTTATAATATCAATAAATATGTTCACACCTTTTTCGGTTCTTGAAACGGTTCATCGAACAACTGCATTAAATCATGGTTTGCGCCTACATTGGTTACTTCAAAATGACTTAGGCAATATCCTAGCCACGGAAATTCTTTATTCATTTCATATACCAAATCAAAGATTTCCAAATCTGTTGTTTTATATTGCGAATGATAACCCGAATACTGTTCATGTGAAAACTGTCGTTGAAGCAAATAATCATGTATCTTCCGATAAGATCCTCTTGGATTAGTTGCAGAATAATATTTTTCCAAATCCTTTACACATAAATCGAAATAAAGTGCCTTGAAGTGTTTTGCCTCCCTCCCCTTCATTACGCCACACTCATTCTCTTTGTATAATGATACAGAACATCCTCAACAGCAAAGTCATTTTCATTCTCACCATCATCGCTATTGTACCAAATCCATTTAATTACATAATCCATAAACCACGATTTCTCTTTTAAAGATGTGATAATACAACCAAATGCCCCATAATCTCTAGGGTCTCCACTTCCATAAAATACAATTGTGCCATCAGGCTCACTATCTTTCCTCAAATGATAACTGTTAAAAGCTTCCTCCAATGCATAATATACACTAGAAACGCTATATTTTTGCTCTTTACTTATTTTACCTTCATCAAGTTTTATTTCTAGCTTTAACATATCCTTTCCTCCATATTTATATAATCCTATTTCTCACGTTCTTATCCTTAATTTTACAAAAACTAATAACTAAAATCTATATCATTTTTACACATTACGTCATAATATCATCTATTCAAAACGGCCTTTTTATATAAAAGCTAATTTTCATCCAGCCATTCTTCGGGTATTAATTTATTATTATCTCCCCTCCACTCCTCCACTAAATTTATATTTTTAATTTCACTCCATGCAGATTCCGAAGCATGTTCTAACACTATAATTTGTATATGTGGATTTGTCTTTTCCAAAGCGCTCGACATTGCTTCAAATATTTTTCTAACAGCTAATACATCCTCATCTTCAAGTTGTGGATCTTTCTCTTTTTCATTTTCTTTTTGTGCCAATTTTTGGGGAAAATATACTTGACTAGGCTGATCATATACAATAAATTGTGGTACCGTAGAATAATTCTGTTCCGCAAAAAACATTTGAAATGCCAATGATACGGAAATGTGATATGATAACCAATTGGAACCGCTCCCTATTTCCCACAAATAATCTTTACGCCCAGTTTTCCCGGTAACCGTAATCGTAAGATTTTTATAATCTATCTCAACATTATCTTCTGGCCTTTCCGTATCCAACATAGGTAATAATTTCATTACCTTTAATTCAATATTTTTCAAAGCTGCTTTAAATTTCTTTTGTATTACAGATTCATTAATTTCCTTCTGCAAATCAGAAATTCTTCCCTTCAATCGTACAATTTCCTCCTGCAGTTCACCATCAAATGCCATGGCTCTATATGCTTCCTCAGCATATTCAACTTTTCCCAGAAAACGCGACATATTTTCCAACGTATATTTTTGATTGTATGTTTCATCTTTTTTATTATTTTGTATTTTTATAGACTTTTGAATAGAATTAAGATTTTCAGTTAATTCTTCAATTTTTTCTTGAACAAGAGAGTATTCTCTTTCAAAAGCTACAGGAATTTCTGCAATTTCTTCAGTTTCATATTCAAGTGCCTCCAAGCTACTAACCAATTCTTTCATTTTTTCATCAGCATTATGTTTACTTCCACAAAACGGACAAATCTCATTCTTTTTTGTCAGCTCTTCAAACCATTTTGATATATTCAATCTATCAATCTGTATTGTAAGTGTTTTTCGGTAATCTTCTATACTTTCAACAAATTGCGTCATTTCCAAATATCGGCTCTTATACTTTGATAATTCTAATGATATTTCATTTTCTCGTTTTCTCAACTCAACTATTTGTTTTGATGAATTTTTAATATTCTCCCCTAATATATAAACATCCGTATTATTTTTTTTAGAAATTTCTTTTAATAATGCCAGCTGATCTCTGAAGCTTAAAGAATCTACCGAATGTTCTGCTTCAATTAATCCATATTCTTTTGCAGCATTAATCCAACCACCTATTTCAATATGCCATCTATCAGATACCTCTTGCATTTTTTCTAATTCACGCTCTTTGCGTTTTAATTTTTTCTCTATATCACTTAACTCTTGCCTTTTGGCTAAAATTTCAGACGTTACAGCTCCCAAAACATATGGGAAAATATTTATAAGTTTTGTTCTGTGCTCCATTGTATCTGCTTTATAAAATAAAGTATTGGCATTGGCAACTATGTTTTGGGATTGATAACAAAAAGCCATCATATCCCGAAATGAAGGTCTATCAGTAAACCCTTTTAGTTCTTCCTGTTCTATCTCTAAGAATGAAACTCTTGCTATCTCGTCTAAATGTCTACGAACATTCTTACGTGTCGTATTTTTAGCTGGTATTTCTGGAATTACAATTTTCTGCCCCTCCAGCAACATCATATCGTCTGTAGACTTTTGTTGACCGGGTTCTCTTCTTGCTAGTAAAATACGTTTACTCTCCAATTTTACCAATACGCCAAACCATGAACATGCATCACGTATTGTATTAACCGGTATTTGACAATTCCCTTCTCCTAAACAATAATCAATAATTGGAATGATTGCAGATTTTCCTGTTCTGGAAGCTCCTGTTATTATATTTACCTTTTCAATCTCAAAATCAACTGTTTTAAATGCATATTGTATCTTTTTAGACCATAGTATTATTTTTTCAATTTGAAAATACACTTTTAAAACCTCACTTTCAAAATTTGAGAAATTTCCACTAGTGAAAGTCTTGAACACCATATACCAAATTTTTCAGCAGCATTTCCCATTTTTCTTATATCCTTTGTCTTTGGCTTAAAATCATTTATATTATCTCTTAACGGTAATATGTATACATTATCTTGAATAGATATTAACTCTCCGATTATAGATAAACGAAGCGCTTCTAATGTCATCATCTTATATTGCTGGCTCAAACCTTGTATTTGAATAATCAAATCATTATTACTGTTTTGTTTCTCAGTAAACTTATCCGCAAAAAAATGCAAACTTGATGATTTCTGCGTTGATGATATAAAATCAACGACATCCTTTTTATAAATCATAGGCAATACAACAAATAACAATGGCATTGGTGTCATATTTTGATTTTCCTCCAAATAACCTAGTGAAAAACGAGCTAACAAGTACGCCCCTAATGCCGGATTTTGAACATTATAAAACTCTTTCGTCAGTTTACTCATGCTAACTTTTCACCTCTTTAATCTTCTCCAAATATTGTGGATGCCAACCGACTTCCAGCCCATCCGCCAACAAATGGTAACAACCATTTTGAAAAAAATCTGGTACACTGACTGATGGCATTTCAATTTGATTCCTTTGACATTTATAATAAATCAATTTTCCCTGTTCTTCTGGTAATTCATTCTTCTTTTCAATCATAATAATTTTCCGTTCCAAATTCCATGAACGTTTTAGTTTTTCCTCATACGATTGCATACTCAAAAAACTTATATCTCCATTATCTGCCCAAATCGTTCTATCTATCGATGCTCGTATAAAATCATTTATCGCCTCAATCTTTTCTGTGTAATCACAATCAATAATCTCCAACTGTGTTATATATGTTCTCTGCTGTTGTAATTCATTTTGAATTTCAAGCTTACTCGGTTTCGCTGAATGAGGCATAAGACTATGTTTTTGATTATAATCTCTATAAAGCGCTCTTAATTGTACCTGATAATTCTCAAATGAAATAATTATTGCTTCATTATTTTCAACCATTGTTGTTACATTTAAATCTATCCAACCAATAATCCCCATATATATAGGTTCAATAATATCTGCCGGAATACCAGATTTATCAAATTCTTTCCTTACAGTTATCGTATAATTATCAATACACTTTTTTAATTCAAAATTTTGAATTATCTTGCAAGCCATTTCCATCCTGTCTTGAGCAAAAAAATATTCAATATACTTTTTATACTCTTCTCCAATTTCTTTAAGTATCCCCTTTTCATCATAAAACTCCCTTCTTGCATTCTTCCATGCCAAAACCGCCTCATCATATCTTTCTGCTGAATGAAATCTATTAACGATAGTTCCTTGCTTATTGACATTAAGGAATAAAATAAATTTTACTTTTCCTGGATCAAATACACCAGCTTCTACAGAAATCAACCAATTATACATTGTTTTCCATAAATCAGCCGCCTTATTAGATACCGGATTTCTATTAGAAAGGGCACTTTTTAATTGAATCGCATCCTTGCTTCCATCTTCATGTTCTACCCCTACATCATCAAATACTTCAACACTCACACTGTCTCCATCTTTACAATTCAACAATTCATATAACATATGATGCGATTGAATCATAAACGCATAAACTTTATCTGGCACATGCGTTTTCTCAATATTAGTTTTTTTAATAACTTCTCCCTTGTCCATACTCACTTCTCCAAATTATAAGTAGGTTTTCATTTTTTCTATTCTAACATATTTTTTCTCCGTATTCTACCACTTATATTTCCTTAAAATGTAAAAAGTTCCTGTAAACAGTGCTGCTGCACCGTTTACAAGAACTTCTGTTTTAAATATCAATGCGTCGACAAAATCCGACAATTATTTCATCTGCTTAGCCACTTCAGCCGCAAAATCTTCATTCTTCTTCTCCATACCTTCACCGGTCTCGTAACGAATGAATTTCTTAATCACAATATTTGCACTGTTCGCCTTTGCAACCTCTTCCACATATTTTGCAACCGTCTGTTTTCCGTCTTCCGCCTTAACATAAACCTGATCTAACAGGCAGATTTCCTTAAGCTCTTTATTGATACGTCCGTTGATCATGCCCTCTTTTACTTTATCAGGCTTACTTGCTTCCTTCGGGTCATTATCAATCTGTGCACGAAGAATCTCTTTCTCTCTGGCAATATAATCAGCCGGAACTTCCTTATCAGAAGTATATTTCGGACTTAAAGCCGCAGCCTGCATAGCGATATTCTTCGCCATCTCCATAACTGCATCGTTCACAACATCTGTCTCAACGTCTACGAGAACACCGATTCTACCGCCTGCATGAATATAAGAAGCCACAAAACCGTTGTTCTCCTCAAGCTTCTCAAATCTCCGGATATTCATATTCTCTCCAATAATGGAAATCTGGGAAGACAACGCCTCTTTTACGGTAAGAGAAGGATCCTTCTCCCATTTCTCCGCAAAGAACTCGTCCATATTCGCTGCATCAGACTTCATCGCCTGCGCCGCAACATCTGCAACATATGTCTGGAACTTCTCATTTTTTGCAACAAAATCTGTCTCTGCATTTACTTCTACAATAACTGCCTTTTTATCTTCCTCTACAAGTGTCATAACAATACCTTCCGCTGCAATACGGCCGGCTTTCTTCTGAGCACCTGCAAGACCCTTTTCTCTTAAGAAATCAACCGCTGCATCCATATCTCCATCGGTAGCGGAAAGCGCCTTCTTACAATCCATCATGCCTGCTCCGGTCATTTCACGTAATTCTTTTACCATCGCTGCTGTTACTACTGCCATGTCTGTTTCCTCCATATTTTATAATAATTCTATTCCAAACGCCAATTAAGCCTCAGCTGCCGCCTCAAGATCGCCGTCTGCTGCAACCGCTTCCGCCTCATACGCATCACCTGTCTGTCCCTGATTTGCCTCAATCACAGCATCTGCCATTTTTGCAACAATCAGTTTTACGGCTCTGATTGCGTCATCATTTCCAGGAATTACATAATCAAGTTCTTCTGGATCACAGTTTGTATCGGCAATACCGATTAAAGTGATTCCAAGTGCATGAGCTTCCTGAACACAAATTCTTTCCTTTTTCGGGTCAACTACGAAAATCGCATCAGGAATTTTTTTCATATCTTTGATTCCACCGAGGTTTTTCTCAAGCTTCTCCCATTCTTTTCTTAATTTTATAACTTCTTTTTTAGGAAGAACATCGAATGTTCCATCCGTAGCCATCGTCTCAATCTCTTTCAATCTTGCGATTCTGCTCTTGATTGTCTTAAAGTTTGTGAGCATACCGCCCAGCCATCTTTCATTTACATAAAACATTCCACAACGCTCAGCTTCTGTCTTAACAGCGTCCTGCGCCTGTTTTTTCGTTCCGACAAACAGAACGGTTCCTCCATTCTGTGCAATCTCAGATACCGCGTTATAAGCCTCGTCTACCTTACCAACTGATTTCTGCAGATCGATAATGTAGATACCATTTCTCTCCGTATAAATATAGGGAGCCATCTTAGGGTTCCATCTTCTTGTCTGATGTCCGAAATGAACACCTGCCTCTAACAACTGTTTCATTGAAATAACGCTCATTTTTCTACCTCCATTTGGTTTGTTCTTCCATATGCCTCCTCTCTGTGGGTCACCGCAATTCCTGTTTACAGATTTGAATGAATCAGGCACCATCCACAGATCCACATATGTGATTACTTGTCAACTTCGCTATTTTAACATAAAACCCCTGCCAAAGCAAGGGTTTCCATCATTATTTATCCATATTCATTACTGTCCTCACCGAAAAGAATGTTCCGCTAATTCATCCTGGTCAGAGTCTTCGCGATCTCTTCCAGAGAAGCGCCTTTTTTTATCTGATAATCTCCTGCCTTCAATCTACGGTCATAACCGCCATTACACAAGAAAAGATCCAATTCCGAGGCATCTTCGACAATTCCCGCCTTCTCACACGCATTTGCCGCTGAAATCGAGCTTTGTCCGGAACTGACAGTAATCGTCACATATTCATCTCCATCAGTTGCCTCTGTTTCCGGTTTGGATGGAGAATTTCCATTTCCATTCTTCGCATCCTCGGACGGAGACTCTTTTTGTACCGTCTTTTTTCCGCCGGCCTGACCGTCTTCGGCTTCATCAAGCACTGTACCAACCTCTGGCATCCTGGCTCCCGAATCCGGTATACCATTACGGGACAACGCATTCTCCGACGCACTGCCATCCGGCGCTTCATTTCGTGATATCTGATTCGACGGTACGTGGTTCTCCGATACCGGCTTCTGTTTCACCTGATTCTTTGATACCTGACCGTCGATATTTTCATCTTTCAAATCATTCTGCTTCAGAGCATCTCCCAATGGCACCATATCGGATTCTTCTACCATCCCAAGCTCTGCCGCACGTTCCTTTATTTCCGCATCTGTCAGTTTTTCAGAGTTTCCCGGTATAAAACGCAGAAGAAGTACAGATATAAAAATACCTGCTCCGAGTCCACGGAGATAATATTTCAGTTTCATCCGTTCGCTCCCTCAAACAAATCAATCACCAGTTTTACCTCACCAACACCTAATCCCAGTTCTTTTGCAATCGAAACATTAGACTCTCCCTGTTTGTGCAAACTCAATATCTGTTCGTTTCGATTCCTTTTCCTATTATCAGCAGCTGGCACATCCGTATCATTGCTGCCTTCCGCCAAATTATCATCTAAATTATCAGCAGCCGGCTGAATCTCAGTTTGGAAGCTTAACTCCTCTACAACAGTTCCTGCTTCTGTCCCACTGCTTTGGAGCTCATTCACATCCTGCCTGATCTGCTCCACCTTTCGAATTGTATTCTTCAAGTCCTCTTCTTTATCATTTAACATATCATACAAAAAAAGGGCTTCTTTGTGATTTTTGCCTATTTCTTCCAGTACAGTTTCCGAATATTCACTCAATGCCATAATTTTTTCATTTGACACTCTTTCCAGGGAGCGATCCGACTTCTCCACAGCATAAGATACCGTCTCGCTCACGGTATCCTTCATCTGCTTTTGTGCATTCTTCAGCTCCTCGTTCAGCATTTTTTTCATTTCATCCTTTGAAATTGCGGCATCTTTCTCATTCGCACGCATTTCAGGAATCACAAAACTCGCCGCAAAAAACACGGCGCCTAATACGAATAATGCAATCTCTATCGCTGACATGTTTTTTCTCCAGGCTTTCGTAAATATTACGGACGAAAAAGGATTTATATTTTTATGTCAAATCCTCCCTGCGTCTTGCTTGCTGCAGTCCCCTTCGCTGCATTCTTTTTCCGGTTCCTTCCCCCGTCACCGGAATATTCCCCATCACCTTTATCTTTCGCATCGAACTTTTTATTTTTGGGGTCCGCATTATCCTGTTTGCGGACCGTACTGATGTTCTGCTTAACTTCCTGCTCAAAATGATTCTGGAAGTTGCTCTGATCCACCATACCCTTTTGTTCTTCGTTGTGGCGAACGGTGGAGAAATCCTGTGTTCTTCCAACCATCCCATTAAATTCTATCGGACTGATTCCCATACTCTCCACCTGCCTTCTGTCTGCTAATCTATAGCAACCATTGTAATATCAGCGCCCTGCTTTTTAAAGCGGCAATACTGATATTCCTTCTTTAATCCCAGGCTCACATCTGCAATAACAATACGAGTTCCAGGATATGCCACTCCAGTTACCTTCACCGTAGCTTCCGTTTCTTTTTCAAATAAAATATCCAGCTCCGTTAATTCAATCGTATCATTTCTGATCTGATCTTTCTGCTTAAGCAGATTCTGTGACAAAAGCTTCATCTTTTTCAACTGATCCGGAGGCAGTTTTTCGCCGCGGCCAATTCTTTTTCCAACCGCGAGAATTACCGGTTCAGTAGATGCAATGCTCTTCTTTGTCTCTTCCAACCGTTTCTTTAAAAATTCATAACGTTCTTTCAAGGAAGGGTCAGTACCAACCTCAACAAGCGTATCTGCGCCCATCTGAGAGCCAAGAATCTTCGCTTCTACCAAAGAGCCCGAACGTACAACACCACCCGCAATGAATCCTCGCTTCCCCTGCACTACAACCTCTGCATTTGCAGATACATTGCTGTGCAGAACGGAACCAGACTGAACGCATCCCCCTGCGCGGACATTTGCGTTCTCAATATAGCGGGCAATTACATCTCCTCGAGCTTCCACACGGCCTCTTCCCATTCCATTAATTCCTCTGCCGACAATAATATTACCACCGGCAATTACTTCAGCGCCTTCAACAACGCCCTGAACCTCCACATCTCCGCTTGCCTTAACTGAAAATCCGGTTACAACATTTCCCTGAATCTGTACATTGCCGTCATATTCAATATTTCCGGTAGCAACATCGACATTTACGACAGGCAGAATACACGATACCGAAACCTTTCCGCCCGACAACTCCACGTGGCCATTCACATTTGAGGTCAGTATTGTCTTATCTTCTGAGAGAGTCACATTCTGACCAGCGCCTAAATTCACACGCTTAATATCTTTCGGCTTTATCGCTTCACCTAAAACATTACGCCCTGCTTTCCCCAGTTTTTCAGGTATCAGCTTTGCCAAAACCTGCCCTTTCGTGCACTTACAGAATGTATTCAGATGGAAAAAGTCTACGCTTCCATCTTCCAGCTGCGTTGGCTTATGATCAAGCGTCGTATCAAAATAATACTCAACTTTTCCTTCCACGCCTTCGATCATCGGTGTGCCTTTTGCGATCACATAGTCCTTACAATATTCCTTGTCGCTCACAAGACGATCTATTACATCCTCCTGAATGCCGTATATAATTTTACGAAACTTAAGTTCCTTAATGATATCCTCTTTATTCATTTTTGCAGCTCCTGGTGACGGAGGATAAAATCTTACAGTAGCCTGCATTCCGCCATCAAGAATCTGACACTTCATCATTTCATTTTCTGGAAGAATTTTTTCAAAGCATACTCTGATTTCATTCTCAGAAGCTGAAGTAACTGCTGCATTCAGTATTATGGAGTCACAGTTAATTCCCTTGCTGGACAAATAATCAGCCACTTCCGCATACTGGAGCTGTTCACCCTGTCCCGTCACCGGATATATATGCAGATATGCACCATCTTCTTTCGCAATTAATTGAAAATATCCGTTTCTGTCTGCCATCTGGTCCCCCGATCTACTAACTTTCTGTTAGATATCCCATGTATCTCCCAAGCTTATTTTTCATCTTCTGCAACGCTTTCGTATGAAGCTGGGAAATTCTTGATTCTGAAACCTCTAATATATTACTGATTTCTTTTAAAGTGAGGTCTTCATAATAATATAATAAAATTACTTTCCGTTCTTTCTCTGTTAATAATTCCAACGATTCTGCCAGAATTTTTTTTAACTCATTTCTCTCAAGCACTTCTTCCGGAACATCAATCTTCTGTGTCAGATTTCTTTCCGCCGGAATTTCACTCCCCTGCTCAAGAAATTCATTCAGCGATACAACATTGGTAATCATCATTTGCGACTGCCATTCCAGATATTCTTCCCCTGAAATACCTAAAACATCCGCAATTTCCTGATCTGTTGCATTTCGTCCGTTTCTTGCCTCCAGCTCTTTTATTGCCGTATCTATTTTTTTCTGCCTCTGCCTTACGGTTCGCGGTATCCAATCCATCTTCCGTATCTGATCAAGAATTGCACCGCGGATACGAAGACTTGCGTATGTTTCGAATTTTACGGCCTTTGCCGCATCATATTTATCTATTGCATCGATCAAACCAAAATTCCCATAACTGACCAGATCTTCATACTCCACATTATACCCTAAATACATGGAAAGACGGCCTGCCACTACCTTTACAAGCGGTGCATATTCAATAATAATTGTGTCACGCAGCTCCGGCGTTCTTGTCTTTATGTATTCATCCCATAATTTCTTTCTTGAAGATTCGTCCATATATGCCTCCGGTCTCACTCGTCAGTTTCTTCATTGTAAGCCTCTTCATTGTCTGACTTATTTTCTTCTTCCTCTCCATCTTCTCCTGCCTTCTCGATCATCTCACCATTCTCATCTACTGCACTATCATCCTGCATCTCAAATCTGTCAAGAACGGCTTTAATAACTTCACCGAAAATGAGAAAAACAATCATGGAAACAAGAATAATGATCAACGCATCCTTCATAGGATAACGGTTCAGGCGTGTCATAACTGCCGAAGACAACCCGGCAATCATCATAATAATTGCTGGTATTGGCTTTGTTTTTAGTTTATTCAATGCTATATCCCCCTGCTCAGATAGTCTTCTGGGGCTTTCCTACCGACTTTATCACAAAATCGCCTGTTTCAGGGAAAAATATAACCGTACGTCCATAATTCAACCCCGTATCTTCTGCCAGAACAGGAATCCTGAGCTGTCGCAATTTTGCTTTTGTCGCCTCCACGTTCCGTTCTCCCACACGAATCATTTCACTCTTCTGATTCTGAAATGTAAACATCTGGGCGCCACCGGCAATCTTTGCAACCAATCGGCTTCGGCTGCCTCCCGCCGCTACTATAATCCGGACCAGCTCCGTAATTCCTGTATCCGCAAACTTCGCAATATTGGAAGTATTTCTAATCTGTGTACTGTCTGGCAGCATTATATGCGCAAGTCCCCCTACTTTTGTCACCGGATCCCTGATCGCAATTCCCACGCAGGATCCAAGTCCCAATGTTGTGATACTGTCAGGACTCTTGCACAGCTTAAGATCTGCCATATCAACCTTTATCACATTTCCCATCTTTCACTCAATCCTACCTCTATAGCCCTAATGATGTCAACAACGTATCATATGATTTTAAATCCGGAACGAGAATAAAATACCCGTTTAGTTCTACATCATCCGAAAAAGCGGTCTGTATCAGCAGTATTTTATCTCCTACCGCTCCAAATTCAATTGCCGGCACACTCAAAATGGCGGCCGCCATATCAATGCTTAAGTCCGGCACAGTCGCAAGAATCGTCAAATTTGTCAAAGAAGACAAAGAAGACAAATATGAACCTGTGATAATATTTCCAATTTCATTCAACGCCGACTTCTCCATCTCTCCAAAGGGAGCATCCGGTGCAAACGGCATACCCATTAATCTTGACACAAGAACTCTTGCGGAATTTTCCTCCAATAAAAACATAATACTGCCGGTAATATCACCTTCCACGGCAAGGTAAACACCCGCCATGATCTGCTCCTCACCTCCCATGGCAGCGCCTACCTTACCGAAATCAAGAAGCTCCACTTTAGGCACTTTCATATCAACCTTTGTACCCAGCATCTGGGCCAAAGCAGTCGCAGCATTTCCAGCGCCAATATTTCCGATTTCCTTCAGCACGTCATAATAAACTCCGTCTACACTGTCCAAATCAAACTTCGCCATAAAGTGTTCCTTTCTAAATCACCTTACTAATTCCCCTCTTTATCTCCAATAACTGCCGTGAGATCAAGAATAGAAATTAAACCGCCATTACATTTACCCACACTTCTAATAAAATTCTGACGTTCTTCTTTCGCGTCATACACCACTTTTTCAATACAGGAATCATCAAGTGTTACCACCTCCCGCACTTCATCGACAATCACACCAATCGAAGCGCCTGATTCCATCTTAATAATAATGATTCTGCTGGAATTCGTAAATTCATCCACCGGGAGTCCCATTTTGATACGGATGCTCATCACAGGAATGACTTCACCTCGTAGATTAATAACACCCTTAAAGTATTCCTGTACCTTCGGCACTCTCGTAATATGCTGCATTCTCACTATATTATCTATGTATTGTATATTAATACCATACTGTTCATCGCCGAGCCTCACTACAATAAACTGAAATAATTCCAATTCTTCCTGAGTTTCTAACAAATTCTCTTCCATATTCCGCATCCTCCTTTCAACCTTCGCTGCTAAATCAATGCGTTGGCATCCAGAATCAATGCCACTTCACCATCACCAAGAATCGTTGCTCCGCTGATGATCTTGCTACAGTTAATATACTTTCCGAGAGACTTGATTACGATTTCCTGCTGTCCCATTAGCTCATCCACTACAAGACCTGCCTGGCTGTCACCCTTCTTCACGATTACCACTACCATATTGTCTTCCGGATTCTTCACGGATTCAATATCAAGCACATGATTCAGACGTACAAGCGGAATCACACTTCCTCTGAGCTGAATCACTTCCTTATTCTGAACAAGTTTCACCTCCGAAGGCGGAATATCCTCTATTGTCTGTATGGATCCAAGCGAGATCGCATATTTTTCATCTCCGATCTCTACCATTAACGCCTGAATAATTGCAAGTGTCAGCGGAAGCCGGATAGAAAATGTACTTCCGACGCCAAGTTCTGTCTTAACATCCACATCGCCGCCCAATGCTTCAATCTTCGATTTTACAACATCAAGGCCAACTCCACGTCCAGACACCTCCGTTACTTCCTTCGCAGTGGAAAAACTCGGCAGGAATAAAAGATCTATAATTTCCTTGCTGGTCATATTCTCAGCCTGATCCGCTGTAATCGTGCCTCTCCCGATCGCTTTCTCCCGGATCGCCTGTACATCAATTCCGTTACCATCGTCTGCCACCTCTATGACAACGTTATTGCCATCCTGATAAGCATTCAGGTAAATAGAACCAACTTCCGGTTTTCCCCTCTGTACACGCACATCATTCGGCTCAAGACCATGATCTGCGGAATTCCTTAAAAGATGCATCAGTGGATCGCCGATTTCATCCACCACAGTACGATCAAGCTCTGTCTCCTCGCCGGACATATAAAGCTCCATTTTCTTATCCAGTTTCTTATTCAGATCACGAATCATACGCGGAAACTTCTGAACAACACTCTCAATAGGCACCATTCGGACCTTCATAACTGACTCATGAAGATTAGTTGTCACACTTTCAAGATACTCAATCTGCTCATTAAAAGCGGAATTCGCCATCTCACTGTTTGAACTCGCAGAGACAAGAGAATTCTTTGCTATAATTAACTCGCTGACAAGGTTCATCAACACATCAAGTTTTTCAATATCCACTCGTACTGTTCGGTTCACAACCGGTTTGCCCGGTGCTTTCTTTTGAGCGGTTGAACTATTGCCTGCGGGCGTTGTTACGGGCGGCTGTGTTCCTCCTGCCGACGCCGGCGGAACCTTTGCAGCCGAAGTATCAGAAACAGTGCTGACCTCTTCTTTCATCTGCGCCTTTTCTTCATGCACAACCTGCATGTCATCCGGATCAATCTCACATCCCAGCACGGATTCAATTTCCGAAACAGCGCTGACCGAATCAATCAGATCTTCGAGCGGTGATTTTGTGACCACATAAACGCTAAAATCAAGCTCAAATTTCTCATCTTCTATGTCCTGCGTTACCGGTTTTGATACTACGATCTCCCCAAACTCTTCCAGAGCCTTAAACACAAGAAACGCTCTTGCCGCTTTCAAAATACATGTTTCCTGTACATAAACAGTCAATCCGTACACATGATTCCCCTGACTCACAGCTTCCGTCATGACATGACGTTCTGATTCTCCCAATTTGATTTCCTGCCATTTTCCATTTTTTTCTGTGGAAACAGAAGGCTTTTCTTTTTCAGGAGGCGCTTCTTTTGCCTTTCCTTCATTCTTCAGAAAACGATTTAATTCGTTGATAATGGAATCATTATCATTTGTTCCCTCCTCCGTTGTTTCCTGAATATTCTGAAGGTACTCTTCCAAAGCGTCAAGCGCCTGAAACAATACGTCAATCAGACTGCTGTCCACTTTCATTTTTCCGTTTCTGACTTCCGAAAAAACATCCTCCATATCATGAGTCAGACGCTGCATTCTCTTATAGCCCATTGTACCGGCCATTCCTTTCAATGAATGAGCAGCACGGAAAATCTCATTAATTGCATCTTCATTTTCCGGTTCCTGTTCCATAACCATCAACTGATCACCGAGACTCTGAATATGCTCTTTACTTTCATCGAGAAAAATTTCTAAATACTGGCTTGTATCCATTCAACTTACCCCCACATCTTTCGTGATCGCATCCGCAACCTTCTCAATTGGAACGATCTCATTGACAAGACCTGTCGCAACAATGCTTTTTGGCATCCCATATACGGCACATGTCGACTCATCCTGTGCGATCACATGTACTTTCTTCTTTGTTTCAAGGTTCTTAATTCCCTCCGTGCCATCTGCTCCCATTCCCGTCAGGACAACACAGCTTATTTCATCATAGCCAGATTCCATCAACGACTCATACATATAATTTGCACATGGTTTTACACCTTCTCTGGCAGGTTCATCCGAATAATAAATTCTTACATTCGAACCGCTCCTTGCTACCTTCATATGCTTTCCGCCTGCTGCAATATATACCCACCCTTTTTGTACCAAATCTCCTTCTTCCGCCTCTTTCACGTTCAAACGGGAAAGTCCGTTCAAACGATCTGCCAGTGATTTCGTAAAACCTGCCGGCATATGCTGAACAAGAATAACCGGAGCATTTAAATCCGGTGGAAGTTTTGGTATTACATGCTGCAAGGCTTTCGGCCCCCCTGTAGAACTTGCAATTGCAACAATCTTTTTGCCGGACACTTTCATTGAAGGCCTGAGCACAGGCGTTCTCTCAATCGGCGCCCTGCCTGTCTTCATATCCTCTCTTCTTCGAAGCGGCCTTCCGTTTCTTGACAGAGATACGATATTCAGCATCCGGAGAAAGTCTTTTTTAAAGTTTTCTTTTCCGGCAGCTACCACGTTATCCGGTTTCTGAATAAAATCAAGTGCACCAAGCTCAAGCGCTTCGATCGTCTCACGCGCGCCTTCCGAAGTCATAGTGGAAAACATCATGACATTTGCACGGATCCCCTGCTTCTGTAATTCACGAAGCAGCTTCAAACCGTCCATTTTAGGCATATTTACATCAAGAACGACCGCATCATAACTCTTAGCCTTTAATAATTCAAGCGCCTGAAGTCCATCTCTTGCAATGTCTTCGACAAGAAATCTGCTATCTGATGCTATTATATCACACGCTACCCTTCTCATGAGTGCAGAATCATCAACAACCAGTATTTTTTTTGCCATATGCTAATATTTTTCCCTTCTTCTTATTTTTCGTTCTTCTTCGAAAATATAACGGATAATGCCTTCTCTGTCACGAGCTTCCATATCAAGAAACTGCACCCTATTTTCGAATCGACCGCCCTTCCCCTCTATTTCACTGGATGAAATAATTTTTCCTGTTACAACAAACTGTCTGGGATTCCCTTCTATTCTCAGACTGAACATGAAGAGAACCTTCGCCTCTTTTTCGAATTGTTCTCTGGATACAAACCGCACGCCCCCGCCGCTGATATCAACGATAACGCCATCCTTAAGCGTTAGGTCAAGCCCTGACGCATCCGCTTCCTGATACAGCTGCTCATACTGCTCTTCCGTAATCAAACAGCATTTCATGTCCAGCACACAATTGAGCCTGTAATACTCCCTCCTCTGAAACTTTCTGAGATTACTTGTCAATTCCATTGTTACAAGATAAACATTATTGCTTTTATAGCGTTCTGTCACTCTTGCACTGCACTGATACAGATTTCCACTCTTTGAATAGAAACAGAGATCATACTCCACACCCACAGAAAGCAGAATCAGCTTACCGTTTTCCACTGGCATTACAAGCTTAATCTCATCCTCGGAAACAATATCATACAATTTACTTTTATAAACTCTTTTTTCTTTTCCTGCCTCTCCCGTAAGCAGGCTCTGTAGCGCAGATAATTCGAGTTTATCGCCAGGAGATATATAATCTGATAACATATCATATGTCCTGCCTTTCCCTGAAATTTCCTACAATTTTCTTCTCCCTGCCATAATACTTGAAAAGAACCCCGCCATACCTCTCCGTTTCTGCATCTGGCCTTCTTCCATATCCGTCAGTTTAAATGCAATCTGCTCATATGCTTTCGACGCTTTCGCGGCCGGATTCTTGATTGACACCGGATTCTGCTGCATAACCGCCCGTGAAACCTGATCATCCTGCGGAACCGTGCCTAAAAACTCAATTGATATATTCAGATACTTCTGAACAACCATATTTAATTTTGAAAAAAGCTGAATACCATCTTCTTCATCCAATACCTTATTTGAAAGTACCTTTATTTTAGACTGCTGTTTGTGAAACCTCGGATGAGTGTCCAATGCCTTTAACATGGAATAAGCATCCGTGATGGATGTAGGCTCCGGAGTCGTCACCAGGATAATCTCTCCACTGGCCACCAGAAACTCAAGAACCGAATCTGCAATTCCTGCCCCCGTATCTACAATAATAATATCAGCAATAAAATCAAGTTGTACAAGATTCTGTACCAGACAATTGATCTGATTCCCACTCAGACCGGATAGTCTCGATATGCCCGAACCGCCGGATACAAATCCAATCTCCATTGGTCCCCATGTAATGATTTCCTTAATATCTTTTCCTTCATATATGACATCAGCCAGAGTATATTTCGGCATCGCGCCGAACATTACTTCTATATTTGCAAGCCCAAAATCAGCATCAAATATTATTACATTTTTTCCCATCTTTTTGAACTGAACTGCCAGATTAATTGCTGTGTTTGATTTTCCTACACCGCCCTTTCCACTTGTTACGGCAATCACCCTCGCCGTACTTTCCGGCCGGGACATCTGACTATTCACTTTTATAATATTTCTTAACCGCTCTGCCTGATCCACGTTTATCCTACCTTCCGCTTAAAAGCTGTTTTACTGTGGCTTGCGGATTAAAATGTCCGATATCATCCGGTACATTCTGTCCACATGTCACGTAAGATAACTCCCTCCCGGTATATAATCTCAAATTATATAAATTTCCCAGTGTAGTTGTTTCGTCAATTTTCGTGAAAATAAGTCTGTAATCCACACTTTCCTTATACGAATCTACAATATTCAACAAATCCTTATACTTCGTTGTCGCACTGACAACGAGATAGACTTCCACCTCAACTTTACCTTCAAGCAGGTGGATGAACTGTTCCATATTTTCTTTCTGTTCTTTATTGTTATGGGAATGTCCTGCCGTATCAATCAGGATATAGTCATAGTCTTTATAATCTTCAATTGCTTTCTCGACATCCTCCACCGAATAAATCACACGGAATGGTACATCCATTATATTCGCATAAGTCTTCAATTGTTCCGTTGCCGCAATACGATATGTATCCGCTGTCAGCAAAACAATCTTTTTCTTTTCATTTATACAGAAACTCGATGCTATCTTCGCGATTGTCGTTGTCTTCCCAACACCCGTAGGGCCGACAAAAAACACGACTTTCGGCCCACTTTCGGCCGGTTCAATCATTTTTCCCTGTCCGAATTTTAAAATCATTTTCTGATAGATATTGGAAAGTGCAAAATCAATTGTTACGCCAGGTTTATTTACTTTTTCGATTTCATCCATAATTTCATTTGCATATTTTTCATCCACTTCATTCTCAACAAGCGTACCATACACAAGCCTTAAGAACATAGCCATCTCACTTGGTTTTTCCGGCTCTTCTTCCGCCTTCTTTTTCTCCGGAACGGATTCTTTTGCAATCTGCTGCTCAATTAATGTATGAATACTCTCAAGCTTTTCCTCAATAGAATTATTATCCGGCTCCGCCTTCTCTTTTGGTTCCATAATCACATCACGGAATACCGGCATCTTTGGCGGTTCAGGTTTTACCTCACGCTCCTCTTCAAGCGCAGCAGTAACCTCAACAATCGGAGAACTCAGGAAAGAAAAGAACCCCTTTTTCTTCGTTTTCTTTACATTCATAATGACTACGGCTGCGCCTAATTCCGCTTTTGCCGCTCCGACTGCTTCTGATTCTGTTTTTCCCTGAAATTTCTTAATAATCACTATCCTGTCACCATCCCAATAGACTGCAATTCTACATTACTGTCAATTTCATTATATGAAATAACAATCAAATCTCTGAAATAATCTTCCGTCATCTTTTTAAAGTACATCCTCACAATCGGAGACGTGATTATAATTGCATTTTTCCCTGATTTCTCAAGCTTTGACGTCTCTGCTTCAAGAGACGCTATAATCGTCTTGGTACGCTCCGGATCAAGCGTCAGATACGCTCCCTGCTCCGTCTGTTTCACAGATGCCATAATATCCTGCTCCACCTTCGGGTCAAGCGTTACCACACTCGTTGTCTCATTCGGCGCAAAATATTTTGCTGAAATCGCACGTTTCAGACTCTGGCGCACATATTCCGTAAGCACATCCGTGTCCCTTGTTACAGGCGCATAATCGGCAAGCGTTTCAAATACAGTAAGCAAATCCCGAATGGAAATCCCCTCCCGGAGCAGATTCTGCAGCACTTTCTGTACCTCACCCAAACCTAACAACTTCGGCGTCAGCTCCTCCACAACGGATGGATTTGATTCCTTCAGGTTATCAATAAGCCCCTGCACATCCTGTCTGGTTAAAAGTTCGCTGATATGCTGTCTGATAATCTCCGTCAAATGTGTTGCAATAATTGACGGCGGATCCACAACCGTATAGCCCATACTCTCGGCACGCTCTCTCTGGCCTTCCGTAATCCAGATCGCAGGCAGATGAAAGGACGGTTCATAAGTAGGAATACCTGTAATCTCTTCCTCCACGAATCCCGGATTCATCGCCATATAATGATCAAACAGAATTTCACCTTCGCTTACCTGTATCCCCTTAATTTTAATCACATACTGGTTCGGATTCAACTGTATATTATCACGCAAACGGATAATCGGCACAACCGTACCAAGTTCAAGCGCAACCTGTCTTCGTATCATAACAACACGGTCCAGAAGATCACCGCCCTGATTTACATCTGCAAGAGGTATGATACCATATCCAAATTCCAGTTCAATCGGGTCAACCTGCAGAAGTGATACGACATTCTCCGGCTTACGGATTTCCTCCGCCGTAACCTCTTCCTTCTCAACCTCACTCTCGACCTCACCAACCTCAATGTGGTTTGCAATAATCCTTCCCGATATAATAAATACCATTCCAAGCGTCACGAAAATAATAGGATTCAGCGGCGTCGCTATCCCAAGAAATGTAATGGTTCCGCCTACAAAATAAAGCACTTTTGGAATACCAAAGAGCTGATTTACAAGCACAACGCCAAAATCAGCGTCTTTGCTTGCCTTCGTCACAAGAATACCTGTGGCCAAAGAAATCAAAAGAGAAGGAATCTGTGACACAAGACCGTCACCAATCGTCAGAACCGAATATTTCGTCAGCGCTTCACTGACCTCAAGGCCCTGACGCAGAACCCCCATTGCAATACCGCCGATAATATTTACCGCCGTAATAACAAGACCTGCCGACGCATCTCCCTTTACGTACTTTACGGCACCATCCATAGAACCGAAGAAGGACGATTCCTGCTGAAGCTTATCACGCAGCTCTTTCGCTTCCGCGTCCGTGATTGCGCCGGTATTCAAATCGGCATCAATCGCCATCTGCTTACCGGGCATGGCATCAAGTGTAAATCGTGCCGTTACCTCAGCAACACGCTCGGAACCTTTATTAATTACCATAAACTGAATCAGAATCAGAATAATAAATACGATACCACCGACAATCAGATCATTTCCGCCCACATACTCACCAAACGTAGCGACTACGTTACCCGGATCACCAGTTGTCAAGATCAGCTTCGTAGAAGATACATTCAGGGCAATTCTGAAAATTGTCGTGAACAAAAGCATCGTAGGATAAAACGACATATCCAATACTTCTTTTGAAAAAATTGTATTAAAAAGAATCGCAAACGCTATGGATATATTAATCGCAAGACAGATATCGAGAAGCCAGGACGGAATAGAAACGATCAGAAAAACGAATGCCGACAACAGGTATAATGCAACACCCATATCCTGCTTTTTAATTGTCTTCATCCTTATCCCCTCTTTCCAAATAAAATTAACTAATTTGTCTTAAATTATATACAAAGGCAAGCACTTCTGCAACTGCCTGATACAATTCCGGTGGAATCATTTCACCGATTTCCACATTGTGGTAAAGCATCCTGGCAAGCGGTTTATTTTCGACGATCTCCACCCTGTTTTCACGTGCGATGTCTTTAATTCTTTTTGCCAGCAAATCCTGCCCCTTCGCAGTTACAATCGGCGCATCCGCAACAAAACTGTCGTATTTCAAAGCCACTGCATAATGCGTCGGATTTGTAATTACAACATCCGCCTCAGGAACGCTTGCCATCATACGCCTCATGGAAGCCTCTCTCATTTTCTGACGGATTTTACTCTTTACCTGTGGATCACCTTCCGTATTTTTCCATTCGTCTTTGACTTCCTGTTTCGTCATTTTCATATCTTCATGGAACTTCCACTTCTGATATGCTAAATCTGCAAACCCGACAAGCAGGTATATCATACTGATCTTAAGTCCGAGATTAATCGCAATATTCCCCATTGTCATAACCGATTGAACCAGAGGAATGTTATATAAAAGGAACAAAAGTCCTGATTCCTTCAACAATGTACTGTATGCTACATAACCAATCAGCAGAATCTTAATTACTGCTTTCAAAAGTTCTACTACTTTTTCTTTTGAAAAAAAACGCTTAAATCCACTGATTGGATTCAATTTACTGAACTTTGGCCTTAAAGGTTTCGTCGTAGGTTTCCATTTCACCTGCACAAGATCTACGGTAAAAGCTACAAGTACGCCAATCAGAAAAACAGGAAACAGGATAATCAGAATTCTCTGTATTCCAAAGCGCAATAGAGCTGAAAAATCCCTGAGTGCAGCCTCTCCGCCGACTGTATCCACAACATCGGGGATCTTCGCATATACCGCATGAAAGACTCCCATAAAGTTGTCAGAAAACCTGCGCATGAAAAACTTCAGAACAAGAAAAAGAGCGATCAGCCCCAGCGCATTTCCAAGTTCACGGCTCTTCGCCACCTGGCCTTCACTTCTGGCGTCACTCAGCTTTTTCGCGGTAGGTTCCTCTGTTTTTTCACCACCAGGACCATCCTTTGCAAAAAACTGAAGATTTAGTTGTAACAATACGTCCTTTTCCTGCGTCAATGAAGACCTCCTATAAATGAAACCACCATTTTCTTCATCTCCGTGAAAATCATATCCGAAGCGCCGACCAGCATAGGCGTCGTCACAAACAATACACTCAGTCCGACCAACACCTTAAGCTGCATACCGACAGCAAACATATTCATCTGCGGCGCTACCTTTGCCAGTATTCCAAGTACGGCGTTTAAAAGAATCATCACGGAAAATACCGGCAAACAGATACGGAATCCCAACAGACAGAACTCTGTTATAAAAGTAAGCATAGACTGCAACAGGCTATCCATATTCAACACAACCCCGCCTGTCGGAATCAGTTGATAGGAATCAATAAACGCCCGAAGAAAATACTGATGCATATTGCTTACAATCATCATCAAAATCATGGTGTACTGATACAAAGTCCCTGTAAAACCTGTTTGATCTCTCGTAATCGGGTCAAACAGACTGACCATTGAAAGACCAACTTCCATATCCATTATCTTACCTGCAAACTGAAGAATGGGCGTACACATATTGGCGCCAAGTCCGATCAAAAGCCCCGTTGCTGCCTCCTTCATCAAAAGGGCGGAAAAGCCGAGCAGCGTATTATACTGAAGCGGAGTGTGGGGAACCACATATTGGTAAATCAACAGAGATACAAAAACACCCAAACCGATTTTGACACGGTTTGGAGTATTTGGCATTCCAAAAAAAGGAACAATATAAATAAAACAAGTAACTCTGGTAAGCACCAAAAGAAAAAACAAAAGATCGTGTATGCTAAATGTAACATCCAACATAATCCATTCACCGTTACCTTATATATAAAGTAAAATCCGCCCACAGATTCGTCATGAATGTAATCATATTATTCAGCATCCAGTGTCCCAGAATCATAATGCCAACAAAAATAGCAAGAACCTTTGGCACAAATGTCAATGTCTGTTCCTGAATTGACGTTACCGTCTGAAATATACTGACAACAAGTCCCACACACAAAGAAATTAACAAAAGCGGCGCTGCTGTCTTAATAATCACAAATAATGTCTCAGTTGTAATATCGGTTACTGCTTCTATTGACATCTGGTATCACACCCTTTCCGCTAATAATAGAACGTTCGGACAAGATTTCCAATTACAAGATTCCATCCATCTGCCAGAACAAAAAGAAGAATCTTAAATGGCATCGAAATCGTCGTCGGTGGCAGCATCATCATACCCATTGACATAAGCGTAGAGGCAACCACCATATCAATAACAATAAATGGAATATATATGATAAATCCAATCGTAAATGCCCTTCGAAGTTCGCTGACAACAAAAGAAGGAACGAGAATCGATGTCGGAATTTCCTCAATATCCTCCACATTCGCCTCCAACCCCGCAATTTCAAAAAACATAATTGCATCTTTCTTCATTGTCTGGCCGAACATAAACTCCCGAAGCGGATCAAGCGCCGTCTCAAAAAACTCCTGCTGACTGATCTCACCGGCCTCAAACGGTTTTACAGCCTTCTCATTAATCTCCGAAAGAACCGGACTCATGATAAAAAAAGTCAGGAACAACGCGAGTCCCAGCATTACCTGATTCGGCGGTGAAGTCTGTGTTCCGACTGCCGCTCTCGTAAAATGAAGAACAATAATAATCCTGGTAAATGAAGTAAGCAGAATCAGCAGAACCGGAGCAAGTGAAAGCATCGTCAAAATAATAAGTATACGAAGAGTGCCTGACAGATTCCCCTGCCCATCATTATAAGTAATGGACAAATTATTTCCTATATTCAATTCTTTCAAGTCATCCGCTGCCTCATTGCTTCCTGGCTCCCTGATCACCGTAGGTGGATTCGTCCTGTCATTAAAAATCCCAAGACTATCATAATCCTGTACCCGGCTTCCTTCTCTCTCAGCAGCAAATACATTTCCGGCATTGCCCAAAAGCATTATGCCGGTACAAAACAGAAGGCATAATGCTTTTATCAAAACCTTATGCCTCTTTCCTATCATTTGAAACATCTGATCGCCTACTTTTTAGGTATAATTTTTCTGGCTTTTTCCATAATTGCCTGAAAACTCTCGGTCTCTGAAAGCATCCCCTTATCAGGAAGCTTCTCTATGGAATCTTCCGAAAGTTCTGTCAACATAGTAATCGTATCTTTACAGACGGCAATCACCAGATATTTATCCGCCGTTCTGACTATCTGCAAATATTTATTTGTTGTAACCCGAAATGTCTCAATCACCTCTATATTACGGTTAAATATCTGCGCCTTCTGATAGTTACCGATAAACCGCGTCGTAATATAGGTAACCGCCAGAACAAAGATAAAAATCAGAAGAACACAAAAAAACTGCCAGACACTTTCCCATCCGGTGAGTAATATGCTCTTCATATCAATACCTATGCCTTTCCGTCTGCCTGCAAATCAAAATTGCAGGCATAAATCTACAGTCTGAAAATTCCAGAATTTCCAGACTGACCCTCCCGGCATCAGCCAACAACTTTCTTTACCGCCTCAAGAACACGCTCCGCCTGGAACGGTTTTACAATAAAGTCTTTCGCGCCCGACTGAATTGCCTCAATTACCATTGCCTGCTGTCCCATTGCGGAACACATAATAACCATTGCGTTCGCATCACTTGATTTGATTGCTTTTAACGCCTGAATTCCGTCCATCTCCGGCATTGTGATATCCATCAGAACCAAATCTGGTTTCAACTCAGCATATTTCTCAACAGCCTTCGCACCATTTTCTGCTTCTCCTGCAACATTGTAACCATTCTTTGTCAGAATGTCCTTGATCATCATTCGCATAAATGCTGCATCATCACAAACCAAAATATTTTTCGCCATAGCTCTTTCACTCCTGTTCTAATAAATTACATGTTTCTATCTTCAATTATTACTTAATAATTTCCGTCACTCTGACGCCAAAGCTCTCTTCAATGACAACAACCTCGCCTTTGGCCACATGTTTGCCATTTACCAGTACATCTACCGGCTCTCCCGCAATTCGATCAAGCTCTATGATTGTTCCCGGAACAAATTCAAGAATCTCGCTAATGGATTTATGGCTTCTGCCAAGCTCTACTGTAACTTCAAGCGGAACATCCTTAATCAGCTCAATATTCTCCTGACTTTGCATCATATTAATATTATTAGAGAATGACTGGAACTGTGCAGGCTGAATGTTCACATTGCTGACCGGCATCTGTCCCATACCCATGCCGCCCATCGGTGCGCCACCCATCATCATCTGCTGTTGCTGCATCATCATCGGATCAGGCTGCATCATCATTGGCTGCTGCATCATCATCGGTTGTTGCATCATTGGCTGTTGCTGCATCATTGGTTCCGGCTGTGGAGTCGGCGCTGCCTGTGCCAGCGGATCAGGCGGCATATTGCTTGGTTCCGGCGCCCCCTGATTAATAAAGTGATCATACAACGATTTCGCAAACTCTACAGGATAAAGCTGCATAATCTTACTGTCTACCAGATCACCAATCTGCATCCTGAACGAAATCTTTACAAATGTACCTCCTAAAAATTCGGCAATCTCATCTCCTGACAAAATTTCTGTGAGGTCCACAAGACTTGCCTCTGGCGGACTGATGTCAATCATTCTTCCCAACATCGAAGAAAGTGATGTTGCAGCAGAACCCATCATCTGATTCATCGCTTCCGAGATCGCACTTAAGTGAAGTTCTCCCAACTCACCATCCGTATTCGTTCCGTCACCGCCCATCATCAGGTCAGTAATAATCTTTACGTCATGCTCTTTTAGAATCAGGATATTGCTGCCATCCAGTCCCACTTTATATTTAATCTGTATAAATACACACGGTCTTTCGTAATCTGATGTTACATTAGGCCATGTTGCCAGCTCCACCACAGGAGTTGTAATATTTACCTTGCAATTTACCAGCGAATAAAATGTGGTGGCCGAAGTCCCCATACTGATATTTGCGACCTCTCCTATCGCATCTTTCTCAGCCTCCGTAAGCAGACTCTCGTCTGGTATAATCGCATCGGCAGAAGAACTCCCATCTGCTCCGGTACCACCACTCGCATCATCCGCCGGCATACCGTTTAACAGGGCATTTATCTCATCCTGAGATAACATTCCATCCATCCGCCTATTCCTCCTCTCTTATCACCGACGTCACCCTCACTGCATATGCATCTTTTGATGCACCGGGAAGTGCGGTAAATTTTTTTATATTTCCAACGTAGATCTTTAGTTCATCTTCCACTTTCGTATCCAAGCGAATGACATCTCCCAACTGAAGATTTACAAAATCGCTTACCGATATGCTGCTTGTTCCAAGCTTTGCTATGACAGGTATTCTGATTCTTCTGACCATAGACTCGATTTCTTCCGTATAAGATTCTTCTGAAGCACGCTGCGTAGCTGAATACCAGTACTTCGTGTTCAGTTTATCCATGATATCTTCCAGTGTAAGATATGGAAGACATATATTCATCAATCCCTCTACTTCACCCACCTTGATACTCAGCGTCACAATCGATATCATTTCAGATGGCGCTATAATCTGTGCAAACTGTGGATTTGTCTCCACACGTTCCAGCACAGGACTGACTTCCAGCACATTCTTCCAGGGTTCTCTCAAAAGACGCACACTGACCACTATAATCTTCTCAATAATCGCAAGTTCTATATCGGAAAACTCCCGACTCTTATCAAGCGGAACCCCCTGTCCGCCAAGCATACGATCTATCATTGCATATCCAAGATTCGATGCCAGCTCAATCATAATATTGCCGCCCAGAGGAGCAAAATTTACAATTCCTAGAAGAACCGGGTTTGCCAGTGAATTCGTAAATTCCGAAAAGGTTAATGCTTCCGAATTCACAACGCTTACCTGTACGTTTGTCCTTAAGTATCCCGGAAGATTCGTAGATAATAGTCTTCCGTAATGCTCAAATATAATTTCAAGAGTACGTAAATGTTCTTTTGAAAACTTCGCCGGGCGCTTAAAGTCGTAATTCTTGATCGACCGCTCATCGGCTGCCTGCTTCATATCATCTACATCAAATTCACCGCTGCTCATTGCCTGCAGCAGACTGTCTATCTCACTTTGGGACAATACGTCGCCCATTAAAGTTCACCGCCTTTCCTATTATGTCTCTCTATTGAACCATAATATTGCGGAAACCAACTTTATATATAAACCGAGAATTATACATAGACTGAATCTTCTCAAGTACGGCATCCTGCAGTCCGGCATTTCCCAATGCCTGTGCCTCCTCATAAGTATAGCTGCCGATCGCATCATTGATCTCATTTTTTATCATACTCTCACGCTGCGCTACAGCCTCTCCGCCATATGTTTTATAATCTTCATCCTTAGAATTCATATAAAGAGATATGGAAGCAATCACATAATGCTCCGCATCATCACCTTCACTCTTTTTCAGCGAAATAGTCAGCTGATCCGCAATATCATAAGTAACCGTATCATCCACACTGACTGACGCTGCCGCCGCCGAAGAATCCACCGGATTGGTAAGTTCCAGATTCATGACCCCTGCAATATCATTCACCAACGCAATCGTTTTTTTGTTCGCCGGAATGACCGTGAACATCATAAATGCTGTCATAACAATATTCACCACAAGTAATGCCAGAATTATGATCGCTAACAAATTTTTCTTCATCTTTATGACTCCCATCTTTCTTACTGCTGCGTACTGTAAGCATGATATATTTTTATCTCTACGCGCCGATTTTTCGCGCGTCCTTCCGGCGACGAATTATCCGCAACCGGGATATACTCACCGCGTCCGGAATGCTTGATCGTAGCCGGATCCAGGCTTGTCGTCTGGACCAGATAATCAAATACCGACAGTGCTCTGAAACTTGACAGCTCATTATTATTTGCAAAACGGCTGTTATGAATCGGCACATTATCCGTATGCCCTTCTATCTCGATCGTACTTTCCGCATAGCGTTCCAATATAACTCCCACTTTGTCGAGGACAGGAAGCGCATCTTCCTTAATTGTAGCACTTCCCGAATCAAATAGGAAGGCACCATTCATAGTAAGCAGAACATACTGTGAAGTAAAGTCAATGTCAATTTCCTTATCAAGATTTTGTTCTTCCACAGCTTCCTCTATCATCTCCGCAAGTTCCTCAGACTCCTTAAGCTGTTCCTGTTCCGATTGATTATTATAAACTTCCTCTTCCTTATTTTCCTCTGAGTCCTCCGCCTGACCCATACTGTTAATATATTCATCCAGCTCGTTTAGCTGGCTGACACCATTACTCACGAGAACGCCATCACCAATCGCTGTAGCGCCCGCACTGAATACACTGAAACTGTCCGCAAATGAAGCTGCCATCAGCTCAAATTTTGCCGCATCAATCGTTGACATGGAGAATAACATAACGAAGAAACAAAGAAGCAGATTCATCAAATCGCCAAACGTCGCCATCCATCCCGGAGCGCCGGGTGCTGGAACGTCTTCCTTCTTTTTCTTTGCCATTATTCGTCACCTCCGGAGTTGTCACTGATCTGACTGCGATCGCCCGGTGAGAGGAATGATTTCAGCTTCTCCTCAATAACACGGGGATTTTCTCCTGCCTGAATTGACAAAAGGCCTTCAATCATAATTTCTTTTACCATAATTTCATCACCACTGTTTGACTTCATTTTCGCAGCTACCGGCAGACAAATCCAGTTGGCAAGCATAGAACCATAGAGTGTTGTAATCAAGGCAACCGCCATATTCGGTCCTACCGCTGCAACATCTTCCATCTTCTGAAGCATGTTAATCAGTCCGATCAGGGTTCCAATCATACCCCAGGCAGGACCCATGCTGGCAAGATTCTCCCAGAATCCGATTTTATCCTTATGTCTCTGCTCCACGCTGCTAAGCTCTGTCTCCATAATCGCACGTACAAGCTCAGGATCCGTACCATCGACAATCAGAAGAATTCCTTTCTTCAGGAAATCATCTTCCAGATTCGACGCCGCTTCCTCAAGGGAGAGCAGACCTTCCTTACGCGCCACGTTCGACAGCTCTATTATCTGCTTTATAATACCCGGTGCATCCATCAGAGGTGCCTTAAAAATAATAGTAAAACTCTTAAGGCCACCCACAAAACCTGCCATTGAATTTGAAGTAAGTACCGCACAGACTGCGCCGCCGAATGTAATCAGCGCCGACTTATACTCCAGAAAGTTCCAAATAGCAGCAACTCCCTGATCTCCTGTAATAATACCAAAGATAACCAATATAATACATAAAACTAAACCAAGTATGGATGCTAAATCCAAACCGCTCACCTGCCTACTCTACCTGTTTTCCCGGAAATCTGCTATTTGTCCGCAAAAATTTCCTTACCATACGATTTTACTAAATTTTTTATCTCTTGTCTACTTTCTTTTACAATTATTTTTCTTCCAGTTGTAAATGTGATTACTGTATCCGGCGTTTCTTCTACAATTTCCATCACCAAAGGATTGATTAATATTTTCGTGTCATTTAATTTTGTCACCTCTATCATATCCTACCCTCCACAAACCGGCATCGTAAACGCGAAAGGGGACTTAAGTCCCCTTTCACGAGTTATCATTAGCGTTTCAGATTTACAAGTTCCTCGATCATCGTATCAGATACCGTAATAATACGGCTGTTTGCCTGGAAACCACGCTGTGTGGTAATCATTTCGGTAAATTCGGAAGATAAATCCACATTACTCATTTCCAGTACACCTGTGGAGAATCCGCCACCATCTTCAGTGACATCAACACCAATTCCATCAAATTCACCAGAGTTACGTGTTGCAGAATAAAGATTATCTCCCTCTTTCTTAAGACCACAGGGATTCGCAAAACTTGCAACCGCAATCTGTCCCAAAATTTTAGTAATACCATTTGTGTAGGTACCGGTAATCTTGCCATCCTGTGCAACCGAAATACTGTCTAACTTACCAATCGAACGTCCCGCACCAAGATCAGCCTGGCCATTTGTGCCGGACTTACCGCCAATTGTAGATTTTCCTTTGTTATCCACACTCTGAGTGAGAGTCATATCCACAGTAATCGACTCTGTAAAAGATGGATTGATCGTGTTTAATGCAGCGATATTCAACTCAAAGGTGGTGTCGGTTCCACCGCCTACCGATTGAAAAGTACCTTTTTCAGGGTCATATACAACATCCTGCTGTGCCATAGCAGCAGCCGCAGCGGTTATTCTGTCTGCTGCATCCATATCTGATCCGTCCGCCTGCTTAAATATAGTTTTAGCATTCGAATCAAGTACATCAATGAGCTCCATTGTATACTGGTCTTTATCCGCTGGTGTAACAGTCGGCGGCGTACCGGCGCCACTTGCTTTCTGTTTAAAAGCAAACTTTGCCGTATAACTGTAACCTTCCGCATCATAAAACTCAATTGTCGCTACAAGTCCCATTCCGGCAGGATCAAGATTCGTATCATTCTTATCAATAATACCAGTCATATATGCCCGCGTTGTTGCCTCCGGCGGAGATGTCAGATTCTCTGACTTCATAGGCTGAAGCGCAGACACGGAATCTTTGATAATATTCCCCTGCTCATCCGCCTGCCATCCCATGACATTGTAACCGTTTGAAGACATAACAAGCGTTCCGTTTCCGTCAATCTTAAATGCCCCGGCTCTTGTAAAATAATTCTGGCTTCCGTTGCTCACAATAAAGAAATTATTTCCGGCAATCTGAATATCAAAAGGATTTCCTGTATTCTGCGAAGCGCCTTCCGTCTCAATATTCGTCTCGATTGCGGCAGATTTTACACCGAGACCGATCTGTCTGGCGTTAACACCGCCGCGGCCCGTCTGTGCATTAGCACCGGATGCGTTCTGTGTCGTCTGATACATCAAATCACTGAAAACAACAGAACTCGATTTGTAACCTACCGTATTTACGTTTGCGATGTTATTACCAATAACATCCATCTTGATCTGGTGTGTTTTCAGACCCGCCACACCAGAAAACAATGATCTCATCATAATTCACTGACCTCCTAAGCTTTCGCCCGTAATCGCAGACCCATCTGTCAGTCAGGGCCTGCCGCAAGCCTCCTTACTGCCTTACGGCAACAGGTCCGGCTTCTATGCAATTACGGCACCATCAATATTCGTGTAAATTTGTTCGCCCGAATCCGTCTGCTCCATCGCTGTCACTACCGTATTGTTCTTGATATTTACGATAAATGCCAGATTATCCACCAGAACAAGAGATTCATTAATCCCTTTCGCATCCGCTTTTCGGGTCCCTTCGTTTAATCGCTTTAACTGATTTCCCGTAAGTTCAATCTTACGGTCACTCAACCGATTCACCGCATGCTTGGAAAATTTCACGTCCTCCTTGACTTCTGCCGCCTGCCCGGTCCGCTCCAGGACATCCCTAAATGAGGCCCCGCTCTCTGCCGCTTTTTCCGTATTTTTATTCTGATTAAAATACTGTTCGGAAAGCTGTGCAATTGAGGGCATTGTGCTGTTTTGAATTTTCATAGCAAAGCTCCTTCTATCACAAACTTCTTATACTGTGACTGTTTCGCTTCCGGTTGTATCTGTTCCAGTACCTTCCGTTTCCGTATCGCCCGGTTCTGTCTTATCCGTATCCTCTGTTCCATCCGTTGATCCTCCACTGCCAAGAGTCGGATCAAGCTCAACAAGCCTCTCATAAGCCTTCTCAAGCTTTTCAACGGATTCCTTCGGAAGAAAGGACCGCTGATAATCAGACATTGACGCATACGCTTTCGTAAGAGACAGTACGCTGTCCTTATGCTCTAATGTCACCTCATCAGGTTTTGGAAGCGCATTCACTGCATTTACCCATGCCTCTGCAAGATTCATCGCTGCAAGATACTCTTCATCCCATACTGTATTGAGATCATCAATGGAATACGGTTTCCCTTCTATGTAGAGATAAGACTTGCCATTCTGCGTCTCAACATATTCTACACGTCCTGATATGGTCGATGATTTTCCTGTTGTCGAATCCACTACATTTACGCTTACATACTTTCCGATCAGGGAAGATGCACGCTGCAGATTCAGAGATGCTGTCATATTCTGCATTTCTTCAAGCTGCGAGAATGTCGCAAGCTGCGCCACATATTCCGTATTGGAAGTCGGCTCCAATGGGTCCTGATATTTCATCTGAGCGACAAGAAGCTGTAAAAATGCATCTTTATCGAGTGTGCTGTTGCTTTTCTTTGTCTTTTGCGCACTTTCCGATTCGGGGAGGTTCACTTTACCATCCACTACCGGTGCTGCCAAATCTGCCATATTCTCAACTCCTTTCTTCTACGCAGTATAATCCACGCTGTTTCCGTTTTGTATCATGATATCTTTCGCCAGAGCTTCTTCCTCCGACAGTTCCTCCTCACCTTCCTCTTCAAGAAGATTCAGGTTCAGTTTCTTCCTCGATACGCCCCCAGCCTTCTTTTCCTTCTCGGCTTCTCTTCCACCGGAATCCTGCTGTAAGTTACGCTCAAATTCATGGCTCGCAATCGTCACCTCCACGGCATCGACTTTCACACCCTGCTCTTCAAGCGTCTCGCGAAGTTGTACCGCCTGACTCTCAATCGCTTCCTTCACCGCCTGGTTCTGCGCCGCAAACTGAGCCGTAATCATGCCGTTCTTTGCTTCCAAATGCACGGTGACACGTCCGAGGCTTGCCGGGTTCAGCTCCATTTCCATAATCGTGCTTTCCGGTTTTAAAGTAAGCTTAATCTGCTCCGTAATCTGACGCATGATATCCTGTGTATCCACATGGGACGAACGGTAAGATTCTTCTGAAGGAATCTGATCTACGATAGGACGGAACGTCTGGTCAAAATTCTGTGCGTTCGCATTTCCCTGAAACCCTTTATCCTCCGAATGTTCTTCCTTGTTCGATGAGCTCTTTTCTGTCTGAGAAACAGCCTCCTCCGCGGGCTTATTCACATCCGCATCCCTGTTGACAACAGGTTCGGAAACTTCCTGTTTCCCATTTGTCAGATCTTTCACAATAACAACCGGTTCAGATTCCTCCTGCTCCTGTGTTACAGGCTGCTCTAATGTCTGTTCAGACGTCTCCTCCTGCATCGTAAGTTTTGCAAGTGCGGCATCAAACTCTTCCTGTGTCATGAAAAATTCTTCAAGAACTGTTCCATTCAATTCCTCCACCGCACCGATGACTTCTTTCAGCTGTCCGTATGCCATACTGTCCATAAGGAACATCGATACGTCCCCATCGCCGGTAAGCTCCGCCACGAGAGACGCGAGATTATCTGTATTTAACAGATCTGCCGACGATAATGAAAGTTTATCCATAGCAGCATCAATCATCTCCTGCGGCACATTCAGAATCTCAGCAATTATCGCAGACGCTGCTGTCGATATCTTCTCGATTTCTTCCTCAAAATCCTCTGCCTGATCAACAGGCGTTTCCTTTGACGAGACATCTTTGATACGGTTTGTATCTACGGAAGGTCTGTCTTTTGACACTTTATCCGTCTGTGTCTGCTGCATGCTATCCGTTTTCTGCTTAACGCCCGCATCTGACGCTTGATTCCGATTGCCGGTCTGGTCCATCACTTTCTGAAAAGACTCTGATGCACCGCTCTTTGAAGAAGCATTATTCGGAACACTGATCAAATTCCCGAGCCGGGAATTTAGTTCTGACACTCTCCCTGTCATTGAACTCCTCCTTTCTTAATATATTCCTTTTCAATGTACGCGGCACCTGAAAATACTATGCCGTTTTTATAATAATCCTGATCGGACTACTATCACTAGAATCTCAGATCATCAGGGTCCATAATTTTTGTCAATCTGGCAGCCACCTCAGAGTCCATAACTCCCAGAATCTTTCCGCGGTCATCCGCTGACATCTGATGCAAAATCTTCGCAGCAAGTTCAAGATTATCTGTCATCGCCTCAAAAATACCTGCCGCCTGCTTCGGTTTCATCGCCGAATATGCTGCCGCATATTTCTGTATCTCATCATCCGTCTGTACCTGTTCCACTACCTGTCTGTAAATCTGTTCGGCATTCGTTGGATCGATCTGCTCATAATACTTTTTATATTCCTCTACATCAGGAGCATTTTCCGCAAACACAACTTCATTGTAGAATTCATTTTTGATTTTCTCAAATTCCACCTGATTATCTTCAAACGTCTTGAGTCTTTTAATTTCATTCTGAAGTTCAACGACTGTATCCGAATCCGCATTCTTTGCCGCCTGCGCCTCCTGAAGCTCGAGCTCCAGTTCCTTAATCCGCTTCACAGCGTCCGCAAGGGAACTGTATCCCATATACTGTTCGGCTTCCTCCAGCTCCGATGCCTTTGGCGCTGGAAGAATCTTATTAATTACAGGTACATCCTTGAGAACAGGCCGAAGAACATTTGAACCGAAACCGCCGACATCAAGCTTAATTAACAATAGCAGAATCGCTACCCAGATTAAAACAATGAATATCGTCACAAGAATTACGGAAAGCGCACCGCCGCCTTCATCATCTTCAGCGAGCGCCCGTGCTTCTTTCTGTTCCTTCTTGAGCTGCTTCATCTCCTGTTTCAGACGCTTCTGCTCTTCCTTCATTTTCTTTTTATCTTCTTTTGTCAGAGGCTGTGCGGCCTCTTCCGTCTTTACTTCTGTCTCATTAGCCATCGTTTCACTTCTTTCCATAGGTGTAGCTGGTTAATTCATCAATTTCTTTACTTTCTCTGGCATTTTCTTCCTGCATGAATGCCTCGAAGGCTTTTTCCTTCAATTTATCATGTGTTTTACGTTCTGTCATAACTTCCTGAAGCCGTACTCTGCGCTTTTCAAGGAAGTCCTCCGCACGCTTTACAACAATCTGCTGGTCCGCCACAAGATGTTTCATGACATTAATCGCATTCCCATTTTCCAGAATTACCGGAACATCAAGAACATCCTCCGCCAACTCCCTAGCCTTCTGCTCATAAACTCCCTGACGGAATATAAGACGGTCACGCCTCTCCTCCTCCTCATTGAGCTTCGCCTGTGCAATCGCATATTCGTTCTTTGCCTGTTCCTCAAGCTTCATTTTAATATCAAGAATATTCTGCATCCGGTAAAAAAATTTAGACATAAACGAAATTTCCGCCTTCCCCCGTCAGATTTCCGCCTTCTGCACTACCCGAAAATCTGAGCAAGCATTGCAACCTCATCCTCAAATGTATACTTGGATGAAACATCCTGCATAAGATATTCGTTCACAGCGTCAATCTTTTCTATGGCATAATCAATATTCGGATTGGAACCACTCTTATAAGCTCCGATATTGATTAAATCTTCCGCTTCATTATATGTGGCAAGAACATTTTTCAATTTCCCAGCCACTGCCTTATGGTCTTTCTCCGCAATCTGGCTCATACATCTCGAAATACTCTGCAGAACATCAATTGCCGGATAATGATTCTTATGTCCAAGCTTACGGCTCAACATTACGTGCCCATCTAAAATACTACGCGCAGTATCGGTAATTGGTTCGTTAAAATCATCACCATCCACAAGCACCGTATATAATCCGGTAATTGAACCCTTCGCTCCATTTCCTGCACGCTCCAGAAGTTTTGGCATCTCTGCATACACACTGGGCGGATACCCGCGCGTAACCGGCGGCTCCCCACTCGCAAGACCAATCTCCCTTTGCGCCATCGAAAAACGTGTCAGGGAATCCATCATCAACAACACGTCTTTTCCCTGATCTCTGAAATATTCCGCAATGGCAGTCGCTGTTTTGGCTGCCTTATTCCGGATTAAAGCCGGTTTATCCGATGTCGCAACAACGACAACCGAACGTTTCATGCCTTCCGGCCCCAAATCTCTTTCTATAAATTCGCGAACCTCCCTGCCACGCTCACCAATCAGAGCGATCACATTGATATCCGCTTTCGTATTTCTCGCAAACATACCAAGCAGCGTGCTCTTACCCACACCGGAACCGGCAAAAATTCCAATTCGCTGTCCTTTTCCTATCGTCATCAGGCCGTCAACCGCCTTTACGCCAAGCGGCAATACTTCACTGATAATAACCCGGTCCATCGGGTCGGGCGGTGGCGCTTCCACAGGATATTCCGCCGACGGCATAAATGCACTGCCGTCTGATGGTCTTCCAAGCCCGTCAAGCGACTTTCCAAGCAGATCATTTCCTACCGGAACTGTAAGCGGATGGCCCAAGTTCTCAACAATACACCCTGAACCTATTCCATCCGTATTCTCATAGGGCATCAGAAGTGTCCTGCTGTTACGGAATCCAACTACCTCCGCAAGAATCGGCATTTTCTCCTCGTCATCGGGAATAATTCTACACAAATCCGCAAGCTTCGCATCCGGTCCTGCCGATTCTATCGTTAGTCCGACCACATTTACCACTTTGCCAAGCTTCCTGCAATAATTTTTCTCTTTTGCCTTCTTATATTTGCAAAAATCTATTTCTACCATAATTGATATCTCAGCTTTCTTACTGTTCCGCCGGTTTGTAGGACAATAGCCTCAATTCCCGTTTCAGTCCCTGAAGCTGGGTTTCCAGTCCGCAATCAAATATACCGCTGCCGGTTTCAATCAGACACTGCCCCGGTTTTAAACTCATATCTTCCACAATCTCAGCTGCATCGCTTCCGGCGAGCCCTGCCAGAAGCTCTCTTTTCTGCATGGAAACAAAACCATAGTCTTCTTTCGATACATGGATAACAAAATTCTTACTATCCTCAATATTTCTCAACGCATCTTTGATTAAATAGAAAATAATTTCTTTGTTCTGAGCCATGCTGGTATGAAATACATGCTCGTATATATCGGTAAAAGTATCCACAAACATCGGTTCCAGTTCTTCCACCTTTTGCAGATACTCTTTTTCATAAGATGCCTTCAGTGCCTCCGCCTCCTGGCGTGCCGATTCAGCCTGTTGAAGCCCGTCGCGGTAGCCTGCCTGATAGCCCTCTTCCCTTGCATTCGCAAAAACCTGTTCTTTTAAACTCTCCGCTTCGGACGCCGCTGCTCTCTTAATCTCTTCCGCCTCGGCCCTTGCCTCGTTCAGAAGCGCCTCCACGTCGATTTCCGGCTCCTGAGCTGCCGCTTTTATCACATTTCCGGCAGCTCCTTCCTCGGTATCATCCGCAAGAAGCATCTCAACTTTATCTGCATTCAACCCTTCAGCAAACCCATTCTCAAAGCCTTCCTCGCCGGCAACACTGCGCATCACCGAAGCCAGAAGTTCAACTCTGTTTGCAACTTTTGCATTCGAATCAATCACGCGGGTATCGTCTTCCTGAACAGATACATAAAACCCCTTATATAAATTAGACAACGATCTCGTCTCCTCCGCCTCTGGATATTACGATCTCTGCTGAATCTTCCAGTTTTCTAATAATATTAACAATCTTCTGCTGTGCCTCTTCAACGTCTTTCATACGGACAGGTCCCATAAATTCCATGTCTTCCTTAATCATTGTAGCAAGACGCTTACTCAGGTTATTAAAGATTGCGCCCTGAACCTGCTCATTTGAGCCTTTCAGCGCAATCGCAAGGTCATTATTATCCACATCACGAAGCACTCTCTGGATAGCTCTGTCGTCAAGAAGCAGGATATCCTCAAATACGAACATCTTTTTACGGATTTCATCTGCAAGTTCAGGCTCGTCAATTTCAAGAGTTTCCATAATATGTTTTTCTGTTCCCCGGTCAACCGTATTGAGGATATCAACCACAGCATCGACACCGCCGATAATTGTGTAGTCCTGATTAACAAGAGACGCCAGTTTGGATTCCAGCTTCTTCTCCACTTCTTTTATAACATCCGGAGACGTTCTGTCCATCATAGCAATTCTCTTCGCAACGTCCGCCTGTCTGTCAGGCGGCAGCGATCCGATAATCTGAGCCGACTGTGCCGGATTCAGATAAGAGAGAATCAACGCAATTGTCTGAGGATGCTCATCCTGAATAAAGTTAAGCAGCTGCGTCGCATCTGTCTTTCTTACAAATTCGAATGGCTTTACCTGCAAAGATGCCGTCAGTTTACTGATTACGCTAACCGCTTTCTCCTGTCCGAGCGCCTTTTCAAGAAGCTCCTTCGCATATCCGATACCACCCTCTGCAATATACTGCTGCGCAAGGCATACCTGATAAAATTCATTTAAAACATCTTCCTTAAGCTGCGGCGTAATACTACGCGTATTTGCAATCTCAAGTGTCAGTTCCTCAATTTCTTCTTCTTTTAAATGTTTAAAGATCTTCGATGATTTTTCTGGTCCCAGTGCAATCAATAATACTGCCGCTTTCTGGAGCCCGTTGATTTCCTCACTTTTACCAGCAGGCATAAATCCTACCCCCAATCCTCATTCAGCCAGTTGCGCAAAAGGTTGGCAACTGCATCCGGACTTTCGTCCACAAATTTTTCAATCAGCATACGTACTTCAGATCTGTCTTCAAGATCAATATCTTCAAGCCCCTGCGCTTCCTGTGTACTCTGAAGAAGACCGTCAAGTGAAAGTTCTTCTTCAGGCTCTTCTGTCTTCTCAGGACGCATACTGCGGAATACTACAAATCCAAGCAATCCGAGAATCAGAATAATCAAACCAATCTGAATCACGTCAGAGGCTGTCACACCTGCCGAATCATCTTCAATGAAAAGTGGTTCATCATAAGCTACAATTGATATGTTTCCGACAGGAATTCCTGTTGCCATTGCTACTACATTATAAATATCCGGATCTACTTCCGTCTTTACACGCTCACTGTTCGCCAGCCTAAACTCCTCAAATGACATTCCGTCAAGAAGTCCCTGTGTTTTTAAATCGGCCTCATTATAAACAACATAATGAATCGCCGTAATACCAAGTGAAGATGTATCATAAAGAATCGCACCGCCCGCCTGATCGGTCGTCGTGATTCTTTCATTTGGAAGGTAATCTCTGGAATACTCTGCCTGAGTGGACTGCGACACACCGGTCTGGTCAATCACATAAGTCTCTTCTGCATCCTGATCATTCGGATCGGTTCCTGGCACACCGCCATTTCCACCACTGCTTTCCGATTCAAAATTCTCTTCATGACTATACACACCTTGCGTCTGTCCATCCGGAGCATAGTATTCATGCGTCACCTCGTTGATTACAGACCAGTCAAGCGCAAGATTCGGCACTACCTGTACGTTATCATATATTTTCGGAATCACAAGCGCATCTTTAATCTCATTTTTTACAAGCGTCTCATATTGGCTCTTAAAGGAAAGGCGATTGCTCGCGCCTCCCGATGTACTCGCATCGTCTTCTCCTGAAAAAAGAAGATTTCCATTGGAATCTAACAACACAATATTTTCCGTTGTCTTATTTCCAAGAGAAGTAGCCACAAACCGTGCAAGGGATGCTGCCGTCTCATTTGGCATCTCACCATTTAACGTCAGTATAATGCTCGCGTACGCCTCTTCCTTTTCCGCAATCAGTGTACCATCGTCCTCAGGTATCGAAAGTGTTACAGTTGCCAGATCAATCAGATCATTTGCGGCCAGATCTTTCGACATCTTATCTTCCATATAACGCTTATATTTTTTCGTCTTATCCGCTTCTGTCGAGGAAAAACCGCCGTCAAATACATTCTCGATTCCATAACCATAGGTCGGATAGTTATTTGCACCCAAAAGAAGGGTAGCATCAGACAGGTCCTTCTTCAACACCTGTATGGTATACCCGTCATCCGATATATTATATTTTATGCTCTGCCCAACAAGCAGGTCCTTAATTGCCGCCGCTTCTTTTGTTGTTTCGCACACAATCAGCGTCTCATACTTCGGACGCGTAATCATTGTCATCATTATTACAACCGCAACGATAACCCCCGCCGCCACGCTCACAATGATCGTCTTCTGTTTTGATGTGAATTTATTCCACCATTCCAGCAGCTGTGCTGGAATTTGTTTTGCTCTCTCTGCCATTACGAAGTGCTCCTCGCCCCATCATTTATATCTGCATCTGCATAATTTCTCTGTAAGCTTCCAAAAACTTATCTCTTAGAGCGACCGTATATTGCAATGCGGCACTTGCCTTTGACTGTGCAATCGACAGATCGTGTGAATTCTCCGTCAAACCAAGGGAGAACTTGATTTCCTCTTCCTCCTGCTTGTTTAAGTACGAATTTGTTTCATTTAACTGGTTTACCGCTGCGTTCAGAAATGAATGAAAACTCTGATCTTCACTGTCAGGCCTTGTCACAGATGACAGCTCTGCCGTCCTTCTTACCGCATCGGAAGATACATTATATAGTGATGTGATATTCATTTTTTCATTTTCTCCCTTAAATTACTATTGTCTTCCTATCTCAAGCCCCTTCATCACAATTGACTTCGACGCAGAAAAAGCTGTCGAATTCGCCTCAAATGATCGGGTCGCATCAATCAGATTCGTCATCTCTGTAATTGGATTCACATTCGGATACCAGACATATCCATCATCATCTGCATCCGGATGCGCCGGATCATACACTTTCGTCAGCTCAGTCTCGTGATCTTCATATACTCCGCCAACTTTTACGCCATCACCCGCATACCGGTTAAACTTGCTCCGGCATGATGTAAGCATGCTGTTAAAGCTTGAACCAGTCTTATTTTTTTCATGAAAAGTTACCACTTTTCGAACGTAAGGCGTACCATCTTCCGTTCTCGTCGTTTTGGCATTTGCGACATTCTGCGAGATAATATCCATGCGGAAACGCTGTGACGTCATTCCTGACGCATTTATACCAAATGAATCAAAAATACTCATTTAAAATTCCCCTTCCCCCTGTTTATTTCAAAACCATATTCAGATTCTTAAACTCCGAATCAAGACTCTGTACCAGTCCGTTATACTTCGCTTGATTAGACGCAAGCTCAACATTTTCATTATCGGGATCTACATTATTCCCATCCAGACGATAGGAAACATACTCGCTGTCCGTATAAACAGTACCCTTAAGCCGTGAAAGCCTCACGCTGGCAACCTTATTATCCAAGCTTCTGTATCTTGAGTTCTTAAGCGCTCTTTTCAAATCATCCTCAAACGCCACATCCTGACGTTTAAATCCTGGCGTATCCCCATTTGCAATATTATTGGATAATATCCTGTGACGCAGTGATGAAGCATCCGCCGCTTTTTGTAATACGTTGATATAATCAAAAACATCCGTATTAATCATTCAGTCCTCTCCTTCCATATGCACATCCGACCCCATTCGTCCGTGCACCACTTATATTTTTATACGCATGACATCATCCATGATTGCATATCAACACAGAATGACAAGGGCCTAAATGTCCTTGTCAATCTTTTCTCTTTCTATTATAAATAATTTATGCGAAAATACAAGTTTTTTTGACAAAAAAGGTGAACAAATTATATATTATTCATTGATTTCATTTCTTCAATCTCGTCAAAAATCACATCATTGAGAACCTTGATATAAGTTCCTTTCATACCGGAGGAGCGTGATTCGATCACTCCTGCGCTCTCAAACTTACGCAAAGCATTCACAATAACTGACCTTGTAATTCCAACACGATCCGCAATCTTACTTGCAACCAGAATTCCTTCCATGCCGTCAAGTTCTTCAAAAATATGTACGATTGCTTCCATCTCAGAAAAAGAAAGTGTACCGATTGCTGATTTTACCACCTGTTTCCTGCGATTCTCCTCTGCATTTTCCTCGTTAACCGAACGGAGCATTTCAAGTCCCACAACAGTTGCGCCATATTCACAGAGAATGATATCATCAATCGAATACTCCTCTTTCGTTCTATAAATAAAAAGAGTTCCCAGACGCTCGCCCGCAATATCAATTGGTGTAATAATCGCCTGATACCGGTTGCTGTCATCCGACTCAAATCCGAGCGTCTCCAGATTGACATTTTCCTTTGTAGAAAGAATTCCAAGCAAACGTTCATTCAGCATCAGATCAATGAAACTTCCCACATCATACCGGAGCAGGTTCTGCATCAGATCGATGCCGCCATAACTTCCTGTACCAAGAATTTTCCCTTTCCTGCTGATCACAAGCACATTGGATGCAACAATCTCACGCATTACGCTGCATATATCGTTAAATGCAACTTTCGTGCTGGCATTATTGTGCAGTAACTTGTTAATTTTTCTCGTCTTATCTAAAAGCTGAACGCTGCTCAAACGAACTTCCTCCATTTGTACTTCTACCCTGTCATATTGAATGTTAGCACAATAACACGCGAAAGTCAAAGGCTACGCGTGTTATTTATTACATTACCACATTCTTCATTTATACAGACGAGTTTGTTTCCTTTTTCTACCATCATTCCCTGACATTTTTCACATCGAATATCCGATGGTTTCTGCCAAGACATGAAATCACATTCCGGATTATTTTCACATCCGTAATACTTTCTGCCTTTTTTTGTCTTCTTAAGGACAATCTCCGCACCGCACTGCGGACACTGTACACCGATTTTCTCAAGATATGGCTTCGTATTTCTGCACTCCGGAAAACCAGGGCATGCAAGAAACCGGCCATGAGGTCCGTATTTGATCACCAGATTCCTGCCACAAAATTCACAGATCTCATCCGTCACCTCATCTTCAATCTTGATTTCGGCAAGTTCTTTCTCTGCCTGTTCCACCGCCTCATGAAGATCGGGATAAAAATTGCTGACTACCGTCTTCCATTTTACATTCCCTTCTTCCACACTGTCAAGAAGCGATTCTAAATTCACGGTAAAATTCACATCCACAATCGCCGGGAACGCATCTTTCATAATACCGTTCACCACTTCTCCAAGCTCCGTCACATAAAGGTTTTTATTTTCCTTCGCCACATACCGCCTTGCCAGAATCGTTGTTATGGTCGGAGAGTACGTACTTGGCCGGCCGATTCCAAGCTCCTCCAACGCCCGTACGAGAGAGGCTTCCGTATAATGTGCAGGCGGTTGTGTGAAATGCTGTTTCTCCTCAAGCGCTTCCAGATCGATTGCCGTATCCATGTTAAGATCATTTAACAATGTATTCTTCTCTTCTTTTTCATCCTCATCCGATGTATATACGGACATAAAGCCGTCAAAAACAACTTTGGACGCCGCAACACTGAATACATATCCGTTTCCGCTGATCTTCACGGTAGTAGACTCATATTTTGCCGGAGCCATACGGCTTGCCGCGAACCGCTTCCAGATCAGCTGATAGAGCCGGTACTGATCTCTTGAAAGAGAATCCTTCATTGCCGCCGGAGTCCTGTTAATATCGGTTGGACGGATTGCCTCGTGCGCATCCTGTATTCTGGATTTCTCCTTTCTGGCAGCGGATATCTGCGCCGCATACGCTTCGCCGTATTCCTTTGTAATATATTCTTTCGCCGAACTTTCCGCTTCCTCCGACACACGCGTGGAATCGGTACGCAGATACGAAATCAGTCCTACCGTTCCGTTTCCCTTAATCTCTATTCCTTCATACAACTGCTGTGCAAGACGCATGGTTTTCTGTGTGGAGAAGTTCAAAACTTTGCTCGCCTCCTGCTGCAGCGTGCTCGTTTTAAAAGGAAGCGGCGCTTTCTTCACCCGTTCTCCCTTCTTCACATCTGATACAACAAACGATGCATCCTTTACTGCACTCAAAATTGCATCCATCTGCTCTCTTGACGTCACCTGTATTTTCCCGGATTCATCTCCGTAAAACTTCGCATGAAGGAGTTTTTTCTCCCCTTCAATCCGAAAATCGGCATCAAGCGTCCAGTATTCCTCTGGAATAAATGCATTGATTTCCTCCTCCCTGTCGCAGATAATGCGCAAGGCAACTGACTGTACGCGCCCCGCACTCAGTCCCCGCTTTACCTTTGCCCACAACAGAGGGGATATCTGATAACCCACCATACGATCAAGCACCCTTCTCGCCTGCTGCGCATCCACCAGATTCATATCAATTTCCCTGGGGTGTTTTAAGGATTCTTTCACCGCATTTTTCGTAATTTCATTAAACGTAATACGCACAACATTTTTATCCTCCAGCTTAAGCGCTTTCATTAAATGCCATGATATCGCCTCGCCTTCACGATCAGGGTCCGTTGCCAGATAGACTTTATCCGACTTCTTCACCTCTTTACGCAGACCTGCCAGAAGATCCCCTTTTCCACGAATTGTAATATAACGTGGTTCAAAATCATTCTCTACATCAATTCCCAGCTGGCTTTTCGGAAGATCCCTCACATGTCCCATACTCGCCGTCACCTCGTAATTCGATCCGAGAAACTTCTTGATTGTCTTCACCTTCGCAGGTGACTCCACAATAACCAGATTTTTTGCCATGATACTAACCTCGCCCTTCTACTGCCCTCATTCTTAAAATCTTATGTAATGATTCTTTCCTTCTTCTCTGATATAACCCTTCAACTCCAGTTTTATCAGTATCTCCAGTATTTCCGAAATATTCATCCCCGTCTCCAATGCAATATTTTCCAAATCCTTCGGATACAAATCGAGACCACTATACACTACTTTTTCTTTCTTTTCAAGCATATTTATATTTTTCTTATTTCTGCCCGTTCGCAGGACACAATGTTTATTCTCGTCGAATTTTCCATTTATTTTCGATTTTTCCAACAATTTCTCATACCTGACTTCAAGATTTTTCATAAATTCACTCGGAGACAGGGCAATGCCGGCTCCCTGACAGATCAGACGGTTACAGCCTGCACTTAATGAATCATAGATTCTTCCCGGAAGCGCATAGATATCTTTTCCCTGTTCCAGCGCTCTTGTCACAGTGATGCCTGTACCGCTCTTCTCGCCTGCCTCAATCACGAGAAGAATATCGGATAATCCGCTGATAATCCTGTTTCGGATTGGAAAATTCCGCGCAATCGGAGGCGTATCCGGTGAAAATTCAGAGATTAGGCCACCTCTTTCACAGATTTTTTCAAAAATTTCCCGATTCTGCACAGGATATATAACATCCAAACCGCATCCAAGCACGCCGAATGTACTTCCTCCGGCAGCAATCGCTTCCCTCTGGCTGATTCCGTCAATTCCTTTCGCCATACCGCTTATAATCTGTACGCCTGCCGATGCAAGCGCCCCCGCAAATTCCCTTGCGGCGCTGCGGCCATATTCCGAACACATTCTCGCACCAACCATCCCAACCGTCAGTCTGTCCTCCTCCGGCAGACGTCCTTTCACATAAATACCAGCCGGCGGATTTGAAATCGTAAGGAGACGTTTTGGATATTCACTTTCCCATCGTCCCACATAACGGATTTCATCCTTGCTGTTTCTTCTATTATAATATGTGTTTTCTTCCATTTTTTTCTCTCATCCTATCGTCATAACAGCTGTTCTTTAAAAAATCCCTGCAATTTCCCTGTATCCGATTGCCTCACAAAGATGTTTCTCCCGTATCCGTTCCTCGCCGTCCATATCTGCTATTGTACGCGATACGCGAAGTATTTTATGATACGCCCTTACCGTCAGCCCCAGCCTGTCATATGCGCTCTCCATAAGGCGTTCCTCGGATTTCCCCAAAATACAGTAACGCGCGATATCTTTTTGTCCCATCGCACCGTTACAGAATATGTTTGACTCTTTCAGGCGCTCTCTCTGCAAATTTCTCACAGCTTCCACACGCTGCTGCACTTTCTCGGAAGTTTCCTCCCTTTTCTGACTTTTCAGCTCTTTCATTCTTATCCTGGATGCCTCCACGCATATATCAATCCTGTCAAGAAGCGGCCGGCTGATTCTCGACAAATATGCACCTATCTGCGTATCGCTGCACCGGCACCTGCTTAAATCGGGATAGTACCCGCATTTACAGGGATTCATGGCCGCCGCAAGCATAAAATCCGCCGGATATACATAATTTCCATTGACACGCGAGATGCGGATTTCCTTCTCTTCCAATGGCTGACGCATAATTTCCAGAGCCGCACGGTTAAATTCGGGCAATTCATCAAGGAACAGCACGCCCCTGTGCGCAAGACTGACCAGTCCGGGAGACGCGCCGTTTCCGGCAAGAGCCTGCGCAGAAACCGAATGATGCGGACTGATAAACGGCCGTGCCGTGACAAGTCCCGTACCGGAAAGCATCCCTGCAATACTGTAAATTTTGGTAACTTCCATTCTCTCCTCTTTCGTAAGACATGGAAGAATCCCCGGAAGGCATCCTGCCGCCATGCTCTTTCCGGCGCCCGGCGGACCGATCAGAAGTATGTTATGATTTCCTGACACAGCGATTTCAAGTGCACGTTTGAGCACCTTCTGTCCACGTATATCCGCAAAGTCATATCTGACATCCTTCCCTTCATTTTCCGGCTCCTCCTCGGGGATTTCCTGTATAACGGGAAATTCATTTCCTTTCAGGAGCGCTGCCGTCTGCGCAAGGGAACAGACTCCATAAACTTCAATTCCCTGAACAACACTCCCTTCCCTGACATTCTGCATCGGAACGATACAACGTCTGAAACCGTTCCGTTTTGCCTCCATCACCATCGCAAGCACGCCTCTGACTCCTTTCACATGCCCGCTTAAAGATAGTTCTCCTGTAATCATCATCCCATCCGTACAATGATCCGGCAGCGCTTCCATCGCCTTCAAGAGAGCGACCGCGATAGGAAGGTCAAAAGAAGTCCCTTTCTTCCGCCTGTCAGCAGGTGATAAATTCACCGTAATCCGCTTCGGAGGCAGACGGTAACCGCTGTTTCGAAGCGCCGTGCGCACACGTTCTCTCGCCTCCTTTACCTCTCCGGCAAGATAGCCTACAAGTTCAAACATGGGCATGCCATCCGACATGTCCGCTTCCACCTGCACCGGATAAACAGACATGCCAAACAGAGTGCCCGAACTGACACTGCTAAACATATTCAATTTCCTTTCTATTTGAAAAAGTGAGATTTTTTGGCAGAAACGCCAGATGGAAAACTGTTACAGGATTCCTGTAACAGTTTCCGTATCCCTTGCATACTGCAAGGCAGATTCTTTACTTATTTTACCTTCCCGATATAATTCTGTCAAGTATTCATCCATTGTTATCATACCCATATCTTTTTGGGCTGACATAACTTTCTTTAAATTATCATAATTTCCCTCTCGAATATCCTTACGCACCTGATTTGTCACATACAATATCTCATAAGCCGGCACGAGTGCAGTTCCGTCCGGATTCGGGATCAATTGCCTTGATATAACCGCCTTCAGCACCTCTGAGAGCTTTCTGGCCGCATATTTCTGCCGCTCTTCCTGAAACATGGCTAAAAACGCCTCTACCGTTTCCGCTGCGCCTGAGGTATACATTGTGGACATTACAAGACATCCCAGCTCAGCCGCTTTCATCGCATTAAACGCGCTCTCCCCATCAGACAGCTCTCCAATCTCGATGATATCAGGATCCTCCCGCAGAGCTGCCGCAATAGCCTTCTGACAACTCTTTGTGTCCCTTCCGATCTCTCTCTGATTGACAATCGAAAGCTTATGCGGATGCAGATACTCGATCGGGTCCTCCAATGTGATTATATTCATTTCCCTTGTGCTGTTAATCTTGTCGATCATTGCGGCAAGCACCGTGGATTTACCGCTCCCTGCCGGGCCTGTCACAAGAATGAGGCCATTCCTTTCATTGCATAAATCCATCACATGTTCCGGTATTCCCAGTTCCTCCGCTTTCGGAATCTCCATATCCACCACACGGCAGGAAAGCGCAATGCAGTTCTTCTGTTTAAAGGCATTGACACGGCAGCGTCCGGTTTGCGGAATCGTAATCGAAAGATCGATTTCTCCATCCTCCTCAAACTGCTCCCTTTGTTCCGGATTCATAATATCAAGAAGCATGCCAAGCGTATCCGCTGCCGTCGGTTTCTGGAACCATGACGTATGCAGGCGCCCGTGAATTCTGAATTTCGGCGCCGTGCCTACCGTTATGTGTATATCCGTAGCGCCTTGTGTTATCGCTGTTTTCAGCAGTTCCGTCAGATCAAACATCCCTTTTTTTCCTCTCCGTATTTAATTTAACCGGTCCATATCTATTACCACACGGTTGTCCATTGTTTTCATAATATCTTTAATCTCAAGATCATCATAAATGATTTTGTTACTTAAATCAATGATTGTATTGTCTCTGAAACACAGGACAATCGGATTTAGAAAGTCCTGTGCATTCTCCTGTATCACAAGGCCCTTCTCACCATTCGTAAGCTCCACGCAGCACCCTTTCGAGAGGAGATTGATGCTGTTTACGAGTGCATCTACAGCCTCTGGCGAAAATACACTGGGATACTGAAGCAGATACCTGAGTGCCGTAATTTCCGACGACGGCTCCTTATAATGATTCATTGCCGTCATCGTATCAAATACCTCCGCCACCATCAGAACCTTTGCCCCTGTCACAATCTTTGAATCCGGAATCACCTTTTTCATATTCCAGTCGTTTAAGGATTTCCACGATTGAGAGATAATTCTTCGTATCATCGGAGATGCAAGCGCCTCTTCCGCAATTTGCCCGCTCATACTCTCATTGCTCTGAATCTCGAGCAGATCATTCGGCGTATAATCCTCTCTTTTCTTCTCCCTGATCGTTTTTGATACAAAAAGCTTTCCTATGTCATGTGCAATCGCCGCCGTAACCACGTCAATCTGTATATTCGGATGCAGGTTCATGGCATGTGCAATCATCGCGCTGAGAATTGCCACATTCAACGTATGTTTATATACATAGTCTTCGTCACTTCGAAGGCTTTGCACAAAATTAATTTTATGGTCAAGACGCCCGTAATTCTTTATAATATTTGCAGCCAATGGATTTATTTTGGGCGCTTTTCTGTCTTTCTGCATGGATTCAAGTTCCTCACGTATTGCGAATACGGAAACTGTCTGAAAACGTTCAAATTCCAGATCATCTTCTGTCATCGGCGGTACCGGCTCCGCTGGTTCCAGTATGTAAAGCCCGATCAGCCCGAAATTCCCCACACTCTCGATTCCCTGCCTCGTCAGCTTACTGTCTCTCTCATAAAGAAGCACCCCTTTTTTGTCGTAAATAGGCTTCGCAAGGCGCATTCCAACTTTTAACTTATCCTTTTTTACAAACAGCATCTTCTTCTCCTTTACTTAAAGCGCACTCTGGTTTCTCCTCAATTCCTCTTTTAACACTTCAATTGCCTTTGCAAGCTGATTGTCTTCCTCGGGAGCAATGGATACCTTTGATCTGAGTTCTTCTGAAAGCTCTACTTCCACGTCAGGCGTAATTCCCTTTTTATGAATGCACACACCACTCGGAAGATAATATTCCGATACGGTAAGCTTCATCGCCGCATGATTGCCAAGTGTGATAAAACGCTGTACTATCCCCTTCCCATAAGTTGTTGTCCCGACAATCGTTCCCGCTTCAAAATCCTGAATTCCCCCCGCAAATATTTCAGATGCAGACGCGGAATTGCCGTTTACAATAACTGCCAGAGGTTTGCGGAATGCATGGCCGTCCCCGCCCTTCATTTCCGTCTTTTCTCCCTTTTTCGTAAGCGTGTAGACAAGTGTTTCCCCATCTTCCACCATATAATCAAGAATCTGGCAGACCGTCGTAAATACTCCGCCCGGATTATCACGCAAATCTACAACCAGAGCCTCCATCCCCTGCTGTTCCAGATCTTCCATTGCCCTTATGTACTGTGCCGTTGTCACCTCTTCCCACGATGCGATATAGATATACCCTATCTTGTCTTCCATCATACGATAGGTCAGTGTGGGCAGCTCTATATTCTCTCTCGTGATCTCTGCCGTTTTGCGGTCATAGCTGTCTTTTCGATACACCTCAAGCATAACTTTCGTATGCTCTTCACCTTTGATCAGCATGACGGCATCGCTTAATTCCATCTGGGAAATATCTTCCCCATCCACCTTCATAATGATATCCCCGGGCATCAGACCACCTGCCTCTGCCGGACTGTCCTCATAAACGCGCACAACGGAAATCAGCATTGTATCCGGATCCTGTGTAAGTACAGCCCCGATTCCGGAATACTCCCCTTTTGATTTCTGCATCATATTCTCATACTCCGCCGGAGTATAGTACGCAGAATACGGGTCTCCCAGTCCTCCCAGGAAACCCTTATATATTCCTGTCTCCTGATCCGTCTCATTCGAATCATAGAGATAGTATTCATCAATAATGCTCTGAATATAGGATAAATTCCCCTGTATGCGCTGTGCATTTTCCGGGTCACTGATTTTCCCATTTGCAGACACGGAACCTGAAAGAACAAATCCCTTCTGCACTTCCTCCGTCGGCCCTGCTTCCATGCGACCGGCAATCATGGTCCCCTGTACCATGACTGCCGCCGTTAATGCCACAATTACACAGCCCATCCCAACTACTTTCTTATCCATAGATGATCTTCGCCTTTCAGTCCATATTGTTCTCATAGCATTCCCGAAGCTTTCGAATGGCTTTTTTTTCTATTCGGCTGACATAACTTCTGGAAATTCCAAGCTGCTCTCCAATTTCTCTCTGCGTAACTTCCTCAGCTCTTCCGAAGCCATAACGCAGCCTGATAATTTCTCTTTCTCTGGCAGACAGGCATATATCCATATATCCCCACAGTTTTTTCATGTTGGCGGACAAGTCCATTGCTTCCGCAATGTCCTCCTCAGGACTCTCAATCACATCAAGAAGGCTGATTTCATTTCCTTCTTTATCCGTTCCGATCGGCTCATACAAAGACACATCCCGGCTCACTTTTTTTCTGCTTCTTAACATCATCAGAAGCTCATTATCGATGCACCTTGACGCATATGTTACAAGCCGTCCTTTCGAATCATCAAAAGTTGAGACAGCTTTGATCAGCCCAATTGTCCCAATCGAGATCAGATCCTCCGTATCCTCCCCTACACCAACATATTTCTTGGCAATATGGGCAACAAGGCGCAGATTACGTTCTACCAGAATATTTCCTGCTTCTTTGTCCCCGGCCTTATACTTCTTTAAATAGAAGCTTTCTTCTGATGCAGTCAGAGGTTTGGGAAATGTTTTCAAGCGAATGCACCTCAAAGCCGATTTCTATTATTCTATGAACCGCCCTCCTTGATAGTGCCTTTCCAAATTATGAAATTAAAGCAGTTTTTCAAAATCATCCGCCGGAATCGGTCTGGAATAATAATACCCCTGAGCGATATCGCATCCTGCTCTTCTCAAAAATTCCTTCTGTTCTTCCGTTTCCACACCTTCCGCAACTACACGCAGCCCCAGCTGTTTTGACATTACTATCGTATTTTCGACAATGATTCTTCCCCTCTCTGTTGACATAATCTCATCGAGGAAGAAGCGGTCAATCTTTATCACATCAATCGGCGCATTTCTTAACATATTAAGCGACGAATAACCGGAACCGAAATCATCCATCTCTATCACAAATCCTGCCGCCTTCAGCTCCTTCATTGTCTTATAAAGCTGCGAAACATCCTCCATAAAAATGGTCTCTGTTATCTCAAGTTCCAGATATTCAGGCTCAATCTCATAGCGTTTTACAAGATTCTGAAGAACCGTCACAAGGTCTGTTGTGTTGACATGGAGTCTCGAAATATTGATGGAAATCGGCACTGCTTTTCCGATTTTCTTCATCTTTGCAATATATGCAGCAGCGCACTCCCAGATGTATTCATCGAGAATTTTAATAAAGCCATTATTCTCAAACAGCGGAAGAAACTCACCGGGCATGCGAAGCCCCTTAAGCGGGTGTTTCCAGCGTACCAACGCTTCCGCACCGGCTACTTTTTCCGTTATCAGGTCATACTTCGGCTGCAAATACATTACAAACTCTTCATTTTCAAGCGCAAGCTGCATTTCACTTTCAATCTCCGACTGCGCTCTCTGTTTCAGCCGGATAGAATCGTCATACACCGCACAGTTGACAAGCTTGTTGCCCTTAATCGCAGTCTTTGCGATCCGCGCCCTGTCACACATAAGCTGCACCGGAATATTAATATCTACAACATTATATACACCAAAGGAAAGCGTCGCGCCGCACTGTGCCGCCTCCGCAAAGTTGAAACGCCTCGTCAGACGGTCTACAAATTCCGCATACTCATCCTCCGTATCACATGTCAGCATAATCGCAAAGATATCGCCCTGATAGCGGCTTGCAATTCCTTCGCTTCCAATATTCTCCTGAATAATCCTTCCCATAAATTTCAGGCACCGATTGCCCGTTTCAATCCCGAAACGGTCATTGATCATGCGGAAGTGATCAATATCGACGGAAATAATGACATGTTTCCTATCCGGATAGCGAAACAGCTTTTCTGTCGCATTTCGGTAAAAACAATCACTGTTATAGAGGCCTGTCACAGAATCATAATCGGCGCGGTACTCAAGCTCTGCCTTGATTTCCATCTCCGTATTTACATTCTGAATCACGCCGATCAGCCGCTCCAGAACATTCCCTAATCCTTTCAATGTCTGAACCGTCACTGTAAACCATATTGGTCTGCGATACTTGTTGTACAGGCGGAGTGTCAGCTCATGCGTATCCGGCTCATCCCTGACAAGCCTCAGAAAATCCCTGAACTTCTCCTCATCCTTCTCATACGGCTCCAGCCCCTCAAGAAATGACCACTCATTATCAAGCATTCCTTTTTTGAGGTCAAACATATCCTCGAATAAGGTACACACATAATATTTTCCTTCGGAAACGTTGTACTCAAACACAAAATTACCGGTCAATTCATTTACATGCTCATAACGCTCATTGCTCTGCGCAACCTCCTTCTGGAATTCACTGCGCTTCATCATCGCGGCATACTTTTCTTCCACCGTAAACCGCTCCACAATGCTTTTTTTCAATTCATGGATATTGGTTCCAAACAGGTATACCATATGGTTCGGAAAGAGAATTGCACTGATCGTATACCACTGATACTCATTGTCCGGCTGCATAAGCCGCAGTTCTCTCCGTATATTTTCCTTTCCGATCTTCTGCGCCTCTTTCAACCGCTCCACGTCCGCCACCTCGCGAAACAGCTCCCGGTCCTCCGGGTATACAATAAAGTCAAGATAGTGTTTCACCAGCTTCCTGTATGCGATGCTTCCCTGATCACGAACCGCAAGAATCCCCCGCTCCTGAATCCGGTTGCAGCTGTTCCTCTGAGTATTCACCTCCCAGATCAGATCACATACCTCCGCAATCGCATTCTGGTATACCTCCGTATTGACTCTCAGCATATCCATCTGCACCTGCACATCTTCTTTGACATTCGCAAGTATATATACGTGCATTCCATTCCGCATCGTAAGCCGTGTCGTACGCATACGCATAACACTTCTAAGTGACGGCGAATACACACTGCTGTCATACGATGTCATATTTTTGCGAAACTGCGCAATCGGACAGTCCGGGCAGGGGTGGGAATATCCTTTCAGGCTTGCATAGCACAGTCCGGTACATTCACCCGGAATACGTTTGTCAAGCAGCTCATTCTTATAAATCAGGTTATATTCCTCATCCACCGCATATGCCCACGACATGACAGGGCCAAGTATATTTTTCACAAGGTCCATTTCCCGCCCTGTGATTTTCACATTGCGGAAGCTTTCCGCCGGATACAGGCTGCCTGCATACATCACATAGGTGTTTCTTTTTTTCTTCGCATAGGCCAGCGCTTCTTTCGCATGTTCCAAAAGCCAGTCAAGCGACCAGTTTTCTTCCCCTTTCACAACGGCAATTCCGATGCTCACGGTCAGATTATACTCTATATTATAATCCTTCCACACATTCTGAACAGCATCAATAATGTACGATGCCCTCTCACAGCAAATCCGCTCATCGCGGATTCCCTTCATTGCAATCAATATCTGGCAGCCGTTATAACAGCCCAGAAGGTCAGCGCCACGAAGCGCACGCTTGCAGATGCGTGCCGTTTCGACAAGCACGCTGTCCGCCACCTGCTGCCCGAGCCGTTCCTCCATTCCGTGAAAATCATCAATCTCCACAATCATTACCATCGGAACCGCCATTTCCGGCAGCTCTTCGTAATACTGCTCTATCTTCGCCAAAACCGTTTCCTCATTATCAAGTCCGGTAAGCGGATCTTTCGTACACCGCTCCTCAAGTTCCCCCTCCAGCAAATGATTCCCGTCCACATAGGTGTATGTACCATAAATAAGCTCCGGCTCCCCCTCGCCATTGCGTATTACTTTCCCTTTAATCTGATACCACACATACTCTCCGCTGAAATTCATAAAACGAAGATACTCCATTCTTACCTTTTCACAGGACTCCTCTTCCTCCGAGACTGTCAGAAAAGAGAGCGCACGCTTCACATCATCCGGGAAAATCTTCCCCCTGAATTCAATTTCCTCAATATACGCCGCTATACGGAGCGGACATGGTATATAATTCACAATGTTGGGAGCAAAACTCATTACATCATTGGGAATATCATACTCAAAAGCCACTGCTTCATTCAAATCCAGAACATTCTGAAACAACTCTTCATTAAATTTATGCATACCTTGCCTCCACCAAATCACCTGATACCCACGAACATAAAATACCACTTCTATTATACATTTCCACGCCAAAAATAACAAGTTTATGTCAGCAAAAACTGTGCCATTACAACATTTGACACATCAAATCCCCTCTCTGTCAGAAAAAATCTTTCCTGTTCTCCGCCGCCCTCCACATCCATCAGCCCCTTCACTGTCATTTCATCAAGAATACCACCGTAAACCTCCCGAATCGGAATCCCAAAATCATGCAAAAAGTGTTCCGCCGAAACACCGTCTGTCATCCGAAGTCCCAGATACATAAATTCCTCCATCCGCTCTCTGCGCGAAAGCTGCTGAATGTCTGTCATGACACACTGCAGATTTTCGGGTCCTGCAAGCATCCTCCTCGCATACTCTTTTACATCACGCAGAATCGTATATCGCTTATGAATATCCCCATCCTCAATCAGAGAAGCGGCGCCGGCGCCGAAGCCCAGATAAGTGCCTCTTTGCCAGTAAACACAGTTATGGCGGCACGCCCTCCCTTCCCTCGCATAGTTTGATATTTCATAGCGGACGTAACCCTTCTCTCTCAAATATTCTCTGGTGAATTCGTCTGTTTTCACCACCGTGTCCTCATCCGGAAATACAAGCTCATTGCGTCTTCGGTAAAATTCCGTGCCTTCTTCGAGAATCAGACTGTAGACAGACAAATGTTCCGGCAGGAAACCGGCTGCCGTTCTTAAGGTTCTCTGAAACGATTCAGGCGACTGTCCCGGAATGGAAGAAATCAAATCAATATTCAGGTTCCAAAAACCGATCATCCTCGCCGCTTCAAATGCATCCACAAATTCTGAAAATGTATGAATCCGGCCAAGCGCCTTCAGCTCACGGTCATCCGCCGACTGCAGTCCGATACTCAGACGGTTGATTCCACATACAAAATAACGACTAAGTTTTTCACGGTCCACCGTACCTGGATTGACTTCCATCGAAATCTCACAATCCGGCGCAAACTTCGCTTTCTCCCTGAACCTGCCTGTCATTTCCTCAATGAAAAAAGACGGCAGCACCGAAGGTGTGCCGCCGCCGATAAAAAGACTCTTTATGATTCTGTTGTCCCACTCTGTCATCTCAATCTGACGCAGCAGAGCGCTCATATAATCGCGTTTTAACTGATCATCTGCCGGCGCTGAAAAAAAATCACAGTAATAACACTTTTGTATGCAAAACGGAATATGAACATAAACGCTTACTTCTTTCATCAGTCGTTATCAAGCTTCAGTACGCTCATAAATGCCTTCTGTGGAATTTCGACATTTCCTACCTGGCGCATACGCTTCTTTCCTTCCTTCTGTTTCTCAAGGAGTTTCTTCTTCCTCGTTATATCGCCGCCGTAACACTTGGCCAGTACATCCTTTCGCAGCGCCTTTACCGTCTCACGCGCAATAATCTTGCTTCCCACCGCTGCCTGAATCGGAATCTCGAAAAGATGACGAGGAATCTCTTCCTTCAGCCGCTCACACATCTTCCTTCCGCGCTCATAAGCGCTGCCGGCATGTACAATAAAGGAAAGCGCGTCCACTTCCTCGCGGTTAATCAGAATATCCAGCTTCACCAGCTCCGAACGCTCATATCCCTTCATCTCATAATCAAAAGATGCATACCCCTTCGAGCGCGATTTCAGCGCATCAAAAAAGTCATAAATAATCTCATTCAACGGCAGATCGTATTTCAGAAGCGCCCTCGTCGTCTCGATGTATTCCATACCCCGGCTTACGCCGCGCCTCTCCTGACAGAGCGTCATAATCGAACCGACAAATTCCGTTGTCACCATGATCTCCGCACTGACAATTGGTTCTTCCATATAATCGATTTCAGAAGGGTCCGGAAGATTTGACGGATTCGTAAGCTCTGTCACTTCGCCGTTCGTCTTATATACTTTGTAGACAACGCCTGGAGCAGTCGTCACCAGATCAAGTCCATACTCCCGCTCCAGCCTCTCCTGAATAATCTCCAGATGAAGCAGTCCCAAAAAACCGCATCGGAAACCAAATCCTAACGCAATTGATGTCTCCGGTTCATAAAAGAGAGAGGCGTCATTCAGCTGCAGCTTCTCAAGTGCATCCCGTAAATCCGGATATTTCGCGCCGTCCGCCGGATATAGCCCGCAATATACCATCGACAATACCTTCTTGTATCCCGGAAGCGCCTCCGTACAGGGATTGGCAACGTCTGTGATCGTATCCCCGACACGGGTATCTTTTACATTTTTAATGCTTGCAGTCAAATACCCTACCATTCCTGCCGTCAGTTCTTCACACGGAAGAAACTGGCCGGCGCCAAAGTAACCCGTTTCCACAACCTCAAACTCGGCTCCGGTCGCCATCATTCGAATTCTGCTTCCTTTTCTGACATTCCCGTCCATGACCCTGAAAAATACGATCACTCCGCGATACGAATCGTAAAGAGAGTCAAAGATAAGCGCCTTAAGCGGCTGCTCTGTATCGCCTGACGGTGCCGGAATCTTTGTGATAATCTGCTCTAAAACGTCCTCGATGCCAATTCCGTTTTTCGCCGAGATTAACGGCGCATCCTGCGCCTCAAGACCGATCACATCCTCAATCTCGTCAATTACACGCTGCGGTTCTGCACTTGGCAGATCAATCTTATTGATAACCGGAAATACATCAAGATCATGGTCAAGCGCAAGATAAACATTCGCAAGCGTCTGCGCCTCAATCCCCTGCGCCGCATCGACAACGAGAATCGCACCGTCGCATGCTGCAAGACTCCTGCTGACTTCATAATTAAAGTCTACATGTCCCGGCGTATCAATCAGATTGAAAATATATTCATTCCCGTCTTTTGCCTTATAGACCGTGCGCACAGCCTGGGATTTGATCGTGATGCCGCGTTCCCGCTCAAGCTCCATATTGTCAAGAACCTGCGCCTGCATTTCCCGGCTCGTCAAAAGTCCTGTCTTTTCAATAATTCTGTCTGCAAGCGTCGATTTTCCATGATCGATATGCGCTATAATGCAAAAGTTTCTGATAAATTTTTGCTGATCCATTCTACTTACCTGTCCTTCTTATCCTGAGTGATGCCAAACTGTAATACAGTTTATCACAATTTCACTCCCCGCTCAATACTTTATTCAGTATCTCGGCAAGCGGTTTCATTGCGTTTTCGGCCTCCTCATAAGTATTCGTCTGCGCTCCGACTTCCACAAGGATGCTCTTCGGACGAAAATGCATATTATAGCGGTAGCCTTTCAGATAAATCCTTCTCGCAAGTCCCGGATACATCTCATTGGCCGCAAGCTGCAGGCGGAACGAAAAAGCCAGATTGTCATTTATGTAAGGATTTTTGAGATACTCAATATCGCCGTTCGCCGTCGTGCGGGACAATCCGTTAAAGAACATAAACTGAGCCGTCTGTTTTCCGTCAATCTCAGTCACCAGATGCGTATTCTCTCCCACGCCGTCCCTGTGAACGTCAATCACAACCTCAATTGAGGGATTATCATCCAGAAGTTTCTGTATCACAGGTTCCGCATTGGAATACGCATAATCCCTGTTTTCCTTGTCAAAAGACGTCCGGTCATGCATGACGCCATAGCCAAAAGCTTCCAGCTCCTTTGCCAGTCTTTCCCCCAGCGCAACAACTGTTTTGCTTTCATCTCCGGGTGCGGTGTCTTTATATCCTTCCTGTGAATGCGTATGGTAGATTAAAATCTGCGCGATATCCGGATTTTTCGGAACAACAAGATCGACGGACGCCATCTTTACCGCATCCAGTTGATCGCTTCCGATCGTCGTCGTCTTATCAATGCTGTAGAAACGGCTCACCAGATAATCAAAATCTTTCAGTTTTTCTTCCAGAAGTCTCTTTTCAGCGTCATTTGTCTCTTCCTGTTCTGTCTCCTTCTGATCCTCTTCTATCATTTCATCTGTGATTATATTTTCATCATCCAAATCTTTCTGATCTTCATCACGGCCTTCTAAAAGCCTGATTTCCTCAAGAATATCCTCGCTCTCAATCTGTACGGGGCCTTCCTTCTCCAAATACTGAAATACGGGAAAGTTTCCCCGTATTTCATTCATGACTATTTCATGTCCACTATCCACCTGTTCCCCGTGCACGGTCATCACTGCGCCCGGCAGACAGGAAGAGAGAACCGTTTTCGTAATTTCTTTCTTTATATATGCACCCAGTCCGTCTTTGCCAAACATCGTGATTCCTTTTACCAGTATTGCAAGTCCAAGAAAAATCAGTGTAACCACATATATAAAATCCGATTTTAATCCTCTCACATAGTTTCCTCATTTCTGCCGCAAAATGATTTTTAGAATCCTGTTCCTGTGCAGGACTTGCAGTCCTTCTGATTCACTATATGCAGTTTCTTTGAATTTCATGACAACGCAATATTCAACGCCTCCGAAATTGTATAGCTTAAGCGCTTTACATTTTCATCCACATCTTTAGGCGTGACAAACATATTTTTCAATACATTCTGAGAGGACAGTGTGTTATCCATAGCATCCTTTACAATCGTCGCTGCGTCTACCACAGTCGGAATTCCCACAGCAATTACAGGCACGCCGAGACTTTCCTGCGTGATTGCATTCCTGTTGTTTCCGACTCCGGAACCAGGATGAATCCCTGTATTTGTAATCTGAATCGTGCGGTTTAAACGCTTCGTGCTCCTTGCCGCAAGCGCATCAATCACCACCACCATATCCGGTTTTGTTTCTTTTATGATTCCACGCAGAATCTCGGCAGTTTCCATTCCGGTCTGCGCCATCACACCAGGCACAATTCCGCTTACAAGATGATTTTTCTCCTCCTCATAAGCCGCCTTTCCGAATTCTTTAATCATATGCCGTGTAATTAACAGATTGTTCACAACATTCGGGCCAAGCGCATCCGGGGTCACTTCACGGTTTCCAAGCCCCACCACAAGAACCGATAAATCCTTTTCCTCAGGAATCAATTGCTTAATCTGATTTGCCAGTTCCCTTGACACTTCCCTATGGTATCCTTCATCCGGTTCCGCCAGATCGGGCGCCTCCAGTGTGACATAAGTGCCCATCGGCTTTCCAAGCTCTTTCGCACCGTTCTTTGACTCGATTACCACTTTCGTCATCTGTATCCCTGCATCCTCAATATACTCTTCCGTAATATTTACGCCTCTTAAATTTCTCTTTTCTTCTTTTGCCTTTTCTCCCGCTTCAAGCGCAAGGTCCGTACGTATGGAAAAATCGCACATTTTTGTTTTCTTCCCCTTTCACAGTCTGAAAACTTTCTTTTTTCCTTATTTTTAGCAGGAAATCCTGAAATATGTATTGACAAGGAAGAATCTTTTGACTAAAATAATTGAGTATGTTTGGGTCTCATTAAACTGTCCGTGTCCGGATTTAATGAGACACGTTTATAGAATCGAATCAACTACCGTCAAGGTAAGGGAATGGAGGTGGCATTCATGGCAAATATTAAATCTGCAAAAAAGAGAATCTTAGTAAATAAAAAAAATTATGAGAGAAATAAGGCTATTAAGTCTGGTGTAAAGACTGCTATTAAAAAAGTTCACGCGGCAATCGATGCAGGCGACAAGGCAGAAGCTATTGTCGTACTGAATCAGGCAATCTCTACAATCAGCAAGGCAGCAAGCAAAGGCGTTTATCACAAGGATAACGCTGCGAGAAAAGTTTCCCGCCTCACACTTGCTGTTAACAAAATGGCATAATCATTGTAAGCGATTACAAAACATAAAGATAGAAAAGCAGCCTGGTCACAACCGTCCTGACCAGGCTTTTGTTTTGAAAAATTCTCATTTCCTTCTGTACTTTAGAAACCGGTATTCAAGATCAAAGTACGTCTGCTCTTCACTGTCCGCAATAAGCTCCCACTCAGGATTTTCATCGAGATTTGGAAAATATGCATCCGCCTCAAACGCATTGTCAATTTTCGTCACAAGCGCTTCGTCACAAAGCGAGAGAAGCTGTTCATAAACGCTTGCACCCCCGATCACATAAACATCATCCGGCGCATACGATTCAAGCTCTTCCATCAGTCTTTCAACAGAAGAAACAACCGTGGCGCCTTTCACATGGTAATTCACCCGCCCGGATAAAATTATATTCGTCCGGCTTGCAAGCGGCATTCCTCCGGGAAATGTTTCTATCGTCTTTCGTCCGTATACGACAACCTTGCCTGTTGTCTCCATGCGGAACATCTTCTGATCATTTGGAATGTTGACAAGAAGCTGTCCCTTATTCCCAATAGCCCAGTTTCTGTCTACTGCTACAATTGTTTTCATCCGCTGCCTGCTTTCTGTAAATTATGATTAAATGAGGAACTTATTTTTCACGCTTCCCACTTATCGCACAGAGAATTGATCTGATCTGCAAACTTCGCAAGATCTTTATTCGCACCGCCTTCGTTCTTTCTGATTACCGCAAGAAGCCTCTGGCCCGCTGCCAGAAGACGTTCAAATACATCCGATACCTTCCTGCTCTTCTTAGGCGCAACCCGCACAGGCGATGACGCATATACCATGCGGTCCGCTATGAGATCGTACTCGCTCCCACTGTAAGGCGCCAGCGCATCCATTCCATATTCATGTTTCAGACACTCTGCGAATGCAGTACAGATCGAATCCTCCCCATGTACAACGAACACTTTCCTCGGCTTATTCTGGAATCCCTGCATAAAACGGATCAGGCCATTCTTATCCGCATGACCGCTGATGCCCGGAAGCGTCACAATCGACGCACGCACTTCAATCGTCTCACCGAAGAGCCTTACTTCCTTAATTCCCTCTACCAGTGCACGACCGAGCGTTCCGATCGCCTGATATCCCACGAATAGAACTGTGCTCTCCGCCCGCCATAAGTTATGTTTCAGGTGGTGGCGGATACGTCCTGCCTCGCACATACCGGAAGCGGAGATAATCACCTTGCACTCTCTGTCCTCATTAATGGCCCTTGATTCATCACTTGTAATGGTCAGATTCAGGTCCGGAAACGAGATCGGATTAATTCCCTGCTTCACAAGCGCGATTGCTTCCTCATCATAACAGGATGATACATTCTTATTAAAAATCCCCGTTGCTTCAACTGCCAGAGGACTGTCTACATAAACCGGGAAATCCCGATGCTCCGGTATCATATCCCTTTCCTTAATCTGCCGTATAAAATACAGCATCTCCTGTGTTCTGCCGACCGCAAAAGAAGGAATTACCACATTGCCCCCACGATCAAAGGTTTCTTTTATAATCTTTGCAAGGCTCCCGACATAATCCGGCTTCTCCTTCGTATGCAGGCAATCCCCGTATGTCGATTCCACAAGTACATAATCAGCCTCCGCAACAAGCGAAGGATCTTTGATTAACGGCTGGTTCAAATTCCCGACATCACCCGAAAACACAATCTTGCGCTCCGCCATAAGTCCGGAAGGCTCCCGCTCCCTGACCCACACTTCAATCGCCGCAGAACCAAGCAAGTGTCCGACATCCGAAAACCGGATATCAACCCCGTCGCAAATCGCAATCTTATCATTATACGGGCACGGAACAAGATGTCGGATTGCCCCGTCCGCATCTTCCATCGTATAAAGCGGCACATACTCATTCAATGATGCCGACCTCTTTGCCTTACGATTGCGCCATTCCGCCTCCGCCATCTGGATATGCGCACTGTCACGCAGCATTATGCTGCACAAATCTGCCGTCGCTTCCGTCGCATAGATCTGCCCTCTGAATCCTTTCGCGTACAGAAGAGGAATCAGACCGGAGTGATCAATATGCGCATGGGTCAGCAGCACATAGTCAATCATAGCTTCTTCACACGGAAGCTCTGCGTTCTCAAAAGTATTAATGCCCTGCTCCATTCCATAATCCACAAGGATATGTTTCCCGCATGCATTCAGATAATGACAACTTCCTGTCACTTCATGAGCCGCCCCGATAAATGTCAGTTTCATACAAATACCCCTTTCTTTTATAATGGTTTTACACACTTACGATAGGTTCGGATAAAGAAGAGCACTGACAGCACAACCGATGCTGTTTCGGCGATTGGAAATGCCCACCATACATAATTCACTTCTCCGGACAGCGAAAGCAGGTATGCCACAGGAATCAGCACAACAAGCTGGCGCCCGATCGACACAAACATGCTGAAAAGCCCCTGACCAAACGCCTGAAACACGGAGCCAAGCGCGATACAGAATCCCGCGAGAACAAAGCTGGTGCTAATAACGCGAAGGGCTACAACACCGATCGAAACCATATCAGCGGACGCATTAAAAAGCCCTAACAACTGTGTCGGAAATATCTGAAACAGAATTGTTCCAATCAGCATAATCGATACGGCGTAGCCGATTGCCAGACGAAGAGCCTTCTCAATCCTCTCTCTGTTGCGCGCCCCGTAATTATAGGCAAGTATAGGAATCAACCCATTATTCAATCCGAACACCGGCATGAAGATAAAGCTTTGCAGCTTAAAATACACGCCAAATACCGCTGTCGCCGTCGATGAAAAACGAAGCAGGATCTGATTAATTGCATAAGTCATGATGGAACCGATCGACATCATAATAATAGAAGGCACTCCCACTGCATAAATTCTTCCGATCACTGCCTTATCCGGGCGGAATCCCAGAAAGGAAAGATGAATATCTTCATTCTTTGTAAGATTCAGCCAGACAGCAAGAATGGATGCCACAATCTGGCCCATCACGGTTGCAATCGCAGCCCCGGCCACACCGAGTCTCGGAAAACCAAACAGTCCGAAAATCAGAATCGGATCCATAATTATATTGACAATCGCACCGGTTCCCTGCGTAATCATCGAATAAAAAGTCCTTCCGGTTGACTGCAAAAGCCTTTCAAACGTCATCTGGAAGAAAAGTCCTACAGACAGTATCGAACAAATTGTAAGATAAGTGACGCCGTATTCATTGATGGAATCAATCTTCGTCTGCATCTGAAAAAAGGGCTTTACCGCAAAGAGCCCGATCAGAAGAAACCCAACCGCACTTACCGCCGCCAGAAAAATCCCATTCTTCGCCGCATCATCCGCACCTTTAAAATCCTTCTCCCCAAGACATTTGGAAAGCATGGCATTAATGCCGACACCCGTTCCTGACCCGATCGCAATCATCAGATTCTGCATTGGGAATGCCATCGAAACCGCCGTCAGAGCATCCTCACTGATTCGCGCAACAAACATACTGTCCACTACATTGTAAAGCGCCTGTACCAGCATTGAAATCATCATCGGCAGTGACATGCTGATCAACAGCCGATTCACCGGCATGACGCCCATCTTATTTTCCTGTATTGCTTCTTTCTGTTCCATTATCTCAATATTCCTTCCTGACTGGAAAAGGCAGTTCTGCCCCTTCCGTCCTTTTTCACATAGTACATTGCCTGGCCCGCCGCAGTGCGATCCTACCCGGAGGGCTTTTTATATCACAGGGAAGTTCGGAGGACTTTCCTATAATGTGAGAAAATGCCAGCTTTCTGGCATTTCTTTTCCCTGTTTTCTCTATTCTATTACATTTGCACAAGAAAGGAAAGAAAAACTTTTCAGTCCTCTTTCCTGTACACAATCTCTCCATTTATAATTGTATAAAGAGTCTCCGTGAAAATTTCCATCGGATTTCCATCGAATATCGCTATGTCTGCATCTTTCCCCGGTTCCAGGCTTCCTACCCTGTCATCTGTCCCACAGATCTGCGCCGGATGAATCGTAATCGCCCGAAGCCCTTCCTCCATCGGAAGGCCGTATTTCACGGCAAGTCCCGCGCAAAGTGGCAGATACTGAATCAGCGCAACCGGATGATCTGTCGTTACCGCCACTTTCACACCGGCATCCGCAAGCTCTCCCGCGGTTTTAAAGCTCATATATTCCACTTCCACCTTATTACGCGATGTAAGCCCTGTCCCTACAATCGCCGGAAACCCGGATTCCGCAATCAGATCAGCAATCAAATGCCCCTCCGTGCAATGGTCAAGCGTAATCTTTATATCAAATTCTCCTGCAATTCGAATTGCAGTCAAAATATCATCCGCCCGGTGCACGTGAATCTTTAAAGGAATCTCCCGACGCAGTACGGGAAGCCATGCCTCCATGTCAAAATCCGCCGCACACCCCTGCGCACCGGACTTTGACGCTTCATATTGTTTTGCCTGAAAAAGTTCCTTTCTCAAAAGACAGGCGATACCCATCCTTGTTGCCGGAAATTCATTCTGATCTCCGTAAGAAGTCTTCGGATTTTCCCCAAGCGCCGCTTTCATTGCCGCCGGACTCTTCACAATCATATCATCGACGCAGCGTCCATGTGTCTTCATAAACAGAAACTGCCCGCCTACAACATTTGCGCTCCCCGGTCCGGTCATGACAGACGTAATCCCCGCCGCAATTGCATCATGAAATGCAGGGTCCATTGGATTCACTGCATCGACAGCCCTGAGCCCCGGCGTCACAGGATTTGTTGATTCATTACAATCATCCCCGATCACGCCTGTCTTCTCCTCGGTAATTCCAATATGTGCATGCGCTTCAATCAGCCCGGGCATTACCCATGCGCCGCTCACATCAATGATATCTCCGCCCTCCTCATTGCGCACAAACTCTCCCATCGCTCCCACATCCGCAATTTTCGTACCATTAATACGCACGTAACCGTTTTCAATCATCCGGCCTGCCATTGTGAAGATTCTTCCATTTGTAATCAGCATAAAAAGACACCCTCCACAGAAACTTTTTTCCCTAGTATATGCAAAGGGCCTGATTCTCATGCGCCAGGATCAGAAGATACCGGATTCACATCTGTTTTCTGTTCTTCCACCATCTCCTCTTCTGCTTTCTGTTCCTCCGTATCCTCCTCCTTTTTCTCCTCGTCCGCTTCGGATGCCTTTCTTTCTTCATCCAGTTCTTTTAACAGTGCAAGACGCCTTGCCGCCGCCCACAAAACCACGGAAAACTGCATCAGAAACTCTTCGTCCTTAGATGAAACCTTCTTCCCATCCGCAATCTTCTGTGCAATTCTAAGCGCTTTCATCTTGTCGGAATGCCTGCTGCTTTTCTTCTCTTTTCTGGTCTCATCCACACAACGTCTGTAAATTTCCTGCCACGCGATTCTGTTTCCCTTTTGTTCCATAAGTCCAGCCTGTGACGGCACATATCCTCTGGCATGGCACCCCGAAACCGCAAAAGGCTTCCTTTCGCTTCCTGACGCCATCTGCCTGTACCTTGAAACGCTTTTCCTGCGATCACCATTTTCTTTTGCCCGCATTTCGTCCTGATTCTTTACAGAATCCGCTGTACCCGCTGCCTGCGTTATCATAAACATTCCCCCTGTCGTAAACATCTGTCTTTCATGCTGCTATCATTTATATCGGAGGATTCGGTTCAAAAAACAAGTTTTTATGATCTTCGGTCCCGTATTCGTCTTGCCAGATAGACAAACGGCGTATCACACAGGCTCGTCACAATAAAGATCACATAACTGGACAGAATAATCGATACCAGCGTAGAAAAAGGATATACGCCCAGAAAGGCGCCAAACGTAAAAAGCACCGTATTCAAAAGCTGTGAGAACAGTGTGGAACCGTTATTTCGAAGCCACAGAAATTTCCTGGAATCGTGAAACTTCTTCGTCGTAAGCTCCCACCATTTATGATACGCCCACACATCAAACGACTGTACAATGCAGTAGACCACAAGACTTGCAAACATCAGTCTCGGCGTATTGGAGAACACTGCTTTAATATGCGGCATCACAAAATCACTGTCTGCCGGAATGTAAAGCATCCATGACTGGCTGATCAGAATGAAAACCACGGATGTGGCCATTCCCAGATACACCGCCTTCTGAGCCGACTTCTTTCCATAAAGCTCACTTAAAATATCAGTCACCAGAAAGGTGGACGCAAACAGAATGTTTCCAAGCGTCATTTCCATATGAAACGCCTCCACGACAATCAGAGCTTCAATGTTCGCCGCAATTGTCGCAATAACCGTCCAGAAATAAAGTCCCTGTTCTTTAAATACAAGAAACAAAACCATCACACAAAAAAATGTAACTATAAGAGATAAAATCAACAGTAATTCGTTTGTCATGCTATACCTCCAACTCCAAAATCCGTATTCTCCATCAGTAAATCCACTCTTTCATTCGCCTCATATTTCGGAAGCACAATTTTTTGAAACTCCGCAATCACACGCGGATCCGGCTTAACTGGCATAGAATTCGCCACCATAATATTTACACATACACGAGAAAAATAGCTCAGTCCCGTCTCAATATCCTTTTCCATCGACGAAGCGCTCTGTCCCGGAATCCCCTGCAGCAGACATACTTCATCAAAATACCGTGCGATTTCGGAAGGCTGGTCCGTATCAATCCCTTTCACCAGATAGCTTTCCCTGAAAAGAGAATCAAATGTTTCCACGCCAATCTTTACATTGACATGAATTCCCTTTTCGGCAAACTGTGCACGAAGCGCAGGCACGGACTCCCTGTGCATCCAATGGCACTCGAAATGAATCTCTCCAATCTCCTTTTCGTCACATACGTCCATAATCCTTTTCATTGTCGATTCATCAAGGTCCGTAAAACTCCCCGAGTTAATCACCTCAAGTCTGTGATACTCTCCCGTTACATGAGAAAGCGCCTCGCTGTTCAATCGAAAATTTTCAGACTCCTCTTTGCAAAAATCAAGATGGTAATCACAGAACCTGCACTTTCTCCACTCACATCCACGCCCGCGCAAAAGCACAATCTCGCGGGGATTCTTCACCGTTATCACTGAATAACGTATCATTTCATTTGTTTCCGGCATATCCGTTTTCTCCTCTCTTTATTATCTATAGTAAATTCGAGACCTATAGAATTGCCCGTACACAAAAAAAAGCGCGTAAATACGCGCCCTAAAAACGTGTGGAGAATACCGGACGAATTTATTTTCGTCGGCATCTTTCAAGAGTGAAACCTTCCACACGAATTCTCCATGCTGCCAACAACCCGCAAATTGGGGTGTCAGCACAAATTTAACGATTGAAAAATATTGATTTTTCAATCAAATCCATAGTTTTGTTTACAGACAGGATGGTCGCGAACTGTCCTATTCATTTATATTTATTTAAAAGCGGGCCACACACCGCCTATTCCCTGGCAAGATTCAGTATAATCTCCTCACACGTTTCGATTCCCAGTGTTGAAGTATCCAGGCAGATATCATAGTAATCAGCAAACCCGAATTCCGTATTCGTATAATAGGAGCAGTATTTCCTCCTTGTCTTATCAATTATGCGGATTTCCTCACTGATCTTGGCCTCGGTTGCATCCTGCATTTTGCCCTTCATACGCTGCATACGCCAGTATGGGTCCGCGTGGACAAACACATGAAGTCCGTTGTCAAATTCTTTCAGAATTGTATTCGCATTCCGCCCGACTATGACACACCTGCCCTTTTCGCCAATCTCCATAATAACCTTGCGCTGTATCTCAAAAAGTTTCTCATTCAACGGTTTGTTATAGAAATCAAACAGACTCTGCGCAAAACCAAAATTCACCGGAACCCTCTCATCCCATTTGATAATGCTTTCCACATCAACATTTGAAGAACGCGCCGCCTGCAGAATAATCTCCTTATCGTAATACTCATAATTCAGTCGTTTTGCCACGGCTTTTCCTATTTCACCGCCGCCCGCGCCAAATTCACGGCTGATCGTAATAATTTTCTTCATATTTGCCTCCATGCTGCCTTCACGGTGTTCCAGATTTCAAAGCACTTTATTCAGGAAATCAATTGTACGCTCTTCCTTCGGGTGATTGATGATCTCCTCCGGCGTCCCCTGCTCTACAATATAACCGGCATCCATAAATACAATCCGGTCAGAAACTTCTCTGGCAAATCCAATCTCGTGCGTTACGATAATCATTGTCATTCCCTCCGACGCAAGCTCCTTCATAACAGCGAGAACTTCTCCTACCATTTCGGGGTCAAGCGCGGACGTCGGCTCATCAAACAGCATAATATCTGGATTCATTGCAAGCGCCCTTGCAATAGCCACACGCTGTTTCTGACCGCCGGAAATCTGACTCGGATATGCATCCGATTTCGCATCCATTCCGACGCGCTTCAAAAGTTTCATTCCCGTTTCCCGCGCCTGCTCTTTCGTCATCTTCTTAAGCTCCACCGGCGCAAGCATAATATTTTCAAGCACTGTCATATGCGGGAAAAGATTAAAGTGCTGGAACACCATTCCGATATTCTCCCGAAGTTTATTAATGTCCGTATGTTTATCCGTCACATCCGTGCCGTCTACGATAATGGTTCCCGCCGTGGCGGTCTCAAGCTGGTTTAAGCATCGCAGAAACGTGGACTTTCCACTGCCGGAAGGCCCGAGAAGCACAACCACCTCTCCCTCTGAAATGTCAATGCTGATGTCTTTCAGAACCTCCAGTTTTCCGAAATTTTTCTTGAGGTTTTTTACATGTACTTTTTTCTTATTATCTTCCACGGCTCATCCTCCTCTCAATCCTCTTCGCAACCCTGCTCAGTGTGACAATGACGACCATATACATAAGGCCGACAATTGCCCATGTCTGAAGACTTTTAAACGTATTTCCCGATATGGTTTTACCGATATTCGTCAATTCGGGAAAACCGATGACAGAGAGAATCGACGTATCTTTTAACGTAATGATAAACTGATTGATGATGGATGGAATCATCGTCCGGATTGCCTGCGGCAGTACGACTTTCTGCATACTTTTTCCGTAGGAAAGTCCGAGGCTTCTGCTCGCCTCCATCTGTCCCTTATCCACGCTCTCAATACCTGCACGGATAATTTCCGCCATATATGCGCCACAGTTCATGGCAAGCGCAATTGTACCGGCCTGCAGAGCCGTCAGCCGGAAATTCTGGAACCCCAGCGACTTAATTCCCTGAGGCACGCCAAAAAAGATAAAATATGCAAGTACGATCAGCGGCACACCACGCACCGCATCAACATAAATAGTACCAATACAGTTAAAAAATCGGTTTTTCCCGACATTCATCAAAGCAAATATCATACCGACAACCATCGCAAAAACAAGTGACAGCGTCGTCAAAAGTATTGTCTTCCCCAATGCCCCCAAAAGCATGGAAGAATAGGTTTGTATTATCGCAGTCATTCACTCTTCTCCTTCTTTCTTCTTCCTGTATCAAAATACCAATCCGTTCTATTCTATCATAAAAAAGCGCTAAAAACAAGAACGTGGAGAACCATAAATGATTCTCCACGCTCCAAACACTTTTTCTTTTTCACTTCTATTTCAGATACTTGTTGATAATCTCATCGTATTTTCCGCTTTCCTTAATGTTTTTAAGTCCGGCGTTAAACATATCAAGCAGTTCCTGATTGTTTGCATCCATAATCGCAAATCCATAAGGTGCGCCTTCGCTTTCCATTCCTTCCGGAATCTTCAGTTCAAGACCGCCTTCTTTGATAGAAGATGCCATGATCGGTGTATCCTCAACACATGCCACGCTGTTTCCCAGAATGACATCCTGATACATGGTCGGTGAATCTTCAAATACAGTTACGGTAAATCCATATTCATCTTTCAGACTATTTGCAAAATCAGCGCCTGCCGTAGCATTCTTTACAGCTACGCTCTTGCCTTTCAAGTCCTCAAAACTTTTAATATCGCTGTCAGATGATACAACAAAGGTCTGTGTCGCATCATAATATCCATCAGAGAAAATCCAGCCGGAGTCAATACGTTCCTGTTTGATTGTCGCGCCTGCAATCAGCGCGTCTGCCTGACCAGCCTGAACCGCTGCCACACCGGAATCCCATCCGAGGCTTTGAAGCTCATATTTGAATCCCTGGTCTTCCGCAATTGCAGCCAGAATATCTACGTCAATCCCAACAAACTCATTGTTCTCATTTGTGTACTCAAACGGTTTGAATACCGTATCCGTTGCAACAACCCAGACTTTATCGGATGCGCTGCCGTCTGCCGCTGAAGACGCATCGTCCTCAGAATTCTCTTCTGCAGGCGCTTCCTCTGCCGGAGCCTCCTCTGCGGGCGCTTCTGCCGCCGGAGCTTCTGCTGGTTTGGATGAACCGCATCCAACAAGCATGCCTGCCGTCATTACACTACATAATAATAAAGCAATTGACTTTTTCATAATATCCTCCTTTTTACGATGAAAGAAAAGCACATGCCTTCTTTAGCAGGCAGGATGTTTTCCTCCGCATAAATTGACTTCCCAAAATCTACGCTCCATATTATATTGAAATGATGTTTTTTTGTCAAGTAAATCTATATAAATTACAATTTATTGGTCGAAATAACCGTATTTTTTCCATTTTTCTTCCCATAATACATTCTCTCATCCGCGAGATTTACAAGTGCATCAAGGTCATTGGCTTCCTCTGCAAAACTGACGCCGAACGTTGCCGTAACATGGAATTCAAAACCTCCATAGCGGAATTCGTACGAGCTGACCGCCTTTCTCAGATTCTGAACACATTGAAGCGCTTCCTCTTTCCCGCACGCTTTGAACAGCAGGACAAATTCCTCGCCTCCCCACCTGGCAATGTCTGCTTTGGATGAACAGATTGTTTTCATAATTGTTGAAAACGCCGCCAGAACATAATCTCCGCAAGGATGGCCGTATGTATCGTTTACATGCTTGAAATCATCAATATCTGCCATAACAAGCGCAGTCAGAAAAGAAGACTCTTCCGCTTCCGCAAACTTTTCCTTCAGATAATTCCTTGTATATAACCTTGTAAGCTCATCATGGTTCACGCGTGACTGGAGCTTTCTGTTTGTTTCCATCAAATCACGTTTTGAAAAAACAGCTGACAGATTCGAAATATATGCCGCATAGAGAATCACGCCGAAACATGCTGCCGTATTATAAAGGTAAATGTATTTCGAAGCATTAACAGGCATGGTTACCACAGGCTCATGTGCATCTGAATACAGTCTCAGGCCGATAAACAAAAGCATCTCTCCCAAAGAGAACAGATAAGGAACATAAATGTTTTTATACGGGCAGAAATATACCAGAGAGCAAAGCGCGATCAGATAGAAAACATACCCCGGTTCCCACCCGACATAAACCGTTGTCAGCGTAACAAAGAAAGCCACTTCCAGGTGAACCATCGACACTGTCAGCCGGTAACGGCGCGCACTGAGCGTGACACGCATGAAAAGGTAAAAAAGAACACTGAAAACATTATAAAACATCATAGGATACATCTGTAAAAATCCAAAAGACAGCGTAAAAATAACATGTGCGGCCAAACATAAAAGAACCGCATGTGAATATATCTTATAAACCTCTGTTGACTCTACGATATGCTCGTTCATACAGTTTCAAATCCTTCCTGAAATCCTGAAAATCCAGACATAAACCGCCCTGGACGCCTGGGCCGTTTCATTCTCTGTTCAATGTCTTCATTATACTATTATTCGCCGAAAGTAACAATATTTTTTCATAATCTGCATTTCCGTGCGCTTCTTATCTATTCGCTTTTTCCATTTTTTATGTTACAATCCTATTACCGGCGGTTATGTTTTATCACATGCCTGCCGGCACATCCTTCAGAAAAGGACAAAGATTAAATACTTATAGAAACGGATGAAATGTATGATGACGAAAAAAGATATTCTCGAACTGAAAAGACGATTCAAAAAAGAAGAATGCACATTTACAAGAATGTGCGGCTGTTATGTGGACAGTTCCAAAAATGCAGTGGTAAAGCTCGGTGAAACCTTTCTGAATCTCGAAGACGAGGAATTTTATAAATACCTCGAAATCGCAAAGAAAACATTGTCAGGCACCATTGGAAATAATCTGCTTGAGCTCTCCTTTCCCGATTTTGAGGAAGAGCCAGGCGGAAGGCAGCAGTTTTTTATGGCGCTTCGTGAAAGCAAACTGAAAAACGATGATCTCCTGGACCGCTTTTACGAACTGATCATGAAGCATTATTCCTATTCCGGAAATTATCTGATTTTGATTTTCCATGATGCTTATGATGTGATCACAAAGACAAACGACAATCTGAAGATTGATGAATCCGAGGAGGTCTATGAATATCTTCTCTGTGCGATCTGCCCCGTAGTTCTTTCAAAACCGGGACTCGGATACCGCGAAGACGAAAACCGCATAGGCCCGCGCGTCCGCGACTGGATTGTAAGTAATCCCGATATCGGATTTGTATTTCCCGCATTTACAGAGAGAAGCGCTGATATTCATAAAATCTGCTACTATGTAAAAGACGCCAAAGATTCTCATGCGGAATTTGTAGAACATGCGCTTGGGTGCGGTTCCAGGCGCACTGCTACCGAACAGAAACAGGCATTCCAGGCTATTGTTAAGCGTGCGCTTGGTCAGGAAGAGAAACAGGCCAAAGAGCTGCTTATGGAAATCCAGGAAAATCTGCATTCTATGGTGGAGGACGATGAGGAAGCGCAAAACGATATGGAAGAGAAATTACTCACTCAAGACACGATAACAGAAGTTCTGACGGAAATCGGAATTGCAGACCAGACCGTTTCGGCGATTGGAGAGTCTTTTTCCGAAGAATTCGGTGAAACGCTCCCTTCTGTAAAGAATCTGATCGACGAAAAAGCGCTTGCCGCCGGACTTCGTGAAAAAAGAGAACAGGAACTTGCAAAGCAGGTGAAAGAACTTCGAAGCGAGTTAATCGAAAAGAGCCTGGACGCCTCTGACGACGATTCATCCTCGGATCATTCAATACGGACATACGATGTAGTTCTTCGTGTAAAGCCTGAAAAGACTTCACAGATCAAAGCGCAGGTTATCGGCGGTCAAAAGTGCCTTATCATTCCGATGGACGAAGATGAACAGGTCAATGTAAACGGCATACATACAAATCTCTGATTTTACCGAACTGAATCTTGTCATTCCATTACAGTATGCTATAATAAAGCGAATCAATTTTATTCAATAAAATCCGGGAAAACATTGAAGTCAGAATCTTCAGCGTTTTCCCGACACAAATTTACAAGCTGAGAAAGGAGCATATTTATAAATATGAATACACGTATAGGAATTTTAGGTTACGGCAATCTGGGGCGCGGTGTGGAATGCGCGGTCCGTCAAAATGACGATATGGAGCTTGCGGCAGTATTTACACGAAGAGACCCCGCTTCTCTTTCCATATGCACCGATACGGCTGCTGTGTGCAGCATAGCGGAAATTGAACAGTGGAAGGACAAAATCGATGTTCTGATTATCTGCGGCGGCAGCGCTACCGATCTTCCGGAACAGACCCCTGAGTATGCGAAACATTTTAATGTCATTGACAGTTTTGACACCCATGCACGCATCCCTGAGCATTACGCAAATGTAGACGCAGCCGCAAAAGCCAGCCATCATATCGGAATTATATCCGTCGGCTGGGATCCGGGAATGTTTTCATTAAACCGCCTGTATGCAGACGCTATTCTGCCGGAAGGAAGTGATTACACTTTCTGGGGAAAGGGTGTCAGCCAGGGTCATTCGGATGCCCTCCGCCGTATTGACGGGGTAAAAGATGCAAAACAGTACACCATTCCCGTGGAGGATGCTCTTGAGGCAGTCCGCGACGGGAAGAATCCCGTCCTTTCCACAAGGGAAAAACATACGCGTGAATGTTTCGTTGTACTTGAAGAGGGCGCTGATGCATCAAAGATTGAACAGAAAATCAAAACTATGCCTAACTACTTTGCAGATTATGATACCACCGTACATTTTATCTCTGAAGAAGAGCTGCACGCAAACCACAGCGGTATTCCGCATGGTGGGTTTGTCCTGCGAAGCGGCGTGACCGGCCCTGAAAAAGAGCATAAGCATCTGATTGAATACCGTCTGAAACTTGACTCCAACCCGGAATTTACAGCAAGTGTGCTCGTTGCATACGCAAGGGCGGCGCATCGCCTCTTCCAGGAAGGACAGAGCGGTTGTAAGACGGTGTTTGACATTGCTCCCGCATATCTAAGTCCGAAAAGTGGTGAAGAATTAAGGGCGTCCATGTTATAATATTCCGCTTCTGATTTACGTTATAAAATCCGCACAACGAAAAAAATCATAGATTCTTCTGTGCGGATTTTATGACTGTATTTCTCTCTTTTCTTCCTATAGCGCATGGTATATGGGCTGCATCTTTTCGTATGTACAGAAGGTACGAAATCCCAGCGAACGCAGCGCCTCTTTTGTTTCCTGAATGGACTGGCCCAGATGCTTTGGCGCATGACTGTCGCTTCCAATCGTGAGTATATCGCCACCCAGCTCCCGATAGAGCGTCAGAATCTCTTTTGAAGGCGTCATGTCCGACAGTCCGTACCGGACGGACGAGGTATTCACCTCTATGCCCTTTTTATCCTCTATCACCTTTTTCAAAATTTCCACCACATATGGTTTTACTTCCGAAAACGGATAAACTCCCATCTTGTCATACCGTACAATCAGGTCCAGATGCGCCAGTACACTGTAATCGTGATACTCGTTCACAAGCTTAAGCATCTCTTCATAATAGCGCTCATTATACTCCTTCTGTGTACGCCCTTTCTGAAAATCCTGATTCCAGAATTCCAAATCATCCACCTGATGAACCGACAACAGAATAAAGTCAAACGGATACCTGTCAAACAACGCCTGAAACTGTGAAACCGTATGTATCTGCATACCAAATTCCAGTCCCATTCTGATTTGGATGGCATCTCCATACAGCTCCCGCATCTTTGCAATCTGTTCCACATAGCTGGGGTAATCCACATTTGCAAAAGGCGCCTCGCCACGATAACGAATTTCCTGCCCGCTGTCCCAATCCACTTTTACACCGTAATCTACATGATCTGTAAAACAAATCTCATCAAGGCCCAGTTGTATGGCATCTTTTACCACATCTTCCATCGGGTAAACGGAATCATCACTGAACTTCGTGTGTACATGATAGTCCGCTAACATTTTATACCTCCTTCGCAGCCACCGGCCGAACCGCTTCGCAGAATGTCCAGTCTTTCTTTTTCAATCATTCATTATATCCTATTCCCGCCGGTCTGACCATATCTTAAAGGAACTTCATCAGGATATTGTGATCGGACGCATTTTTCAGACGGACAATCGTATCTCTGACTGCCCCTGAAAGATACGCTTCCAGCCCGTCATATCCGTTGTAATATTCCTGCACAAGAAATGATACCGCATTTTTCAGTGTCTTCTCCATCTCCTGTATCTCCGTCTGACTCAGCCACTCTTCTATCCGCCTTCCGTCATCTGCACTGAATTTCTGCTCTGTGAAAGGTCTGCCCGCAAGAATGTGCACAATTACAGCTGCAAAGAAAATTTCACAGATATTATCCATCATATCCTCGTACCGACTGTGGCTTTTCCTGAGAACGCTTTTCACATAGTCCGAATCATACCGGTTCATAAACTCCTGTTCCATACGAATGCACCGGATAAACTCATAAATCCGGTCAATTCCGGAATAACCTGACAAATCTCTCATCACGGGATAGTCGAGTGTCACAATCGTATTCTGCGGTTCAAATTTTATGTCATACCATTGAAAGAATCCCGGAAGCCCTTTCACAACGGTATCATACAAATTGCGGCATCCATAGGAATGAAATTCAGCTAACAGCTCATTATACATAGCGACCGCTTCCTTCACTTTTTGCTCGACCATTGCCGCCCCTGTCTCATACGCCTGGCCAGCCGAAAGTCTCTGTGCGGTCATTAATGCCTCCTGCCCGGACTGCTCTGCTTCATGAATACAATATAAAACCGCTTCCATCAACTGTTCTGCCTTCTCATATGTCACAGACGTACTTTCAAAGCCGGTATATTTCTCCACCAGTCTTCCCACAATCGGAAGAAGTTCTTCCATCTTATACTCCATACGCAATCACCCCCAGAATAATTCTTTCAGACATTCAAAATACAGCTCATAGTCCCACCTTTTCACCTCATCAAACGCCTCATACTCCCCGCGTCCCTCCGATGCCCTGTAGTCCCGGTACCCCGCCCGCACAGCCTGTGAAAACAAACTCAGGCATGTCCCTTCCAGATAATCAAGATCACCATAACAAACACCCTCGAACTGCTCTTTCATAAAATGCAAAAGTTCATCATCCGTGATCTCGTCATTCATTTCATTCTTATATAAATAGAAAATTTCCTGCAGCCGGATAATCGTATTCACATAATTGTTCTGGTCAATGAAATCGGAATCACAAAATTCATAAATGATTTGAGGCACAATGCCTTCGCCAAACTCCACTCTCTTCTGTTCACGCAAAGTATGATGCCTCTCGTCAAGAATCAGCTGTGCATCCTGCTCACTCAAAACAAGACCGTACTGTGATGTAACCTGATTTGACGCAATCACCTTGCTTAGCTGATTCTGCTGCTGCAATAAAACCATCCAATCCTTATTCAAGAGCATTCCTCCCTGTTTTTGTATTTGGAAGATTATCATAGCATTGTATGATTCGTGTTACCAGTCTTGAATTTATGTCATTTTTGTGGTATAATAAAGAAAAGATAAGAGGTATATTACTATACACTCTTATCTTTTGTATTTGATACCATGTCAATCGTTTCTATCGTATCTCCAGAATATCATCCATACATATCATCGCCCCGTCCGCCAGAACAATCTTTCCTCCATAACCATCTATCTTTCGGACCCGTCCCGTGACTGTGACATAACAGCCGCCTTCCTTCTTATCATCCAGACAAAAATAAGTAATGGAAGTTTCCGGACAATCCGAGATCTGTTCCTGTAACATTCGAAGCTTTTCATCAAGAAGCTCTTTTGCATCCTCATCCAGCTCAATTCTTCTGTCTGTCAGCCTTCCTGTCTCCCGGACGGCATCATCATAGCCGGTCAATGCGGCAAAAGCCGAAAACTGCGCCGCACGGTCCGTCAATGTCATATGTGGGTGAACTGCTGAAACATGATGGGGAAGATTTATGATATCATCGTAACTACGGCTGTTCTTATCGCTGCTGCTATTCATCCCTAACCTCCGTGGCACATTTTAAATACGCTTCACACACTAGGCCTTATGCCCGCCAATCTGTCGGTTTCGCTTCACAGACGTCGCGCCTTCCTCAAGATTCATGCCTTTTATGATTGCATTTTTACCAAATTTCTTCTTGATATCAAGGATTGCTTTCTGCATCTTCCGCTCCCGCTCTAAAGCCTCTTCTTCCGCTTCTTTCTGGCTCCGCACCTTCGCATAGTCCGTAAAAAGATCAAGCTGCTCATATGTTTCCTTTTCCAATGCGCTGGTTTCGCCCACAACATGGTTTGCGGTGACTGTCACCCTCCGAATCAGCAGATTTTTATCTGTGATCTGCTCATATAGCTGCGTAACCGCATCCATAATCAGTCTGGTGGAGGACGTCTGTCTTTTCAGATTCACAGTTCCGTGTGCGTGTTTGGGTACTTTCCTGCCATAATGATCTGTCGTGACCGGCCCTTTATATTGTTTCCTGATTTCCTCATCTGCCAGGTTTTCTATATCATAACCTATCGTCAAAACCATCTGGTCCGCCACCAGCCCCTTTTCCACCATCTCAAGCACAAGGAGATCTGTCATTTCCCGCACAATCAGCCTTCCCTTTTCAAAATTATAGGGACACTGAAGAACCTGTCCGGAGCACAGACTGTTATTCTCAGGCCTGTATGATTTTACATCCGCGATCGTGCAGGGCTCATATCCCCATGCATGATCAATGAGCAGTTCCGCGTTCACTCCAAATAATTTATATAACAGATCTTCATTATGAAATTCCGTTATTTTTCCAATGGAACATCTTGCCACATCTCCCATTGTAAACAGGCCATTCTCCTCCAGCTTCTTTGCATACCCTCTTCCGACACGCCAGAAATCGGTCAGGGGACGATGATTCCAGAGAAGATGCCGATACTCCATCTCATCAAGCATCGCAATCCTCACACCGTCTTCATCAGGCATGACATGCTTTGCCACAATATCCATAGCAATTTTACAAAGATAAAGGTTCGTGCCGATTCCCGCCGTCGCTGTAATGCCTGTCGTATGCAGGACATCCTGTATGATCTTCTTAACCAGTTCATAAGCGGTAAGACGATACGTGGACAGGTAATCCGTAACATCCATAAAAACTTCGTCAATCGAATAAACATGAATGTCTTCCGGAGCGACATACCGGAGATAAATGTTATAGATCTTTGTACTGTATTCTATATAAAGCGCCATACGGGGAGGCGCCGCAATATACGATATGGAAAGTCCCGGTATATTCTTCAGCTCCCTGTCATCATAAGACTCCCCGGTAAATATACGGCCCGGTGCATTCTGAATACGCCGGGCATTTGCCTCTCTGACCGTCTGTACCACCTCAAAGAGCCTCGCACGTCCTGAAATCCCATATGCTTTGAGTGAGGGCGACACAGCCAGACAAATTGTCTTTTCCGTACGACTGCTGTCTGCAACGACAAGATTGGTTGTAAGAGGATCCAGTCCTCTCTCCACGCACTCAACAGACGCATAAAACGACTTTAAGTCAATTGCTATATAAATATGCTCTTTTCCTGCCATCTTTCCACAACCCCGCAAATTAATTCCGGTTATCCGGCCGGCAAAAGCACATGCATTTTAATTTCCAAGCAGTCCCTTTGCTTCCAGAAACTCTCTTGCAACTTCTTTATCTTCTCTTTCGTTCACTTCTACCTCGTAATTCATCTGCTGCATTTCATCCTCGGAGATCAAACCGTTCAGTTTCTCCAAAACACCCTTCAGTTCCGGATATTTTTCAAGTGCATCCTTCCTGACTACCGTACCGGCGTCAAATGTCTCAAAGAAGACATTATCATCCGTAAGAAGCACAAGATCATTTGCAGCAAGCTGTGCATCTGTCGTAAATGCATTGATCACATCTACCTCCGCATTCTTTAATGCCTCATATTTGAGCGCAATCTCCATTTGTTTCGTATCCTTAAACTGCATCTGATACGCCTCACAGAGCCGTGTATATCCCGTATCAAGTTCAATATAGTCCGGATTGCCGCCAAAGATCAGATCCGGGGAAGCCGCTGCCAGATCTGAATAAGTGGAAAGCCCGTACTGTTCGGAGGTTTCCTTTCTGACCGCAAGCCCGTAGGTATTGGAAAATCCATATAATCCGGTCCACGTTAATCCCATGTTGTCGTACTCTGCCAACAGCTGTTCATACAACGTATCATCATCTTTTTCCATCTCTTCCTTTTTCAGAACATTCAGCCATGCAGTTCTGGTATATTCCGGATAAATATCAAATTCACCTTTTACAATCGCAGGATGAATGTTGGTCGTCCCGCCGCCGACGCCTTTCGTGATCTCAGTCTTATAATCGGTTTCCGCCTCTATCAGCTGCGCAATGATTTCTGTCAATATATACTGTTCTGTCATAGGCTTGGACGCAATTTTCAGAGATTCCTTTTTCCCGCAGCCTCCCATCGCAAACAGCATGCCTGTCAATAATAAAAACAAGATTCCTCTCTTTATGTTTTTCATCTCTTTATCCTTTCTGTACTTGATTCTACGGTCTCACTTGCTGATCAGTCGTTTTACAAATTCATCTCTGGGCGCGCTCATAAGTTCTTCCTGCGTACCCTCCTGCCAGATCACACCGTCTTTCATAACCACAATACGACTTCCCAGTTTAAATGCTTCGCCAATATCATGTGTAATAAACAGAACCGTAATCCCGGTTTTCTGCCAAAGGGCGGACAGTTCTTCCTGTAACGCCTTGCGAGTAATCTCATCAACCGCGCCAAACGGCTCATCCATCAGGAGTATATCAGGCTCGGATGCTATCGCCCTTGCAATTCCGACGCGCTGCTGCTGCCCGCCGGATAACTGCCTTGGAAAACGGCTTGCAAGGTCCGGTGAAAGCTCCACCATCTCAAGCATTTTGCATGTCAGAGCTTCCTTTTCCCCTTTCGTCATTTTCCGCGAAAGTCCGGGAACATAACATATGTTCTCCATTACAGTCATGTGAGGAAACAATTTCGCCCCCTGCACCGCATAACCGATGCGCCGTCTGAGCATGGTAAGATCACACTCCAAAAGGCGCTCTCCATTTACAAGCACCTCGCCCTCCGCCGGCGTCATAAGCCCGTTTACCATTTTCAAAAGCGTGGTTTTCCCACAGCCGGAGGGACCTATGATGACAAGAAACTCACCCTTTTCAACAGTCAGCGACACGCGGCTTAACACTTCATTCCTGCCATAAACAGCTGTACAGCCCTGTATCTCTATCACTTTACTCAATGCCGTACCTCCTGTTCACCATCCGCTCCGCTTTCGAAAGCATCCAGTCGCTAAGCAATGCAAAAACTGCAATCAAAATGGAACCTGCCGCCGTAAGCGTCATATTGTATGTGGTGATGCCTCTGTAAATGGCAGCTCCCAGTCCGCCGGCCCCGATAAAAGACGCAATACCGCTCATCGCAATAATCATTACCACCATATTGCGGAATCCGCTTATGATTACGGGAAGCGCCATCGGAATCCGGATGCGCGTCATTATCTGCCTCTGATTCGTTCCAAGTCCTTCTGATACTTCCAGAATACTGGCATCCACATTCGTAAGCCCCGTGTAAGTATTACGGACGATCGGAAGCAGTCCATAAACGGTCAGTGCAATGACCGCGGTCTTATCTCCGATTCCGGTCAGCGGAATCAGAAGGCCCAAAAGAGAGATAGACGGAATGGTGTATACGACATTGATAATGCCCAAAACGATTCCCGCCGCTCTTTTATGCCTGCTAATCAAAATGCCTGTCAGTATCCCAATCACTCCTGCGCAGACAGCTGCCGTCAGTGATATTCTGATGTGCTCAAGCAGACAGGTCAGAAAAAAGTCCCGTCTGTCCCAGAGTATCTGTATAATATGCATAGCTTTGACCTCTTTTGTTGTTTCAGAACAAACGTTCTGTCTTTTATCATATTAAATTATTTTCACGGCATTGTCAATATTTTTATTTTTTGAATCATTTTTTATACAACGCCACAACAGGGAAAATTATGTATTATGCAAGCAAAGGCTGAATGGAAAGCGCCCACAGATTGCTGACCGGCATGACCAGCAGCATGGCCGGAATCATATCTGCAATTGGAAACTCTTTCACTTTAATCATTCGAAAACCGGTTGCCAGAAGAAGAATTCCGCCACAGGCTTTAAAATCATTAATCATGGCAGGCGTACATAATGGATAAATCGTTTTTGCAAGCAAAAACAAGATCAAAAAAATAAAAAACTGCGGCACGGCAATAAAGGAAACAACGACTCCCAGCGTACACGCAAATATAATGGATGTCGGGAAATCCAAAACACACTTTGCAAGCAAAATGGTATTTTCCCCTGTCATACCTGATACAATGGAACCGTAAATTCCAGTGCCGCTGGCACAGAATAAGACAAGCGCCGTCACCAGTGCGTCACTGTTATCCTCCTGATTCTTTCCGGATGTTTTTATCAGTCTGCTCAGGCCTCGCTGCATCATTCTGCCCGCCGTGTTAATCTTCTCCCCAAGATGCACAGCAAGTCCAAACACTGTGCCTACTATCACAGAAAAGACAACTGCCGGCATATTTTCCATCAAAATAATTGAACTGATTCCCATAGCCATAGCGCACGCCCCAAAAACCGTATTTAAGTTTTCTTTAAAAGAGCCGCTTATTTTATTTCCGGCAAGCGCCCCTGCAATTCCTCCGGCTGCAATCACCAGTGCATTTAGAATAATTCCTATCGGCATATTTTTATCCTCCTCGTCTCTTTTAAAAAGCTGACATCTTCTGCATAACCAGCAAAAGTTGTCAGCCTTTCTTTCTACCCTATTATATACCGTATGCACCTTCCATTACAATGCAAAATTAAAAATCTCTCATTCGTATTGGTATCTCTTTCTATACCTGAAAAACATCCCAGCGGACAGTGCAAACGCCATAAGCTCCGCTGCCGGTGTTGCCAGCCAGATTCCATTTACGCCAAGAATCAGCGGCAATACGATCATTGTGATTAACATAAACACAAAAGATCTTGAAAATGCAAGGACTGCTGAGACAATTCCATTCGACAATGCGGTGAACATCCCGCTGGCAAAGATATTATAGCCGATAAACAGGAGCGCTATGGTACAAATTCTGTTGCCGTCAACCGCAAGGTTATACACAGGATTGTCCGGGCGGGCAAATACGGACACCAAAGGTTTCGTAAGCAAAAGCGACGCTGCCGCCGTGAGAACGGAAATGACCGCTATTACCTTAAGACTGATAAAAATCAGCTTTTTCATCTTCTCATGATTCTGTTCCCCATAATAAAAACTGATCATGGGCGCTACTCCATACGAATATCCCGTATAAAGAGAACTTGCAAACATCAGTACATACATAATAATCGTGACCGCTGCGACGCCGTCCTCTCCCACATACCGAAGCATCGTCCAGTTAAACATCATTGTGATGATTCCAGTGACAAGCGCCGTCGCCATCTCCGAACATCCGTTTGCAGCGGCATTGAAAAGGACTTTGAACCGGAAAACCGGTTTTTTAAAGTGCAGAAGGCTCTTCTTTTGGCTGAATACGATAAGACCCGCAACCGCTGTCACCGAATATCCAAGTCCCGTCGCAACTGCCGCTCCGCCGATTCCCATATTCAGGACGGCGATAAATACATAGTCAAGCGCCATATTCAGAACACCGCCTGCCACCGAACAGATGAAAGAAAGCGCAGCCTTCTCACTTGCAATCATATACAGGGTAAAATTGTTCATCAGCAAAATCGGAACTGTAAAGAAAAGATACCGGCTCAAATACTCCACACAGTACTCCGCCACATCCGCTGACAGATTCATACCCGTAAAGATACGCTCCATCAGCAAATAGCCAAGCCCACACATGACCATCCCGGCCACAACATTCACCAGAATCAAAAAAGTGAAATCTTCTTTCGCTTCCTCCGTTTTCTGTTCTCCCATCTTTTTCATAATCACCGCGCTTCCCCCGGTCGCAAGCATCGTAGAAATGGCCGTAACAAGCTGAATCACCGGTGCAGTCAGATTGATTGCCGAAAGCGCACCCGTTCCGATCAGATTTGAGACAAACAGGCCGTCCACCATCGTATAAAACGACATAAACACCGTCATTGCAATGGTTGGAACTGCAAACTTTAAAATATTTTTCAGGGTAACGGGTTTTACATATGCGGTATGATTCTCCATAGATTTTCTCCTCTCTTTGTATCAGTTACTGTATGGAACATCATAAACCATACAGTAACAGTACAGTCAAGGGGCAATTGCAATGAAATATTTTTCTACACAAAAAGCGGAAGCATACTCCGTACAGAATATACTTCCGCCTTTCCAATCTCATATTTTTATTTGAACCAGAAACTCAGACTTCACGAAATACTTTCCTAAAATACATGATTCGCTTTCAGTATTCCGATCAAAATCACCGCAATCAGTGCAATCACGCACAACAGAATAAATCGATCCACAGACCGGACGGAAATGTCCGGAAGCCGCTCATAGATACCTTCAAATGCACTGCCGCCAGAAGGTTTCGTATCCTGCTCTTTCGCACTTTCCCCAGTTGTTTCACCTTCCGAAGACGACTCCGTATCTTCCTGTCTGACTGTCTGATCTTCCATCTCTTCTGCCATGATTTCCGTTCCTTTCCTTTATTTCTTCTGCAAATATTTTCTCAGGTCAAGTGCAACTGCGATAACAATTACAAGACCTTGTGCGATATATGTATAAGCCGGATCCACTCCGAGGAACTGGAGACAAATCTTCAGAATCTCAAATACAAGTACACCGATCAGGATACCGCCGACACGACCAACACCACCGTTTGCAGATACACCGCCGATTGTACAGGCTGCGATTGCCTCAAGCTCATAACCGTTACCGGTTGCTGTGGAAGCTCCGCCTGCCTTTGCGCCTACCAGGAAACCTGCCAGCGCATACATGCAGCCTGCAAGGATATAGATACGTACCAGAGAACCTTTTACGTTTACACCTGCAACCTGCGCCGCATTCTCATTGCCGCCGATCGCATACATATATTTACCGTGACGGGTCTTATTGTACAGAAACCAGAAATACGCACCGACAACCACTGCAAAAATCATAAGATAGGGAATCGGACCCAGGGAACCGCTTGCAACGGTCAGATAGCTCTGCTTGTAACCACCCATAGGCTGATTGTTCGTAATCAGTGAGCAAAGTCCGTAAATAACTGTCTGCATACCCAGAGTTGCGATAAACGGCGGAACCTTCAGACTGGAAATTACAACACCGTTCACAGCGCCGAAAACACCCATAATAGCCATTGTAATGATCAGAGCAATCGGCCATGCCATATCCGGCATCCACGGAAGCATACGCGCCGAATAATCAAGGCTCTGCAGCATCATTGCTGAGAGACACGCTGCCAGACCAACCGCACGTCCGGCGGAGAGGTCGGTACCTTTTGTAATCAGACATCCCGATACACCACAGGCAATGATAAATCTGGGAGATACATTTACCACCAGATTCTTAAAGTTGGATACCGTAAAGAAATTCTTTGTTGTACATCCTGTCAGGATAGCCAGAAGTGCAATCAGGATAATAATTGCATTGTTGGATATAAATTTTTTTACATTGAATGATTTTTCCATGATAATGTTCTCCCTCCTTATTCAAACTGGGTTGCCAATGCCATGATTTTCTCCTGATTTACCTCATCTCCGTCAAGGAATCCTGTCACACGGCCGTCACACATAACCATAATACGGTCTGACATACCGATGAGCTCACTCATTTCGGAAGAAATCATGATAATACTTTTCCCCTGTTTTGCCATCTCAGCAATGATACAGTAAATCTCGTACTTGGCTCCTACATCGATACCGCGCGTAGGTTCATCCATAATAAAAATATCAGGATTGTTTGCCAGCCAGCGGCTGATCAGCACTTTCTGCTGGTTCCCGCCTGAGAGTGACTGAATCTGTGTCTTGGACGACGGTGTCTTGATGGAAAGCTTTGCTACGTTCTCCTGCACAAGATTTTCAATTTTCGCGTCATCCAGCATCACGCCTCCAATCAAATACTGATTTAAGGATGCAATGGAAACATTATCCGCAATAGACAATACGCCCAGAATTCCGGTCGCACGACGGTCTTCTGTCAGCATGGCAATACCATTATTGATCGCATCTTTCGGCTGACTGATTTTAAGCTCCTGTCCATTATATGTAATCTTTCCGGCCGTATGGCATCTGAGTCCGAACAATCCCTCCATCAATTCCGTACGCTGCGCACCCACCAGGCCCGCTACGCCAAGAATTTCGCCTTTTCGAAGCTGGAAGCTGACATGACGGAAACTCTTCGGATTGATGGAAGTAAAATCTTCCACTTCAAATACAATTTCACCTGGTACATTCTCGCGAGTAGGATACAGCTCGGAAAGCTCACGTCCAACCATCTTGGTAATGATGAGATCCGTGGTCAGTCCTTCAGAAGACCATGTTCCGATATACTGGCCATCACGCATGATGGTTACTTCATCGCTGATACGCAGAATCTCATCCATCTTATGGCTGATATATACAATCGAAACCCCTTTCTCACGCAGTTCGTTGATGATGGTAAACAACGCCTCCACCTCTGCAGCGGTCAAAGATGAAGTCGGCTCATCCAGGATCAGAACCTTACAGTCGGCAGAAACAGCCTTCGCAATTTCTACCAGCTGCATCTGAGATACCGAGAGGCTTCCCAGTTTTGCTTTGGGATCAAAATTCAGGTGAACTTCTTCCAATACTTTTGCAGCGTCCTCATACATCTTATCATGGTCTATAACAGACACCGGTCCGAGTTTTTTCAACGGATACCGTCCCACATAGATATTCTCGCCAATACTTCTCTCAGGAATCGGCTGTAATTCCTGATGCACCATAGCAATCCCGCGGTTCAAAGCATCCAGAGGCCCCTTAATCTGAACCTTTTCTCCCTCATAAATCACTTCTCCCTCGTCCATGTGATAGATACCGAACATGCACTTCATCAAAGTAGACTTTCCGGCACCGTTCTCACCCATCAGTGCATGAACCGTACCCGGACGCAGATTCAGCTGTGCGCCGTCCAGCGCCTTGACACCCGGAAATGTCTTTACGACATCGTGCATTTCCAAACGATACTCTGACAATTTGACGACCCCCTTTTTCATATTTTTCTGTCAAAAACCAGAAAGTGCATGCGCCAATGCACACGCACTTCCCGGTAATTTAACATCTTACTTATTTCTATACTATTCCTTGATTATTTGAACTCAGCTACGTTGTCAGGAGTAACTTTTACATAGTCTACGTAGATAGACTGCTCACCTGATGCATAAGTAGTTCCGCTTAACAGAGCTTCCATAGCCTCAACAGCGCCTGCTGCCTGTCCATTTGCATCGTTAAGAACTGTACCTGTCATGTTTCCGTTCTCTACTTCATTCAGAGCTGCGTCAAGAGCGTCAACACCTACAAGATAAATGTCTTCATTTACTTTACGGCCTGCTGCCTGGATTGCCTGAAGAGCACCGATTGCCATATCATCGTTGTTGCAGAATACAACTTCGATTTCGTCACCAAATTTGGATAAGTCGTTCTGTGCGATTTCCTGGCCTTTATTTCTGTCCCAGTCACCACGCTGTAAGTCAAGTTCTTCTACTTCCATACCAGCATCTGTTAATGCCTTTACAGAGAACTCTGTACGATACTGAGCGTCTACGTTCTCCGGATCACCCTGAATCATGATATAGGAGATTTTGCCGTCGCCATTGATATCACCCTTGTTCGGAGTATCAAGAATCAGCTCGCCCTGCATTGTACCGGACTGACGTGCGTCACATCCTACATATACAAGCTTGTCATATGCGCTCATCTGCTCAGCAGTCGGCTCACGGTTGATCAGAACAGTAGGGATTCCTGCGTCTTTTACCGTAGCAATGATCTGATCTGCTGCGGAAGTCATAACCGGATTGATGATCAGTGCGTCAACACCCTGTGCAATAAAGTTATTGATCTGGTTGTTCTGCTCTGCCTGGTCATTCTTTCCATCCATAAATGTTACTGTGTAGCCTTTATCCTCCAGGATTTCCTGAAGTGCATTACGATACGTTGTCATAAATGCATCATCAAATTTGTAGATGCAGACACCAATATTTCCGCCGCCGGATGCTGCTGCCTCTTCTGCGGGTTCTTCCTCTGCCGGAGCTTCTTCTGCAGGCTCCTCAGCCGGTTCTTCTGCCGGAGCTTCTTCTGCGGGTGCCTCCTCTGCAGGTGCTTCCGCCGGCGCTGACGTCTCTGCGTTGCTGCCACATGCAGCCATGGAGAATACCATCATAGATGCTAATACCATAGCAGTCACTTTTCTTAATTTCATAGTTACAAATCCTCCTCTATTCTGTCCGCTGTACGGACGTTTTAATTAGTTCCTGTCACATGTACATCCATATTTTTGTACATTATGACTACTAACGATTCTATTATAAAGGATATTTCGTCTGTTTTCCATAAGATTTTTTTCGATTTTTTATAAATTTTCTTTAATCCTCATGAATCAGTATCTCCTGCGGTGTCCAATAGTAGGTTCCATTTTCCAGAGGGTACTCCTCCGGTAATTCCTTTTCCAGCGCACAACTGGCTGCCAGTTCCATTATCGCGCTTCCATAAATTTCCTTATTGGCAGACACCGTTCCAAGCAGTTTTCCATTTTCAAGCGCCTCAAGTCCGGGTGTAGTGCCGTCAATCCCGACAACATTCATTCCGTCTATTCCTGCCCGTTCCAAAGCGTCAATCGCGCCCAGCGCCATATCATCATTATTGCTGACGACCAGTTCAATCGTATCCGGATATGCGTGAATCCATTGTTCCATCAGCGCCGAAGCCTGGCTGCGCTCCCAGTTCGCAATGCCTCCCGCAATCTTTTCAATTGGCACGCCGCCGTTTTTCAAAGTCTGAATCGACCATTCCGTACGTATCAGGGAATCCTGATGGCTGGTTTCCCCCTCTAAAATCACATAGCTGACTACGCCGTCACCGTTTCGGTCTACCGCCTCCGGCCGCTTCTGATAAAGATCTACGATCATCTTCCCCTGAAAGACAGCCGTCTCCTTCGCATCTACGCCAATATAGTAAAGTCTGTCCCAGCGGTTCATGTCCTCCTCCACCGGCTGGCGGTTAAAGAACACGACAGGCACTTCGGCTGTCATAGCCCTGTCTATAATCACAGAAGCATCCATGCGGTCCACAGGATTAATGCAAAGCACGTCGCAGTCCAGTGAGATAAACCTTTCCACCTGATTATTCTGTGTATTCTGGTTTCCTTTGGCATCCTGTATATCCAATATTACTTTTATTCCGTTCTCCCTCTCATACTCCTTTGCCTTCTCCTCAACCACACTGCAGATATTGTTAATAAACGTATCATCCCCTCTGTACAGGCTGATTCCAATACGAATGGAAGCTTTCTGCTCCTCCTTATGCGTATTCTGACATGAAGTCAGAATCACACATAAAAAAAGAATGAAAAACAGCTTTTTCCCTGACATCCTCCCACCTCCTGACTACTCGATAGGGAACAGCATCTTCTCATAATCCGGTTCCCTCACATCCTCTTTTTCAATATAATAAGAATCCATTATAACCGGATTCTGAACGACGTCGCCCTCCAGCGCTCTGACCGCCGCTGATACACTGAAATAGCCGATGCTGAACTCATCTGTCACGCAAATGCCTGTGATCTGGCCGCGGTCCAGATAGTTCAGAACAGACAGAGTACTCCCCCTGCCGTAAAGCCCTCTGACGCGTTTTGCCGCTTCCGGACTTTCTGACAGGATTCCCGCCATCGCTGTCAGTATTTCGGTATTTTGAGCCAGCAGCACCGGCCTTTCCTCCTGCTCTGTCTCAGGAAGCTGCACAAGCGCTCCAAATCCACCCTCTTCATCCTTCGGAATCTTTTGAACGCTGTAGCCGCCTGACATCAAAACCGTTTCCGCGCCATCCAAAAAATACCGGTCTGCGCTGTTCTGCTTTTGGGGGTCTGTCAGTATCAGAACAGGACTGCTTTTCTCCAATCCTTTTGACATCTCCTGCGCCAGCTCTTCCCCCATCTTCTTGTAATCTATGACAATGCTTCCGGAACCGGTCGACTCCGTCCGTCCGGAATGCAGGAAAATGACCGGAATCCCCATCTGTTTTTCCGCCATCTGTCTTTCATCAACCGGAACCACAATTAATGCGTCAGCGCCATCCTGTTTTTCACGTTCCATCAATTCCAGCTGCTGCCGCACATCTGACTGCTCATAGAGGGTGATAAAGTGAACATCCGCATTCAGCTCTGCCGCTGCCTGCTCCATTCCTTTACGGAAGTTGCCGTAATTATCTCCCCGGACATCTTCAATGATGACTGCAATCTGATAAATTTCCCGTTCCGGCTCCCGAATGATCAAATCCGTAGAACACATAAGAAACAACACCACAAGAAACAGCACATATAAAAACAACAGCCATTTTCCGCGTCTGCCTATCATCCCGGCTCCCTTCTGTCCGCCTGGCGGCACAAAATATTCAATGGAAAATACCCGCCAGGGCATTCTCCCGCATCAGGCGTCCTCTGACGCCTGATAACTTCCGCTCACATTTCCTTCTCCATCATATCTGAATAGGTTCTTGCCGGAAGACAAATTTTAATTACGGTTCCTTCATCCGGTTCCGACTGAATGGTAAGACCATAATCCTCACCGAAAAAAAGACGGATCCTCTCGTTTACATTTTTGACGCCAATCCCGGATCCCCGCCGCGAAGACACATGCGGCTTTGAACCGAGAAGACTGTCCACCTGCTGGGATGTCATCCCCAGTCCGTTATCGCTGATCTGAAACCACAGATTTTCCGCCTCACGATACACTTTCACTTCGATCTCGCCATCACCATCCATAAACTCCATACCATGATAAATCGCATTTTCCACCAGAGGCTGCAGCATCAGCTTTAAGCTGGCCAGTTCCAGCACGTCCTCCTGCGCCTCAATCGTATAAACAAATTTATTTTTAAATCTCATCTGCTGAATCATAAGATAATTGCGCACATGCTCCAGTTCGTCTTTTACCGTAATAATGCTTTTTCCCTTGCTTAAACTGATGCGGAAAAAACGGGCCAGCGCCGTCACAACATTGACGGCCTCCTGTTTCTGCTCATTTTCGATCATCCACACGATAATATCCAGCGTATTATATAGGAAATGCGGATTTATCTGCGATTGCAGGGTATCAAACTCGCTTTTCCGTTTTGATTCATGCTCAGTCACAATATCTTCCATCAGTGTTTTGATCTGTCTGGCCATATCCCCAATGGACCGGCCCAAATGTCTGATCTCGTAGGAACCGCCCATATATACCTCCGTATCAAGATCTCCCGCCTCAATAGCGTTGACTGATTTTTCCAGCATCTGAACCGGCGTCGTAATCTTCGAGGAAATGAATGTATTGATTAATACAAGCGCAAGCAGAAATGACGCAGTCACAAACACAACAAAAAGTTTCATCTTCAGATTGCTGAGCGGCAGGCCCTTCTCCGGTGTGACGCTCAGAAGCTTCCAGCCCGTATAGCCGACCGACTTAACGCTGACTTCCCGCCACTCCCCGTTATATTTTTCACGCCAGCTTCCGTCTCTGTAGCCTGCTGCCTCTCTGATATTTTCAGACATCTGTCCTGTCTCAATCAACTGCATTTTCGGATGGTAAATCAGATCACCGCCGCTGCTGACCATATAAAGATAACCCTGGTTTCCCAGAGTAATGTTCTGAAGAATCTGCTGCAGACTGCTATAGCGGATATCGATCAGCAAAATTCCCTGGTCGGTTGACGTGCCGTTTGTAATTTCCACTGCACGCGTCAGCGTAATGACCCAGCGGTACTGATTCTCATTATTGTCAAAAATATACTGCACATGAGGCGTAGTAAAATGAAGATTATCCGTCCGATCAAGCGTAGCGCCAAACCACTGCTCTTTCGTCACGTCAAGTCCTGTCTTTAAACGCGCCGCGGGCACCGCCTCCAAAAGTTCCCCTTCCTTCGACAACAGTGCAATATTGGCAATATTGTCTTTGTTATTATCATACAACAGCGTAATCTGGCTGTTTACCGGCTCCGCACTCAAATCCGCATTTTTAATGACGCTGTAATACAGACTGTCCGACAGCTTCATAATCGTGCGCAGATAAGAATCCACCGAACGGTTAATCTGCCCCAAAACCGCCTGGTTTTCATCCTGCACCGCCGCTGTCAGCTGGCGCGACATCTGCATGTAGAGAAGCGCACCGCTCAGCAGAATCGCCACCAGTGCGCTGATTGTAAAATAAATAAAAATCGTGTAACGGATACTCGTCTTTTTCAGAAAATCCACCGGTGTTTTCTGCTCCATACCGCTCCTTTCAGCCTCTGATGAACGGCCTCCTATATTTGACGCTCGCTCCCCCGCGTTTCCCTGTACTTTGTCGGCGATACTCCATACCACTTCTTGAATACGTAACTGAAATAGTTCTGCTCCTGATACCCTACCTTTCCGGCAATCACATATGTTTTGTCATCGGTCTCATTTAACAGCTCCACCGCTTTTTTCAAACGCACTTCCGTCACATAGTTCACATACGTCTGTCCCGTCGCCTTTTTAAACACAGTGGAAAAATACGCCGGACTCATATGCAGGTGACGGCATAGTAACTCCACGGACAGCTCCGGATTTGCATAATGTTCTCTGATATATTCCTTCGCCTCCTGAATCACCTTCTTCGTCGTTTTGTCCCTTTCCCGGTTCATCGCCTCATTCATCCGGCATGCAACCGGAATAATCTGATCTGCAAATTCTTCCTTGCGGCAGATCCCCTTTAAAACATCTCCATACTGTGCCTTCGAATCAAACATCTCGTCCAGGTCAAGCTCATACTGCTGCATCATCCGAATCATGCAGTTGATAATGGAAAGCATATACATCTGATACTGCCTGGCATGAACTTTCGCGTCATCCATACGTCCGGATACGTTTCGAAACACCCTGTCGATTGTCTCCGGGGCGCCGAACTTTATGGCCGCTGCCATTTCTTCCTCATCTTTGGCGTCCAGACGCAGTTTTCCCCGGCTCGTAGGCTCTATATCATTAATGAAGATCACTCTTCCTTTTCCTACTATGGAGCGATACCCGAGTGCATCAACCGCTGTCTGGTAAGAATGACTGATTTCTCCTAAGGAGTCGCATACATGTCCGGCTCCCACAGTGATGGAAACTTCGAGCATGCGCCTGCTCTCCTTACAGATATCATCAAGCAGGTTAATCAGCCCCGCCTGATTATTGTCTTCATCAATCGCCGCAATCACGGTAATTCCCTCCACGGAATTGAATACCGCAAAACGACAGTAGGATCTCAAATGATCCTCCACCAGTCCCCGCACGGAGATCGGAATCAACTCCTGATGCTGGAAAAGCACCTGTGTCTCCGTCCACTCCACCTGTTCCACATGGATAACCGCCACAATCCATTTGCAGGCATCCAGAATGTCAATTCCATACTCTCTCATTTTCGGTACGGTTCCTGCCATATCCGTATTCCCGCGTACCAGATCACTCAGGAACAGTTCCCGGAGTATCGACAGATTTTCCATATAATTTTCTCTCAGCGCATCAATATTCCGGCGATGTTCAATCTCTTCATCCAGGCTGATGCGGACGCGCTTTAAGATCTTTGTCAGCTCCTGTCCATTGACCGGCTTTAAAATATACTCGGTAACATTCAGTTTAATTGCCTGCTGCGCATATTCAAAGTCGTCATATCCGGAAAAAATAAGCACTTTCATAAACGGATATTTTTCACGAATCCGGGCAGTCAATGTCAGTCCGTCCATATAAGGCATACGGATATCCGTCATGATTACATCCGGTTCCATCTGTTCAAGCTGTTCCAGTTTTTCAAGCGCATCTTCGCCGTTTTCGGCATCCGCCACCACAGTAAAGCCCAGACGCTCCCAGTCCATCTTACGGATAATGGCTTTTCTCACCTCTTCTTCATCGTCCACAAGCATGATGCGGTATAAATTCATTTGAAAAGCACTTCCTTTCTAAATCTGCCCGGGCAGTATGTAAATTCTCTTAAGACTTTTCAATCATAACTGAAGTGTCGTCAGCAGATACGGCATTTTATGAAATGCATGTACTAAATATCAGTATAGGCCAAATAATCAGATTTATCAACTTAATTTCCAGCCACTGCCATGCCCTGTTGCTGCCGTATGCATTATATTCTGTGAGAAAGCCGCTTTTCCCTTGAAAAAACATCTTATTTATGTATAATAAATATCGTGACTGTAAAAAACATAATATAAGAAGTAAGAGGATGGAACATGATCAGTGCAAATAATGTAACTTACAGAGTAGGCAAAAAGGCCTTATTTGAAGATGTAAATATTAAGTTCACCGAGGGAAACTGCTATGGCCTTATCGGGGCAAACGGAGCAGGAAAATCAACTTTTTTAAAGATTCTCTCCGGCAGCCTTGACACGACAAACGGCAGTATTGCCATTACGCCGGGCCAGCGCCTCTCCGTACTCGAACAGGATCATTTCAAATATGACTCCTATCCGGTAATGGATACCGTTATCATGGGAAATGAACGTCTCTACCAGATTATGAAAGAAAAAGACGCGATTTATGCGAAAGAAGATTTTACGGATGAGGACGGCATCCGTGCAAGCGAACTCGAAGCGGAATTTGCAGAACTGGACGGATGGGAGGCGGAATCGAATGCCGCCATGCTCTTAAACGGACTCGGCATTGAGACTGATCTCCACTATGCTGTTATGAGTGAGCTGACCGGCAATCAGAAAGTCAAAGTGCTCCTTGCAAAAGCGCTTTTTGGAAATCCCGATATTCTTCTACTCGACGAGCCGACCAACCACCTGGACCTTGAGGCAATCGCCTGGCTGGAAGAGTTTTTAATTAACTTTGAAAATACCGTGATTGTCGTTTCGCATGACCGCTATTTCTTAAATAAAGTCTGTACACATACTGCGGATATCGATTATGGCAAAATCCAGCTCTATGCGGGCAATTACGATTTCTGGTACGAATCAAGCCAGCTCCTCATTAAACAGATGAAGGAAGCGAATAAGAAAAAAGAAGAAAAAATCAAGGAATTACAGGAATTCATCAGCCGTTTCTCCGCGAATGCCTCCAAATCAAAACAGGCAACCTCCAGAAAACGTGCGCTTGAAAAAATTGAGCTTGACGAGATCAAACCCTCAAGCCGTAAATATCCTTATATTGATTTCCGCCCTGAGCGTGAAATCGGCAATGAGGTCTTAAGCGTGGAGGGAATTTCAAAGACAATTGACGGAGTGAAGGTTCTTGACAACCTGTCATTTATTCTGGGCCACAATGATAAAGTGGCATTTGTAGGCGGCAACGAACTGGCAAAAACAACGCTTTTCAAAATTCTGATGGGCGAACTGGAGCCGGACGAAGGCAGCTATAAGTGGGGCGTCACAACCTCACAGGCGTACTTCCCGAAGGACAATACGGAAATTTTCAATAACGATGATACGATCACGGACTGGCTTATGGGCTTTTCCCCGGTAAAAGATGTGACTTATGTACGAGGTTTCCTCGGCAGAATGCTTTTCCCCGGTGAGGACGGCGTAAAGAAAGTAAAGGTGCTCTCTGGAGGTGAGAAAGTGCGCTGCCTCCTCTCCCGTATGATGATCTCCGGAGCCAACGTACTGATTCTTGACGAACCGACCAATCATCTTGATATGGAATCCATAACGGCGCTTAACAACGGACTTATTAAATTCCCCGGCGTGGAACTTTTTGCCTCACACGATCATCAGTTTGTACAGACAACGGCAAACCGTATCATGGAAATCATGCCGGACGGAACTCTTGTTGACAAGATCACAACTTACGATGAGTACCTTGAAAGCGACGAAACGGCAAGAAAACGTTATGTATACACCGCTCAGAAAGAAGAAGATGAAAACTGATATGAAATTCATTGATCTGCATGTACACTCAAATAAATCCGACGGCTCTTTTTCACCGCGCGAACTCGTTTCGTATGCCCTTGAAAAAGGGCTGTCTGCTTTTGCGCTCACAGACCACGATACGATTGACGGTATAGCGGAAGTTATGGAAGCTTCAGAAGACACCGACGTTGAGACCATACCCGGCATCGAGCTGTCCACGGTAAATGAGGGAAGAGACGTCCATATTCTCGGATTGTTTATTGATACCGGCAATCAGGACTTCCTCTCCTATCTGGAACACTTTCAGAATTCCAGGCGTCTGCGCAATGAAAAAATGTGCAGAAAACTCTCCGAGGGCCTCTCAACTGACCTTACCTTCGAAAAACTGCAATCTGCTTTTCCGGACGCCGTCATTACGCGAAGCCATTATGCCCGTTACCTAAAGGATACAGGCGTTGTGAAAAGTGCGGCGGAAGCATTTGAGCGCTATATTGGCGACCACTGCCCGTACTTCATACCGAGAGAAAAAGTAACGCCGGAGCAGGGTATTGACCTGATTAAAAAAGCCGGGGGAATCGCCGTTCTTGCGCATCCCATCCTCTACCGTATGAGCAGCCGGAAGCTCGACGCACTGACCGGACGTCTGAAGGAATCGGGACTTGATGGAATCGAGGCAATCTACACCACCTACTCTCCTTCAGAGGAGAGCCAGATCAAAGACCTCGCAAAAAAATACGATCTTCTGATCTCCGGCGGCTCTGATTTCCACGGCGTAAACAAAGTGAATACAGACCTTGCGACAGGACGCGGAAATCTCTTTGTCCCCTACGATTATCTCACTGTGATGAAAGATTATCTCAAAGAAAGGAAGACGGAAAGATGAATCCAAAAATATTATTTACAGACCTTGATGCGACACTTCTGACAGATCAGAAAGACATTGAGCCGGAAGTCCTCGATGCCATTCATACAATGAACAAAAAAGGCCATAAATTTGTGCTTGCCAGCGGACGGCCTCTGGCAAGCGTACTTCAGCTGGCAGAAAAATACGGTTTTACACAATCCGGTTTCTACATAACAAGCTTTAACGGCGCTCTGATCTATGACTGTTACGAACAAAAAGAGCTTCGCCGCATCGGTATTCCTCATTCCCGCGTACGTGCAGTCTTCGACGCGGCAAAGGAACGCGGCATCCATGTGCATACTTACACGGACACGCATGTGCTCACGGAAAAAATGTCCGATATGCTTCTCTATTACTGTGAACATATCGGGCTTCCGTACAGAATCGTTGACGATGTGATAAAAGAACTGGATTTCGAGCCACAGAAAATCATAGTTGCTGCGCTTGATGACCATGCACTGCTGGAAACGTTCAGGGAGGAAATGCGTCCGATACTTGAGCCTGCGCTAAGCAGCGTCTTTTCGAACCCCCGTCTGCTGGAATACGGAAATCCCGACTCTACAAAAGGCGCGGCGCTTCGTTTTCTGTGCTCTTACTGCAATATCCCGGTAGAAAATTCTGTTGCGGCCGGCGACGAAGAAAACGATATCCCAATGATTGAAGCGGCCGGCATCGGCGTTGCAATGGCAAATGCAAAAGAAAGCGTAAAAAAAGCCGCTGATTTTGTCACGGTAAATGACAATAATCACGGCGGTATGAAGGAGATTATTGAACGATTTCTGCAATAGCATATGGAGGAAATTATACAAAGACAGGAAAAAAGGCGTTGATTCATATTTATGTTTCAGCGCCTTTTCAACCATCGTTTTCTACCGGCTCTGCCAAAACACTCGCATCGTAAGAAGCGGCGGCACTCTGACGTTTGTTCCAGTATTCTGCCAACCTTTTCTGTCGAAAATATTTTTTATCCCGCAATTCCTGCTGCCGTTCGCGCTCTGGCATCTTCTCTGATCACGTTCATCATTTTATCTGTAAATTCACTGTCATTCATCATTTTTTCATATGCTGCTAATGCTCCATTTCCATGATTAACATTGATTGCCATAATTTCGTCCTCTTTCATCCTGTTCTTAAAATCTGTTTTTCATTTCCGTGCATGTATTGCACTGTTACTTTTGTTATCGGAAATTTGTACATAAAATCTTATACCCTGCGAAATAAAAATGACAGCAGGAGTACCGAGAGGCAATCATCGTATCTACCGTTACTTTTGGTCTCGGGCACATACTTAATATGTTCAACGGCAGCAGAATGGGTACATTGTTTTGTCTGTGGGAATAAGACGCGATTATAACCACGACAAAACAGGAAACCTTTTCCTGATTTCCTGTCTTGGTATGCCGTCCTGTGCTGCGGCGTCATTTTACCGCCGACTGACTGAACTGTTTTTGCTATTTGTTGCTCTGATGTTCGTCTACATTCTTCTTTTTGTTTTTATACCACCATGTACCTGCCAGTGAACAACTACCGCCTAAAATAAACAAAATAAAAATAATAAGTTCCCACAAATCATTCATTACTGGTTTCTCCTTTCATGGGCAAATTAGAATTAAAATGAAACATTCTGCCTTAAAAAAGTTTAATCTATCGGCAAGTTCTTGTTGCGTCATTCTTTTTGTGGCTCTGTACACATGAATTTTACTATCAAACTGATATTTATTTTTTGACAATGGCCCGCCGCCTTTCCTTTGTTATTTCGTAAATTTGAGTATAACATATTTCTTACATTTATCGAATAAAGATTTTAGAAATATAGAAATAAGTAAAAAAACATGGGCCGTCGGTTCGTAAGTTAAGCAAAAGACATTTGGAACACCTCAATGCAAGCTGATAAAATTTCAAGATCAATACCTCCTGTTCAGGCTGTCCTGTGACATATGATAATTTTGGTTGCCGATACATGGTGTGTGTCCTCAAAACTTCCATAGATAATTACACTTGCCTGTTTCCTGATATCAGATACAGACGCCTGCTCCAATTCTGCAATCCCGGTTGAAGTATAGATAGTTGCAGTATGGATTACACAGCCCTCCTGATATGTTACCACCACATTTGTATCCTCACTTTCATACCCGGGTGCAGCAATCATACCAGTTTTTCCATCCTCTTCCATTACGACAGCACTTACGGTACAACTGCCATCCGAAATTTCCACAACACTTCCTGTCACAGCCGCTGATGTATACAGACTTTCTGCATCCACTGCTGCACCGGCAAAAGACAACTTTTGAACAGATAGAGAAACAACTGCCTTTTTATATACTGCTGTGGGTTATTTCCCTGTTCTGCGCCGTAATTGTGAGCCGTTTTCTGCTGAAACGCGCCATAGAACCCACCGAAAAAGTATTAAAAAGCCAGAAACATTTTATCGCCGCTGCCTCCCACGAGCTAAAAGCGCCGCTTGCGGTCATACTTGCCAACAATAACAAAATAAACAGATTCAGTGACGGCATACCAGATATTCAAAAGGCCACGAATATTATAGATGCGGATTTTATGGATGTCCACTTTCCCATACTCTACACAGACCGGGAATGTCTTTTTCAGATTTTAAGCATTTTTATGGATAATGCCATTTCACATTCTGAAACGAAAGCATCCATCCAAATAAAAGCTGCCCTGTCACGCAAGGCTATAACAATTTCTGTTATTGATCACGGACAGGGAATTTCCGCCGAGGACAAGCCTTACATTTTTGACCGCTTTTATTGTGCCGATAAATCACATACAGATAAGTCACATTTTGGTCTTGGACTAAGCATAGCAAAAGAATTGGCAGAACTTTTGTCCGCGGATATCGGGGTTAAAAATACAGAAGGCGGCGGAGCTGCTTTTTTTCTTACACTTCCGTTAAACCAGGAAGCCCGCACGCACGGAGCATAGTGAGCAGGAAAGCAGGTGTGCCGGCTTTATTTAATGGCACTGCTTTTCAATAGCTTTTCACATAAAGCTTCAAAAGCCATCCAACCGCAAGTTCAAACCCTGAAAACACCGGAAGAATCACAACTGGCCAGAGAATCAGCTTTTCCTTTGCGCTTTTATGGTTCACAAAAAAATCAGTCAAATTCACAATCATCCAGGATATATAAGGGTGCCAGAAAAAATACGCGGAATTTTCCTGCGCACGGTATAATACCCACACGCTCATGATGCCGAAAAAGATACCGGCAGCATATGCCGGTATCTCCCACTTCTTATTTTTCTTTTGTATCAGAACCAACAGTACGGAAAAGAGAATCCCTTCCCCAATTGCCCTTGCATAATTCATGAAAACCTCCATGATACCTGTTCTGTCAGATATCCGTTAATTATCGCACCCGGCATCGCCTACGTCTTCACCTTCCACGGCGGCCTGCTGTCTCTCCTGCGCCGCTTCGAGCTTACGCTTCTTCTTAAGCTTCTTTGCCTTGCTGTGCTTATGTATTATCATATAGAAGGTTGGCAGTAAAATCAAGGTCAAAATTGTACTTGCTATCAGACCGCCGACAATAACCACTGCCATACCCTGCATCAGAGCGCCATTCTCACCGACTCCGATCGCAAGAGGTATCATTGAGAGAATCGTTGTAAGCGTCGTCATAAGAATCGGGCGGAGCCTCGACTTTCCGGTTTCCACAAGTGCATCTTCCGTACTCATCGTCTGCCGGTACTGGTTCGTCGTATCCACGTACAGGATACCATTATTTACCACGATACCGCTCAGCATCAGGAATCCCATCATTGACACCATACTGAGCGTACTCTGCGACAGAAGCAGCAGCAGTATGGAACCAATCAGGCTGAATGGCACACAGAACATAACCATTCCCGCATAGCGCAGAGATTCAAACTGCATTGCCATTACCATGAATACAAGCCAGATTCCGATTGCAATTGATTTCATGATCGCTGTGAACTCTTCCGTCATCATCTCTGTCATCATATCCTGTGTCCTTGAGATGCCTCTCGGGAAATTCAGGTGGTCAACCGCTTCATCAATTGCATCCTGCGTATCATACTGATCGTTAATGTCAAGATTCGCCGTAAGCGAAGCCGTATAGAATCCCTCTTCTCTCGTAATCATCTGAGGACTGTCCGCATAGACAATTTCCGCCACATCGGAGAGAATTACGCTCTGTCCCATCGGCGTGGCCATCGCCGTATTCAACATCTCCGGCACAGTTGTCATCATATCGGACGGATATTCCACCTGCACCGAATAATCCTTGTCGTTGATGCTTACCTCCATCGCTTTCGTACCTGTCTTCATCAGGTACAGATTCTGAGCAATCTGCGCCGGAGTCATCCCCACCGCCGCCGCTTTGATCGGATCAATCACAACTTTTGCCTTCGCAGCGGAGTCGCTGAAAGACGAACTTGTGCTGATCACACCCGGCATATTCCGGATTGCATCATCAATCTGTGCAATCGCCTCCTTCAGATCGGTCAGATTCGAACCCTTTATATCGATCTGTTTTGACGCGCCGCCGCTCATTCCCATCGTGGAAGTTGAGGACGAACTACAGAGGATTTCAGCCCCTTCAAACGATTTCAGCTCCTTATTCCACTCATTTGCAATATCAGCCGTCGCGCGGCTCCTGTCCTTTTTCAGATAAGCGGATACGCTGATTGACGCCGTACCGGACGAAGTACTCACGGAAAAATTCTTCACATCCGGGTCCGCACCCACAAATTCCTCCAGCCTGATCATCATCTCGTCTTTCGCTTCAAGCCCCAGACCCGGCCGCACGTTCGCAGTAATGGCAATTACGCCTTCGTCTGTCGCCGGCATCAGCTCCGTATGTGCAAATTGAAAGCAAAATACTGACACACCCATAATGACAAACGCCACGAGCGCTGCAATTTTCTTATGATGAAGGACGTTTCTCAAAACGCCGGCATACCACTCACCCACGCTATGAACAATACGGCTTACAGGAATCTCCTTCTTTTCAATCGGTTTATATTTACTGAAACAAAGAGGAATCAGAGACATCGCCGCAATCAGAGACGCCGTAAGTGAAAATATAATCGTAAATCCAAGCTGTCCGAAAATCTGTCCGGTCAATCCCTTCATCGTCGCCAGAGGGAAATATACAACGATTGTTGTAAGCGTGGATGCCGTGATTGACAATGCCACTGTTTTCACTCCGACATAAGCCGCATCTTCAAAAGATAATCCTTCCTCCTTCTTCCGAAAACACATTTCCAGTACAACGATTGAATTATCCACCATCATACCGATACCTATTACAAGCGCTCCCATCGTGACCATATTCAGGCTATACCCTGACGCATGCATCATAATCACCGTTGCAAGGAGCGACACCGGCATGGAACTTCCCACGATAAGACTCGCCTTGAAATCTCCGAAAAACACAAAAAGCACTGCCATTGACAGAACGACGCCAATGACAAGCGTCTCGGCAACGCTGCGCAGAGAAGAAATGATTGCCGTGCTGCTGTCGTACGTCGTAATGATATCCATATCCGGATACATCTCACCAAGGCGGTTAACCACTTTCGTGACTTCACGTGACAATTCCACCGCATTGCTGCCCTGACGCTTTACAATGCCGACACTTACATTATCCTTTCCGTCATAGCGGCTGAGGCTGGACGCTTCTTTGGCCGAAAACGATACATCCGCCACATCTGAAAGATGAATCACCGCTCCCGTACCTGTCGTGATCGGTATATTCTGAATATCTCCGATCGAATTATATTCCGCCTCGGCGCTTACGTTTAAAGTCTGGCTTCCCATCTCCACACTTCCGGCAGGCATTGTAAAGTTTGCCGCGCCCAGGAAGCCTGCAATCGTATTCATATTCAGCCCATACTGATTCATCCGCTCCGCATTGACACGGACGCTTATATACTGTTCATTACCGCCGTATACACTCGTACTCGCTACGTTCGTAATCTTGTCAAGTTCCGGCTTTAACGTATCATTTACAAAGTTCAGGACATCACTGCCGCTCTTTGAGGTAATGGACAAATCCATGCTGTCCGTAGCGTTGATATCCATAATAATCACCGTTGGCGTGGACGCTTTCTCAGGAAGCTCCGACTGTATTGTCTGCAATTCTTCCTGAAGGTCCATGTAAGCATCGTCCATATCGGTTCCATATTCAAAGGAAAACAACATCTGTGACACATTTTCCATTGAATACGATGTAATGCTCTCAAGTCCTTTGATCGTACCGCCGACATTCTCGATTTTGCGGCTGACAAGACGCTCCACTTCTTCCGGTCCGGCCTGAGGGTACATTGTATATACAATCATCATCGGCAGTTCCATATCGGGCGTCAGCTGCATGTTCATCGACGGAATGGAACCAAATCCGAACAAGATCAGCGCCATAATGATAATTACCGTAGAAACCGGCCTTTTCAGGCAGAGTTTAGTTAATTTATGCAATTTGCAGATACCCCCAATCCATCACGAAGCTCGGATGACCACGAGGTCACTACAACACTTTCCACGGAAAGTCCTGAAATAATCTCTATTTTTTCATCATCAAAAATGCCGGTCTCAACAGGCGTCTTTCTTACCACGCCATTCTCCACTGTATAAACATACGCATCCGAACTGTCATAATAAACAGCATCCACCGGAATGGTAAGCGCCTGCTTTACCTGATCGGTATCCGTCGTTACCTTCACGCTCGTACCGGATATAAGCTCGCCGCCGCCCGCATGGACAACCGCCTTAATCACGAACAGACCGCTTTGCATATCCATATTCAGAGGAATCTCGGAAATCGTCCCGGAATATACAGATCCATTTCTTTCGACGGTCACTGTCTGCCCCTCTTTCAATGTCTTCATGATCCGTTCGGACACACCGAAATTCACTACCATGTTATCCTTATTCGTAATGACAACTACAGGATTTCCGGCCTGCGCCATTCCATATTTTTCTACCGTAATGCTCTCAATTGTTCCGCTTACAGGCGCTGTAATCCTGGTGTAATCAAGCTGAAGCTTCGCCGAATCCACCCCTACCTGAGCCTGTCGAAGCGCCGCCTCCGAGGTTGCAATTGTTCCCGGCGCCGTATAATTGTTATAGTAATCCAGATTCTTCTGCGCAATCTCTTTTCCACGGACTGCCTGGTCATAGGAAAGCGCTGTGGAACGTTTGGAATTATTAATCGAATCTTTCTGTGTTTCCAGCGAACTGATTCCGCTTTCCACACTCGAAATTGCACTGTTTGCGCTATTCATATTATTTCTTGCGGTGCTCACTTCCGCTGAAAGCCCTTCCATCGTCAGAATCGGATTTCCCGTTACCGCTGCTATGTACGCATTATATTCCGCAGCATGGGAAGCCGCCGGATCAACATCCGAACCTGCCGTTCCTCCTATCTCCGAAACAATCTCACTGAAGTATCCAAGAAACTGCGCCTTTAAAGCCGCCGCCTCCGCTATCGCAGCCTCATCACCGGCAGCAGCAGCTTCGGCCACCTCCGCATACTGAGATGCAATATTGGTGCACTTTCCAATTATGGAACTTGCTTTTGTTACCTTCTTATAATATGCTTCCGCCTGCTTCGCCGCCTTTTTGAGATCGTCCTTACTGTCCTCCATCTCATTGATCTGATTCTGAACATCATTATAAGTATCACTCAGCGTGTCACAGGCATCCAGAACATTCTGAATGGATTCATCAGCCGTCGCTACGCTGTTTTCCGCACTTGCCCGCTGCACGTCAATACTGCCCTGATTCTGAGCGGCGCCTGCAACCGCCGTATTATACGTTGCCTGCGCATTTTCGACCTGGAGCTTTGCTGCCGTGTCGTCAAGCGTAAAGAGGAGATCGCCCTGTTCCACATGGTCGCCTTCCTCAAAAAAAGTTTCCGTCACTTCCCCCGACATCTTTGATGCCACATATGTCTGTGCTTCCGGCTCCAATGTCCCCATAAACTCACCGGACACTGCAATATCTCCCCGGACCGGCTTCACCGCATCCACAGCAGAAACCTCCTCTGCTTCCACAGACGTCTCCTGCGCTTCTGCCTGAGTGCACGATGTCATCACAAGGCTGGCCGCCAGCAATGTACACAGTAATTTTGCTTTCATATTTTTCCTGATATCCTCTCTTTCATTCACTTGGATTTATACTGTCTTTTTGTCTTTTATCTTTAATACTATACATCATATAATATTACAATTCAATGCTTAGGATATAAAAAAAGTATAAACGAACCAATACTATCTATACTCAAAAAACAGCCGGGCATCGGTATTTCCCGATACAACCGGCTGTCACTTTCTAACCTGTGATAAAATTTATCCTCTAATTTCCAGACTGTTACTGGAAGAAGATTTCTTTTCCGACATCATAATAATAGTTGCTTACCGGAATGATCTTCGTTCCGTCGATCTCAAAAACCTCCCATACAACACCGGCCCGGTTCACAGGAACCTGATAAGACGCCACTAGTCCATCTTTGTTAAACACCTTCACCACAGCCTCGCTGACCGACATCTCATACGTCATTGTATTGTCTCTTCTGCCTCCGCGCTGATCTGTCACGAAATACTTATACTGGCTGTCCTCATCCACCGTAATGATCGTGCTCAAAGATGTTTCCGATTTCCCTTTATTGAGACTCATCATAAACGGCTTTAAATCGGCTTTCGTGCTGTCATAGGAAAGTATGATCTGATATTCGTTATTTCGAAGCCGCTTCGGAGGCTTCTGTGTCACATCAAGCAGATAATATTCCGTATCATGCTTATTCTCGCCCTCCGCCGCCATATACGTGATTCCAAGCGAATACTCGACAGTGCCGGCCGGAATGTGAACGTCGTCAATCGACACCTCACGGAAATCGCCATAATGGAAACGCAGTCCGTACCAGTCCTCTTTATTCACAGGAACACGTACCTCGTAATATCCGTCACCGTTTGTTGTAAATTCCTGGGTGTACTCATTCGCCTTTGATGTGAGCGTTATCTTTACATTGGAAAGAATTCCTCCGTACTCGTCTGCCACATAACCGGAAAGAAGTGCGGTTCCGGGAATATCCTTTACTGCCATATATGTGATATAAGCGCGGTTCACCAGGTCCTTTTCCAGCGCATCATATTCCGTACGGATAAACTCATCATAAGATTTGTAATCCTTTGCCGTATATGCGGAATTGCGCAAAAGAGCGTCATCATCATTAATATAGCACTCAATCATTGCATTTTTGCTGAAATAGCATTTTTTTCCCGGAATATTGCTGTCTCTGTACGTACTTCCATAAATATCATCTTTATAGGAATATACATAGCGCAGCTCTCCCTTTACAAAATAAAAGTTCGTAATATCCCTTCCGTCACTGCAATACTCCGTCGACACGATTTTCTCTATATAATTCTGATTCTTGTTGGCCTTGTTCATATATACAGTAAAATCAATTGTCGTTCCATTCGTATCCTCGCGCAGCATACGGATTTTCTTCATAGACAATACGTTTAATCTGCTGTCTATGGACTGTGCAATATTCTCTGCTTTCGCCTTTGTATCGCGCTTTCCCGGTTTATACTTCACCTCATCGTAGTTGATGGATGGAATCTGATTTCCCTGTTTATTGATATAGGAAACCGCATTCTTAAAAGTTTCTTCCGAAGCATTCGCTTCAAAGCCGTCAAAATTGACTTCCGTCACTTCGTCAGAGGAGGATTCTTCCTCTTCTGCCTCCTCTTCTTCCGGCTCTTCCTCCATTTGTATCTCTTCCGCATCCACTTCTTCTGTTTCCGGCTCCGGAACGTCTACGGATATCTCCTCACCGGCCGTATCCTCCTCACTGTCCGCCCGGTTGGTGATCACCTCCGCCTGTTCCTTTCCGTACGCACATCCACCCGCAAGCGCCATGACAGTGAAAAGAAGTAAAATAGTCCATATTTTTTTCATACAAAAACCTCCTGCCAACAGAGTCCTTTCCATTGGTTACTAGGCCCTATCTTACCATACTTTTAACGACTTGCAAGCGTTTTCATGAATTCTTAAGAATCTAGTAATGTTTTTTCCGCATCATCAAGAGATTTATAGCCGTAAAAGGCAACTTCACAGGCAATCATATCGCTGAGAAGATTCTCTCCATTCTTTTTTGCCTCCTTCATTTCCTTTTCCAGAAATTCAAGCGTACGCTCCGAATATGTCGCCGCCTCCTCTCTGAAATAGGTTTCAGAAGAGACGCCGCCCCACGCCGAATCATCACGGGAATTAAAGAGGCGCCCGTTCTCCCTGATATGAGGATACTTCTGCGCAAACTCCCGGTCCCACTCCACATGAATCGCGGCAAGTTCATCAATCACGGCTCTCGCATGATCGGAAACCGCTGGCAGAATGTCCCTGATTTCCTCATACTCTTCGGGAAAAGTATTCTTCATCATGCCGCCGTATTTCTCAAAGAGAAAATTCCGCCCTTCATTCCATGCATCCTCCAAATCCTTCCGATAGCTTTTTAACAAATCATCAGAGTAAACCGCCCACTGACTCATCCGCATACGGAAAAAGGTGTCAGGGTCATCCTGACACGAAGCCCGCCCGCCTGTGTTATGCACTCTCTGGAACATATCCCACTCAATTTTTACGATTTCAAATATAAGTTCTTCTCGTTTCATATCACATCTTCCCGCCCTTCTTAAAATATCCTGCGAGGCTCCCGAGAGATTTCGTCAGTATCTCCCGCTCTTCCTCATCAAGCTGTGCGACAACAGCGCTGATCATATCTTTATGGAATCCTGCATGGTGATGGTATGCCGCCTCTCCCCGCTCTGTCAGAGAAAGCAGAACAACCCTCTTGTCTTCCACGCTGCGCTCACGATTTACATACCCTTTCTCCGTCAGTCCGTCGACTGCCTTTGTAAGCGTTCCCATCGTGACCGCGAGCTTCTTGGCCACAGAGGAGCTTGGTTTCTTATTGTCCAGTCCAACCGCCTCAATCACATGCATATCATTCACCGTGATATCTTTAAATTCTTCCGTAATCAGAGATTTCTGCTCGATATCCATGATATCTCTGAAAAGAGACACCAGAAGAGTATTCAAAGTCTGATCTAAACTCATATTTAACCTCCATGCTGCCGCCATACGGCGGCACAAAAATCCGTGAAGCTTCGTCCTTCTTCCTTACCAGACAAGCAGAGCGGCGCCCCACGTAAGGCCTGCCCCAAAGCCCGCCAGAACAATCTTATCTCCGCGCATAAGCATGCCTTCCCGGTTGACATAATCGAGAAGAATCGGAACGCTTCCCGCTGAAATATTACCGCAGGTCTGGAGATTGGTAGGGAATTTATCAAGAGGCTGTGAAAGCCTTTTTGCAACCGAATCTATAATTCTTATATTGGCCTGATGCAGGATAAAATATTTAACTTCGTCTGCCGAAACATTTCCTTTCTCCAGCACTTGGCTGACTGCCTTCGGCACCGTGCGTACGGCAAACTTATAGACTTCCTGACCATCCATCTTTGTAAAAGCAAGCGCAGTGTCATTTTGGACATACGGGTTATTGACCGGACGGTTCCGGCAGGAAAGCACGCCGCCCCGTGTGCCGTCCGACTGCTGAATCATGCTGATGAGACCGATATCGCTCTTTTCCACAACCGCTGCCCCCGCGCCGTCGCCGAACAGTACACAGGTGCCTCTGTCATTCCAGTCCATCATTTTAGACAATGTCTCTGCGCCAATGACCAGCGCCTTCTCATATGTACCCGCCGCAAAATAAGCATTTGCAACGGAAAGTCCGAAAAGGAAGCCGGAACAGGCCGCGTTAATGTCAAAGGCCACCGCATTTACCGCACCGATAGCCGCCTGCACTTCACATGCTGTTGAAGGAAGACACTGGTCTGTAGAAATGCTCGCCACAATAATTAGATCAAGCTCTTCCGCTCCCATCTTCGCATCGGCAAGCGCCTTCTGCGCCGCATCCACCGACATGGATGTTGTCGTCTCGTTCACGGCAATATGCCGGCTTCCGATTCCGGTACGGCTCCGGATCCACTCATCGGATGTATCCATAATTTTTGCAAGATCGTCGTTGCTTACTGCTTTTTCCGGCAGAGAACTCCCCGTTCCCCTAATTTTCATCGTCATATCCAAACTCCTTCATGATATCCGCCACACGTTCCATCTTATCCGCCCTGTATGCATTCGCCCCGCAAAATAAAAGTCCACGGTTTGTATCGCCTTTCACGGCGGCAATCAATGCATCCGTTATGCAATAAGGGGTTTCCTTTGGATTGCACGTCTTAATGCACTGATGGCATTTTCCGTGCGTCACCCGGCCTGCCTTCACATCTTCCTGAAACTGATTATGAATGGCACGCCCCGGCATCCCCACAGGACTATTCACAATTTCAATATCCTCCGGCTTTGCCTTTATATACGATTCCTTATACCGGACATCGGCATCGCATTCCTGCGTCGTCACAAACCTTGTTGCCACCTGAACGCCGTCAGCATCCATAGAAAGGTAATGCTCCATATCCTTCCGGTCATAGATGCCGCCCGCCGCCACTACAGGAATATGCGTTCCACAGTCTTTTTCAATTTCACGCACACGTCCTATGATTCGTCTTACTTCTTCATCATACCCTATTGCAGGAATATCCTCAAGAGCCTTTTTGTCGAATCCGAGATGTCCTCCTGCAAGCGGTCCCTCAATAATAATCAGATCGGGAATTTTTGAGAATTTTTTCATCCAGTATTTTACAATTACATTCAGGGATTTCAGAGAAGATATGATTGGCGCAATCTTTACTTCTGCCTTTCCGATTATCTGGGGCAGTTCCACCGGAAGCCCCGCACCGGAGATGATCAGATCGGCTCCCGCGTCTACCGCCGCTTTTACATATTTTTCATAATATTTTGTTGCGACCATAATATTTATGCCTATGATGCCGCCCTTTGCAATTTCCTTCGCCCTGCGTATTTCTTCTCCAATCGCCGCAAGATTCGCGCTGACAGGGTCCGTATCCCACTCCGGCTTCCTGTATCCGATCTGTGCGGCGGAAATCACGCCGACGCCTCCTGCAAGCGCTACATTTCCCGCAAGCCCCGAAAGACTTACTCCTACGCCCATCCCTCCCTGTATCACAGGGATTTTTGCCGTCAGATTCCCAATCGTCAATGGTTTTATTTTCATACTAAAATTTCCTGAACCTTTCATACCGCTCCTGTGCGGCTTTGTCACCATCCATGCCCTTATAGCGTGTCAGGAAGTCCCTGATTTCAGACTTCATGGTCATAGCAATCGCCTCCACTGTCTCAGAATCGGCTCCGCCGAATTCCGGCAGGATCTTCTCGATTGCGCCGAGGCGTTTTAAATCATCCGCCGTTATGCACATAACCCCTGCTGCTTCCTCTGCGCGTTTTCCATCTTTCCAGAGAATGGAGGCAAAGCCTTCCGGCGAGAGAACGGAATACGTTGAATTCTCAAGCATCCACACTTCATTTGCCACCGCAAGCGCCAGAGCGCCGCCGCTTCCTCCTTCGCCGATGAATATGGAAAGCACAGGCACCGTCAGCGCTGCCATTTCATAAAGATTGCGCGCAATCGCCTCACCCTGCCCGCGTTCCTCCGCTTCCATACCCGGATATGCACCGGATGTATTAATCAGCGTAATCACGGGACGGTTGAATTTCTCCGCCTGTTTCATCAGTCGAAGCGCTTTGCGATATCCTTCCGGCGAAGCCATACCGTAATTTCTCAAAGCGCATTCTTTCGGGTCATTTCCCTTCTGAATGCCGACCACCGTTACCGGCTGTCCGTCAAGAAGCGCAATTCCTCCCACCACAGCAGGATCATCGCGAAAGGCTCTGTCACCGTGAAGCTCTGTAAATTCATCAAACATATAATCAATATACGTCAGGGTTGAAGGGCGCCCCATCTCCCGCGCCGTCTTCACCTTCTGCCACGCATCTTTTGACGCGCTCTTGTACATTCGCTCACGGATTGTCTCTTTCGGCTCATAGTGCGAAGAACTTTTCTCCGTAAAGTCCGCAAAGCGGTTCTTTGCATCTCCTTCCTTATGTATCTGAAGGATATGATACAATGTCTTCTTTAAATCATCCCTCTCCACAATGCCGTCAATAATACCGTGCTCTACCAGGAATTCCGCACGCTGAAAACCTTTCGGGAGCTTCTGCCCGATGGTCTGCTCAATTACGCGCGGGCCTGCAAATCCGATCAGCGCCCCGGGTTCCGCCAGAATAATATCCCCAAGCATTGCAAAACTTGCCGTCACCCCGCCCGTCGTGGGGTCCGTCAGCACCGGAACATACAGGAGTCCCGCATCCGAATGCTTCTTAAGCGCCGCCGAAGTCTTCGCCATCTGCATTAAAGATACAATACCTTCCTGCATTCTCGCACCGCCTGAGCAGCAGAATCCAACCACGGGAAGACGCTCTTTTGTTGCACGCTCTACAGCAAGCGCAATTTTCTCACCGACAATATGTCCCATACTTCCCATCAGGAACCGGGAATCACAGATAAACAGACATACCGGCTCCCCGTAGATCTTTGCCTTCCCGACGGTTACGCCTTCATGGAGCCCTGTCTTTTCTTTTACTTCCTCCAATTTCTCCTCATATCCCGGAAAATCAAGAGGGTTGCTGATCTCCATATCCTCAAACCACGCTTCAAAACTCTTGCTGTCCGCCACCATACGGATACGGTTTTTGGTACGCACGCGGAAATAGCTTCCACATTCTGTACAGATATAATTGTTCATAACGACATCCGTCTTGATTAGGCTCTTCTGGCACTGCGGACATACAATTGTCCCTTCCGTTTCGTCTTTCCTGATCTTTTCCAGGAATTTTTCAATTATTCTGGCCATCTATGAATATCCTCCAATCTGCGGGAAATATCACCCTTCCGACGCTCCGATGGCAAATGTCAGCTCCGCACTCGCAGCCAATTCACCGTTCACGGTCGCCTCCGCTTTCCCTACGCCAATCGGTCCCTTACATTTTATAATTTCCGTTCGAAGCATCAGTACATCCCCCGGAACCACTTTTTTCTTAAACTTCGCCTGACTGATTGCCGCAAAATACGCTGTTTTCCCTTTATTTTCCGGTTTGCACAAAATCGCGACCGCTCCCGCCTGCGCCAGCGCTTCAATAATCAGCACGCCGGGCATTACAGGCTCTCCAGGAAAATGTCCGGCAAAGAAAGGTTCATTGTAGCTGACGCACTTTTTTGCCACAGCACGAACGCCCGGTTCCAGCTCTTCCACCGTATCAATCAGCAGAAAAGGCTGTCTGTGCGGTATGATTTCCATAATTTCCTTTGTTGTTAAAAGAGACATCTTTCACCCCTGTTCCTACTCTGAAAATTTCCGAATCAGAATACTTGTGTTGTGTCCTCCGAAACCAAGCGAATTGCTCAGTGCATACGGCACATCTTCCTCGTACGCTTCTTTACAGTAATCAAGATCCAGCTCCTCATCCGGCGTCATATAGCCAACCGTCTTATGAATGTATCCTTCATCCACCTCTTTTACGCAGGCGATAAATTCAACTGCGCCGGCCGCGCCAAGAAGATGGCCGATCATGGATTTTGTGGAATTGATGCGGATATCCTTCGCATGTTCCCCAAACGCCAGCTTAACCGCTCTCGTCTCAAACAGATCATTGTGATGGGTTGCCGTTCCATGCGCATTAATATAGGTGATATCGTTCATGGATAAGCCGCCGTCTTTCACCGCATTTTCCATCGCTTTTGCTGCGCCTGCACCGTCTTCCGCCGGAGAAGTAATATGATAGGCATCGCTTGAACAGCCATAGCCGATCACTTCCGCATATATCTTCGCGCCCCTCGCCTTCGCATGCTCCAGTTCCTCAAGAACGACGACTCCTGCGCCTTCCCCCATTACAAATCCGCTTCTGTTCCTGTCAAAAGGAAGGGAACATTTATCAGGGTCATCCACACTGGAAAGCGCTGTCAGTGAGCAGAAACCTGCAATGCCAATCGGGGTCACGGAGCCTTCCGCGCCGCCTGCCACCATTACGTCCGCATCGCCGTACTGAATCGTTCTGAATGCTTCACCGATCGAATTCGTACCGGTAGCGCACGCTGTAACCACATTGATGCTCTTTCCTTTCAGCCCAAACTGAATCGACACATTTCCGGCCGCCATATTGGAAACCATCAGAGGCACCAAAAGTGGATTTACTTTGGAAGGTCCTCTGTTTACAAGCTTATCGTACTCCCTTTCCATCGCCTGCAGGCTTCCGACACCGCTTCCGACGCTGCATCCGACTCTGTACGCATCTTCTTCCTCCATATTAAGCCCGGAATCTTCTATGGCCTCTTTTGCCGCCGCTACCGCATACTGGCAGAAAAGCTCCATCCGCTTCGCCGCCTTAAAGTCCATATAGTTTTTGCCTTCAAATCCCTTTACTTCGGCCGCCACATGGCATTTATAATTGCTGGCGTCAAATCTTGTGATCGGTGCAAAACCATGTCTGCCCGCCTTCACCGACTGCCAGAATTCCTCCACGCTGAGACCTGTCGGCGTAATCGCCCCCATACCTGTAACTACTACTCTTCTGCTCATATCAATAACCATACCTTTCTACCGCATGCCGCGGTCGTCCGTTCAAAAGAAGAATGCTGCCGCTTTTCCTCCGGATAAAGAAAGCCTTTTCACGCCAGCCCTCCATCTACGCAAATCACCTGGCCCGTAATATAATCCGCTTCCTCCGACGCAAGAAATGCCACCGCGTTTGCAATATCCTGCGGTCTGCCCGTACGCCGAAGGGTAATCTGCGCCGCAACTGCTTCCTTCGCCTTTTCCGGCATCGCATCCGTCATATCCGTCTCAATGAACCCCGGAGCAACCGCATTGACATTGATTCCCCTGCTGCCAAGCTCCTTTGCCACACTCTTTGTAAGACCGATAATGCCTGCCTTTGACGCGCTGTAATTTGCCTGACCTGCATTCCCCGTCACACCGGACACCGATGAGATGTTAATAATCTTCCCGCTTCTCTGTTTCAGAAAATATTTTGACAGGTGTCGTATTGTATGAAAAGCGCCCTTTAAGTTCGTAGACAGTACATCATCAAAATCTTTTTCACTCATCTTCATCAAAAGTCCGTCTCTCGTAATTCCCGCATTGTTTACGAGAATATCAACATGGCCATATTTCTGTATAATTTCCTGTACCATCGCACCGCACTTGTCAAAATCTGCAACATCGCACTGAAAGCTCTCCGCTTCTCCGCCTCCTGTACGAATTTCGGCCACAACTTCCTCTGCCTTTTCCCTCGAACCATTGTAATTTACAATTACTGCCGCGCCCTTTTCCGCCAGAGCAACCGCAATTGCCCTGCCGATTCCACGGCTTGCGCCGGTCACTATTGCAACTTTATTTTGAAGCATCCTTTAACTCCTTTACACATTTCTCAAAATCCTCATATTTATCAACGTTCAGAACTTTTACCTCTTTGCTGATCTTTTTAATGAATCCGGAAACCGTTTTTCCCGGCCCGATCTCGACGAAAGTATCCACCCCGTCATCAATCATCCTCCTGACAGACTGCTCAAAACGCACCGGAGATGACACTTGCTTTACAAGAAGCGGTTTGATCTCCGAAGGTGAAAAAACGTAATCGGCTGTCAGATTCGCCACATAAGGAGTCGTAAAATAGGAAAATTCCACTTCATTTAAAACGCCCTCAAGCTGCTCTCCTGCCCCCGAAAGCATTGCAGAGTGAAAAGGACCACTGACCTTAAGCGGAACAACCCGCTTTGCGCCTGCTTTCTTCAGACTCTCTCCTGCCTTTTCCACACCAGCCGCCTCGCCGGTTATTACAATCTGCCCCGGACAATTATAATTTGCAATGGATACCGTACCTTCCACGCCCTGAAGCGTATCCTCAATCACCGAAGCCTCAAGCCCCAGCACCGCCGACATCGCACCGCCTGAGGGAACAGCTTCCTGCATAAAGATTCCGCGCTTGCGCACAACCTTAAACGCATCCTCCTCCTTCATTGCACCGGATGCGACAATTGCACCGTATTCTCCGAGGCTTAAACCCGCTGTCATATCGGGTTTTATTCCCTGTTCCTCAATTGCCCTTAAAATTGCAACCTCCACGGTGAGCATTGCAATCTGCGTATATTCCGTAATATGAATGTCCGTATTCTCCTCAAAACAAAGCGCGCAGATATCAAGCCCTGTCTCTTTGCCCGCTGTCTCAAAAACACTTTTGGAAACGGGAACCTTCTCATAAAATTCTTTTCCCATTCCCACATACTGGGAACCCTGCCCCGGAAAAACAAATGCAATTTTACCCATAATTTTTTCTCCCTTTCTGCCGTTTAAACGGTATCTGAATCAACAGAACGAGCGCCCGTTCTCCAGACACGTTTCCGCCTCACTCATAATCTCTTCTATCATTTCCTTACAAGTCTGCTCCTTACTCACAAGACCTGCAATCTGACCCGCCATCAGCGTTCCGTTCACCGTATCGCCGTCCACTACAGCCTTTCTCAGCGCACCGAGTGTGATATGTTCCAGTTCTTCAAATGAAGCCCCTGCTTTTTCAAGCTTTAAGTACTCTCTTGTCATCTGGTTCCTGATCTGGCGTACAGGATGGCCCGTGCTCATACCCGTAATCTCGGAATCGATATCTTTTGCCCTGATAATCTTTTCCTTATATGCCGGATGTACGACAGACTCCTTTGCCACAACAAAACGTGTACCCATCTGCACCGCCTGTGCGCCTAACATCATCGCGGCGGCAAATCCTCTTCCATCGCCGATTCCACCTGCGGCAATCACAGGAACATCCACCGCATCGGCCACCTGTGGAACAAGTGTCATCGTCGTCGCAGAACCAATGTGTCCACCGGATTCCATTCCCTCCGCAATCACAGCGTCAGCGCCGGAACGCACCATAAGTTTTGCCATTGCAACACTTGCAACCACCGGAATCACTCTGACCCCGGCCTCCTTCCACATCGCCATATACTTTCCGGGATTGCCGGCGCCGGTCGTGACTACTTTCACGCCTTCCTCAACAATCACCTGCGCTATACGGTCCGCCTCAGGATTCATCAACATGATATTTACTCCGAACGGTTTCTTCGTCGCAGCCTTTGTCTTCTGAATCTGCTCCCTCACAAATTCATCCGGAGCGCCGCCCGCCCCGATAATTCCAAGTCCGCCTGCCTCCGATACGGCCGCCGCCAGATTATACTCGGCAACCCAGGCCATGCCTCCCTGAATAATGGGATATTCGATTCCTAAAAGTTCTGTTACCCTTGTTTTCATTCCAGCCTCCATTTATCTGCCCTCACATGACACCTCTCAAAGCGCTTCCGACCGCACAGGGTCTGCGGATTTTTCTCACGCTGCACCCTTCGATTTCATATACTCAATCACATCGCCAACCGTTGCCATCGCCTCAAGATCATTGGAATCAATCTCAATGTTGTATTCCTCTTCAAGCGCCATTACAAGTTCAAACAAGTCAAGAGAGTCCGCTCCCAGATCATCCTTAAAGCTTGTCGCTTCCGTAATTTCCGCTGCTCCTGTGTTTAACTGTTCCTTGATAATTTCGCTTACTCTTTCCAACATAATTTTCATTCTCCTTCATGCTTTCATTTACTTTGCTTCTCAAATTGTTTGATTATCAAATGTTTTGATAGGCAAAGTATATGACCATCAATCAAATTTGTCAACTGTTTTTTCTAATAATTTTTCTTCTGAATTACGCAAATAGGGAGGGTATTCCAAATGGAACATCCTCCCCTGCATTTCCTTTGCTGTTTTTATTCTGCATTTTACATCAGCGGCGCCGCCGCTTTCATCAGACACCCTGTCAGCTTCACCGCCCATTTTTCATGACGCACGGTTTCCATTGACACCTGTCTGCATTTTGCCAGCGTTTTCTGAAAATCCGCTTCTATGTCAGATATACAGTCCGTACCGTAAAAGTAAGTGGCACACTCAAAATGATGGTAAAGACTCCGATAATCCAGATTGATCGTACCGACAACCCCTTCCCTTGAATCACTGACAAATACTTTCGCATGAACGAATCCTGGCGTATATTCATAAATTTTTACGCCGGATTCAAGCAAAGAAGCATAATGCGTCTTTGCCAGCGCATAAGGAATGGCTTTATCCGGTATTCCCGGAAGCAGAAGCACCACATCCACGCCTCTCTCCGCCGCAAATTTCAATGCGTTTTCCATCTCTCCGTCTAAAATCAGATAAGGGGTCATAATATGTACATACTCCAGCGACCGGTTCAGGATATCCATATACACCTTCTCCCCCAGCTTATCATCATCAAGCGGACAGTCCCCATAGGGGATGACATAGCCTGCCGCTTTCTCCTGCGGCATCGCTGGATAGGAAAGAAACGTCTCAGATTCATCCTTTGCCTCATCAATTCCCCACATTTGAAGAAACATCAATGCAAAACTCTTTACTGCCTCGCCTTTCAGCATAACAGCCGTATCTTTCCAGTGCCCGAACTTTTTCTTCTCGTTAATGTATTCATCCGCAAGATTTACACCTCCGTTGAATGCCGTATGCCCGTCAATCACCAGGATTTTCCTGTGATCACGGTAATTATAGTGCGTGGAAATAAATGGCGACACCGGTGCAAATACTTTACATTTAATATTAAGCGCTCTAAGGCGTTTCGGATAATCGTGCGGCAGAAGCGCAAACTCACAGGCGCCGTCATACATAACGCGCACATCCACGCCTTCGGAAGCTTTTCTTGCAAGAATCTCCAGAATCCTGCCCCACATCAGCCCCTCATCGACAATAAAGTATTCCATAAATATGAAATGTTTTGCCGCCTCGAGCTGCCTTAGCATTTCCTCAAACTTGTCCTCGCCCAGAGGAAAATACTGAACCGACGTATTCTCATACACCGGATGGCAGCCGCTTCTGTGCATATAACGCGCCAATGACGCCGCTCCCCTGTTCACTGCACTGAGGTGTTCCATCGTTTCCGCTGACTGCGGGATGCGATCTTTCGTATCTGTAATAATATCACTCACACGTTTTTTCAAAGCCCTGTGTCCGATGTCGCTCTGTGTGTACAAGAAAAGAAGCACGCCAAACACAGGCAGGAGCATAATTGCGATCAGCCATGTGATTTTCGCCGTCGGATTAATCTTACTGTTCAGAAGATAAATCACCATAAGAAAGGTAAATAACACGGTCCCGCCAAACACATGCGGCAGAAATTCCTCAAACTGTTGAAAAATGCCGAACAGAATAAGAATCTGAACCATCAGCAAAAGCAAAATCAGTCCAAAACGGCTGAATATGGCATGAATGATGCCCTTCTGTCCCTTTTTTAAGAGGTTAAGCCCCTTACTTTTATAATCCATCTGCATATGCATCTCCCTTGTACTTCCAAAAGGCCTCACGGCCTGCTTTTATCAGATTCCTTTTGCGACCGCACGGAAAAACTCCACGTGCTTCAGTTCGTAACCTTTTTCCATGAAATCGGGGTCCGCACTCGTCTTGACAATGATGACATTTTCCGTCGGATTGACATAAATCCACTGTCCATAGACGCCAATTGCCATAAATTCTCCTTCACTGCCTTCCGGAATCCACCACTGATAGCCATACCCGATCTCATTATAGGCGTCATTATTTGCCCCCGGCTTTGAATACTCCCCGCTGATATCCAAACTGTCTCTTACCCATTCCGGCGGAAGTATCTGCTCACCTTCATAACTGCCTCCGTTCAGATACAATCTTGCGAACCGGGCATAATCTCTCAAAGACACACTCAGTCCTCCCATCGCAAGTTCCGTGCCATTGCTCAGCGTCCAATACGCATCATGGGCCGCTCCAATCCGTTTCCACAGCTTTTCTTCCATATATTCGGCAAGGCTCATTCCAGTGGCATTCGTGATCACTTCACCCAGAATTTCCGTATTAATACTCAAATACCGGCGATATGTATAAGGCTCTTCCTGCATTCCATACTTTGAAATCACTTTCATGGCAGGAACTCCCATCAGCGTTCGCATGGAAAAGCTGCTCATGTCCGTATCCTCATTAAAGTTTATGCCGGAGGCCATCTGCAGACATGCCCGTATCGGAATGCTTTCCAGCTTCGTACCGACAAATTCAGGAATATATTTTCCAATCGGATCTTCCACACTCTCCACGTACCCTTCCGAAACAGCAATTCCCATCAGGGCAGATACAAAAGACTTCCCCATGGAGTTGGAAGAAAATAATGTATTTTCATCTCCTCCGAAATAATACTTTTCATACTTTATAACATCATCCTGGATAATTAGCAAGCCGGAAGTTCTTGTATCCTCCAAAAAATCTCCTGTCCGACACGGAATATCCTGAAACGAAAACTCCCCGGGCAGTAAATGATCCTTATCTTTTTGGAATGAGAATGTTCCCTCACCTCTGCTTATTTTCTTCGTTGGCTGAACCTCAGGCGTATGCTGAAATGTATACGCAAGATTTTCATCCTTAAAACTATTCAGAGAGGTGTAAAGTACCCTGATTTTCTTTCCAAAAATCAACCACAAACCTCCAACCACAACAGCAACAGCGGCAACCCCAATCCATACTGCTTTCATCTTTTTCATATCAATTTTCTTCCTTTCTTTCATAGTTGTTATTGCCATCGTAAACCGTACAGTTACTGTGTGGTCAAGAAAAATTTTATGAAACCGTTTTTATACATACAAAACTTTCGATTTTTTGAAAATTATGTTGTAATTTGGTATTAACATGCTATAATTAACATAAATGGGGATATAGCTCAGTTGGGAGAGCGGTACGTTCGCAACGTACAGGTCACGAGTTCGAGTCTCGCTATCTCCATTTTCGGTGTCAAAAATTTCTCAACTTCATGGAATTTCTGACACTTTTCTTTTTGAAAGGGAATCAAACCAAGCAGAATAAAAACCGGACTTTACCGCTTCTTTATCATAACAAGATTTGTAAGGAAAATTCCCTGCCGCTCTACTTGCTGCTCTTTGATAACCTGATACCCTCTTTTTTCAAAAAAGGGTTTTGCCGTAACAGAAGCATGCGTGACAATGTCCTCCTGAACTGCTGCCTCCAGCCGATTGCATATAGAAGTCGCAATTCCTTTTCCCTGATAATCTGAATGAACATATAATCGGTCAAGATAGCCTGTCTTGTCTATATCCCCAAATCCTATAATAACATCATCATCGGTCGCAACAATACTGAAATGCTCTTGGAGTGACCGGTTCCATTCTTTCAAATTCACCTGTCCTGTCGCCCATACATCTAATTGTTCTTTTGTGTAATCTTTTGCGTTTACTGTATGAACCGTATGATAAAAAAGTTCTGTCAGCGCTTTACAATCTGTTGATTGATATTCTCTGATATTCATTTTTAAAATCTTCTCCCTATCGGCATCATGGCTTCTTCAAACCATTCATTATCTCCGCACATAATTTAAATCTGTCATTCCGTTATATGAACGTGTATCAAGCAATTTTAGCTTAATCTCATGTTTCTTTATCTCCTAAACTATCCGTTTTCCAAAATGTACCGTAGTTTCGCTTAATTGGTTTTCCTGAAAAAGATCATTGCAGCCAGTCCCATAATGCAAACTATGATACCCGTCGGAATTAAGACGAAATATACGGTACTGTGAAATCTGTCAAACAGAAAACCGTACACAATTTGTCCTATGGGCTGAACACACAATGTAACCGCCGATGTATAAGCCATCACCTTCCCGATTAAATGGTTTGGCGTCCTCTGTTGTATGAGGGAAACGACAAAAACAGACACTATACTGACGACAGCCTGCACACCGCTGAACGATACAATCGTGACAATATATTTTATGATGGCATCCACCGGCAAAAGGAAAACAACACCGGCAGGGAGCATAAAAATACCCAGAGAGGCAAACAGAACAGATAATTTATCCAGTTTCAATTTCTCTGCAAAAACTCCCGCTGCAATGCTCCCCAGAATTGTTGCAACTGCCAGCGTACTTTCTGCAGCCCCATAATACTTTGCATTAAACCCAAGTACAGTCCGTACAAGAAAGGGCAGTCCGACTATGGTAACGCCCATCACAAAAAACCTTGTTAGTGCCGTTAAGAGTAACATTTTTGATATACTCGTCTGTTCTTTTGAAATATACTTCATACTTGAAAAAAAATCCTGTTTTACAATCCGGAGCACGCCTCCCTCTCCCTGAATACGCGGATAGCTCAGTTTTATAAAACACTCAAACAGCGCAGTAATAAAAAAGCATACAACACTTGCATACAATACGGGCCTGGGTCCAAACATGGCATACAATACACCACCCAACGCAGGCGCTGTCAAACAGGATAAAGAAGCCACCTGATTTACAACAGCATTCCCTTTCATAATATTGTCACCTTGTAACATAGTGGGAATACACGCCTGAACGGTAGGCGTTTCAAACGCACCTAAAACAGAAAGCAGGATAAGCAGCGTGCCAATTACGGCAATGGCATTATGTTCGGTCAGAAATATCGCCGCACATAAAACCGATACGCCGGTCAGCGCGTCCAGAGCTACCATAATATTCCGTCTGTCTGCCCTGTCCGCCAGAATGCCGCCAAGCGGCGACAACAGAATAGTCGGAACTGTCGCTGCTGACAATATCCCTGCGAATATGGCGGCTGAACCAGTCACTTCCAGTATATACATGGATAATGCCAGTCTCAATATAAAATTTCCAAACAAAGATGTGAGCTGCCCCAAAATAAGAAGCGTAAAATTTTTCGTAAACAATCTTTCCGTCATGGCTCATCCTCTCCTTTTTCCGTGATATCCGTGATAAATTTTTCTATAAAGGACATCGTATCATCCTCATAAAGAGGCAGTCCCATATGACATAACACTTCTGTCACAAAACGGTATTTATGGTATAGCTCTTCCTCCGTAGCAGGAAAAACCGAAGGAATAAGCCAGAAGTTAATCAGCGGCAAAAGCTCGGAAAGTTCTTTCGTATATTCCGTTCTGACAGAGCCGTCCCTTTTCCCCTCATTCAGTAATTCCAGCCACAGCGGAGTTAACACACGCCTGTTTTCTAAAACCGTTGCAGCTAAAATGTGCGGATCTTTCAAAATCTGGATTGCCTGCATATTGATCTGGTTTCGCTCAGCATCCGACTGATTCAGTGCAAGTAACAGCCTGATTTTTTGCAGACCGTTCAAATCATCTCTCTCCCTGACTGCCTCAAATGGATTGTTCTCAAAAAACATCTGACTGCCTATTGCATACATCACTTCCTCCTTGCTTTGGAAACAACGGTAAAACATTCCTTTTGCTCCGCCCACCATGCCCATAATGTCGGAAATCGATGTTTCCTCATATCCTTTGGATAGAAATAAACTTTGGGCTGCATTCAGGATTTCCTTTCTCCATTCCTCTGGTGTCTTTTTCACAGGTCTGGCCAATGTTTATTGCACCTCCTTTGTATTTAGTTATTGACTATAGGTCAATAACTATTTTACCATTGTTCTAAAATTTTTGCAATAGCCTTAATTCTATGAAATCACATTCAGACAATAAAATAAGTCCACCATCAATCATGTTTTTATAATTGATAATAGACTTATTCAGAAATATTGCTTAGTCTGTTTCTATGTATTCATAATTGCAGTAATCCTCTCTTCAATGGCATTTCTGCTGAAATTATTGCAAAGCGGTGATAACCCGCTTTTCTTTGCTTCCAGATTAATCAGCATGAATGAATAGGCAGATCTTGACTCATCGCCATATTGTCTTATAACGCTTTCATCACATGCCAGCTCAATGTCACGATTAAAAAGAATGTACATTCCCCAAGGCATTGTTGACCGGCAAAGCTGTCCGAAACTCAAACAGACAACGGAAATAAATGACTGAGAAAAATATGCCAAAAAGTATCATTCCAGCAAACCAGACAGCAAACCAAATGGAAACAGTCGGGATATTTGCTGTTGACTGCCCCGCTCCCTGTACTATAATAAAATTTTCCCGTGATATGGCAGAAGTAAGATTCCCCGCTTCTGCTTCAAAAAATGGGGATGCGGATATACTGGGGTTCACAAGCGTATACACGCTAAATGCCGACGGAATGGTAAACGGAAGAACCAGCCTTAAAAGCACCAGCTCCCACAAAATCAGAAACGTTTTTTAGGCAGACTATTGATTGTTACTGCCCGAATCATCATAACCACAATAATAAAAACAGTCCCGAAAAAACTCATCTTCAGTAATGTCACGCTTATCACCTCATTTCACATCTATGACAATTTATTCCAGCCTGTCAGTCTTTTCAACAGAAAGTCTTTTCTTAAACTCAACATTCCCATAAGACTATGGTAGTCTATATTATTATACTACTATAGTCTTATGTGAATATCAATAGATAAAATGAGGGCTTTGAGATTATCAGAATATCTGGATTTCGCCAAGCTCGACTGAATAAGTCGTCTTACCAATCTTCTTTTACAAACAGGGGGGGGCTGAATGTTGTCGCTCCTATTCCTCCATTTTGACGCAAAAAAGACGCATGGTTTACAATTTACTGTTCCATGCACCTTTACGCTGTTATTTTGATATTAAATTATGTTGCTGATTATGCTAACTGCCTGTTTCGTCATTCCATGCTGCCAACAATCCGTAAATTGGAGCGTCTCTTCTTACACCTCTATATAATAAGGGCAGATATCCTCATACCGGCCATCGTTCATTCGAAACCCTTTTGGAATGACGCCAAGCTGATGAAAGCCGATTCTTTCATACAGATGCCTGGCATGTATATTGGACGCCACCACCGCATTAAACTGCAATAGTTTAAATCCGGCGGCACGTGCCTGTACAATACAGTCCATCACAAGCCTCTCCCCGATATGCATCCCTCTTCTTGCCGATGCTACCGCATAGCTTGCATTACAGATATGATTGCATCTCCCTACATTATTGGGGTGCAGAATGTATAATCCGAGAATCTCTCCCGTTTCTGTCTCTTCCGCCACGCCGCAGTAACTCTGTTCAGCAAAGAAAAGCTTCCCCGCCGCTTCTGTCAGACACTCCTCCTGTGGAAATGCAATTCCTTCCGAAACCACCTCGTTCCAGATCGCATTCATAGCAGAAAGATCCCGTTCTTCATATTTTCTTATTTCTATTGTTTTCATCTTTTTCCATTTCCTCGCCTCTTTTTGCGCATATCAAGTTTGTGGCAGGCAACCCACCGATACAGATCTCTGGTTTTCATTGCTTCTCTTCATCCATTCGAACCATAAATTTTATCACGAATTTCCTGCATCTGGTAGTCAAGCGCCTCTATGGAATCCGCGCAGTCCTTTAACTGCCGCTCGATATCATCCGTATCATCATAATCCTTCTTATACTTCAATTTATGCTCAAGACTCGCCCAGAAATCCATTGCAATCGTCCGAAACTGAACTTCAGCTTTTCTGTACTTCTTCTCATCCGGCAGAAAAATCGGCACATTTAAAATCAGATGAAGGCTCCTGTAACCATTTCTCTTTGGCTTCTGAATATAATCCTTTCTCTTCAGCAGAATGATGTCATCCTGCTTAATCAGAAGCTCCGCAAGACGATAAATATCATCCGGGAAAGAACAAATCACCCGAAGTCCCGCGACATCGGCTATGTATGCGCTGATATTTTCGATTAAGGCAGGATGTCCCTTCCTCTCCAGTTTTTTGTATATGCTCTCCGGTGTTTTCAGTCTGCTCTTAATGGATTCAAAGGGATTTCTGTTATACTCTTCCGAAAAAACAGCATTCAGGACCTTAAGTCTCGTCTCAATCTCCATAATCACGGCACGATACTCCATCATCAGATTATGAAATGGTTTTTCCCTGCTGAGCCTTTCCGCCTGTATCCGAATGATCTGAGACTGCCGCTCAAGAGCTGCCGCCTGCTCCTCCACCTTTTGCTCCAGCTGATTCTTACATCGAAACAGTTCAATTGTGTTTCTTACCCTGTTTTTTACTATGGACGCCTCAAACGGCTTATGAATGAAATCGGAAGCGCCAAGCTGAAAGCACTGTATCTCTACTTCCACCGCATGCTCGCTGCTTATGATAAGCAGCGCTATTCTGTCCATAAAGCCCTGCTCCTTCATCTCCGCAATCACTTTAAAACCGTCAATATCAGGCATCTGTAGATCTAAAAGAACGGCCGATATCTCATCATGATATTCCCACAGCTTCCGGATTGCCTGTCTCCCATTCTCTGCCATCTCAATTTCGTAGTCCTCTTTCAGTATACCCCGCAGCAACTCGCGGTTTACCTCCACATCATCCACTATCAATATCTTCTGCACGTCACACACCCTGCTTTACTCATACTCATTTGCATGTGCGCTTTTCTGCCGATACTCCGGAAGAAAAGCCCAAATACACCTCAATGATTCAGTATATCACAATACAGAAGAAATCGTAACATGATACGTCAAAATTCTTTTCTCACCATAATTGATACGCTGATTTTGTAAGAAACAAAGAATAAGACGGCAGCCAGCACAACCACTGCCAGAATCACCTTACCTATGCTCATATTCAGCGTTTCCAGGTTGTTCAGGGCATCATCCACATGAAAATTCCACGCTCCCGCTATTTTTCTCAGCAGCGCGCCTGCAAGAAGCACTATACCAACTGCCCCGATCATTGCTATCCTGCCCTTCTCCCCTCCGAATTTCAACTGAAAAGGCAGCATGAAGGCCAGCATGAGAAGCAGAATCGGAAGGATCAGTAAAGCTGCCACAACTGTATCAGCCGAAAACATCCCGCGGGTCAGTCCGGCCGCTATATCGATTACAAGACCAAGCAGCCAGAAGCCTGCACCGGTTATCAAACCAAAGCCATACTTTTCCGCCACATATCCCTGCCTTGTAACCGGAAGTGAAAATAAGAAAGCATTTCCGTTGTCAAATTCATCATAGCTGATTGTACTCAGCGTGAACAAACCTCCGATAAACGTCATATAGGCAACTATAAATGGTGAAAAAGTTTCCCCCTGCCCAAACACCGCCATGCCAGCCGCAATAACGGTAATGATTATAAAAAACTGTTTCTGCATTTTCATTAATCTTAAATCCTTCAGCAATAAACCTTTCATAATGAACCTCCCCGAACCATCATTGTAATCAATTCATCAATACTTCCCTTTTCAATCGCAATATGCGGATAATTTTCCACATAATACTGCTTTTGATTCGTAAGGCAGCTATAGCCAAACCGTTCTTTTCTGAAACGCAGAATATACTGCTTATCCATCTCCGCATATTGCGCGTCATTCACTTTCATCAATGCGTAATCACTTAACAGCACATCGGTATCTTCATGCATGATAATCCTTCCATCATGTATCATGTAGAGATCGTCACACAGATTTTCAAGATCCCTGGAAATATGAGAACTGATCAGAATCGACCGCTCCTCCTCTTTTTCCATATATTCCCGCAACAGCTCAATCAGTTCGTCGCGCGCCACCACATCAAGCCCTGCCGTCGGTTCATCCAGTATCAATAATCTTGCATTATGTGAAACGGCAACCGTCACTTTAAATTTCGCTTTCATACCTGTAGAGAATTCTTTGATTTTCTTATCCAGGGGCAGACCGAATTTTCGAACATGCTCCATGAAAAACGCCTTATCAAATCTTTCATAAAGATTTTCAAGAACCGGAATGATATCATGAATCGTTAAATATCCGCTGAACCCGGAATCAGATAGCACAACCCCGATACCCTGCTTATCTTTCGCACCAAGCTCCCGTATATCCTTTCCAAACATGGCAATTGTCCCGCCGTCCACCGAAATCAATCCCAGAATTGCTTTGAATGTTGTACTTTTCCCGGCGCCATTCTGACCGATCAGGCCGGTAATACGCGAGGGTTTTATCTCCAGGGAACAGTCCAGGTCAAACGCATCGTATTTTTTTCTTAAATGTTCTATTTTCAGCATCTTCATTCCTCCAAAACCAATTCAAACAGACTTCGAATATCCTCATCACTGATTCCAAATCTTCTGCCTTTTAAGACGGCCAGTTCCAAATCAGCTTCCAGCTCCTTTTTCTGCTCCTCCAGCAGAAGCTCTGCATTTGCGGCCGCTACATAAGTTCCTTTTCCATGCACCGTTACGGTAAAACCTTCCTCCTCAAGGCTGTCATATGCTTTCTTAACCGTCAATGCGCTGATCTTCAAATCCTTCGACAAAGAACGGACCGAAGGCAGGTTATCATTTTCTTTCAGATCGCCATTCCGAATCATTGTCTTGATCTGATCGACTATCTGCTCATAGATCGGAACCATCAGAGAACTGTTTATAATAATATTCATGCACTGCCTCCTCCTTTGTTGCAAACAGTATATAACAGTGTATTACTGTTGTCAAGTGTTATATACTGTTTATTCGAATCTTTTATCTTCCATCCTTGCCTTAATCCGGCCGGATGAAACAAAAAGGACCTCAGGAGGCGAAATGCCCCATGAAGTCCCTCTTCATAGATTCGATATCAAAAAATTATATACTCTGCTGTTAAAGTCTCTGGCTTCTTCATATGCAGAATGCCCGAGATGATCGTACATATAGATGCAACAACCAAGCTGCGCGGCGATTTCTTCCGATGCCCCACCCGTGACAACCTTATCTTTCCTGCCACCCAATACAAATGCCGGACATTGGATTTTACAAAGTTCGTCATAAGAGCTGCATGTCAGACATGCCCTTGCATTCATAATAAAACGCGCCGGGTCTTTGGGTTTTAGCATTTTGGACAATGCAGGGAAAAAGCGCCCATATTTTTTGATATACGCCTGCGAATAAATTTTCTCCATCATATCCATAATCAGGGTTTCAAAATCATCCTCCTGCGCCATTTGAATCCAGTTTCCGACAACCTCCGAAATCGCCGTATTCTGTCTGGATGCGGTGACTCCCAGTACAATTGTATGTACAAGCTCGGGAGAATCAATTGCCAGATACTGCGCGATCATTCCTCCCTGAGAAATGCCGAAAACATCCGCGTTTTCTATATTCAGCATACGCATAGCGCAGGCAGTGTCACGCGCCATGTCACGAACCGTATATCCCTCCGGCAGCCTCCTTCTGCGGTCAAAAACATACACCTTATAATCCTTTGCAAAAATGCGGTACATAGAGGCAAGCATCAAAGCCGAATCCCTGACATCCCTCAAACTGAGACCCGGAATTAAAACCAGCTTCCTTCTCCCGGTTCCGAAACTGACATAATCCATTTCAAAATCCTGTGATTTTAAAATATGTTTTTTTGCATGCTTCATCATCGGTCACCTTCCGTATTCACTCCTGTGCCGCAATTGCTCATTTTCCTGTCGGTTTCCATGTTTCTCACATCTTTTCCGAAAGCCGGACCAAGCGCAGAACCTGTTCGGCAGTATTCGCAAGATTTCTCTTTGCACCTTCCGTTTCCATTGCTTCCTCCAGCGTAACCACATCCTGGAGAATCGAAAAAAATGCATCTATACCATGCTGATTGCATAAGGAGGCATTCCCCGAGACGCTTCCTGCGAGTGCAATCACCAATACTCCGTGTTTCTTTGCAAGCGCTGCCACGCCTGCCGGCGCCTTTCCCATCACAGTTTGTCCATCCAGCCTGCCCTCTCCGGTAATCACCACATCCGCTCCCTTTATATACTTTTCAAGATGTGTTTCCTCCATTACAATTTTTACTCCTGATTCCAAAACCGCATTCGTAAATGTAAGAAAGGCAAATCCCAATCCTCCCGCCGCACCGGTTCCGGGCTTACAATCATCTGCTCCCGGGTACTTTTCTTTCGCCAGTGCAGCATAGTGCGCAAGCCACTCATCCATCTGCGCAATCATAAAAGAATCCGCTCCCTTCTGCGGGCCATATACTACACTGCATCCATTCTCTCCGCACAAACGGTTCGTGACATCACATGCAACCCGGAACTCACATTCTGACAGCTGTTCTAAAACACTCTCATCTGTAATCATTGACAACTGTTTTAATCCCTCTGCGCCAAAAGGCACCTGTTTTCCTTCCCTGTCGAGAAATCCGTATCCCAGCGCCTGAAGCATTCCGACGCCTCCGTCGTTCGTAGCGCTGCCGCCTATTCCTACAATAAACCGGCGGCACCCCTTCAAAATGGCATCCCGTATCACTTCGCCCACACCGTATGTTGTGGTATGAAGCGGATTGCGTTCCTCCTTCGAAATCAAAGCAAGCCCCGCCGCGCCAGCCATCTCAATCACGGCAGTTCCAGTCTCTTCAATAATCCCATACACGCACTCCACAGGCCTCCCCAGCGGTCCCGTAACCCTGACAGACTGCCGGATTCCATTCATCCCGCATACAAGAGCGTCAACTGTCCCCTCACCGCCATCCGCCAACGGCCGGACGACAATCTCTGAGCGCAGGTCTGCGCGCCTCATCCCCTCCGCCGCTGCCATACCCGCCTCCATTGAGCTCAGACTCCCCTTAAAAGAATCCATCGCAACTACATACTTCATTCCGTTTTCTTCCCCCGTCATTTATTTCCATACACGTTTTTCAACATTATGACTCGAATACAATATCTTCTTCAGCCTTCGCATATATATCCATCTGATTCTCAATATCCAACTGATTAACCAGCCAGCCACGTGCCATACACATCTTAATAAAATCATCCATACGATTTACACCGTTCATTTCAAAAATAACATCATACTCACTTTGTATACGGTCAAGCTCAGCTGCCTCCGGAGAAATAAAATTAGGCTTGATTTCGAGTTTGGAATCCAATGATAAATTCCATACTTTAATATCCTTAACTGTAAGAAACGCCCGCCGTAAAGCCCACACACACAAAAGACCTTGTAAATTTTACATTTACAAGGTCTCAAGTGCGGGAGATGGGACTTGAACCCACACGTCTATACAGACACAAGATCCTTAGTCTTGCCTGTCTGCCAATTCCAGCACTCCCGCTTATTGCTCGCGACGTTTTATGTACGCTGTGAATAGAATAATACCATTTCATAACATAAATGTCAATATGTTTTTCAAATTTTTTTCAAATTTTATTTTGAAGTCAGAAGCAGGATAGAATCCGGTGAAAAAAATGAAGAAAAGCGGTTCCTGCCGACCAGAGGAATCACCGCTTTCCCACACGCACAACATCTGACTGTTGCGCTTTTATTCTGCTTAAATCTATTCAGGCTGTGTCAAACCGCACGCCTCTCAGTCTCTAAGCTTTATCAATCCGCTGGTCAGACATACACCTCAAACTTTTTCATAGCGATGGAAAATCTTATCCGCTCCGCAAACATGCTTTGTACCATCACTGTCCTGAATAATATAGTCCCCTTCATTGATAAAAGTACGTCCTCTTCTGTTCTTAATATAAGGACAAACAATCTTTCCGTCCGGACGTGTTATCCTGACAAGAGCGTCCGTTACAATCCATCCCTTTGTCACTACATCAACCAACAACTCAAAACCGTCCTCATAATCCTTTCCAATTTCATACGGAACCATTTCCGCCTCCATTGGTATTCTTCTGCACTTCATACACATTCTCCTTCCTCTATCTTCAACCGAAAACAAAAAGTCAATTTTTCTTCAAAATCATTATAACATATTTCCATTCATTTGCCGATAATAATTTAAAGAAATATTTTCTAAATTCAAATTAATCAGGCAGGGAAGCCTCACCAAAAGATCAAAGGAGTGAATGATTATGCCAGTAAGACTCACAGGGTTCGGAAGAATGGATTACAGTTCCTTATTTTCAAGCCTTTCTTCCAACAATAAATCAAGTTTATCTTCTCTTACGGGAAACTTTACACTCGCAGATTATGCGAGCATTAAAAATGGCAGCTATAAAAAAGCTTTGAAAGCTTATTACAAGAAAGTAGTGGACGAGGATAAGAAAACCACCACTTCCGAAAAAAGAAATCCTTACCGCAAAAAAACAAGTGATGTTTCTTCAGAATATACTTCCGAACTTTCAAAAGTAGACAGCAATGCGGAGAAATTGAAATCATCCATCGCCGCACTGAACAAAAACGGAAGCAAATCTGTTTTCGCAGAAAAAGATATTACAGTCAAGAATGACGATGGCACGACTGTCACAACAAAAGGATATGACAGAGATGCTATCTACAACAGCATTAAATCTTTTGCAGACAATTATAATGCGCTCATAAAATCAGGACGCAATACAGGTTCTGCGAATGTGCAGCGTCAGACAAACAATCTGATTAAGTATACTTCCGCAAATGAATCGAAGCTTAAGGAAGTAGGAATTACAATCAATGACGACAATACATTATCTCTTGATAAAGATATCTTAAAAGGTTCAAATATAGATGATCTGACCTCGCTCTTCAAAGGCTCCGGTTCGTATGCTTCTACAATTTCTTCCCGTGTCTCCACACTTGAGAAGATGGCGGAAAACGATATTCGCAGGGCAGGTACATACAATGCTCTTGGCAAATATGCTTCCTCCGGTTTTTCCGTTGGCGACGCATGGAATGGTTATATCTGATTTATAGAAACGGCGGCAGAAAAGATTCTGCCGCCGTTTTTATATCCATATGCCATTCGCTCAGCTTTTAAGAGCGCTTAGAATTGTATGTTTTAAAAGCACCGATGTAGTCACAGTCCCTACCCCTCCGGGTACAGGAGTAACCGAATCTACAATGTGCCTGACCGATTCATAATCCACATCACCACAAAGCCCGTTCTCATCCATATTAATGCCGACATCAATCACAATCTGGCCCCCACGCACAAAGTTTTCATTTATCATGCGTGCCACACCTGCGCATGCAAATATAATATCCGCATTTTTGCATTCCTGTGCGAGATTTTTCGTCTTTGTATGGCAGACTGTCACGGTCGCATTTCTCTTAAGCGCCAGCATAGCCAGCGGTTTTCCGACTACCATGCTGCGCCCTGCGATTACAACCCTTTTTCCCTCAAGGTCGATGTCATAATAATCAAGCATTTCAATCACTGCCTGCGGAGTACAGGGCGGATACCCCTCTCCATCCTGTGCAAACAAATGCGCATAATTCTGATCTCCCATGCAGTCCACATCCTTACGTGGAGAGATCAGGTTCTTAATCTTCTGCTCTGAAAGATTCCTCGGGAGAGGCCGGAATACCATAATCCCATGTACACCTGCATCTGCATCCAGTTCTTTCACCTTTGCTTCAATCTCTTCCTGCGTCACAGAAGGAGGAAGCTCAATCGTCTCCGTAACCGCTCCGGCTGCCTCAAAACGTTTTTTCAATCCTCTTTCATAGGAAAGGTCATCTTCTCTCGCACCTACACGTATCACACTGAGCTTCGGAACAATTCCCCGCTCCGCAAGCGATTCCGTTTCCTCTTTTAATCCGGCAAGAAGCTTCTTAACAACCGGCATCCCCCGAAGCTCCGACGCATCCGTTTCTTCCTTCGCAGCTATCTGATCTGCCACCGCTTCATATACGGCCGTACATCTGCCCCGGCCGCTTTTTAGAATTTCATCCGCCTCTTGATTAAGCTTTGATGCATATTCCCTGTCCTTCATAAGTTTTGTGTTAATATAGACATTCATAACAGCGCCTTCCAAAGCCGCCTTTGCCGCCGACGCCGCAACACCGACATCACTCACCGCAAGCCTGCTTCCCTTCACCAAAAGCGCTTCTAACATCGGAATCATTGCATCTGTCACCTTCATAATCTCTAACGGCACTGATGCCGCCTTTTTCAGCGCCTCCTCAAGCACCGCATCTCTTCCCGGCTCCTCTTTTGGAATCCCGTAAGCTGCCGCAAGCGGTTCAAATACCTCTGCATCTGCCTGAATCAGACAATACAGACGTTTTGAAACGGCTCCCGCCTCTTCAATTATTTTTTCTATCTCTTCCTGATACGCGGCATATTTCTTTTTCCCGGTTGTAAGATTTGCAACCATTGAGCAAAGCGCCGCGCTCAAGGAGCCAATCAAAGCGCTTGCTCCGCCGCCACCCGGCGCCGGCTTTGCCGACGCTAAATCCTCGATAAACTTTTCCATGTGCAATTTCCTCCTCTTTTATCTGTTTGCAACTCTTTCCGTAATATAATCTGCCATCCTCTCCTTCTCCACGCCCAGCGGAATGGACAGTTCCGAATAAAGGCTTTCCTCCGCCATATGAAGATACCTCTCATCCGTCGCCGTAACCTTTTTTCCATGCGCAATCCGGTCCTGCTTTCTTAAATAAAGCGTCTTGATAATCCGAATCCACTCTCTGCAATCACATTTGCGTGCACTTTCCCTGTAGACCTGCTCTCTCTGCTTATCATTTTCCACCCATAACGCCTCTATATGAGGTATATCACAAATGAGCTGTTCCGCTTCTTTTTTTGAAAGGATTCTTCTGATTACTACTTTGGTATTATCAACCGGAGTATAAACTGAACTTCCCTTACTGTTCAGCGGCTCCAGTGTGTAATAAAGCCTGTCCTTGTCTGCCGCCTTCATACTTAATGTTCCGATTTCTTTTACCTGACAAATACCTGCCGCACCATAAACAATATAATCACCTTTTTCAAACATTTCACACCTTTACCTTTCTGTTGGTGCTGTTTTCGACAACAAATCATGACGCTTACCGCCTTATTCCCCTTTGTTTCATTGTATCACTCCAACCCACATATTGTCAGGATTTTTTTATTTTTTCTCCAATTTTTGTGAAAAATAGAAAGAATGAATCGCTTTCTTTTTGTGAAATACGTCATTTATTCGTCGATTTCAGATTTCTCAAATCAGCTCCGGATAGCCTTTTTCTATTTTATATAATAAATTTTCAAAAAACAATTGACATTTCATAAAAAAGGCGATAGAATACTAGTTGTGGTTGCCACGTAAGGCACCCGATAATGAACGCAGGAGTGGCGGAATTGGCAGACGCGCAGGCTTCAGGTGCCTGTGGTAGCAATATCGTGTGGGTTCAAGTCCCATCTCCTGCATATAGAAAGAAGAGCAGCGTGCTATGCACTCTGCTCTTCTTTGCACTCTTCTACATATTCTTTCAATATTTCCACTGCCTGCTCCGGCTTAATTCCCGCTGCTTCTATCAGACTGCTGATTGCAGCAAGCTCCTGATTCCGCTTTTCGGCGCTTAAAGCGTCCAGTTCTTCCTGCTCCGCCTTTATGCGCCGCTTAAGCCCCTGAATCAGTTCTTCTTTCTCTTTTATTTTGTCTTCCAATGATTTTTTAGGTCCTCTTGCCATAATTTTCCTCCTGCATCCTTCATTATGATATAGTATATGGACAAGTAACCTTATTTATGCATACAATTTTTATTTACGTATGAATTTTTCGGATAATAATCCCGTTTCTAAGCAGCGTATTATCAATATAATGTCTTGAAAAAAGAAGTTCTCCCGTCTTCTCAACTTCAATATCTTCCTCTTCACAATTTATGATAATCTCCACGTAATTATCCATCCAGCCGATTTTATTGAACTCAATCACCCGCGGCCTGTTAATTCTATTCGGAAAATGAAAATTTCGGTTGCGAAGAAGCGGCTCACGCATCCGAAGGTGAAGGAGGCTCTTTACAATTTCCATCCGCTCCTCATACATGCCTGCCTCAATGTCTTCCCACGGCATACACCGCCTGCAGTCAGGGTCGTAATTTCCTTCCATTGCAATTTCTGTCCCGTAATAAATGCACGGGCTGCCCGGCATCGTAAATAATACGGCAAGCTGCTGAAAATACTCATCCAGATTTTTCACGTCGGAACGCAGTCTCTTCGTATCATGGGAGTCAAGCAGGTTAAATAAAACATCATTTGTCTGCTGCATATAGCCCGTATAACACCGGTTAATCGTAAATTCAAAATCTTCATTTGTAAGACTTTTGTCTATCCAGAAATCCTTAATGCTCTCTCCAAGAGGATAATTCATAACCGCATCGAATTCATCTCCTCTAAGCCACGGCATCGCATCATGCCATATTTCTCCCAGAATATAAAGGTCCGGCTTGATCGCTTTCAGGTGAATTCGAAGTTCCTTGCAAAATACATGCGAGATCTCATTTGCCACGTCAAGACGGATACCGTCCACATCGTAATCCCTGACCCAGCTTTCACAGACTTCCAGAAGATATTTTCGTATGGAAGGATTGCTTGTATTCAATTTTGGCATAGTGTCATAGAAAGCGAAGGTATAATACTGCTTATTCTTTGCACATCCACCGTCCTCATTATGAAAAGGCCATTCATTTACCATAAACCAGTCCCAGTACGGTGATTCCGGCCCTTTTTCCCGGACATCCTGCCACGGCGCAAAATTTTCACCCGTATGATTAAATACGCCGTCAAGCATGACACGAATTCCCCGATTATGCGCCTCCTTTACGAGCGTGCGCATTGTATCTTCCGATCCGAAATGAGGGTCTATCTTCTTATAATCCGTTGTGTCGTATTTATGAGAGGTCGGTGACTCATTGACAGGCGTCAGGTACAGTCCGGAAACGCCAAGTTCCTTCAAATAGTCAAGCTTATGGATGATTCCTTCCAAATCACCGCCGAAGAACTCTTCATTTGTAACCGAACCCCTATTTCTCCACGGCAGCGTCCCTTCCGGATTAATCGACGGGTCGCCGTTACAGAAACGCTCAGGGAATATCTGATACCATATCGTATCATTCACCCACGAAGGCGTGACCGGAATATCAGCGGGATTCATCCACGGAAAAACAAAACACTGACGGCTCCTGCCTTCCAGCTGCATCTGTGCTTCCGACACAAAACCATCCTCAAAGTAAAACCACTTTTCATGCTCCGTCTGCAATTCAAAGAAATATTTAAGACGCTTATACTCCGGTTCAATTGTGGTTGTCCACCACAACTGATTTTTCAGACGCTTTTTAAACGGAATATTGACGGCATCCCCATACCACGTCTCGCCGCCGCCCAGGATACCCGCCCGAAATGGGTCGCCCTGAATAATATTGACATATTTTACATCGTACCCCGTCTTGATATTAATGACCAGCTTGTCCTTATCAAGCGGATAACAAAAATTATCGTTTGCCCTGTGATATACCGCATTAAAATCCATGATTTACCTCCTGTTCGGAAAACGTTTTCCATCGCTGCATTCATACATAATAGTATACTTAATTAAAAAAAGCAAGTGATTTATGATTAAATCCTTGCTTTTGCAAATTCTATTGCATTCTTCAGATCTTCGGTCGAAGGATGAAGCTTTGCTTCCTCGAAATTGCGAAGCATCGCGTCAATATGACGTGCATTTTCTTTATTGCGTATCCCTTCCCATCTGTCGCGTGCTTTTGCCTGCATTCTGCCCTGGCACAGAAAAAAACCGCAGTATTCATTATCATCGTCAAGCCACACTTTCACCTTGCTCTCCACTTCCTTTATATATTCCGGAATCGGATTCGCACCGCAAGTTGCAAAAAGCGAAACTTTCTTTTCATGCAGTTCGCTTAGCAGATCTGCAACTTCCATGCAGCAGGTTCCCCTGTTCACGGAAAACCCGACAAAATAAACAGCCGCCTCAGGAATCGGCTCCGAAAGATTAATCTGCATCAAATCTTTCGACTTCCCCGGAAGCTGTGAAAAAATCGCGGAAGCAATCTTCGCCGTATTTCCTGTTTCACTATGATACAAAACAGCATACTCAAGCATTCCCTGACACCCTTTCTGTATATTATATGCTCTATCTATAATACTATACTTTCATGTGAGCTAATGCAATGTATCAATTATAAAATTATTCTAAAAAATTCCCTTTATCATACTCGCAGAAGCCTGACACCTTGTTTCCCATATTTTCATCTGGCAGCCTCTGCTCCATAACGCAAAAATACCGCAAAATCTTCTGATTCTGCGGTATTTCCACAATTCATTTGAATCGGAGTGACGTGATTCGAACACGCGGCCTCTACCTCCCTAAGGTAGCGCTCTAGCCAAACTGAGCCACACCCCGATTGTCATCCATTTTACAACTGACGAATGTTAGTATAGCGCATTTAGAAAAAAAATGCAAGAGCAAATCTATAAAAACATTAGAATCATAAAAAAAATATAAAATGAATTTATTCTTATTTAATTCCATATTCATACTAACTTAAAAAATTGAACACCATTTGTACACAATTATCCCTTATACTCATTAGCATAAACAAAAGATTACATTCGTTGAAAGATAACCCCTCATTATCTTTTGACATTATTTGATAAATCCCTCTTGTCGATGAATCGACAATATACTCTCCTTAAAAGGCAGCCAGTAAATGGCTGCCTTTTCCCTTTTCTTAATAAATGCCGGTTCCGGCATCATAAAATATCCATACGAATCATCCACGCTGCCAACAACCCACAAATCGGGGGGCGTCAGCACAAATTAGACGATTAAAAAATCAGGACTTTCAATCTATTCCTCTCACTCTTTACATTTCCCTGCCAAATCTCTTCCGATCTTTGCAATAAAGGACAACACATCTGGTTTCAGGGTATCCGGAAACGATGTCAGCACAGGCGACGTCTCAAAACTCAGCGCCCCTTCATACCGGATGTTTGCAAGCCCCCTTACAAACCCTTCCCAGTCTGTTG
>RAZD01000091.1 GCA_003612525.1 bacterium C-53 | reverse complement strand
GGCTCCCGAACACAGCCTTTAAGGAAAATGCGGGTACGGAGGTCACTTCGGACATTCTGTTCTTAAAGAAGCGTGACCGGGTGTTAGACATTGAGCCGGACTGGGTGCATCTGACGGAAAAAGACGGTATCGTGATGAACCAGTATTTCGCAGACCACCCGGAAATGGTGCTTGGAAAAATGGAGATGGTTACCGGGGCGCATGGCATGGAGAGCGCCTGTCTGCCGGATGATTCCCTTCCCCTGTCGGCACAGCTTAACCATGCGCTTTCCCATGTGGAGGGCAGCATCGAGCAGGCGGATTTGAACGAGATTGAAGATGAACTGGCAAGGGAGAACATACCCGCCGATCCGGACGTGAAGAATTACAGTTATACCGTAGTGGACGATAAAGTGTATTACCGGGAAAATTCCATTATGAAGCCTGTGGACGTGTCGGAGAAAGCGGAGCAGCGCATGAAGGGCATGGTGGCAATCCGGGACTGTACGCAGGAACTGATAAACTTCCAGTTGGAAGAATACCCGGATGAAATGATTAAAAACAAACAGACGGAGTTAAACCAGCTCTACGATGATTTCTCCAAAAAATTCGGTCTTATCAGTTCACAGACCAATAAAAGGGCGTTCAATCAGGATTCCAGCTACTGCCTGCTATGTTCCCTTGAAAATCTGGACGATGAAGGAAATTTCATTGGAAAAGCGGATATGTTCACGAAGCGTACCATTAAAAAGCAGGAAGTTGTGACGAGCGTGGACACAGCCAGTGAAGCGCTGGCGGTATCTTTAAGTGAGAAGGCGGGCGTGGATTTATCCTATATGTCACAGCTTGCGGATAAAAGCGAGGAAGAAATCACAAAAGAGCTTGCCGGGGTAATCTTCCAGAACCCGGTCACAGAGGAATGGGAAACCGCAGACGAGTATTTAAGCGGGAACGTGCGGGAGAAGCTGTCAGTGGCGAGAACCTTTGCGGAAAACCACCCGGAATATGCCATTAACGTGTCCTCACTGGAAAGCGTACAGCCGAAGGAGCTTGACGCATCGGAGATTGAGGTGCGTATCGGCGCAACATGGATTTCCACAAAATATATTGAGGACTTCATGCGTGAAACCTTTGAAACGCCGGGATACCTGCTTGAACGTAAGACAATGGGCATACAGTATTCAGGCGTGACCGGGCAGTGGAACGTGAAGGGGAAAAATGCGGACAGGGGAAACGCACTTGTCAATATGACCTACGGAACAGGGCGGGCAAACGCATACAGGATTTTAGAGGATTCCTTAAATCTGCGTGACACCCGTATTTTTGACATTGTGA
>RAZD01000090.1 GCA_003612525.1 bacterium C-53 | reverse complement strand
TGGTCCTATGTCAAGATTTAGTACAAGTTAAAATGAGAAATTTCTCCCTGTTTTAACTTGCCAGAAGCTCAACTTTCATGTGCGTTCTTTCATATACTCGCTCGAATTCATCCGGTGACATATAGTCGCAATGGCTGTGAATCCGTTTGGTATTGTAGAAAGCTTCCAGATATTCGAAAATCAACCGATACGCCTGTTTATAATCACGGATTTTAAAGCGGTTCAGCCACTCGCGTTTAATAATGGAATGGAAGGATTCAATGCACGCATTATCCCAGGGAAATGCTTTCTTTGAATAACTGCGCCGCATATTTTCAGTTGCTTTTTTATATTCTTTTGCAACGTACTGGCTGCCGCGGTCTGAGTGAATGATTAGCGGCTGATTGATGTTTCGACGGGCTTTGGCTTTATTTATGGTTTCAATTACACAAGATACTTCCATTGTTTCCGAAAGTGTCCATGCAATTATTTTTCTGGAAAATAAATCCATAACACTGGTCAGATAGACAAATCCGTCTGTTGTCCGGATATAGGTGATATCCGAACACCAGACAGCATTCGGACGATCAGGATTAAACTGTTCATCAAGGATATTTTGTAATTCTGTGCTGAAATCAGAATCTTTTGTGGTGACAGTCCATGGCCTGCTCCATTGAGCGCGGATTCCCATTTGGCGCATATAGACGCCAACCGTTCTTTCCGAAATAACTTCACCCGTTTTATGCAGCTCTGCAGTGATTTTCGGAGCGCCGTAGTTCTGCTTGGAGTCATCATAAATATCCTGTATTTTTGTTTTTACAGCCTCGCGACGTTTTTCTGTATCAGAAGGCACATGATGGAGCCAGGCATGGTATCCTGAACGTGAGACGCCTGAAAATTTCAACATTCCGGAGACGGAAACCCGGCGTCCAGCCTTTTTGGCAGCTTCCGTCTTTTCTGAAACCTCAAGATAAATGGCTTCTGTCATTTTCCCAGAATGTTGATTGCTTTTTTTAATACATCAAGTGCGTCTTGTGCGTCACGTAACTCTCGCTTGAGACGCGCGATTTCCTTCTGCTCATCGGAGGCATAGTTGCCAGAGCCACGAACTGGTATATCGCCGGATTCTCGGAAATCTTTCAGCCACTTTGTTAATGTACTGTATCCGATTCCGAGATTTTTTGCACATCCGCGCACGCCCAAATTTTTATGATCCTCGTAGTACTGGACTGCATCAAGTTTAAACTGTTTGTCATGTTGTTTCGCCATTATGAGATCCTCCTTCAGCATATTTTTATTGTACCATGCTTATGTGTATTTTGGATTTCTCATTTTGGCTTGTACTATTTATATTCTAACACCA
>RAZD01000089.1 GCA_003612525.1 bacterium C-53 | reverse complement strand
TATTTCAGATGTCATCCCTGTTTATTTTTCACTAATCAGCTTAATGATCCGTTTGAGGTTTACCGCAAATATAGTCATTGCCCCCTGCATCTCCATGTTAATAAGGCCTGATGATGTCGCTGTGTCATAACCATGCCTGTGCTTTAACTCGCTGTTTTTTGCTTCTATCTTATAGCGTTCCTTCATTTTTTCTTTGAAGTGTTCTGTTTCCTGAAACTCTGCCTGTTTACTGTGGGCATCGCTTTTTAGGGTTTCGCTGTATGTTTTCTTTTTTGCCCCTTCCTTATAGCATCCGTCCCTGTACGGGCAGCATTTACATTTCTCAACGTCAAAAAAGTAGGTCATGCGGGGATTCTTATTCTTCTTTTCTTTTTTACGTCTGTTCAGGTATTTATGGACTGCCAGATGCCCTGCCTTGCACTGGTACATCCCTGCATCTTTATTAAATTCAAATTCATCTTCTTTTGTCCGGTTCCCCTGCGTGATGATGCCGTTTAGTCTGGAAATCAGTTTATAACCGCCTTCCTGCGCCGCTTCGATATTTTTCTGCTCGGAATAGGCTTTATCTCCGATTACCATTTCCACTTCCATTCCGGCTTCCCTGCTTTTGCGAACCAGTTCCGGCAGTTCTTTTCCATCTGTCTTTTCGCCGCTGGTAACGGTGGCTGCTGTAATAATACGTTCCTCACTCATTGCTATATGCGTTTTGTATCCAAAGAAAGAGGTATCCGCTGTCTTATGGCCGGTCTTTGCGTCTGCATCTTGTGAAGTTTCAAGATGTTCCAGATCATCTTTTACGGATTCTTCTAATAAATTCAGCTTTTCCTGTATTTTAGGATAACTGCACAGTTCTTCTTTTTCTTTGATGACCGAAATCAGGGCATGACAGTATTCCAGTTCTTTTTTCAGGGAATCTTCCGTGTTTTTATCCGGGAAACGCTCTTTCATTGTTTCATCTGTTTCATAAACAGAACGCCGCAATTTCTTTGACTGTTCTAAAAGCGCCTGTCTTGGCGTTTTCTGATTGTACCTTGATTTTGTATGGGTTGCATCCACGATAATGGATTTTGATTTTATAATGCCTTTTTCCAATGCGATCTGGACTGTTTTCGCGACCAGCAGGTCTAACAGGTTCATATCTTTCAGGCGCAGTTTGCGGAATTTTGTCAGGGAACTCGGATTGATTACGCTTTCTTCCGGCGCCATATCAAGAAAGTATTTGAAGGACATGTCATATTTAGAGCGTTCCACAATGTCAATATCAGACAGATCATAAAGAGATTTCAGAAGCAGGTATTTGAACATCCTGACAGGCGGGACTGCATTGCGTCCATTATCAAGACAATATTTATCAATAAGCTCTTCATAAATAAACCCAAAATCTACCAGTTC
>RAZD01000088.1 GCA_003612525.1 bacterium C-53 | reverse complement strand
GTTATCTTTAGCATATTGTCGATGTTCGGCTGCACTTTCCTGTCCCTGACTGCCTCCGCCCTGTCCGCAAGTGACTGAACCATGTCCTGCTGGTATTCGCTCGGCTTTAACACGATATTTTCATAATCCGCTTCCGGCACAGGCAGCTTTAACATATCCGGCGTCTGAATGTCTGCGCTTTCCTTGAATAATGCAATCAATTCCGGAAGATTGAAGAACTTGGCAAACCTTGTTTTTGCCCGGTATCCAGTCCCTTCCGGGGCAAGTTCAATCGCTGAAATCGTTTCTCCAAACGATGCCGCCCAACTGTCGAAATGCCCTAACCCCAATCGCTGTAAGGTGTTGTACTGGAGATAACGCATATTGGTGTATAATTCCGTCATGCTATTTGAGATTGGCGTACCCGTCGCAAATGTGATGCCCTTCCCTCCGGTCAGTTCGTCCATATACTGGCACTTGGCAAACATATCCGAGGATTTCTGTGCTTCCGTCTGTGCGATGCCCGCCACGTTCCGCATTTTTGTGTATAAAAAGAGGTTCTTATAATTATGGCTTTCGTCCACAAACAGCCGATCCACGCCCAACTGTTCAAAGGTCACAACATTGTCCTTCCGGCTGGAATCGTTTAAGCGGCTCAACCTTGCGGACAGTGATTTCTTTGTTTTTTCCATCTGCTTAATGGAGTAACGCTCGCCATTTTCCGCTTTGAGCGCTTCGATTGCCATTTCAACTTCCGTTATCTGCCTTTCAATCATCGCCATCTGTCTTTCGGTGGAAAGCGGGATTTTCTCGAATTGAGAATGTCCGATAATCACAGCATCGTAATCCCCGGTTGCGATTCTGGAACAGAACTTTTTCCGGTTGGCGGGTTCAAAATCTTTCTTGGTTGCCGCTAAGATATTCGCACCCGGATACAGGCGCAGGAAGTCACTCGCCCACTGCTCCGTCAGGTGGTTCGGCACAACAAATAAACTCTTTTGACACAATCCTAATCTTTTACTTTCCATTGCTGCCGCAATCATTTCAAAGGTCTTGCCTGCCCCCACGCAATGGGCAAGCAGCGTGTTGTCCCCGTATAACTGATGCGCCACAGCGTTAAGCTGGTGCGGTCTGAGTACAATGTCCGGTGTCATGCCGGGGAATTTTAAGTGCGAACCGTCATATTCCCTCGGTCTGGTGGAATTGAAAAGCTCATTATATTTTGCGCATAAATCCTGCCTGCGCTCCGGATCTCGGAATACCCAGTCCTTAAAGGCTTCCCGGATTGCTTCCTGCTTCTGGCTTGCCAGCATGGTTTCTTTTTTGTTGAGGACTCTTTTTTCTTTCCCGTCCTCTATCACAATGTCAAAAATACGGGTGTCACGCAGATTTAAGGAATCCTCTAAAATCCTGTATGCGTTTGCCCGC
>RAZD01000087.1 GCA_003612525.1 bacterium C-53 | reverse complement strand
GTTATCTTTAGCATATTGTCGATGTTCGGCTGCACTTTCCTGTCCCTGACTGCCTCCGCCCTGTCCGCAAGGGACTGAACCATGTCCTGCTGGTACTCGCTCGGCTTTAACACAATATTTTCATAATCCGCTTCCGGCACAGGCAGCTTTAACATATCCGGTGTCTGAATGTCGGCACTCTCCTTAAATAACGCAATCAGCTCTGGAAGATTGAAAAACTTCGCAAATCTCGTCTTTGCCCGGTATCCAGTACCCTCCGGCGCAAGTTCTATGGCTGTCTGAGTTTCCCCGAATGATGCCGCCCAACTGTCAAAATGCCCTAACCCCAATCGCTGTAAGGTGTTGTACTGGAGATAACGCATATTGGTGTATAATTCCGTCATGCTATTTGAGATTGGCGTACCCGTCGCAAATGTGATGCCCTTCCCTCCGGTCAGTTCGTCCATGTACTGGCACTTTGCAAACATATCCGAGGATTTCTGCGCTTCCGTCTGTGCGATGCCCGCCACATTCCGCATTTTTGTGTAAAGGAACAGGTTTTTGTAATTATGGCTTTCGTCTACAAACAGCCGATCCACGCCCAACTGTTCAAAGGTCACAACATTGTCCTTCCGGCTGGAATCATTTAACCGGCTCAACCTTGCGGACAGTGATTTCTTTGTTTTTTCCATCTGCTTAATGGAGTAACGCTCGCCATTTTCCGCTTTGAGCGCTTCGATTGCCATTTCAACTTCCGTTATCTGCCTTTCAATCATCGCCATCTGTCTTTCGGTGGAAAGCGGGATTTTCTCGAATTGAGAATGTCCGATAATCACAGCGTCGTAATCCCCGGTTGCGATTCTGGAGCAGAACTTTTTCCGGTTGGCGGGTTCAAAATCTTTCTTGGTTGCCGCTAAGATATTCGCCCCCGGATACAGGCGCAGAAAGTCACCCGCCCATTGCTCCGTCAGGTGGTTCGGCACAACAAATAAACTCTTTTGACACAATCCTAATCTTTTATTTTCCATTGCTGCCGCAATCATTTCAAAGGTCTTGCCTGCCCCCACGCAATGGGCAAGCAGCGTATTGTCCCCGTATAGCTGATGCGCCACAGCGTTAAGCTGGTGCGGTCTGAGTACAATGTCCGGTGTCATGCCGGGGAATTTTAAGTGGGAACCGTCATATTCCCTCGGTCTGGTGGAGTTGAAAAGCTCATTATATTTTGCACATAAGTCCTGCCTGCGCTCCGGATCACGAAATACCCAGTCCTTAAAGGCTTCCCGGATTGCTTCCTGCTTCTGGCTTGCAAGCATGGTTTCCTTTTTGTTGAGGACTCTTTTTTCTTTCCCGTCCTCTGTCACAATGTCAAAAATACGGGTGTCACGCAGATTTAAGGAATCCTCTAAAATCCTGTATGCGTTTGCCCGC
>RAZD01000086.1 GCA_003612525.1 bacterium C-53 | reverse complement strand
ATTTTATGTCAAAAATAAAATCTGGAAAACATTATCCAAAGGATTTAATCGCCCAGGTAATCAACGATTATGCAGGGCATGTCCGTCCTGCCAAACAATTGGCAGACTATTATGGCATCCCCTATAACACGGTCAAGTACTGGATTAAAAAATACAACAAAAACGGAATGGACGCATTGTTAAAGCCACGCAGCGGCGGAAAATATATTACTTATGACCCTTCTTTTAAACTGCGGGTGACAGAATACTGGCTGGAACATCCAGAAGTTTCCTCCAGCCAGATTTCAGAGATGTTTCATGCCAGCCGCGGTGCCATAAGGAGCTGGCGGAAGATTTACCTGGAGCAGGGCGCTGACGCTTTAAGGAAGGAAATGCGTGGGAAGAGCAAAAACATGAAAAATGGAAAAAGAAAGATTATGGCTGAACAGGCGGAGATGTCTGACAGCCCCCAAAAACGCATAGAAACACTGGAAAAACAGGTGCGCTATTTACAGATGGAGAATGACTACCTAAAAAAATTGAATGCCTTAGTTCAGGAAAAGGAACACTCACAAAAGCCGAAAAAACAAAGGCTGTAACGGAACTAAGGCAGAAATATGGGCTGAAAGAACTCCTTGGGGTTGCAGGCTTATCCCGCAGCACTTACTACTATGTGTTGAAATCGTCCCAGAAAGAAGACAGTCATGCAGAACACAAAGAGATGATAAAAGAAGTGTTTGAACAGAATAAGGGAAGGTATGGCTACCGCAGGATAACAATGGAACTGAGGAAGCGGGGAATCTGCCTGAACCATAAAACAGTATTGAAACTGATGAATGAAATGGGCCTGCACTGCAAGATAAGGAGAAAAAGATACAGCTCCTTCCGTGGGGAAATAAACAAGGCAGCGGAAAACATCATAAAGAGGGATTTTCATGCCGAGGAACCCAACCAGAAGTGGACGACAGACGTAACCGAATTTGCGTTGCTCGGCAGGAAGGTCTACCTATCACCAATTCTGGATATGTATAACAGTGAAATCATTGCCTATAGCATTTCCTTAAGCCCGAATTACAAAATGATTACGAACATGCTGGAGGAAGCGTTCCGAAAAATACCTGATGGGACAAACCTGATCTTCCATTCGGACCAGGGTTGGTGCTACCGCATGAAGGATTACCAGGAGAGGCTTAAAAATAAAGGAATCCGGCAGAGCATGTCGAGAAAGGGGAACTGTCTTGACAATTCAATCATGGAGAACTTTTTTGGCCTGCTCAAGTCAGAAATGTTCTATGGCGAAGAGTTTGCAAGCATAGAAGAATTTATAAAGGAATTGGAAAACTATATAGATTATTACAACCATAGGAGAATCAAGGGAAAACTAAAAGGACTGAGCCCTGTTGATTACAGGAAACAATCCTTAAAAGTTGCCTAACCCTGATTATAAACTGTCCAATATTTGGGGTTCAGTTCA
>RAZD01000085.1 GCA_003612525.1 bacterium C-53 | reverse complement strand
GCGGGAACGGGTACATTGGGGTTTGTAGGGATTTCATTTGTTATTGCTGTTGTGTCGAATTTTTCAAACAGGCTTCCAACAATCGTAGTATTGGGAGTAAATGGAAGCAGAAACCGCAGCGCAACAACTATCCAAATATAATACTGCCAACGCTTGCTGAACCTGTTTTTATACAGCGGCTTCAATCCCAAAATAAGAAGCAGTAACAGTGCGCCGGAAACAGACAGCGACAATAATATTTTCATAAATTCATTCATTTTCTTTTCTCCAAAATATTTCAATCTCTTTCAATTCGTCTGCCGAAAGAATATCCTGCCGCAACAGGGTTGACACTAAGTTTTTCACATTCCCGCCGTAGACTTTATCAAGAAAGCTGTGGGTCTGCATGGTCTGGTATTCTGCTTCTGTTACCGTAGCCACATACTCATTCTTTCTGCCGATTTTTTTGACTTTCAAGAACTTTTTTTCGCCTAATCGGGAAAGCAACGTGAGTACGGTGTTGTTCTTCCATTCGTTTTTGTCTTTTTCCAATTCCTCCATGATGAGAGAGTATAAAGCTGCCCCTCCATTCTTCCAAATGATTTTCATTAGTACCAGTTCGGATTCAGAAATCTGCTGTGCCATGTTGTCCTCCTTTTATCTTAACATTTTGTGGGTGTATAAACATCTTAACACTTTGTAGGTGATAATGCAATACCCTAAACGAATTTTAAGAATTTATAAAAAGATATGAAAGATAGTGTGGGATTCCGTAGTAGTCGGCATTGGTGGGAATGTGTATAACTGGCTGTCTTATGGAGTTGTGGGTAACTCTGTTTGCAGGACGTGGGAAAGCTGCTCTTTAGCTTTTCCATGTTCTGTGAATAGAGTTATCCATGACGGAATAGCCTGTTATGCACATTTCCACAATGCTTATCTTTTGGTCTTTGGTTTGGAATAGTGTGGTGCTGGCGGTCTATCTCTTGTTTTCGGTTGCTTGCTTCTTTACCGTACATAAGCATTTGCACCCGGATTATCATTCCCGTAGCCTTCCAGAAGGTTAATGACGCCCCATACGCCCACGCCTGCTCCGATTGCTGTTACAACTGTCTTTAATCCTGTTACTGCTGTTGTAAAAAATGCCATGTTTCTACCTCTTTCTTTCTGAAAAATTTTTTGTCTGGTTTCTGAAAGAGTTTTTCATGTTAAAATGCCCTGCCTTATGGTAAAATAAAGACAGGGCAATCCTTTAGGAAGAACCCTGCGGGCATCCGGCATATTCAGTTTGGCGATTGGCTATGCCGGGTGCTTTGTTTTGTCCTTTCCCAAGTACATTCAAAACTCCGTTCCACTTCTGGACTTTTTGTCCAAAAGTTTTGTAGCTGGTTTACGAGTTCCATATTCAGTTTTTCAATATTCAGTTGTCATGCTTCAATCACGCCCGCATCCTCCACCTCATCAATGGTGTCATTGTCCCTGACTTTTGCTCTGCACAGGTTCTTTACATATTTTTCGATGTCTAAGGCGTTCTTGTCATCAAAATCAGACAGAAGGCGGTACTG
>RAZD01000084.1 GCA_003612525.1 bacterium C-53 | reverse complement strand
CAGTACCGCCTTCTGTCTGATTTTGATGACAAGAACGCCTTAGACATCGAAAAATATGTAAAGAACCTGTGTAAAGCAAGAGTCAGGGACAATGACACCGTTGATGAGGTGGAGGATGCGGGCGTGATTGAAGCATGACAACTGAATATTGAAAAACTGAATATGGAACCCGTCAACCAGTCGCAGGACTTCTGGACAAAAAGTCCAAAAGTTACGGAAACGGAGTTTTGAATGTACTTGGGAAAGGACAAAACAAAGCGTCCGGCATAGCCAATCGCCAAACTGAATATGCCGGATGCCCGCAGGGTTCTTCCTAAAGGATTGCCCTGTCTTTATCTTACCATAAGGCAGGGCATTTTAACACGAAAAACTCTTTCAGAAACCAGACAAAAACATTTTTTGAGAAAGAAAGAGGTAGAAACATGGCATTTTTTACAACAGCGGTAACAGGATTAAAGACAGTCGTAACAGCAATCGGCGCAGGCGTGGGCGTATGGGGCGTCATCAATTTGCTCGAAGGATATGGGAATGATAATCCGGGTGCAAATGCTCATGTACGGTAAAGAAGCAAGCAACCGAAAACAAGAGATAGACAGCCAGCACCACACTATTCCGAACCAGAGAACAAAAGATAAGCATTATGGAAATGTGCATAACAGGCTATTCCGTCATGGATAACTCTATTCACAGCACATGGAAAAGCTAAAGTGCAGCTTTCCCACGTCCTGTAAACAGAGTTACCCACAACTCCATAAGACAGCCAGTTATACACATTACACACAATGCCGACTACTACGGAATCCCCCCTTCTTTCATATCTTTTTATAAATTCTTAAATTTCTTTTAGGGTATTGCATTATCACCTACAAAGTGTTAAGATGTTTATACACCCACAAAGCGTTGAGATAAAAGGAGGACAACATGGCACAGCAGATTTCTGAATCCGAACTGGTACTAATGAAAATCATCTGGAAAAATGGAGGGGCAGCTTTATATTCCCTCATCATGGAGGAATTGGAAAAAGATAAAAACGAATGGAAGAACAACACCGTACTCACGCTGCTTTCCCGTTTAGGAGAAAAAAAGTTCTTGAAAGTCAAAAAAATCGGCAGGAAAAATGAGTATGTGGCTACGGTAACAGAAGCTGAATACCAGACCATGCAGACCCACAGCTTTCTTGATAAAGTCTATGGCGGGAATGTGAAAAACTTAGTATCAACCTTGTTGCGGCAGGATATTCTTTCGGCAGACGAATTGAAAGAGATTGAAAGATTTTGGAGAGAAGAAAATGAGTGAATTTATAAAAATATTATTGTCGCTGTCTGTTTCCGGCGCACTGTTACTGCTTCTCATTTTGGGATTGAAGCCGCTGTATAAAAACAAATTCAGTAAGCGTTGGCAGTATTATATCTGGATAGTTGTTGCTTTGCGTTTTCTGCTTCCCTTTACTCCCGACACTACGATTATTGGAAGTCTGTTTGAAAAATTCGACACAACAGCAATAACAAATGAAATCCCTACAAACCCCAATGTACCCGTTCCCGC
>RAZD01000083.1 GCA_003612525.1 bacterium C-53 | reverse complement strand
GATTTGCCTATGACCGACACGCCCAAGAAAAGCACCGCCACCACCGCCCGCCGCCCGGATTGCGTGACAGAGGTACGCCGGGGGAACACCGTCCTTGTGGTTTCCGGCTACTTCAAACAAGGCACTACCGCTACCGCCGCCGACAAGATGATGAAAGTGCTGGAAGCTGAAAGCGCAGCCGGACACAAGCCGATTTACAGCGCATGACAACCCGCAGATAAAAACCGTCATTTTGACGGGCGGTAAAGAAGCAAAAAAGACTGTACAGACAGCCGCCCCATGTGGTATGATAAACCTACGGAATAGTGGGGCTGGCTGTCGGAAACGGAGGACATTATGCCAAGACAGACCACCCAAAAACTCATTACCGCCCTTTATCCGAGATTGTCGCACGAGGACACGCTCCAAGGCGAATCCAACTCCATAAGCAACCAGAAGCGGATTCTGGAAGCCTACGCAAAACAGAACGGCTTTTCCAACCTCAAATGGTACACGGACGACGGATTCTCCGGGGCAAATTTCCAAAGACCCGGCTTCCAGTCCATGCTTGCCGACATTGAAGCGGGGCTTGTGGGAACGGTTATCGTAAAAGATATGTCACGGTTAGGGCGGAACTACTTACAAGTGGGAATGTACACGGAAATGATTTTCCCACAGAACGGCGTCCGTTTCATTGCCATCAATGACGGCGTTGACAGCGCACAGGGCGACAATGATTTTGCCCCCTTGCGTAACATTTTTAACGAATGGCTGGTGAGGGATACGAGCAAGAAAATCAGAGCCGTGAAGCGGTCAAAAGGCATGAGTGGGAAGCCCGTCACAAGCAAGCCCGTGTATGGCTACCTCATGGACGAGGACGAAAATTTCATCATTGACGGGGAAGCCGCCCCCGTGGTAAAGCAGATATACAGCCTTTGCCTTGCCGGGAACGGACCGACCAAGATAGCCCGTATGCTTGCCGAGCAGCAAATCCCCACGCCGGGAACGCTGGAATACCGCCGGACGGGAAGCACCCGCCGCTACCACCCCGGCTATGAGTGCAGGTGGGCGACAAATACCGTGGCGCATATCCTTGAAAACCGGGAATACACGGGCTGCCTTGTGAACTTCAAGACCGAGAAAGTGTCCTACAAGGTGAAGCAGAGCAAAGAGAACCCCGTGGAAAAACAGGCAATCTTTGAGAACCACCACGAAGCAATCATTGACCGGGAAACATGGGAGCGTGTGCAGGAGCTACGCAAGCAGCGCAAACGCCCTAACCGCTATGATGAAGTGGGCTTGTTCTCCGGCATACTCTTTTGTGCCGATTGCGGCAGCGTCATGTACCAGCAGAGATACCAGACGGACAAACGGCGGCAGGACTGCTACATATGCGGCAGCTACAAAAAGCGAACCCGTGACTGTACGGCGCACTTTATCCGCACCGACCTGTTGACCGAGGGAGTGACGGAGAACCTACGGAAAGTCACCAGCTACGCCGCCAAGCACGAAGCCCGGTTTATGAAGCTGTTGACCGAGCAGACCGAGGACGGGAGCAAACGCCGCAACGCCGCCAAGAAGAAAGAACTGGAAGCGGCAGAAAAACGGAT
>RAZD01000082.1 GCA_003612525.1 bacterium C-53 | reverse complement strand
TTCAAATCGTCCAGAAGCTCTAACGTGTCCTTCTCATAAGTCACGATGTCCGTAGGCAGAATATCCATATCATAGCCACTCCGGACTGCCTTCTTCTGTTCCTCTATTTTCATTTTCTGAATGTCGGTGAGCGCACGTTTTATCATCTTGATTGCCTCTACCGGATCAATGGTCTGCATATGCATGGTAAGGGTAAGGTTGTCATCAATATCCAGCAGCTTTTTCACCATCTCGTCCGTAAACTTCGGCGCAATCATATCAAGGTAAGACACGCTCCCGTAAATGCTGCCGGACTTAAAGCGGCTCGGATAACGGAAGTCAAACCCCGGCGGCGCAATATAGTCCTTAACCGACTTCCCGGATTCTGACAGCTCTTTAAAAGAAAAACGAAAAGGCTCCATTGTACCCTGATTAAAATACTCATGCAGAATACGCAGCCTTTCCTTCCCGTCAAGCCCTCTGGCGTTTGTGCCGATATTGTTTAAATTGTGTACCACATCTTTCTCGATATTGTTTAACTTGCTTTTCGCTTCCCTGTACCCAATGCTTTCCACACCAAAAATCAGGTATTTAGACTTGATGATACCGTTGTTGCCTTTTGCCGACTGGTGCTTTAACATCTGCGTGTATTCATCACGAATATCGTCAAAATCATCCTCCTGCAGAGAAATGTCGAATTGCTCCGCAAGAGCCTGCTCGCTGACCTGCCTGTTAAATAAAAACAACTGGAACTTTATGGACGGATCAAAATAGTTAATCAGCTTGCTGTATTCTTCCAGAATATCCGCCTGATCCTCCACCTCCAACAAGTCATAGTTGATGTCGTAAAACTCCACCATTTTCGTGTAATAATTGTCCGCCACCTGACAGATACCGTCCCGGTACATTTTTTTGAATGTAATGGTTTTCTGTGCGGTATCCGGCTTTGCCTGTTCCCGGCTGTTCCCGGCAAGGACACGCCGAAGCTCCGCCAGACGTTTCTTTTCCGAAAAAGTCAGTCCCGGCTTTTCCGGTGTCCGCTTATTTTCCTGCGGTTTTGGCTTTGCCGCCACCGCCTTTTGCTTTTTCTTCAAGGAAACATACCTCCCTCCTGATTCTTTCCCGTTCCTCCAACTGCTTGTAGAGGTTTTCCGATTTATACGGTCTGATTCCCGGCGTGAGTATCTTCTGCCGGAGCATGAAGTATAAAATCTTCTCTGCCGGGAAACCGTCTTTTTCATACATTGCCAAAAAGAAGAATGGTAGCATTGCGCCCACCATGATAAGCGCCGCCCCTTGTGTACCCAATACCCCTTTGGTAAGGAAATATAATGGGATACCCACAAGGGCAGCTCCCGAAAAGCAGATAATCTGCCTTTTGGTAAGGTTCAACGCCACTTTTGTCTTGATTCCACTCAGGTCTTTCGGCACTGGTACTGATATTGCCATAGTCTGCTCCTTTCGTGGGAAATGCCCGCCAAGCACAATGTCCTTGCACTCAGTGGGCATTAAAAATTGATTTCGATAATGAGCCTGTCTTAAATAAGCTGAAACAGAGGATTACGGTATATGCCGCCACCGACCACAATGCGCTGTGAAGATTGCCCGCCACTGCGACGCCCGCCACAAGCACAGCGTAAATCGCCACGCATACCATGATAAAGAACCCCTGAAAGGCAAGTGCGACAAGCCCTTTTAAATAATTTGTCCCGATTGTACCCCATTCCCGGTTGGTAACTGTCGCTGC
>RAZD01000007.1 GCA_003612525.1 bacterium C-53 | reverse complement strand
TCTCTGAATTTTCTTTCTTTGTTTCTTTAGAATCTTCAGGGTTGCATTACTGTTTGGTTGTCAAGGTGCTTCTTCTTTTCTTCGCGGCTTTCTTTACCGCCGCAACTCTGACATCTTATCACATCTTCCTTACTTTTGTCAAGTACTTTTTTTAGATATTTTTTTTGATGTCATTTCATTTTTTTTCCTTTTCCTCAAAGGCAAGACTGATTATATCATCATAAATAAGTATTTGTCAATTATTTTTTGGAATTTTTTTATTTATTTTTTGAGATTCATAATTTTCTTTTATCAATCCACAATATATATAGAAGAAACAGAAATGATATACATGATATTGTGATTCCTGATGCTTGTCCGGCAGCTTTATAAATCAATTCAATTTCATGATTTCCTTCTAATATATCTATTGATAACAATTTTCCGGCGCCTTCTCTGGTCTCTGTCTCCATTCCATCCACAAAAACTTTCCATCCTTCTTCATATGGTATGGAAAAAATAAGACAATTATTTTTTTTCGAATTTACATTTCCTCTTAAATGTGAGCTTGTAATTTTACTCATTTCACATTGATCAGAGGAAACCTTTTCATACCAGTTTCTTAAAGCTACCTGATCCTCATAATAAAAATATGCTTTTTTAAGTTTAAAAGAGCCAGATTTAGGGGTCATACGAATTTTTATAATATCGCCCTCTTTATGTGAGCCAAAGTCCATAATATCCCATTTATATTTTTCAAAATATCCCCCCATGCTGTTTCCATTTAAAAACAATTCCACATCCTGGAGTTCAGGGGCTGCAAAATATACCTGAAGCACATTTTCATTATCTATATGAATGCTGTATTCGATATAGGAGTCTTCTTCGCTGCGATCTGTTTTATAATAAACAAAATCCCCCTGATCTTCCATTATCATATTTTCAACATGCACATCTGTACAAACCGCTTCTTTAAAAATATGATTCTCATCACCAGTAATGGCATCTGCCAAATCATTTTGTATCCGGAATAAATTATCCGTATCAAAATCAACCGTACGAACTTTTTCATCTGCACAAAATGCAAAAGGAAGCGCATAAGGATTTTCAAAAACTCTCTTATCATTGTAATCAAATGATATCGTATAAGGCTTACCCGTACTGTCAAATTGTGAAATAATATATTTAATTCCAAACAGACAATCTACAAATGCAGTAGAACCACTGTTATAAAAGGACCAGTTTCCATTATCCCGAAATCCCAATTTCCCCATATAGGAAATGATTTCTTTCTTTTCACAGGAACTGAAATGCGTCAGTCCACTATAATTAAACTGCATAGGATCATTATGAGTTCTTCTGTAATATTTTTCAATCCGATAAAAATCTTTATCTTTTTCCTTAATCTGATTTACAATACTACCCGTTTCTTCAACATAAGCCTGATATTCTTTTAAATCAGTAAAGTCAAAATATTTCATTGCATCATTGGCATTTATTATAAGATCTCCCGTTTGTATGATAAAGAGAAAACCAAATAATATCCTTTTGTCAATTTTTTTTCTGCTAAATATAAAAAACAGAATCAAAATCAGACTCAGAATGAATCCATCAAGAAATATCTCATTCTTTCCTACTACTTCACTTCCTCTTATAAGAAGAAAAACGGAATATGAAACATAAACAATCAAACTTCCCAGGAAAAGCAAGTCAGAAGTACTGCCTTCCATACATAAATATGATCTATAAGCAAAAAGCAGCATGAGGAAAGTTACAAGAAATGAATATCTGTATGGAAAACCAATCGGGAGGTTTAATCCATGCCAGATTACATTCAGGATATTTATATAAAAATTAAAAAACAAAAAGAGTAGAAAACATGCCGAGAGAATTCTTTCCTTCTTCGAAACTTTTTTCTGAAAAAAATACAAACCTGCGAGAAGAACAATAAGCACTCCACAATAAATATTAGGCAGACATCCACTGACATTCCCCTTAAATGAATTAGTATAAAATCTGGAAAACAACTGACTCATTTCAAAAGTACGATAAAATCCAAGATGAAAACTGTCCTTTTCTCCTCTCAAAGAAAGAAGCGTAGGTATGATAACAAATGAAGACATCATGCCTGCTACAATTGATGAAATTGCAAACGAAGAAATCACTGAAAATTTTTTCTTAAAATCATTTATAGTATTTATTTCCAAAGTAATTCGGTACACAAAATAAAGCGCGGAAAAAATACAAAGCATCCACCCTATATAATAATTATCAATAATGCTTAAAAATAACGGGATAATATAAGAAATTTTATTTCTCGGGTTGCTGATTAAATTATGAATTCCCAGTAAAATAAAAGGAAGCAGAATAAGATTATCAAAATATGCATACAGTTGAAAATAAACAATAATATAACCCATTAATGCATATGTTGTAGAAAAGATTATTCCTTCTTTTCGAAATCCATACAACTTTGAAAGCATGTAAAAAAAGCTTGTACCACATAATCCACATTTTAAAATTATCATAATCATAAGGCCAACAGGAAGCCACTTATTTGGAAATAAAAGAAGAATAAGATTAAAAGGACTATAGAGATAATATGCGGCAAATCCAGCCATATCACCGCCGAGAGTTTTACTGAATGTATAAGTAAAATCATTATTCTCAAAGAAAATGGTTTTATAATACGCAAGATAATCAATAAATTGATATGTGATATCACCTGTCATAATAGATTTTCCGCCAAATGGATACATCCCATTCACTGCAAATACAAAAGAAAGAATCAAAACAGGAATGATAAATGATACAAATAAAAATAGAATTTTATGTTCCTTTTTTGTCTTCATAGAAAGTCCGCCTTTCAGAGCTATAAAATATCTACGAAACACTCTGTCTTATTTTAGGTAAAAAAAAAGAAATCCTGAAACCAAGATATCTTTTCTTTTTGTACAAATATTGACCGGAGAAAGAGGGATTTGAACCCTCGCGCCGGTTGCCCGACCTACACCCTTAGCAGGGGCGCCTCTTCAGCCTCTTGAGTATTTCTCCGTACTACTGAACTATTTGTTCTATATTTGATTTGCGCTCAATTACTAACGCGAGATTAATTATACTAAAGTATTTACATTTTGTCAAATACTTTTATACTCTTTTATTGATATTTCATATAAATCATTTCCCGTACTGTCAATTACAACAATAACCGGAAAATTTTCCACTTCGAGCTTTCTTATCGCTTCTGTTCCGAGATCGTCATATGCAATCACTTCAGAAGACTTGATTCTTTGTGATAAAAGAGCGCCTGCTCCGCCTACCGCTGCAAAATAAACAGCGCCGTTTCTGATCATCGCTTCTTTTACCGAATTATTTCTTTTTCCCTTTCCTATCATTCCCTTTAAACCAAGATCAAGGAGTTTCGGCGTATATTTATCCATACGGCTTGCTGTAGTCGGACCGGCAGAGCCAATCGGCCTGCCATTCCTGGCCGGACTTGGTCCCATATAATAAATAATATTATTTTTGATATCAATTGGAAGAGCCTTCCCCTCATCAAGAAATTCCTGCATTCTTTTGTGCGCCGCATCTCTTGCCGTATAAATGGTTCCTGTAATATAAACATAATCTCCTGATTTTAAACTTTTCGCATCTTCATCGCTGACCGGCGCATTGATATATCTGTCCATAAAATTATGACACCTTTCTTTTTTCGCTATAATTTGATATAAAAACATACTTTTTCCACAATATGTTGATAAAGTGTGTATAACTTCTATACAATATTTTGAAAATTGTCATATTATACGAACCACATGACGATTCACATGACAACAAATATTCACTGCTACAGGAAGCCCTGCTATATGAGTCGGATAAGTATTTATATGGACTGCCAATGCCGTAACATTTCCTCCCAGCCCTCCCGGACCAATTCCCAGTTCATTTATCTTAATTAAAGTTTCTTGCTCCATTTCTTTTATATGAGGAATGTTTGAATAACATCCCGTTTCCCTTGTCAGCGCTTGTTTAGCCATAAGTGCGCACTTTTCAAATGTTCCACCTATACCGACACCAACAATCATAGGCGGACATGCATTTGGGCCTGCATCTTTTACAGCAGTAAGTATTGCATTTATGACACCCTCCCTTCCGTCGGAAGGTTTCAACATAAATACACGGCTCATATTCTCACTTCCAAATCCTTTTGGAGTCAGTAAGATCTCCACATTTTCACCATCCACAATTTCATAATGAATTACAGCAGGTGTATTATCTTTCGTATTTTCACGAATCAGAGGATCTGATACAACCGACTTACGAAGATACCCTTCTACATATCCCTGTCGAACACCTTCATGAATGGCATTTTCCAAATTGCCGCCAATAAAATGAACATCCTGACCAATTTTCATAAAAATAACGGCCATGCCTGTGTCCTGACAAATCGGAATCATTTCTTTCTGTGCAATCTCCAGATTTTCCTGAAGCTGACATAAGATCTGTATCCCAAGAAGAGATTTTTCATTTTCCGCTGCATGATTGACTGCGTCTTTCATATCATCTGATAAAAAATGATTTGCTTCTATACACATTTCTTTTATATTATCTGTAATTTCATTTACATTAACAGTCCGCATCCCGATTCTCCGTTTTCATTTATTTTATCTCTCTGTGATTGCTTACGCGCACGTCTATTATATAATATTATATACAAATTTGCACGAAAAACTATAAAAAGAAGAAATAGGACTTGCATTCAATGTTTTTTTATTCTACTATGAATTATTGAAGAAAAGAATTTTTACCGTTCTATGGTAGAAGTGGAGGAAACATGTTAGATTTAAAATTTGTCCGTGAAAATCCGGATATTGTAAAGCAAAATATCAGAAACAAATTTCAGGATGCGAAATTACCCCTCGTAGACGAGGTAATTGCTTTAGATGCACAAAACAGAGCTGCCCAGCAGGAAGCGGATGAACTCCGTGCAAACAGAAACAAAATTTCCAAACAAATTGGCGCTTTAATGGCACAGGGCAAAAAAGAAGAAGCCGAAGAAATAAAAAAACAAGTTACTATGAATTCGGAAAAGCTTGCTTCTTTAGAAGAAAAAGAAACAGAATTACAGGAAAAAATCAAAAATATCATGATGACGATTCCTAATATTATTGATCCTTCCGTCCCTATCGGAAAAGATGACAGTGAAAACGTCGAGATTCAAAAATATGGTGATCCTGTCGTACCCGATTTTGAAATTCCATATCATACCGATATTATGGAAAAATTTCAAGGTCTTGATCTTGATTCTGCGAGACGTGTTGCCGGCAACGGATTTTATTACTTAATGGGAGATATCGCAAGGCTTCACTCTGCTGTTATCTCTTATGCAAGAGACTTTATGATTGGAAGAGGGTTTACTTATTGTGTACCTCCTTTTATGATTCGAAGCGATGTTGTCACAGGTGTCATGAGTTTTGCGGAAATGGATGCCATGATGTATAAAATTGAGGGAGAAGATCTCTACCTGATTGGAACAAGTGAGCATTCTATGATTGGAAAGTTTATTGATCAGATTATACCAGAGGAGAATCTCCCTTACACACTGACAAGCTATTCTCCATGTTTTCGGAAAGAAAAAGGCGCTCACGGATTAGAGGAGCGTGGAGTTTACCGTATTCATCAATTTGAAAAACAGGAAATGATTGTGGTATGCAAACCTGAAGAAAGCATGATGTGGTACGATAAATTATGGCAGAATACGGTTGATTTATTCCGTTCTCTTGATATTCCTGTAAGAACCCTGGAATGCTGTTCTGGCGATCTGGCAGACCTTAAAGTAAAATCCTGTGATGTAGAAGCATGGTCTCCCAGACAGAAAAAATATTTTGAAGTAGGAAGCTGTTCCAATTTGGGAGATGCACAGGCCAGACGATTAAAAATCCGTGTGAACAGCAAAGATGGAAAATATTTTGCCCATACATTGAATAACACGGTAGTTGCCCCTCCAAGAATGCTGATTGCCTTTCTTGAAAATAATCTTCAGGCAGACGGTTCCGTAAAAATTCCTGAATCTTTGCAGCCCTATATGGGAGGCCTTAAAGAAATAAAATAAACCAAAGAAACCGGCGGGCCGGATTCCCGCCCCCGGAGAATGGTTATGTCAGCTGCTGTTTATTTAGCAAAAAACACACATTCTCAAAGTAAAGAAGAAGATGACGTATGAATCCTCTCATGCATCATCTTCTTTTTATTTCTGTTTATTCAAAAATATCTTCCTGAACGTCCTCTAAACTGTCAAATTCATGTTCTCCATCCGATACTTTTTCGCGTACTTTTGCTATTTTGGCAACTTTGATCTTTTCATCATCAAGATTCATTAATTTTACACCCGAAGTAATTCTTTTCAATTTACTGATTCCGCTTGCTGCAATCTGAATAATTACCCCTTCCGTTGTAATCATCATAATCTCATGATCATCATTTACTGCCTTTACTCCAATAACATCACCGGTCTTGTCTGTAATTTTATAACATTTTACGCCTTTGCCGCCTCTTTTCTGAACTGTGAATTCATCAAGATCCGTACGTTTTCCCATGCCGTTCTCTGAAGCGATTAAAAGAGTTTCTCCCTGAGACTTAAGCTGCATACCTACAATTTCATCTCCATCATCAAGTGTCATTCCTATGACTCCAATAGATGTTCTTCCCGTAGGTCTTACATCGGATTCCATAAACCGGATACACATACCATTCTTTGTAACGAGAAATACTTCCTCACTTTTTACGGTGGTTTTCACTTCAATCAACTCGTCGTCCTCACGGAGGTTAATTGCAGCAAGACCATTTTTACGCACATTATTGTACTCCATAATCGAAGTCTTCTTTACAATGCCTTTTTTTGTTACCATAAAAAGATACTTATCATCAGAGAAACTATGAATGGGAATCGTCGCGGTTACTTTCTCTCCAGGATTTAATTGAAGAATATTGATAATTGCCGTTCCTCTTGCCGTACGTGAAGCCTCCGGTATTTCGTACGCTTTCAGACGATAGACTCTTCCAAAATTCGTAAAAAACATAACATAATGGTGCGTAGTCGTCATAAGAAGATCTTCAATATAATCTTCTTCTATTGTCTGCATTCCTTTAATACCTTTACCGCCACGGTTCTGGATTTTAAAGTTGTCTACAGTCATACGTTTAATATAACCCAGACTTGTCATAGCAAGTATTGTATTTTCATTCGGAATCAGATCTTCCATTGATATATCAAATTCATCATATCCAATCTGGCTACGTCTTTCATCACTGTATTTATCCCTGATAATGGAAATTTCTTTTTTAATAACACCAAGAAGAAGTTTTTCATCACCAAGAATCGCCTTGTACTCTTTAATTTTTTCCATTAACTCAGCATATTCCGCCTCTAATTTTTCTCTTTCAAGTCCTGTAAGAGCACGGAGTCTCATATCAACTATAGCCTGAGACTGTAAATCAGATAACGCGAAACGCTCCATCAGACGATTCTTTGCTTCCGCAACATTCTTGCTGGAACGAATGATACTGATAACTTCATCAATATTATCAAGCGCTTTTAAAAGACCCTCTAAAATATGAGCTCTTTCTTCCGCTTTATTCAGATCATATTGTGTTCTTCTCGTAACAACTTCTTCCTGATGTTTCAGGTAATACTTAAGCATATCAAGAAGATTTAATACTTTCGGTTGATTTTTTACAAGAGCGATCATAATCACTCCGAATGTGTCCTGCATCTGTGTATGTTTATAGAGCTGATTCATAACTACATTTGCATTTGCATCACGGCGAAGCTCAATGACTACCCTCATTCCTTCTCTGTTTGATTCATCTCTGAGGTCTACAATACCGTCAATTTTCTTTAATTTTACAAGTTCGGCAATTTTTAAGATTAAATTTGCCTTATTTACCATATAAGGAAGTTCTGTTACTATAATCTGACTTTTCCCATTGGAAAGCGTTTCAATATCAGTAACTGCACGAACTCTTACTTTTCCTCGCCCCGTCCTGTAGGCTTCATTAATTCCTCTTGTCCCTAAAATAACACCACCTGTAGGAAAATCAGGACCTTTAATAATATCAAGTATCTCCTCTATATCCGTATCTCTGCTCTCTTCTATTCTGTTATCAATAATTTTCACAACCGCATTTATCACTTCATTCAGATTATGAGGAGGAATATTTGTAGCCATTCCAACTGCAATACCGGTTGTTCCGTTCACCAAAAGATTCGGATACCTGCTCGGAAGTACGGAGGGTTCTTTTTCCGTCTCATCAAAGTTTGGAACAAAATCAACTGTATTTTTATTAATGTCAGCAAGCATTTCCATTGAAATTTTCGAAAGTCTTGCCTCCGTATATCGCATTGCTGCGGCGCCGTCACCGTCCACAGACCCAAAATTTCCATGTCCGTCTACCAGTGGATATCTCGTGGACCATTCCTGAGCCATATTCACAAGCGCCCCATAAATAGAACTGTCACCATGAGGGTGATATTTACCCATCGTATCACCGACAATACGCGCACATTTTCTGTGAGGCTTGTCGGGACCATTATTCAGTTCAATCATCGAATACAGAACTCTTCTTTGAACAGGTTTTAATCCGTCTCTTACATCAGGCAATGCCCTGGAAGCTATTACACTCATTGCATAATCTATATAAGAGGTTTCCATTGTTTTTTTCAGATCAACATCATGGATCTTGTCAAAAATATTATCTTCCATTTTTCCTCTCATTCTGCCGTAAAAAGGCAATTCTGCAAAATACTAAATATCAAGATTTCTCACATATTTTGCATTTTCTTCGATAAACTCGCGTCTTGGCTCTACTTTATCTCCCATCAAAGTTGTAAAAGTAAGGTCAATTTCGGAAGCTAATTCTTCATCCCATACAACCCTCTTTAAAATACGCTTTTCAGGATCCATCGTCGTCTCCCACAATTGTTCCGCATCCATTTCTCCGAGACCTTTATACCGTTGAATCTTATTATTGTTATCTCTTCCAACTTCAACAAGAATACTATTTAATTCATCATCACTATAGGCATACCAGACTTTTTTATTCTTCTCGAGTTTATATAAAGGAGGCTGCGCAAGATACACATGCCCTGTTTTTATCAAATCAGGCATAAACCGATACAGAAATGTAAGAAGCAGTGTAGCAATATGAGCGCCATCCACATCGGCATCCGTCATGATAATAATTTTGTTATAGCGAAGTTTTTCGATATCAAAATCATCATGGATTCCCGTGCCAAATGCCGTAATCATAGCCTTTATTTCTGCATTTGCATATATTTTATCAAGTCTTGCCTTTTCCACATTTAATATTTTACCACGAAGAGGGAGAATCGCCTGTGTAGCGCGGCTTCTTGCTGTCTTTGCAGAACCGCCGGCGGAATCACCTTCCACAATATAAATCTCACAGTTTTTTGGATCTTTATCCGAACAATCCGCCAGCTTTCCAGGAAGAGACATTCCTTCCAAAGCAGTTTTTCTTCTGGTTAAATCTCTCGCTTTTCTTGCCGCCTCTCTCGCTCTCTGTGAGAGAATGGACTTTTCACAAATTATTTTCGCAACTGTCGGATTCTGTTCCAGATAATACGTAAGCTGTTCACTGACAATATTATCCACCGCTCCACGAGCTTCACTATTCCCAAGTTTCTGCTTTGTCTGTCCCTCAAATTGAGGTTCCTCTATTTTTACGCTGACAATTGCTGTCAAACCTTCTCTTATATCCTCACCGGAAAGATTCGGTTCACTGTCTTTTAGTAATTTATTATTTCTTGCATAATCATTAAAAGTTTTCGTAAGTGCGTTACGGAACCCCGCAAGATGAGTACCACCTTCCGGAGTATTAATATTATTTACAAAGCTATAGGAACCCTCCATATAAGAATCATTATGTTGCATGGCAACTTCCACATAAACATTTTCCTTACTGCCCTCAAAATAAAGAACATCCGGATAAAGAGATGTTTTGCTCCGATTTAAATATGTGACAAATTCTTTTATTCCGCCTTCATAATGAAATTCCTTCACTTTTTCTTTAAAATCTTCTGCATTCTCCAGATTTCTTTTATCTCTCAGAATAATTCTTAAGTTCTTCGTCAGAAATGCCATTTCGCGAAGCCTTTGTTTTAATATATCATAATCAAATACGGTTTCTTCAAAAATTGTATCATCAGGAAGAAACGTAACAGTTGTCCCCGTCTTTTCTTTTTCACATTCCCCTATAATTTCGATATCTTTTATTCCGTGTCCTCTTTCGTACCGCTGAAAATAAATATTTCCATCTACATAAATCTTAACTTCCAGCCATAACGATAACGCATTCACCACAGAAGCGCCTACGCCGTGAAGACCGCCTGAAACTTTATAGCCCCCTCCGCCAAATTTACCACCGGCATGAAGAATCGTAAATACAACTTCAACAGCTGATTTTCCAGCCTTATGATTAATTCCAACAGGAATTCCACGTCCGTTGTCAATTACTGTTATAGAATTATCTTCATTAATACTTACATCAATTGTATCACAAAAACCCGCTAATGCTTCATCTACAGAATTATCCACAATTTCATAGACCAGATGATGAAGTCCTCTGGACGAAGTACTCCCAATATACATACCAGGCCTTTTTCGAACAGCTTCCAATCCTTCCAGTATCTGGATCTCATCTGCTCCATATTCATGTTCCACACTCATTCCAACAACCATTTCCTTTCTGTCTATGCCCGTCCTTACATATTGCCTGTCCCGGCATATCACTCACCGTTCCTCTAACTACACTGAAAATTTTATTTATATGAAATCTATTATTGATAAATTCCTCCAGTCCTGTACATGACACAATCGTCTGAACCGCATTAATGCTGTTTAAAAGATAATTTTGTCTGTTATTGTCAAGTTCCGATAATACATCATCCAGTAAAAGAACAGGAGTATCTCCGGTTAATCTTTTTACTAATTCAATTTCTGACAATTTTAAAGAAAGAGCTGCCGTACGCTGTTGTCCCTGTGAACCAAATTTTCTTATATCAACTTCTTCAAAATAAAATCCTATATCATCTCTGTGTGGACCTACTGTTGTCATCTTATATTTCATATCTTTTTCACGGTTTTCTTTAAGATTCTTTTCATATTGTGAAACAGAAACATTTGGATCGTAGGAAATATTTATTTTTTCTTTTCCGCCTGATAATTTCTTATGTATGGAAAATACAATATCATTTAACTGCTGAATAAATGATTCTCTCCTCTCAATAATTTTCATTCCATAAGAAACAAGCTGGGAATCCCAAATATCAAGAGTATCCCTAAGATCTTCATTATATGTTATATCTTTCAACAACTTATTTCTCTGATTTACAATTTTATTATAGTTGGTAAGATTATAAAGATAGAATTTATCGAGCTGGCAAAGCTCCATATCAATAAATCTTCTCCGCTCAGAAGGTCCATTCTTTATAATGTTAAGATCTTCAGGAGAAAAGAATACGATATTAACAATTCCAAGAAGTTCTGCTGCTTTTTTTATGGGCATTCCATTAACAGCAATTGCCTTTGCCTTATTTTTTCTCAAATGCATATCAATTTTATAAGGAATGTCTTTCTTCTCAATCACCATGCGAATATGAGATTCTTCAGAATTGAATTTTATTACATCTTTATCTTTACTGCTTTTATGAGATTTTGTAGTTCCTGCTATATAAATTGCTTCCAAAATATTCGTTTTTCCCTGAGCATTATCCCCAAAAAGAATATTTGTACTATGATCAAATTCAAGATGCAGCTTTTCATAATTTCTGAAATTTTCAAGCTCAAGTAATCTTATTACCATATAAATTCCATTTCTATTTCACAATCATTATCTCTTCTCCACGAAAAGAAACAATATCTTTGTCATATAATTTTTTTCCGCGCTGCATTTCAACTTGTCCATTTACCTTTACATTTCCGGTCTGAATCTCAATTTTCGCATCCACGCCTGAATCTGCAAGACCAGCTGCCTTTAACGCCTGACCCAGTTTTATATATTCATCTCTTAAAATTATCTTTATCATATTTTTCCTATCTATCGAACCGTATTAAAATTCACAGGGAGAATAAGATATGTATATTTATTTTTATCATCCCTGATAAAACAAGGCGCTTTTGGATTTACAAGATATATAACTATCTCTTCATCATCGATCACACGGAGGGCATCAATCAGGAATTTCGGATTAAATCCGATCATAATATCTTTTCCCTCTTTACGTATATCGATTTCTTCATTCATGGAACCTACGGTCGAATTAATTTTAAGTTCCATTGCACTATCATCAATCCTGATAATAACAGGCTTTTTATCCCCTTCTTTGATTAAAAGCGTAGCTCTGTCAATACAGTTCAAAAATTCTTTTTTATTAATGATAATTTTGGTTTCATAATCACTGGAAAGCATCTGATCTATTTTAAAATACTCTCCTTCAATCAATCTTGATACAACTGTGGTTTTACCAAATTCAAATACTATATTTTTATCTGTAAAAAAGATATTTACTTCTTTTTCAACTTCACCTGATAAGATTTTGCTTATCTCATTTAATGTTTTTCCAGGCACAACAACTTTTCTTGAATTGTAATTTTGTCTTAACTCAATATTTCTTATAGAAATTCGGTGTCCATCCAGCGCTACAACTTTAAGCATATTATCATTAATGTCAAACAATTCACCTGTCATTAATTTATTGTTTTCATTATCAGCAATAGAGAAAATTGTCTGCCGGATGACTTCTTTTAGTGTAAACTGAGAAATTGTAATATAATCTGTCTTTTCAATGCTGGGAAGTCCCGAAAAATCTTCGCCTGATTTTCCTATAATATTAAATTTCGCTTTTTCACATATAATAGTAGTTTTATAATTTGAATCTGTTTCAATCAGAACATCATTATCAGGAAGTTTTCTTACAATTTCAAGAAAGATCTTAGCATCCAGAGCTATAATGCCTTTTTCAATGATTTCTCCGTTGATGCTTGTTTCAATTCCCAATTCCATATCATTTGCCGTCAGTCTTATTTCATTCTCGGAAGCATTTACAAGAATGCATTCCAGAATGGACATTGTTGTTTTTGATGGAACGGCTTTTGAAACTGTTTGAACACCATTTAATAAATTAGATTTTGTACATTTAATTTTCATTGTGTATAACTCCTCCCAAATTTCATATTATATAAATATATAAAAGAAATTAGTAATCGTAGTAATAGTAGACGTATATAAGTGGAAAACGCTGAAATCCTTTTATTCTAAGGGTTTTCTTGAAACAAAAACTATGTGTATAATCAAAAAATAACCTTTGGAAAACTTTGTATTTATACACAGCGTTTTGAAACGGTATCATTTTAATATTTCTTCTGTGCCAATTATTCACATATGTTTTCACACAAAATGTGAATAACTCAGGACGGATTCAACAGTTTTTTGATGTTATCCACTGTTTTAGAAAGGTTTTCATCCTTATCTAATTCATCCGTTATTTTGTTAACCCCATGAATAATCGTTGTATGATCTCTGTTTCCAAGCATTTTTCCAATTGCGGTAAGAGGAGTATCTGCCATTTCTCTGCATAAATACATGACAATTTGTCTGGGGACGACAATATCCTGATTTCTTTTTTTTGAAATTATGTCGGCCGGGGTAATATTAAAATGGTTTGATACCACTTCTATTATAAAATCTGGGGTTATTTTCCTTTGTTTGTTAGGGGAGATGATATCACGCATGGCTTCCTCGGCAGTTGCAATTGTGATTTCCTGATCCCTGTTCATATTTGAAAGGGCAATTACTTTATTGAAAGCGCCTTCCAGTTCACGAATATTGGACTTTATATTTGTTGCAATATATTGAATTATTTCATCATTTATATTACAGCCTATAGTTTCCGCATTTTTTCTGAGGATTGCCATTCTCGTTTCATAGTTGGGTGGTTGAATATCAGCAATTAATCCCCATTCAAATCTGGAACGAAGTCTTTCTTCCAATGTTTCCATATCTTTTGGAGGTTTATCGGAGGAAAGGATAATCGCTTTTTTTGATGAATGAAGTTCGTTAAATGTATGAAAGAATTCTTCCTGAGTACTTTCTTTTCCTATAATAAATTGTACATCATCAAGAAGAAGTACATCTATGGTTCGGTATTTCTCTCTAAATTTTGTCATAGCCTGATTACCGGCGCGGATTGACTCGATTACTTCATTTGTAAAAGTTTCGGAAGTGACATAAAGTATGTTCATATTTGGACTTTGCTCTATAATATAATGTCCGATTGAATGCATTAGATGAGTTTTGCCTAATCCTGGTCCACCATAGAGAAACAGTGGATTGTAAACTTCTCCGGGAGATTCCGCTACGGCAAGTGAGGCAGAGTGCGCAAATCTATTATTACTTCCGACTACAAAGGTATTAAATGTATATTTGGAATTTAAGTTTGCTTCTTCTGTTCTTACTTTTGTATAAGAGTTATTATTATAGGTAGAAACAGTTTTCTTAGAATCATTTTCAGCATCCTTTTCAGATATAAAATCAAGTTCATATTCCTGATTCATTACTTCTGCTATGGTTACTTTTAACGGGAGCTTATATTTATTGCTGATGTAGCTGACACCAGCCCCTTGAGATAATTCCGTCGGAACCATAATTTTAATAACATTATTCTCGATAGAATATATTTGTAGTGGAAGTATCCAGGTTTTAAAAGGAACTTCTAGGATATCATATTCTTTTTTACATAATTCTTTTATTTCTTCCCAATTTTGTTGAAGTTCTTTCATATTTACCTATAATCTCCCATCGTGAAAGTATCTCTACTATATATTAAACCATAATTGTTCATTTATCAACACAATAGAAGGATTATTTTTTTATTAGTTTACATATTTTTTCTTAATTTTAAAAGGAATGTGAATAAGTTTTTTGAGATATCAACATGATAAATCAAGGATTTGTGTAGGTTTTCAATAAGTATTGTGGATTTATATTTGAGTTATATCCAGTTATCCACAAGTTATACACATTCTGTGGATAATATTATGTTAAGTTAATAATTTGCAGATTTATAGAAAAATCGAGTATATACTTGACTTTCTAGTACTTTTGCAATTATAATAATATGGATGTTTTCCAGAGAAAAAAGAAAAAGTTTACCAATTATATATACTTGGTTTTCAGAAAAGGAGGTGCCTTAGATTATGAAAATGACATTTCAGCCTAAGAAAAGACAGAGATCTAAAGTTCATGGATTTAGAGCGAGAATGAGTACGCCGGGTGGAAGAAAAGTTTTAGCTTCCAGAAGAGCAAAAGGAAGAAAGAAATTATCAGCATAGGCCGCAATTTTGTGGTCTATTTTGATATATAAATCAAATACGATGGAGTCTTTAAAAAAAAATTTATATTTTCAACATGTTTATAAAAGAGGAAAGTCTTATGCAAATAAGTATCTTGTGATGTATGTTCTGGAAAACAATCTGCCTTATAATCGTGTTGGAATCTCAGTCAGCAAAAAAGTGGGAAACAGTGTTATGCGTCACAGGCTGACTCGGTTGATTAGAGAAAGTTACAGGCTACATGAAAATATGTTTAATAGTGGTTTAGACGTAGTAGTCATTGCACGAATGAGTGCGGCGGAAGTAAAAAAATGTGCTGAAATTGAAAGCGCAATGTTGCATTTGGGAAAACTTCATAGAATTATAATCGAAAAAAAATGAGAAAAATATTTATTTGGTTGATTAAATTTTATAAAAAGTATATATCTCCTATGAAAACTACAAAATGTCCCTATATTCCTTCATGCTCCGATTATGGTTTGGAAGCTGTTACAAAGTATGGTGTATGGAAGGGAGGATGTATGGCGTGTTGGAGGATTCTAAGATGTAATCCATTTTCAAAGGGAGGATATGATCCCGTTCCTTAACAACTAATTAGGAGGAGTACAATTTGACAGGAATACTTTTAACTCAATATAATGGAAGTATATTAGGTCCAATTGCGAAACTGCTTGGTGTTATTATGAATGGTATATTCAATTTTCTTGATATGATTCATATACCGAGTATTGGACTTTCCATTATTCTTTTTACTATAGTGATTTATCTGCTTTTAATGCCTTTGACTATTAAGCAGCAGAAATTTTCAAAATTGTCCGCAAAGATGAATCCGGAGCTTCAGGCAATACAGAACAAATATAAGAATAAGAAGGATAATGAATCCGTAGCAAAACAAAATGAGGAAATGCAGGCCGTATATAAAAAATATGGCGTATCTCCTACGGGAAGTTGTGTTCAGCTTATCATTCAGTTTCCTATTTTATTAGCTTTATATCGTGTCATTGAAGCGATGCCGGCTTATGTTACAAAAATTAAGGAATCTCTTGAGCCTCTTGCGAATGCAATTCTTGCTTCTTCAGGCGGTTCTGAATATATGAAAGGTCTTGATAGCGCGAGAATGTATGCCAGCAGAGATTTTTCATTGACGAATACAATCATTGATGTTTTAAACAGGGCATCATCTGCGGAGTGGAATTCGATTGCGGAGAAGTTTCCGGATATAGGTCAGACACTTGATCAGGCAAGAGTTTCATTTGAAAGTTATAATAATTTTCTTGGATTGAATATTGCAAATTCTCCTTCCTTTATTATCAAAGAAGCATGGGCGAATAAGGCATGGTTTCTTATTATAGGAGCGCTGCTCGTTCCGGTTCTTGCTGCTCTTACACAGTGGTTAAACACTTTATTTATGCCACAGCCGGATACCAGTAATTCGGAAAATCCTATGGCGGCTTCTATGAAAACAATGAATGTTACAATGCCTCTTGTTTCTGCCGTTTTCTGTTTTACTCTTCCGGCAGGTTTAGGTTTATACTGGATTGCCGGTGCAGTTGTAAGAAGTATTCAACAAGTTGCAATTAATAAGTATATTGATAAGATGGATATTGATAAACTGATTGAAAATAATGTGAAGAAGGCAAATGAAAAACGTGAGAAAAAAGGTCTTCCTCCTCAGACATTGTCATCCAATGCGAATATCAATACAAAATATGCAGGCACGTCGAAAACTGTAAGTAAAGGGAAAAGTCAGGAAGAAAAAGACGCTGCAATGAAGAAGGCAACGGAGTATTATAATAAAAATGCAAAGCCGGGAAGCATTGCGGCGAAGGCAAATATGGTAAAGCAATATAATGAAAAGAATAACAAATAGGAACCAGGGAGGTATATTTTCATGGATTTTATTGAAGTAACAGGAAAAACAGTTGAAGATGCGATTACTGAAGCGTGTCGAAAATTGACAGTTACAAGCGATCATTTGGAGTATGAAGTGATTGATAAAGGAAATACGGGTTTTTTGGGATTTAACAGCAAACCGGCAATTATAAAGGCAAGAGCAAAAGTAGAAATAGTTGAAGATGAGGAAGTATTTGTTAAACCTGAGGTGAGTTTATATGCTTCTGATGAGAAAAAAGAAAGCGTAAAACCGGTTTCAAAGGATAAGCTTGAGCAGGATGTTACGAAATTCCTTCTTGATGTCTTCAAAGCCATGAAAATGGAAGTTAATGTGAAAGCAGTATATAGTGAGAAAGATGTGCTGATGGATGTTGAGCTTTCCGGAGATGAAATGGGAGTTTTAATTGGAAAAAGAGGACAAACTCTTGATTCTCTTCAGTATCTTGTGAGTCTCGTAGTAAATAAAGAAGCTCAAAATTATATTCGTGTAAAAGTGGATACGGAAGATTATAGGAGAAGAAGAAAAGCAACTCTTGAGAATCTTGCAAAGAATCTTGCTTATAAAGTAAAAAGGACAAAACGTCCTGTTTCTCTCGAACCAATGAATCCGTATGAGAGAAGAATTATTCATTCTGCATTGCAAAATGACAGATATGTAACGACACATAGTGAAGGGGAAGAACCTTATAGAAGAGTTGTTATTACTTTAAAAAAATAAAAATCCAAAATTGGATTTTATTGATTGGGAGCCAATTTTTGGCTCCTTTCTTTTATATTATTGTTTGAAAGGAAAATGTTATGGTATCAGGTGATACAATTGCAGCAATTGCGACTGCAATGTCTCAATCAGGAATCGGCATTGTCAGAGTCAGCGGAGAAAATGCAATTTCAATTGTAAACAAAATTTATCGTTCAAAATCAGGAAAAAAGACGCTTAATCATGTGGAAAGCCATACGATACATTACGGTTATATTTATGACGAAGATGAAATGGTTGATGAAGTGATGGTTATGGTCATGAAGGGACCAAGAAGCTATACAGCTGAAGATACGGTAGAAATTGATTGTCATGGAGGCGTACTTGTTGTAAGAAGAATTTTGGAAACCGTTATAAAAAATGGCGCCAGATGTGCGCAGCCAGGAGAATTTACAAAAAGAGCATTTTTAAATGGAAGAATCGATTTATCCAAAGCGGAAGCAGTTATTGATATTATTCATTCAAAAAATGAATTTGCATTAAAGAATTCTGTGAATCAATTAAAGGGTTCTGTTTATGAGAAAATAAAAGATATAAGAGAAAAAATAATTTATGAAATTGCTTTTATAGAGTCAGCGCTTGATGATCCGGAGCATATTAGTCTTGACGGATATAATGATGAAATTGAAGAAAAGATTGTGGATTTGCAGAAAGAAACAAAAAAGCTTTATGAGAATGCGGAAAATGGAAAAATGTTAAAGGAGGGAATAAAGACAGTTATTGTTGGAAAACCGAACGCCGGAAAATCTTCTTTATTAAATAAGCTGATTGGAGAGGAAAGGGCGATTGTGACAGATATTGCCGGGACAACAAGAGATATATTAGAAGAAACGATCTTTTTAAATGGTCTTGGATTAAATATTATTGATACGGCAGGGATTCGAACTACGGAAGATATCGTTGAGAAAATAGGAGTTGAAAAAGCTAAAAAATACGCGAATGATGCAGACTTGATTATTTATGTTGTGGATGCGCTTGTTCCATTGGATGCGAACGATGAAGATATTATTCAAATGATTTTGGATAAGAATGTTATTGTTTTATTGAATAAAACAGACATGCATCCTGTTATAACTGAAGAGTCATTGAAAGCCAGGTTGGATAAGCCTGTTTTGTCAATTTCAGCAAAAGAAAATATTGGAATAGATATTTTGGAAGATACAATTAAAAATATGTTTTTTCATGGTAGAATAAATATGAATGAAGAAGTATTTATTACAAATGTAAGACAAAAAGAAGCAATTGGAAGAGCAGATGAAAGTCTTAGAATGGTTTTGCAAAGTATACGGGATGGTATGCCTGAAGATTTTTATTCGATTGATTTAATGAGCGCCTATTCTTCATTAGGTGAAGTAATAGGTGTAGAGGTGGGAGAAGATTTGGTAAATAAAATATTTAGTGATTTTTGTATGGGAAAATAAGAAAGGCTAAATTAAAAATGTTTGAAGAATTTTATGATGTGGTAGTCGTTGGAGCCGGTCATGCAGGTTGTGAAGCTGCATTGGCGTGCGCGAGACTTGGTTTAAAAACAATTGTTTTTACGGTAAGTGTGAATAGTATAGCGCTTATGCCGTGTAATCCGAATATTGGAGGAAGTTCAAAAGGTCATCTCGTGAGAGAATTAGATGCTCTTGGAGGTGAAATGGGAAAAAATATTGATCGTACTTTTATACAATCAAAAATGTTAAATATTTCCAAAGGACCAGCTGTTCATTCTCTGAGAGCTCAGGCAGATAAAGAAGAGTATACAAAAAATATGCGTATGGTTCTTGAAAACCAGGAAAATCTTGATATAAAGCAGGCAGAAGTTACGGAGATATTATCACAGGATGGAAAAGTTACCGGAGTGAAAATATATACCGGAACTGTATATCATGCAAAATGTGTAATACTTTGTACCGGGACTTATCTGCGTGCAAGGTGTCTGTGTGGAGAAGCAATAACGTATACAGGACCAAATGGATTACAGGCAGCAAATAGTCTAACGGATTCTCTCTTGAGCCTTGGGATTGAGATGCAGCGTTTTAAAACAGGAACGCCGGCAAGGATGGACGCCCGTTCAATTGATTTTGATAAAATGGAAGAGCAAAAGGGTGATGATAGGATTATTCCTTTTTCTTTTTCTACAGATCCTGAATCAGTACAGAAAGAACAAGTTTCATGTTTTCTTACATATACAAATGAAAAGACACATGAAATTATAAGAAATAATTTAGATCGTTCTCCAATTTATGCGGGAATTATAGAGGGAACAGGGCCAAGATATTGTCCTTCTATTGAAGATAAGGTTGTAAAATTTTCTGATAAGAAACGTCATCAGGTTTTTTTGGAACCGGAAGGTTTATCAACAAATGAATGGTATGTGGCAGGAATGTCCAGTTCTCTTCCGGAGGATGTTCAGATTGAAATGTATCGAACCGTTCCGGGGTTAGAAAATTGTAAAATTGTAAGAAATGCATATGCAATTGAATACGATTGTATTAAGGCCAGACAATTAAAAGCTTCGCTTGAATTTAAAAATATAGAAGGTTTATTTAGCGGTGGCCAGTTTAATGGAAGTTCTGGCTACGAAGAGGCAGCGGCTCAGGGACTTATAGCGGGAATCAATGCAGCTATGAAAATTCTTGAGAAGGATCCCTTCATCATCGACCGGTCAGAAGGATATATTGGTGTTTTAATTGATGATCTTGTAACAAAAGATACGTTAGAACCTTATCGTATGATGACAAGCCGTGCAGAATATCGTTTGATATTAAGACAGGATAATGCAGATATTCGATTACGTGAAAAAGGATATTTTATTGGTCTTATATCTCAAAAACAATATGATTTATTAAAACAGAAAATTGCTTCAATTGAGGAAGAAGTTAAGAGGCTCGAGTCTACACATATTGGAGCTTCAAAGGAAAATCAAATATTCTTAGCAAATCATAATAGTACGGAATTAAAGACATCTACTTCACTCGCTGAATTGATTCGAAGGCCGGAATTAAATTATGAAATAATTGCTTTGATTGATAAAGACAGAACAGAATTGCCGGATGAAGTGAAGGAGCAGGTAAATATAAATATTAAATATGCAGGATATATTAAGCGCCAGCTTCATCAGGTAGAACAGTTTAAAAAGTTAGAGTCAAAGAAATTGCCAAATGATTTTGATTACAAGTTGATAAAAGGTTTAAGACTAGAAGCTATGCAGAAATTAAATTCTTATAGGCCTTCTTCAATAGGACAGGCTTTGAGGATTTCAGGTGTTTCACCGGCTGATATTTCTGTACTTTTAGTTTATATGGAGCAGATGAAAAATAATCATGAATAAAAATAAATATATAAAAGAAAGTTTTTTGAAATTACAGATTGAGTTATCAGAGATTCAGGTTGAACAGTTTATTGATTATTTTGATCTTTTGATTGAAAAAAATAAATTGATGAATTTGACTGCAATTACTGAGTTTGAAGATGTAGTACTTAAGCATTTTTTAGATAGTGTTTTGATATGTAAAGTTGTTGATATGAGTCAATTTAAAAAAGGAATTGATGTTGGTACTGGCGCAGGCTTTCCAGGGATACCTTTAAAAATTGTTTTTCCGTGGTTGGATATGGTATTGCTTGACTCATTGAATAAAAGAATCTCATTTTTAGATGAAGTGATATGCAAGTGCAATTTATTTCACGTGAAAACAATTCATGGGAGAGCGGAAGAACTTGCACAGATTTCTGAGTATAGAGAAAAATTTGATATTTGCTTTTCCAGAGCTGTTGCGAATTTATCTACTTTGTCAGAATTGTGTATTCCTTTTGTAAAGGAGAATGGTTGCTTTGTTTCTTATAAGTCGGATATTATTGAATCTGAAATAGAGATGGCAGCTAACGCAATAAATTTAGTGGGAGGTAAGATTGATAAAGTGAGTGAAGTGATTTTACCTGATACGGAAATTAAAAGAAAAATATTATTTTTTTTAAAAGAAAAAATGACTCCAGGAAAATATCCCAGAAGGGCAGGAATACCTTCAAAAAAACCTTTGTAAATATAAAGTGAATGAAGTGTGGAAAGGTGAGTGAAACTATGCCAGATTTTGATAGAGAAGATTATGATGAGTTGAAAGCGTATAAAATTATAGCAGATATGTACGATACCCAAAAAAGGGAATTAAATAATTTGGAAAAAAGACTTAAGGATCATCATTCCCATCAAAAGAAGATTGATGAGAATATACAAATAATTTATAAAAATAGAGAAAGTGATTCTCAGGTTTTTTCACCAAGAAAAAAAGAAGATGATAAAGAATTAAAAAAATTAGAAGGCAGAAAAAGAGATGTAGAAAAACAGATTACATTTGTACATGAAAGAATATTAAAAACGAGAGAATTAGTTGCGGAATATTCTTTTGTAATGAATACGTTGAAAGATAAGAAGGAAGAATCAACGAAACAAATTGAAATGAATGATAATTTTTTAAATGATTTAATTGAAAAAGTTTTATTTTGTAAGGAGATTTCATTGGTTGATCCTTTGAGAGTAAGAGAAGAATTAGATTCCATTTATAAAATATTAATACAATTGCGATAGTTTCACGTGAAACATTTAGGAGTATAAATATCTTAAACACAATATATTGTTTCACGTGAAACATATACATCATTCTTTTGTGGATGTGCCTTGTGAAACATTATATATATACAAAAAAACAGGGAAAAATCCGTGAAACATGGAAAATATTTAAGTAGATAATAAAAAATTAACGTGTTATAATTAGCGTATGAAGAAGTAAATTAAATATAGAATGATTTGTCGCAGAGCAAATTTAGAACGGAGAAAAATAAAATGGGACGAACGATAGCAATTACGAACCAAAAAGGAGGAGTTGGAAAAACAACGACTTCAATTAATTTATCTGCTTGCCTTGCAGAAAAGAAAAAAAAGGTTTTAGTTATAGATATTGATCCACAGGGAAATACAACAAGTGGTTTTGGTATTGAAAAAAATGATTTGGATAATACGATTTATGAATTAATTTTAGGAGAGTGTTCTATAAAGGATTGTATTATAAATGAAGTAATTCCAAATATATCTGTTCTTCCCTCAAATGTAAATCTGGCAGCAGCGGAAATTGAATTAATCGGAATTGAAAAAAAAGAATATATTTTGAGAAATGAAGTTGATTGGGTAAGAGACAATTATGATTATATTATTATAGATTGTCCCCCTTCTTTGAGTATGCTTACTGTTAATGCAATGACAACAGCGGATACGGTACTTGTACCAATACAATGTGAGTATTATGCGTTGGAAGGATTGAGTCAGTTAATACATACAGTTAATCTTGTGAAAGAAAGGTTGAATCCGGAGTTAGATATGGAGGGTATTGTATTTACGATGTATGATTCCAGAACAAATCTTTCAAATCAAGTAGTGGAAAATGTAAAAAAACATATCAAGCAAAATGTATATAAAACAATTATACCCAGAAATATTCGTTTAGCTGAAGCACCAAGTCATGGAATACCAATCACGTTATATGATTCAAAATCTGCAGGAGCGGAAAGTTATAGAGAACTTGCAGATGAAGTTATAAATAGAGGAGAAAGATAATATGGCTGTGAGAGGTTTAGGAAAAGGATTGGATTCCTTGATTCCCGATATGGAATCCAATACAAAAAAGAAAAAAGAAGAAGAAAAGCTGCCGGAAACCTTTTTGAATATTAATAGTGTTGAACCGAATAGAGATCAACCACGTAAAAAATTCGATGAAGATGCATTACAAGAATTATCAGATTCTATAAAACAATATGGACTGTTACAACCAATATTAGTTCAACAAAGGGATAATTACTATGAGATTATTGCTGGTGAACGTAGATGGCGTGCTGCAAAAATAGCAGGGTTAAAAGAAGTACCTGTTATCATTAAGCATTTAACAGATCAGGAAATTGTAGAGATTTCTTTAATAGAGAATATTCAAAGAGAAAATTTAAATCCAATTGAGGAAGCGATGGCATATAAGCGCCTTCTTACGGAATTTAATTTAAAACATGATGAACTCGCAGAGCGTGTTTCAAAAAACAGAACAACAATTACAAATTCTATGCGTCTGTTAAAATTAAATGAAGAAGTGCAGCAAATGGTTATAAATGAAATGATTTCTCCCGGACACGCAAGGGCACTGCTTGCTATTGAGGATTTGAATCAACAATATGAAGTGGCATGTAAAGTATTTGATGAAAAATTAAGTGTACGTGATACTGAAAAACTTGTAAAGAATCTTGGAAAACCAACAAGAGAAAAGAAAATTACTCCTGAAGTGCTTCAGCTTATTTATAAGGAGATTGAGGATAAGCTAAGAGTTTCATTGGGAGTAAAAATTGGCGTTATACCAAAAGATGAACAGAAGGGTAAAATAGAAATTGATTATTATTCTCAGGAGGAATTGGAGAGAATTGTTGAATTACTTACTTCTGTAAAACAACAGGAGGAAAAATAAATGACGAGCAGTATTTTTAATTATTTAGGATTTGGAAATATAGATCCTGCTATTTTGTTTTTTTCTTTATCAGGTTTTATTATTCTTTTAATTATATTGATTATTGTAATCTTTGTTCAGATGAGCAGAGTAAAAAAGAATTATGAAAAATTTATGCGTGGTAAGAATGTACGTAGTTTGGAAAGTGAAATATCAGGGTTATTTGAAGATATAAATTTTTTGAAAGAGTCTTCGAAAAAGAATTCTGATGATATAAAAGAAATGGATCAGAGATTACTTCGTGCGTATCAAAAGGTTGGTATTGTTAGATATGATGCTTTTCAACAAATGGGAGGAAAATTAAGTTTCAGTATTACATTACTGGATGATGTTAATAATGGTTTTATTTTAAATTCCGTTCATAGTACAGATGGCTGTTACACATATACAAAAGAAATTGTTGGAGGAGAATCTTATATTGCACTTGGAGATGAAGAGAGAGAATCTTTAAATAAGGCTATGAATTTTACAAAACAAAAATCTACTGGTAAATCAGGCGATTAAAAATAAGTTAGACAGGAGTGAATTTTTTGCATCGTTATTTAAGAGCTATTGGTTTTAGTAAAATATTAAAAAGAACTCAAATGCAGAAAATAATTAAACTCGTAGTACATGAGGCGTCAGAAAGAAAATATGTTTCCAGATTTGATGATTCCATTGCAGTAGAGTATAAAAAAGAATTTGCAGAGGGAATTGGAATTTCAGTGTGTGGTGAATATTCTGATGAAGATGAATTTGAATTTGATTATTGCTATCCATATTTGATTGGTACAAACATAAGTTCTAATGAAGATATTTCAGTTGAGAGACACGCTGAAAAGGAATCATATGCTGGAATTTGTGATGATATTAAAGTTGGTGTTTCTCTTATTTTTTATTTACAAAATTATTTGGATTATATGAAAGAACAAGTAAGGGGAAATATACCTGCACATAATACATCTGTGAATTTATCAGGTCTTTCAGTAAGTGGAAGTATTATGATTCCATTGAATAAAAATGAACAGCAGGTTCAAAAAGTCAAAAAAGCTGAGATAAACAGAAATCAATTGATTGTCGCAGCCCGAAGAGGTGATGAAGACGCAATTGAAAGTTTAACTCTGGAAGATATGGATACTTATACTACAATATCAAGAAAAATTCTGAAGGAAGATATTTTTTCTCTTGTGGACACATATTTTATGCCGTATGGAATTGAGTGTGATCAGTATTCTGTGTTAGGAGAAATATTAGATTTTAAACTGATTTCAAATACAATTACAAAAGAAGAAATTTATGTGATGACAATAAATTGTAATGATTTGATTTTTGATGTATGTATTAATAAAAATGATCTTGTGGGAGAGCCGGCATTGAAGAGAAGATTTAAAGGAGTTGTATGGATGCAGGGACATATTAATTTTCCGGATTAAATTAAGTTTTCTTTTCTAAATTATGTAACTATTAAAAAATAATCTCATAAATATGAAGTGAAGGTAACAGGCAAATATTTTATAATAAATAAATGTTATCTAAAAGAAAAAGGATATGGCGGATATATTAATTGATTTCATAGGAGATTTTTTATCAGGTATTCTAAATTTTATATTTGACCCGTGGATAAATAAAACAGTGGCAAAATGGAAACAGCATAAAAAGAAATAAATGGATTTAATTTACAGAATTGTTACATGGCTGTCAATTCATTTTGTTATAATTTATAAAAAATGTAGTTGTTATATTTTTTCTATTGTGGTAAAATAATCGAGTAAGAGTTTTAAGGAAGATGAATGAGTATGCTCTTATAGTTGAGATAAATATAAAATATGCCAATGCTTGATTTGAATGAGCAGGTAAGATAGCATGAGTTTATACAAATTTATAGATTTCTTTTTTGTTTAGATGGATAGGTTACATGCCTCCTAAGTAGTAGGTGTTCGATTGCCGGAGCAACGTAGAATCAACAATTTCATACAAGTCCTCGTAGCTCAGTTGGATAGAGCACACGCCTCCTAAGCGTGGGGTCGGACGTTCAAGTCGTCTCGGGGACGCTGGAAAGCATTGAAAATACTGGATTTTTCAATGCTTTTTCTTTTTTGTCTCAAGAGAAAACCTAAAGTCGAAGGACTTGGTTTTTGGGATATTTGTTATCAGCCATGCTGCTAAGAGGGAATCGAACACGAAACTGCACTTTCAGAGCTGTTGCTAATGGACATTGTGTTGGAAATTGCCTTTGGCAAAGTAAAACCGCTGTCTTCCTGAATGGAAAACGGCTGCTTTACATATTTTTGACTGTACCAAGTATAGCATAGATGCCTTTACGGGGAAAGAGCAGAACGGTGCCAATGTTATGCCGATGGTGTGCCAATTTAAAAACGGGAAGGAATTTTAAGCCCCAAAAGAAGACTATGATAGTTCCTGCTGTTGTGAGTAGGAAAGCAAATTGTAATTTTCGTTTTTTATGGTAAGATAGGAAATAAGAAAAACTGGGTGCAAATAGGATAGACAAAAATGGAAACAATAGGATAGAGGTGTCTGCATAGAATGGATCAGGAAGTAAAAAATATATCATCTGATGCGGAAAAGAAGCCGGAACAGGTGGAAAAATATACGGCAAAGGACAGCGTGTTTACTTTGTTCTTCCGGGAGCCAAAATATCTTCTGCAGCTGTATCAGGCATTGCATCCAGAAGACCTCGAGGCAACGGAAGACAGCATCAAAAATGTGATGATCACAAATGTATTGTTGGATCAGTATTATAATGATGTCGGTTTTCAGATTGGGGAGAAGTTAATTATATTAGTGGAGCAGCAGAGCAGCCGGAGCATCAATTTCGTGGTAAGATGTTTGTTATATCTTGCACAGACTTATCAGGAATATTTTGAGAGTACAAAACAGAATGTGTATGGGAGTAAAAAGCTCGAGCTTCCAAGTCCGTAGTTGTATGTAATATTCACAGGACACAGGAAGACAAGGCTGGAATATCTGTATCTGTCAAAGGAATTTTTTGGCGGGGATGACAGTGTTCTTGATGTAAAGGTCAAAATGATCTATGATGGGAGAGGGGGAGATATCATAAATCAGTATGTGGCCTTTACAAAAATATATAATGAACAGGTGAAACTGCATGGAAGAACTAGGGAAGCGGTTTTGGATACGATCCGCATCTGTAAGGATCAGGATGTGCTGAGCGAGTATCTGTCGAGCCGGGAAAAGGAAGTATTCGAAAAAGCCAAAATAGGAACAGCTCAAAGACTGCATGAAATGGGGATTTCTTTACAGGATATTGCAAAGGCATGTTAGGTCACTGTAGAGACCGTAGAACAGTGGCTTGGCCTTGTCAAAGTTTAACAGGATTGTGACCATTTGCTTATAAAAATCCGAAACCTCCTATAAAATGTGGTTTTGGATTTTTTGACTTTTAACATGATAGATTTTGTCAGAGAGTGATTAACCACAAATTATATTACTGGTATAATGACAAATTCGTGAATTGGTGTTATAGTGATTACAGTTAAGAAAAAGCGGATCGGATGAGTACAGAAAGGAAAAATCATGGCAATAGTTAATTTCGCTGCGAATAGTTTCGCATATTATCTGCATAGCGAACATTATGAGGCACTGTTCAGTAAAGAAAAAGAACAGAGTCTGGTTAAGATGCGATCATGTAAGGTAAGGAAAAGGCGAAAAAATGTGTGACATTCGGAAGTCAGAACGGTAAAAAGTTTGTCAGAAGCAGAACATGGATTTATGTACCGCTTATCTTGTATGAGAAAATCTTTGCAAGATTGGCGGTATTTTTTATGCTCCATTAGCTCAGATGGGAGAGCACTCGACTTTTAATCAAGTGGACATGGGTCCGAGTCCCATATGGAGAATGACCGCCTGGGTATTGAATTTTGATAACAGGAGGTGAAAGACATGGTGAATCTGCCAACCATAGATAATCTGGTAGTGCTGGCTGCAGTCCTGCATGTACGACTGGACGATATTCTGGTCATAGATGCAGCGGCACAGATGCAGATTGGCGCATGAATAGAAAAGAAAGAGAATGATTGATTAGCAGGCTGAAAATGCCTGCAGTAAGGTCCCCTGGTCTAAAGGTCAGGACGCCGGCCTCTCAAGCCGGAGATGATGGGTTCGAGCCCCGCAGGAGTGTTGAGGTTGTTGTGGTCAAGCATTTTTGTAACGCTTATGGCTAATAAAATTAGTTTCCAAATTATGAAGCAGTCCGTGCCTGATAAGGTGTACGGTATCCATTATAGCTGTGCGGACGAATATGGTTGTATGTAATATAGGAAAATTCTTCCACTGCCTGATACAGAGCTTCTTCTGTATGAAATTTATACAGATAGATGCATTCGTTTTTCAGAATGTTAAAATATCTTTCCATGAGGGCATTGTCGTAGGGATTTCCCGCCTTGCTCATACTCTGAGTTATATGGACGGACTTATAATATTCTACGAACGCCTTCGATGTATATTGAGAACCTTGATCGCTGTGAAGAATCAATCCTTTCTGAATCTGCAGCTGTGATTCCAGGGTTTTCCTCAACGTGCGGATGGCCAGGCTGCTGGTGGGCTGACGGTCTGTCACGCTTGCAATGACGCTCCGGTCATACAAGTCAACGATGCTGCAGTTATGGCGCACTTCTCCGTTTTTCAGAAACAGATACGTGAAATCCGTATACCATTTCTGATTTACATGGTCTGCATCAAACTTCTGTTGGAGCTTGTTTTCAAAAATTTTGTTTGGCTCCCCCGTCGATAACTTGGTTTTTTCGGGCGGACAAGAGGGCGCAGTCCCATTTCTGTGTTCATATATTTGTGTACGGTAACCGTGCTGTAATGACAGCCTCTGCGTGCCAGATAGACAGTCATGGTCCGGTATCCGGCCACTCCGTTATGCGCATGGTAAATATCCCTGATCTGCGCTTTTGCTGTTTCTTTTTGGGTATAATAATCCGCCTTCCAGTGTTTCCGGTAGTTGTAATAAGCATTCGGGCAAATGCTAAGCCGCCTCAGCAGCCAGCGGATTCCCAATTCTTTGCCGTGCTGTTCCATGAACCGATAAGCCTCTAATCGAATTCCTTTGCGAATGAATGCAATGCCATCTGTGATGGCATATGCTTATTTTTAAGAACAGAATTTCCATTCTAAGCTTTTCGTTTTCTCTTTTCAGTTTCAGCATCTTCTTTCGAGGGGATGCACCAGTACTCATTCATGTGAGGTCGAAGTTTATTTTTTTTAAAGCCCTGCCTATTGTATCTTTACTGACTGGGACATCAAGCGCTATTTTTGCCTGTTCTTCCAACAGTCGGAGCGTCCAGCGGGAATGACCTTCCGGCGCCGGGCTGCAGGCGATTTCGATAATGCGGGCTTCTGCACGTCCGTCAAATTTCCGGCGTGCCTGGTCAGAGTTAACATTGCGGTTGAGTGAAGTGATGCCTTCCATCCCTTTTTCAGAATAAAGTTTCACAGTATTAGTAACCGTAGCCATACAGACACAGTTTGTTTTAGCAGACTGTTCATGTGTAAGAACTTTGCCATGTGCTTCATCCAGATCAATGATAATCTGGCATCTGTTCCGGACTGTTTTTGTTGTTTTCTTTTTACGCATAACGGATTTCAGTATTTTAAGTTCGTCATCCGTTAACGAGATTTTATATTTTTTAGGTCTTGCCATAGGAATTACCGCCGTTTTTTTAGTATATCACGAAACGACTTGGCAAACCAGTATCATTTAACTATTTATCAACGATACATTACACTAGACAACTCATTAACTTACTCTATAGAAAGTTAGAAATCAATCGCAATCTCTTCAAACGATAATTTTCCCATAGCTAAATATCGTTTCGCAGTTTCAATCTTTGTATCATGTTCTTTACTTCTGACATAAGAACTCATCACTTCTTTCTGATCATATGAATTCATCATTATACAGACAGCCTCCTGGCTCATGATGATAGGGCAATTTATAACATTGTTAATACTATATAATTCCGTATTTGTATACTTATCGTTTTTATGAAAAATATAGCATATATCCATATGGTGAACGTTCTCATGGCATAATTGGAGATTTAGAATATCTAAAGGATTTGTTTGGAGTAAATGATTGGGTACAAGTTCTGGATATTATGTTGTTTGTAATTCAGTATCCCTATAGGGGATATTTATTATGTCCTTGTGGAAGTAGAAAAAGAATAAGAAATTGTCATGGTGATACTTTGAAGAGAGTAATGGATGCTAAATTACAAGATGAATTTATAGTTATTTTATCGAAAATAGAGAGAATGTGTGAAAGGGGAACCCAGAATGAAAAACGTAAATATTATAAATGGATATCGATTACCCAAATAGTCTTAAATGCAATTACTGGTACAACTTGATTTTAGCGGGTTTTCGACTTTCTTCATTTCAGCATCAAAAATTGGTATTCCCAATGCACCGCAAGATTGAAGGCACACCGCAATAACTTATGGATGTCATGGATTGTAACAGCCGTGGTATGGTCACACATGGGCTTCCCCATATTAGTAGCCGGTTCTGCTTCTGTTTTCAGAAAATGATAGTGGTTATCTACCGTTTTTGTCTTGACGGAACGGAGCTTTTTGTCACCCAGATAGAGATGCAAATAATTCTTTAGCAGTCTGTTATTGCCATCATAGATAGATGCTTTCCATTTTTTAGTCCATATTTTTCAATGGACTCATAAAGAAATTTACTAACTGTCTTAAAGAGAGACTAAGAGCAGAGATTGTCAACGCACGTTCCTATGGCATTTTTTCTTAAATGACCTATACAATAATAAAATAGGCTGGAAATCTGATAATTCTGTAAGGTTTGTAAATTTTTATTTTTTGCTCAAATGCCAGAAATAGCTTTGAGGATAAAGAATGGTTAAGGCGATGAATATTATAACAGCAATGCCACATCTGTATTGGATGAAGTCTATAACAGGATGTATGATGAACTGGCAACATTGGAATGGAAACAGGAATATTGATGATCGACTTCCCTCCGGACTGTGGGTTTTCAGGCAGTCAGTAAACTTAAAAAGACAGGCCATCTAATCCGGCTGCTTTTACTGGATAAGGCGAAAAGCGTGGATGAATTGGTTTCCTTTGCAGGGAAGCATCAGATTTTTGATGCTGAAGCTGGACGGCTTAACGGTCAAGCTGACTTATGAGGACGGGAAACTGGCCGAGGCTGCGACCCGGGTGACAGAAATATCGCCGAAATAATGTCGCGGTATTTTCGGGATACCACAGCACATTTTTCGTAAGGAATGTCTGGCGGTGAGCGGGGAAGATTCCATCCGGCTCGGTGATTTTGGGGAACTGAAAGGAACCATGACGGAGAGAAGCGGTGGGCGTTATAAGAATGGAAGTAACCTGGATGCTGATTACGTACGTCTTTTGGATGCGGCGATTTTCCGGGAGTGCAACCATGATTATATCCAGGGTTATGTAGACTGTATACTGCTGTACCACATGAGGCTTTTGAGGGAGAACGAGGGGCTGAAATGGGCGGAGAAGAAGTATAAAATAAAATCCAAATTTTTGTTTTTTTCACAATGCTGACTACTATCGAATCCTTCTCATTACCTTCTGCTTTTTATGAAAATTTGTATAATACTTGACAAGCTAAATTATTTCTGTTAGTTTATAAAACAGTTATCGGAGGACTTATAAACGTAGGTATAAGACCGGATAAGATAGCGGACATACGGTTTGTCGGAGGGTTACTCTTGCGTATGAGAGTGCCAGATAAGAAAACCGTTCCTGTTCGTCTTTCTTATCCGTTTTTTATTTGAAAAAAAGGAGGAAAAGGTAATGAATTTGTTAAATGGAAACATCAGACCAATCTATTTTAAGTATTTGTCTGCTGCCTTTGGAAGTGCAATGATTACTTCTGTATATTCACTTGTAGATATGGCTATGGTCGGACAATACCAAGGCCCGGACGGAACAGCAGCATTAGCTGTTGTTGCCCCCATATGGAATATTATTTACAGCCTGGGGTTGCTCATGGGAATTGGCGGCTCTGTAATTTTTAGTACAGTCAGAGGACAGGAAACACGGAAAAGCGGAAACGAAAGTGAGTATTTTACTGTTGCGATTATAGGCTCTGTCATTCTTGCTTTCGTGTCATGGGTGGTCATTATATTTTTTGACAAGCCAATCCTATTGTTTTTTGGTGCAGATAAAAGATTGCTTTCATTGGCTAAAATTTATTTAATGCCTGTGAAAGTGGTTATTCCATTATTTCTGTTTAATCAAATGCTGGCGGCATTTCTGAGAAATGATAATCATCCCGAACTTGCAACCGTAGGTGTTTTGACCGGGGGATTGTTCAATATTATTGGTGATTACATTTTTGTATTTACTTTTGATATGGGGATTTTTGGTGCGGGACTTGCAACGGCGATTGGCTCCGGGATTTCGTTTGCGGTTATGATTTCCCATTTCTGGTTTAAGAAAAATACGCTGGTTCTCCGAAAACCAACTGGAATTGTAGGAAAATTGAGAAAAATATCGGTTACTGGATTCCCAACATTTTTTATTGATATTGCAATGGGAATTTTGACAGTGCTTTTCAATCGTCAGATTATGAAATATTTAGGCAGTAATGCACTTGCTGTTTATGGACCGGTTATCAATATAAGCACGATTGTTCAGTGCTGTGCATATAGTGTAGGGCAGGCTGCACAGCCAATTATTTCTATCAATTTCGGCGCAAAGAAATGGTGGCGTATTAAAGAAACTCTGCGGTATGCCCTTTATACTGTTGGAGTGTTCAGTATATTTTGGACTGCCCTCAGTTTGGTTTATCCTAATTTGTATATTTACATTTTTATGAAGCCAACAAAAACAATATTGGATATTGCGCCCGCAATAATCCGTTGTTATAGCGTCTCGTTTATATTGCTGCCGCTGAATATTTTTTCCACTTATTATTTTCAAGTGTTGATGAAACCAAGAGCCGCTTTTTGTGTATCTGTTTTTAGAGGTTGTATTGTCAGTGGAATTTTAATTATGCTGTTACCGATTGTAGCAGGGGCAAATTTCATATGGTTTGCAATGCCAATTACAGAATTATTAGTTGCTATTTATGCTGTATTTATGATGAGTAAATATACAAAAATGTTATCAAAGGAGGTTTCTTTATGAATAAAATTATTACAGTAAGCCGGGAATTTGACAGCGGCAGGCGAGAATTGAGACGTAGATTGTCAGAACAATTAAATATTGCCTTTTATGACCAAGAAATATTACACAGGGCAGCAATGGGGGTATAAACTGAACGATGATTTGTGCATTAACATTACAAATACTATGATAAAAAGTACTATACCTGCATTGCCTAAACTTTTTTATAGATTAAAATCAACGATTTGGGAAAGTACAATTATAAAATTATTAAATGCCCTTTATGGGAAGAAAGGGGGAATATAAATGACCGACCTTTATAAAGATATTAACAATGAAATTAACAAATTAGAAAAACGAATTGTTAAACTAAAAAATAAATTTTCTGAAAAATTGTTTGCAAATAATCAAGAGATTTATAATGCGTATTTGAAATCCAGAGCAAATCAGCAGCTATTACTGGAATATCAAACAATCTGCAATAGCCTTTTATAATGCATGGTCACGGGTGTACTGGTAGAACACAGTAATTTCTTGTATCGTGTCATACATGTGACATCCCTACAGCTGGAACACTATCTTTTATACTCAATCTAAAACAGGCTTTGTACCCGCTGGACGGACAGTTCCCCCTTGTATCTCTTCATCAGCTTCCAGGTATTCCTCTCGAGGACGTTAAAATGCTGTAACCTTAAGGGTTGCGACATTTTTGTTTCTCCAGGGATTTGGTTTATGTCGGTTTACATGTAGTAAGTGGAAGTGTAAAGGGATTAAGGAAAGGGAATACTGTGAACTCTACGATTTGTAGGTTGCGAGGAGGGAGCACAGGCAGTATGATGTGGTTAGGTTTAGGAAGAGAGGTGCTTAAAAGATGGGTTATGTAACAGGAAAGACCATAAAGGAATTAAGAGAAAAAAGGAAAATCACACAGAGGGAACTCTCAGAAAAGATTGGTGTGAGCGATAAGACAGTGTCAAAATGGGAAACAGAAAAAGGGTTTCCGGATATAGGGATTATTGAGGAACTTGCAAAGGTACTGGGTGTATCCATTGCGGAACTGCTGACAGGCGATTTCAGGGAGAATGGGAATCAGTCGGCAAATATGCGAAAGATGTGCTTTTATGTCTGTCCGATTTGTGGAAATATCATCACAGCTGTGGGACATGGTACTTTTTCGTGCTGCGGAATTACTCTGCCGGAAATAGAGGCTGAAAAAAACGATGGAGACCATTATATCTGTATGGAAACAGTGGATAATGAACATTCCATAACCATCAACCATCCTATGGAAAAGGGACATTATATTTCTTTTATTGCTTATGTGACATCGGATGCTCTGGATCTGGTGAAGCTATATCCAGAACAGGGAATATCTGTGAGGTTTAGAAAAAAGGGGCATGGTCTTATTTATGCATATTGTAACAAGCATGGAATGTTTAAAATAATGGTTTGATTTATGACTGCTATCGGGCATCTCTTCGGAGATGCATCTCTTTTGCATCTTTTTAGATGGCGTATTGAAGCGGATGGATATTGTGTCAGGTGGTTTCTCAAGTGAAAGGGAGTTTCTGTTGGAGAAAATACAGAATGTATACACTTTTTCTTAGGAAAAGAGTTACTGGATGTTCAAAATAATAATTTTCCAATGTGATAAAGTTTTAAAAGACATTGCAATTATCAAATTTTTTTAAAGGAGGTTCCTTATATTATGAAAGAATAATGCATAAAATGCGGGGGTGTCTTCGATTGAATAGTATACGATACCCAGTACAGCTGTGAGGAAGCTGTTTTGGCCGCCCCAAAATCGTTGTCAGAGGCGGAAAGCTTATATTCGTCTGCAAAAAGCACCCGTGATCGTATAGCCGGTGAACTCTTCCATGTTTAATAAATGTTTGAGTAAACAGAAGAGGCTCTTGATTCTCTTGTGGAGAACGCAGGTCTATCCAAAGAGGGGCAGACCAAAGATTTCAGTTTATTGCCAGCGTAGAATAAAAATAGCGGCAGATATCAGGCTGTTGTACCTTTTTCCGTACTGAGAATTGCTCAGGAAAAAACAGTAGTCCTGATTGTCCGTAAAAAACAATCCGTACTGGGAACAGAGCAGACGGTAGGCGAGGTGGATGTTGTGATAAAGGAGCAGAATATGAAAAATATAGCCGTGGAAGACGTATTTTTACCAGAGGAACAGATTGTGATACAGACCTTAAAGCCGATTGGAAAAGGATACAGTGTGATACAGAGTGCGTGTGGAAAATTAAATATTTCATACTTTGTATGCTCGGTTGCTGGTGTTTACAGGAACGGCGGTGATTTCCTGGACGGTTGGATTCCCTAAAACGTGCAGCCTAGATTCCTGCTTACAAGATAGTCGGACGGATTATTCTGGACAGCTTTGTGGCTTATTGTCAGGCTATTGCCTGCGCCAAAAAAATCTCTGTATCAGATTGATATGGTGGATCAGTTTACTTTATATTATATGGAAAAACAGGAATGATCTAGAAGTAAACCTACCCGTTACATTATGGGTTCTTCCAACGGTATGAATGGCCATAAGATGGTTGCTTGATATCCACGTCAAAGTGCTGGAGTTCGGAAAATATTTGGATCAGGGAGGGAATGAGCATGTACTTATTGAAGAAAAAATGGAAAGCTGATCGGCATACTGCGCCGGAGCTGGATGACATCACTCAGTGTATATTTTTATTGCCAAGTCTGTTGATGGTCAGTGTGCTGGTATTGGTTCCCTTTTGTAATGTGCTCCGGCGTTCCTTCTTTTCAGAGAAGTACTGTCAAGTGTGTTTGTAAACTTTTTTCTAAATAAGTAAAATATTACTTTGCCTAACCGAAGCGCAAGATGATATCTTTGTCTGCGCAGACCTCTATATCTGCTATAAGAGTTTGCATAAAGCAGCACTGTTAGATGAATTTCTACTGTAAAATTTGCCGAAACTTTAGGTTCTAATATAATCCGCCCTAAATACCATACTGTTTGTCACAGAATATAAAGGTATTTAGCGCAGATTATACTAAAATACTGTGTTTCTTCTATATTGCTTTCACACATCTATTGCAACGTGTTTTCCAAGTACCTCTATAATCAGACTTTTATTGAGGCTGACGGTTATTGTTCGATGATGAAGAATGATCTCCAGCACTAACTTTTATAATATTATTATAGTTCTCACTCGGATAAACATAATCATCTGGCTTTATTGTTGTTTCATAGGTATCTCGAACAAAATCATCTGCCAGCTCATCTATCTGCTGTTCTACCAGCTCCACTGCTTCTTTATGAGGATTGACAGCAGCAGCCAATGCCTCCATGCTGCTTGAGACTCTACCAATTGCCATATTGCACACCTCCCTCCATTATATTGTCTTCCAAGATATCCAGCACCTCTTTTATGGAAACCTCCAATTCATGCTGGTTATCATTCTTTATGATAAGAAGATCGTCATTTATCTTCGGATCATCCAAATTAGAAGGAATATTAAAATTACATTTCGCAAGGTACTCGTTCCAGTGCGCCAGTTTCCATGTATCACGCTCCGAATTTCTGAGAATCATGCGCTCATGTACAACTTCCGGGGACGTATCCACCCAAACAACTACAAGACTGGCATTTTTCTTACTTAGTTTATCTTTCAGATTCAATATATACTCCATATTCCTGATTTCTCTGGTAAAGGGGGCATTTATGAGTACAATATCTTCATACTCTAAAGCTTCCAGCGCCAACGCCACGATGCAGTCATACTCCGGATTCCTGATGTGCTGTTCAAAAAAATCGCTGCTGCGGTCAAACGGCTGTCCGGCCACTGCAAATATATGCTTTGACAGTGTAATAAGGGTATCCTTGTCCAAATACACCACATGCTTCAACCGCCTTGCCAGCAGTTTTGAAATATATGTTTTGCCGCTTGCCGGTGGAGAAGTTACCAGAATTAATTTTTTTTTCATATATTTACCTTCTTTCTATTTTTATTAAAATAGGCATATTATGATTCAAAGTAAATAAAATATCCCAAATATCCAAGCAGAAGCAAACCACCCTCCGCACGGTTCAGGCTCCTTCCAGTCTTGAAATTTCATTTCCTGTATATCCCATCCAGAGTAGGATTAACGTTATTACAATAATAAAGGGCATTTTATATTTTATCTCCCATTTTTAAGCGCCGCCCCTGTCCCAGACAATAAATACCTTTATTCCGACTCCCGGCTTACTCATCAGGTCCACATCCGCATCTGTCAGATTACAGATATGCTTTACAATCGCAAGCCCAAGTCTCGTGCCCCCAAGTTCCTTTGACCTGCTTTTATCCACCCTGTAAAAGCGTTCAAAAATTATCTCCTGATGCTCCGGCAGAATGCCGATGCCAGTATCCTCCACCGAAAATATAATCTGAGTCCCTTCTTTTTGCACTTTTACAGTCACTCTGCCGTCTGGTTTGTTATATCGGATGGCGTTTTCAATCAGATTGCAGGTAAGCTCCTGTGCAAGCTCTTTTCCGATATAGATATCTGCCCTGTCACCTCCTTCATACATTAACGCAATACCATTTTTTGCTGCTCCAAAAGAGAGCATTTCCATACTTTCTTTTATAATTTCTGTCAGATTTACCACAGCAAGAATATCTTTTGCATTTTCTGCATCTAATTGTGAGAGCTTGATAATGTCATTGATCAGGGCAAACAGTCTTGTCGCGTTTTTACGGATTTCGACTGAAAAGCGCTTAATCTCTTTTTCATCTACAAGTCCTGCTTCCATCAGCTCAAGATAACTTTTTCCCTCATCAATGTGTTACATATCCCCTGCCATTTCATCAATCGGTTTCACAATGGCAGAAGTAAGGTAGTGTGACACCATCAGACAGATGGCAGCAAGAAGCAGTGCCGTTGTCAACACCATTGGAAGGGCAGACAAAAGAACAGCTACAACGCTGTGTGCCTCCTTACCTACTCTGAGTATCTGCCCGTTATCCAATTTTTTTGTATAATAAAATACACTCTCCGACAGGGTATCTGACTTTCTTATTCCCATGCCTGTTCCGGAAGTGATCGCCTCCACAATTTCCGACCTGTCCAGGTGATTGGCAAGCTGCTGCCCATCTACCGTGGAGTCAAACAAAACCTTACCGTCCGCATCAATCAGTAAATCTGCTACAATCGCTAGGTCAGAAAAAATTTGTTTCTTTAACTGTGAATAGAACACCGCAGCCATGACAATCGTTGTAATCACAACGGAAAAAAGCGCAATGACGGTGAATCGTCTGTTTATTTTCTGCCTCATTCCAGCTTATACGCCACATTCCTCACAGTAATAATCAAGCTGCCTGCTTCTTTCAGCTTTTTGCGGAGTGTTTTGATATGCATGTCAACGGTTCTGCTTTCTCCTATAAAATCCGTCCCCCATACCGTTTCCATGATGATTTCCCTTTTCAGTACGGACAGTCCATCCTCCCCCGGCAGCATGACATCAAGAAGCAATAAATCAGGCTTCATTTCCTTCATTCCCCTGTCAAATGCTTCCGTGTCATCAAACGCACGTACATCATATCCGTTCCCCTTTATAGCATAACTTTCTATCTCCTGAATATTCTTATCATCTTCCAAAATATAGATTAATGACATAAACACTAACTTCCTTTTTCTAAAATTCCAATCTCCTACTATGTTTTTTCGGATATCTTTTTTTACCCGTCTGATCATATTGGCAAGCGGATCAATACGAAACGCCATCTCTTTGTTTTCATGTATAAAACTGGAAATCGTACATTTCACGATCTCGAGGGTTGTCTCATAGATCAGCCTTTTTTCGGCAGTTGCTTTCTTTGAAAATTTTTCTTTGGTCTTATACAGTTTCTTTTGTGCGAATGCGATGCCCTTCTTGCATTCCTGTTTGTCCCGACACTGGAAAATAAAGCAGTGACACAGGTTCCAATATTCTGCCCCATGATCACCGGAAGCGCGGCTCCCACCGTTACGCTTCCGGTGGCGCACATAATCACGCCTGCCCCAAGCAGGACAGCCTTCACAGAATTATTGGTTATACGCTCCAGTACATGCTCCAGCCTGCCACCTGTCATCTTGGACAAAGCATTTCACATGGTTTTCATTCTATAATAAAAATAATGCCAATCCGCCAATCATAGTCAGCAATCCAAAGAAATCCATTTGGTTATAATTCTCCCTAAAGAATTTTCTTATAATCGAATGTATCCGATTTATGTAAAATCTAAAAGATGATTTATGTAAAATATGTGTAAAATTTTATAGGTTTCTAACCATCCAAAATGCTGTTACAACATAAGCTGCTATTTCGCTCAAAAATGTTGATTTCCCGCATCCGCTTGGTCCTATAAAAGTGGTCGCTTCATGCTCCGGAATCTCCATATCAATTTTCTTTAAGGCCTGAAATGAACCGTAGTATAAATTTAATTTTTCTGTTTCAAATTTTGCTATCCTACATTTCCTTTTTTCTTTTGAACACTGCTTTTACAATCCCTGCGCCCAAATTAACGATAACCGACAGCAGTATTAAAATCAACGCTATGGAAAATGCCACCTGAAATTTGCCCTGTTCCTTTGCATACACATATAATGCTTTGGGATTGATTATTGCATTTATACCCTGCATTATTCTTGTTTGTTTCAGCGTAGACATAACACTTTACTCTTTATATATGTATGGATCAATCGGGATAAGCGTTATCCTTCTGACTTTTAATATTGTGCTGGTAATTTCTGTTATCTGGTTTTATATTTCATATAGAATTATAGTAAATGTATATCATAGACGGGATATCAGTTGATAAATGAAAAAATGGATTGGCTTTTTTGACTTCCGGAATAAGTGAAGGAATCGCTGATTTATGGCAGGAATTGGGTGTCAGTGAGGGGACGGCAATTGTTGTTTTGATTGCCTTATACCTTGTGGTCAAAAGTGAAGGTTTGATTAATTTAACTATTTTACTTTAAGGTTGTCGACTGTTGAAGTATAATAGAATCAGTGATCATTCATAGTTTAGGAGGATATATGGCGAAAAAACGTAAAACACTTCCGAAGGAAATAGGAATATTATTAGAAGCCGGTGATATTGAAGCCTTGAAAGAGCAGTTTTTAAGATGTGAGCCGAATGCCATAACGAATAAATATGGTTCTAATATTTTTTCCCTGTCGCCTTTGCCGCGGGAATTTGCATTTTGGGCAAAGGAACAGGGAGCAGATGTAAATTTTGTCAATTATTATGAGAAAACACCGATTTTCAATCATGTTTCTTCCTGGAAAGGTGATGTGCAGCTTTTAATTGATTTGGGAGCAAAGGTCGATATTGTCGATCATAATGGAACTACACCATTGCACCTTGCGGCATTGTATGGGCGTGTGAATGCGGTTAAAGCTTTATTGGACGCGGGCGTTAATGTAAATGTCAAAACAAACAAGAATGATCATCCGGGATTTCTGACACCTCTGGAAAAGACACTTCTTCAGGATCGTTTGCCCTATGATAATTTATTGGAAATATGTGTGCTTCTTCTGGAACATGGAGCTGAAATTACAGATCGGGCGCGTAAATTTATGACAAAATCGGCGGAGCAATTTCAGCGTGTGAAACGTGGAATCAAAGATCCGGAATTCCTGCACAGTCAGATAGAAGGACTGGGGAAACTTTATAAACTGTTTGATGTTGAACCGGTTGGAGAAATATCTTTCCATGATGGTGTATCTCCAATTCGTGTGCCAGAGCAGAGCGGAAGTAAAACATTTCGAATGCTTTGGGATTATCTTGTTCCGCCCAGCGGAAAAGCACAGACCGCTCAAGGGGAGGTTATACGGATTGCAGGTAAGGTGAATCATGAGATTATGGCCAATGGAGGGATGAACTGGGATAAAGATTATCAGAAAATGCTCCGCATATTTCCAGAATATCTCCGCCTCGGGAACCCGCTGAAAGATGAGGATATTACACAGGCTGAAAAAACAGTCCGGCTATTGCGGTATGGACGGGATGACGGAGATCTGACAGTCTATCTATGTGCGTATGCGGTAGTTTGGGTATCAAGGAATCCGGATGTGATTCCTCCGTTGGAGGCGGATTATGCAAGATAAATGTATAATTTTGATAACTTCTTTCTGACACGATTGAAGTGAAATAGAAACGGCAAATAGGGCTTGAAAGGAAAATATGGATGAGTGATTTAAAAATTTTGTTTGAATATTTTAAAGAGAATAAAACAGGAGCAGTAGTTGTAATCATTGCAACGATTATGGGAGCAATTTTAGGAGTCATAGCTTTTTATAATGGATGGCTTGGATAACGAACAATATTGTTTGAAAATAACAAATAGAAAAGAATTGTGAGACTGTCGGAATATCGATGGTCTTTTTCTATGCTGATTTTATGAGAAAAATTAGTTATATCTAAAGTTTTGAATAACAGAATTTGATAAAATAGACATTCTGTGTATAAAAAATATTACATAATTTATGATAAATAACAAAAATATTAAATTCAGAATTTAATTGTCGAAAATTGTATAAATTTGTCGGGAAGTATAGTAAAATTGACTGGATATAAAATATTGAGAAAGGAGAATGGAATGAGAGAGGAAAAAGTATTGGAAGAGATCGTTAATTTATTGTTACTTTTGCCAGAAAAATACGAGGCAGAAGAGAAAACAAAGATTCTAGATTTTTATTATAAATATAATTTGCTGAAAGATATTGTAATTCTAGTTCAAAAATATTCTAAAAATTCTGTTTCAGAATCTGTAGCGCATAAATTCTGTTATGAATTGTCTTATTGTTCAATTTCTGTAAAAATAAAGTTAATTTATCAAATTTATAAAATATGTCCAGAAGAATGCAGAATTTCTTTTTTAAATTATATGTCGGATTATAAGGAATATCTTGATGAGGAAATTGTATGGGCTTTATTGAAAAATAACTAATTGGATAGTATAATAAATGCATGTGTAATTTCATTGTATTAGATCTGGAATGGAACCAGAGCTCGGAAAGAAAACAAAAAGTAAATAGTGTTCTTCCATTTGAAATTGTTGAAATAGGTGCTGTAAAACTTGACAAAAATAAAAATATTATTGATAAATATGGTCAATTAATCAAACCCCAGGTTTACCACCAGATGCATTATATGACACAGAAAATTGTTCACCTGGATATGGATGAATTAGAAGGAGGCAGGTTATTTACCTCTGTAATTAAAGAATTTATGGATTGGTGTGGAGACGATTATATTTTTTGTACATGGGGTTCACTTGATTTAATGGAATTGCAGAGGAATATGAAATATTATGATATAGCGCCTTTGTCAAATGGCCCTTTAAAGTATCTTGATATTCAGAAACTGTTTAGTATTGCATATGAAGATGGGAAGACAAGAAGAACTTTGGAGTATGCAGTAGATTATTTCAATATATGTAAAGAAGAAGAATTTCACAGAGCTTTAAGCGATGCATATTATACGGCGCTTATTTTTGGTAGGATCAATAATCCTGATGTGGAGAGCCATGTATCATTTGATGTTTTTCATGTGCCAGAAAATAAAAAGGATGAGATTCTTGTTGTATTTGATAATTATTCAAAATATATTTCAAGGGAGTTTGAGGATAAAAATGTAGCGATCGCAGATAAGGAGGTAGCAAGCAGTCGCTGTTATATATGTGGGAAAAATGCGAAAAAGAAAGTTCGATGGTTTTCAGCAAATACAAGACACTATTATTGTCTGGCTCAATGTAATGAGCATGGATTTATCAAAGGAAAGATTCGTATGAAGCATACGGATTCAGGAAACATTTATGTAATAAAAACTTTGAAATTAATTTCAGAGGAAGAGGCGCAGAAAGTCATAGATAAAAAAGAACACCTTAAAATTCAGCGTCGAAACAGGAGAAGAGAGAAGAGAAAAATATAAAAAACTGTCACATTACATATATAAATGCAACGTGGCAGTTTTTTTTAAAAGTCATAATCATCAAATTCGGAAATGTATCTTCTTCTCCTGCGTGCTATTTTACGCCGTCTCCGTTTGGAAAAATGATAATTTTTAAAAAAGGCCTGTAAAAGAAAGATAACAACGAGCAATCCTAAAATTCCAAGTATTATAAAGGCAACAATTTTAATTCTTACGAAAATAACGTTATCCTTCGTTACAGAAGAATTGTGAGTTTCCATTTCCGAAGGATCCATTTCTGGGACACCCTCACCAAATTCAAAGACAGAAGGAGAAGGGTTTGCTACATCAATTGTGGTTCTGCCGACATAAATCCCATTATATGTATAAGTAAGATCGGCTAAAACAGAATCAGTAGAATTATTATAGGAAATATGAGACTCTGTTTCTGAAAACTTTGCCGTATTTGGAAGAATAATATATCCTTCGGAATTAATCGACCAAATTGTTTTGGAATCTCCAAAGATGTCGATATCTGTTTTGAAAAAATTTGCATTGTCGATGGTATATTTTGTTTCATAATCCGCTATATTGATTTTCTGGAAATTATTAAATCCATATTCGAATAAATTTTTGGTATCATTATAATGTCCTGGCGCGTCGTCTCTCATAACCACACAGATCAACTTCATGCCGTTTTTTTGTGCACAGGTGGTCAAGGTATTACGTGCCGCATTTGTATATCCCGTTTTTCCGCCTAATGTATATTCATATGATTTTTCTCTTCCTGGAAGCATTTTATGATGATTGTACATTGTAAATTCATCGGGCTGCGTGGAAGTGGCGTAGATATCATAGGAAACTGTTCCGGCAATCTTAGCTAAAGTTTCATTATTAAAATATGCCGCTGTCATTAAGGCAAGATCATGAGCTGTGGTATAGTGCTCATCATTATGAAGTCCATTTGCATTTGTAAAATGTGTATCGGTACATCCAAGTTCTTTCGCACGCTGATTCATCATATCCGCAAATTTTTCGACAGAGCCGCCTACATGCTCTGCAACTGCAGAAGCCACCTCATTGGCAGAATTAAGCATAATACAATAGAGAGCTTCTTCCATTGTAATAGACTGGCCAACATCCATTCCGGCGTTTGAGGAGCCTCTTTCAATGCCAAATACGGCTTCTTTTGAAAAAGTTACCATTTCATCAAGCGAACAATTTTCAATTGCCAGAAGACAGGTCATGATTTTAGTAGTACTTGCGGGGAACTGTCTTGTATCCATGTTTTTGTTGTACAATATAACCCCTGTATCAGCATCAATTAGTACCGCGCTCTCAGCAGTAATGTCAGGTCCGAATGGCCAGTTAATCAATTGATTGGACTCTATTTCAGATATCTGGTTCTCAGAAACTTCATTTGTGCTGATTTCTTCAGCAAGAACAGATGAATCGTTGCAGAATGCCATGATACCAGATAATAAAAATATGCATAATTTATGTAATGTTTTTCGGGACATAAAGAACCTTTGCCTTTCCTGTGTAAAGTAAAAAATTATGTTGCATCAACCCCCATAATATAATACACTGTTTTCGTATATTAGAAAAGAAATACATAAAAATTTAACAAAATTTCAAGGAGAAATTCTTAAATGAGACTGAGAAATATTCCTGGAGCAGATGAAATTATAGAAAATAGTTCATTTGTTGTCAAAGATCCTGAGATACGAAAAGGAAACTGGCATTTATTATTTGGTAATCAAAATCCAATTCATATTGAAATTGGAATGGGGAAGGGGCAGTTTATCATAAAAATGGCCGAACTTCATCCTGATATTAACTATATTGGAATAGAGATGTATACGAGTGTTTTGCTCCGCGGTGTGCAGAAAATGCAGAGAATGGCGGAGAAAGAAATAAAAAATCTTTATTTTCTCTGTATGGATGCGAAAAATATTGAAGATGTTTTTGAGAAGGATGAAATTGAAAAGATTTATTTGAATTTTTCTGATCCGTGGCCAAAGGACAGGCATGCGAAAAGAAGACTGCAATCAAGGGAATTTTTGGAAAGATATAATAAGATTTTGTCTTTGGATGGTGAAATAGAGTTTAAAACAGACAACAAAGATCTTTTTTATTTTGCACTTGATGAGTTAGAACCGTCTGGATGGAAAATCAGGAAGAAAACAACGAATTTGCATCAAGATGAGGTAATGATGACAGGAAATGTTATGACAGAATATGAAGAGAAATTTTCAGCAAAAGGAAATCCGATTTACAAATACATTATTTACCGATAACTTAGAAAATCTTGACTGTTTATCTCTGACAATATAGGTTATAATAGACTTTGACAAAAGATAACACCGAAAAAATTCGGAGAAAGAAGGTACAATATGGTAAAAAAGATAGATGAGAACACATTTGAAAATGAAGTTTTGAAATCAGAGAAACCAGTTCTTGTAGACTTTTATGCGGATTGGTGCGGTCCGTGTAAAATGATGGCGCCGATTGTAGAGCAGATTTCAGAGGAGTATGGGGATCAGATCACGTTCGGAAAATGCAATATAGATGAGAACATGGATATTGCTCAAAGATATCGTGTAATGTCGATTCCGACTTTAATCATTTTTAAGGATGGAAAACCTGCGGAAGTTTGGGTAGGCGCCTGCTCAAAAGCAGAATTGGAAGAAAAACTTAAGAAATATTAAGAATGGGAAACAGCGCGGCATTTGTATATCCACGCTGTTTTCTTTTAATTTTTACGTATTGGTTTTCCCAGAATAAATGGAAAAAACCGGTTTATGATTTCAATTACAAAAAATTCAGATATAAATACAAGAATCATAATACTGGTACAGAATACATAATTTTTTGCATGAGTTACATACTTATTAAAATGCATGGATATTACAATACAAAAATAAAGTATATAAGAATTAATGTGTGTTGCCATAACAATTAATGAGTTCACGCCATAGTATTCAATGATACGATAGGGTATTGTTTTGCTGAAATGTTCAAGTGACCGGCAGATCAGTATGACACCCATAGAACCCAGTATAGAAGAGGTCAGATAAAGGAAGATATTGCTGAATACAAGAAAATGCAGGTCAACGGCTCCATTGACCTGACTTACATAGACAGTAATACCCATAAAGAGTATACCCGTCAGTAGTTCAGGGACAGGAAGAATCTTCCTGTCTTTTAAAAAGAAATAAATATAATATCCGATGCAAATAAATGCCATCGAAAAGAAACAACGAAGAAAAGTTACAATAATATAGTGTAAATAAATATGGTAAGAAGGTACCGAATATAATGCATAGAGAATTTTTTCCCTGTTATTGGCAAAGTACATTATAATATTCAGAACCAGCACAATCAGAATTGTAAGCGAGTGTGAAAAATGTTTTCGGATAAAAAGAAACATGATTTCACCAAAGAAAATTGCGGGCAGAAACCATAGGACAGAAACGCCGTGCAGACACAGCGATTGAAAGACATTATCAAAAATCGTTTCCCAGCTGCTGAGTCCTGTCAGCTTGAAATAAATAATTTCTATAAAAAAATAAAGAATGCTGAAAGAGATGTATGGAACCATCATACGGTTAAATTTTCTCTTTAAGATGGTTTTCATATCTCTTTTTTCTTCATTTGTAATCTGAATCAGCATTCCGGATATCATAAAGAACATTGGCATATGAAAAGAAACAATAAAATAGCGAAGCGGCATACTGATAAATTCCAAATGTCCCAGAACAACAAGAATAATACCAATTCCCTTTGCCAGATCAAAATAGTGGATACGTTGTTTTTCCATATATTTCAATTCCTTTTCATAATATCAAATCTTATAAATTCTTTTACAAGAATACCATATTAGAATAGAAAAATAAAGGGTTTATGTAAAAATCATTGATTTCTTCCGTTTCGGAAAGTAATAACAGTACGCTTGATTGCTGCCGGCAGAATCATCAGTGCGTGTCCTACTTTATATGAATGGCTGTTTTCCAGATCATATACCCTCTGCTTTAGTAAAGTGTAGTTATAATTTTCAGCTGCCCCGCCTCTTCTTTCTTTGTATGATGCCAGAATATTCTGTATCTGTTCCCATCTTATTTCATCAAAATAGTCTCTGCATAATATTTTTTCATTTTCCGCCTTTAAAAATTCAAGAGCAATTTGATCCGTAAAATAATTTTTATAATCATCTGAGATTCTTTCCAAATTCCACATATAGGAATCAAACTTTAAAACCTGAAGGATTTTAGAAAATTTATCTTTTTTTAACTTATTGCTGTTCAGAAAAGATTGAATACTGTTAAATTCGTCACATATGCTAAATATTTTGTCAGAAGAATTTACGGAAGAATTCTCATTGTCAATTCTGTAGTGAAGAAATCCTTCCTTTACAAATACAACTCTCTGTGCACACATCCATACTTTAAATGAAAAAGCAGTATCCTGATAGGATGCTCCCGGTGTTTCATTAAATTGTATATGATTTTGAACCAGAAAATCTCTCCGGTAAATTGCACTCCATATACATGGTCTCATAAATACAAGATATTCATCCGTTTCTGCCGATGTGACAACGTTATATTCCTGACCTTTTAGTACTTCAAAAAATGTATCTTCCTTCTTTTTCTGCCGATACTCGTAGTAATTGGATTTTACTACATCTGCATTTTGTTTTTGCGCTGTTTGAAATAAAAACTCATACATATTTGCATCTGCAAAATCATCCGGTTCCAGTATTCCGATATATTCTCCTGTCGCTATCTGTAAACCAATATTCATAGAGTGCCCGTATCCGCTGTTTTCCTTATCTATGATTTTAATTCTTCCATCGTATGCGGCATATTGCTTTATTATTTCTAACGATTGATCTTTTGAACCGTCATTTACGCAAATGATTTCGATTTCTTTTAAAGTCTGCTGAAGGGCGCTGCCGAGGCTTTCCTTTAAAAAATCAGCGGCATTGTAAATTGGCATTATAATTGAGACTGCTGCATGTGACATCTTTTTTTCTCCTGGTAATATAATTTAATTTTTTTAGGAACACGGAGCAAAAAATTTCCAAGTTTCCATGTGGAAGATGTATAGATTCTTTTTAATTCACTATTATATAATTGTAAATTATTGTCTATTGTAAATTTATCGTTGTAGATAATTTTTTCAAACATCTGATATTCGATTTTATTATTGCTTTGGAAAATGATCTGATTTAAATTATGAAATGCATCTCTGAGCTCATTGTTTTCTTCAACTGTTAAGTAGTTTATGATTTTTGGGGCATAATCTTCTTTTAATCTTGAAAGTTCAAGACATAATAATTCGTTATAATCATTTTCAATCGCAAATGTGATATTTTCCGTAATTGCATTTAATAGATCTACAATTTTGTTATATGAAAGTTCATTTGATTTATGGCCGGTTCGATAACAATATGTAAACCGTTTCATAGCATAGAAATATTCAGCTTTATGCATAGCTCTGACAAAAAATACGGGGTCTTCGAAAAATTTGTATGAGGGTATTCGCAGGTTATTGTATAGGATGAATTCCCGGTTATAAATAAATCGAACCCAGCCATAATCAAATTGATAATCTCTGTAAGACAGGATTCCTTCTTTTTCAAAGGTATATTTACTTAAATTGCCGGACCATGATTCAACACAGCTGAAAGGCGTGTATTCTTTAAACGAACCCCCACAGATCAGTACATGATTCTCTTTTGCAGTGTCGTACATATCTTTAAAAACGTTGTTATCCGGGAGCCAGTCATCCGGATCCAGGAAAAACAGAAATTCACCTTCTGCGTGTTCAATTCCTGTATTTCTTGAGTAGGCGACGCCATGATTAGGGTGTGATATGATTTTAATTCTGTGATCTTTCCATGCATATTCGTTTAAAACGCTTAAAGTATAATCGGTAGAACCGTCATCAATACAGATAATTTCGATTTCCTTCAAAGTCTGAGAAATGACGCTGTCAAGACATTCCCTTATATATGCGTCCTGATTGTAAATTGGTATGATAACCGTTATTTTGGGCATTTCGATACTGTCAAGCAGCTTTCTCTCCAGAATTCCAGCATCCGTCTTATTCACACCGTATGCCTGTGCAATCAAATGACACTTATTCTCATATAATAAATGTATATTTGGCTGTATATCTTTGAGCTTTGGTTTTATTTCCGGGCAGGATAAGACAAAGTCGTGCAGTTGATCTTTTGATACAGTTTCAATGGAACAATAGGATTTACTATTGAAAAACTGGTGAAGCGACTCCAGCTTATTGTGATAATATTCACTCGCAATCACACTGAAAACAGGTATATTTTCTGACAGAGAAAATACTGCCATATGATATCTGCTTCCGATATTAAAAGATGCACATGTAATTAAGTGCTTTGCTTCTACAGGCGTCTTTACTGTTAAGTCTATGAAATGTACGGACGATGAAAGCTGCTCAGAGAAAAGCGGTATAGAGTGATTCCACAATTCAATGTCTCCTTTACTGAATCCCAGAATATTAAAATGATGAATCTCATCTTTGGAGATGCATTTTTCCATAAATGGTATTATTTCTGTATTTATTTTGTCTATTATTACTTCAGTGTACTCGTTCCAGTTATGGAATAACAGATTCGCGTATTGTACACGAAAACTGTTCGGATAAATGTCTTCCATATAGATTGCATCATCTATACTAACCTGACAGGAGGGTGGAAAATTGATTGACAGCTTTTCCATACAATTATCTCGAAAATCGATATATTCTGCACCATTTAATAATTCCTGTACAAGTTTTTTGTGTACGTATTCAAGGGGGAATATACTGATTCCCGTGAGAATGTATTTTTTATCATAAAATTTAGCAAGTCTGGCTGCTATGACAGCTTCATATAATATATCAGGCCACAGTGAATTTAAGTAACCCCCGCCTATAATATGTAAAATATCAATTTCCTGAAATATTTTATGGAGTATTTTGGTTTCTAAGTCGGAATCAGGATGATGAAATAGAATTTGTTCACTTTTTTTCATTTCTTCAATATTAAAGTTTTTGCGTAAAGTGATTTGATGAAGATAGTGGATTGGACATATCTGTATGGAGGAATCATTACTGTAAATTGATGTATAAGAAGCATCTTTCGTGAAAATATATATTTTACAATTGGTGCCATACATTTTTTTTATATGTTGTATATTTGTGCACAAAATAGCTTCATCTCCAATATTTGGATTTGCTACGGCTCCAAATAGAGCTATTCTTTTGTAGAAGTTCATATAAATTTCCTTTCCGGTTTCCGAAAACCATCTTTTGACTTTACACTACCGTATTATAATATAAGATGGTTATAATTTCAACTAATAGTTGAAGTATATTTCAACCAATATTTAATAAACTCCTTTTATACTATAGTTTAAAAGGAGTTTATTACGTATGGAATCAATGGCAGATCGATTAATTTCACTCAGAGTGAAAAATAATTTATCTCAGACAGACGTCGCAAGGCAGATAGGCGTTACACCTGCGATGATTAGTGCATATGAAAAACAGGAGAGAAAACCCAGTTTAAAGAAATTGGTTGCCCTTGCCGATACGTTTCATGTTTCAACTGATTATATTTTGGGAAGAACAAATAGAGCGGATTGTTATATAGCGATTAACGTGGAAGGTTTATCAGATCAGCAGATTAAGATTTTACGTGAATTGATTTCGGAATTTAAAAATTGATATTCTGTGAAAATAATAAAAAAAGTATCGAACCTCAATATTTAAGGATTTCGATACTTTTTTTGATCGGCGTGACAGGATTCGAACCTGCGGCCTCTACGTCCCGAACGTAGCGCTCTACCAAACTGAGCCACACGCCGCTATGATAAAATAGCACCGACCCCGTGGCTCACAGGTCCACAAAACCAGTGCTAAATGCGCCTCCAGGGGTTCGAACCCTGGACACCCTGATTAAGAGTCAGGTGCTCTGCCAGCTGAGCTAGAGGCGCAAGCGCATTAACAATGCAAGAGTTATTATATTATATGATTATAAATAATGCAATAGTTTTTTTAATATTTTTTTATTTTTATTGAGAATTTTAATTTTAGTCAGTATAATTGATTCGTGTATAACTGAGAGAGGAGTAAATTCTGAAAATGATTTTTGATACACATTCGCATTATGATGATGAAAAATTTGATGGGGACCGCAAAGAGCTTTTTGAAACACTTTTATCGGCTGGAATTGACAGAGTGGTAAATGTATCTTCCAGTATGAAGAGTGTGGAGAAGACATTGCTGCTTACGCAGGAATATGATTTTATATATGGTGCGCTGGGTATTCATCCAAGTGAATGCGGTGAATTAACGGAACAGGCGCTTAATGAAATAGAACGTAAATGCAGGAATTCCAAAATCGTAGCAATAGGAGAAATCGGACTTGATTATTATTGGAATACGCCTGAACCGTCCATTCAGAAGCAATGGTTTGTAAGACAGTTGTTGATGGCGCGGCAGGTTTCCCTTCCTGTTGTTATTCACAGCCGGGATGCGGCAAAAGATACCTATGATATTTTGAAAGAAAATCATGCGGAGCAGATCGGAGGAGTGATTCATTGCTATTCTTATTCAAGAGAAATGGCACGTGATTTTCTGAATATGGGATTTTATTTCGGAATAGGGGGAGTGATAACATTTTCCAATGCAAGGAAGCTGAGAGAAGTTGTAGAATATCTTCCAATCGACAGAATCGTTCTTGAAACGGACTGTCCGTATCTGGCCCCTGTGCCAAACCGGGGAAAGAGAAATTCTTCGCTTAATCTTCCGTATATTGCAGAGGAAATAGCTTCTGTTAAACATACGACAGTGGAAGAAGTATATCAACACACGTATGAAAATGCCTTGCATTTGTATCGTATGAATCCGTAAAGAAAGGTATGGTTGCTTAAATGGCGGTTCTTGGAAATCCAAAAAACACAATAGAGATTTTACAAAAGTATGAGTTTCACTTTCAAAAAAAGTTTGGTCAGAATTTTTTGATTGATGTACATGTTCTTGATAAGATTATTAGGGCTGCTGAAATTACAAAGACTGATTTTGTATTGGAAATTGGTCCGGGTATCGGCACAATGACGCAGTATTTGTGTGAAAATGCAGGGAAGGTTATGGCGGTTGAAATAGATGATTCATTGATTCCGATTTTAAAAGATACTTTGAGTGAATATAATAATGTTTCAGTGATTCATGGGGATATTCTTAAACTGGATTTAAACCGTCTTGTGGAAGAAGAAAATAATGGAAAACCAATCAAGGTAGTGGCTAATTTACCTTATTATATTACAACGCCGATTATTATGGAGCTTTTTGAGAAGCATGTTCCGATTGAAAGTATAACAATTATGGTTCAAAAGGAAGTTGCGCTGCGCATGGCTGCGCAGCCGGGAAACAAAGATTATGGCGCTTTGTCTCTTGCGGTACAGTATTATTCGGAACCTTATCTCGTTGCTAATGTTCCTCCAAACTGTTTTATGCCGCGTCCAAAAATAGGTTCGGCAGTTATAAAGCTGACACGTTTTAAAGAGCCTCCGGTAAAGGTAAAGGACGAGGAACTTCTGTTTCGTATTATCCGTGCATCATTTAATCAGAGGCGTAAGACGCTTGTGAATGGACTCAGGAATTCTTCTGATCTTTCCTTTGACAAAGAACAGATTATTGCGGCAATTTCGAAATTGAATAAACCGGATACGGTTCGCGGAGAAGCGTTTACTTTGCAGGAATTCGCAGAATTTACCGATTATTTGGCAAAAGAAATATAACGCAGCAGTATTTTGACATTGATTGGTAGTTATGGTAGACTAATGACAAAGTGTAAACGCATTTGAATAATAGAGGTGGATACCTGTGGATAAATACGAATATAAGGTTCGTGCGGAGCAGATTAAGTCGTTACTTGGAAAGAAAGAATATGTAGAGGCAATGAAGGTTGCGGATACGGTTGACTGGAGAAGAGTTAAGAGTATATCCATGCTTTGTACGGTAAGTGAAATATATAAGATTAACAGAAAATATGAAGAAAGCAGAGATATTCTTTTATTAGCGTATGAGAGATATCCCGGAGGCAGAACAATTGTATATGCTCTCTGTGAGTTATCTATAAAAATGGGTGAATTTGTACAGGCTGTGGAATATTATAAAGAATTTCTTCAGATCGCGCCGAAAGACAGTGGAAGATATATACTTCAATACAAGCTTTATGAGGCCCAGGAAGTCAGTATTGATGAGCGTATTGCTGTTTTGGAGGAATTTAAAGAAAAAGATTATCGTGAAAAGTGGGCATACGAATTAGCTTATTTATATCATAGGGTTGGTCTTGCTGCGCGTTGTGTTGAGGAATGCAATGATCTGATTCTATGGTTTGGAGAAGGTAAGTATGTGCAGAAAGCAATGGAACTTAAAATGCTGCATGAGCCTTTAAGTGAGGTGCAGCAGGAAAAGTTTAATCAGCAGAATGGAATCGGACAGGGAGAAGAGTTTTTTAATGAAGTATCTGATGAAACGCCTGTAAATGATCAGGATTTTCCAATACAGATTACGTCGGTAGGAGTTTCACAAGAACCAACAACAGAAATTCCTGCGAAAATGATAGAAGAAGAAATACAGGTCCGCCCTGTGAATATGGGCAAGTACAGTACAATAAATCTTCAGGAAGAGCTTTCGAAGAGTATACATGAACTTTTTGAGGAATCCGAACAGCAGGGAGTTCGTCTTCAGGAGGTACCGGATCAGGAAGAATATCAATATCCTGAAGAACCTGAGTCCGTTCAGGAGATACTGCCGGAAGAGATTCCGCTTCCTGTCGAAGAACCTGAGAATGATGTTTTGAGTGAGGCTCATGAGGAGGAAGAACCGGAACCTGAATTGTCCGTATCAAAAGAGACATCTTTTGAGGAGATTCCGTCGACAGGAGAGTTTGATCATATTCTTTCCCAGGAATATGATGGGCAGATCAGACTGGTTGTACCGGAACCGGAGGTTGTTGAAAAACAAATTACAGGGCAAATGGATATTGCTGATGTAATGGCGGAATGGGACAGAATGAAGAAAGAAAATGACCAGCGCCGCATTATGGAAGCAAAGAAAAAGTCGTTGGAACAGACAAGTGATATTATGAGTCAGTTTGTAGGTGTTCTTCCCGGAATTGAAAAAAATTTTGTGCCGAGAGAGGAGGAAACGGTTGAGCTTCCGGAAATAGCTGAACCTGTTGCCGATGATTTTGAGGAGGAAGCGGGTACTCCTGTTCAGGAAGAAATTTTATTTGAAGAGACTGAGGAGGAAGCGGAGGAATCCGATGAACAGGAAGAAGTCTGTGAGGAGGAGCCGGAAGCGGATGAATTCATTGATGAATCAGAATATCCGGAAGAACCGGACAGGGAAGAAATTCTTGAGCAATATTTTAGTGAATTTCTTGAAATGTCCGGCGTAAAGGGACAGATTAATGCCGCAATTGATAATGCACGTATGGTTGCAGTCACGGGAAATATTATTGTAACAGGAAATGAAGCCTCAGCAAGAGTCAGGATGGCAGTTGCCCTGGTGAAGGCCGTCCAACAGACCAACATTCATTTTCTCGGAAGGGTTGCAAAAATATCAGGAGAGATTTTAAATACGAAGGATATTTCAAAATCAATTGAAACACTCAGAGATGGCGCTCTGATAATTGAAAAGGCAGGTGATCTTACGGTAAATACTCTGGATGCGATTGCCAAGTGTATCAATCATCCGGAGGCAAGACTGCTTTTCATTATTGAAGATCATAAATCCGGAATCAAGAAGTTACAGAAATTAAGAAAATATTTTGATAAGATGTTTACAGTCAATGTTAATATTCCAACATTTACGAATGACGATCTTGTGAACCATGCAAAAGAATATGCGCATGAAAGGGAATATACGATTGATGAGATGGGAATTCTTGCACTTTATACTCGAATTGATGAGATGCAGACAGCAGATCATTTTGTGACAATACGTGAAGTGGAGGAAATTATGGATGAAGCAATCAAACATGTAGACAAAAAGAATATGAATCATCTGATGGATATTTTATTTGCAAAGCGATATGATGATGATGATCTTATTATATTGAGAGAAAAAGATTTTATCAGAAATTAAAAATGATAAAGTGAAAGGAGTAAGGGAAGGATATGGGAGATTCAAAAGTAGTATCAGAAGGACGTGTATTTATTTCCGAGATGGATCAGTATCTTTTTGGTCAGGGAATTCATTATGAGATTTACAGGAAATTAGGTGCGCATTTATCCGTCGAGGAGGGCAAGAAGGGAATTTATTTTGCAGTATGGGCGCCTCATGCTGCGAAGGTATGCGTGATTGGTGAATTTAACGGGTGGAATAAGGAGAGTCATCCGATGGAGCGTCTGGAGCCTCTCGGAATTTATCAGTTATTTGTTCCTGACGTCGGCATGAATGTTATGTACAAATATTATATTTTGACACAGGACGGACGTGAGCTTTATAAGGCGGATCCTTTTGCAAATTACTCTGAGATGCGTCCCGGAAATGCATCAATGACAACAGATATTACCCAGTATAAATGGTCTGACAGTAAATGGATGGAAGAGCGTAAGACAAAGGACCTGAAGAAGGAACCTATGGCAGTTTATGAAGTGCATATTGGTTCCTGGATGCGGCATCCTGATGGGAGAAACGAAGGATTTTATACTTACAGAGAGTTTACGGACCGTCTTGTTTCTTATTTAAAAGAAATGAAGTATACACATGTGGAATTAATCGGAATTGCGGAGCATCCGTTTGATGGTTCATGGGGATATCAGGTAACCGGTTATTATGCACCAACTTCCCGTTATGGAACTCCGGAAGATTTTATGTACCTTGTGGACACGCTGCATAAGAATAATGTAGGAGTAATCCTCGACTGGGTTCCGGCTCATTTTCCGAAAGATGCGCATGGGCTTGCGGAGTTTGACGGAGCTCCTTTATTTGAATATGCGGACCCGAAAAAAGGCGAGCATCCTGACTGGGGAACAAAGATCTTTGATTACGGTAAAAATGAAGTAAAGAATTTCCTGATTGCAAATGCGATATTCTGGATGGAAGAATTTCATATTGACGGTCTGCGTGTGGATGCAGTGGCTTCCATGCTGTATCTTGATTATGGAAAAGAAAGCGGACAGTGGATTGCAAATAAATATGGCGGGAATAAGAATCTTGAAGCAATTGAATTTTTCAAACATTTGAATTCCGTAGTGCTTGGTAAGTTTCCGGGAAGCATCATGATTGCGGAAGAATCGACTGCATGGCCGAAAGTTACAGACACGCCTGAAAATGATGGTCTGGGATTTTCATTTAAGTGGAATATGGGATGGATGCATGATTTTTGCGATTACATGAAATTAGATCCGTATTTTAGAAAAGATAATCATTATAAAATGACATTTGCCATGAGCTACAATTCGGCGGAGAGCTATATTCTTGTGCTTTCTCATGATGAAGTTGTACATTTAAAATGTTCTATGCTGAATAAAATGCCGGGCTATGAGTGGGATAAGTTTGCAAATCTTCGTGTTGGATATACGTATATGTTTGGCCACAGCGGTAAGAAACTTTTATTTATGGGACAGGATTTTGCGCAGGAAAGAGAGTGGAGTGAAGCAAGGGAACTTGACTGGTATCTTCTGGAGAATGATCTTCACTGTGGAATGAAAGAGTATGTTGCGGAGCTTTTAAAGCTTTATAATAAATATCCATGTCTTTATGAGCTTGACCGCAGTTATGACGGATTCCAGTGGATTAATGCGGATGATACGGAGAAGAGTATATACAGTTTTATTCGAAAGGATTCAGCGGAAAAGAATAATCTGCTTTTTGTATTGAATTTCACGCCGATGGAACGTACGGATTACAGGGTAGGCGTTCCTGAATTAAAGAAAAAATATAAAGTGATGTTAAACAGTGATGAAAAAAGATTTGGCGGGAACGGAAAGGAGTTTGAAAAATCCTATAAAGCGGAGAAAATTCCGTGGGATGGACAGCCATATTCGATTGGATTTGAACTTCCTCCGTATGGAGCAGTTGTACTGAAATTTTAATCAATAATTAAGAGAAAAAGGGTGCCTGAATTCTGGTTTAGAGGATTTCGGCACCTGATTTTCTACATGAGTATTAAGGAATCTGTCATTTTATCCGAAATATATGTCAGAAAAAACTCATTAGAATGTCGGAGAAAAGAATATGAGAATAGACTTTAGCTATTTAAATCAGACAACTAATGCAGACAGAGAAGTATATGGAAAAGAGACTCATTCCGCAGCGGTTCAAAAATCGGACAACAGCGGATATCAAATGGACATTTCCGGCATAGTTATGGATAACGCAGCATATGGCCTCGGACAGAAGCAGAGTCATGGAAAGACTCTGGAGGAATGCATGCAGGAAATAGGGCAGCAGGATGTTGCCCTTCAGCATAACTATTTAGCGGTAATGTCTAATTCTTTGTCCGCAGAAGATCTGGCGAAAATGATGGAAGATGGTGTAGACCCACGCAAGATACCGGTTGAGGACGCCGTCACGATCACAGACAAAATAAAGGCTTCTTTAGTGCAGGCAGGTGTGGATATTGCCGGATATACAGATACGCTTGATTCAGAGGATCTTCGGAACGTTACCGGTGATACGGGGCAGGCAGCAGCGATTGAAAGAAAGCTGAAGGAGAATGATCTGCCAGTTACGCAGCGAAATGTTGAGCAGTCAAAGGAAGCGATTGATCTGATAAAAGATGTGGAGCATCTGTCAGAAGGCGCTATAAAATATATGGTGGAAAATCAGATGCCTCCTACAATTGAGAATCTGTATTTTGCACAATTCAGTTCCGGAAATAACAGCAATGCACAGCCGAGAGGTTATTTTGCGGTAAATGGAGCCGGTTATTATGCAAAGAAAGCGGAAGCGATTGACTGGGAGCAGATTGAGCCGCAAATGAAGAAAATTATTGAGGAAGCAGGACTTGTCGTATCGGAGGATACGATGAAGGAAGCAGGATGGCTGATTGAGAAAGGAGTTCCTCTGACAAAGGAATCCCTGAATCTTCTTCATAACATTTCCGGTATTTCATTTCCGGTGGATACAGATCGGTGTATGGATGCTGTGGCGGATGCAATCTCAAATGGAAAAGATGCAAAAAGTGCAGCGCTTGATTTTGATAAAAGTACAATACAAAAAGCACAGGAAATCGTTGATGCGGTAAAAGAGATTACGGATGAACAGGTTGAAGATGTTGTAAAGTCCGGAAGAGATCTGACGATTGAAAATCTTCTTCAAAAAGAGAATAATCATAAAGAAAATAAACAGAATCTACAGCAATCTTATGACGAAACGGCCGCGAAAAGATTTCTTGAAGAAACAAGACTTCTTATGACAACTGAGGCGAATCTCAAGTTATTAAAGAGCGGCTATTCGATTGAAACTGCTGAATTATCAGAACTTGTTGAAGAATTAAAAGCAGTAGAACAACAATTTTATCATGCTTTAATGGGAAGAGGCGTTGATCATGCAGACGAGAAGATCGCCCTGTATAAGGAAACGCAGCATAAGACTTCGGCGCTTGCGGCGTATCCGGCAGCGGTTCTCGGAAAAGTAAGGACAACAGATACCTTTACCTTAGATGATATATACGTTGAAGGAAGCAGATTAAAGTCAGAATATGACAAAGCAAATCAGTCATATGAAGCGCTCCGCACGGAAGTGCGCAAAGATCTGGGGGATTCCATTCGTAAAGCATTTCGTAATGTGGATGATATCCTTGAAGATATGGGATTGTCGAAGACACCTGAGAATCAGCGTGCCGTACGTATACTGGGATATAACAGCATGGAGATTACACCGGAGAACGTTCAGAGAGTGAAAGAGGCAGATCATGCAGTGAATGAGCTCCTTGACAAGATGACGCCTCAGATGACATTAAATCTGATTCGTGATGGTGTGAATCCTCTTAAAATGGATGTTGAAAGCCTGAATCGTAAGATATCCGAGTATTCGGACACAGTGGTAGAACAAACCGAAAAATACAGTGAATTCCTGTTCAAACTTGAAAAAAACAATCAGATTACAGAGGAAGAAAAGGAATCTTACATAGGAATTTACAGGCTTCTTCATCAGATTGAGAATACGGATGGGGCTGCGATTGGAAGTGTGGTAAACCAAGAAAATGCGCTGAGTCTCAAAAATCTTTTATCTGCTATAAGAAGCAGCAAAAAAACAGGGATGGATATTTCCGTAGATCATAATTTTGGCGGGATAGATCCGGTGTCATGGAACGGAGCGAGCATTACGGAACAGATTGAAAGCGCTTTTCATGAGATGGATGATTTCCTCTCCGATCAAAATACGAAAAATGAATACTATGAAGAGATAAAGAAGGATATTCAGGCGGCAGCAGAAACGGAAACCCAGGTTATTGAAGAGCTTCTCCGTTTTGACCAGCCTGTGACTGTGGATAATGTACTTTCTCAGAATATTTTAATGAATTTCAGAGGAAGCATGTTTAAAAATCTGTTTGAAAAGGCAGAGGAAACCGGTAAAAGTGAAGAGCTTACAGAGCAGCTTGAAAATCTGTATGAAAATATGGATAATGCAGAGAGTGCGGGACAGGCATATGAAGCGCTTGCGGAAAAAGCCGAGGAGGTACTGTCAAAATCGCTTGATATGGAAAATCCGACATTGCTTGATGTAAGACAGCTGAATCTTCTCTGCAAAGAGTTATCTCTCACGAAATCATTATCTTCGGAAGAAAAGTATGAAGTGCCGGTAGAGACAGAGGATGGATATACTTCGATTCGTCTTACCATACGTCATGGAGACGGAGATAAAAAAGTGGAAGCTTCCATGCAGACGGAAACACATGGAAAAATTGCTGCCGAATTCTCAATAACCAATGGTCAGATTGACGGATACATTATCGGAAGCAAAGAGGAAAGCCTGACATTCTTAAATCAGGTGAAGGAAGAGATGGCGGATTTCTTTGAACATGAAGGAAGGGATGCAAAGCCTGTTATGGTAAGCATCAGTTCGTCTCTTGATATCAATAAATCGATTGATGATGATTATAAGAATGACAGTAAGGTGGACACAAGAGATTTGTACGGTATTGCGAAACAGTTTATTCATGCAGTTCGTAGAAATATAAGTATGGAAAAGGAAGGTGCAGAGAATGAAAATTAATAGTAATATGACAGCTGTGATAGCGGGAAATTATCTTATGAGGAGTGAATTGTCTCTTCAGTCATCTACCGAGAGACTTTCATCCGGTTATAAATTGAATGCGGCAAAAGACGACCCGGCCGGATATGCTGTTTCCAGTTATATGCGCGCTCAGTTGAAAGCATTGGAAAAAGCAAATGATAATGCAAATAACGGAATTTCAGTTATAGAGACTACAGAGGGCGCCGTTGCAGAGATTCAGGGTATGATACAGCGTCTGAATGAGCTTGCGATACATGCAGCGACCGGAACTATGTCGGAAAATGACCGTAAGGCGGTGCAGAGTGAGGTGGATTCGCTTACAGAAGAGATTGACAGAACAGCGAAGGAGACAGATTTTAACACAATGGCGCTGCTTGACGGAAGCTTCGAAAATAAGGGATACACGAACAATATTGACATCAAGTGCCAGTATTATAATGATGATACAAAATTAGGAAAATATACATTTAGTATCAAACCTACAGCGGATGAAGACGGCAATTTGGTGAATGAAGATGGTTTTTATGCCAGTTACACAATAGATTCGACAGACCCGGGCTTAAGAAAGCTTACGAATAATGCAACTGTTACCTGTGAGGACGGTGAACATATGATTATTAAGTCGAATGACGGAACAGAACTGCATTTAAAGATATCAAAGGAAGCTTTTGTTGATAAAGCAAATCCGACTATTCCTGATCCAAATGACCCTACAGGCGCTACAATGATTCCGAATCTTCTGCCTGATACTACTCTTATTCCCGTGGAAGTTGATTTAACAGGGATGGGGGCAATGCGGCTCCAGATCGGCGCGAATGAGGGACAGATTCTGGAAGTTTCCATTCCTGAGATCTCTCTGGAAAAAGCGGGTATAGATAACCTTGACTGTACAACGCAGGAAAGTGCAAGAGAATCTATTAAAAGGATTGATTATGCGTTAACTTATACGAATTCAATTCGTGCAAAACTCGGAGCATACCAGAATCGTCTGGATCATATTATTGCAAGCCTTGATATCACGGAAGAAAACCTGACAGGTTCTTTTTCACGTATTGTAGATACCGATATGGCTGAGGAGATGACAGAATATACGAGGCTTCAGGTAATGCAGCAGGCAGGAACAACAATGCTTGCACAGGCAAATGAATATCCTCAGAAGGCGCTTCAGCTGTTGCAATAATAGGTTATGGCTGGGTGATATCAACTATGGAAAGGCATGGGTGTTATAGTGACAGGTGAAAGTAAAAAGGAATTTACTCTCAGAATATCTCAGGCGAATCCAACGGAGATTATTGTAATTACGTATGAAATAGCATTGAATTATTTTGAAGATGCGGAAACTGCGCTTCATGAAAATCAGAGAGATGAATTAAAAAGTGCAGTGTCCCATATTCAGAAATGTATATCTGCTCTGATGGAATCATTGGATTTTACGCAGGAAATTGCTATGCGGCTTATGGAGTTGTATACATATGCGAATAGAGAAATTGCAAAATTTTCTGTAAATAAGAAAGAAGAACATCTGAAGAATGCCAAATATATTTTTCGCGAACTGCTTCCGGCGTTTCAGGAGGTCAGTAAACAGGATGTAAGAAAAGCAGTTATGGAGAATGTACAGACCGTTTATGCCGGACTTACTTATGGAAAAAATGATCTGGTTGAAAATAATGTATCAACCGATTGGAATACAAGAGGTTTTCGTGCATAGAGCAGAAGATTGATTCATAAAATAACATATCTGGGAGGAAAGGATATGTTATTTTATGGATGATATGTATGCAGTTGGAATTTTAATTATTGTATGTATGCTGGTTATTTTTATCGGACGAATGAAAAAGTTTGGAGATTTCGTGGTTTCTTTTTTGATTCGTGCCGCATTAGGACTAATCAGCATATATTTTTGTAATGAAGCATGTGCTTATTTTCACATGGAAAGAATTATGGTTGGAATTAATTTCTTAAGTGGTTTGACATGCGGAATACTTGGATTTCCTGGGGTTGCGCTGCTTTATGGGATTATGGCGCTCAAATTTTTGTAAATATTACACAAACCTGTAGTTTTTTCGAAAAAACTATAGACAAACTTGAAATTTAGAATTATAATTCATCTTACAAATCAAGTCCATATCGGACAAGTTACCCAGAATTATATTACAATTTAATCAGAGGAACAGGAGTTTATACGGCATGTATATCGTATTGTTGATTATTTTACTGACAGTTGCCGGAATAGACGTGAAGACGAATAAAATACCGAACAGAATGATTGTGTATGGTATAACGTCAGGTATTCTATGCCGTATTGTCAGAGATGGAACGTTTGGTCTTATACTCAGTGTATCAGGAATTTTTGTACCATCTGTTTTTTTTCTTTTTCTGTATGGTTGTAAAATGATTGGTGCAGGCGATGTAAAGTTAATGTCTGTAGCAGGAAGTTTTTTAGGTGCTTTTGATTGTATCAAATGTCTTATTCCCATTTTAGTTTTTACAGGGGGATTCTCGTTTGTCTGTTATCTGCTCATCCTGTTCAGAGAACGACAAAATGCATTTCATAAATTTCATAAAATCCCAATGGCGGTGCCCATATTTCTCGGTATTTTCTGGTATTTATGCAGGACCAGTGTTTCTATAGCGTAGAAGGAGGTATAGAAATTGAAAAAATATATTTTAGCAGTCTGTGATCTTGAAGAAAAATATGCATTGAAACTTATGGAGTATTTAAAAGTGCAAAAAGGAGTCCCGTTTGAGGTTCAGGCTTATACATTGGTGGAAAAACTGATGGATTATGGAATGCATAACCATATTGATATTCTTCTTGTTTCAGAAAAGGCAGTTTGTGAGGAGATGAAAGATCTGAATGTTGAACAAATTTTTGTTTTATCCGAGGAAAAAGAAGAGACGGAGGAATATGGATTTCGCTGCATATATAAATACCAGGCATCTGAAAATATACTACGTGAAGTAATGTGTTATTATGCGGAAGCAAAGCAGCCTGTCTATATCAGAAATCATAATCATAACAAGATAGAAATGATAGGAGTTTACTCCCCTGTAAAGCGTGCTTTGAAGACATCTTTTGCAATTACACTTGGACAGATACTCGCGAAAGAACACAGAGTTCTGTATATTAATCTGGAAGAATATTCTGGTTTTAATACGCTGATGAAAACGATTTATATGTCTGATATGTCTGATCTCCTATATTATATTTCCCAAAATCGTAAAAACTTTATATGGAAACTTGCAAGTATTGTGCAAAATATCGGCGAACTTGATTATATTCCCCCGACCTTATCTCCAATGGATATCCGCCATATTACAGAAGATCAGTGGTTTGATTTTTTTGATGAACTGCGAAGCTGTGATTATGAAATAATTATCCTTGATCTTGGTGAAGCTGTGGACGGACTTTTTAATATCTTAAGAGAGTGTAAAAAAATATACACGCCTGTCAAAGATGATGCTGTTTCTTATGCAAAAATGGAACAATATGAGGCATTGCTGCGCATCATGGAATATGAAGACATACTTGAGAAAACCGTCAGATTAAGTTTTTCATATTTGAAAGGAATTGAATATGGGTTTGAAAATATGGTTTATGGTGATCTTGGCAAATACGTTAGAAAGATTTTAGCAGGAGGAGATGGCGATGAGCTGTAAGATTCCGGAACTAAGACAGAGGATGAAGGAGGAAATCTATAAAAAAATAGATCTTTCAAGAGAAGTGCCGGATGAGGAAATAGAAGACATTATTGATGAATGCATTCTTCGAAAAACCAGATCAATCTATATAAGTCTTGAAGAAAAAAGGCGTCTTAAGCAGGAATTATTTTATTCTATACGTAAGCTGGATCTACTACAGGAACTTGTGGATGACAGTGATATCACCGAAATCATGGTAAATGGCACTGAGAATATTTTTATAGAGCGCAAGGGAACATTATTTTGCTGGGAATATCGATTTGAGTCAAAAGAAAAACTTCTGGATGTTATACAACAGATCGTAGCCAAAAGTAACCGTGTTGTAAATGAAGCTTCTCCAATTGTGGATGCAAGGCTTGAAAACGGTTCCCGTGTAAATGTAGTATTAAGTCCTGTTGCATTAAATGGCCCGATTCTGACGATTCGGCGATTTCCGGATAAACCGATTGATATGACGGATTTAATCAAACTTGGCACTGTTAGTTTGGAGGTATCAAAATTTCTCGAGAAGCTTGTAAAGGCAGGCTATAATATTTTTATTTCCGGTGGAACCGGTTCCGGTAAGACTACTTTTCTGAATGCTTTGTCAAATTATATTCCCGGGGATGAAAGAGTTATTACAATTGAAGACAGTGCAGAGTTACAATTGCAGGGAATTTCCAATCTTGTAAGAATGGAAACGAGAAATGCAAATATGGAAGGATGCAGAGAAATTACGATACGGGATTTAATAAAATCAAGTCTTCGTATGCGTCCGGACCGTGTGATTGTCGGGGAGGTAAGAGACAGTGCCGCTGTTGATTTAATGAGCGCTTTTTTGACCGGTCATGATGGGAGTTTAAGCACAGGACATGCAAACAGCGCGGCTGATATGATTAGCAGACTGGAAACAATGGTACTGATGGGAATGGAAATTCCGCTTCCTGCAATACGCCGTCAGATTGCATCCGCAATTGATATAATTATACATCTTGGGAGGATGCGTGATAAAAGCAGAAAGGTATTGGAGATTGTGGAAGTACTTGATTATAAGGACGGAGAAATTTCGTTAGCGCCTCTGTTTCTGTTTGAAGAGACAGAGTGCAGATCAGAAAAAGTAGAGGGTGTTTTAAACAGAAAAAATACTTTAAAACATATCGAAAAACTTTTAAAGGAGGGTATTCCTATTGACGAAGGTGAATTATAACATATATCAGTTTCAGAGAAAAGAGATTATCTTTTATTTTGTGACAGGATGTTGTGGTATTTATGGAATCGCATACATTTTTTACCGGTCGTATGTCGCCTTTCTTATGTTGTTGCCGTTCTTATACATATTTATGAAAAAGAAAAAGGAGGAGTTGTGCAGTAAAAGAAAAAGTGAATTGAGTCTGCAATTCAGAGACGCTATTTTATCCGTAAGCGCTTCTCTTCGCTCAGGCTATTCTATAGAAAATGCGTTTTGTGAGGCGTATCAGGATATGGAAGTCCTTTATGGTAAGAAGGGAATGATTGTAAGAGAGCTGCGGCTTCTGACCGGAAGGCTTGCATCAAATGAAACGTTGGAAAATATTTTATATGATTTTTCCGAACGAAGTGGTTTGGAGGATATTATGGATTTTACAGATGTATTTGTGACAGCCAAACGAAGCGGTGGTGATTTGAATGCAATTATACGAAAAGCATCCGATCATATAAGCGGGAAAATAGAAGTAAAACGGGAAATAGATACTCTTATGAGCGCAAAGAAAATAGAGCAAAAAATTATGAATACAGTTCCATTTCTGATTATTTTCTATATCAATTGCAGCTCTCCGGGATTTCTTGACATCATGTATGGAAGCATGGCCGGAATTTTGGTTATGACTGTTTGTCTCTCAGTATATGGCGTGGCATTTCTTCTGGCGCAAAAAATAGTTTCGATAGAGGTGTAGGAATGATTGCGGTACATATATTTATTTTCATATTATTTCTGTTTGGGATTTTCTGTACCTTTTCTGTGACTCTCCCCCAAAAACCAAAATTTAAGTTTTACATTCCTTTCTGGAAGATGGCAAATAGAATCTGCCGGAAAAGAAAACCTGATAAAAATAGTAATATTATAAGCAAAATGCAGATCTTATATCCTCTTGAAGATATTCGGAAAGTACGGGAAATCTATTATACCGAAAAAATAGGACTTATGCTTTTCATAATTTTTATTGGAAATACACTGGCATTTTTTCTTACAGTCCATACCTATTTTCAATCAGATATCTATAATCATTTTTTCATTCCAAGAAATCCTGCCGGAGGCGGTGAAAGGGTGTTGGAGGTAGATATTTATTCCGGGGACCAGACACTGAAAAGAGATTTTACCATTACGGTGGGAGAGCGTAAATGGACAGAGGAGGAGACAGATCTTGCTTTTGAGGAGATGGTACCGAAGCTGGAGCAGGCAGTGTTAGGTGAGAATAGTTCTCTTAAGAAGATTCAGCATGATCTGAACTTTGTGGAACGCCTGGAAGGGTATCCGGTAGGTATTTCCTGGAAAACAGATAACTATTCTGTCATTAGCGGAAATGGAATGATTCAGGAAGAAAATACGGACGCAGACGGGACAATTGTAAAGATTACAGCGGTTCTTGAGTACTACGACAGACAGATGGAGCATCAGTTTTTGATCTGTGTATATCCAAAACCATATACAGAGAAGGAACTTTTTCAAAAGAAACTGGAGGAAATGGTTTTAGCGAATGAGAAATCGAGCGAAGAGTATCCTGAAATGGTTTTGCCAAAACAATATGCCGGAACGCCGCTTTCCTATAAAGTACATAAATCAGAGAATGGTTTCTATTTGTTTGTGCTTTTTATTGCAGCTTCATTTCTGATTTATCTTGGAAAAGACAATGATCTAAGCAAGGAAGTAAAGGAAAGAGAATTGCAGATGAAAAAGGATTATCCGGAAATTGTGAGTAAGATGATGCTTCTGGTTGGTGCGGGAATGACCCTTCGTGCTGCTTTCTGTAAGATTTCAGCAGACTATGAGGAGAAACAGCATAGGAAACAATTTGCCTATGAAGAGATGCTTCTGACTGTCAGAGAGATGAAGAGTGGAATTTCAGAAGGGGATGCTTACATAAGATTTGGAAATCGATGTAAGGTACGCGAGTATTTAAAATTTTCAGCGCTTTTATCGCAAAATCTGAAAAAAGGCAGTACAGGATTATTGCTTATGCTTGAGGCAGAAGAAAAAGAGGCTTTTGAGGACAGAAAAAATCTCGCAAAGAAACTTGGAGAAGAAGCCGGAACAAAACTTCTGCTTCCGATGGGACTGATGCTGATTGTTGTACTTGTGATAATTATTGTTCCGGCATTTATGTCATTTTCCATTTAGTATGGTGAAAGGGGGTGAAGAATAATGGCAGAGAAAATAAAAAATTTTATAAGAGAAGAAGATGGAATTGGTACAGTTGAGATGATACTGATTCTTGTGGTCTTGATTGGTATTGTAATTTTGTTCCGTGATAATTTAACAAAAATTGTAAAGAACATTTTTGAAAAGATTACAAAGCAAAGCAATACTGTATAAAGTGGAGGTTTGTCAATGAAGAGAGGTCAAATTACGGTTTTTTTAAGCCTGATATTATGTCTTATTCTTTCTGTTCTGTTTGCAGGGATTGAGAGTGTGAGAGTGGCAGGCATGCGATTAAAATTGGAAAGCGCTATGGACATGGGATTGTATTCTGTATTTGCTGAATATAACAGAGAACTGTTAAACCAATACGATCTCTACTTCATTGATACTTCGTACGGAAGTGGTATATCAGGCCCATTTAATGCGGCAGAACATTTAAGAGATTATATGAATCATAATTTAAGGGTACAAAACGACCCTGCGGTGTTTGGCGCGGCGGATTTTACCGGGTTAATGGCAGAGCGTGCAGATGTTATAGAATTTTCACTTGCCACAGATTATCAGGGTGATAGTTTCAAAAAACAGGCAGTCCATTATATGAAAGATGTATATGGCATCAGTATTATAAATAAATTAAGAAAACATATACATAATTATCAAAGCTGCGGAGTAGAAGGCAGAAATATCGATAATGAAAGAAAGCGATCTGAAGAACGTCTTTATGAAAGGAAAGCCTCGTCAGAGGACGCCAACGAAGGCCGAGCGATAGATATAGAGAACCCGGCGGATGATGTAAATCATTCAAGAAGCGGTTTCTTTGAGCTGGTGATGCAGGAGGGGATGACTGTGTCGGATAAGAAATTTTCAGTATCCGATCTGGCATCTCACAGAGAACTTCAGGAAGGGAACAGTGTTTTATATGACGGAGAAACCTTAAATTCACCTTTAAATGAAATGTTATTTGGAAAATACATAGAGAAAAAATATTCTTCATATACAAAGCCATTTCATCATGAGGCGCTTGAATATGAAATAGAGTACATTCTTTGTGGGAAAAATTCAGATTCTGAAAACCTGAAGCTGGTTGTAAATAAACTGATCAGGATCAGGGAGGCATCAAATGTGATTTTTTTATTCCGTGACGGTGAAAAACAGGCGGAAGCGGAAGCTTTGGCAGCGGTGATTGCAGCAGCTTGCGGAGCGCCGTTGTTGACAGAGTTTATTAAATATACATTGTTGTTTTCATGGGCGTTTGTGGAAAGCATTGTGGATATTCGGGTGCTTTTGAGTGGCGGAAAAGTTCCTTTATTAAAAATGAAAGGCGACTGGAATTTTGCGATTGAACATATTGGTAATTTTAGGGAACATCTGGGAAATGGAAAGAGCAGTGAAAATGGTCTGTCGTATGAAGATTATCTTCAAATTTTTCTTTACTTTCAGAACAGGGTTCAGAAGGTATACAGGTGTATGGATGTGATTGAACTGAATCTGAGAAAGACAGCGGGGAATCGGCAGTTTATAATGGATGGCTGTCTGGATTTTATGGAAGCAGAAGTAAATGTTACCAGCAGATTTGGATATGCATTTAAAATTAAAAGAAGCTATGGATATGAAAAGAGGTGAAAAGGGATGCCCTTCTTTGGACAATATTTTAACAAATGTACTTCTCTCTTTCAGAAAAACAGGACAAATGTCTCTGATATGTATTCCACTTTTTATCCCGATTGTTACACCCAAAGGAGGGTGTCCCTTTTCAGGGGAAGTATTACGGTTGAGGCGGCTTTGATTCTGCCGATGTTCCTCTTTGCCATGCTTTCCATACTAATGGTTTGTGAGTCTGTCCGCCTGTCAGACAATATTTCTGTTATTCTGCACCAAAATGCAAAAGAACTTGCCATGTATGGCTATGCTTCGAAGCATATAAAGGCTGGAAGTATGGGGAAAGCCGGCAGTGTGGCATTCAGTGAAACATATGTAAGAAGTGAGGTACAAAAGGGATTAAAGAACAAGAAACAGGCAGATAGCCTTATATGTGGAGGAAATCACGGTATCCACTATTTTAAGTCAGAAATTTTAAAAGATGACTTGATAAATTTGACTGCTTCCTATGAAGTACAACTGCCATATGCATTTCTGGGAGCAGGCAGGTTTAAGATCGTAGACCGGGCAAGGGTCAGGGCATGGACAGGATATGACAATTCGCGTACGGAACATTTAGGAACCGATGAAGCGTTGGTTTTTCTTACAAAAGACAGTGAAATATATCATAAGGACAGGGGATGCCGTCATCTTAATATAAAAATCATGACAGTAAAACGACAGGAATTACCCGCAAAAAGAAACAAAAACGGGGGAAAATATTATCATTGTGAATTTTGTATGGATGAGGCAGGCATAGTCGTCTACCTGACGGAGTATGGAGATCGGTATCATGAGAGTGTTACTTGCAGCAAGTTAAAAAGGGATGTGTATTCTGTGCCGCTGTCAGAAGCAGGCAAAAGGCGTCCGTGTAAAACATGTGGGATATAAAATATCAGAATGGAGGAATTTATGGGATTAAGAGAATCAGCATTGTTTTTATTTCTTTTGATAAGCGCATTCATCGATGCAAAGAGAAGAGAAGTTTCTATTAGAATTTTAGTTATATTTGGGTGTATTGGAATCATTTTTTACTTTATAGGACAGCCGGTCAGTTTAGGTGAGGAGTTATTGGGAATTGGAACTGGAGTTATTGTTTTATGCATATGCAGGCTGACCGGAGGGAAAATAGGTGAAGGCGACGGATGGCTTATGATTGTGACGGGAATTTATCTTGGATTGTACCGTAATATTGAATTGTTGTCAGGTGGTCTTTTCCTGTCGGCTTTGTGGGCTGTTGGATTGATTGTTTTGAAAAAAGCAGAAAGAAACAGGGAGATGCCTTTTATACCGTTTCTTTTTTTATCTTATTTAGGAATGGTGGTGGTTTAATTGAAGAAGAAAACATATCGTTTAAGCGGGTCCTATACGGTAGAAGCATCTTTTATTTTTCCTATGATTATGCTTGTGATCTTAATGATTCTTTATCTGATGTTTTATGTACACGATAAATGTGTAATGAATGCGGCGGCAGACGTAGCTGCTTTGCGGGCAAGTCAGCCGGGTGTTGAGGAGAAAGGCATATACGAATCTGTTGAAAATAATGTAAAAGAGCTGTTAAATAAAAGACTTCTTGCATCGGGAAGTGTTGAGAACAAAGTTAAGATCACCTCCGATACAATTGAGGTAGTGTGCAGAAGTGAACTCCCAATACCTTTTCATAACATTCGGATTCCGGTCGAAGTTATCGGATATGCAAAACGAACGGACCCTGTTATGTTTATCCGGGAATGCAGAGTTATAGAAGAGAAAGCGGAGGGGTGGTAAGAGTACGATGGCAAAAATTTTTTATCAGAGAGAGTTGAATTACAATTATATGATCGTGCCATTTAAGGAAGAGGAAAAGGAAACATATGAAAGAAGGATGATGCAGGATAATCATATAGATGGATTACTGCCGTTAGATGTAAGAATCATTAATGGCGAGTTGTTTTGCTATTATAATATTCATTCTCTGCAATCGATTCAGGTTCTGTTTGAGCATAAACTTTTTGATAAACAGACATTAGTGCAGCTGCTTTGTGGGATTGCAAAGGTATTCAGGGAACTTGGCAAATATCTTCTGTCGCCGGAAAATCTTTATCTGAGTCCGGAATGTGTCTATATGAATATTGAAACAGGTGAAGTTTTCCTGTGTTTTTTACCACATCAGAAGTTAGGAAAAGAGACATTTGAGGAATTAGCGGAGTTTTTGATTAACAAGGTGAATCATGGAGAAAGCGGGGCAAAAGAACTGGCATATCAATATTACGAAAGTGTGTGCATGGGGGAATATGATCCTGACAATCTTATAGAATATGTGATGAAAGAGGAAACAGAAGGACTTGAGGTGCCATATACGGCTGTGACGTATGAAAAGGTGGAAGACAAAGAAAAATATTATTTTGCGGAAGACAGCCGGAAAAATAAAGAGGAAAACAGCAAGCATTATACCATTCAAATTGCATTTTGTATGGGAATTATTTTGCTGGCAGCAGGCTGCTATTTTGTATTGCTTTCCTGTCCGGAAATAGTTTCATTTGCAGGCTGGTCTCAGGAAGATTTTATTTTGATTGGAGCAGTAATTATGGTATGCGCAGTTCTATGTATGGTCGCGGTAATTCGGTTTCCCGGAAATACTAAAAAATTACCGGAACAGGAATACGGTTGTCCTGATCAGCAATGCCTGGAGAATTATCTGGAAGAGGAACTGGAAACCAGAGAGGAATATATGGGACAAACAACGGTTTTATGTATGGACAGCAACTATGGCATACCAAAACTTGAGGGAATGGACGGAGATGAAAAAAGAAGATTTATTTTGAATAAAAACCCATTTATAATAGGCAAGTTTCCTCAAAAAGCAGACGGAATCCTGAATGATAGCCGGGTCAGCAGAGTACATGCAGCAATCAGAGAGGATTCCGGGTATTATTATATTTCTGATCTGAATTCCACAAATGGTACATATGTCAATGGAAACAGGATTACTGGCACTGAAACAGTTCGTCTTCATCATTTAGACAAAGTATGTATGGCTTCAGTAGAAATGATATTCTTAGACCAGTAAATCTCTAATTTGTGAAAGTTCTTCAGGAGATGGACTTTCCTGATTCCAGTGAATCATTGGACTGCCCTCCTTATAGCGGGGGATCAGATGAATATGGAAATGAAAAACAGTCTGTCCGGCTGTCTCACCATTATTCTGTACGAGATTAAATCCATCACAATTTAACTTGTCTGTCATGCGAACAGCCATTTTCTTAGCGAGTACAATTGCTTTTTGAAGCAAATCGTCAGGCATTTCGTAGAGGTTGGCATAATGTTCTTTTGGTATAACAAGAGCATGGCCTTTTGAAGCAGGTCCGGCATCAAGGATTACATTAAAAAGATCATCTTCGTAAATAGAGTTTGTCGGATAAACATTGTTTGCAAGTTTACAGAAAATACAATCATCTTTCATAGCGTATTATCTCCTTTATGATATTTATATTATGTTAGGTGTAAAATTAAAAACCTGGTCAAGCATACGGAGAATTTTAAAATCACCTTTGACCTGCATATCTCCTGTCATGAATGCACGCTGAAATGTCATTCTTGCTTCGATAATATCATGTAGAACCTCTGATTTTAATTTGCATAGTACCGAAGGATTTTCGAGATCTCCATAGTGAATGTCAAGAGTATCGTTTCGAATATCAATAATTAATGACTTTTTCTGTTCCCGTATCATAAATTTATAGGTAGACCGGAAATTTGTCTGCGGAACAAAATGGCTTTTAAAATCAGCAATAAATGGAGAGGTGTCTTCGGAGCCCAGGCTCCCCATCATATCTTTAAACTGAGAGGTTAGTTCACGAATGTCTTCCTTTTGCGTCTGTACATAATTTTCATCAGACACATAGATCGAGAGCTGCTCCGATTCCTGTGGTGTTAATTCTATGGAAGCAGGTTTGCTGACCATTTTACGGACTTCTTTATTACTTGCGGGAAGACTTATTATTTTTTGTGATATACTGCGGTACATATTTTCCGCTTTTTTTTCAATCAGAGTAATATACTGACGGTTTAATTCAAATGAAACAGAGTCCTGAATATATCCGCATATGCCGCTGCAGGGGAGGCCGCCTAAGATTTCCCATGCTACGGAAAGATTTAACTGCCCCTCTCTTTCGCCATAAGTTGTAGACATGACAACAGGACACATATAGGTCTTGGATATTTTTTCTTTGTTTCCATAAAGCCAGCATGCGTCAAGGAATTCCATCATATAACCGCCGATTCCATACCATTCTACCGTAGAAGCAAGGATGATGCCGTCCGCTTCATTGATTGTATTTGGCAGAGAGGAAATACTCTTTTTTTCTTCAAACAGGTTATAACGGGATATTTTGACATTCAGCTCTTCTAAGACTTCCTGCATTTTATCAATTACAAAAAGAGTCGGGTCACCGACGATTCCGCGTCCGCCATAATAAACATTAACTTTCATATGTTGCGTCTTCCTTTTCTCTATATAGTAAAACTGCTAAAATAAACCCTGTGATTAAACCGCCGATATGAGCGGCATTATCAGTTTCTGCACTTGTTATGCCGGAAAAGATGCTGTATCCGATTAAGAGCAAAAGTTTTGGGAGTGTAATTGTATAAAAATGTCCCCTGTGATGAATGACAATATACAGAAGAGCACCCATAACCCCAAAAACAGCGCCGCTTGCCCCAGCAGATACAACACTGTCTTCTTTTAAGAGTGCAAATATAAGTGAGAAACTGCTTGCCCCGAGACCACTTAAAAGATAAAGAATCAAATATCTGCTTTTTCCAGATACAGGTTCCACATATTCTCCCAAAAGATAAAGAGCAAGCATGTTATAGGCAAGATGGGTATATCCAAAATGCATAAACATACACGTAAACAGGCGATGATACTGATGTCTGTAAATCAGATATGGCAAATATAAAGCGCCTTTCTCAATCATATATGACAGATCAGAGGTGGAACCGAAGATTTCCAACCCCAGAAAAACAATGATATTCAGAAAAACAAGTGCCGTATTCATTGGCGCCGGATTGTTTTCAAGAAAAGAAAGCTTTCTGGAATGTTTTGATTTTATATTCGACGAGGATGTATACGGGACCTGTTCCAGTAATCTGCGTATGCCGTAAAAATCATGTACCTGCGTTTCATAAGTGATAATTCTGTTTTGTTTGGTATCGTAAATCCAGCTTAAAGGATCCTCTGCATTGATTTCATGTGCCGATTCAATATTTTCTGTAAGAATCAGTGTAAAAATCTTAATGTCCGAAAATCCTTTTTTCTCAAATAAAGAGATGATCTGTTCTTTTATATGAAGATATTGCTCTTTTGTCAGGATCAGTTCTTTATGGTAATTCACAACATGAATAACATTGACACTGACTCCCTGAGACTGATAAAAAATTGTGAATTCCTTCAATGACGATGAAATAACTGCATAGTTGTTTCGTATCAGTATATTTTTAATAAGATCAGTCATTTTTATACCTGTTTCCCATGCTGTGATATTTTTTCAATTAAATCCACAATTGTAACAATCGCATTTGACTGTTCGGCGTGTTCCATTGCATGAATATAATTGGAACGATGTTCATAAAGTTCTCTGATATTCTGAAGCAATATGTCTTCCGTAATATCATTTTCCTGTAGTACTTTCGAGAACCCCTGTTTTTCAAATGATGCGGCATTTAAAATCTGATCTCCGCGGCTTGCATTGGCAGGAAGCGGAATCAGAAGCGCAGGTTTTTTCAATGCAAGAAATTCACAAATCGCATTAGAGCCGGCTCTTGAAACTATAATATCGGTCATGGCGAATATGTCACGAAGTTCCTCTGACACATATTCATATTGAACGTAGCCATGTAGATGGGTTAGGGTAGGATCTACTTTGTTTTTACCACAGATATGAACCACCTGAAAATCCTTTAATAATGAAGGAAGAATTTTTCGGATGGATTCGTTGATCGCAGCAGCGCCGAGGCTTCCTCCAATAATTAGAATTGTAGGTTTATTGACAGTAAATCCTGTAAAACTACATGCAGCAAGTTTGTTTCCGGATAAAAGATCCCGGCGGATGGGGGAACCTGTAAACACTCCCTTTTCAGCAGGAATACATTTAAGAGTTTCCTTAAATGTGCAGCATATTTTGCTTGCGGAAGGAAAAGAAAGTCTATTTGCAAGTCCGGGAGTCATATCGGATTCATGAATAATCACAGGAATTCCTTTTCTGCCTGCAGCTGTGACTACCGGAACAGATACAAAACCGCCTTTTGAAAAAACGATATCAGGTTTTAGATCTTTTAACAGTTTTTTCGCTTCCTGATATCCCTTTAGCACACGCAGAGGATCCGAGAAATTCTTCCAGTCAAAATAACGGCGAAGTTTCCCGGAGGATATTCCATAATAAGGAATTCCCGCTTCCTCTGCCAGCCTTTTTTCAATGCCCTCGTAAGAGCCAATATAAATGATCGTGTATCCAAAATCCTTTAGGCGGGGGACAAGCGCAAGATTTGGCGTTACATGTCCGGCAGTGCCGCCCCCGGTTAATATAATTTTTTTCATAAAAATCCCCTATTCTTGCTCAACCTGCGAATTTGGGCGTAAGCACAAATTTTTTACACTAATTATCCATGTCAGAGCAGTTTACTGCGATGACACGCGTCGGAAATCTCAAATTTCCGACTGCGGTCAAGGCATATTTGAGACTCTGACTCAAATTGCCGATTGAAAAATGAATACATCAGCATAATTTTTCAATCTAATCCTCTCTTGCGGTTATTCTTTCAGCTCTCTTAAAGCGACGGCAAGCTGATCCGGACAGGATGTAGATCTGGGACCGCATTTGATGCCAGTCAGTCTGTTAATTGCATCCTGTACTTTCATTCCTTCAACCAGACGGCAGATTCCCTGATGGTTTCCGTCGCATCCACCGGTAAAATTAACGGATTTAATTGTATCCTGCTCCTCATTAAGCTCTATCTCAATTTTTGATGCGCAAATTCCTTTTGGTATAAAAATCATAATAAAATCCTCCCTTTCCGTGCGTTATGTTTTCTGAAAGTAATTATAGCAAAGTAAATGCGAATAGGAAAGAGGAAACAAGGTAAAATAATCTTGATTAAACCCTTTTCTTTTGCTAGAATTAACTAGAAATGGTAACGAAAATATAAAATAAGGAGGGAAATTATGAGTGAAAAGGTAACATTTGATTATTCTAAAGTTTCACCATTTATCAGTGAGGATGAAGTAAAAAACATTGAGCGTCAGGCAATGGATGCGAAAGAGCTGCTATTGTCAAAAACAGGAGCCGGCAATGATTTTCTTGGATGGATTGATCTCCCTGTTAATTATGATAAGGACGAATTTGCACGGATTAAGGAAGCAGCGAAAAAAATTCAGAGTGATTCGGAAGTGCTTCTGGTAATTGGTATCGGCGGTTCTTATTTGGGTGCAAGAGCAGCTATCGAGTTCCTGCGTCATAGTTTCTATAATATTATTCCAAAAGATCAGAGAAAAACACCTGAAATTTATTTTGTGGGCAATAGTATCAGTTCCACTTATATTAAAGATTTGATGGATGTGGTAGGAGACAGGGATTTCTCTATCAATATGATCTCTAAGTCCGGTACGACGACGGAGCCTGCAATTGCATTCCGTGTATTTAAAGAAAAACTTGAAAAGAAATATGGAAAAGAAGAAGCAGCGAAAAGAATTTATGCAACAACTGACAAAGCGAGAGGATCACTTAAGAATCTTGCGACAGAGGAAGGGTATGAAAGCTTTGTTGTTCCTGATGACGTAGGCGGACGTTTCTCTGTTCTCACAGCTGTGGGTCTTCTTCCGATCGCCGTAAGCGGCGCTGATATTGATAAGCTGATGGAAGGCGCGGCAAGTGGAAGAGACGTGGCAATCAATGCTCCGTTTGCGGAAAATGATGCTGTAAAATATGCGGCAATCCGAAATATTCTTTTAAGAAAAGGAAAATGTGTTGAAATACTTGCTAATTATGAACCAAGCATCCATTATGTATCTGAGTGGTGGAAACAGCTTTATGGTGAGAGTGAAGGAAAAGATCAGAGAGGAATTTTACCGGCCAGCGTTGATCTTACAACAGATCTTCATTCTATGGGGCAGTTTATTCAGGACGGAGCCAGAATTATGTTTGAGACTGTAATTGAGCTTGAGACATCAAGAGAAGAAATTGTGCTTCAGGAAGAGCCCGTAGATCTTGACGGTTTAAATTATCTGTCAGGAAAAACCGTTGATTTTGTAAACAAGAGCGCTATGAACGGGACAATACTTGCACATACTGACGGTAATGTACCAAATACAATGATTAAGATTCCCGAAGCGAATGAATTCTATCTGGGTCAGTTGTTCTATTTCTTTGAGTTTGCGTGCGGCGTAAGCGGATATATGCTTGGTGTAAATCCATTTAATCAGCCCGGCGTTGAAAATTATAAAAAGAATATGTTTGCACTGCTTGGCAAACCTGGTTACGAGGAGCAGAGAGAGCAGTTATTGAAAAGGTTGTAATAGTAAGAGGGGATAACCTGCGGCGGCGGGTTGTCCCCTTAAATAGCAATACGCATTTGGAAGAGAAAGCAGGATGGAGCGGAAATGGAGGAATGAGATGAAGATTGTAATGCTGGAACGCAACAGTCTCGGAGTGGATATCGATGTAAGCCGGTTTGCAGATTTTGGCCCGTTTGAGGAGTATCCGGTGTCTGTTTTGAATGATACAGCAGAAAAGGTAAAAGATGCGGAGGTTATTATTGTAAATAAGGTGCCTATGGATCAGCGCACGCTTTCCGAAGCATCAAATCTTAAATTGATTTGTGAGACTGCTACAGGAACCGATAATATAGATCTTGATTATTGCAGGAGCAGGGGAATTACAGTGACGAATGTAAAGGGATACTCAACGGATACTGTTGCACAGCATACGTTTGCCCTGTTGTTTTATGTCATGGAAAAGCTCAGGTGGTATGATGATTATGTAAAATCGGGAGAGTATTCGAATCAGCCGCGGTTCTCGAATTTTGATCAGACTTTTTTTGAGATGAAGGGCAGGACATGGGGGATTATAGGTCTGGGAGAAATCGGAAGATCGGTGGCTTCCATTGCCACAGCGTTTGGTATGAATGTAATCTATTATTCCGCATCAGGACGGAGCTATGATGTTCCTTATAAATGTGTTGATTTTGATACTTTATTAAAGAGCTCCGATATTGTATCGATTCATGCACCGTTAAATGAATATACAAGAAATCTTATGAATTATGAAGCTTTCTGTAAAATGAAACCATCTGCTTATCTGATTAATGTAGGAAGGGGCCCTATTATAAATGATGAAGATCTGGCAAGGGCATTGAATGAAAATAAGATTGCAGGGGCAGGTCTTGACGTATTAGGCGTTGAGCCGATGGATAAGAATAATCCGCTGGGCAGGATTCAGGACAGCAGGAAACTGATTATTACGCCTCATATGGCATGGGCAAGCGTCGAGGCAAGAGAACGTCTTGTGAATGAGGTATATGAAAATTTGAAAGCATACTGTGCGGGCGAAGAACGTTCGGTCGTGCGTTAATTACATAAAGGGAGATGGCTATGGGAATTGTAATAAAGGATATTCTGGCAGTTTTGCCGGAGAATGGAAGCGATGTTGTAAAAGAGACCAGTATATACATCGAAGGAGAAAAAATTACAGGAATTGGAATACAACCGGATGGATTTCAGGAAGATAAGGTGATTGAAGGAAAAGACAGGCTTGTGATTCCTGGCTTTATTAATGCGCATACACATTCTTATATGACGACATTTCGGAATGTAGCGGATGATCTGAGCTTTATGGACTGGCTTTTCGGCACAATTGACCCTTTGGAGGGAAAACTGGTGCCTGAGGACGCGTACTGGGGAGCAAAACTTGCGATTATGGAAATGATGCGCTGCGGTACAACGACATTTTCCGATATGCAGATGCATATTCATCAGACGACACGTGCCGTGAAAGAGACAGGTATGCGTGCAGTGATAGGAAGAGGTCTGGTAGGAGGCATGGACGGGGATAAAGTCAATGAAGCGGGGATGTCCCGGTTAAATGAAGCGTATGAAGAGATGGAGGATGGAAAGGATTGCAGCAGATTGAATTTCCGTCTGGCGCCTCATGCGCCATATACATGTGATCCTGGTTACCTGAAATATCTAGCACAGGAAGCAAAGAAAAAGGAACTTGGCATTCATATTCATTTATCGGAGAGTGTTTCCGAATGTGAAGGTACGGCAAAGGATTACGGATGCACTCCTATAGAATATGCTGAAAAGGCAGGAGTGTTTGATGTTCCGTGTGTAGCGGCGCATTGTGTGCAGGTGGATGATAAGGACATTGAAATTCTGGCAAGACATGGTGTGAGTGTTGTAACAAATCCTGCGAGCAATATGAAGCTTGGGAACGGATTTGCACCGATTCAGAAGATGATGGATGCAGGTGTCAACGTATGTCTTGGCACGGACGGTGCGGCGAGCAATAATTCACTGAATATGTTTCATGAATTAAGCCTCCTTACATTAGTCCACAAGGGGACTGGAAAGACTCCTCAATGCATCAGTGCAAAGGAAGGATTCCGCATCGCCACCATCAATGGCGCAAAAGCGCTGGGGCTTGAAGCAGAAATCGGTTCCATAGAAGTCGGGAAAAAGGCAGACTTGGCGATTTTAAATCTTAATACGCCTTCTATGACACCACGAAACAATCTGATTGCCGGTTTGTGTTATTCTGCAAATGGGTCTGAGGTGGAAACTGTTTTGATTAATGGACAGATCACGATGGAAAATCGCAAGATTCTTACATTTGACGAGGAAGAAGTGTATCGTGAGATTGGTAAAATATGTACACGTCTTGAACTTGATAAAAAAACATATTAAGGACAGGTTGTTTACTCTGTTGTAGTTTTATAGTATAATGGGAACAATTTTGAAAACTGGAGGTTGAAATTTATGGCAAGTGAAATCAGAGATTTGAATCTGGCGGAGTCGGGTGAACAGAAAATTGAATGGGTGAAACGTAATTGTGACCTGCTCCGTACTCTCGAAAAAGAATTTTCCGAAACGAAACCATTTGAAGGTAAGAAGATTGCCTTATCCGTGCATCTGGAGGCAAAAACAGCATACCTTTGCAAAGTGTTAAAGGCAGGCGGAGCTTCCATGTATGTGACAGGGTCCAATCCTCTTTCTACACAGGATGATGTGGCAGCTGCTCTTGTAAAAGCAGGCCTTGAGGTACATGCGTGGTATGATGCTACGGATGAGGAGTATATGGGGCATATTCGTGAAGTATTGAAACAGGGGCCGAACATTATTATCGATGATGGCGGTGATCTGGTCCATATGATGCATACGGAATTTACGGATCTGATTCCCCAGGTAATCGGGGGGTGTGAGGAAACAACAACAGGTATTATCCGGCTGGAAGCAATGAATCAGGCAGGAAAACTTCAATTCCCTATGGTTCGTGTAAATAATGCGGACTGCAAACATTTGTTTGATAACCGTTATGGGACAGGCCAGTCTGTATGGGATGGCATTAACCGTACAACGAATCTGATTGTAGCAGGAAAAATTGTTGTAGTGGCAGGCTACGGATGGTGTGGAAAGGGTGTTGCAATGAGAGCAAAAGGTCTCGGCGCGCGCGTAATTGTGACAGAGATCAATCCTGTTCGGGCAATTGAAGCGGTTATGGACGGATTCGATGTGATGCCTATGCACGAAGCTGCAAAACTCGGTGATTTCTTTGTAACTGTGACAGGTTGTGACAAAGTCATTGACGAGGAAGATTTTGCGCAGCTGAAAGATGGCGCAATCCTTTGCAATGCAGGCCATTTTGACTGTGAGATTGATATGGCAAGACTGCGTGAAATTGCGACTGAGACGAAAGAAATGAGGAAGAATATTCAGGGATATAAACTTCCGGGAGGCCAGTGGATTTTTGTGCTTGCTGAGGGACGCCTCGTAAATCTTGCTGCTGGTGACGGACATCCGGCTGAGATTATGGATATGTCCTTTGCAATTCAGGCATTAAGTGCGAAATATCTTGTTGAGCATGGCAGTGAGCTGAAGGAGAAGCTGATTGATGTGCCGCGTGAAGTGGATGAGGATGTAGCGAAACGGAAACTTGAATTCTTAGGAAAACAGATCGATGTGCTCACACCGGAGCAGGTAGAATATTTAAATAAAGCGCTTTAAAACAAATCAAACCGCCATATCTGCCAAAACTGGCAGAATACGGCGGTCTGATTTATTTTTTCAACATAACTTTTTTGTTCAAAGGAGTCACGTTTTTTAGTTCAAAAGCGTCAAAGCTTCGTATGAATTGTTCAAATTTGGAGTAACCGTATTCTTTAGGATTAAAATTCGGATGTATTTTTCTGACTTCCGAACTTAAGGTTCCGAGATTAACTCCTTTTTCGCCATGTGATCGGACAAGATCAATAATCATTTTCTCCATGCTGTTGTCAGTTTCCGGCACTTTTAAGGATACGTTAATGGCTGTGCCGGTAGGTTCGAGCTTCAGGGAATCAAATTTGGATAAAAATTTAGATAATTTTGAGTACCCATAGTTTCGTGTGTCAAAATCGGGATAACGCTTTTGCAAACGGCTTCCAAGTTCACCCATATCAATGCCGCGGTCGTCATCTCCATTTTCAAGAATAATATTAATCAGCGCTTCTTCTATCGTCTTAATACTTGTCACTGAATCAACGGCGGCATCGTGGCCTGTCTGTCCGGCAGCCTTTGAAGGATCTTCTTTTTCTTCGTTTGCGATATTTTCGAGAATTTTAAAAATATCACATGCCACGATGAAGGGACGCGGAGTCTTTTTTTCGCCCATTCCTATGACCGTCTTTCCGGATTCACGAAGTCTGCCGGCAAGTCTTGTAAAATCGCTGTCACTTGAGACAATACAAAACCCTTCCACTTTTCCGGAGTACAAAATATCCATTGCGTCTATAATCATAGCGGAATCGGTTGCGTTTTTTCCATAAGTGTAACTATACTGCTGAATTGGTGTGATGGAGTAGTCAAGCAATACTTTTTTCCATGAATTTGCATTGCTGCTTGTCCAGTCACCATAAATTCTTTTGTAAGTGGTTATACCGTAATTTGATACTTCATCCAAAATGTATTTGATATATTTAACAGATACATTATCAGAATCAATCAAGACGGCAAATCGTTTCTCCTCAGCCAAAATTTTTCCTCCCTCATATCTCATCCGTTTTCTGTTCATACTGGCCTGCTTTTATTCAGTATATCACAAATCCACAGATTTTCCCAATGTGATTCTCGATTTTATTATGAATTAAAATGGCTTTTTCTTGTTTTGTATGCAAAAAGTGATATAATAAGACACAACTTTGGAAGGAACAGGAAGGGTAACACATTTATGGATTGGAATCGTTTACTGAATGGCGAACGGCAGCGTATATATAAGAGACAGGGCGGCAGCAGTGACAACCGTTCGGAATTTGAAAAAGATTATCATCGTATTATCGGAAGCGCCTCTTTTCGCCGTCTTCAGGATAAGACACAGGTATTTCCACTTGATAAAAGTGATTTCATACGAACACGTCTGACACATTCAATGGAAGTATCATCCATTGCAAAATCTCTTGGGCAGTCTGTTGGCGCAGAATTAAAGCGAAAAGGTTATATTACGGCGGAGCAGGCAGCAGGCATAGAAGATATCCTCCTTTGTTCCGGACTGCTTCATGATATAGGAAATCCCCCGTTTGGACACTTCGGGGAAACTGTAATACGGGACTGGTTTCGTGAGAATTTAAGTAAAATTATGTATAAAGGAAAACCCGTAAGTGAATGGTTGAACAGGCAGATGCGGGAAGATCTGTATAATTTTGAGGGAAATGCACAATCATTGCGCGTCGTAACAAAGCTCCATTATCTTGTAGATGAGCATGGAATGAACCTGACAAAAGCGTTGCTTAATACAATCATAAAGTATCCAGTGTCCTCCGATAAAATAGATCGAAAAAGTGGAGATATACATACCAAAAAAATGGGTTTTTTTTATGGAGACCGGAAAAACTTCAAAGACATTGTAGATTCTACAGGCGCCGGGGACAGAAGACACCCGCTTGCATATCTTTTGGAGGCGGCGGACGATATTGCATACAGCACAGCGGATCTTGAGGATGGCTTTAAAAAAGGCATACTGACTTTTTCACGTTTGCAGGAATGTCTGTGTTGCAATCATTATGAAAAGGAAAGAGGGCAGAAGGTTTATGAAAAATGTGAGTATGCCGCACAGCGCCTGCAAAAACTCTATCAGCGCGGTATGGATAACAATGAGCCGGATCCCGAGTTGTACGCGGTTCAGAACTGGATTATCAGTATGCAGGGCGTATTAATTCAGTCTGCGGCGAAGTCTTTTATGGAACATTATGAAGATATCATGTCAGGGCGCCGAAAAACAGATTTATTTAAAGGCACGGAATCGGAAGTTTTGATAGGTGTTCTGAAAGAGACTGCTTTAGAATATGTTTTTAACCACAAGGAAATTGTGAAACTGGAGATAGCCGCTTCTTCTATTATCGAATTTCTCCTGAAAGAGCTGGTCAATGCCGCCGTGAAATATGATACGGATGAGAAAATGACGCAAAAAGAGAGAAAATTGATGGATTTGATATCGTCAAATTATAAAAGAGTTTATAAATTGTCGGCGGAAGGTATTGGATACTCTGAGAACGCTGAGGGAGAAAAGCTATATCTGCGCATGCTTCTTGTGACGGACTCCATTTCCGGTATGACAGACCATTATGCGAAATCATTATATCAGGAATTGAACGGGATTTATTAGTCTGTCATTGACAAAACACTTGTGATTCTGTATACTTACTTCTAGCGCAGCCGGGGAATTAGCGGCTCCCTGTACCTACAATCCGCTATAGTGGGGGTGATGTCCTGCCGAGGGTTCAGACTTGTGTAGCTGCCCTTCGCAAGTGGCGTTGATATCTGGGTCTTACGCAATGGAAATCCGTGAACCGTGTCAGGTCGGGAACGAAGCAGCACTAAGCGGAATCTTTCATGTGCCGTGAGGGTGCCTGGGTTGAGTTAACTGCGAAGGTAACGTATGTGGGAATGAATTCGAAGCAGGACGCGCTATTAAATTTTCTGCAATTAAACACCCCTCGGGGGTGAGGTATATAGGAGGTCTCGCTGAAATATGAGAGCAGATAAGAATCAGGTGTCAAGATTGTTAAAGACAGCACGGGGGCAGCTGGATGGAATCTTAAAGATGATTGAGGAAGACAGATATTGTATCGATATCTCCACACAGTTATCTGCAACAGAAGCATTAATCCGTAAAGCGAACAAGGAAGTGATACGGGCGCATATGAAGGGGTGTCTGATGGATGCGGCCAGGGACGGGAATGTGGATGATAAAATAGATGAACTGATGAATGTAATCGATAAATTGAAGTAACAGGGGAAAGATAAAAATAAGACAGGAAAAGGAGAATTGCCGTGAAACAGAAATATAATGTTACAGGGATGACATGCAGTGCATGCAGCGCCCATGTAGAAAAAAGTGTCAGTCATGTGAATGGTGTACAAAATGTCAGTGTAAATCTTCTGCAGAATACGATGGCCGTGGAGTATGATGAAACTGTTACCAATGAAACCGAAATCATAAATGCAGTAAAAAAGGGTGGTTATGGCGCGTCTGTATATTCCGGCGGGAATACGGCCGGCAGCAAATCATCCGCAAGTAATCACCAGAAGGGAAAAGAAGAGAACAACGCTGAAGGAAAAGAAATGAAGGTGCGTCTTTGGGTGTCAGTTCTGTTTTTGGTTCCTCTTATGTACATTTCTATGGGACATATGGCCGGACTTTCGCTTCCTGCTTTTTTATCAGGGATGGAAAATGCGGTGTCGTATGGACTTACGCAGCTTTTGTTGGTACTTCCGGTTATGTATGTCAACAGAAAGTTCTATCAGAATGGTTTTCGGTCATTATTTCACGGAGCGCCAAATATGGACTCTTTAATAGCGATCGGTTCAGGCGCAGCTTTCCTGTACGGGGTTGTTGCCATATACCGCATGGGTTACGGATTGGGTGTACAGGATATGGAGCTTGTGAAAAAGTATCATATGGACCTTTATTTCGAATCCGTATCCATGATTCTTACTTTGATTACGGTAGGAAAGTACCTGGAGGCACGGTCGAAAGGGAAGACATCGGATGCGATACGCAGATTAATGGAACTTGCGCCGGAAAAGGCGGTTGTAGAGCGTGACGGAATGGAAATGGAAGTTCTGCTTGAGGAGGTTTTGGAAGGGGATATCGTATTGGTGAAATCCGGAGGGAAAGTGCCGGTAGATGGTATTATTACAGAAGGCTTCGGTACATTTGATGAGTCGTCACTTACCGGAGAAAGCATTCCGGTTGAGAAGACAGTTGGAGACAGGGTATTGTCGGCGACCATCAGTCAGGGCGGATTTATTCGGTTTCGTGCGACCGGAGTCGGCGAAAATACGACGTTATCACAGATTATACGTCTTGTGGAGGATGCTTCCGCATCAAAGGCGCCAATTGCAAAGCTGGCAGACAAGATCGCAGGCGTCTTTGTTCCGGTTGTAATTACAATTGCTTTCATTGCGGCCGTTACCTGGCTGTCCTTAGGGTATGGAGTGGAATTTGCCCTGTCAACAGGAATCGCTGTTCTTGTTATTTCCTGTCCGTGTGCACTGGGGCTGGCAACGCCGACTGCAATTATGGTGGGTACAGGAAAAGGAGCGGAATCAGGCATCCTGATTAAATCGGCTGAAAGCCTTGAAATGGCGCATAAAATTCAGACAGTTGTTCTTGATAAGACAGGAACAATTACAAAGGGTCACCCCAAAGTTATGGATGTGATTATACAGGAGGGCATCTGCTCCGAAAAAGATTTGATAAAAGTAGCAGGAAGTCTGGAAAAGCCTTCTGAGCATCCATTATCCGGCGCGATTGTGGAGTATGCGAAAGCCCAGGGGACGGATTTTCTGCCCGTAGGCGATTATAAGGCGATTCCTGGTGAGGGGATTCAGGGGACTGTGGAGGGCAGGATGTGCTATGCAGGAAACCGAAAAATGATGGAGAACCGGGGTTTTTCCCTGGAAAAATGGGTAGATCAGGCTGAAAGGCTGTCAGAAGATGGTAAGACAGTTCTGTATTTTGCGGATGAGCAACAGATTACAGGGCTGATTGCAGTTGCGGATGAGATTAAGGAGACAAGTGAAGCTGCCATACTTGAAATGGAGCGTATGGGAATGGAAGTTGTCATGTTGACCGGTGATCATAAAAAGACAGCGGAAGCAGTTCGGAGAAAACTTGGAATCACACGTGTGGTGGCTGAGGTACTGCCGCAGGACAAAGAAAGGGAAATTCGCAGAATACAGGAATCAGGGAAACGTGTTGCGATGGTGGGGGACGGGATTAATGATGCGCCCGCTCTGATGCGTGCGGACACAGGCATTGCTATTGGTGCGGGGACAGATATTGCAATCGAATCAGCGGACATTGTTCTGATGCATGATGATTTGATGGATGTCGTTCGTGCAGTGAAGCTTTCAAAGGCAGTCATTCGTAATATTAAGGAAAATTTATTCTGGGCATTTTTCTACAATACGTGCGGAATTCCGCTGGCAGCGGGGGTATTCTATCCTGTCTTTGGATGGAAGCTGAATCCGATGTTTGGGGCGGCTGCTATGAGTTTAAGTTCGATCTTTGTTGTATCCAATGCACTGAGACTTCGCTTTTTTCAGGCGGATAAAGTTGACAGTGCCGGAAATAGAGAGGTAAAATCAGAAAGAGAGGTTCAAGAGATTATGACGAAAACAATGACAATTGAAGGAATGGCCTGTGGGCACTGCAAAGCAAGGGTAGAGAGCGCCTTAAATGCACTGGATGGCGTGAGCGCTTCTGTTGACCTTGACAAAAAAACGGCGGAGGTTCAGATTTCAGGAGAAGTCTCCGATGAAGAGTTAAAGAAGGCCGTAGTGGATGCCGGATATACGGTAGTATCCGTTTCATAAAAATCTCACTATGAGCTGCGTTCCGAAGAGAGGCAGATGGATTGATATGCGTCAGATAATTATTGCAGGCGAGAAGCTGAAATTATATGGATGTTTGAAAGAAACATGTAAATATGTATGTTATACGGACGAATGGCGCGATCGGCTGTGGGAGGATCTTCTTGCGAATCCGCCGATTTACAGGGAGTTTCTGTATTATATGGAGCATCAGGATTTTCTTTGCCAGTGCACGGTAAACGGGTATTCCATTATTGATATTTTCATCTGGGAGATGCGTAAATATAATGTTCGGACAGACCGAGGAAAGAATGGAGCTGACTGTGATAAGACCGCCATGCTTTTAGAGGCTTTTCGTACAATGATTGATATGAAAGGCAATGGCGCAAGAATTGAATGGAGCATGGAAATGCGAAACGGAATGGATGAATTTTAGTATAAAAAGACCCCTGCCAAGAAATGATATTTCTGCAGGGATCTTTTTGTACTACGGTCCGGTTAACCGGTCATTTGCAGTTTGACGCGAAGAATCCGGCTTAGAGATTCGTCAATCCGTTCAACGGTAATGATTCCGTCTGCTACAGCTTCCCGGATTCCCTGATAGGCAGTTTCCAGATCTTCGGGAAGGAGAATGATGTCAGCGCCGGCCTGGATTGCTTTTACGGCAGCCTGTGCGGAATTGTATTGATCTGTAATGGCTTTCATATTCATTCCGTCAGTAACTACAATACCAGAGTAACCAAGTTCGTTTCTCAGCTTTTCGGTGATTATGATGCTTGATAAGGAGGCAGGAGTGTCATCCCCTGTAATGTTCGGAGCGTTGATGTGCGCTACCATCAGAAATTGGATATCCTGTATAATGCCATCCCGGAACGGCACAATATCTGCGTCAAGCATTTCCTCCCATGTCTTTTGAGTGACGGCGGCGCCATTATGGGAGTCTTCAGCTGTAGCGCCGTGCCCGGGAAAATGTTTCATGCAGGCGTATACTCCGTTATCCTGTAATCCGGCAGCGACTTGAATTGCCATTTCTGATACTAATTTCGGGTCCGAGCCAAAAGAGCGGTCGGCTACGACTGTATTTTCACTGTTCGTAAGGACATCGGCTACCGGAGCAAAATCAAGATTGATTCCATATTCGCCCAGATATGCCCCGATAGAGGCCCCGACATCGTATGCTTTGGAAGGATCGCCGGTTTCACCAATGGTGTGCATGCTGTCAAATTCAGGAACATCGAATCTGCCATTTGATGCGATACGAGTAACCTCTCCGCCTTCTTCGTCAATTGAAAGAAAAATAGGGAGTCCTGTCAGTTCCTTCGAATAAGACATTGTATTTGCTGTCATTTCTTTTAATTGAGAAGGATCTTTGATATTACCGGAAAAATAGAGCAATCCACCGACGGGGTAACGTGCCAGGGCAGCTTGCGTAGCTTCTCCGGCAGCAGTCACAGTATCGACACCTGTCAATTCTTCCGGTGTAACAATGAATAATTGCCCGATTTTCTGATCCATAGTCATAGTACCCAGAATAGCGCGAATCTGTTGTTCCAGAGGGTCAGTTTCTTCCTCCGGTTCGGCATAGGACTCGGTTTCTTCTTCAGCTTCGGTTTCGATTTCTTCTTCCGGCTCTGTTTCGCGTTTTTGGGGTTCCTGTGTGTTTGTCTCCTCAACAGGAGCCTTCTGTTCCTGCATTTTTTTTATAAATGAGTTTATTTTATCTTTTAAAACAAAATGGAACAGAAGAAACAAAGTGACAGCGAGAATGAGGATGGTTCCGGTTACGCTTGCGATTGCAATTAACTGGAATTTTCTTCTTTTATTCATAAAGGCGGATTCCTTTCGAAAACAGGGATTCATCCCTTCATTATTATAATGATACTTTACTACATTCTATCATAGTTTATGAGTGATGCAACAGGGAAACTCCGCATTTTCAAATAAAAGAATATGCGTTATAATAAATCAGAATTTACTTAGGAGGAGAATTGTATGCTTGAGTTAAAAAATATAACTTTTATGGTACAGGATTCGTCAAAGGAAAAAGGAATTCTAAAGAATGTCAGTTTTGTGCTTCCCGATGATAAATTTATAGTAGTAACAGGGCCGAACGGCGGTGGAAAGTCAACACTTGCAAAAATTATTGCAGGAATTGAGAAGCCGCAGGAAGGAAAAATTTATTTGGACGGAGAAGATATTACAGACGCTTCGGTTACGGAACGGGCAAAAAAAGGAATCAGTTATGCTTTTCAGCAGCCGGTCCGTTTTAAGGGGATTACGGTGCTTGATATGATTCGGCTGGCAGCCGGCAGGGAACTTTCGGCGGCAGGGGCATGTGAGTATCTTTCACAGGTTGGATTATGTGCGAGGGATTACATTCAAAGGGATATTGATGCAAGTCTTTCTGGCGGCGAACTGAAGCGGATAGAGATTGCGGTAAGTCTTGCACGTTCAGCGCCGATTTCTATCTTTGATGAGCCGGAGGCAGGAATTGATCTGTGGAGTTTCAAGAATTTGATACAGGTATTTGAAGATATGAAAAATAAGCTGCATGGCTCTATTCTTATCATCTCTCATCAGGAACGGATTTTGAATATTGCGGATGAAATACTTGTGATTGCGGATGGTGAAGTGAAGACACAGGGAAGCAGGGATGAGATTCTTCCCGGACTTTTTGGCGACTGTGAGAGAGGCGGATGCCGTTTTTATCAATAAGGAAGGAGCTTTAGAATGGATACAATACAGAGAAAGCTGTTAGAGGAGGTTGCCGGACTCCATGAAATTCCGGAAGGCGCTTATAATATAAGAGCGAACGGAGAAAGTATTGACAGAGGTTCAACGGAACACATAGAAATTATTTCAAAGGAAGACGGAAGCGGCATTGACATTATCATTCAACCTGGGACAAAACATGAAAGTGTGCATATTCCGGTTGTGCTGAGCCAGTCAGGGCTGTCGGAAGCTGTATATAATGATTTTTATATCGGTGAAGGTTCGGATGTAGTGATTATTGCGGGCTGTGGGATTCATAACGGCGGAGACACGGACAGCAGACATGAAGGAATACATCGGTTTTTTGTTGAAAAGAATGCAAGGGTGAAATATGTGGAAAAGCATGTTGGCAGCGGTGATGGATTGGGAAAACGAATCATGAATCCCCAGACAGCCGTCCATATCGATGAAGGCGGTTACATGGAAATGGAAAGTGTACAGATTAAGGGTGTTGATTCTACGAACCGCCTGACAACGGCAGAACTGAAGGCGGGGGCTACATTTATTGTTGTGGAACGCCTTATGACGCATGGCGGACAGAATGCGGTCAGCACATTTGAAGTTGAATTAAACGGTGAAGGTTCCGGAACGCATATAACGTCGCGTTCAGTGGCAAAGGATAAGTCCACACAGCTCTTTGTATCGAAAATGACAGGAAATACTGCATGCAACGGGCATACGGAGTGTGATGCAATTATTATGGACGATGCAGCAATCCGAGCAGTGCCGGAAATAAGCGCTGCCTGTACCGATGCTTCACTGATTCATGAGGCGGCGATTGGAAAAATTGCAGGGGAACAGATTATGAAATTGATGACACTCGGACTTACGGAAAAGGAGGCTGAGGAGGAAATTATTAATGGATTTTTGAGATAATTGTAAGTATTCTGCGAAAATTTGAAATCTGCCGTAAAATAACGAGAGATTATTATGATATATGCATAAAAAACAAGACCGAAAGAACTATTTTTTAGTTGATAATTTGTATGCTTCATGATATGGTATGTGTAATATGAAAAGTATTCATAAGGAGAGTCGCTTATGGTAAGGTTAAAGTGCTTTGCCGCAGCATTTTCATTTGCTGTAATGATGATGTCTGGCCTTCAGAAACCGTTGTATGCGGCGGAACCGGCACAGGCGGAGATTGTACGGACAGATATGCAGGAATATGAAAATACGTATGAAGTTTATTCAGCGCAGCAGCTTGCGGCGGCGCTTGATGGCTCCTGTATGGATTTATCTTATAGAACAATGTATGAGCAGGGAAGGATACATATTACAATGAAAAATGTATCCTCAGACTATGCGGGAACTTATGCGCTTCCTTCCGGCATTATTGTTGCGAAAGGGAAACAGTTTGTTCTGGATATGAACGGACTGGATCTATATGCTTCCGATCAGGATGGACAGGGAATATCTGATAATCCGGTTATTATCGTGCCCTCATCCAGTTCCCTGACGGTTCAAAGCAGTTGGATAGAGTCTTCTATCCGAAATATTTCCATAAACAATCAGGGATATTTGAAACTAGACGGGATTCATGTGATCCCGGCTGTTGGACAGGCTGTGTACAATACCGGGAATGCGGATTTATGCAGCAGTGATCTGTCAGCGGGCGCGAATGCGGTATATGCTGTGATTAATGAAGGTGGAACAATGACGCTTGACGGTGAAGAAAATGCGGAGCTTGCAATGTCAGGCGGAATTTATAATATTGGAAGCAGCAGAGGAAACGCATGTCTTACTATAAAAAATGGATTCTATATCACGGGTGAACGTGCAGTTGTTAATAATGGTGGAATTGTGAAGATAGGTGCGCTTGCGGAAAAGAATACATCTGTCATTCACGGAGTGGAAACAGGAATTTTAACCGTAAATGGTGGAAGTACAGAAATGTACGATGGAACAGTGCAGGGCGGTATGGCAGCAGTCAGTACATCGCCGGCACTGCTGTCTTCTTCTGTTACGGGAAAGACCGGTGGAAGCTTTTCTATGATAGGCGGTACATTAAGCGGCAGTTACGGGGTGGCATTTCAGGATGATTCATATGTATCCTTAAAGGCCGGAATCGTGAAGGGAAGTAAAGCGGCAGTTGCAAGTGTGGCATATGACGGGACACTCACGGAAAATATTACGTCTTATCAGTTTTATAATACGGATAACAAAGAAGCGGATGCCTATTATTACGATGAGTCGGTAAAGAAAAATATCCTATGTAATGAAATATGTAATGGAAAAATCGTATCAGTGTCGGATGAGTCGGAGAATGAGTCCGTTGAGGAACAGCAACAGGAAGAGCCGGAAGAGCTGGCGCTTCCAATGATTGAAATTACGGTTGGCGGTCAGGATATATACTGGAATGAAGCATATGAAAATTCGGCAGGTGAACCGGAGGTTCCTGAAGAAATTCCAAAACCGAAGTTTCCGGCGCCAGTCCGTGTGCCGGATGCGCCGGAGATTTCTTCTGACGCATCGAAATATTATGGCCCGGATACCGGGGGATATAGAGATGAAAGTGAAAGTCATGCAAATCAGATAAATACGGGTGCCGGTATCAGAGACGGAACCAGAATCAGAGACGGAACGCCAAAATACAGTGAATTTAGAATCAGGGACGGAACAGGATAAAGCCATAAAGATGGAAAAGAGGGGGAATAAAAAATGTTAAAGGATTGGAACAGACCACAGCAGCCGAATCCGGAAGAACTTGGGAAAAGGCTGACAGAGGCGAGAAAGCGGCTTGCTGCACAGCAAACGGCAATCAAAAAGAAAAATCTGCCGGTGCTTGTTCTGATGGAAGGCTGGGGCGCTTCCGGAAAAGGAAGTGTACTGGGAAAAATTATACGAAATATTGATCCGAGGTTTTTTAAAGTAGCAACTATGGATATGCCTACGGAGGAGGAACGGCGAAAACCGTTTTTATATCGTTTTTTTGTACGGATTCCGGAGGCCGGGAAGTTTATGTTTCTCGATGGCGGATGGCTGGATGAAGTGACAAGGAGTGTTTTACAGAATAACGATGAAAAGGCGGATTACAGAAGAAAAATTGAGAGCGTAAAGAGATTTGAGCGGCAGCTTCGCGACAATGGTTATCTGGTAGTAAAACTTTTCTTTCAGATCAGCCGGCGCGAGCAGAAAAAGCGTCTTGGTCTGTTGGAGGAAGATAAAAATACGAAATGGCGTGTGGCAGAATTTGATTATTGGCAGAATAAACATTATGAAAAATGTATGAATGTTTATGAGCAATATCTCTGCGACACGAATCAGGCAAGTGTACCCTGGTATCTGATTGATGCGAAATATAAAAAATGGGCGGAACTGCAAGTGATGGAAATCCTTGTGGAAAGCATTGATACGGCGCTGAAAAACAGTGAGTCGGCCTCTCCGCTTCTGCAGAATGCATTCCCGCTTAAGTCGATACCAAAACTTTCGGAATATAATCTGAAAAAGACTCTTACGGAAGAGGAATACAGAAAAGAATTAAGTCAGTGTCAAAAGAAGCTACGTAATATACACAATATACTGTATCGAAAGAAAATCCCGGTTATTATTGCGTATGAAGGATGGGATGCGGCCGGAAAGGGCGGGAATATTAAACGAATCACAGAAGCGCTTGATCCGAGGGGATTTGAGGTGCATCCGATTGCAAGTCCGGAACCTCATGAGAAGGCACGGCATTACTTATGGCGTTTTTGGAATCGTCTGCCCAAAACAGGGCATATCGCGGTCTTTGACCGAACCTGGTATGGCAGAGTCATGGTGGAGCGTCTGGAAGGATTCTGTAAGGAGAATGACTGGCAGCGCGCTTATAATGAGATCAATGAGTTTGAGAAAGAGTTAGATGACTGGGGTGCAGTAATCATTAAGTTCTGGGTGCAGATTGATAAGGAAACTCAATTGGAGCGTTTCACACAACGGCAGAATACACCGGAAAAACAGTGGAAAATTACGGATGAAGACTGGCGCAACCGTGAGAAATGGGACCAATATGAAGAAGCTGTAAATGAAATGCTCAAAAAAACAAGCACATCATTTGCACCGTGGCATATTCTTGAGTCAAATGATAAGAGATATGCCAGAATTAAAGCATTAAAGATTGTCATCAATGAGATAGAAAAAAAATTATAACAAAATAAGAAAATCTGTTGACAAAACAGGTCTATGGTTGTAGACTTAACACAAGGTCTATGACTATAGACTTGTTTTGCTTTTTTTAGGGATATTGTATTGGAAAGGTATGGTGAATATGGATGGAATACTTAAAATTGTGTGACAGTGACTATCGTTTTATGCAGGTGGTATGGAAGAATGCGCCGGTGAATTCAGGGGAGCTTGTGCGTCTTTGTCAGGAAGAACTGGGGTGGAAAAAGTCGACGACTTACACAACCATTAAAAAGCTTTGTCAAAAAGGATATATCGAGAATACAAATGCCACAGTTACTGTGCGGATTTCCAGAGAGCGGGTGCAGGCTGAGGAATCGGAATATTTTGTTGAGCGTACGTTCGGTGGTTCTCTTCCTCAGTTCCTTGCGGCGTTTCTTGGCGAAAAAACGATTTCCGAGAAAGAAGCGGAAAAGATCAAGGCGATGATCGATGAGCATAGAAACCGCGAATAATGGAGAGGGGAGATAGATATGAGGCTGATTGAATGGTTTTCAGAGATTTGTAACAGAAGTATAGAGATATCTTATGTGATTGCGACAGTTTTCCTTTTGCGCTTTCTGTTTGGTAAATTGAAACTGCCCAAGAAATATTCGTATTATTTATGGGGTATTCCGTTGATTCGTATGATCTGTCCGGTATCTTTTTCGTCAATATTCAGTTTGTTTAATGTGGTATGGCGAGTGCCGGCGGTACGTATACAAAGCAATGGTTATATTCCGTTTCAGATGCAGGAACCATTGAATATTACAGGCGCCGGAAGCGGGAGCACTGCGTCTATCATGCAGGTAGTTTCGGAGGCGCCGGATCATACGGGCTATTTTCGTATTCTTCTGATTGCTTACGTCTGGATTATAGGCATTCTTGTGCTTGGACTCTATAGTATCTTTTCTTTTGTCCGTATGGGAAAGATGGTGAAGACGGCGGTACGGCGGGAGGGCAATGTGTACGAATGTGATCATATAGGTTCTCCTTTTGTATTTGGAGTTGTATTTCCGAAAATCTATATTCCATTTCGCATGGAGGAGTCGGAACTTCGTTATATTGTGATGCATGAAAGGTTTCATATTAAAAGAAAAGATCATATAGTGAAGCTGATTTTCTTTTTTACCGCGGCAGTTTACTGGTTTCATCCGCTTGTATGGCTTGCTTTTTGCTGCATGGTACGGGATATGGAGATGAGCTGCGACGAGAGAATACTTGTAGAACTGGGCGATGATATTAAAGAAAAGTACAGTATGTCACTTTTAGCGTTTGCCACAAATCACAGAATGAATCTGGCAGGGCCGCTGGCATTTGGAGAGACGAGTACAAAAAAGAGAGTGAGAAATGTCCTGAATTTCCAGAAACCCAAAACATGGATTGCCATAGCAGGGGTATTATTGACCGCGGCTGCGGCTGTTGTATGTCTGACAAATCGAAAGAAAGATGTTACACAGGCACCGAATCAGACAGAGGCAGCACGAAAAGAAAACATCATGGACGAAAACAGAGAAAACAGGGTAGAAAAGCTGGCATCGGTAAAAAGAGGGGAGAAAAAAGTTTCTTCGGAAAGCAGCAAAAGCGTACATGCGTTTCTAACGAAATGGGCAGAGGCGTTCTGCGACCGGGATGCGGATACTATTGTTTCTTTTTCTTCTGATATAGTGAAGGAGTCATTAGAAGAAAATGAGATGCTTTCAAAAGATCAGGGCGGTTATACATTTGGCTGGTCTTCTCCGTGGCCTGTGGGAGAGGGAGGTTATCGTATTCTTGAGGAAGATGAGAAGAGGGCAGAGATACTTTATTATGCATGGACTTCGGATCCTCATCTAACTGTGTGGCGTGAGTCTCTGGAATTCAGGGAAACAGGCGAAGGATATCAGGTGTCGGGCGATTCAATTGAAGAATTGCAGGAAATATCATCGTTAGACGAGTTCTTCAAGGCATATCCGGGCGGGGTGATCAGCAATACAATGATGGACTATGAGGCGAACGGATTAGGAGAGTTCTTAAATCAGAACGCGGAGGGGCAGAAGGAGAGCGCATATTACGGCGGATTCTTTACTCCGGAATGGTCCGTGCGTCATCTCTTGAATCTGTCACAGGATGAAGCTCTTGTCTCCGTAGAATATATGGAGGATACAAGCTCCGTATCCATTCAGTTTTTACGGGAAGGCGCTATGATAAGTGTTGGTGTGATTCAGCCATACGGAGAGAATGGGATATGGATTCCTGCTTCCTACAGTGGCAGCAGCAACCTTCTGGCGGAAAATGAAGAAGAAGGAATCTTCATATACGGTCTTATATCGGAGGAAGGAAACAGGGATAAGATTAAAATGATCATTGGAGAAGAGGAGAACGATTTCGACTGCGATTGGGGATACGTAGGACATTGGAATAAGGTGGAAGTCTATGAGAAAACGGAGGATGGTCTGCCGAAAGTCTTTGCATTTACAATGCTGTTTGAGAATACGGGCACGAGTGAGATATGGCGTATGTTTATGGTGAACCGAAATGATTCGGGAAGTTATGATCTTGCTGAATTCATGCCAAAAGACTATATGGCGCAGGCACGTGATATGGTAGAATTCGTGATTGACGGGGAAGGCGTTGTAAAAATATGGGGCAATGGAAAAGCGCTTGAAAAAGAAACAATTCCACCGGAATCCGGCAGTTCTGTGAAAGCAGTGCTTTTAGACAATCTTGCTTTCATGAACGCAGATGAGTCGGGGCTTACGATGTCGCTTGCTGTGGGATATCAAGAGAATGGAAAAACAGTGGGAGTAGCAAGCCATCCGCTCGTATTCAAGGTAGAATACAGTGAAAAGTCAGAATTTGTGCTGAAAGATGTGAAATCAGACGCAGATCGGTTTGTGAAGCCGTGGCCGGCGCTGAGTGAGGAATAAATGTAGTGAAAGCAGCGTATGGGAGTTGTGTACGCAGAGGAATTCGTGTAGACTGGAGGTATCATTCATAGCAACCGCCGAAAGCAGGAACTGATTTCAGCGGTTGTTATGAATAAAATAAAGTCTGCATATATGGAGGAAGAAAAATGTTGTCATTTGAGTGTGATTATTCGGAAGGAGCTCATGAAAAGATACTTCATAGGCTTTTCGAAACAAATATGGAACAGCTTTCCGGCTATGGAAGTGATATGTATTGTGAATCCGCAAAGGAGAAAATAAGAAAAGCATGTGAATGTCCGGATGCGGATGTTTATTTTCTTGTCGGAGGTACACAGACAAATGCAACGGTTATCGACTCCGTATTACGAAAATATGAAGGCGTAGTTGCTGCATCCACGGGCCATGTCAGTGTACATGAGGCAGGAGCGATTGAATTTACCGGGCACAAAGTGCTGGAGATTGATCATGACTGTGGAAAGATTTCAGCAGATGCACTGAAAGGTTATCTGGATTCTTTCTATTCGGACGGAAATCGTGAGCATATGGTATTTCCGGGAATGGTATATATATCGCATCCGACGGAATATGGAACCTTATATTCGAAAAAGGAGCTTCAGGAGATTTCAGATGTCTGTCATGCATATAAGATTCCGTTGTATCTTGACGGGGCGCGGCTGGGATATGGTTTGGCATGCGGGCATACAGATGTGACTTTGCCCGATGTTGCAGAATTCTGTGATGTATTTTATATTGGGGGCACGAAGGTTGGAGCATTGTGCGGGGAAGCAGTTGTCTTTACGAAGAAGAATACGCCGAAATGCTTTATGACGACCGTGAAACAACATGGAGCACTGCTTGCAAAGGGGCGTATTCTGGGAATTCAGTTTGATGTTCTGTTTACGGATAACCTTTATATGGATATCAGCCGAAACGCAATTGTGATGGCGGATTTGCTGAAAGAAGCTTTTCGCGGGAAGGGGTATCGATTCTACATGGAGTCCCCGACAAATCAGATTTTTATTGTATTGGACAATGATAAGATGCAAAGACTTCAGGAAGCGGTATCTTTCAGCTATTGGGAAAAGATGGACGAGAATCATACGGTAGTGCGGTTTGCGACGAGCTGGGCTACGAAGGAGGAGAATGTAAGGGGTTTGATTGAATTACTTTGATTTATTTGTTATATCTGACCTGGGTAACAATATCAATGGCTGTGAATTAAATCGGGGCGGCCAGGAAATAAAGAATCCCAAAACAACAATTAAAATCAATATGAATTGACAGACCCTGCTGTTGCTTTCAGGGCAAGAGAGGTAAAAAATAGACAAAAAACAGTACATTATTTTGTGGATTATAAATATAGACAGCACTAATAAAAACTGTTACTATATATCCAGATATGGATTGTTACTCTTTGAGGCATTACCAGGATAAGATTATTGTGCAATGTGTGCAATAATGGCAGATGGATGCTTTGAAGAGTTTTTTTGGGTGGCAGATATGAGGGTGATTAAAAAGATTAATAATAATGTTGCGGTTTGCAGGGACCGTAAAGGACAGGAAATAATTGCCTTCGGTAAGGGGATTGGCTTTCCTCAGATGCCGTATGATATTGGGCTTGATAAAATTGACAGAACTTATTATCATATAGATTCAAAATATCTGATGCTGCTGAACGAATTACCGGAGGAAGTATTGCAGTTTACGGCGGAGATAGTAGATAAAGCGTCCATGAGACTGAAATATGAGCTGAATCCGAATCTTGTTCTGACATTATCAGACCATATTTCTTTCTGTCTAAAGAGAGCGAAAAAAGGAATCTATATTCAGATGCCGTTAGCGTATGAGCTGGAGCAGAATTATCCGGAAGAGGTGCAGCTTGGTAAATACACAATAAAACAGATGGAGAAAAGATTTCATGTGCATCTGGACAAGAATGAAGCTTCCGGTATTGCAATGAGTTTTATAAATGCAAGAAATATTGAGAAAAATCCGGATGATGCGCATGAGAAGAAAAAATTAAAATATGAAGAAATTCTGGATGACACCGTAAGAATTATTGAGGAATACTTTCAAATAGAGATTGAAAGAAATAGTTTTAATTTTGCCAGGTATACATCGCATCTAATGTATCTGGTGAAAAGAGTTTACAATGAGGAATCTATTATTTCGGAAAATGCGGGCTTATACGAATCGATCAGTGAGGAATTTCCGAAGGTATCGGAATGTGTGGAACAGATTGACAGATATTTTGAGACAAAGTGTTTCTATTCTCTTTCGAAAGAGGAGAAATTGTATTTGATTGTGCATATAAACAGAATTATTTCAAGAGAGGGATTGTAACCGAAAGGGCATTACCTTCAATGACGAGGCGTAAAAAATTTACGTCCGTTATTGGAGGTTTTTTATTTTTCAGAATTCATGGACGGAAGCGCGCCCGTCATGAAAATAAATTTAAAATAAAGGAAAAGGAGAAGTGCTATGGCGAATAAGAATGAGCAGATTGCAAGTGAAGTACTGGCAGCTGTCGGAGGGAAGGATAATATAACCGGAGTCACACACTGTATGACCCGGTTACGGTTTAACCTTAAGGATATCAGCATTCCGGAAGATCAGACGGTTAAGGCAATTAAGGGAGTCATGGGAGTGGCACGCAGCGGCGGGCAGTACCAGGTGATTATAGGAACGAATGTGGATAAAGTATACCGCCATTTATGTGAGACCGCGGGAATTAAAGGTGAGGTGGCAATTACTGAAAATCTGGACCAGCCAAAGGAACCGCTTACGTTGAAAAAGATTGGCGGGAATATTATGGCTTATCTTTCAGGAAGCCTGACGCCGATTATTCCGGTTGTGCTTGCGGCGGCTATCTTTAAGAGTCTTGTTGCGGTATTCGGACCGGATATGTTGAATATTATGAGTCCTGAGGGTGATCTCTATAAGTTGTTTACGTTTGTCGGGGATGCAGGCTACTATTTTTTCCCACTTCTGATCGGATATACGGCGGCAAAGAAGCTGAATGCTTCCCCTGTGCTTGGTATATTTCTGGGCGGTATTATGATTCACCCTACATTTATGGCAATGGTGGATGAGGGAACACCGTTTACGGTATATGGCATACCTGTCAGTGTACAGAATTACGCCAGCACGATTCTTCCGATTCTGCTTTCTGTGTGGGTAATGAGTTACATAGAAAAGTTTTTCAAGAAATATACTCCGGATGCAATTAAAGTGCTTGCAGTGCCGTTTTTGACAATTGCAATTATGCTTCCGATTTCACTGTGTGCACTTGGACCGCTTGGTTCGTTTATGGGTACTTATATTTGCGCAGGAATACTTTGGTTTGGTGAGAATTTTGGCTTTGTTGGCGCGGCAATTATCGGTGGTCTCTGGGAATTCCTTGTAATGTCAGGAATGCATCATGTTATGATTGCTCAGATGATTCAGATGGTAGCGGCGAATGGCTACGATCCGGTTGTAACTTTGGGCGCAGCTTCCGCAAGTATGTCAGTTGCCGGTATGTGTCTTGGTATGGCGCTGGCTCTTCGCGATAAAGAGGAAAAGAGTCTGGGATTCAGCTATCTGGTCGCAGCAATTATCGGAGGCGTTACGGAGCCTGGCTTATATGGAATTGGATTTAAATACAGAAAGCCGTTTATCGGTATGGTAGCAGGCGGAGCGGCAGGTGGTTTATATGCGGGATTACTCGGTGTAAAGGCATATGTGATGGTGCCGGTTGCAAACTTTCTGGCATTGACGACCTATACGGGAGGAAGCGCTGCTAATGTGATTCACGGTGTGATTTCCGGCGTACTTGCAATTGTGGTAGCGGCTGTTGTAACATATATATTATGTCGTGAGAAGAAGGCGGCATAATGAAACTATAGGTATAGTGGATGACGGAAGCGTTCGTATTGTACCTGTGATTTAAAGTCGGCAGGTGATAGAAAGGCAGGGTTATGAATATGGTTCAATTTTTACTTCGCGCGGATGATCTCGGCTATTCAGAAGCGGTGAATTATGGAATTGCCCGGACCGTAGAGAAGGGCTTGATTGGAAGTGTTGGCGTTATGCCGAATATGCCGGATGCACAGCATGGTCTCGATCTTCTGAAAGGCATGGATGTGTGTCTGGGACAGCATACAAATATCTGTATTGGCCGCCCCTGTGCGGATCCTTCCGCGGTTCGGAGCCTCTTAGATGAGGATGGAAATTTAAAAAGCAGCAGACTATACAGGGAGGCATGGAAAAAAGGAGAATGTTTTACTGTTCTGGAAGAAATGGTTTTGGAGATTGAAGCCCAGTATCAGCGTTTTGTAGAACTGACCGGCCGTGAACCGGCTTATTTTGAAGGCCATGCGGTATTAAGCCGTCATCTGATTGAGGGACTGCGTATTGTGGCAGAGCGTCACAATCTGAAGTTCAATCACATGTTCCCGGGTGATGAAACAGGTGATTTCGGCGGGACGCCGGTAGCAGCGTGTGAGATGAAGAGCATGGAACAGAATTATAATCCGGCTCAGGCTCTCAAAGAAGCAGTTGCAAAAGCCCGGACAGATATGCCTAATATTTTCGTGTGCCATCCGGGTTATCTGGATGAATATTTGTTAAATCATTCAAGTCTGACAGTAAACCGTACAAAAGAAGTGACAATGCTCTGTGACCCGGAAATAAAAAAATGGCTTTTGGAACAGAATGTGCAGCTGATTCGATACGATGATATTTAGGGAAATCGCTTTTTAAGGGTTTCAATGTGCCCGATTTTGTGAGATACTAAGAACTGCACAATTATAATCAGGAGGTTCTTGCAGTATGTTGAAAATCGGATGCCATCTGTCTTCGTCGAAAGGCTATGAGGCGATGGGAAAAGAAGCATTAAAAATCGGAGCGAATACATTTCAGTTTTTTACCCGCAATCCGCGGGGCGGAGCGGCGAAAGCAATCGATGAATCGGATGTGGAAAGGTTTTTAAAACTGGCTTCGGAGAACGGAATCGATACGATTCTTGCGCATGCGCCGTATACATTGAATGCCTGTGCCGCAGATGAAGGATTAAGGGAATTTGCAAGGAATACGATGGCGGATGATTTGCAAAGAATGGAGTATACGCCGGGAAATTATTATAATTTCCATCCGGGGAGTCATGTGAAGCAGGGAGTGGATGTTGGAATTGAATATATTTCGGGAATGTTGAATGAGATTTTAAGACCGGAACAGAAAACGACTGTACTGCTTGAGACAATGGCGGGAAAAGGAAGCGAGGTTGGGCGCACGTTCGAAGAGATCCGCGCTATTCTTGACCGGGTGGAGCTTTCCGGACACATGGGGGTGTGCCTTGACACATGTCATATCTGGGACGGTGGGTATGATATTGTAACAAACCTTGATGCAGTTTTGCAGGAGTTTGATAATGTGATCGGTATGGAGCGTTTGAAGGCCGTGCATTTGAATGACAGTCTGAATCCGCTTTCCGCCCATAAGGACCGGCATGCAAAGATTGGTGAGGGATGTATTGGAAATGAAGCGCTGATTCAGGTCATCAATCATCCGTTGCTTCGTGAGCTTCCTTTTTATCTGGAAACACCGAATGATATTGACGGTTATGCGAAAGAAATTGCATTTTTAAAAGAGAATTATAAGGAAACGGAATGATTGAATTGAAAAATAGAATTGCTGAGGGGCAATTCTATTTTTTTATTGACTTTTATCTTGGTTAGTGATATAGTTAATTACATAAGTAATTAACAAGTATACAGAAAGAGGGTTATATATGAATGAAATTCTGACTCAGGAGAAATCAATTTACCTCCAGATCAGTGAAATGATTGAAAGTGATATTTTGAGAGACATTATTCTGGAGGAGGAGAAAGTGCCAAGCACAAATGAGCTGGCAAAGCTGTATTCCATTAATCCTGCTACGGCAGCGAAGGGAATCAATATTTTAGTGGATAAGGGAACATTGTATAAGAAAAGAGGAATCGGGATGTTTGTGAGCAAGGGTGCAAAGGAAGAAATCAGAGAGAGAAAGAAAAAAGAATTTTCCGAGTATTTTGTAAAAAAAATGCTGACAGAAGCAAAGAGTCTTGGGATAACAAAAGAGGAATTGATTGCAATGATTAGAGAGGGGAATGAATTATGAGCGAATTAGTTTGCAAGGGGATTTGTAAAAAATATAAGGAAAAAGAAGTCATAAAGAATATTGATCTTACACTGGAATCCGGAAAAATATACGGACTGATTGGACGGAACGGTGCAGGAAAGACAACATTGCTTTCTTTACTGTCATCACAGAATCCGGTATCAGGCGGAGAAATAACGTACAATGGACAAAATATATGGGAAAATAAGGAAGCGCTTAAGCATATCTGTTTTTCGAGAGAATTGAATCCAACCTCAAATAATGGTGTGGGGACACTTAAAATAAAAGATTATCTGAAAACTGCGTCTATCTATCTTCCCGGATGGGATTCGGCGATGGCAGAGCGTCTTGTTTCGGAATTTGAGCTTGATGTGAAGCAGAGAATGGGAAAAATCTCGAAGGGAATGCTTTCGATGGTGACGATTATTGTGGCATTGGCAAGTAAGGCAGAGTATACGTTTTTAGATGAACCGGTTTCGGGACTTGATGTGGTGATGAGAGAATATTTCTATAAGATACTTCTTGAGGAATATGCCGAATCGGGACGGACGTTTCTCATATCAACACATATTATTGAGGAAGCCGCTTCTGTATTTGAAGAAGTAATTATGATTAAAAAGGGCGAGCTGCTTCTGAAAGAAAATGCTGAGGAATTGGTTTCAAGGGCTTTTCACGTAAGTGGAAAGGCGGAAGAGGTGGACGCTGCGACGGAAGGGCTTTTGAAGCATCAGGTTGAAAATCATGGCAGAAGCAAAGGCCTGACTGTGTTATTGGAGCCTGGTCAGCAAATCAGGGAAGGGTATGACATTAAAATTCAGTCTTTGAATTTGCAGAATGTATTTGTGGCGCTCTGTGGAATCGGAGAAAAGTGAGAGGGGACGTTTATATGAGGACTTTAAAATACTTTGGTGTTCAGGCTGAGAAAATGGTGGCATTTGTGATGGCCATGGGAATACTTTATGGTATTATCTTTGGCAGTATATTTTCGGAAACAATGCAGGAGCGCTCTTATGTTATGACGAATTATATCCTGATGATGGGAATTATCGTGATTCTTGTGACACAGACCACTCTTGTCAAATTGAATATGCCGCTGGTGCTTTCTCTGGGATGTGGGCGAAAAGAGGCATTTTGGGGTGCACAGTGGATGACAGCGCTTTTGATTGTACAGTTTGAATTTATTTGCCTGCTATCGAATATGCTTTTTTCAAATGATATTCAGGAATATGCAGGTTTTCTGGCAAGGATTCTGCCATTTATTTGTATTGCAAGTGGAGTGTTGTCTGAGCTGCTTGCGATACTTTTGCTGACGTTCGGAAACAAGGGAACCTGGATCGGCGTGTTGTGTATGGCTCTTGTATGGGCGTTTATTGGTTTTACAATGAATGACAGAGTAAAAGATTTCGATAGAAGCCTGTCTGCGTTATCGGGTTCATTCAGAATAACTCTGTTTGCCGTATTGCTTATTCTATATGCGTTTTTGGCTGTTATTTATTATTATGTGTGGAAAAAGTATGAATTGAAAGCCTTTTAGAATGGGGGAATCGTTATGAATACAATTATGAAACAACTGAAGGTCAGACGGGATGAAATGCTGTTTGATATCTGTATTTGTATGGCAGGTGCGGCATTGGGAGTCATCGGTTGTCTGATTGGGGAATATATGGGTGGGCGCGGTGAAAATCTGTGGGGAAGTGGAATCATCACATTTTGTGTCTTTCTGCTGGGGATGCTTGCTTTGGCAATTACGGGTATTGCATCGGTTTTGTTTCACTTTAATCTTCTGGTTGGAATGTCATGTACCAGAAAAGATTTTCTGAAGGGATTTATAGCAGTCACTTTGGTGCGGTTTCTTATAATTTACGGTTGCAGTGGAATCGTTTATTTGGTCGAAGGATGTGCAGGTGCTGCTTCCGGAGTCGATATGTCGATTGTATTTTCAATGCTTATGGTTCTTATAATTATGGCGGGTACCGCTGTGATTCTGTTTGCAGGCGCTTGTATACTGAAATTCGGATATAAAGTCACCTGGGTTTTCTGGACGGTCTGGATGGCAGCATGTATTCTGCCATCCCGGATTTCCAGCGCTATGAGTAATCATACAGGCTCCATATTTGATCGGCTGGGGAAGTTTTTGGTAAAAGCAGCGGATGCTTTTACACCGGTAACAGCATCCGCCCTCGGGGTCTTTCTTACTGTTGTCCTGAGCATAATCTCGATTGTGATGCTGCTGAGACAGGATGTGCGTTATTAACCAAAATAATAGCGTAATTTTTCAAAAAAATCGGACAGAATGAAATGATTGTCAATATCATCATACACGCGTATCTGGCGGCTTGATGTTTTGGAATAATTATAGGTGCAATCCTCATTTACGCCGCATGGGGCATCTGCCATATGAAAATGACCGACCGTATGATTGAGCATTAAACCCACAGCCGGAGAGTCCCCAAGACACCAAAGCTCTCCGGCGAAGCTGGTGGCCGCTGCCGCGCGTGACATGGTGAGGAAACAGCTTCCGAGAGGAGTGGATGTGTCCTCCATCATCCGTGCGTGCTCTCTGGCAACATGCATGGTATGTTCGACAAGATATTTACCAGGAGCGCCGCAGGGATATACATGGTTTAAGAGTTCAAAGAAACTGACCTTCATTGTAATATAAACAGGTTTGGGGACCTGCCATAATTCTGCCTTCGATCGGAAAACGACGCTGGCAGCGTGAATATCGTTGTGTAAATTATACTCAAACCCTCCATTCGGGTAAGTATCGCCGCCAATCCAGATGACCGTAATCCGATCGGCAATACGTGGCTCTAGTAACAGAGCAGATGCAACGTTTGTGATGGCGCCGATGCAGCAGACAAAAAGGGGTCTTGAGTCGTCTTTCATTGCCTCTTCTATGATGAAACGCGCACCTTCGCTTTTCACGGGAGTGGATATGTCAGGAAGCTTTGAAGGGGCGCCGTGCAGTATGAGGGTTTCCCTGTCAAGTTCCATCAGGTTTACGATGTGATGGATTTCTTCGTAACTTTCCTGCTCTGAGCATGGGCTTTTATCCGTACCATAATGTTCTGCTATCAGCGCTTTTACGTCAAAACGCGGTGTCATAAGCATATGGGCGATGCAGTACTGGTCGTCTGCCTCGTTATTGGCGTCCGTGTCGCATATGACACGGAGCTGTTTATCGAGAGGGAAAGAAAATGGTCTTTTTCTTAACATAAATGATTACCTCCTACGTAAATGCAATATCTTTCAGGCATACATTTCCGCTGCCACGATAGATAATGTACAGTGCGTGGATGCCGTTCCAGGAGACGGAGGCGGTTATTTCTCTCCAGTCTTCCGTATGGATGCTGACTGGGAGAGAGGCTAAGTGCGTCCCGCTCTCCGGGTGATCGGAGTAAAGTTCAAAAGTGCCGTCACAGCTGCCCCGCAGGGAAAGCGTGATGCCGGTTATGTGGTCTGCCCGGAAGTATTTGTACCCGATTGTTGTGCCATTCGTAATATTATGTATGTATTGTACACGTTTTGATTCGTCGGGTATAGTGGTGTCTTCGCGGATACAGGGGAGAATGGCAGGATCCGCTTCGCGGTACAGGAGCATTTTCAGGCTGTCTTTATGCGTCAGATGACAGGCGTATGCGGCAGACCAGGTTCCTTTGGCATCGAGCGGGCCTCCTGTTAAACCGCTGCTGGTGATTTCTACCTGCGCAATAGCGCCGTCGGGAAGGATTTTGACCGGTTCTGCACAACCCTGGCGTGAAAATTGTGTACATTGTGTATGGCGCTGGTAGAAAATGTAATATTGTCCGTTTATACATACCAGCCCGCCATGATTATTGCCTGGCAGACAGACCGGGTATTTACGCCCGTTAAGACCGATATCTCCGTTTGATACGATTACGCCGCCGTAGGAGAAGCCCTGTGTGGGATTGCTGCTTATGGCATAACATAATTCATGGCATACCTCACTGGAGTATACAAGGTAGTAGTTTCCGTTAATTTTACGCATAGACGGGGCTTCGTAGTAGCCGTGGCCCTCAAAACCGGTATTTTTTGTGTCCGTATCACGCGGAAGACAGACCAGTGGTTCGCCTTTAACAGTCAGCATATCCTTATCCAGTTCAATTACCATACAGCCGGGGCTGACATCTCCGCCAAGTTTGACTGCAATCTCCTCGCAGGTGTAACCGTAATAGAGATAGACGCGTCCGTCATCATCTACCAGGACGGAGGGGTCATAGGGCATATGCTTTTGAAAGATCGTGCCATCCGTATAGTGGACATGCCCGTAGAAGTGAAAGGGCCCGGCAGGGCTGTCACTGACAGCCACACCGAATTCACGTTTTTTCCGAATGCAGTAGAACAGATAATATCGGCGGTCAGGCCCCTGCACGACATCAGGGGCAAAAAGCTCCAGCTGGCCGTCGCTGTTATGCGGGTCCTGATCTTTGCGGTAGGAGATGCCTTCGTAATGCCAGCTGCTCAGATCGTTTAACGGGGCAGACCAGACAACATAATCTTCCAGACAGAACCAGTTTCCGCCCGATGTATCATGTGAGCCGTATATATAGAGCCGGTTTTCGAAAATACGAGGCTCTCCATCCGGTACATATTCGTATAAGGGTAAATAGGGATTTGGGGAAATTCCTTTCATTTCTTTCTCCTTTTGTATTATTTTGTCCATGATTTTTACAGAGTAACAGTATGTTTGTATTGTCATTCTCCGGCGATGGCAAGGCGCATTACATTTGCCTGATTAATCTCGGAAGCATTTAATTCTCCGGTCATATTCCCATTGCTCATAACAAGGACGCGGTCACTTACAGATACAAGCTCCGGCATATCGGAAGAAATCATAATAATCGACATTCCGTTATTTGCGAGATCATCCAGAATTTTGTAGAAATCTGCTTTTGTTCCAACATCAATTCCCTTTGTTGGTTCGTCGATAAACAGAATGTCGGGATTTTTCATCAGCCATTTTCCCAGAATTACTTTCTGCTGATTTCCACCGGATAAGTTGACTACCATTGAGTTTACGGAGGGCGCTTTGACGCGCATATCGGTAAACTGTTTCATAACCTGTTCTTTTTCTGCCTTTTTATCGATAAACACTTTTTTCGGCAGGTAGGGCAGAGAGGGAAGGCTTGTATTGTGAAGAATTGACATGGTATCCACAAAGCCTGTCAGTTTACGTTCCTCCGTTACGAAGCCGATGCCGTTTGCAATCGCCGTTTTGGGAGAAGATATATTTACTTCTCTGCCGTTGATGAATACAGTTTTTGATACACCTTCGGTTAATTTTCCAAAAACAGCCTCGAGAATTTCACTTCTTCCGGCGCCGACAAGTCCGCCGATTCCCAGAATTTCTCCTTTCCGGAGTTTGAAACTGACGTGATTCACAATATTCCGGTTTCGGATTGTGGGATGCGGAACGACGAGATCTTTGACCTCTAGTACGACCTCACCAGGTTTACGAGGTGTTTTGACATACATATTTTCAATTTTGCGGCCGATCATGGCCTGTATCAGTTCATCCTGGTTATTCCAGTCTTTGGTTTCCCGCGTTTCGATTACATTTCCGTCCCGGATAACGGTAATCCGGTCACAGATACGGTAGATTTCCTCCATTTTATGGGAAATATATATACAGGAAACGCCTTTTTTCTTCAGATCGATGAGAAAGTTCATCAACATATCCACTTCTTTATCGGTAAGCGCCGTAGTCGGCTCGTCGAGCACCAGTATTTTCGGATTGGTGGAAATACCGCGCAGGATTGCAAGCATCTGGAGCTGCCCGCTGTTTAATTTACGCACAATTGTTTTGGGTCCGGCTTCAATGCCAACCATATCGAGCAGCTTTTGGGTATCTTCGTACATTTTTCTGTAATCTACAAATACATTTCCAGGCTGGTTGCCAACATAAATATTTTCTGCGATGGAGGAATCCAGGAAAGCGTTGACTTCCTGATAGATCATGGCAATGCCTGTGTTCCTCCCGTCTGCAACGGAATGAAAAATCTGTTTTTTGCCTTCAAGCCATACTTCACCTTCATATTCGCGGCTTGTGTAGGTTCCGCTTAATACTTTCATCAATGTGGATTTTCCGGCGCCGTTTTCACCTACGATACCCAGTATTTCCCCTTTTTTAAGATCAATCGATACGTCGTTTAAGGCAGTGACACCGGGGAATTTCTTGGTAACGTGGCACATTTTCAGAATAACATCGTTCATGGTTCTCTCCTCTCTTATGCTCTGCGGGCGCTCTTTTGACGGAAGTAATCAATCAGAAGCGCAATGACAAGAATCAGTCCGTATACGACATTCTGCCAGTTCGTGGAGATTCCCATAACAACCAGTGCGTTTGTGATAACAGCAAACAGCATACAACCCAGAACGGAGCCTGCGATGGTTCCGGAACCGCCGCGCATTGCTGTACCGCCTATGATGACGGATGACATAATTGTCAGGGATGTTCCTGCGCCGGCGGTGAGCTGGGCGCTTGAGAAACGTGAGCAATACAGGACGCCGGAGAGGGAGGCAAAGATGCCTACCAGGATAAAAAGCCCTGTGTGGATTTTCTTCACATTAATGCCCGCAAGGTTTGCAGCTTCCGCATTGCCGCCTACTGCGAGAAGCATACGTCCGATTTTCATGCGGTTCATAACGATGAAACCGATTACGGCCAGAATCAGTGCATAAATAACGGTAATGGTTATCTGTCCGGCGAGACGTGTCTGTGCGATTGCTTTAAAGGCGCCGGAAATACCGGGAATCGGGTTATTGTTTGTGATTACGGAGGAGATGCCTTCCACGATATTGGACACCGCCAGTGTAGCGATGAACCCGGGGAGTTTAAAGTAGTCAACAAGAATTGCATTACATGTGCCGACGGCGGCGCCGACAAGAATGCCGAGCAGAATGGATATGGAAAGCGGGATGCCGCTTGTCTCTGCCATAGCGGTTATGATGCCGCCGAGGGCAGTGGTTGCGGCGATGGACATATCCATTCGTCCGGAGGCCATTAACATGGTGAGCGGCACTGCCAGAATTGTTGTGTAACTTGTTGTTTTCAGAATATCAAATAGATTGTTGGAATTCAAAAATGCGGGATTCACGGCAGACGCGACAATGACAAGAATGATAAGGGGAAGCAGAGCGCCTAATTCTTTTACTTTCATCATATCTCCAAGTGATAATTTACTGTGTTTCATTTTGGTGAATTTCCTCCTTTTGCAGTATTTGGGGCCAAAATCACGTCTGGCCCCAACAAGAATTTACGGTTTAAGATTATTGAATGGTGATACCGTTTTCAGAAGCATAGTCATCTACTTCATCTGGCAGTACCCAGATTTTCGGAGGGAAATTCTTATATTCGAATTCCTCACCGGCGGTAATCTTTTCTACCACACCACAGAGCTGTTCTCCGCCCATGTAAACGGAATCAACGGAAGAGGTAGCGCTTAAAGCGCCGCTCTTGACCCGCATTAGTGCATCTGCATCAAGCGAAAGTCCGCATGCGATTACTTTTCCCTGAAGTCCGCTCTCTTCAATATAAGCGGCGGCTCCTACAGCGCTGTACATGTCGCAGCAGATAATCGTATTGATTTCCGGGTGTGCAATGAAGAGTGCGCCGATTGCATCCTGTGCGGTAGCGGCATTTGATTCGGATTCTCCTTCACCGACTTCGTTGACTGCGCCGGCGAAACTTCCGGCGATGCCTTCCAAAGCGCCTGCTTTTACCGCCTGCTGCGGCGTATTGCTCAGTGCAATCGACATGTTGACATAATTGATCTCTTCAAACCCCATTTCCGTAGCAAACTTACCGATCATTTCTCCCTGCTGTCTGCCGGACTCGGTTGAGTCGATGCCGACTTGTGCGGGGACATATCCCTCGCCCGGGTCGGCGTTAAAATCAATCACAAGAACACCCGCTTCTCTGGCACGGTTTAAGAAATCTTCAAAGATGGATATATCATTTATAACCGGACAGATTACATTGTAGCCCTGAATAAGCGCTGTTTCGGCAAGATCAAGAACACCTGCATCACCGGTTGTGGCGTCAGACGGAGCCCAGTATACGCTTTCCCATCCTCTTGCAGCAGTGGCTTCCAGAAAGCCCTGTTCAATGTTTCCCCAGAAACTTCCGCCGGAGGTTTCTGCGATTAAAGCAATTTTAATGTCTTCAATGCCGGTGTAGTCTGCGTCAAAACCGGCGGTGACAGGGGAAGCGGACTCAGATTCTGGTTCACTTACATTGTCGGATTCTGCTTCGGTGGCCGGCTGTGTCTTGCCAGGTGTGTTGGAATCAGAACCGCATGCGGTGAAGGTAAGTATCATGGCAGCGGATAAAAACAGTGCGGTAAGTTTTTTGAGTTTCATTTGTTTTCCTCTCTTTCTTTTTGTGTGAAAATATTTACATATTATATGAAAAAATATGATGTAAAAATCCCACGAAATTTTCATGCGGGATGTCTTGAAAAGTTAACTAAACTATAATTCAAACAATAGTCATAGTCAATAAAAAACGCGAAAAACCCAAATATTTATTAAAAAGCAACAAAATCAAATGTGCAAAATTGTGAATATTTAATTATGGGTATAAAATGGAAAAAATATGAAATAAAATGAGAAGTGAAAAAGTTAAATAAGAAAAATGAAAATATTTTCTGAAAAATTACACAAAAATTTACACATTCATCAATAGAAAAAAGAAAAAAAACAGTGTATGATTATATATGGACGCATTATGCGTAAACTAACGCATAACGGCGGATATTGATACCACATATTCATGGAAAGGCATGGTTATGAAGATGAAAAAAATAAAATTGGCGGATGTGGCAAAAGAGGCCGGCGTATCGACAGCAACTGTTTCAAGGGTATTAAATAATAATGGATATGTTTCAAACGAAGTTCGTTCTCTGGTCTGGAGAGCCGTGCAGAGTACAGGGTATGAAAGAGGGCAGGAGCCGGATTGTTCTGACAGGCAGAAGTTAGTCGGTGTTATTTTGAAGAAGCTGCCGGTTAATATGTTCTTTGAAACGCTGAATTATGCTTTACAGGATGAATTCGAGAAAGCAGGTATGCAGTCTATTACGCTTTTCTGCGATCATGTAAACAACATAACAGTGAAAGAGCGGGCGGAAAAGCTTTTGGGATTTCATGTCTGCGGGATTATTATCAGTGGTTTTGAGGAGGATACGCTGACAAGGGAGGTGCGCATGTTTTTGTTAAGCTGCGGCGTCCCCGTAGTTTTTGTTGAACGTCTTGCCGACAGCCAGGGATTTAATCAGGTTTGCGTGGACAATACGCTTGGGGGATACCTGGCGGCACGTCATTTAATAGAGAGCGGCCATAAAAAAATTGTTTATATCGGACGGGGAAAGCTTGATTATCATACGGGAAGTTACCGACTGGAGGGGTTTATGAAGGCTGTGAGGGAAGCGAAGGAGCCGCCTGAATATCTGGTGAAAATCTGTTCGTCGCCCAATGTGGAGGAGGGATATCATGCGCTTAAGGAGGCGGAACAGGAACTGCCGGGATTTACCGGAGTGCAGGCCTGGTACGATGGATATGTGGTCGGAGCAATGCGGTATTTTTATGAAAGAGGAATAAAAGTACCGGAAGATGTTGAAATCGTAGGACATGATGATACATATTCCGCGCTTCTTGTACCGCCGGTCAGCAGCGTGCATCTCCCCTTTGAGGAAATGGCTTGTGCGGCTGTGAATGTGATTGTGCACTGGCAGGATGAAACGGTGGAGCACTTTGTCAGAAGCATTTATCTGGAACCAAAGCTTGTGCTGCGTGGATTGGATGAAGTATAATAAAAGAATGAAACGGGGGTAATGACTATGGCGACAACAATTAGAGACGAATCAAGGTACCATCTGATCCCACTTGATGAGATAGCGGGGTATAAAGTCCGGCCGGGATTTTATGAGATCAACGGAGCGACGGCAATTCCGGGCGGCGTGAGCTTCACCATACATTCGAATCAGGCGGAAAGCTGTGAACTGCTGCTCTTTCACCGAAAGGAAACGGAACCGTATGCAGTTTTGAAATATCCGGAACATTACAGGATAGGAAATGTATATTCGATGATTGTGTTCGGGCTTGATATTGAGGAATTTGAATATGCGTACCGGTTTGACGGGCCGTATGATTCCAAAAAGGGAATCCTATTTGATAAGAATAAAACGCTGTTGGACCCTTATGCGAAAGCTGTAACGGGTCAGAGCGTGTGGGGGCAGAAATTAAACGGGGCGGAAAATCATTACAAGGCCAGAGTTGTGAAGGACGATTTTGACTGGGATAATGTGCAGACTCCGCTGACTGCAATGGAAGATCTGATTATATATGAACTGCATGTCAGGGGATTTACAAAACACGGGTCTTCCGGTGTTCTGGAGAGCCACAGGGGAACATTTGCCGGAATTTATGACAAGATTCCGTATTTGAAAGATCTTGGTATAACGGCAGTGGAACTGATGCCTGTTTTTGAGTTTGACGAGATGCGGGACCATCGCATTCATGAAGGCCGGGAGCTTTTTGACTACTGGGGATATAATACGGTTAGTTTCTTTGCGCCGAATACAAGCTATTCCGCAAGTATTGAATATAACAGGGAAGGCAATGAGTTAAAGCGGCTTATAAAGACGCTGAATGAGAATGGCATAGAGGTTTTTCTTGATGTGGTGTTCAACCATACGGCGGAAGGAAATGAGGATGGCCCGTTTTTTTCCTTTAAGGGAATCGACAACAACATCTATTATATGCTGACGCCGGAAGGATTCTATTACAATTTCAGCGGTTGTGGGAATACATTAAACTGCAATCATCCGATTGTGCAGCAAATGATTATGGAGTGCCTCAGATATTGGGTAACGGCATACAGGGTAGACGGTTTCCGGTTCGATCTTGCGACAATTCTTGGAAGAAATGAGGATGGTTCTCCGATGAGTAAGCCTCCGCTGCTTCAAAGTCTGGCATTTGACCCGATTCTGGGTAATGTGAAGCTGATTGCGGAAGCATGGGATGCCGGCGGATTGTATCAGGTGGGAAGTTTTCCGTCCTGGAACCGCTGGATTGAGTGGAATGGCAGATACCGGGATGATTTGAGAAGCTTTCTGAAAGGGGACAACGGGAAAGCGTGGGCGGCAGTAAACCGCATTCAGGGTTCTCTTGACATGTATCATGATGATATGAGACGCCACTGTGCATCCGTTAATTTTCTGACCTGCCACGACGGATTTACACTCCATGATCTGTATGCGTATAACAGAAAACATAATGAGGCAAACGGCTGGAATAATACGGACGGTTCTGATGATAATTTAAGCTGGAACTGTGGTGTGGAAGGCGAGACGGATGATGAAGAGATTAATCGTCTCCGCCGGCGGATGGTTAAGAATGCATGTGCGGTGCTTATGTGCAGCCGGGGAATACCGATGTTTCTTGCCGGAGATGAGTTTGGCAATACACAGTTTGGAAATAACAATCCATACTGTCAGGATAATATTATTTCCTGGCTCGACTGGAATTTGTTAAAGGAAAATAAGTCTTTATTTGAATTTTTCCGTTTTATGATTGCCTTCCGCAAAAAACACAATCCTCTGCGTAAGCCGACAAAAGAGTGCAGTCTGGGATTTCCTGATCTTTCTGTGCATGGAGATATGGCGTGGACTGCTGATTTTCATGATGATTCACATTATGTTGGCGTGATGTTTGCAGGGCGTACCGGTGAAAGAGATGATGTGATTTTTCTTGCCATTAATACGTACTGGGAGGAAATACAGGTTGAACTTCCGGAACTTCCCAGAAAAGAACGATGGAAACTGGCGATTGACACATACCGGGAAAACAGTATTATGGGAGAGAATTATTTTGTAGGAAACAAGGTAGACATTGGTCCGCGCAGCGTTATGATCTTCACGAATATTTAAGCTTGTCAGGTATATAATAGGAGAAGGCAGTGCGATGCCGGAGAGGAGCAGAAAAATGAATACAATTAGTTTTTTTGATACCAAACCTTACGATAAGGAATTTTTTGACAAGGAAAATGAAAAATATGGATTTCATATTATTTATCATGAAGAGAAGCTGAACAAAAAAACAGCGGTGCTTGCCGAAGGCAGCGATGCTGTCTGTGCGTTTGTAAATGACGATATCGGAGCAGATACGCTGAAGGTTCTTGATAAACAGAACATCCATATGATTGCGATGCGCTGTGCAGGTTTTAATAATATTGATTTCAAGCTTGCAAAGGAGAAATTTCATGTAGCAAGAGTTCCGGCCTATTCGCCGTATGCGGTGGCGGAACATGCGATTGGTATGCTTCTTATGCTGAATCGTAAGCTTCATCGCGCATACATTCGTGTCAGAGATTATAATTTCAGTTTAAACGGTCTGACCGGATTTGATATTCATGGAAAAACAGTGGGGGTTATCGGAACCGGTAAGATCGGCCGGTCGTTTATTGATATCTGTAAAGGGTTTGGGACGGAGGTTCTCGCGTACGACCCCTATCCGGTTAAGGACTCGGACATTCACTATGTTGAGCTTGATGAGCTTTTCCGTCGATCGGATATCATATCCCTGCACTGTCCTTTAACGAAGGAGAGTTATCATATTATTGATAAGAAGTCGCTTTCGAAAATGAAAGATGGCGTATATATCATGAATACCTCCAGAGGCGCGCTGATTGACAGCGAAGATCTTCTGGAGGCAATCAAAGATAAAAAAGTAGGTGCGGCGGCACTTGATGTGTACGAAGAAGAAGCCGATCTTTTTTATGAGGATAATTCAAATACAATCCTTCAGGATGATGTGTTGGCAAGGCTGATCTCCATGCCGAATGTTCTGGTTACTTCCCATCAGGCATTTTTAACGGAGGAGGCCCTCGGAAATATTGCGGAGACCACACTTCACAACCTGGATGAATATTTCAAAGGGGAAGTCATGGAAAACGAAGTCTGTTTTCAATGATATCAAAAGGCGCGGGCCCTGTTTCTAACAGGAAGGTATGGAAATCTTTCAGATCAAAGTTGTTTCCAGCCTGTTGCTGCGCCTTTTCTTTCAGCTCCAGGAATTCAAGATAACCGACGTAATATTTCAGGTAGTTTGCAGGTTCTTCGGAAATGTAACGGTAAATTTGGCGGGCGCTGTTTTTATCGGTGATACCGTAACGTGCAAGATTGCTTATGATATCCGCTTCGTGGAGTCCGTCATAGTGAATTGCAATATCCATCAATGAAAACAGGCAGAGCTGAATCGAGTGATTCAGACGGTGGAGTTCTGTGAGCGCTGAATTTTCTTCCGCAAGACGATAGGAATACATTTCCGTATACAGCGCCCACCCTTCCGTATATCCGCCAAAATAAAGGAGACTTCTGAGTGGGTCAGGATCAGTTGCGTGAAAATAATTTGTCTGATACAAATGTCCGGGATAGCCTTCATGCGCAAGCGTCGTATACAGATTCAGCGTTGAATAGGAGGAGGCCGGGTTGATATAAATCACATTGGTATCTGAAATATCAATTGGCGGCGTCATATAAAATGCCGGGCTCATAAAATCCTGCAGGGCCTTATCTACATATTTTACTGTGACATCTGTTGCCGGAATGTCCGGGAAATCTTTTTTCGCTTTTTCTTTCAGGTCGTCGAGCATAAGAACAGGCGAGTTTTCAAAAATCAGATCAAGTGATGATGTTTCCATAGACGGATCATTGCTGATTAGTTCCGCATACGCATGAAAATCAATTGAAAATTCCTGCTGCAGTCGTTTCTTAATCTCTTCCACCGACTTGGAAGAGCCGGTTTCCTGACGGACAAGTCCCTCATAATATTTTTTCCCATCCGGATAATTACATAATGCCATAGTGGAGGGGGCCTGACTTCGCAGGCTTTCAAAATAATCTGCAAGGTATTCATAGGCAGGAAATACATGGTTTTGTAATATAGTGAGATTTTTTGTCTTGTACGTGCGGATTTCTTCGGGTGTCAGAAAGCCTGCCTCGTCAAGCCTTGTGTTAAAGGTACTTTCGAGATAATGTGAAGATTTATTTTTGGTGAAAGAACGGCACTGTTCAATGACTGTGTCAAGTGAGAAATTAGCCATAATCAGGCCATTTTCGGCTCGAAGGCTTTCAAAATCAGCGGCGTCTTTAAAATATGTATCAATCTGGCTCAGTAATGTAAGATAATCGTCAATGTCCCTCTGGCATCGGAATTCATATTCCGCAAACATGATCGGAAGCTGCGACTGAATTCCGGATGCAGGTGAGAAAATTTCCGTGTACAGATAATAATCAAGATTATCAAGACGTCTGGCCAGATGGTCGGATAATATATCGCAGGTCAGTCTGTTTTTCTCATTTAAGTTCATTTCGGAAAAAGAAGCTGTGATATCCGCGTAATTTTCGATGGCGGCGCAGGATGCCTTTAAATCATAATCCGAATAGGAACCAAGCGTCACTTCATAATCTTTAATGCCATAGGCGGCAGGATTTGCAAGCGTATAGTGGAGCGTCAGCGTATTGGAGGCTACATCGTTTTCAAAAAGTGTCCGTGTGAACGTCTCGAATCTGTGATTCGGAAGGCTGATCTTCCAGTTGTAGCAAAGCGCCGATAGGACGGAAACCATGAGAAGCATGGCAAAAAGAATCTTGTATTTTTTCATAGTGCCTCTACAGAAAGCGGTTTATTTATAGCTATGCTTTCGAAATGTTGAATATTCCAGTGTTTCTTGACTTTACCAGGTTCCTGTGATACTTTAAAAAGAAGCATAAAAGCCGGTTTTCTTTTATTAGAAACGGTCAGAGGAGTCTTGAAAGGAGTGCAGAAAATTTCATGAATAAAGGGAAATATTATATAACAACAGCAATCGCGTATACATCAGGGAAGCCGCATATCGGAAATACGTATGAAGCTGTGCTGGCGGACAGTATCGCAAGATTTAAGAGACAGGAAGGCTATGAGGTTTTTTTTCAGACCGGTACGGATGAGCACGGACAGAAAATTGAACTTAAGTCGGCGGAACAGGGAATCTCTCCGAAAGAGTTTGTAGATCAGGTTTCTGGCACGATCAGAGAGATATGGGATCTGATGGGGACTTCTTATGACAAATTCATCCGTACGACGGACAGGGAACATGAGAAACAGGTACAGAAGATTTTTCGGAAGTTATATGAACAGGGGGATATTTACAAAGATTCCTATGAAGGGATGTACTGTACCCCGTGTGAATCGTTTTGGACGGAATCACAGCTTGTGGATGGGAAATGTCCTGACTGCGGGCGCGAGGTAAAGCCGGCAAGGGAAGAGGCATATTTTTTCCGTATGAGCAAGTATGCGGACAGGCTGATCGAGCATATTAATACGCATCCTGAATTTATTCAGCCTGTTTCGAGAAAAAATGAAATGATGAATAATTTCCTGCTTCCGGGGCTTCAGGACCTCTGTGTTTCAAGGAGTTCTTTTAAATGGGGAGTTCCGGTTGATTTTGACGATAAACATGTTGTTTATGTGTGGCTTGATGCGCTTACAAATTATATCACGGGTATTGGGTATGACTGCGCCAGCGAAAGCAGCAGCCAGTATAAGAAATTCTGGCCTGCAGATCTTCATCTGATTGGAAAGGATATTATCCGCTTCCATACAATCTACTGGCCTATTTTCCTGATGGCGCTGAATGAGCCGCTTCCAAAGCAGATTTTCGGGCATCCGTGGCTGCTGCAGGGAGATGGAAAGATGAGTAAGTCAAAAGGAAATGTGCTTTATGCAGACACATTGGTTGACTTTTTCGGAGTAGATGCGGTCCGTTATTTTGTGCTTCATGAAATGCCGTTTGAAAATGATGGTGTGATTACATGGGAGCTGATGGTGGAACGTCTGAACTCAGATCTGGCGAATACGCTTGGAAATCTTGTAAACCGGACGATTTCCATGAGTAATAAGTATTTTAACGGAGTTGTGGAGGATAAGGGGGCATTTGAGCCGGTAGACGATGATCTGAAAGCAGTTGTTACGGGTGCAAGAGACAAGGTGTCTGCAAAGATGGATGAACTTCGCGTGGCGGATGCGATTACCGAGATATTTACCGTATTTAAGCGCTGCAATAAATATATTGATGAGACGGAACCGTGGGTACTGGCAAAAGATGACGCGAAGAAGGGCCGGCTTGCAACGGTACTCTATAATCTTGTTGAGGGAATCTGCACGGGGGCGTGTCTTCTGGAATCTTTCATGCCGGATACGTCAAAGAAAATTCTTGACCAGTTAAATGCAAAAGAGCGTGCTATAGACGATCTCCATCAGTTTGGCCTCTATGCTTCCGGGACAAAGGTGACGGAGAAACCGGAAATTCTGTTTGCACGTCTTGATATGAAAGAAGTGCTTGCGAAGGTGGAGGAGATTATGCCTGCACCGGCAGAAGAGGCAGAAACACAGGAACCGGTGATTGAAATAGAGAAAAAGCAGGAAATCACATTTGAAGATTTTGAGAAGATGCAGTTTCAGGTAGGTGAAATTATTGCCTGCGAAGAAGTTAAGAAGTCGAAAAAGCTGTTATGTTCCAAAGTGAAAATCGGGAATGAGGTAAAGCAGATTGTGTCCGGTATTAAACAGCATTATACGGCGGCGGAGATGGTCGGGAAAAAGGTTATGGTTCTGGTGAATTTAAAACCGGCGGTTCTTGCGGGTGTTTTATCGGAAGGAATGCTTTTATGTGCAGAAGATGAAAACGGAGAACTCTCCCTTATGATTCCGGAGAAGAAAATGCCGGCGGGGGCGGAAATCTGTTAGGCGGTGAATCGCCAGGGGGTGCTGCGATGGTAAAATTTGAAGAATTTTATTTTGATTCCAGGGATAAGGTAACAAAGATTCATGCAGTAAAATGGATTCCAAAGGGCGAAATCAAGTGTGTGGTGCAGATTGTGCACGGAATGGCGGAACATATTGAGCGCTATGGTGAATTCGCGAAATATCTGGCGTCAGAGGGGATACTCGTCGTCGGAAACGATCATTTGGGACATGGAAAAACCGCCAATACGGAAGACGAGTTAGGATATTTTTGTGAACAGGACGGCGCAACGGTTCTTGTGCGGGATGTCCATCGTCTCAAAAAGATAATTCAGGAGCAGAACATTGGCAAACCTTATTTTATCTGTGGGCATAGTATGGGTTCTCTGATACTTCGCAGTTATATCACGCGTTACGGAAAAGGAATTGATGGGGCGGTCATTGTGGGTACGGCGGCTTCCAGAAATTTTCTGACAAAATCCGGAATTTTTATTACAGGTTTTATGGCAAAATTTTTCGGTTGGAAACATAAAAGTAAACTAGTGAATCAAGTTTTATTTGGACATTATAATGACAGGATACCAAATAGAAAGAGCCCAAATGACTGGATTTGTTCCAACGAGAAAATTTTGGAAGAATATAATCATGATGATAAGTGCGGATTTATTTTTACACTGAACGGTTTCAGGGAATTGTCAAGACTTACCGCTGCGGTGAATAAAAAAGAAAATCTAGCAAAAATACCGAAGGACCTTCCCGTATATATGTTATCCGGTACAGAAGACCCTGTAGGCGGTTATGGTGAAGGTGTCAGAGAAGTCTATGAAACTTATATTTTGTCAGGACTTACGGACATCGAGATGAAACTTTATGAAGGAGATCGCCATGAAATCCTGAATGAAGGAGACCGTTATCAGGTGTATGAAGATATTTACCACTGGATTCTAAAACAGATAGAAAAGAGAGGTTAGTGTATGAAAAAAAAGTTATTCAGTCTGCTTCTTGCGGGTTTGATGACGGTCATGTGCGCTGTGCCTGCTATGGCAGGCGACGATGTGACGGTGATCGACTGGGGAGATAGTACTTCTGGCGAAAGTACGGCTTCCGGAGAAAATGAATCAACCGGGACTGTGACAGACAATACGCAGCCTGCCGCGGATACCAGCAAGCCATATCTGGCGCTTGGTTCTGATTTAAGCCAGCAGCAGCTGGCGACAGTGCTCTCTCTGATGGGACTCGCAGGTCAGGACCTGAGCGGTTACAATGTTGTGTATATTACAAATGCACAGGAACATCAGTATCTTGACCAGTATGTAAGTCCTGGTGTGATTGGAACGAAATCCCTTTCTTCCGTACTGGTGCGTCAGGCAGAAGCCGGACATGGCGTACAGGTTACAACACAAAATATTAATTACTGTACGGTAGGGATGTATCGCAATGCGCTGTTGACGGCGGGTGTGGAAAATGCGGATATTATGGTGGTTGGGCCTTCTCCGATTTCCGGAACGGCTGCACTTATCGGTGCGTTAAAAGCATATGAAGATATGTCGGGTAAGGCTGTAACGGAGGCATCTTTGGATACGGCATTAAATGAGCTTGTAACGACAGGTGAAATTGCAGAAGCGCTGGGAGATTCCGAGCAGGTATCCGAATTGATTGCATTTATCAAAGCGGAGATAGCAGGAAAAGAACTGAATACAAAAGAAGAGATTGAGGAAGTTGTGGTTCAGGCATCCACGGATTATGGTGTGGTATTAAGCGAGGAAGAAATAAACCAGATCGTCAGCCTGATGCTGAAGATCAAAGATCTGGGGCTTGATTATAATAAACTGCTTGATCAGGCACAGGATCTTTATGAGAAGTTTGGTGATAAGCTCGATTTATCCAGTCTTACGAATGGTATCTCAAATGAAACGAAATTGGAGATTATGAAAGCTTCCGTCGGACAATTTTTTACGAAAATTATGGATGGGATTACAGGATTTTTCAAGGGGTTGTTCGGAAAAGAGTAGAGAAAGAAAAAAAGCTGTTGCAGAGGTTGATATGCAGCAGCTTTTTTCTGTATAATATGTTCAAGGAATATTTGGGAAAGAAGGCTGACAAATGATATCCGGGAAAATAAATATCCGGCCGATATACAGAGAAGAGTGGAGCATTGCAATGGGAATTGCATGGAGAACTTTTCTGAAGTATGAAGCGGATGTATACACACCTGAAGGAGTGCGGAATTTTTATAAGTTTGTGACGGATGAAGTGCTGCATCGTATGTTTTTAATGGGGGAATATCAGGTTTTTGGAGCATATGAAGGAAACGGCCATATGGTGGGAATGCTGGGGTTGAGGAACAGAAACCACATCTCTCTGCTATTTGTGGAGGAAGCGTATCACAGACAAGGAGTTGCAAGATCACTTATGAAATACGTATTTGAATATCTTCTGAGTGAAGTAGGGGGAGTTTCAGCCGTAACCGTAAATTCTTCCCCATATGCGGTAGGATTTTATCATAAACTTGGATTTAAAGATTTGCAGCCTGAAACGACGGCAGATGGAATCAGCTATACGCCGATGGCTTTTACGATTTAGAAAACAGGCAGACAAAAGGGGTTCCCGAAATCAGGTGCCCCTCTGTCTGCTTTCCTTCTTCTATGCTCTTCCATTGGAACCGAACAGCAGAATCTTTTCTTTTACGACTTTTTTCATCTCAGCAATCTCATAGGGAATCAGCCCCATCATAGAGGTCATTCCTGCTGCGATGCCTGCTTCTATTCCGTGTTTCCCAGCCTTGTCGATATCTGTGAAGATATTTACTTTTGCTACTCCAAGCTTTACTGCTCTTTGGAAATCATCGTCTGACAAACCGGAGCCTCCATGAAGTACGAGAGGAAGACCGGTTTTTTCAGAAATCATTTGAATCCGCTCAAAATCTAATTTGGGTGGAAATGCATAATCTCCATGTGCGTTGCCTACGGCAACGGCGAGGGAGTCCACGCCTGTTTTTGCGACAAAGTCTGCGGCTGTCTCAGGGTCCGTAAAATAATCGTCAGGATTTTCCAATTTTCCTGCTCCTGCATTGTCACCGACGTGACCGAGTTCTCCTTCTACTGTGATGTTCGTTGCATGACAGATTTTTACCATCTCAGCAACTTTCTCGACGTTTTCCTCATAGGAAGCAGTTGAGCAGTCATACATGATTGAAGTAAATCCAAGCTTTAAGGCCTCCATACATTTTTCAAAAGTCAGGCCGTGATCGTAATGAATACAGACCGGAACACTTGCTTTCTCCGCCATTGGAATAAGATATTCGGCAACTCTTTCCAATTCCATCGCCGAAAGAAGAACTTCTGCTGTTCCTGCCATGACCGGTGCGTGCAATTCTTCTGCAGTTTCAATAACAGCCCGGGCCATTTCAATATTAACTGCGTTAAAGAATCCGACGCCATAACCACCTTTTCTCGCAGGCAGTAAAATATCATTCATATTTACTAACATTGTTTCATCCTTTTTGGTCAATATTTATTTTTGACCACCCTTGTTTTATTTTTTCACGCAGTTCGTCTAATGTCTTTAATCCGCTTAAAGCATCGTAGGAAGCAACGCATGATGCCCCGGCTGCTGCCGCCAGGCTTAAGGACTCTTCCAGAGAGCATCCTTCTAACATTGCTGTCAGGAAAGCTGCTATACATGTATCTCCGGCGCCTGTTCCTGATACAATTTTTTCCGGAACATAACTTCTTTCAAATCCTTCCCTGTCTGCCCATTTTTCTGAATCCAGCGTAAGGCTGCATCCAATTTCCCGGAGCGTTTCCTTACCTGCCGTACGATAATAGATGCCTGGGGCGCCGCACTTAATCAGAAGAATCTTTGCACCCAGGTTCATGCATTTTTCTGCCAATGGTCTGATGTCTGCTTCGACATCAAGGAATTCCGTAATGTCTTTTCCGTTTGCTCTTTGCTGCCATTCTTCAAAGCGCTTTCGATCGAGCATAAAACATAATTCTTCCACGCTTGGAACGAAAAAGTCTACAAAAGGAAGCGCCTGACTCAGAATCTTTTCCCAGTCAGCCTTTCCTGCTTCAGAGGCTGCATCAACCGCTGCCATGTCCATTGATGTTGCAATGCCGGCAGCTTTCATCCGTTTCATGAGATTTACAAGCTCTGTGCCATCATTTTCGTACATGGATTTCATAAGCGGCGGATATCCGAAATGAAACAGTGAAACATCTTTTAATTGATCATCGGAAATATCATCGGATTTAAATGCGCTGTTTGCTCCGGGATTGTGCAAAAAAATCCGATCAATTCCCGGAATGGCTATAACCACGGAGTATGATGTTGATAATTGATCGGAGATAAGCATTCCGGACTCTGCGTCATGTTGTTTCAAGATGTTTAGGACCATATCTCCAAATGCATCTCTTCCGATTTCTCCCATCAGTGTGACGTCTGCGCCGAGTATTTTCATGGCCAGTCCCGTATTTGCAACGGAACCTCCGGTATGCACATCTGCTTCCCGCATTTCTACCAGTTTTCCCGGAGATAGAACATCTTCAAGATGTTCTATCTCCGCAGCAGGAAAAACAGGAGTAATATCGAGGCAGATATGACCTGCTGCGATTACTTTTTTCTTACTCATCCGATTTCTTATTCTACCCCCATAAGAAGATTCATGACATACATCTCAAGGCCTTCAAAGTCACGGTTTTCAACACATTTCTTCTGGAAATCGTAATCAAATTTATCTACTTTTTCTTCCAGCGCCTTAAAGATCTTTAAGCTGTTCTCAAGGTGTTTATAGCTATCTTCATCTTTTGTGGTACGCATTGCCTTTACATCAAGACCAACATACTCACCATTGTCGCCATATCCATTTTCTTTTAATACCTTTACCTGATTGAAGGCTGCACGAAGGTTTTCCACGCCAAATGATTTATCCTGGTCATAGCGAATTCCGTTCTGATCATTCAGATGAACCGTCATCAGTTTATTCATAGCCAGAGCAAATCCGATTTCATGTGCCGGATCTAACCCCGCAAGGATCGCATGTGCACTTTCCAGGTTTCCTCCGACACGGGAGGGATCGATGGTTGCTGCTGAAATCGCCATTACATGACCGATGGTTCCGCAGATACTTCTGTCGATTGGCTCGTTGGGCTTAGGCTCAATGCAGACACGAATCTTTGGATCGTACTCTAACATTTTATTGATTGCATCTATCAGCATCTTTGTTGCCCATACCGGTGATTTTGATTCTGCGCATAATGTGCCTTCCCTTGCAAGCCATAATACAATCATGTCTGTTCCTAATTCATTTGCAATATCAATTGAGCGGTAAGCTCTCCACATCGCATACTCTCTGTCTTTTTCAGATGTACTCATAAACCCGCCGTCTATGGTATGGCCGTCCATCCAAAGACGGGGCGCTACAAATTCGGCTTTTAAGTTATACTTATCCAGAGTTTTCTTTAATTCTCTTGCTTTTTCCCTGATTTCTTCCTCCGTGTAGTCGTTGATGTTTGGAACGGCGTCGTCGTCATGGAACTGAATTGCCGAAAAGCCCATCTCTGCAAACTTTTTGAATTTTTCTTCGACCGGAATATCTTTTCTTGTCTCCGGTCCATATGAATCCGCTCCTGTGTGTACATTCCAGGGTCCTACAGAAAATTTAAATTTTGTCATTTTTTTCTCCATTTCTGCGCTGCTTTTTGTATAGAATGGATTTGTGACAGACAGCGCACAGACACAAATCCCATGATTGAAAATGTCTGATTTTCAATCATTTGCTTCATTTGTTCATTTTTTATTGTCAGTGAATCCAAGCCTAGCTGTTTTTCAATGCATCATCAAAGGCAATGTCTGACGGTGAGAAATTTATTTTTTTCGTAAATTCACATGCCTCTGTTCCGCCAAAGATTCGTTCCATTCCGCTGTCTTCCCATTCAATGGAAAGCGGTCCATCATAATGAATTTGATTCAGCACACGGATGATATTGTCAAAATCAACGTCCCCATGTCCTGGTGATACGAAATTCCATCCTCTGCGCTGATCTCCGAATGTAATATGTGAGCCGAGAATTCCGTTTCTTCCATTCAGATTCAGTTTCGTGTCTTTTACATGTACATGATAAATACGATCGGCAAAATCAAACAGGAAGATTGCAGGGTCGAGTCCCTGCCAAATCAGATGACTGGGATCAAAATTGATGCCAAGTGTCGGTCTGTATTCAAATACTTCCAGCAATTTCTTTGTGCTCCAATAATCGAATGCAATTTCCGTGGGATGAACTTCTAATGCAAGTTTTACGCCGCAAGCGTCAAATTCATCCATGATTGGACTCCATAATTCCCTTATTTTCTGATATCCTTCCTCAATCATTTCCTCGGAGGTCTGCGGGAATGAATACCAGTATTTCCAAATGGGAGAGCCCATAAAGAATGTTACAACATCGACTCCCATTGCCTTTGCAGCATGAGCGGTTGCCTTCATTTCATCGATGGCCCATTTTTGGATTTCTTCAGGTTTTCCTGCAAATTCCGCCGGTGCAAATCCATCAAGCCGTGAGTCGTAGACAGATTTGATGCTGTCGGCAACACACTGTCCCGCAAGGTGGTTGCTGATTGCCCAGCATCCTAAATTATATTTTTGCAGAAGTTCTTTTACTTCTTTCACATATTCCGAATCTGATGCGGCACGTCTCATATCCAAATGCGATGCCGACAGTTCCAATCCCTCATATTTCATTGCCTGTGCCTGCCTGCACATTTCTTCCAGTGGAAGATCTCCCCACTGAATGGTAAATAATGTTACTGGTCTGGACATTTTTCTTCTCCTTTCTTATATTGTCACCCATATATTGCCTTTTTCATTGCTTTCCAGGCATGCTTCCACATATTTTAGTCCGGCAATTCCCTCTTCTATAGTTGGATAATCAATCATCTCCGGCTTAAATGTTCCCTCTTTTTTTGCCTTCAGGCATTCAGCGTAGCTGTCATACAAATTACCCATTGATTCAAGCCAGCCTTCCGTATGTCCGGCAGGCAACCTGCCATATTTACCGGCTGCCGGAGGAATTGCACCGTTTCCTCTGTGAATGATCTGTGAGATTCCGTCTTCGCGGATCAGGGTTACTTCCTCACATTTTTCCTGAAACCATAAGATTGTGCCCTTAGAACCATAAATTCTGACTCTCAGACTGTTGTCGCATCCGATGGCAAATTGCGATGTCCAGTTTACTCCGGTTGCTCCATTGTCGTATTCCACAAGAATCTGGTCATTATCATCAAGAACTCTTCCGGGAACCACGACATCCATTTTCGCGAGCACCCTTTTTACCTTCAGTCCGGTCATTGTAGCAACCGCATTTTCAACATGCGTGCCTAAATCGCCAAGACAATTGACTTTTCCGGACTGAGCAGGGTCGCATCTCCAGGCTCCCTGTTTTCCCCCATTGTCATGTTCGCTATATAACCAGCCCTGAGGATATTCTGCCATAACTGTCCGGACGGTTCCTATTTCTCCGTCTGCAATCAGGCTGCGTATAAATTTCGAAGTGACATGCCCCACATAGGTGTATGTGACCATGAACAGTAATCCCTTTTCATCGGCAATCGCTTTTAGCTCTTCTGCCTGACTGCTCTCTGTTACTAATGGCTTATCACAGACAACATGAATTCCGGCTTCGAGAAACGCTTTGCATATTTGATAGTGCGTATTATTTGGCGTTACTACCACTACAAAATCAATCCCGTCTTCACGGGCCGCTTCTTTTTCTGCCATTTCGTTGTAATCTGCATAACAACGGTCACTGCTGACACCCAGTAGCTCTCCCTGTGTTTTTGTCTTTTCCAATGTTCTTGAAAAACAACCGGCAGCCAGAACAGCCGTGTCGTCCATGTGGATTGCTTTTCGGTGTGCGTCACCGATGAAGGCTCCCGGCCCTCCGCCAACCATTCCGTATTTTAGTTTGTAATTCATTCCATTCCCTCCTGATATTTACGAATTCAGCTTCCGTATGGAATCTACTTGTTTCAGTTCTGTGATTCATGAATCATGTTTTAACCGATATATTCACTATAAAGAAGCAGTCATTCTTCTTCAATGCAATTGTTGCTATGAGGAAACGACAAGTTTGCTATTTTAAACGCAGTCTATTTTTATTTGTTTCTTGAAAATAAGTTCCTGCAGAAGTTTTTGTTGTATAATGAGATAATAGAATGCTCTCGAATATAGAAGGAGTTATCAGATGTATAAAAAACAAGAAAGCAAAGAATATGAGAAAGTCTCCCATACTCAGGTAAGCAATATTAATTTTTTTCTGGTAAACTTAACATATCGTCCGCCCCATACCCACCATGATTTTGAAATCATTCAGGCCATAGAAGGTGAACTGCACGTCAAAACACTGACTGAGGACTTTACGATTGGTCCCGGTGAGATTGCACTGTTTAATCCGGATACGTTCCATACGCTGTACAGCACAGGAAGTCATTGTATTTTGCTTGCAATCCAGGCGGACCCTTCCTTTTGCGCAGCTCATTACCCGGCGATTCAACATATACAATTTGATACAGCGAATGTGACTTCCGGCATCCCGTTTCAGGAGGCGCTTGAAATGATTCATACCTGTTTTAATCTTGGCTATAATTATTGCCGTGGCGAGGTTGGATTTGAGCTTCGGTGCGTAAGTGATCTGTATCGCTTGTTTTCCTATTTGGTTGTACATGTGCCTTATCATCTTGAAAATGAATCGGAAATCTTTCATTCGAAGGAAAAAGAACAGAGATTTGCCCGAATAATCACGTATATCCATCAGCACTATACTGAAAAACTGACCTTATCGGAATTGGCTGAATCCGAGAATCTGTCTATGACATATTTATCACACTTGTTTCGGGATGTTGTGGACATGCCCTTTCAGGAGTATGTAAATTCTCTGCGATTTGAACATGCATTGCTGTTATTGAAGAAAACAAATATGAGCATCACGGATATTTGTCTGGAAAGCGGTTTTTCCGACAGTAAGTACTTAAATAAAAGATTGAAGGCCGCCTGTAATCTGTCGTTAAAGGACTTTAGGAATACGGATTCGAATTTGGATAAGCATGTCGCTGATAAAGGCGAAGAGCAGTTCTTTTATACACCCGAGGAAGGTCTGGAAATCATGCGGAAGCATTATCATTTCGGCGGTGACAAATAATTTGCAAAATGCCTCAAAATACAGTAGAATTTTTAATGCCAAGTTAAGGGAATCTTAACAAAATACAGTAGAATTACTTAAAAATAATATGTTTAAATTTGTAAAGAAGGGGAAGAGAGATTTATGTTAAATATACTGGTTTGCGACGATGATAAAGAAATTGTGGATGCAATTGAAATCTATCTCATGCATGAGGGATACCATGTTATAAAGGCATATAATGGCGAGGAGGCGCTTGAGGTAATAAGCAGCGAGGAAGTGCATCTTCTGATTATAGATGTGATGATGCCCAAAATGGACGGAATCCATGCCACTTTAAAAATACGCGAAAAGAGCAGCATACCGATTATTATTTTGTCTGCGAAAACGGAAGACACGGATAAGATTCTTGGACTGAATATTGGTGCGGATGATTATGTGGCGAAGCCGTTTAATCCGCTTGAACTGGTAGCGAGGGTAAAATCTCAGCTCCGCCGGTATACCCAGCTTGGCACGATGGCCGAGTCGGAGAGTGATGCTGTGTATCAGGTAGGTGGACTTGCGATCAACGATGATCTGAAAGAGGTAACGGTAGACGGGGAATATGTAAAGCTTACGCCGATTGAGTATAACATATTGCTGCTGCTTGTAAAGAACCAGGGAAAAGTTTTTTCGATTGACCAGATTTATGAAAGTATCTGGAATGAGAATGCAATTGGTGCGGATAATACGGTAGCAGTGCATATTCGCCATATTCGGGAAAAAATAGAAATCAATCCAAAGGAGCCACGCTATCTGAAAGTAGTGTGGGGTGTAGGGTATAAGGTTGAAAAACAGTAGAGAACGGGAGGATATATGGAACGGAATGATGGTCTGACAAATGGAATGAAAACTCTTCTGCTTGTATTGGAGGAGATTTTTACGATCGGAATGTGTGTCTGTCTGGTCTTGTGTGTGATTTTTGTCGGACAGACAACTTTGGCAGACCAGTTGTTTCAGAAAAGTCTGAAATATGAAGATTCTTCCATATTTACAAATCTGGTGCAGGATAAACTGAGCCAGACTGTTGCATACACAAAGCTCTGTAGTAATTTTGAAGTTCGGGGAGAATATGACGGAAAGAAAATTGTGGATATTGCTGAATATGATAAAGACGATTTTATTTCCGGCAAGCAGACGGAAAGTGTGGGGTATTATCTTGAAGATTTAATTAAGTGGAGCCAGGTAGGTCTTTCTTATGATTATCGAAATTTACATGATATGGGGGAATTCGGAGTAGAATTCCAGGGACGCCAGGAGAGCGGGGCTGAGGCTGTTGAATACAGTGAAGCTATCGTAGAAGACTACGATTCTATTTCTTCTTATATCTTAAAAGAGAATGATGAGACTGCGAGCTATATTTATTTAGAAGAAAAATATCTGCCGGTACGGGGGCGGCATCTGTTTGACTATGTATCCGATGATTTAAACGAAAGTGACCTTTTGAATCATTTGTCAAGAACACTCGAAAAGATCGGTGAAGAATATCAACAGTATAAGCAGATGAAAACATCCATGAAGGAGCAGAAAACAAATTTTCGCTATTATATTGTGGATTATAAAAATAATGTTTATTATACAAACATTGAGAACCGGGATTTTATGGAAAACAGTACGATTAAGACGTATGGACGATACATTATTCTGGATTCCGTTAACCTTGAGTATGAAAGCAATCTTTCCGTAGAAAGCACATATCTGTATAGTCTTTTGAGTAAATATGCGGTGGAATATGCCGGTGATTATTATATAGAAGCGGCTGTGGATACGGAATATGGCGTAATAGATTCCATTACGGAAAACAGGGATTATTATTATGATTTTCTTCCAGGCGTCAAGGGACTGCTTGCCGGAAGCATATTCTGTGCCATAATTACTCTGATTTTCCTGATTATATTGACAATATATGCAGGGAAACCAAATGGATTTGATAAAATTAAAACTGAAATTGCAGCAGGCGGACTTATTTTTATCGGCATAATACTTTTATACATCACGGCATATGGCATCAATTATTATCGAAATACGGTTTGGATATCCGGAGTGATCGCAGGTATTGGAGCAGCGGTGATAAATCCGTTTTTTCTTCTGGGATATTTCAGTCTGATACGAAGAATAAAAGCCGGTATTCTCTGGAGCAATAGCGTATGCGGGTGGGTCTGCTCCAGAATAGCCGCTATCGGGGATGCCTGTGGAACCATTTTCAGAAGTCGGAGTGTGGCTTTTAAGACATTGGTAACGGTCGGAAGCGTATTTGCCGTCAACTGGTTTCTGATATCGAATGGTGCGCATATTAACGGATTTGATATATTGGAATTCCTGGCCGTATGTTTTGATGGATTTGTCCTCGTTCTGGCAATCTATAATGCGATATCAAGAAACAAAATTCTACAGGGCATTCGCACTATCAGCGGCGGTGAACTGGAGTATCAGATTAATACAGCGAAAATGTCAGGCGACAATCTGGAGCTTGCCAATGCCGTAAACAGCATGGGGGAGGGTCTGCATTCCGCAGTTGAAAACAGCATTAAAAACGAACGTTTGAAAGCAGATTTGATTACGAACGTATCACACGATATAAAGACGCCTCTGACCTCAATTATTAATTATGTGGATTTGTTAAAGCGTGAGGATATAACCAATGATAAAGTAAAAAATTATATAGAGATACTTGACAATAAATCGCAGCGGCTCAAGCATTTGACGGAAGATCTGGTAGAAGCGTCTAAGATCAGCTCCGGAAATATTATTCTTAATATAGAACGAATTAATTTTATTGAACTGATTCATCAGACGGCAGGGGAATTCAGTGAAAAATTTGAATTAAGGAATCTGACTTTGATAACAAGCCTGCCGGACCAGCCTGTAACCATTGCGGCAGACGGAAGACGTCTGTATCGCGTATTGGAAAATTTATATAATAATGTTGCAAAATATGCGATGGAAAATACAAGGGTATATGCCGATCTTTCCGTGGAGGAGGATTCAGTGGAATTCTCGATAAAGAATATATCGAGTCAGGCGCTTAACATTAATGCCAGTGAACTGACGGAACGTTTTATAAGAGGAGATATCAGCCGAAGCACGGAGGGAAGCGGGTTGGGCCTTTCCATTGCCAAGAATCTGACGGAGGCAATGAATGGGACATTCACTGTGTATCTGGACGGTGATTTATTTAAGATAATTCTTAGCTTTAAGAAGCTTCCGCAAGTATATAATATAGAAGAAACATAATATAATTAAAAAAGCAGGCGGGGGAGTGATCTGATGTGCCCCCTGTCCTGCTTTTTTAATCTTATGATTAGATAATTTCGTTGAACAAATCTTTTACTGTGGGATAAATTTTCACAAATTTCTGATATTTTTCATCGTATTTCGCTGCCAGTTCTGCGTCCGGTTCGACAGTATCCACAACTTTTACAAGTTTTGACGCCGCCTCTTCCACACTTTTATATTCACCGCAGGCAACTGCCGCGAGCATTGCACCGCCCAGAGCGGGACCCTCTTCGCTTTCAATAACATCGACTTTAATGTTCAGAACATTTGCCATAATTTTTTTCCAGAGCGGACTCTTTGCACCGCCGCCGCAGATTTTTGTACGTTCAATTTGAATGCCGAGAGACTTGGCTACTTCGAAGGAATCACGGATAGCAAATGCAACGCCTTCAAGAACTGCCTGTGTCATATCTGCTCTGGATGAATCCATAGTGAGACCGATAAAGGTGCCTCTTGCATTCGGATTATTATGAGGGGAGCGTTCTCCCATCAGATAAGGGAGGAAAAATACATTATTTTCACCAAGTTTTTCGATCTTTTTCTGCTCACCGCTGTAATTGTTTGTTCCGATAATATCATCCATCCACCATTTGTTGCAGGATGCGGCAGAAAGCATGCATCCCATTAAATGATAATGGCCGTCCGCGTGTGCAAATGCATGAAGTGCATTGTTCTTATCAACACCGAAATTTTTGCTGGAAATAAAGATGGTTCCACTTGTGCCGAGCGAAATATTACACATGCCGTCGCCGACTGTGCCGGTTCCTACAGCGGCAGCGGCATTATCTCCTGCGCCGGCGGCAACTTTGACGGAAACCGGCAGGGAAAGTTCGGCAGCGACCTCTTCTTTTAATGTGCCTACAGTTTCATAGCTTTCATAGATTTTGGCAAGCTGTTCCTCCTGTATACCGCAGATGTCACACATTTCTTTTGACCAGCATTTGTTCTTCACGTCAAAAACAAGCATTCCGGAAGCGTCGGATACATCCGTGCAATGAACACCGGTTAATTTATATGCTATGTAGTCTTTCGGAAGCATAATTTTTTTGATTTTATTGAAATTTTCCGGTTCGTTATTTTTCATCCACAGAATTTTCGGAGCGGTAAAACCTGTAAACGAAATATTGGCTGTATATTGAGATAATTTATCTTTTCCTATTTCATTGTTAAGATAATCGCACTCTTTGGAAGTACGTCCGTCATTCCACAAAATTGCAGGACGGATGACCGCATCATTTTCATCAAGAACTACAAGGCCGTGCATCTGGCCGCCAAAGCTGATTCCGGCAACCTGTGACTTATCGCAGTCTTCTGTCAGCTCTTTGATTCCTTCTAATGTTTGCTTCCACCAGTCTTCGGGATTCTGTTCAGACCAGCCGGGGTGCGGGAAAAAGAGCGGATATTCCTTTGAAACAATTTTTTTGATTTCACCGTTTCCTTCCATGAGAAGAAGTTTTACGGCGCTTGTACCCAGATCAACACCAATATATAACATAGTTTCCTCCATTCTGCCGTCAGGCAATATAATTGAATTATCCGAGTGGATGTTCACGCCCGTGCTCGAACACATTCGGTTATTAGAAATATACAATAAATCATTGTTCCTGTCAATTGACGTAAGGGATTTTCGTGAAAAAGATTGATTTTTAATATACGCAGAGTTATACTATGTTTAAATTTGTATTGGAAAAAGAGGCGCGCAATTTAATGAAGAATTTTTTCAGTTTAGATAATGGTTTTTTTGCAATAATGGATAAGGTTTCGAATATTCTCTGGCTTAATCTTCTTTTCCTGGTCTGCTGCATTCCTGTTTTTACAATAGGAGTGTCAACAACCGCCATGTTTTATGTGACCTTAAAGATGGTGAGAGATGAAGAATGTTATATTACAAAGAGTTTCTTTCGGTCTTTTCGGCAGAATTTTAAACAGGCAACGGGTATCTGGCTTCTTATAATGCTGATTGGTGGAGTTTTTGTGGCAGATTTTCTTATTCTTCGAAATATGAATGTGCCGGCTGGAAAGGCGCTGGCAGTGATTGTGATGGCATTGGCAATGATTCTTTTCTTCACAGTGATATATGTGTTTCCGGTATTGGCAAAATTTGACAATTCAATTAAAAATACGATAAAAAATGCGTTTCTAATGAGCATTCGCCATTTTCCGTGGACAATTTTACTGGTTTTATGCATTCTCTTACCATTTGTTTTAATGTATATTATTACATGGATGATACCGGTTATGTTTCTGCTTGGAGGAGCAGGCATTGCTTATGGAACGTCCTACATTTACAGGCGTATTTTTGATCAGTATATTCCCAGGGAAGAAGAGGAAGAAGGACAGCTGGATGAAATGATATAAAAAGTTTTTTCATTAAAAAGAGGGGAGATAAATGGAGCAGGGGAAGAAGCGAAGAAAAAGAAATACGGCGAATATAGCTCAATGGGTTATTTTGTCATTGGTTTTGTTTGGCTATCTTGTATTTATTCTGGTTAGTTACTCGAATGATATAAAGAAGATCGGATATAAAAATGTAGACGAGAAGTTATGGACGCATATAACGCAGGTTGGAAACACTTTTATGAATGAAATTACATATATGGAAGGGATAGCAGAAACGTTTGCAACGGTAATTGCGTCAAATGGTGGAAAAACAGTCACAGAGGAAAATCTGGAAATATTAAAAAAGCTGGTTGCAGACAGTGATGCGGTGAGCGGATATCTTTCAGATGCCGAAGGGCAAGCGCTTTACTGCAGCGGAAAGCAGGCAGATGTATCGCAGCAGCCAGGTTTCACAAGGGCCATCACCAAGATATCCCAATGGTCAGAGATTTTTATTGATACGGGAAGCGGTGTTTATGTTATTGCAATAACGGTGCCGGTTATAGAAGAGAATGCTGTTACGGGCGTTGTTTCCATATTGTATCCTGTAAGCCATTTTGAAAATCTGGTAAAGAAGGGTGAGCATGACGGCAAGACGCGTTATATGCTGCTGAGAAAGGATGGAACCATCACAAGTTGTAAGGGAATGGCGGCTGATGTGAAAGGCAGTTCCATTTTTGATATTCTTTCTCCGACTTCCAAATCATCGCAGTCAGATATTGACAAGTTTGTACGTGCACTGCAGAATGGAAAGAAAGGTTCTTTCTGGTGTATGGAAAGCGGTGAGAACAGAAAGCTGTTCTATCAGCCGGTCAATAATGGTGAGTGGTATATTGTCGAATCATTTACCCAAAACTTTATCAATAATCAGGCTCGAAGGATATATGGGAATACAAAGACCATGATGATTCAGATCATGTCTGCAGTGGCTGTTTTCTTTGCATTAATTGTGGTAATTATTTCACTGAACAGAATGGTATATAAAAAGCAGAATCGGGAGCTTCAGAATAAGGCGGAAACAGATCTGCTCACAGGTCTTCTGAACAAAATCGCTACGCAGAAACACATTGAAGAATATCTGGAAACAGACGGGCAGGATTCTCAGGCCATGCTTTGTGTTCTTGATCTTGATAATTTCAAAAAAATAAATGATACGCTGGGGCATGCCTTTGGCGATCAGGTACTTAGTACATTGGGAACAAGAGTCAGGAGTGAGTTCCGCGGCACGGATATTTTCGGGCGGATCGGCGGCGATGAATTCATTGTATTTCTGAAAGATATACGGACAGATGAAATACGATGCAAGGAAGCGGAACGGGTTGCAGGACTGTTTGAGAACTTTAAGGTGGGCGATTATGTTAAGTATTCACCGACCGCAAGCATTGGAGCAGCAATGTATCCGAAAGACGGAAAAACGTTTGAGGAGTTGTATAAAGCAGCTGACAAAGGGGTATATCTGGCTAAGAAAAGAGGGAAAAATCAGCTTTGCTTCTGCGATGAAGAGGAAAATCCTATTAGTAAAAGTGTATAGTATTACTGAAAAACTTTGTTTAATAGTGGTATAGAAAATCGGTACGTCCTTTGCTATACTTTAACCATGCTCCGAAACAGGAGGCGCATCACAGACAGGATGCGATATTATTAGATTCAGGAAGAACATGATAATTGAAAATTAGGAGGAATTACAAAAATGGCAAGTTTATCTTTAAAAAATGTTTGCAAGAAATATCCGAATGGATTTGAAGCTGTTAAAGATTTCAACCTTGAAATTGCAGATCAGGAGTTTATCATCTTCGTTGGTCCTTCAGGATGTGGAAAATCCACTACACTTCGTATGATTGCAGGTTTGGAAGAGATTTCATCCGGTGAGTTAAAGATTGGTGACAGAGTAGTGAATGATGTTGAGCCAAAAGACAGAGATATCGCGATGGTATTCCAGAACTATGCTCTGTATCCTCATATGTCTGTATATGATAATATGGCTTTCGGTCTTAAGTTAAGAAAAGTACCGAAGGAAGAAATTGACAAAATGGTAAAAGAAGCTGCAAAGATTCTTGACCTTACAGCGCTTCTTGAGCGTAAGCCGAAGGCTCTTTCCGGTGGTCAGAGACAGCGTGTTGCTATGGGCCGTGCAATTGTGCGTAATCCTAAAGTATTCCTTATGGATGAGCCTTTATCGAACCTTGATGCAAAACTTCGTGTACAGATGCGTGTTGAGATTTCCAAGCTTCATCAGAGACTGGGAACTACAATTATCTATGTAACACATGATCAGACAGAGGCTATGACGCTTGGTACGAGAATCGTTGTTATGAAGGACGGTGTTGTACAGCAGGTAGATACACCTCAGAACTTATATGAGAAACCGAATAATCTGTTTGTTGCCGGATTTATGGGTTCTCCTCAGATGAATTTCCTGAATGCTCAGGTAGAAGTAAATGGAAGCAACGCAGCTCTTAAAGTTGCAGGACATTCTATTCAGCTGCCGCCTGCAAAAGCTAAGAAACTGATTGAGGGAGGATATGCAGGAAAGACTGTTACATTTGGTATCCGTCCTGAGGATGTATACGATTCTGAAATGATGGTTGAAGCAAATCCGAATGCTGTATTTGAGTCAACAATCAAAGTATACGAATTACTTGGTGCAGAAGTTTATCTGTATTTTGATCTGGCTGAGTTCCCTATGACAGCGAGAGTTGATCCCCGTACTACAGCAAGACCGGGTGATGTATGCAAGTTTGCGATTGATGTTGAGAAGATTCATATCTTTGATAAAGAGACCGAGCAGACTATTACAAATTAGTAAAATTTTAATAAAGCTGCCGCATATGAGTGCGGCAGCTTTTATCTTATGGAATGATTTGACAACTTTGGAAAGGCGGTTATTCGTATGATAGCAAATCAGGTAATTCAGACAAGTATTGATGAATTAAGCTCTATTACAAAAGTAGATTTATGTGTGGTTGATCTGGACGGTACGCAGATCGCTTCCACTTTTGAAATGACGGCTTTGAACCCTTTAAGCATACGTTCATTTATCGATTCCCCTGCGGATAGTCAGGTAATTCAGCAGAACCACCTGTTTAAAGTTATGGACGACGGGATTGTTGCTTATGTATGTATTTCGAGAGGGCTGAGCGATGATGCGTATATGATCGGACGTGTTGCGGTCAGTCAGATTCAGAATCTGATTACGGCATATAAGGAGAAGTTTGATCGAAATAATTTTTTCCAGAATCTGATTCTTGATAATCTTCTTCTTGTTGATATCTATAACCGGGCAAAAAAGCTTCATATTACAGTGGAACAGCGCAGAGTGGTTTTCATTATTGAGACAAAAAATGAAAAAGATACAAGTGCAATGGAAACCCTGAAGTCGCTTTTTTCCGCACAGCAGGGAGACTACGTGACGGCGGTTGACGAGAAAAATATGATTTTGATCAAGAGTCTTGATGATGAAGAGGACTATGAATATCTCGAACACGTTGGAAAGACACTGGTTGATACGCTGAATGCAGAGGCGATGATCAAAGTTCGGGTATCCTATGGAACAATTGTAAAAGAAATAAAAGAAGTTTCCAAGTCTTATAAAGAGGCTAAGATGGCACTTGACGTGGGAAAAATTTTCTATGGTGAAAAAGATATTATAGCGTACAACTCATTAGGCATTGGACGACTGATCTATCAGCTTCCGATCAATCTCTGCAAAATTTTTATGAGAGAAATCTTCGGAGATAATATTCCGGATGATATGGACGAAGAAACACTGACAACGATTAATAAGTTTTTTGAAAATAACTTAAATGTTTCCGAGACATCACGCCAGCTGTATGTTCACAGGAATACTTTAGTTTATCGAATAGAGAAAATTCAGAAGGCCACAGGGCTTGATCTGAGGGTATTTGACGATGCACTGACTTTTAAGATTGCACTTATGGTAGTGAATTATATGAAGTATGTGGAATCTTCGGAATATTAAGGCCATGAAATTCTGTCTGTCATAGATGAAAGCGCTTTGGAATATAATCTGTATTATGAAATTTCATGTAACAGGGATGATAAGCGGGAGGCGCAGATGCAGATATGGCAGGATTTAAGAGAAGAGTATCCTATATACATTTGTATGAAAATATGCGGAAGGGCAGAAATATCGGATTTGTAAAAACAGATGTCCAGGGAGGGAAATGCCGGATAGAAGTACGCATGAATGGTGTGTATACAAATGGAAAAGAGATATGTGAAATCTATAGTTTAGTAAAGAAGAAAGATGCTGCAACAGGATATTTTGTGGGAGATTTTTCGCTTGAAAGGCAGTGCGGGGAATGCAGTTTTCAGAAAGAGGAAAGCCGGATTGATGATAATGGAAGTAAAATTGAGGATATAGAAGGTTTTGCATTTCAATTGTCGGAGAACCGTCTTGCGCTTAGCCTTCTTGACGGTACGGGGCCGGCTTTTCACGAAGTGTGGATCAGAGATCGGAAATACAGTCCGGATGGAGTCGTGATGCATTCGGAAGAAGCGGTGGAATTTATGCCGCAGGATGAATCTGTTCCGACGGAGGATATTATTTATATGAATCAATCCGACCAGTCAGAGCCTGACGGACAGACAGAGGAAGAACCTCAGCCGGAATACCCTGAAATAGAAACAGCTGACTCATCGGCTCAGACGCCGGATACGGAAAGCCAGTCAGAAAATATACAGGATGCTTCGGAAAACAGGAAAAAAGATTCAAAAGATGTTTCCGTCATTACTCCGTTTGAGGATGTAACAGGATATGTATTTTATAAAATATCACCGGATAATCTTATGAATCTTGCAGCAGAATATGAAATTATGCAGCATAACAGCTTTCTGCTGCATGGATATTACAATTATCAATATCTTATTATTGGACAAAAGGATGGAGACCGGTGGATACTGGGGGTTCCGGGCGTTTACCATGACCGGGAACAGATGATGGCGTCTATGTTTGGATTTCCGGAATTTAAAAGCGCCAAAAAAGGAAAAGTGGTGCTTGGGACATTCGGCTATTATTTAAAAGAAGTCAGAGTCAACGGTGACTTATGGAATATCAGTCCACGCCCCGTATAAATACGGACGGTATATATTTAAGCAGAATGTTCCGGAAGCTTTCCAAATCCTCTTTGGAAGGGCTTGTAAGACCGGGAGTTATAACGGTGTCAGAATTTTGAAAGGCTTGCAGGAAACAGCAGTCGGCGCCCTTTAGCCAGGACCCGACTGCTTCGAATGTCTGCTCGCTAAAGTACTCGTTTACAACAGTTGTACGGAATTCGTATGGAATTTTTTTCTGCATAATAATGGAAACTGATTTGTCAATACGGTTTAGATCGACATGTTTTAAACCGGTGATGGAAGCGTAACCCGATGGGGAATTTTTAATATCCATTGCAATCATATCAATTAATTTGTCGGATAGTAGATTTTGGATTACATCCGGAAGATAGCCATTGGTATCCAGTTTGACGGGGAGGCCAATGGCTTTAATTTTTGCAATGAAATCCGGGAGATCGGGGGAAAGCGTCGGTTCTCCGCCGGTAATGCAGACTCCTTGCAAAAGGTTACTGCGTTTTTTCAGAAAATACAACACTTCGTCTTCCGGAATAGAGGGCTGGGATTCGGGCTCCAGAACGAGAGATTTATTCTGACAGAAGGCACAGCGAAAGTTGCAGTTTCCAAGAAACAGGACAGCAGACAGCCTTCCGGGATAATCGAGTAAAGTAGTTTTATTCAGTCCACAAATTATCATATTGCAATCCTTCCTTGTTGCGCTTATTATTAAGTATTATAAAGCCGTATCTTTCGTATGGCAATAGACGGAGGCCGTTATGGACAAAGATGTAAAGTATATGAAGGCTGCTTTGAAGCAGGCAGAGAAGGCATATGCTCTGGGAGAAGTTCCAATTGGCTGTGTTATAGTATATGAGGATAAGATAATCGGCAGAGGATATAACCGAAGAAATACGGATAAGAATACACTGTGTCATGCTGAGATTACAGCGATTAAAAAGGCGAGTAAGAAGATCGGTGACTGGCGCCTGGAAGGATGTACTTTGTATGTGACGCTTGAGCCATGCCAGATGTGTGCGGGCGCCTGTGTGCAGGCACGGATTGACAGGGTAGTAATCGGAGCCATGAACCCGAAGGCGGGGTGTGCCGGTTCGGTTTTGAATATATTGGAGATGCCGCAGTTTAATCATCAGGTGGAGGTATTACGGAATGTTATGAGTGAGGAATGCGGCGATATCCTGACTCGATTTTTTAAGGAATTAAGGGCGAAGAACCGTAGAGAAAAGGAGGAATCATTACATGCCTAAATACAGAAAGTTTACAATATGGTTTCTGATTTTATTGCTTATGCTGTCGGTATCGGGGACGGTAAATGTGCGGGCGAATGGTTTGAAAGAACAGGTAGATATCATGTTTGTGCATGATACGCATTCTCATCTGAATAGTTTTTCAACTATCAGAAATGATAAGGATGTTATGGCCGGGGGTTTTTCACGGATTAAGACGCTTATCGATATGCAGAAGGAAGAGAACCCGGATACATTTGTATTTGACGGCGGGGATTTTTCGATGGGTACGCTTGTGCAGACAATTTATGAGAGTCAGGCGGCCGAGCTTCGAATGCTGGGTGAGATAGGATGTGATGTAACGACACTTGGAAATCATGAGTTTGATTATCGTTCTTCGGGTCTTTCAAATATGTTGAAAACAGCTGCGCTGGGGGCAGACCCGGTGCCATCAATCGTCCTTTGCAATGTAGACTGGGAGTCTATGGAGAAAAAGGGACTGACAGAAGAGCAGAAGATGGTAAAAGATGCTTTTGATGCATATGGCGTAAAAGATTATACCGTAATTGAAAAGGGTGATATACAAATTGCAGTGATTGGTGTGTTTGGAAAGGATTCTCTGGCATGCGCTCCGACGTGCGCGCTGGAGTTTAAAGATGCGCCGTCAGCGGTGAAACGGACAGTGGAAGAGATAAAAGAGAAGGAAAATGCAGATATGATTGTCTGTGTGTCTCACAGTGGAACATTTGAAAATGCAAAAGACTCTGAAGATGAAATTCTTGCAAAGGAAGTACCGGAAATTGATTTGATAGTAAGCGGACACACACATACAGAATTGCAGAGTCCGATACGTCACGGCAGTACGTATATTGTATCCTGTGGCGAATATGGAAAGAATCTGGGTTCATTGTCCATGAGCCGCGGTGAGAATGGCCGTTGGCAAATGGATGATTATGAGCTGCTGCCAATTGACGACCGTATTGAGGCGGATGCAGATACGGACAGAAAGATAGAAGGATTCATGAGGAATGTAGATCAGCTGTATCTGTCGCAGTTTGGATACACAAGAAATCAGGTCATTGCGGAAAATGATATAAAGTTTACTTCTCTTGAGGATATGAGTGAGAGTCATGAAGAACAGAATCTGGGCAGTATTATGGCAGATGCCTATAAATATGCGGTTGAGTCTTCTGAGGGTCCTGAGGCGGATGAGGTGGATGTGACGGTTGTACCCAGCGGTACGGTCAGAGACACTTACACAAAAGGCCCGATCCGGATAGAGGATGTGTTCAATTCTTTTTCTCTCGGCATAGGAAAGGACGGAATACCGGGTTATCCTCTGATCAGTGTGTATCTGACGGGCAAAGAGTTAAAGGTGGCCGCTGAAATAGATGCGTCCGTGTCGGATTATATGACGACTGCGAGACTCTATATGAATGGGCTGTATTTTACATATAATCCAAACCGCATGATTTTAAATAAAGTGACGGACTGTTATCTTGTAAACGGGCAGGGAGAACGTGTTGAGATTGAAGATAAGAAGTTATACCGCGTTGTGTCCGATCTGTACAGTGGTCAGATGCTGGGAGCCGTAACAGAGAAATCGTTTGGAATCCTGTCTGTCGTGCCCAAAACAGCAGACGGCACGCCTGTAGAAAATTATGAAGATGCAATTATAATGGAGGATGGGAAAGAATTAAAAGCGTGGGATGCCATAGCCAGATATATGATATCTTTTGCAGATACAGATGGAAATGGCATTGCCAATATACCAGAACAGTATGCGGCAGAGGATGGACGAAAAGTTGTAGATAACAGCAGGAATGTATTTGATCTTGTCAAATCGCCCAATCGGTTTGCAGTGCTGATCGTGTGCATTGTAATAGCTGCAATTGCGATTGTAGTGGTAATTATTATGATATTAAGAAAAATTTGGAAAAATTACAAAAAGAAACAGAAAAGACTGAAAATGAGAAGAATTTGACAAAATCTTATAAATCATATATAATTTTATCGTTTCTTTCAGAAAGGAGAAAAGAAAAAGAGGCGGCCATCATAAAGTATACGAAAATTACAGGAGCCGCTATTTTATAATTACAGTTTACTTACAAAAGATAAAATTAACAGGTGACAAAAGATGAAACGGAAATATTTATCCGAGAATGTGTATGAGGCACTTCAAAAGCGCCTCTATTTTTTGTTTGAAGAATTTGACAATATCCTTGTGTCTTTTTCGGGAGGAAAGGACAGCGGCCTGCTTCTGAATCTTGTAATGGATTTTCAGAAAAAACATTATCCGGAAAGAACGGTAGGTGTTTTTCATCAGGATTTTGAGGCGCAGTATACGGTAACAACACAATACGTCGAAAGAACATTTGACCGTCTTGTGAATGAGAAGGGCATTGAACCGTACTGGGTCTGCCTTCCGATGGCAACGCGAACTGCTTTAAGCAGTTATGAAATGTACTGGTATCCGTGGGATGATACGAGGGAGGAAAGCTGGGTACGTCCCATGCCGCAGCATCCATATGTGATTAATCTTGATAATAATCCTATGACGACTTACCGTTACCGGATGCATCAGGAACATCTGGCAAGACAATTCAACAGATGGTATCGAATCTCACATGGAAATAAAAATACGGTTTGTCTTCTGGGCGTGAGAGCAGCTGAATCACTTCAGCGTTACACGGGGATTTTGAAAAGAAAGTATGGCTATAAACATACGTGCTGGATTAGCCAGCAATATAAAAATGTCTGGTGTGCATCACCGATTTATGACTGGTCATCAAGTGATGTCTGGCATGCGATCAGCCTGTTTGGGTATGACTATAACAAGTTATATGATCTGTATTATATGGCGGGTCTTAAACCGAGTCAGATGCGAGTCGCTTCGCCTTTTAATGATTATGCGAAGGACAGCCTGAATCTGTACAGGGTGATCGACCCGCAGATGTGGGTAAAGCTGATCGGAAGAGTCAGAGGCGCTAATTTTGGCGCCATATATGGGAAGACAAAGGCAATGGGATATAAGAATGTCACATTGCCGGAAGGACATACATGGGAGTCGTATACATATTTTCTGCTTGCCACACTACCGGCACGACTTCGAAACGGTTATATTAAAAAATTTAAAACCTCAATTAAATTCTGGCAGAATGTTGGAGGCGGATTGGAAGAAGAAACCATCCGCGAACTGGAAGAACACGGATATACCATTCGACGTAATGGGATATCCAACTACACAACAATGAAAAGCTCCAGAATTATTTTTCTTGGAAGAATTCCTGACCACACGGATGATATTAAGTCCACAAAGGATATTCCAAGCTGGAAGCGAATGTGCTTTTGTATTTTAAAAAATGATTATATCTGTCGCTTTATGGGTTTTGGCCTGACAAAAGAGCAGCAGAGGAATGTAAGCATTTTAAAGGAAAAGTACAGGAAGGTGGTTGAGGAAGGATGAAAAAGTTTCGAAGCCCTGTTTATAGTATAATTTCAGTTCCGGTAGAAAAGATAGAGCCTAATACATACAATCCAAATACGGTGGCGCCGCCTGAGTTAAAACTCCTATATGACAGCATAAAAGAAGATGGTTATACAATGCCGATTGTCTGCTACTATGATGAGATACGGGATGTATATGTTATTGTGGATGGGTTCCACCGGTATCGCGTAATGCTTGACTATTCCGATATTTATGAAAGAGAGGGGGGCGTGCTTCCGGTATCTGTGATTGACAAAACGATTGACTGTCGTATGGCGAGCACGATTCGTCACAATCGTGCCAGAGGTTCACACGATGTGGACTTAATGGGAAATATTATCAGAGAGCTTCATGAGCTGGGACGCTCTGATGTGTGGATTTCAAAGCACCTGGGGATGGACAGAGACGAGATTCTGCGTCTAAAGCAGATTACGGGACTTGCGGCTCTGTTTCGGGATGTGGAATTTGGAAAGGCCTGGAAAGTGGTGGAGGATGAGTTTGAGGGATAGGGTTGAAAAATAGAAAAGCCATAAAACAAAACCGCTTTTATGGCTTTTCATGACAGTTATAGTGTTCTTATGAAGGCTGTTTGCAGCTTATCTGCGCACCCATTTTCCAAACAGGGTCTTTTTGTATTTGAGCATTTCTTCTCTGGCGTCCTTGTTATCGCCGGCTTTTTGCAGATAACCCACGCCTTTTTTGATATTTTCCGGCACACCCAGGCCCTGACAGTAGATCACACCGAGCATGTAAAAGGCTTCTTTGTTATTCCAGCTGACCTGTTCCAGAAATTCTCTGGCTTTTACATAATCCTGTTGAGTTCCCCGGCCGTTGAAATAACATTTTCCAAGATAGCACACGCCGAACTTTGTGTCATGCTCATAACCGTAGTTCAACAGCTGAAAGGCTTTGGCATAGTCTTTCTCTACGCCTGTGCCTTCATAGTACAGTGCGCCGAGCCGGTTTGCGCAGCCGATTCTCTTTCCGGTGTCTTTTTTCTGCAATAATCCTTTTTCATAGCACTGGACTGCATACGCCGGATCTTTTTCCACACCCCGGCCTTCTTCGTAGGCATAGCCGACGCAGTACCAGCATTCCATCTGGCCGCCTTCCGCTGCCAACTTATACCAGTGAAGCGCCTCTTCGTAGCGTTTTTCCTCCTCCAGATCTTCGCCGTAAAACCACTGATGTGTGGGGAAGCCCATTTCTGCACCGGATTTAAAGAGATCTTTTGCAAGTTCCGGGTGCGGTGCAATAATGTCTTCATCTCCTTTTCTGTAATACTGATTCAGATTATTGGCCGCAAAGTACATGCCGCCCCGAAATGCTTTCCAGAACCAATCTTCACACTTTGAAATATTTTCTTTCATATATTGCTTAAATTCTTTTTCGTTTGAAAAGGAGTCGCGTCCTTTTCCCTGAATGCGTAAAAAATCCCACCAGAAATAAGAATTTGCCACTGTATACTGACAGAAAGCGTCGCCTGCCTCTGCTTTTGCAAGTACGCTGTTAAATGCTTCCAGAAGACTGCCAAAAGGCATCTTTTTTTCCAGAGAAGGTGTCAGCTCGCCGGTACGAAGGGCAACCATGACGCCGATTCCACTTCCCTGTTCTACCGATTTGTGAATCAGCATCGTTGCCTTGTCGTCGTCTTCCGGAAAGTCGTGGCCGCTCCATACATACTGGCTTCCACAGTAGCACCGGGCCAGAATGCAGGAGGCATCTCCGTCTCCGGCTGCTGAAGCCTGTTCTAAAAGCCTGAAACCTTCTGCTCCCTTTCTGTCACGCAGATTATAATAAATAAATTGGAGCGCCTGCTCCACTGTATCGCTAAAACATTTTCCCATTCTATAAATTCTCCTATTTCTTTTTTGATTCTTTGGCGGCCTGCCTGGTATAATCTTTCCATTCTTTCCAGTCAGGATGGAAGGTTCCTTGCGCAAACTCTCTCAGCCAGGATGCGGCCTGTCTGTGTGTGGAAATATTTCTGAAATAACGCAGTTTGTCGGAATCTGCCCGGGTCACGGAGATTTTGCAGCGTCCGTCTGTTTTGTCGCCGCCCTGTATACGCATCCACAGATAGCCTCCCGGCAGGGTCAGATCAACCATCTGGTAACTTTTGTCTTCCAGTCCTTGTGCTGCGACATCAACGTCTTCCAGAGTAAACCGGTCGTGGCTCTGGAAAACTCCCGAGGACGACAAAAGGCCGAGATGCGGCGGCAGGACTGCACGTTCTGCCGGCGGTTCTGGTTCCATAGAAAGAGGCGCCGCCTCCCAGTCTGTGAAATCCGGAAGTGTTCCCTGAAACCATGTATACAGAATCTGTTCGGCTGTCTGGATATCTGTCTGAAGGACTCTTGCGAATTGAACTGTTTTGCCGGTTCCTCCAGATGTCATTTTCATTGTAAGCTCTGCTTCACCAAATTCTGTTAATTCCTGCCAGGATGGATTTTCTGTATCTTCATAGAAGGCGGCAAAACATTCTAACTGAATAAAACGAATGTTGTTTTGCAGGATCGGCTGACCAGGAGTCAGAGAAAAGGTGCCTTCCCCCTGTTCCAGACACTGGGTCAGCATTTGCCTGATGGATTCAGGTGTCACTCTGGAAGTTACGCTGCTATCCGGACAGGTAAGTATCATATTCTGGTCTGCCACATCATCTTTATTTCGGTTTTGGAACGATTCCATTTCCCGTTCTCCCTGCTTGACCCGATATTCACGCAGCATATTTTCCCACTCAGTATCCGGCTTCCTGCGCCAGCTGGAATATTCACTGTATGGTCTGCACAGAGCATCCGGGGCCCGGAGCGAGATACAGTCAAGAAGAGGCTGTAATTCTCTTGGATTGCGCAGCGTGGTAATCTGAGTCTGCCGGCGGTCGTCCAGTATGTAAAGCTCTATAATCCGGCTTGTATTTACCCGCTCCCCGCTGGTTCGGGTTCGGATTTCATCTCTTCCGAAAAATACACGGATACGGGGAATATAACTTGCCATATCACCAAGCACCCATTCTTTTCCGACTGCTACATGGTCAAACCACTGTCCATTCGCCTCAATATCACGATCTACCATTCCGAATAATTCATGGATTTCCGGTGCGGAATCCGGGTATGGAAGCTGGGAGCGGATGGAACGTGCCAGTGTGCTTTTGGCTGGAAAGAGTGCATCACGCAGGGAAGTGTAAGTCATATGCAGTCCAAGTCCGAGAAGACCCAATGTGCCGCCCCATCCAACGACCAGTTTTATGTATTCCATGTAGGTCCATGTTGATTTATCTTCCAGAAGCTGCGTCCACCCATAGATTGCGCAGGCTGTTCCGAAAAACAAAAACAGTACTGCGAGCCATAACGAAAGCAGTTTTTTTCTTGTTTTGTCAAGACAATAACTGCTTTTTGGCATTTGCGGATTTTTTTCATTCAATCAATTCTTCCTCCCATCGCTTTTCCTTATAGGTATAGCATCATAATTATAAAACCTGTTGACAGAAACTATGGTGTATGAAAATCAGATGAGGAATCAAAATATCCCCGCAGTTTTTATAAGCGTGGTTTTTATACCCTATACCCTGCGGGGATACTGTTTTATTTTGTTTCATTTGCCAGAGCGCTGAGTTCTGAAAGCATTTTTGGAAGTTCTGTATCCATATTTTCGTTGGTGAACTGGCAGGTGCCTACCTTTTTGTGTCCGCCTCCGCCGTATTTCAGCATCAGACTTCCAACGTCAACCGTGGATGTTCTGTTAAGAATACTGTATCCACAGGCTGCGCTGCAGCCTTGCCCGCCGCGTCCGCTTACAATCCAGGCAGAGATGTTTTGTTCAGGATACATGCTATAGATCAGAAACCGGTTGCCGGAATAAATCGGGTCGACGCCGCGCAGGTCGGAAAGAATCAGATTCCCGTCCGTATGCGTATACTTTTTTACCATTTCCATAAATTTCTCATTCTGGTCAAAATAAGTTTCAATGCGTTCTTTTACATCCGGAAGCGCCAGAATCTCGTCGGTTGTCATGGTACGACAGGCATCAATCAAATTTTCCATTAATTTATAGTTCGAAATTGTAAAGTTGCGCCAACGGCCAAGCCCTGTTCTTGGGTCCATCAGAAAGCCGATTAAAATCCATCCCGATGGATGCTGGATTTCATCAATTGTTAAGTCGCCGGAATCCACTTTATCCACTGCTTTCATCATATCGTCAAATTGAGGAAAACGCTCTTTGCCGCCATAATATTCATAGATAATGCGGGCGCAGGAAGGTGTAATACGGCTTTCGCCTTTGTATTTTCCTTCTAACTGAAGTCTTTCATGTTCACTGGAATGATGGTCGAACCATAGGCCGCATCCTTCTACGTAAGGAACATTTGCAAGGCAGTCATCTTCTGTCACTTCAACAAGACCATCCTGTAAATCTTTCGGATGTGCAAATTTCCAGTGGTCTATAATGCCGGCGGCTTTTAAGAGCGCGCCACATGCCAGACCGTCAAAGTCCGAACGTGTTATTAGTCTCATAGTGCCCTCCTTATACACAAAAATAAAAGTCTGTTTTTGTTTTATTATAGTGTATAAATATGGTATTTTCAACTACTTCACTTAAAAGAGCGGTTTCTTTGATAGACATATTTATTGACTTTTTCCAGTGGATTGATTACAATAGTCGGACTGGCTGGCGCGCAAATCGTGCGCTGCATTCTTATTTTGGGAGAGTTTATTTATGTTGAGAAAATTCAAATCTAAATTTATAGGAGACAGACACTTTTATCATAAGGTACTTTATCTGGCGGTTCCGATGATTATACAGAATGCGATTACGAGTTTTGTCAGTTTTCTGGATAATATTATGGTCGGGCAGATTGGTACGGAGCAGATGTCTGGTGTGGCGATTGTCAATCAGCTGATGTTTGTCTTTAACATCTGCATTTTCGGAGGCGTTTCCGGAGCGGGTATTTTTGGCACCCAATTTTATGGAAAAGGCGATTACGAGGGACAGAAATATACGTTTCGTTTTAAAATGTATGCGAGTATTCTGATCTCCTGTGCCGCCTTCTGCCTTCTGGGATTTGGAGGCACGCAGCTGATTTCTCTTTATCTGAGTGACAGCGGCAGCGTAGGAGACATTTCTCTTGCGCTGAAATATGGGAAAGAATATCTGATTATTATGATGGCGGGACTTTTGCCTTTTGCGATTGGACAGACATACATAAGCTCAATTCGTGAGACCGGACAGACACTGGTGCCGATGATTGGCGGGATTGCAGCGGTAATCACGAACCTGATTCTGGACTATTTGCTTATTTTCGGTGCAGGCGACCTGATTCCGGCGCTTGGTGTGTCCGGCGCTGCAATTGCGACGGTAATTGCGCGTTTTGCAGAATGTTTGATTGTGTTGATCTGGACACACAGAAATAAGGAGAAAAATCCGTATATAAAAGGCGCGTACAACAGTCTGCGTATTCCGGGCGGCATTTTGAAAGATATTGTGCGCAAAGGGCTTCCTCTGATGCTGAATGAGATGTTATGGGCTTCCGGAATGACGGTGATAGTGCAGTGCTACGCGGTACGGGGGCTTGAAGTTGTGGCTGCGCAGAACATCTCCTCTACCATTACAAATCTGTTTAATATTGTATATTTGCAGTTGGGCAGCTGCATTTCAATTGTGGTAGGCCAGCTTCTGGGCGCCGGAAGGCTTAAGGAAGCGAAAGATGCAGATAACAAGATGATCTTTTTCAGTGTCGGATGTTGTACTGTCATGGCAATAGTAATGGTGGCGGTTGGAAGATTATTTCCTTCTATTTACAATACAGAGGAAAGCATCAAAGAACTTGCAAGAAATTTTATTCTTATCTCAGCGCTGGTTATGCCGCTTTGTTCATTTTCGCATTGTTCTTATTTTACATTGCGCTCAGGCGGAAAGACAGGGATTACATTTTTGTTCGATAGTGTTTATACATGGGTTGTTGTGATTCCGTTTGCCTACTTTCTTGCAAATCACACGGGTTGGCCGATACAGACTGTATTTTTCATGGTTCAGTTTACGGAAATTATCAAGGTTGTTATTGGTTTTTTTATGGTCAGAAGCGGCATCTGGATACAGACTATTGTGGATGAGGCATAAAGCAGCGGAGGAAAAAATAAAAAGTGAAGTGGCATTTCGGCAGTCGGTTTTGGTACGACAAAATATGGAAAACTACTTTGCTATTTGGTAATTATCAGTTATAATAAAGTATACTGAGATGACAGTAATACGTGATAAAGTGGTGGAGAACAAGTATTTTAAAATGGAGGTAGGTATGGAACATAGGACAATGGGCAGACTGACGCTGCCGACAGATGTGGACATGATTGAAGAAACAATACGCTTAAAGGAACTGCTTGGCGCTGATGCCCTGAGGGATTGCGACGGTACTAATATGCCGCAGGAGCTATTAAGCCAGGATGCCAAAATATATGCGACTTATTATACTACAAGGAAAGACAATGACTGGGCTATGAAAAATCCAGAAGAGATACAGCAGGAGTATCTGATCAGTGATCGTGTGACAGCCAGAGGGGAAAGCCTGCGTATAGAGCTTATGAAAGGCTTTCATACGGAACAGCTTAAGGTCAATACCATTGATTCGCCGAAGCGGTGGTGGGAGGTTGTAGACAGAACTACGGGAGACGTTGTTCCGGTGGAAAAATGGGAGTATGATGAGGATACGGGGGAGGTAGTAATTGAAACCATACCATACCATCAGTATACGGTCAGTTTTCTTGCTTTTCTGATCTGGGATCCGGTGCATATGTATAACTTTATAACGAATGACTGGAAGGATGCACCGCACCAGCTTACTTTTGATGTGAGGCAGCCTAAAACACAGCTTTTTGTAAAGGAAAGGTTAAAGAAATGGTGTGAAGCGAATCCGGATGTCGATGTGGTTCGGTTTACCACATTTTTTCATCAGTTCACACTTACTTTTGATGATAAGAAACGAGAGAAATATGTTGAATGGTTCGGATATAGCGCCAGTGTAAATCCGCGGATTTTAGAGCAGTTTGAGGAATGGGCCGGTTATAAATTCCGCCCGGAATATATTGTAGATCAGGGATATCATAATTCCACTTTCAGAGTGCCTTCGAAGCAGTTTTTGGATTTTATTGAATTCCAACAGATTGAAGTTTCAAAACTTGCGAAGGAGCTTGTTGACATTGTACACAGTTATGGCAAGGAAGCAATGATGTTCCTCGGAGATCATTGGATAGGAACGGAACCTTTTGGAAAATATTTTGAGAATATCGGTCTTGATGCGGTGGTTGGGTCTGTAGGGGACGGGGTTACCCTGCGGATGATATCGGATATTAAGGGCGTAAGATATACAGAAGGGCGTCTGCTGCCTTATTTCTTTCCTGATGTATTTACGGAGGGAGGAGATCCTATCGGAGAGGCACAGGATAACTGGATGAAGGCGAGGAGGGCAATTCTCCGTTCTCCGCTTGACAGAATCGGATACGGCGGATATCTGAAGCTGGCGTCTGAGTGGCCGGGATTCATTGAGCAGATCGGAAAGGTTGTGGATGAATTCCGCCAGATACATGACAATATGCAGGGGACGAAGGCGTACACGGCTCCCTTTAAGGTGGGCATCTTAAACTGCTGGGGAAATTTAAGGAGATGGATGTCGAATCAGGTACATCATGCGCTCTGGTATCGTGAGATTTATTCTTATGTCGGTGTGATAGAGTGTTTGAGCGGAATGCCGATCGAGGTGGAATTTATTACTTTTGATGAGATACGCAGTGGTATTGACCCTGATATAAAGGTGATAATTAATGCTGGGGATGCTTATACCTCGTGGAGCGGCGCGGAAAACTGGAAAGATGAAAAAGTGGTGTGTGCGATTCGCAGATTTGTCGATGGAGGAGGCGGTTTTATCGGAGTCGGAGAGCCAAGCGCCTGCCAGTACCAGGGACGCTATTTCCAGCTTAGTGATGTGCTTGGCGTAGACAGGGAATTAGGATTCTCAATGAGTACCGATAAGTATAATGAAATGGACAGCCGCCACTTTATTCTGGAAGATATTGAGAAGGATATTGATTTTGGCGAGGGCAAGAGCCGTATTTATGCGCAGGGTGAGAATTACCAGATTTTAAATATGGATGGAAAATACAGTCGTCTTGTGGTGAATGAATATGGAAAGGGACGCAGTGTTTATTTTACCGGTTTACCGTATTCCCCACAGAATTGCCGGATCCTGTTGCGGGCAATCTATTATGCGGCGCATCAGGAAGATGAGATGAAGAAGTTCTATGTCACAAATGTAGACACTGAACTTGCTGTATTTGAACAGACCGGAAAAATTGTAGTGATTAATAATTCAAAAGAACCCAGACAGACAGAGCTTTATGTGTATGGAGAGCTTATGAAGAAACTTGAAATGGCTCCGATGGAGATGCAATGGATTGATTATGAAGTGGAATAATATGTAAATTTCAATAAGGCGGGAAGAAATTCCCGTCTTATTGCATAGTACAATAAAAAAATGTATAGTTAATTTTTTTAAATTAAACAAATAATAATAGGAATAAGTCTTGATTATAATCAATAATGTATTATAATAAATACGTGGCCGTTAATTTTTTTTCAAATGTTAAAAAATTAACAGAAGAAAGGAGAATATAGTAATGCACAAGAAAGAGAAGGTTGAGAAAAAGCTGGTCAGGTCGTTTTTCACAGTATCGTCAATAACTGCGATAGCGGCAATTGTTGGTTTGATTGCAATCATTGTCATATCCAACAGATATTCTTACGCACTGAAGAATTTTGGCTTTGCAGAGGGGGATATTGGTAAGGCGATGTTTGAATTTGCCGATATTAGGTCAGGACTTCGGGCGGCGATCGGATATGATAATCCGGATGCTATTGCGGCTGTAGTGCAGCAGCATGCTGAGAGTAAAGCAGCATTTTTGGAGTCTATGAAAGAGGTGGAAAAGACGATTGTTTCGGAGGATGGCAGGGCGACTTACGATGCAATTATGTCAGAGCTGGATGATTACTGGAAGCTTGATACACAGATCATAGATTTGGGGGCGACAACAGACAGAGAACTCTGTAAACAGGCACAGGATCTGGCGCTGAATGAACTTGCGGGTGTTTATAACAGTATATATACACAATTGGAAAGCCTTCTCGAAGTAAAGGTGACCGAAGGAAATAGTTTGTCAAGGACGCTTACAATATTAAGCATAATTTTATCATTGGTAATTGTGGGAACGATTGTGATTGCAATGCTGTCTTCCATGAAGATGGGTAAAGTGATTGCAAAACAGATTTCAGGTTCGCTGAATAAGCTTGGAGGACGGCTTGAGACATTTTCAGAGGGAGATCTCACCTCACCTTTCCCTGAGATTAATACCGGTGATGAGGTAGAGGATATGGGGCATCATGCAGTACATATGGCTGATAATCTGAGTGCGATTATTTTCGATATGCAGGAGCTGCTCGGTGAGATGGCAAACGGCGACTATACGGTGGTGACGAAAATTGCAGACCTGTATACCGGTGATTTTCATAAAATGTTATCATCCATGCGTGGGTTAAGAGACCAGATGACAGAAACACTGAGCTCAATCGGAGAGGCTTCGCAGCAGGTACAGGCAGGTTCGGGAAATCTGGCGGATGCGTCACAGAATCTGGCAGAAGGAGCTACGGAGCAGGCTGGTGCAGTGCAGGAGCTGCAGGCAACAATCAGCAGTATTGCAACAACAATGGAAAAGACTGCAGAGAGCGCGGAAGAATCCTATATGAAAGCGCAGCAGTATGCAAATGCAGCGGATAACAGTCGTGAAGAAATGAATACAATGATGACCGCTATGGAAAGAATTGATGAGACTTCCACAAGAATCGGAGATATTATTTCAGAGATTGAGTCCATTGCAGCGCAGACAAATCTTCTGTCTTTGAATGCTTCCATTGAGGCGGCAAGGGCCGGCGAGTCAGGACGTGGATTTGCGGTAGTTGCAAATCAGATCAGAGAGTTGGCGGATCAGAGTGCAAAAGCGGCAGTTGACACCAGAGAATTAATTGAAGGTTCTTTAAGAGAGGTTACGGAGGGTAATCGTGCGGCAGAGCGTGCATCGGAGGCAATTCTGGATGTTGTGGATGGAATTAAGCAGATTGCCGAATTCTCCAGAAACCTCAAGGTTATGGTGGAAGATCAGACAGAGTCAATCAGACAGGCAGAGATCGGTGTAAACCAGATTTCAGAAGTTGTACAGAGCAATGCAGCAACGGCAGAGGAAGCTTCTGCGACGAGCGAGCAGTTGTCTGCACAGGCAATCACTCTGGATGGGCTTGTAGGGCAGTTTAAGTTAAGGAAAGAATAAGTTTTAACCATGTAAAGTATTATTATGATGAATGGCTGTTGCATCTGTGATGGAAGTATCATGGTTGCAGCAGTTTTTCTATATGGACAGGGAAAGGAAACGAAGATCGAAAGAATGACATATGTGGAAGAGAAAACTTCCTGTGAGGACGGTTGCGATCAGTCGGATTTGTTGTTTTCTGTCCGAATTGGTAAATGGTCTTTTAAAAGATTTGATACTATGGTATAATACAAAATCAGAGTATTAAACATTGTGATATTATTTAAATAACGGAGGAATCAAAGTATGGAAAAAGTCCAAATGCCAGAGGGCGGAAAAAGAAGAAAATATAAGCATATTGGACGAAAAATCGGTGCTGTTGTTGTCGCAATGCAGATCTTTTCTGTTGTGGTTGCGATGGTCATCTGCGTCAATATGTTCAATTCTCTGGTGACAAGAATGCAGGAAGAACGTTGTACGAATGGTACGAATATGCTGGCTCTTGAGCTTGGCCGTATATCTGAGGGTGATGATGTAAATCAGATATTGGATGAGCTTAAAAGCCGCATGAATTGTGAGTTTACTATTTTTAAGGGTGACACTCGGGTTTACAGTACGGTGATTCAGAACGGAGAAAGAGTAGTAGGCACAAAACTGGCTCCTGAATTGGTTGATATTGTACTCGAACAGGGCAGATCGTATGTGGGTGAGGCGACGATTCTTGAAGATAGTTATTTATGTTCTTATGTTCCGACAAAGGGGGCGGATGGGCAGATAAATGGTTTGATATTTGCAGGGATATCAACGGTGCAGGCAAAACAGGAGACGCGTGATGTTATCAATTTTGCCACGATTATAAGCGCTATCATTATTGTGATTTGTGTTGTAATTATGGCCCTTTATCTGAAAGGAAGAGTGACTTCTCCGCTGCGTAAGATTACCCATATGGCGATGAGGCTGGAAGGCGGAGACTTGGGATTGGCCGCTGGTGAGAAGGTACATGTAGACATACGCTCCAATGATGAGATCGGTGTTCTGGGCCAGATTTTTGAGGAAACAATTCGGCGTTTGCAGGGGTACATTGGTGAGATTGATAATGTACTGGGGTCTATAGCCGGCGGTGATCTAACACAGAGTACCCGTCAGGATTATTTGGGGGATTTTCATTCCATTAAAGAGTCCCTTGACAGCATTCAAGCGGAACTGAACAACACGATAGGACAGATTGCGGCCAGTGCAAATCAGGTATCCACAAGGTCTGATCAGGTATCCAGCAGTGCGCAGTCATTAGCGCAGGGAGCTACTGAACAGGCTAGCTCGGTTCAGGAGATTTCCGCAACGATTGCCGGTATTTCTGAGAATGCGCAGAGAACTTCTTCCGCTGCAGCAGAGGTAGGTGAATTTGTAAATCAGGCCGGCGCTCAGCTGGGTATTAGTATGGAGTTTGTAAAAGACCTGAATGTGGCAATGGAGAATATTTCCGGTTCGTCAAAGGAAATCAATACTATTATAGCTACGATTGAAAATATTGCCTTTCAGATTAATATTCTGGCGTTGAATGCTGCTGTTGAGGCTGCACGGGCAGGCTCTGCAGGTAAAGGTTTTGCTGTGGTGGCTGAAGAGGTACGAAGTCTTGCCGCAAGGTCTGATGAAGCGGCCAAAGCGACAAAGGAACTGATAGGGAGTTCCATTACCGCGGTTACCGAAGGCAGTGAGGTGGTAAATAAAGTTACGGAGTCTCTGGACCGTACGAATCAGATTGCGGGGAATGTTACCACGAATATGGCGGTTGTTGTGGAAGCGGTTGAACAACAGACGGTAGCCATATCTCAGGTGACGGAAGGCGTCGAACAGATTTCCGCTGTAGTTCAGAATAATTCCGCAACGAGTGAGGAATGTGCTGCGGCAAGTGAAGAGCTGTCTTCTCAGGCCGGACTTCTTAAGAGTTTGACAAGTTCTTTCCGATTAAAATGATTGAGAATGCTTTTTATACATAGATATAAATATAAAGCTGATTGGACGACTGTTCAATCAGCTTTATTCATTGTAGATATTTTTGCAGGTATTTCATGTCTTTTTAGATAAAAAAAAGCGCTTATGTGCTATTGGCGGAATTTGAAATAAACTATATACTTTTAAATGTAGAGGCATCTATAGTGGAAATGGCAGATTCAGTAAAAGAATGAATAGATTCAATCAAGGAGGCAATGAAATAATATGAAAAAACCAGTACTTGTAATTATGGCAGCAGGCATGGGAAGTCGTTACGGCGGACTGAAACAGATTGACCCTGTGGATAATGAAGGACATATTATCATAGACTTTTCGATCTATGATGCAATAAAAGCGGGTTTTGAGAAAATTGTTTTTATTATAAAAAAGGAGATTGAGGAAGATTTCAGATCGTGTATCGGGGACCGTATGGAAAAACAGATACAGGTTGAATATGTTTTTCAGGATCTTCATAACTTGCCGGAAGGGTTTGAGGCGCCTGGGGAAAGAACAAAGCCATGGGGAACGGCACATGCGGTTTTGTCCTGCCTTCCGGTTATTGATGGGCCGTTCGCTGTAATTAATGCGGATGACTATTATGGACAGCAGGCATTTAAAATGATTTACGATTATCTTGCATCTCATCAGGATAATGAGAAATATCAGTATACAATGGTTGGCTATCTTCTGAAGAATACATTGACTGAATATGGTCATGTCGCGCGCGGTGTGTGCGAAACAGATGAAGCAGGAAAACTAACTGCAATTACAGAGCGTGTTCGTATTGAAAAACATGCGGATGGTCCTGCTTTTACGGAAGACGAAGGGAAAACCTGGACGGGTCTTTCGGAAGATACGGTTGTATCTATGAACATGTGGGGCTTTACCCAGAGCATACTGCCGGAAATTCATGACAGATTCGCGGATTTTCTGGAGAAGAATCTGCCGGTGAATCCGATAAAATGCGAGTATTTCCTTCCATTTGTTGTGGATGAATTGATCCGTGAGGATAAAGCTGAGGTTACTGTGCTAAAGTCCGGTGACCGCTGGTATGGCGTCACTTATAAGGAGGATAAACCGGCGGTGGTCAAGGCGATTGCGGCATTAAAAGAGGAAGGATGCTATCCCGAAAAGTTGTGGGAATAATTTTCGACTCCTAAATCGGCTGATCGGAGAGTGCCTTAATCGAGGATGAATATTCGGATGGAGTCATACCGGTAATCTGTTTAAACTGACGGGAAAAGTAGTGGATCGAAGAAAAACCAAGAACGTCCGCTATCTGTGTAAAATTGTATTGGTGTTCCCGTATCATTTGCTTTGCACGATCAATTTTCATACGTGAAAAAAACTCAATAGCGCCATATCCGCTTCTGGCCCGGAATAACTTCTGGAGCTGGGAGCGGCCTATGGAGTTGCTTTTGCATATCTGTTCAATCGAAATACTTTCGTTTATATGAACTTCCATGTATTCAACGATTTGGGTAAACAACGTTCCGTCTGCTTTCTGTTTAACGGATTTTATGATAGTCGGAGCAAGCGGGGTGGAGCGAACCATATAATGGCGTATCATTTGAATTAAAAACTGTTGCAGATAGAGTTTTATCAACTGTTCGCCTGCAAAACGCGGACTCTCGACCCGGATTAACTCTTCCTGGTAGGGATTATCGAGCCTGCCTTCGAATGCGTATTTGGCTTCCTGGATGATTTGTGCAAGCAGAAGACGTTCCTGCTCACTGATTTGCAGAACTTTTTTCTCAAAAAAGGACATGGCAGGAGAATTGCAGGTGAAAGATACGACGACCAGATTCGGTGCAATCATTCCATTTGACTTTACATTATGAAATTCGTTAGGTTTGTGGAATATGACATCTCCTTTTTTCAGAGAATGAAACAGTTCATCTGCATATACATTTACCTCTCCCTTATCAACACACAAAAATTCCCAGAAATTGTGTGACTCACCCGGAAAAGAAAAATCACTCATATATTCAAAGTAGTGAATTGAAAAAATCTCATCTATTGTTAATATTTCATTTAAGTGTATGCTTTTATAGCTCATAAGCTCTGGCTCCTTTCTGAAATAAAGGAATTGATAAGATTCTCGGGCAAATTAACAGCTGATTGTATAAATATTTGATCTTATTTTGAAATCATGATAATACAAAAATGCAAATTTTGCAATTAAAAATGCAGAAATTAATAATAAAATAACGAAAAAACGGAAATCTTTTAAGCAGAATGACGAGAAAAAAATGAAGTCGAATTGTAGAAAAATACTCATAAAAGGCGATAAAAGATTAAATTTTGTATAGAATATACAAAAAAAGAGCTGATAGTGCAAAAAGGTGAATATATAAGATAAAGACTTTTGAATATCTGATTACTATAATAGGAGTATCAACAGTGTTTAAGAATACATATAAATTAAAATTGTGTTCTTGCATGTAAAAATCAGGAGGTAAATATATGAAAAAGAAAATTTTAAGTGTTCTACTCAGTACAGCTATGGTAGCAGGAATACTGGCAGGCTGTGGATCAAGCGCAGACAATGCTCCGGCTGACAACGCTCCGGCAGAGGAGGCTCCAGCGGAAGAGGCTCCGGCAGAGGAAGCTCCGGCGGAAGAGGCTCCGGCACAGGCAACAGGGGATAAAATTGTATATTGGTCCATGTGGGATGCGGCAGAACCGCAGGCACAGGCAATTTCACAGTCCATCGAGGCGTTTACCGCTGAGACTGGCATTGAAGTAGATCTGCAGTTTAAAGGACGTACTGGTATCCGTGAAGGACTTCAGCCGGCACTTGACGCAGGAACGAATATCGATTTATTTGACGAAGATATTGACCGTGTAAATACGACATGGGGAAGTTATCTGCTTGATCTCGAAGAGCTGGCAAAAGCAAATGATTATGAATCGACTGCAAATGCAGGACTTATGGCAGCGTGCCGTGAAGTTGCCGGCGGTACTTTAAAATCCATACCGTATCAGCCGAATGTATTTGCTTATTTCTATAATGCAGATATTTTTGAGGAGGCAGGTGTGACAGCTGTTCCGACTACATGGGACGAGTTCCTTGATGCATGCCAGAAAATTAAGGATGCAGGTTATACTCCGATCACAAATGACAATGCATATATTGCCAGCCTGTTCGGATATCATATGAGCCGTCTGATTGGTGAGCCTGCTACAGAAGAAGTTGTAAAGAACGGTGACTGGGATAATGAAGCAGTATTAAAGACAGCACAGGCTTATGAAGAATTGGCAAGCAAGGGTTATTTCTCTGAGACAATCGAAAGCAATCAGTGGCCGGCAGGACAGAATACAGAGCTTGCTATGGGAACTGCTGCTATGTACTTAAATGGCTCCTGGCTTCCGAACGAAGTTAAGGACATCGCAGGCGAAGACTTCAACTGGGGATGCTTCAGCTATCCGGCAGTAGACGGCGGTGTAGATGGAACAGAAGCTTCCAACTATGGTGCACAGGTATTTGCAATTAATGCAAAATCTGAAAAAGCAGAGCAGGCATTCCAGCTGATTACATATTTGACAAAGGGCGAAGCAGATAAGCTTCTTTCCGATATGTCCGTTGGTATTCCGGCAGATTCCAATAACGCAGAGTGGCCTGCACTTCTGTCTAATGTAAAACCGGTTATGGACAGCCTGTCTACACGTTATCCGTGGGGAGCTGGCGCAGAAGCGAATGCGGATATGACTCCTATCATTGTTGAGAACTTTACAAAGCTTTGCGGCGGTTCTCTGGATGCACAGGGATTTGTAGATGCACTGAAAGCAGCTGGTAACTAATTAACTTTTATGAAAGTGCATAGGCATTTGCACCAATAAGCATGAGATAAATTTGGCGGCATTGTGTCAGACGGTGCCGCCAAATTTTATTCACAGGAGAAGAAAGTTTTTAAAATACGCTTTTCGTTGTTGAAAGGAGGGTTCTGGATTGAAAAAGAATAAGACCATGATTGTGGCTTTTCTGGCTCCGGCAGTCATTATGTTTGCCATTATATTTATCTATCCGATTATCAGAACGGTTGCAATGAGCTTTTTTAAGATTGAGGGAGTAACGGATGCGGTATCAAAATGGCAGTTCAGCGGACTTGCCAATTACATAAAACTGTTTAATACACAGTTGTTCAGAATATCCATGTGGAATATATTCCGTATCTGGCTGTTTGGTGGAATCATTGTTATGGGACTTGCGCTCTTATTTGCGGCAATCCTGACGAGTGGAATTCGCTTTAAGAGCGGCTTTCGTGCGATTATATATATGCCGAATGTAGTAAGTGCGGTAGCGTTGGCAACCATGTGGCTGCAGTATGCGTTCAGCCCTAAGTTTGGACTTTTCAAGTCCATTGGAGATTTACTTCATTGGAAATGGCTGTCGAAGTTTCAGTGGCTTGACCCATCGCATCTGTTTCTTGCGCTGTTGGTGGCATATTGTTTTGGTATGGTTGGTTATCATATGCTTATATTTGCGAGTGGAATTGAGAGAATCGGTACGGAATACTTTGAAGCGGCAACATTGGATGGCGCAAACCGTATTCAGCAGTTCCGTTATATAACACTTCCGCTCCTTAAAGGTGTGACGAAAACCAACATTACAATGTGGAGCGTCAGTTCGGCAGGATTTTTCCTGTGGTCGCAGTTATTCTCTATGGTAGTGTCCAATACGCAGACAATTACTCCGGTTGTATATATGTATCAGAATATATTTGGAGCCGGTAACAGTATGACAGAGCGAAATTCCGGTATCGGAGCGGCTGTCGGTGTTTTGCTGAGTGTTTGTGTTGTAGTTATTTTTATTGTCTGTGATAAAATTTTCAAAGACGATGATATCGAATTTTAAGGGAGGGAGAGACGATGGCAAAAGAAAAGAAAGTACGCGAGCGCGTAAATTGGAGAAAAGAATTACATCTTGCTCCCGGTTATATTATCCTGTCTTTATGGGTGCTGTTTACCTTTGTTCTTCTGGGATGGGTAGTCGTTGCAAGTTTTTCTACTTCCAAAGAAATATTTTCGGGTCAGGTATTTAAATTTGCAAGTGGATTCCATTTTGAGAATTATGTAAAGGCATGGAATACATCTAATGTATCCGTATTCTTTACGAATTCATTGTTTTATGCTTCCATATCGTGTGCGCTTTTAATTCTGGTATGTGCACCGGCTGCATATGTGTTGTCACGTTTTACATTCCTGGGAAATAAGATTATTCAGAGTGGATTTGTTGCTTCCATGGGCGTTCCCGCAACAATGATCGTGCTTCCGTTGTTTGGATTGGTGGCAGGATGGAATGTATTGAATGTGTCCATTGCGAACCGGGCGGTTTTGATTTTCCTTTATGTGGGTATTAATGTACCTTATACTACAATCTTCCTTCTGACATTCTTTGGGAATTTATCAAGAGCCTTTGAGGAGGCGGCAGCAATCGATGGGTGCCCGCCTATGAAGACATTCTGGAAGATTATGCTTCCTATGGCACAGCCGGGTATTATTACAGTTACGATATTTAACTTTATTAATGTATGGAACGAATATTTTATGTCATTAATATTTGCAAATTCCGATAAAGTAAAGCCAGTAGCGATCGGATTGTACGGAATGATAAACTCTATGAGATATACTGGAGATTATGCGGGAATGTTTGCATCTGTAGTTATCGTATTCCTGCCTACGTTTATTCTGTATATTTTCATGTCGGAAAAAATTATTGCCGGTATTACAGGCGGCGGTGTGAAAGGTTAAGGGTGTCAGTATGAGCAGAGACAAAGCAGAATTAATGCAGATTGCGGATAAGTTTCAGTTTGAGGGAGAGAAAGAACAGATTGAACCTCACGGAAGCGGTCATATTAATGATACGTTTCTTCTGACCTGCCGGTTGGGTTTGCAAAAGAAGCGTTACATTTTACAGAGAATGAATCATAATGTTTTTAAAGATCCTAAGGGGCTGATGGAGAATGTGGTAGGTGTCACTACGTTCCTTCAGAAAAAAATCCGTGAGAATGGTGGGAATCCCGAACGGGAAGCGCTTACTGTAGTTCCTACAAAGTCAGGAGAATCTTATTGTGTGCTTGAGGACGGTACATATTGGAGAATGTATTTCTTCATAGAAGATACAACGAGTTTTGACGCGGTGGAGAATCAGAATGATTTTTATGAGAGCGCGGTAGCGTTCGGACATTTCCAAAAACTTCTGGAAGAATACCCGGCATCAAGCCTGCATGAGACGATACCGGATTTTCATAATACGATAGACCGTCTTGCCAGGTTTAAAGCAGCGGTTGAAAAGGATGCGCTTGGCAGAGCGAAAGAAGTGCAAGAGGAAATACAGTTTGTATTGGATCGCTCCGATGACTGCCACGTGCTTTGTGATATGCTTGAATCAGGTGAACTTCCTTTGCGTGTAACACATAATGATACGAAGCTGAATAATATCATGATAGATAATGCAACGGGGAAGGGGCTTTGTGTAATTGATCTTGATACTGTCATGCCCGGGTCCGCTCTGTATGATTATGGAGATTCTATTCGGTTTGGCGCAAATACAGGCGCAGAAGACGAAAAGGATTTATCGAAAATTTCCTGTGATCTTGAGCTTTTTGCCCTGTATACAAAAGGTTTTATTGAAGGGTGTGAAGGTTCACTGACCGAAAAGGAAATTATGATGCTTCCTATGGGCGCTAAGTTAATGACGCTGGAATGTGGGATTCGTTTTTTGACGGATTATCTGGAAGGTGATGTTTATTTCAAAATCCATCGTCCTGAACATAATCTGGACCGCTGCCGGACACAATTCCGTATGGTGAAAGATATGGAGGATAAATGGGAGCAGATGCAGGATACTGTAAAACAGTATGCATAAGCATGATAACAAAAAATAATCAGGAATTCAGTCTGCCGTATGGCAGGCTGAATTTTTATTTGAAATATTCATAGGGTTATCGATTTCTGATTTGTGTTGGCGTCGCTGCAAAACGTTCATAGAACATACGACGAAACAATTTGTAATTCGTAAATCCGTGACGCTCCAGAATACTTTGTACGGTATCTTTTGTTGTTGTCAGATCGTGATAGATATGAGATAAACGCAGTTCGTTCTGGTATTCCAGAAAAGTACTTCCCATATGTTTTTTGAAAAAACGGCAGAAATAACCTGCATCCAGAAATGCAACGCCTGATATTTCCTCAAGGGATATCGGGCGTTTATAGTTTTGAGCGGTGTAGGACAAGACTTCATTGAGACGGCTTAAGTCTTTGGCGCGCCGGCTTAAATTTGTATGAAATACTTTTGTACTGAAGTTATGATACAGTTGGAACAGTATTTCAAAGAGGAGACTGTTAAAGCGCAGGAGAAACCCGTCCGGCCGAATATCATTGACGATCTGCATCTGCGTGAGAGTTTCTTTAAACCGGTCAAGTTTGGTTCGATAGACAGGGTTGCTGCAAGGGTCATTCAGTGAAAACATCAATTGTTGTATTTCCAGTATATAGAGCGAAAGGAAGTCAAGGGGAATCTGGAAGACGATCGCTTTATTTGGGGAAGTACATTTCGTTGAGTGGATAATATTTGGATTTACAAGGATGCATTGCCCGGCGGAAAGCAGGCGGGATGCAGCTTCGATTGTTACGCTTAACTCTCCCTCAAGCATATAGATGATTTCAATTGCAGGATGCCAGTGACCCGGTATATAGCTGCCTGGATCAACGGATGTAAAGAAGCGTACACCTGTGTTTTGGGAAACCTGAATCATTTCAAAAGTAGAATCTTTAGAAGACATATTGCACCTCTGTTTGTATTTATTTTCTATATGTGTCTGTCCTATATATCCAGTATACAGTTATAAAATAAATATAGCAATAAAAAGAGAATATTGACCTATATTTTCGATAGTATTTTATCTAAGAAACGAAAAAAAATTGTGATAGAATTACAACATGAAATAAAGAAATTCCAATGCGCATCAGGATGAAAAGGAAAAAAAGGAGAAGGATTTGACATGGAAAATAAGAGCAAATTAACCTTATCAAAAACTGTGGAACGTTTTTCATATGGGTGCGGTGATTTTGGATGTAATATTATTTATACGGCAATGTCGGCATTTTTAATGTTGTATTATACGGATTATGCCGGAGTAAGTGCACTGGCTGTTGGAACAATTATGATGATGTCACGTGTTTTTGATGGTATCAGTGACATTATTATGGGAGTGATTGTGGACAGAACGAAGTCAAAATTCGGAAAGGCGAGACCGTGGCTGCTTCGTATGTGTGTTCCGTTTGCCGTGTCCGGTGTTCTGCTTTTCTCGGTACCGGCATCATGGGCACCTGTGCCGAAACTGGTTTATGTTTTCATTACATACAATCTTGTGTCGACTGTAATTTATACGGCGATTAATGTACCGTATTCCGCTTTGAATGCATTGATGACGCAGGATCCGTATGAGAGATCTGTCTTGAGTATTTTCAGGAACCTGCTTGCTACGGCAGGAACGCTGACAATCAACACGTGTACGCTGCCCCTGGTAGAATATTTTGGAGATAATGCGTCGGCGTGGACCAAAACTTTCTGTGTGCTTGGGATTCTGGCCGTTGCAGCATTTATGATTAATTTCTTTGGTACAAAGGAACGTGTAAAGGCGGCAAACGTAAGGGATGGCGAGACGGAAGACGTTCCGTTTGCAGTTGGCATTAGAGCATTATTTAAAAATAAGTATTGGATTATGATGACGGGAATGCTGGCGCTTTTCTTTCTGATGTATTCCGTAAACGGCGGTGCTACGGTGTATTACGCGAAGGATATTCTCGGAGATAGAAATTTAGTCGGTACGATTAACGGCATTTTCAACGTGGTACAGATTGTGGCAATGTTCTTTATTGCAATGCTGGTTAAAAAGTATGGAAAGAGAAATGTGTTTTCAACCGGACTTGTACTCGATATTATCGGGATGTTAATCCTGAATTTCTCAAACGGCAGTATGGGGCTTATCGTAATTTCCAGTATTATACGCGGCATTGGCAATGCCTGCGGAGGCGCAACGATGTGGGCAATGGTTTCGGATACCATCGATTATGGCGAATGGAAAACCGGAGTGCGTACGGAGGGACTTGTGAACAGTGCATGCAGCTTTGGGTACAAAATTGGGAATGGAATTGGCTCTGCGCTTTTAGGATTGATTCTGGAAATCGGCGGATATGTCGGAGAAGCGGCAGCACAGACTGCATCTGCGCTGATGTCGATAAAAGTATGTTTTGTCTGGATTCCGATTGTAGTTTATCTCACGGGATTGTTGATTATGAAATTTTATCATCTGGACAGGGAATTTGATGGAATTATTGCAGATTTGAAAAGAAAGGCGGGTACAAAATGAATTTGAAGGGAGTTAATCTTGGAAACTGGCTGGTATTGGAAAAATGGATGAGCCCTGCGCTTTTTGAGGGGACAACGGCGGAGGATGAGTATTATCTTCCCCGCCAGCTTTCGAAAGAGGTGTATAAGGCAAGGATTGGAATCCATCGTGCAGAGTATATTACAGAGCGGGATTTTGTTGCAATTCGCGCAATGGGAATGGAGGCTGTAAGGATTCCGGTTCCATATTTTATCTTTGGGGACCGGGCGCCCTTTATCGGATGTGTAAAGGAGCTTGATAAGGCATTTTGCTGGGCAGAGAGATATGGCCTTGAAATCTTAATTGATTTGCATACGGCGCCGATGGGACAGAACGGATTTGATAACGGCGGCATATGCGGTGTCTGTAAATGGTCACAGTGTCCGGAGGAAGTAGAATTTGTACTTACTGTATTAGAGAGGCTGGCAGAGCGGTATGGAAACAGAGAGGCGCTCTGGGGGATTGAGGTATTAAATGAACCCATTACAAAAGGTGCGTGGAAAATGATGGATGTGCCAAATCGTTATCCGGCGGTGGACCAGGAAATGGCAGAAGGTTCCGCACCGAATACGTTAGCGTTTTTAAGAAAATTTTATGAAAAAGCGTATGAAAGAATCCGCAAATTTCTGCCGGAGGAAAAGTATGTTGTGATTCATGACGGATTTGAACTGACAGCATGGAAGGATTTTATGCGTGAGGAGAAATATAAAAATGTGGTGCTTGATACACATCAGTATCTGATGATGGCGGAAGCGAACGGATGCGGGCAGACGGTGGAGGAATACAAAGCATATATTAAAGAACATTATGAAAAAGAGATTGAGGAAATGCAGAAATATTTCCCTGTAATTTGTGGTGAGTGGTGTCTGTTTAATTCGAAGGCATGCGGTCATGATACAAAGGGTGGACAGTCTGTGCTGAATGGTGTGAAGGGAACGGATGCGCAGATATTGACATCTGAGGGAAAGAGGGAAATTTACCGCGATGTGGCGGAGGCTCAGCTTGCGGCATGGGAGAAGGGCAGTGGGTATTTTTACTGGAGTTATAAGCTGCTGACAGATACGGTAAACGATCCGGGATGGACAGGATGGGACAGTTGGGATTTTGGTCGGTGTATTGATTTTGGCTGGTTTCCGTCAGAAAAAAATGATAGAAAAGGAGGCGCATGAGATGATTCAGAATCCAATTTTTCCGGGATTTCATCCGGACCCCTGTATTTGCAGGAAAGGGGATGATTATTATGTGGCGGTTTCTACCTTTGAATGGTTTCCGGGAATTCCGGTGTATCATTCAAGAGATATGAAAAACTGGGAGCTGTATACCCATGTATTGACAGACGATGTGGAAGTGGATTTAAAGAAACTTCCCAGTGCAAAAGGAATCTGGGCGCCGTGTTTGACTTATTGTGAGGCGGAAGATCTGTTTTATGTGGTGTATGGTGTAATGAATTCTATGAATGCCCGGTATTTTGACGTAGATAATTATGTGATTACGTCAAAGGATATACGCGGACCCTGGAGCCGTCCGGTATACCTGCATTCTTCCGGGTTCGATGCATCTATGTTTCATGATTCAAACGGCAAAAAATACGTGGTTTCACTGGAATGGGAGACAAGAGAAGGTTACGAGAAACCGGGCGCTATCTGTATGGTGGAGTACGATGCTGAAAAGAAGGCGATTATAGGGTATCCGCAGAGGATGTGGCGCGGCGGTACGGACCGCGGATGTATTGAGGCGCCGCATTTGACGAAAAAGGGAAGATATTATTATATAATGTGTGCGGAAGGCGGTACGGGGTATAACCACTGTGTGACAATGGGACGTTCTGAAAATGTATGGGGACCTTATGAAAAGGACCCGAAGAATCCTATCGTGACAAGCAGTCCGGGCGAATCTTACGAGAGGCAGGACCCGGACCATCTGAAACCGAAGTATTATAACCCGAATTCCATATTGCAGAAGTCCGGACATGGGAGTTATGTAGACCTGCCCACAGGGGAAACGTATCTTGTGCATCTGTGTGCGAGGCCGTTTGTGCCGGAATTGCGATGCGTACTGGGGCGTGAAACAGCGATTCAGAAAATGGAGTGGACGCAGGACGGATGGCTTCGTATGGCAGATGACAGTAATCTGGCAAAGATGGAGGTACCGGAAAGCTCTCTGCCGGAGGTTACAATGCCGGGCATTCCTGAATTTGATGATTTTAACAACGGAGAATTGGGAAATTATTATTATGCGCCGCGTATTATGCCAGATCGCTTTGCAGATGTGAAGGCAAGACCGGGATATGTCCGAATCCGCGGACAGGAGTCCAGGACATCTTTGAACAAAGTGAGTATTCTTGCGAGAAAGCTTACAAGTGTATATGCAAGGATTACAACAAAGATGGAATTTGTTCCTGAAGTTCATCAACATAGTGCAGGGTTGATTTTATATTATGACAATATGAATTATATCAATCTGAGAAAGTATTACAGTGAAACGCTGGGGCAGAGTGCGCTGTCTGTCATTTATCTTGAAAACGGAGAAAAGACAGAGTTTCTGAATACGAGAATTCCTGTGGAAGATCGGCCGATTTATTTAAGGCTTTATATTGAAGGACGTAAATCATGGTTTGAGTGGAGCTATGATAATGAGATATATGAAAAAATAGGACGCGTTTTTGATACGACAAAATTCTCAGATGAATATTGCAGATATGGGGAGTTCACAGGAGCAATGGCAGGGCTGACCTGCGCTGACCGGGTGAAGCATGAACATTATGCGGATTTTGATTTCTTTGAGTATATTGCAGATGAGAGGAAACCGGTTGACTGACATAAAATAAATAGTAGGCTGTCTGTACGTTTTACTTTAAAAGTAAAATATACAGGACAGCCTGTTAAGCGGAGACGGAGGGATTCGAACCCTCGTGCCCCGGAGGGCTAACGCATTTCGAGTGCGCCCCGTTATGACCACTTCGATACGTCTCCTGATACGGAATTACCCGCTTACAGTACACTATTATATAGCTATTTTAAAACCAAGTCAATAAATTTTATCATTCATATTGTTTTGATTTTGTTAATGTGAAAATAAATTCGCTTCCCACCTCTTCTGTAGAAATAACATTAATATTTTCGTTATGCGCCAGAATAATTTCCTTAGTGATGGCAAGGCCAAGCCCGGTGCCTTTTTTATCTTTTCCGCGGGAGAGATCTGTTTTGTAAAAACGGTCAAATACAAGTTTCTGACTGTCTTTGGGAATGCCAATACCGGAATCTTTGACAGAAACAAACACTTTGTCATTTTTTTCTGTTGTTTCAATTTTTATCACACTGTCATGGTGGCTGAATTTAATGGCATTGTCCAGAAGATTATAGAGCACTTGCTGGATTTTACTCATATCAGCTTTAACATGAAGCGTTTCGCCAGTAAGTATGAGTTCAATCGAAATGCGTTTTGCAGTGCATGTGCCTTCAAATGTTTCGGCGGTCTTCTTAATTACACTGTTAATATCAAAATCTGATTTATCAAGTAGGATTCCTTTGACATTCAGGTTATTTAACTGAAGAAGGCTGTTCGTGAGTTTGGTAAGGCGGTCTGTCTCATTCAGCACGATATTCAGATACTTTTCATTCATTTCCGGGGGAATTGTGCCATCAATCATAGCCTCCAGGTATCCTTTTATAGAAGTCAGTGGAGAGCGGAAATCATGTGATACATTTGCAATAAATTTCTTCTGGTTATCTTCGGAACGGGCAATTTCGCTTGCCATATAATTCAGGGTGCCCGCAAGATATCCCATTTCGTCATTTCGTTCAATATCAAGCTTATAATCCATATTGCCATTTGCGTATTCCTCGGTTGCGGTTGTAATTTTCCGGAGTGGAATATATACGAATTCCGTAAAGACAATAAGGATCAGCAGAGATAAGAGGAATATGATTGCCATCGTGATATAGGAAATATTCAGCAGCTGGTCGCGGGATTTCTTGATACTTTCCATTGAAGTATGAATCACCACATATCCGTTTACTTTGAATTTGGAAGTAATCGGGGAAAAAACGCTGAGGGTTTCTTCCTGAAACTGTTCGTAAAAATTTCCTGTCATATAATATTTCCCGGAAGCAGGATTAAAATCTTTGATAATGACGGGCTGATCTTCGGGAATATCTTCTCTGGAATTTAATGTTACTCTCCCTGAATTATCAATAATCCAGATAGGAGCGGAGATGTAGGTATCAATGGCCCGAAGCTGCGACTTTGCCGCGTCCACGGTAATATCTCCTTGATAAATACCTTTTGCATAGCTTCCGGCGACAAGCGTTGCTTCTTTATATAATGCGTCTGCCTTTTCCTTTGTCAGATGATTTAAGGTAAGGACGGACGTCAGTGTGGCAATTGATATAAAACCGCATAAGCCAAAGAGAAGATAGACCGCTATAAATTTCCAATATAACGTTTTTTTCATCTGCATGATGAAAATACTCCTTTGCTTTTACTTATCTTACTGATGTTTCAAATTTATAGCCGATTCCCCAGACTGTGGAAATACGCCATGCACTGTGGTCTTTGATTTTTTCCCGAAGACGTTTGATGTGCACATCAACTGTCCGGGTATCGCCAATGTATTCATAACCCCAGATATGATCTAAAAGCTGTTCTCTTGTAAAGACCTGGTTGGGAGAGGAAGCGAGGAAATAGAGCAGTTCCAGTTCCTTCGGAGGCATATCAACGGATTGTCCGTAATACATTACGGAATAGTTTGTCTGATTGATGACCAGGTCGGGATATTCCACACATTTTATGCCGGATACGGCCGGAGCGGGGGCCGGAGCAGGGGCCGGCTGGTAGCGGCGCAAAACTGCTTTTGCACGCGCGACAAGTTCTTTTGAATCAAATGGTTTTTCCATATAGTCATCGGCCCCAAGCTCAAGGCCGAGTACCTTGTCAAAGACTTCTCCTTTCGCGGAAAGCATAATAATCGGAACTTGCGATTTCATTCTGATTTCACGGCATACCTGGTATCCGTCTATGCCGGGCAGCATGAGGTCAAGTAATATTAAATTAGGGGAAAAGCTTTTAAAGGCCTTTAGTGCGCTTTCTCCGTCATTTACAATCATTGTGTCAAAACACTCTTTTGTAAAGTACAGGGAGATCAGTTCAGCTATATTATTATCATCATCTACAATCAAAATTTTCTGTTTTTCTACCATTTCTTCTCCTTTTTCGCGTTTATTCGTGAATGACATTACTTAAAGGTTGCAATTGTGACGCCTGCGTCACCTTCTCCGAATGCGGCAAGATGGAATTCTTTTACATATTTGACACGTTTTAAGTGTTTCTGAACGGCATTTCTCAAAGCTCCCGTGCCTTTTCCATGAACAATTCGTACGCTTGGAAGATGGGACAGGTAGGCATCATCCAGATATTTATCAAGTTCTGCGATTGCTTCATCCACTGTCTTCCCAATAAGATTGATTTCAACGGAAATAGAAGCGGTTTTCTGCATTTTTACTTTTCCGGAACCTGTACGTTTCATATTCGGGGCGGAAATGACTTCCTCATCCAGAAGAATCAGGTCTTTATAATTTACTTGTGTTCGAAGGATTCCGCATTGTACGAACAGGTTCCCTTTTGAATCCGGAAGCGAACTTACGGTTCCCCGGACATTCATTGTCAGAACTTTGACGGAATCGCCAAGCTTCAGGTCTTTTGGCTGAATGACCGCATGGGTATTTTTCTGAATGTTCTGAGAGGTCCGGTCATTTTTGGTGATTTTTTCCCGGAGTTTTGTCCGGTCTTTTTCCATTTCTCTTATGGCATCAAGATCACCATATTTTCGGAAATGGCGTATGGTTTCGTCTGCCGTATCTTTGGCTTCCTGAAGAATCGCTCTTGCTTCTTCGCGCGCTTTTGCAAGGATTTTCTCACGGCTTTCATCAATGCGTGTCTGCTTGTTTTCAAGCTTTGTTTTCAGCGTTGAAATTTCTTTTTTATATTCTTCAATTTCAAGCTGCTCTTTTTCAATTGTGACACGGCTCTGCTCTAGGTTTGCGAGCAGATCTTCAAAACTTTCGTCTGATTCGCTGATGTTATTTTTTGCCTTTTCAATAATAAATTCTGGAAGCCCTAATTTACTTGAAATCGCAAACGCGTTGCTTTTGCCCGGAACGCCGATCAGAAGGCGGTAGGTGGGGCGAAGTGTTTCGACGTCAAATTCACAGCAGGCATTTTCGACGCCGGCTGTGGACAGCGCATAGACCTTCAGCTCGCTGTAGTGGGTTGTGGCCATAGCGCGGATTCCCTGCTCATGAAGATGGGAAAGTACGGCAATTGCAAGTGCGGCTCCTTCGGTGGGATCGGTTCCTGCTCCAAGTTCATCGAAGAGGCAGAGTGACTTCCGGTCTGCGTGCTTTAAGATGTGCACAATGTTCTTCATATGTGATGAAAAGGTTGAGAGACTTTGTTCAATGCTTTGCTCGTCTCCGATATCGGCATAGATTTCCGAAAAAATACTAAGTTCAGAGCGGTCTTTTGCCGGGATATGGAGGCCTGACTGTCCCATCAGTGAGAGGAGTCCTGCTGTTTTGAGTGAGACGGTCTTTCCGCCGGTATTTGGTCCGGTGACAATCAGAAGATCGAATTCGTTTCCAAGACGAATATCAATCGGAACTGCTTTCTTCTTATCAAGCAGCGGGTGGCGTCCGCCGCGGATATTGATGATTCCGTCTTCATTATATACGGGCGCTGTGGCGTTTTGCGCAATAGCTAGTTTCGCACGGGCAAAAATAAAGTCAAGTTCGGTCAGAATCTGATAATTATACAGGATGGATTCCCTGTGTTCGCCGGCTTCGCTGCTTAACCGTGCCAGGATTACAAGAATTTCCTGTTCTTCTTTTAACTGAATTTCTTTCAGATCATTGTTTAATTTTACAACGGCGGAAGGCTCAATGAACAGAGTCGACCCTGTAGAAGACTGGTCATGAATCATACCGGGGACTTGCCCTTTGTATTCCGCCTTTACGGGGATACAATATCGGTCATTACGCATAGTAATCACTGCATCCTGCAGATACGTGCGCAGACTACCATTCACCATAGAAGTGAGCTGGCTGTGGATTTTGTCGTTTGTGAGTTTCATATTGCGTCTTAACTGTTTCAGATTGCTGCTGGCGTCGTCAGCGATTTCATCTTCCGAAAGGATACAACGCCTGATTTCCATAGAAAGCGGTGTAATGGGCTCCAGGCCGTCAAAATAATCGGACAGAGTGTCGCGTGGTATTGTTTCACTATCGGTCTCATGTCTGTCTCCGGGAATTTCGCGGTCTTTTCTTCCATATGTTTTAATCCGGTTTGTAACTTCCAGCAAAGATGCAGTTTGCAGAAGCTCTTCAATGGAGAGCGTACCGCCTGCCTCAAGATGACGCATGGAAGCAAGTATATTGCGTACTCCGGAAAAGGACACAGAGCCTTTGGCAAAAATACGGCTTACTGCGTCGGCAGTTTCCATTTGTTTTTGCATAATTTCGTTTATATCTGACGTTGGCATCATATCTGTGCATAGTTTTTTTCCGCCGGGAGAAGATGCATTTTCCGCAAGCATGGTTTTTATTTTTTCATATTCTAATACATGTAAGACTTTTTCGTTCATTTTTCTCCATTTCTAAGGCTTTTTCAAGCTTGTTCTATTAAGAAAGTATTTACTATGAAGCTATTATACAATATAATAAAACTTATGAAAAGGAGATACTTGGTATGGACGAGCAAAAGAATCCGGTTGAAAGTCATTCCGAGGAAGATTTCACTTTCATTAAGGAAAAAATAAAGGATAAGCCGCTGAATAAAAGACGGCTGGCAGTAAGAACGTTTGTTACTTTCTTGCTGGCAGTCTTATTTGGTTTGGTTGCGGCAGTTGTTTTTACGGTCGGTAATCATTATATGGAAGATATTTTATACCCAGAGCGGACCGAAGAGGTGAAGCTGCCGATTGAGGAGGATGCTCCTGCCGTATCGGAAAATGAGGCGGTTTCTTCGAATACGGCAGAGGAAACAAAGGAGCAGGAACCGGAACAGGTGATCAATAAGATTGTAGAGAGAGTGGAAATGTCGGTTGAGGATTATGAGAATCTTTTCGCATCTCTGCGTGGTGTCGCAACGGAGGCTGAGAAATCAATTGTGAGTGTTACAGGAGTAACGTCCGATGTCGACTGGTTCCAGAATACATACCAGAACACGAATCAGGCGGCGGGGCTGATTGTTGCGGATAATGGGAAACAGCTACTGATTCTTGTAAATAAGAGTGTAACGGACAGAGCGCAGCATATCAGTGTGGAATTTGCAGACCATATGACTGCGGAAGCCGTGTTGTATAAGTATGACAGTAATACGGGGCTTGCTGTGATTGGCGTTGATCTCAGTGAGATATCTGAACAGACGCAGGATTCGATTACAATGGCAGTTTTGGGAAGTTCGAGATCACCTGGCATTGTAGGGAAATCTGTTATTGCGATTGGCAGTCCGCTGGGGACTCAGGCTTCCGTTGCGTATGGACTGATTACCTCCTCAACGGATAAAAAACAGCTTACGGATACGGATGTAAATTTAATTACGACGGATATCTATGGAAGTAAGCAGGCGACAGGCGTTATCATTAATCTGGCAGGCGAGGTTCTTGGTATCATTACACAAAATTACCATAGTACGGACAGAGAAAATCTGATTACGGCATATTCGATTTCCGATTTGAAAGACAGTATTGCAAAACTGCTGAATGGTCAGGACAGGGCTAGGCTTGGTATTCTTGGAACGGATGTGACGGATGTTGCAAAGGAGGAGCTTGGTATACCACAGGGAGCTTATGTGACAGAGATTGTCATGGATTCTCCGGCTATGGATGCCGGGATTCAAAGTGGTGATGTGATTATAAAATTTGGTACAATGGAGATTACGAATTTTAATGATTTTAAAACTGCGATGGATAAGAGCCGCCCGGGGGATAATGCTGTGATTACCGTTATGCGTTTTGCTATGGGTGAGTATACGGAAGTGAACTTTGAGGCCACGCTTGGCATCTTAGAATAATGGCGTAATGACGCTTTAGATTGGAGAGGAATATGAAGTATATTGATCAGATGAATGAGGGAGACCGGATTTCGGATATTTATCTCTGTAAGCACAAACAATCTGCTATGACGAAAAATGGGAAACCCTATGAGAATGTGATTCTTCAGGACAAGACAGGAACCATTGATGCAAAGATATGGGATCCTAATTCGGGCGGAATTGAGGATTTTGAGGTGTTTGACTATGTCTATGTCTATGGGGATGTGAGTACGTTTAATGGAGCATTGCAGCTTAGTATCAAACGTATTAGCCGGAGAAAAGAGGGGGAGTATGATCCTGCCGAATACCTTCCGGTCAGCCGCTACAACATCGAAGAGATGTATCAGGATCTTTTGAAAGTTATCGAAAGCATTTCAAACAGTTACCTGAGGAAACTGTTAAATATGTTTTTCGCTGAGGACCAGGAATTTATAAAAGCTTTCAAACAGAGTTCCGCCGCAAAAGCGGTTCATCATGGTTTTGTGGGGGGACTGCTTGAACATACGCTGAGTGTGACAAGGCTGTGCCAGTATTATACGAAGGCGTATCCGCTGTTGAACAGAGATCTGCTGCTATCCGCTGCAATGTTTCACGATATCGGAAAGGTGAGAGAATTATCACTTTTCCCGGAGAATGATTATACGGATGAGGGGCAGCTTCTCGGGCATATTGTGATGGGCTCTGAGATGATTTCAGAGAAAGCAGGGGAGATTGAAGGTTTTCCGCTCAGATTGTTAAGTGAATTAAAGCATTGTATTCTTGCGCATCATGGTGAACTTGAATATGGTTCTCCGAAAAAACCGGCGCTTATGGAGGCTGTAGCGCTTAATTTTGCTGATAATACGGATGCAAAAATGGAAACGTTAACGGAAATTTTTAACACAACCTCGGATTCCGGATGGCTGGGATACAATCGTCTGCTTGAAACAAACATTAGAAAGACAGGAAAGAATGAATTATAAAAAGGATGATTTGATAACACTGACAATTGAAAGTATGGGAACGGAAGGGGAAGGCATCGGTAAGATCGATGGCTTTCCTTTCTTTATTAAGGATGCCGTAAAGGGTGATGTGGTAAGGGCAAAAGTGATGAAGGTGAAGAAGAATTATGCGTTTGCGCGCCTTGCAGAGATTATTTTGCCGTCACCTGATCGGGTAGAGCCGGGGTGTCCTTCGGCAAGAGCGTGCGGAGGCTGTCAGATTCAGCACGTATCTTATGAGGCACAGCTGCGCTTTAAGGAGAATAAGGTTTTCCACAATCTGTGCCGGATTGGAGGGATTCCAGAGGAGGACTTAAAAGAGGTTTTTGAACCGATTGTTGGAATGGAGAGTCCGTGGCGGTACAGGAATAAAGCGCAGTATCCTGTTGGATATGATAAGAATGGACACATTACGGCCGGTTTCTATGCGGGCAGAACGCATAGCATCATTCCGTGTACGGACTGTCTTCTGGGTCCGGCGAGTCACGGAAAGATTCTTGATGCTGTAATCAGATGGATGGAAAAATATCATATAAAGCCATATGATGAGAAACAGGGGCAGGGTCTGGTAAGGCATATTTTGATCAGAGAGGGCTTTGCGACGGGGGAAATTATGGTATGTCTGGTTGTAAATATGGTTTTGGAGCCGGCTGGCCTGCATAATGCCGGGGGATGTGCAGATGGGATGCAGAATGCGGCGGGGGTTTCTTCTGTGGTTCGCGGGCAGCGAGAGCTGATTCAGGATCTTACAAGGATTGCCGGTGTATGCAGCATTCTTTTAAATAGTAATTGCAGCCGTACGAATGTAATTCTGGGGACAAAGTGTCTTACCATCTATGGGAAAGATTATATTGAAGATATTCTGGGGGATTTCAGATTCCGCATTTCACCACTTGCATTTTACCAGGTGAATCCGATTCAGACATGGAAACTTTATCAGACGGCGCTTGAATTTGCAGATCTGAAGGGTGATGAAGAGGTATGGGATATTTGTTGCGGAATTGGGACGATTACCCTTTTTCTTGCACGGAGGGTCCGTTTTGTACATGGGCTTGAAATTGTGCCGGAGGCGATTGCGGATGCATGGATAAATGCAGAAATAAATGGAATTTCCAATGTAGAGTTTATTGCAGCTCCAGCGGAGGAGTATATGCCGGCACACAGGGAAAATATCGGGGCTGATATTATTGTGACGGATCCTCCGCGTAAGGGTATGGATGTGAGAAGCCTTGATGTTATGGTGGAAATGGCACCTGCTAAAATAATTTATGTAAGCTGTGATTCGGCTACACTGGCCAGAGATTTGAAGTATTTGAGGGAGAAGGGGTATGAAGTGAGGCGAGTGAGGGCGGTGGATATGTTTCCGATGACGGGACATGTGGAAAGTATCGTGCTTTTGAGCCACATAAATTGAGGATTTATGAGGATTTAAGGTAAATGCAATGGGTGGTTTGCCACCGATTTGCCACCAGTTCAGAGATAAAATGTATCCTGAGGTGAAACGGGGACTGAACAACGCTGAATACTCGTTGACCGGTCCCCATTATTTTTATACCTATGATGTTTTTTGCTTTGTTGCCTGTTCAAAGAGGTCAACAGATCGTGATACCATGACCTCAGTATCATGTACATATGTTTGTAAAGTGGTTTCTATATTCGAGTGCCCGAGTCTTATCTGCACGTCTTTGATATCCGCCCCGGACTCAATCAGGATAGTTGCATGAGTGTGCCTAAGGGAATGGTAATCGAAAGCAAGCAACAATTCTTTATGTATGATTCGTGAACAATATTTAAAAGAATCAGTTGAAGTATATTCGCCGTTTTCTGCAACGCATACCATGTGAACGCGGGGAAGACATGATTTGACACATTTCTGTATGGGAACAATCCGTTGTATTTCATTCCCCTTTTCGTCCCTCTCTTTTTTGATTACTTGGACGGTGTAATACTCTCCGTATTTTAGTTCGTTCTTTAACTGGGCGGTATGCTCCTGCTTCAAAGCCTGGTATAATGTGTCACCGAACTTTACGGTACGTGTGGAGGATGCTGTTTTTGGGGTTGTGAAGTACCAGGAAGAACGCATTTCCTTTTTGCCTGTTTTCTCAACGGCTTTGCGTACGTCTGCACCGAAGTTCCGTTTTACCACCTGCTTGCTGACTGTCAGGGTTCTGTTCTCAAAGTCCACATCATCCCATGTCAAAGCGAAGGCTTCTGAAATGCGAAGGCCGGTATAAAACCCAATCATCAGAGGAATGTGGAAGCGAGTCCCAGCGGGAAAACGGTTAATGATACAGTTCCAATCATCCAGAGTCAGAACAATTCTTTCCCGCGGTTTTTTCTCTATTTTAGGGCATTTAACATACTGCATGGGGCTGGATGGAATATAATGCAGCGGTTCAACCGCGTAATTCAAGGAAACACTAAATACGGAAAGTATGCTGCCTATATGGTTTTTAGCAAGTCCGCTAAATTTTAAATCATTCGCATATTCCTGTAATATAGAAGGAGTTACGGCTTTAAGCCGATATTGGCCGAACCGGGGCTTAAGATGCCCTTCAATAATGCGCAGATAGCCCACCTGGGTACTATATTTCAGGTTTGGTTTGCAATACAGATCATACCATTGGTCCAGGTAATCCGACACTGTTATGCTGGAGGGCTCAATCAGTTTTCCGGTACCGTTATATTCATTAATCGCGCTTGCAAGCGCTGATTCTGCCTCTTTTTTTGTCTTAAAACCGCCTTTTTCTTTCTTCTGACGTTTCCCGTTTATTGTGCCAAGATCGAAGTAATATGACCATGTCTTTCCTCGTTTTCTGGTTCCGCCTGTCATAAAAATCATCCTCCTTTGTGATTTTGGGTATAAAAATAACAGCCAGCGCATTTTTCGCTTGCGGGCTGCCCCCGAAGATGATATCATATTTATTGGATTTGTGTATCCCTTCGGGGTATATAGGCTGTCTCGGTGTTGCCAGCACCGGGGCAGTTTTTTTTACACTGTAATAATTAGTCCTCACTCCCATCAGGAGCAAAACAAAAGTCTGAACTAAAAACCTCATCAGATAATGACGACTGGAAAAATTCTTCTGCGGGCATTAGCCTGTTAAACTCAGCTGTCGGGTCTATTGAAGTAACTAAATTTTCTAAATCATCAATAGAAACTTTAAAAAACTCTTTTCTTAGGTTTACTTTATTTATTCGTTTATGGCTTAGTGTCTCGTGTAATTTTTTCTCGAGGCTAACCGCATCATCCGAAAATATGAAGCTGTGAACATCAAATTTGAATGGAACACTGGCATTACCTAACTCGTTAATACGATCTTGGGGCTCAAGCCTTCGAGTCATTCCAATTTTAAATACATCCTTACCGAATGAGCCTAAATTACTTATTATATACACATTTCCGGCTTTTCCGTTTTGTAAGCTCGCAATCTCCTCTTTCTTAATGACCACGTCTGATAACTGGGTTTGCAGCTCTAAAATACGTGCCTGGAGTTTAGCTATCTCGCTTGAATCTGTTAAAGAAGAGATATTATCCTGGAGTTTAGCTATCTCAGTTTTGTACTTCGCTTCTTCCTTCTCTACTTTTTTCTTTTCGGCTTCTAGCGCCTTCCTTTCCTCGGCTTCTTGACGCATTTGTTCTTTTATGGCTAATTGCTCTTGGCGTGCTTGTTCTTTTTTCACGTAGTAGTTATACTCTATTTTTACTGCATTAATAAATAAGTATTCTATCTCGCCTATAAACTTGGTTAGCGTTCCGGCGATACTTTGATTACCATCACCCGCAATTTTTAGATACTTCGCTGATACATGCTTAATATCTTCAATAGCCTTATCTAATCTTTCATATTTTAGGCTATAAACAATATTTTGTAATTCGGATCGTAAAGCAATAACCATTAGGCTATATATAGACCTATTTGCCTTTGTAGTGTATCGGGCCGAATACTTGTCTAGGATACCATTAATTTGTTTTTCATTTTCTTTATACGCCTTACGTAGGCTTTGTACGTCCATACAGTGAAGTTTTAACATAATAGATGGAGTGATAAGTTCCATGTCGTCAAAATCTTTTTTGGAAATGCGACAATTATCATAACTAACATCGGTTTCAAAAAAATTATTTATAGAATAGTCTACACTTTTATATATTTCTTTTATTCTTGATAGCTTTCGCTCCTGCGATGATATCTGTTTTGTTAGCTTTTCGCTTTTGTCGGATAAAGAATTTATTTCGGTATGCATGGCATTAAGGGTTGCGGTATTGGCATCAATTTCCTGTATAAGGGCGTCCAACTTTTCTTTTGTTTGGTAGTATTCAGTTATTCCTAAAGCATCAAGTTTTTGAACTAATTGCGCTTGAGATTCTTTCAAGGCGGAGTTTTCTTGCTTTATTTTGGAGATTTTGAATATATCAAAAAAGCCCATATTTTAAATTTCCTCTTTTCTTTTGTAATATGTTAAAATTTTCTGCGCAGTTCCACTATTTTTCCGATGATTTTTACTGGTTTTTCTATAATCTCCTGATTAGAAAAATCCAGCGTATCGTATGTAGGGTTATTTGCGATTAGTTCTATGCCTTCATTATGTTTTCTAAGACGTTTACAGGTAGCATCTGTGCCATTCACCGTTGCAATAACAATATCTCCGGTTTCAGCGTCCTCCTGCTGTCGGACAATTACAATGTCACCGTCGCATATATTGGGAGCCATACTGTCACCATGAATTTGTAGGCCGAAAAAATCTCCCGTCCGGGCAAGCTCTTCTGTGATTTCCTCGGTATCTATTATGTTTTCTATGGCCTCAATGGGTATCCCGGCGGCAACACGCCCGACTACATTTATTGTAACCCCCTTTCGTTTTTTATTTGAAATGTCTGAAAAATCCCATCCCATAATATATGCGGGCGATACCCTTCCAATAGCAGCAATGGCTTCTATTTTGTTAGAGGGGATATTAGTAATTATATTATTCTCATATTTATATAGGGTTTGTTTTGAGACATCTATTTTGTCTGCAAAGTCTACTTGACTCAAATTAAGCTTATCTCTTATATTTTTAATTCGATCACCAATAGTCATTTCGAATCTCCTTTGCCGTAGTAACTTTATAGTATCACAAAAAAGGTATGAGCGCAATAAAAAATATCTTGACAAGTCACATATTTGTGCTAAAATGATGGTAACTTAAAAAGTTACGAAAGGATGTGATATATTGATAAAAACTGATGAACTACGAGGTATAATCGCGAAAAATGGATTCTCACAGGCAGCTATCGCAGCTAAAATCGGAGTTACTCCTAAGACATTTTATGGAAAGATGAAAATAGGAGTGTTCGGAAGTGATGAAATCCAAATAATGATTGATGAACTTAATATTGATAATCCAATGGAAATTTTTTTTGCAGAGTAGTAACTTTTAAAGATACTATCAAAAAAGGAAAGTGAAGCGTAGAGAAGAAAGGTGAGAGTGTTGAGCGACTATACAAAAAACTTATCCGAATACGTAAAAAAGAGGGGAATTAACCTTTCAAAAATGGCGCGGGATACAGGACTTTCATATTCAGCTTTATATGGCAGCTTAATAGACTCAGGTAGAAAAAGAGACCTGAGAGATTATGAATTCATGGGTATATGCATCTTTCTCGGCGTTGATCCTAGAGATTTCGCGGACAAAGAAGCAGTAGAGGGAGGTGAAAAGAGATAGGAGAGATAACAAGGGATGCCTCCAGCGGGCGGAAAATATACACAAAGGAGGAATGGGCTGAATTCATTGAGGGAGAATACCAGAGCCATATGAACGTGATGGAAAAAGAACTTCCTGAATTATGTTTTTTATGTCTTTATACCGTGGCAGATTTAGAAAATGGAAAGCTGAGTGTTCAATGGGAACCAAAAGTAGCTATAAAAGGGCAGCACAACTTGTATGGATGCCCCTTTATAGTTAGATATCTTTCCTGTCCTCGTGGTAGTCCCTGACAGCTTCGAGCATGGCTTCCCATGATTCCGGAGCATCACAGCTTTGTAGAACCATTTTTCGGAAGCGGGGCTGTGCTATTTAATAAACCCATAAGCCGGATAGAGACGATAAACGACTTGGATTCGAATGTAACAAATCTGTTTTCATGTATTCAGGAAGACGCGGAACAACTTGCGCGTATTGTTGCAACAACGCCGTATTCACGTGAAATCTACGAGAATCAGTGCGAGTTTCCTGACTCTGATGATCCATACTGGAAAGCAGCAGGATTCCTGATTCGGTGTTGGCAAGGGTTTGGGTCCCGAACCAATGGGGCAAAAGTGGGATGGAAGCTTGATGTGCAGGGCAGAGAGAGGGCGTATGCCCTGTGTAATTGGTACCGCTTGCCTGGATGGATTATAAGTGCGGCAGAGCGTCTGCGTATGGTACAGATTGAGAATCGTCCGGCATTAGAGGTAATAAAGAGATTTAATTACCCAAATGTTTTTCAATACTGGGATCCACCGTATGTTTTGCGTACTCGTTCAGGAAAACAGTATAAATACGAAATGTCGGATGCAGAGCATGAAAGCCTTCTGGAATCAGCTCTGGAAAGCCAGGCGAAAATTATGATATCAGGATATGAGTCAGAACTTTATGAGAAATATCTGAAGGACTGGAAAAAAATGAAATTTAAGAGCCACGCGCAGGGTGGAAACCTGAGGGAAGAGGTGATCTGGATGAATTATGATCCCAGAACTGAAAACAGATAGTCTTTTAGGCGCAAAATAATAGTCGTATTTAGAGAGGATTCATATGTTTGCAAAGAATTTAAAAAGGATTATGGACGAAAAGGGAATGAATAGTGCGACGCTGGTACAAATGACAGGATTCAGTAAGGCGGCCATCAGCCAATATATAAACGGCGTAAACATGCCGTCTCAAAGGCGCCTGGAGGTCTTTGCAGAAGTGTTTGACACAAGCATCGCAGAGCTGACGGGAAAGCCCGAAATGGGCATAGTACCTGTGTCAGTGCCTATCCCAACGGGGGCAACTACGTTAACCGTACGACAGGTAGCAAGGTTATTACATAAGCATGAAAGCTATATCCATCAGGGGTTGCGGGAAGGAAGACCCGGATTTGAATTTGGAACAGCTGTCAAGACTTCTGGGAGGTGGTCATATTGCATTTATGCTAATAAGTTTACAGAGATAACCGGCATCCCGCTAACATTCAAGAAAGGATAAAAGAAAATGGCTGAGGCACAACAAATTATGAATACGGAGGAGAACCGTACTGGTACCGGCAACACTGGGAATCAGAATGCTGGGGATTGGAATACAGGGGATGCGAATACTGGAAATCGGAACACGGGGAATGCGAATGCTGGGATCCGGAATACCGGGGATCGGAATACTGGGGATTGGAACACGGGGGACCTGAACACCGGGAATTGGAACACCGGGGATGTGAATGCCGGAAACTGGAATACCGGGGGGCATGAACACTGGGGAATGGAACACTGGGACCCGGAATGTCGGAGGTTGGAATACCGGGGACATGAACACCGGGAACTGCAACACGGGGAACCGCAATGCGGGAATCCAGAATACCGGGAATTGGAACACCGGGGATATGAACACTGGGAATTGGAACACCGGGGACATGAACACTGGGGATCGGAATACCGGGGATTGGAACACCGGGAATCGGAATACCGGGGATCGGGATACCGGGAGTTGGAACACCGGGAGCTGGAATACTGGGGATTGGAACTGTTCTTCTTTCAATACGGGATGTTTCAATACAGAGGATCAGGGTGTAATGATGTTTAATAAACCTTCTGATTGGACGCGTTTTGATTGGTTGGACAGTTGCGCGAGAAGTTTGTTGGCTCAGATTCCGAAAGGTGTTGTTGAGTGGGTTAATTCCTGTGATATGACGGAGGAAGAAAAGGCATCTCATCCATCACACGAAACCGTGGGCGGCTATCTTAAAACTTTGGATAAATCGGAGTGCAGTCAATTATGGTGGGATGGATTGCCGGAATACCAACGCGAGATTATTTTTTCACTGCCGAATTTTGATGCCATTGTGTTTGAGCGGTGTACTGGCATCAAAGTGGAGAAAGAAGGTGATAAACATGAAGAAAAGGTTGGCCATAATACTGGCATCCATCCTATTGACCGCGAATAAACAGAAGGCATACGCCTCACCCATTCAGGTTCCCGAGGATATTAAGGAAATATCCATTGATCTTGGAAAACGATACAACTTTTGTCCGGAGCTGATCCAGTCCATTTGTTTTAAGGAAAGTAGTTTTAGGACGTACGCTGAAAATGATGGATGTATCGGCATTATGCAGGTATCCCCAGTCTGGCATGCAGATCGTATGAAGAAACTAGGAGTAAAAGACTTATTCAATGCCAGGGAAAATATGATAGTGGCGGTTGATTATCTGTCGGAGCTTAAGGAGCAGTATGAAGATATCGGTATTGTATTGATGGTATATAACGGTGACTCCAGTGCCGGAGCGGTTTTAGAAGGCACCGCGGATATATCTGAGTATGCTGACAATGTTCTTGCGGTATCTGCAGAGCTGGAGAGAGCTAACGGGAAATAATGTTTTCGTAGGAGAGCAGAGAAAATTGATAAAAAGATAAGGAGAGACTAACTATGAATGAAATGAAAATAACAATCGAAGGCCTTAAGGAATTAACAGACGCTATAAAAATGCTGGCGGGCATAAAAGGTGCAGAAACTGTGGGATCCTCTATACCGATGCCGGGCCAAGTGCCTGTACAACAGAATCCTGTAACTGCTTCTACTCCTCCGCATTACGGGCCGATGTCCGGGCAGCCGGGACTGCCCTTTGGACAATCCCTGCCGCAATCGGGCGGCATGATGCCAACTGGTATCCCAACTACGGCAACCACGCAGAGTTATACGCTTGAACAGCTGCAGGTTGCTGCAGCTGGGCTTACCAGTGCAGGAAAGATGCCTCTGATTTTAGGGATTCTCCAACAGTTTGGGATTCAGGCAATGACAGAATTGCCCAAAGAACGCTATGGAGAGATGGCTACAGTCTTAAGAGAGGCAGGTGCCCAAATCTGATGCCAAAAGCGAAAGAGAGAAAGCATGCCCTGTTGTCAGCTTCGAGTGCAAAGAAGTGGATACACTGTCCGCCCTCTGCGAGACTGGAAGACAGTATTCCGGAGGAGGAATCTGATTATGCAAAAGAGGGTGCTCTGGCACATAATATCGGAGAGCTAAAGCTCCAGAAACTGTTTACGGATACGAATATGACATCTAGGACTTACAAAAGCAGGTTAAAAAAATTTCAGCAGGAAGAATATTACACGCGGGAGATGGAGAGTGTTACAGATGAATACGTGGACTATGTATCAGGAATTGCATTTGGATTTCCTTCAGCGCCTTTTGTCGCGATAGAAAAGAGACTTGATTATAGCCCCTGGGCACCAGAAGGCTTCGGTACTGGAGATTGTATTATTATATACGGAAAGGAACTTCATGTTATTGATTTTAAGTACGGAAAGGGTGTGCCGGTAAAAGCGGAAGGAAATTATCAACTCGCACTTTATGCGCTGGGCGCTTACCACGAGTTCAAAGCTCTTTTCCAAATCGAAGAGGTCCATTTACATATCGTTCAGCCCAGAACATCAAATATTTCTCTTTGGAGCACTACACTGGAGGAGATACTTTCGTGGGGAGAACTGGTTGTAAAGCCTGCTGCTGAAAAAGCGTTTAAAGGAGAGGGTGATTTCCGGCCGGCAGATTACTGTAAAGGCGATACAGACAATTACTGCAAAAGTGGTTTCTGCCGGGCATATGGAAGATGCCGCGTAACAGCGGATCAGAACATGGAACTTTTTAAACAGGCGTGGAATGAGAAAGAGAATAAAGCGAATCTTCCGCCGCTCCTTTCGTGGGAAGAAGTTGGAAAACTGTTAAAAGAAGCAATGTTTTTAAAAACCTGGGTACAAAATCTTGAGAAAGCCGCGCTGGGGGAATTGGTTGCGGGCAAAGAAGTGCCCGGCTGGAAAGTTGTTGAAGGGCGGAGCAATCGGACTTTATCCGATGCAGACAGTGCATTTGCGGAGCTAATGCAGGCAGGATATGACGAAGCTGCGTTATTTAAAAAGGAGCCCGTAACTTTAACGGAGCTGGAAAAGTTGCTTAGCAAAGAAGATAAGCAGACAATATTGTCAAAATATACTACAAAACCACAGGGGAAACCAACTCTGGTGCCTGAGGACGATGCAAGGCCGGCAATGACAGTACACAGGACGTCGGCAGTGGAGGCTTTTGGCGGGGAAAACCTATATGGGTGAAGAGAAAGGATGGGAAAAACATGGCAATCACAACCGGAAAGGTCAGAGCAAGTTATGTAAGTGTCTTTCAACCACGTACTCCGCAAAATGGCGGAGAAGCAAAGTATTCTGTAACGCTGCTGATTCCGAAGACTGATTTAGCAACGATTAACACGATTTATGCGGAAATTGAAAGGGCGAAGCAGGAAGGTGCGCAAAAAGTATTTGGAGGACATGTTCCGCCTGTATGTAAGGCGCCTATATATGACGGTAACAGGACACGGCCGGCATCTGGTGAACCTTTTGGAGAGGAGTGCAAAGGCCACCTGGTAATAACAGCATCAGCGAAAATGCAACCGGCTATCGTAGATTTGAATTTAGAGGACATTATCAATCCGGCTGAAGTATATAGCGGATGTTATATTAGGGCAAATATTAACTTTTTTGCCTATAACAAAAACGGAAATAAAGGTATCGGATGCGGATTAAATGCCATACAGAAGATCGCTGATGGAGAACCGCTTACCGCAAGAGTATCAGCGGAAGAGGCTTTTGGTGGAAATAACACATATGGTACCCCGGCGGGGGCTTCCTTTCCAATGGCATATCAGCAGCAAATGTCCGTAGCGTATCAGCAGCAAATGCCTGTAGCGTATCAGCAACCCCTAACCTCACAGATCGATCCTATAACAGGCAGGCCGATGCTTACAGGGGGAGTGATGGGGCTGCAATGAGAACTTTGCACATAGACTTAGAAACTTATTCAGATATTGATCTTAAGAAGGCCGGACTGTACAAATACGTACAGTCCCCGGCTTTTGAGATTATGCTTTTTGCGTATTCTTATGATTATGAACCGGTTCAGATTGTTGACTTAGCAGCAGGCGAACAAATACCCGCTGAAATTATACGGGATTTAAACAACCCTGGAGTTATAAAAACGGCCCATAATGCGGCATTTGAAATTAACTGCTTAAAAAAATATTTTATTACCGACATAGGACAATGGCATTGTACTATGGTACATGCTTATTATTGCGGACTTCCGGGGCAACTTGGTCAGCTCGGTAAAGCTCTGGGCCTTCCAGAGAACAGGAAGAAAATGTCAGTTGGAAAACAACTTATTCGATATTTCTGTGTGCCCTGTGCTCCGACTCAAAACAATTACGGCCGGACGCGTAACCGATGGTACCATGACAGGCAGAAATGGGAGCTGTTCAAATCCTACTGTGTACGGGATGTTGAGTCAGAGATGGAAATACATAAAATCCTTGAGGCACATCCCTTTCCAGAGATTGAGCACTATAACTGGATACTGGATCAGTACATAAATTCTGCTGGTGTGACAGTGGATAGGGAATTAATAGAGGGCGCGTTGGATATATCTGCCCGTATGCAGGGCGAACTGTCTGGCAGGGCAAAGAAGATTACCGGTCTTGATAATCCGAACAGTGTAACTCAGTTAAAGCAATGGATACAGGAAAATTCTGATTTGGAGCTGGAAGACTTAAAAAAACAGACAGTAGCGGAAATTCTGGCAGATAAATCGGGCGATGAGTTTATACGGGAAGTACTTAAAATCAGAAGGGAACTCGGGAAGACCTCTGTTAAAAAATACGAAGCTATGGATGCATGCATGGGCGGAGATGGAAGAATACGAGGGCTGCTACAGTTTTATGGCGCTAATCGGACAGGACGATGGGCGGGAAGACTGGTACAGATACAGAACCTTCCAAGAAATTATATCAGTACACTTGATACGGCAAGAGAGTTGGTGAAGAAAAGGCAGACTGATGTCCTTAAGGCCATCTATGGGAACGTGCCTGATACCCTCTCGCAGTTGATTCGTACTGCATTCGTTCCGGAACAAGGAAGTAAATTTCTGATAGCAGACTTCTCAGCAATAGAGGCCAGAGTCCTTTCCTGGTTTGCGGGGGAACAATGGCGCCTTGACGTTTTTAAGACTCATGGAAAAATATATGAGGCTTCCGCTTCGGCAATGTTTGGTGTAGATATTGATCTGATCAAAAAGGGAAATCCTGAATATGAGCTTCGTGGTAAAGGAAAGATTGCGGAATTGGCGCTGGGGTATCAGGGCGGAATAGGCTCTCTTGTTTCTATGGGGGCGTTGGGCATGGGCCTTTTAGAAGAGGAACTTCCAGATATCGTGAGACGCTGGCGAGGAAGCAATCGAAGAATCGTAGACTTCTGGTATGCGGTGGAAAGATATGCTCTGGATACAGTGCGCAGTGGTTTAACAGGGTATATGCCTTGTGGCATTGCGTTTAGCAGGGATAAAGACTATCTGATGATTATTCTTCCAAGTGGAAGGAAGCTTTATTATTATCAGCCCGAAATACGGCCAAATTCATTAGGCCGTGATGCGATCCATTTCAAGGGTGTCAATCAGAAGACCAAGAAATGGGAGGCAATATCTACTTACGGAGGGAAATTAACGGAAAATATTGTGCAGGCAGCAGCAAGAGACTTGCTTGCAAACTCCATGATGAACCTATATCGGGCGGGATTTAAAATTAATTTCCATATTCATGACGAGGTAATACTTGAGGTACCAGAGAACTCGGGAAGAACATTGGATGAGGCTATTCATGTCATGTGCAGACTCCCGGCATGGGCAGAGGGGCTGCCGCTAAGTGCTGACGGATTTGAGACGTATTATTATAAAAAAGACTAGGAGGAAGGCTGATGCAGAATGATAGGATCATTAAGATCACAACAGGATCGAGCAGAAAATCGCTAACCTGGAATGGGCAGGAAATGTATTGGTCAGATTTTTTGCAAAAGCTATCACAGCCTTTAAGAACGCAGGAAAGCTTTGAGCAGTATAAGGCGTTACCAAAGTCGGAACAAGACAAATTAAAGGATATTGGGGGCTATGTAGGGGGCGTGCTGAAAGGGCCGCGCCGGAAAAATGAAAATGCAGGGGATCGATATTTGATTACGCTGGATGCCGATACGATCGAACCGGGTGGTACACAAAAGGTTTTGAATACATTAGCAGCTCTGGGATGTGCGTATGCGGTCTATTCTACGCGAAAGCATGAAGGGGCAGCGCCGAGACTTCGTGTCATTATCCCCTTAAATGAGCCTTGTACGGCGGACGAGTACGAACCCATAGCCCGTAAAGCAGCAAGTTTTATAGGAATGCAGATATTTGACCCGACAACATTTGAACCAGTCAGGCTGATGTACTGGCCGAGTTGTAGTAAAGACAGCCAATATATATTTTTATACGAAGACAAACCGTTTGTTTCCAAGAACGGGATGCTGAAGAGCTACCGGGATTGGAGAGATGTATCAGAGTGGCCAGAGGTACCAGGCGCCACAAAGATCAGAGATCGATCCGCAAAAAAGCAGGGGGATCCTCTGGAGAAAAAAGGGATCGTAGGAGCTTTCTGCCGAAATTATTCCATTGAGGATGCGATGGAGCAGTTAATACCGGGAGTGTATGAGCCCTGCGCGGATTCTGGCCGTTTTACATTTGTGGAGGGAAGTACGGTAGGAGGCGCGGTACTTTATGAAAATGGCAGGTTTTTATATAGCCACCATGCGACGGATCCCTGCTCGGGCAGGTTGGTAAATGCTTTTGATATGGTAAGGCTGCACTTATTCGGCGGTGAAGATGATGAAGCGAAGCCGGATACGCCTGCTGCCAATTTACCATCCTTCCGGAAAATGTGTGAGTTTGCATCTGAGCTTCCCGTAGTATCGGAAATGATGGCGAAGGAAAGATATGAGACTGCAATACAGAATTTTTCAGGCGCTCTTGCGTCTGATCCGGATGCAGATGCGGAATGGGTATTGAAGCTGCAGGCAAATCCAAAAACAGGAAGTCCCTTAAACACTATCCAAAATGTGCAAACTATCCTGGAGAATGATCCAAGTTTAAAAGGGCGTATTTATCACGACGAGATGGCTGGCCGGCCGATGGTAGCTGCGCCTCTTCCGTGGGAGCCACAAAAGTTTCCATATGCAGCAAGGCAGTGGAAAGATGAAGATGATTCTGGCTTACGGGGCTACATGGAATCCGTGTATCAGATCACCGGAAAAGAAAAGATAATGGACGGATTTGCCGTGTTCGCGTTAAACCACAGGGTCAATAAACTAAAGGACTATCTTGTGTCTCTGGTATGGGATGGAGTGCCCAGGGTGGATACATTGCTGATTGATTATTTTGGTGCCGAGAACAGTATTTATGTAAGAGAGGCGATCAGAAAAACACTGGTGGGCGCTGTTGCAAGAATACTCTGCCCTGGCATTAAGTTCGACACTATGTTGATTCTCGCGGGGAAGCAGGGGATAGGTAAAAGTACTTTTTTTAAATACCTGGGAATGGAGTGGTATTCTGATTCCCTCTGTACCTTTGAAGGAAAGGATGCGGCGGAACTCCTGCAGGGATACTGGATTATAGAAGCGGGAGAGCTTACGGGTATGTCAAAGTCGGAAATGAATACGGTCAAGCAGTTTCTAAGTAAAGGGGATGATGTGTACCGGGCGGCATACGGCAGGAGGACGGAAAAGCATTTGAGACAGTGTATTATCGTAGGTACTACGAATGAGGCGGAATTTTTAAAAGATTATACGGGCAACAGGCGATTCTGGCCGGTTGACCTGACAGGGACAGGATGCCTTAAAAATATACGAAGGGATATGCCCTCTGAATTGCCTCAGATATGGGCGGAGGCGGTTATGCTGTACCGATTAGGGGAGCCACTGATATTATCGAGTGAAGCCGAAAAAATAGCGGAAAACGTACAGGAGGAGCACAGAGAGGCATCTTATTCAGAAGGGGCTATTGTAGAGTTTTTGGAGAAAAAGGTTCCGAAGGACTGGTATAAGAAAAGCCTATATGAGCGGCAGAGCTGGCTGAATTCAGAGTTTGATCAGAAAAAGGCGGATGAAAGCCAGATGATGCACAGAGATCGGATATGTGCGTGGGAAATATGGAACGAATGCTTTAGAATGCCTGGATATAACAGAATGAGGAAATCCGATTCAAAAGAAATCAACAGTATTTTGGAGCGGCTCCCAGGATGGGCAAAGCAGAAAAATGCGATTAGGTTCGGAGGCGAATATGGGATGCAGAGAGGATTTCAACGGCTAACATCCAAAATGTAAACATTCTTCTGGGCCGAGATTGTTTACAAGGGAAGCGTAAACATGTAAACAAGGAAAAACATTCGCATGTTTATGCGGGAGTGCAGATAAATACTGGGTAAATCGATATTTGTAAACATGTAAACATTTTTATATATGAAATAAAATAACAAGGGAAATAAGATATATATATACCCCTGTACCCTTTGCTCATGTGAGATAAAGAAGTAAAAGAAGTGTAAAAAATTTTGCCGTTCCCTGTCCGGCTGACTGCCGGACGGGTCGGGCTTTAGTCGGGCAATTCTACCTTGCCGACAAAAGAGTAATAGATT
>RAZD01000081.1 GCA_003612525.1 bacterium C-53 | reverse complement strand
CCTGAATTGCAAACCGAGCTTCCCGTCCAAAGGGGAAAGTCCGGTACAAACAGAATAAAACAGCATAGAGAAATTGACGATACAAATGCAGGAGGAGCAGAGATGTTCTTCCTGTTTTTGTGTGGAAGCAGGATAGCCGGCGGGGAAAGGAGAAAAAAGATGGCAAAGTTTTTGAGTTATGAGGACCGGCTGGAGATACAGAACGGGTTAAAGGAACACCTGACTTTTACGGAGATCGGGAAGAGACTGGGACGGGACAGGACGACTATCACCAAGGAAGTGAGGAACTATTCGGTGGAGCAGGATACCGGCTACAGCGTATTCCCCCACAACACCTGTAAATACCGGAAAGGATGCAGGCGGAAGAAGGTATGCGGGACACAGGGATGTAAACATCCGCTGGTGCCCACATGCAGACAATGTGAACGCATCTGTAACCGGTACTGCGAACAGTATGAGGAAGAAGTATGCACCCACCGTTTCAAGCCGCCCTATGTGTGCAACGGATGCCGGGAAGTGAAGAAATGTACGCTGACAAAGACCATCTATGATGCAATGGAGGCCCAGAGGAAGGCCACAGCAAAGATATCGGAGTCAAGGAGCGGTATCCTGTCAACGGAAGGGGAGATAGCGAGACTCAATGAGATACTGGTGCCGTTGGTGAGGCAGGGACAGAGCATCCACCAGATATATCTGAACAACAAAGACGAACTGATGTGCAGTGAAAAGACACTCTATAACTATGTGGACGGATGTCTGTTTGATATCAGGAACATCGACCTGCCGAGGAAAGTGAAGTACCGCCCCAGGTATAAGGAGCCGGAACTGAAGATAGACAGGGGCTGCCGCGTGGGAAGGAATTACCATGACTATGAAGTGTATATGGAGAAACACCCGGACACGGCGGTGGTACAGATGGATTCGGTGATCGGGAGTAAAGGCGGGAAAGTGCTTCTGACGGTCTACTTCGTGAACGTGTCGCTGATGCTGGGATATATACGGGAGGCGAATACATCAAAGTCGGTGATAGATATCTACGATGAGTTATACCAGCGGCTTGGGGGCCAGGATTTCCGGAGACTGTTCCCAGTGATCCTTACGGACAACGGGAGTGAGTTCTCCAACCCGAAATGCATCGAGAACGGACCGGACGGGAAAGGGTTCCAGCGGACGAGGATCTATTACTGCAATCCCAGCGCGCCATACCAGAAAGCGGAGATCGAAGTGGGGCATGAATTCATCCGCAGGATTTTGCCGAAAGGAAAGAGCTTTGATGAACTGACGCAGGAAGATATCAGACGGATGATGGACCACATCAATTCATACCGGAGAAAGAAACTGAACGGGAAGAGTCCGTATGAAGCGTTCTGCTTCTATTACGGGGAAGAACTGGCGCAGAAGTTAGGATGCCGTGAGGTTGATGCCGCAACCATCAACCTCACGCCGGGACTTTTCCTGAAGTAACAGGGCAGAGAGAAACAAAAGAAGACACAGGCCGCCGACTGGAAATAAGAATCGGATGAGGCGTGGATTTTGTCTTACAAAATTTGTAAGGCAAAAGTGACGTCCGGTTTTTGTGCGCATTTTTACCCTGTCATAAGGAGATTATAGCACAGAAAGGGAAGAAAAAACGGGAAAGCTGTTACAAAAGTGGAATTTCGGGTACAAATTTTGAAGCTCGCTTTCAAAATATGAAAGTCGGTTACAAAACGGGAAGCTCGGATTGCAATTGACC
>RAZD01000080.1 GCA_003612525.1 bacterium C-53 | reverse complement strand
TTCAAATCGTCCAGAAGCTCTAACGTGTCCTTCTCATAAGTCACGATGTCCGTAGGCAGAATATCCATATCGTAACCGCTTCTGACTGCCTTCTTCTGTTCCTCTATTTTCATTTTCTGAATGTCAGTGAGCGCACGTTTTATCATCTTGATTGCTTCCACCGGATCAATGGTCTGCATATGCATGGTAAGTGTGAGGTTATCGTCAATATCCAGCAGCTTTTTAACCATCTCGTCCGTAAACTTCGGCGCAATCATATCAAGGTAAGACACGCTCCCATAGATGCTGCCGGACTTAAAGCGGCTCGGATAGCGGAAGTCAAACCCCGGCGGGGCGATATAGTCCTTGACCGACTTCCCGGATTCTGACAGCTCCTTAAATGAAAAACGGAAAGGCTCCATTGTACCCTGATTGAAATACTCATGCAGGATACGCAGCCTTTCCTTCCCGTCAAGACCTCTGGCGTTTGTGCCGATACTGTTTAAATTGCGTACCACGTCTTTTTCAATATTGCTTAACTTGCTCTTTGCTTCCCTGTACCCGGCGCTTTCCACGCCGAAAATCAGGTACTTGGACTTGATAATTCCGTTGTTGCCTTTTGCCGACTGGTGCTTTAGCATATGCGTGTACTCGTCACGAATATCGTCAAAATCATCCTCCTGCAGAGGAATGTCAAACTGCTCCGCAAGAGCCTGTTCGCTGACCTGCCTGTTGAATAAAAACAACTGGAACTTTATGGACGGATCGAAGTAGTTAATCAGCTTGCTGTATTCTTCCAGAATATCCGCCTGATCCTCCACCTCCAGCAAGTCATAGTTGATGTCAAAAAACTCCACCATTTTCGTGTAATAACTGTCCGCCACCTGACAGATGCCGTCCCGGTACATTTTTTTGAATGTAATGGTTTTCTGTGCGGTGTCCGGCTTCGCCTGCTCTTTACTGTTCCCGGCAAGCACACGCCGAAGCTCCGCAAGGCGTTTCTTTTCTGATAAAGTCAGTCCCGCTTTTTCCGGTGTCCGCTTATTTTCCTGCGGTTTTGGCTTTGCCGCCCCCGCCTTTTGCTGAGGATTTTTTAAAAGCCTTTTGTTCAAGGAAACATACCTCCTTCCTGATTTTTTCCCGTTCCTCCAACTGCTTGTAGAGGTTTTCCGATTTATACGGTCTGATTCCCGGCGTGAGTACCTTCTGCCGGAGCATGAAGTATAGAATCTTCTCTGCCGGGAAACCGTCTTTTTCATACATTGCCAAAAAGAAGAATGGCAGCATTGCGCCCACCATGATAAGCGCCGCCCCCTGTGTGCCCAATACCCCTTTGGTAAAAAAATATAAGGGTATGCCCACAAGGGCAGCTCCCGAAAAGCAGATAATCTGCCTTCTGGTAAGGTTCAACGCTACTTTTGTCTTGATTCCACTCAGGTCTTTTGGCACTGGTACAGATATTGCCATAGTCTGCTCCTTTCGTGGGAAATGCCCGTCAAGTACAGTATTTTTGTACTCAATGGGCATTGAAAATTGATTTTGATAATGAGCCTGTCTTGAATAAGCTGAAACAGAGGATTACGGTATATGCCGCAACCGACCACAATGCGCTGTGTAAATTTCCTGCCACTGCCACGCTTGCCACAAGCACAGCATAGATCGCCACGCATACCATGATGAAGAATCCCTGAAACGCAAGTGCGACAAGCCCTTTTAAATAATTTGTCCCGATTGTACCCCATTCCCGGTTGGTAACTGTCGCTGC
>RAZD01000079.1 GCA_003612525.1 bacterium C-53 | reverse complement strand
GGCTGGTTTGATGATGAGAACAGGGCGTATATCCATTATACGGTTGAGAACATCATGGAAGATTTGGGGTGTGCCAGAGCCACCTGTGCAAAGGTGCTTGCGGAGCTTGACAGCAAAAAGGGGATTGGTCTGATTGAGAAAAAAAGGCAGGGATTGGGAAAGCCGGACATCATATATGTCAAAAACTTTGTCTTATCAGAGCCGCCCGCAGGTGGGGAAAGCACAGCGGAAGAACCCGCAAACACCGATGTTTCCACAGAAGTTCAGAAATTGAATTTCAAGAAGTACAAGAATCAAGATTCCAGAAGTTCAGAAATTGAACTTCTGGAAGTTCAAAAAACAGACTTCAAGAGTTTCAAAAAGCAGACTTCTGGAAGTTCAGAAATCGAACCTCTGGAAGTTCAAAAATCGAACCCTAATTATAACAATACTAATTATACTGATCTGAGTTATACCAATCCTATCAATCAATCGGATAGAGAAACAGAAAAACAAGAACCGGGCAAGCCGGATAATGGTATGATTGATGTGATGGATGATGCCCACGCCTACATGGAAATCATCAAAGGGAATATCGAATACGAGCATCACATGAAATATGGCGATTGGAGTGACAGGGGGCTGTATGAGGAACTGTATGAGGTAATTTGTGAGATTGTATGCGTGAAGCGTAAGACGGTAAAGGTCAACGGGGAAGATTACCCTTATGAGCTTGTAAAATCAAAGTTTTTAAAGCTGAACAGCTCCCATTTGGAGTATGTTATTGGGTGCATGAGGGATACCACAACCAGAATAACCAACATCAGGGCGTACATGGTGACTGCCCTCTACAATGCGCCTAATACCATGAACCATTATTACCAGCAGTTGGTACAGCATGATATGTATGGCGGCGGGTGGGAAGAAAAAGGGATGTTCCAGCCCGAAGCGGAAGGAGATGGATAAATGGAATCCATGAGGGATATTGACCGGGTAATGGAACGGGAGATTGCAAAGGGGAGCTGCCCGTTAAAGTTTGTGGGGATAGAGTTTGGCGATTCCCCCTATCAGGAGATTGCGTCAAAAGAAAAGCTGCTGGAGGTATTGTCCTATCTGCTGCGGACAGGCGATTATGGGAAATTTGCCGTAAATGGGACGGGGAGCAATGTTTATATGAACATCAGGGGCAGGAAGCCGGATTTTCAGCGAACTTATTCCATATTTGACCGGAACTGCATTTTTTCCGCAATCAGTCATTACGGAAAGAAAATAAAGCCGGATTTTGACGGGCATACTTATCTGGAAACAGTGCAGTGTTTCTTTAAGCTGCCGGACGGGGAACAGGAGAAATACAGGGTGACATATTACGGGCAGGAAACCTTTGTTTTCCCCATGTCGGATAAATATATCCTCGGACTTTATACGCACTGTATCTCGGCAAGGCGGGCGGAATTGGCAGGTATGGATATTCCCGGCACAGGCTTTTCAGAAAAAGAACAGGGCATTGTCAGCCTTACGGGTGTGCGTGACGTGCTGTTCCAGTGCCTTTTGTTTGACACTGTAAAATATGGGGAAGGCGTGTTATGCGCTGACCTTTGCACAATCTACTGTTTAAAATAGAATCAATAGCTTTTGGACTTTTTGTCCAGAAGTGAGTTAGGAGGTGCGCTATGGCAGAAATTTATATTACGGAAGAACAGCGGGCAAAATGCCGGAAAGTGGCGGATGCGTTTGCGGAACTGTATGAGCTGGCAGATGTAATGGTGGCGGATGCCGGGAGGTTCGGCTTTGTCCGTCTGCAATGGTTCAGTGAGGGAGAAGGCTTTGATTCGGCAATGGCATTTTCGGACAGCAT
>RAZD01000078.1 GCA_003612525.1 bacterium C-53 | reverse complement strand
GGCTGGTTTGATGATGAGAACAGGGCGTATATCCATTATACGGTTGAGAACATCATGGAAGATTTGGGGTGCGCCAGAGCCACCTGTGCAAAGGTGCTTGCGGAGCTTGACAGCAAAAAAGGGATTGGTCTGATTGAGAAGAAAAGGCAGGGATTGGGAAAGCCGGACATCATATATGTCAAGAACTTTGTCTTATCAGAGCCGCCCGCAGGTGGGGAAGGCACAGCGGAAGAACCCGCAGGCACTGATGTTTCCACAGAAGTTCAGAAATTGAATTTCAAGAAGTACAAGAATCAGGATTCCAGAAGTTCAGAAATTGAACTTCTGGAAGTTCAAAAAACAGACTTCAAGAGTTTCAAAAAGCAGACTTCTGGAAGTTCAGAAATCGAACCTCTGGAAGTTCAAAAATCGAACCCTAATTATAACAATACTAATTATACTGATCTGAGTTATACCAATCCTATCAATCAATCGGATAGGGAAACAGAAAAACAGGAACCGGGCAAGCCGGATAATGATATGATTGATGTGATGGATAATGCCACTGCCTACATGGAAATTATTCGTGACAATATTGAATACGAGCATCACATGAAATATGGGGACTGGCAGGATAAGGGGCTGTATGAGGAACTGTATGAGGTTATCTGCGAGATTGTGTGCGTGAAGCGTAAGGCGGTAAAGGTCAACGGGGAAGATTACCCTTATGAGCTTGTAAAATCAAAGTTTTTAAAGCTGAACAGCTCCCATTTGGAGTATGTTATCGGGTGCATGAGGGAAACCACAACCAAGATAGCCAACATCAGGGCGTACATGGTGACTGCCCTCTACAATGCGCCTAACACCATGAACCACTATTACCAGCAGTTGGTGCAGCATGATATGTATGGCGGCGGTTGGGAAGAAAAAGGGATGTTCCAGCCCAAAGCGGAAGGAGATGGATAAATGGAATCCATGAGGGATATTGACCGGGTAATGGAACGGGAGATTGCAAAGGGGAGCTGCCCGTTAAGGTTTGTGAGGATAGAGTTTGGCAGTTCCCCTTATCAGGAGATTGCGTCAAGGGAAAAGCTGCTGGAGGTGCTGTCCTATCTGCTGCGGATTGGCGATTATGGCAGGTTTGCCGGGAAGGGGACAGGGAATAATGTTTACATGGACATCAAAGGCAGGAAACCGGCTTTTAAGCGTACCCGTTCCTTTATTGACCGGAATACCCTCTTTTCCACAATCCGCAGGTACGGAAAGAAAATAAAGCCGGATTTTGACGGGCATACTTATCTGGAAACAGTGCAGTGTTTCTTTGAACTGCCGGAAGGGGAACAGGATAAATACAGGGTGACATATGACGGGCAGGAAACATTCGCTTTCCCTATGTCGGATAAATATATCCTCGGACTTTACACGCACTGCATCTCGGCAAGGCGGGCGGCATCGGCGGAGATGGATATTCCCGGCACAGGCTTTTCAGAAAAAGAACAGGGAATTGCAAGCCTTGAGGGTGTGCGTGACGTGCTGTTCCAGTGCCTTTTGTTTGACACGATAAAATGCGGGGAAGGCGTGTTATATGCTGACCTCTGCACGATTTACTGTTTAAAAGAGAATAAATAGCTTTTGGACTTTTTGTCCAAAAGTGGATCAGGAGGATGCGCTATGGCAGAAATATATATTACGGAAGAACAGCGGGCAAAATGCCGGAAAGTGGCGAATGCGTTTGCGGAACTGTATGAGCTGACCGATGTGATGGTGGCGGATGCCGGGAGATTTGGCTTTGTCCGTCTGCAATGGTTCAGTGAGGGAGAAGGCTTTGATTCGGCAATGGCATTTTCGGACAGCAT
>RAZD01000077.1 GCA_003612525.1 bacterium C-53 | reverse complement strand
TTGAAGTTATTGGAAGAAAAAGAAAACGCAAAGGAGATGGCAGGAAATGAAGAAAAAGTTATCAGTTAGGGCGGCGGTGTCGCTGGTGTTATCGGCATTGCTGTTCTGTATGCCCATAGGGGCGTTTATGGCGAACAGCGGGAATACGGTAGATGCCTATGCGGAGGGTACGCTTTTGGAGGAAAGCGGCGAAGCATCGGAAGAAAACAGTACCGAAGGGGAAACAGAGGAAACCGCCGGAGTAGAGGAAAGCACTGAAACCGGGGAAAATTCAGAGAATGGGGAGGATAAAACCGGGGAAACAGAAGCCGAGTCCGGCAGTAATGAGGAAGAAACGGAAAGCGGGACGGTATCCGGGAACGAAGTACCTGAACCGGAATGTACCTGTAAAGAAAAATGCACACAGTATTCCGTTAAGAAAGATTGTGAGGTCTGCAAGGAGGATTACGGCTTATGCGTATATGTGAACCCGAATGTGAAAATCACAATCTCCACTCCGTCCGGGTGGCACAATGACACCACAAAGGTACATATCTCCATAGAGGACGTGGCACATTCCGGCAACTTCACCATAAAGACAGTGCAGGTGAAAGTGGCGCAGAATGGGAGCTGGACGGACGTAACAGAGGATATGTATGTGGAGATTTCGGAGAATACCACCGTCTATGTGCTTGTGACAGACCAGAAGGGCAAAACCTATGAGAAAAATCGCTATATGAAGTGCTTTGATTTCACGAAACCTACATTAAACGCTGCGGTCAGCGACGGTCTGCTCTCCATACAGGCGCATGATACGGATTCCGGCATCAAGGCAGTGTATGTGAACGGGTATGAATTTACGGAGCTTACAAACGGTGTCCTGAATATCCGTCTGCAACAGTTTGACGCAGGCTACCAGTATTTTACCATTTCCGCAATGGATAACGCCGGGAATATGTCGGAGGTCTACAAAACAGCCAACCCGTATTACACCGATCCGGAAAAAGAGGACGGGAACGAGAAGAACCCGGCAGAGCAGCTCCCGGTGAACGCACAGGCTACCAAGCCTTCCTCCGCCACCGCACAGGTGACGGAGCATACCAGGACGGACAGTGAAGGGAACACCGTTTCCGAAAACAGCCTTGCAGAGCAGAAAAAGCAGGCAATGGCGGAAGCGGCGGCATCGGAGAAGAAAGAGGAATACGGGGAGAAGGAAAAGAGCGAAACGGGGAAGGAGTTTTACACAATCCAGACCGCATCGGAAAAAGTGTTCTACCTTATCATTGACCGGGACGGGGAGGAAGAAATGGTGTATTTCCTGACGGAAGTTACGGAAAATGACCTGTTGAACGTGACAGCGGACAACAGCGAAACCTTGCCGAAAAATTCCGCTGCGCTGGAGTCTGCAATCCCTGTGACGGAGGGCGCACTTCCCAATAACAACGGGGAACAGGGGAAGGAAGAAGAACCTACGGAAGAACCCGCAGAGGACGGGGAGGGGGAAGATACCGAAGAACCGGAACCTGAGCCGGAGAAACCAGAAGAAAACCCGATGGCAACCTATATCATTCTTGGGATTGTGGCGGCTGCAGCCATTGGCGGCGGCTATTATTTCAAAGTAGTCCGGAAAAAGAAAGAGGAATTTCTTGACGAGGACGATGAGGAGGAGGACGAGGAAGAAGAATACGATGATGACGAGGAAAACGAGGGCAGTGAGGATGATTTCTTTGAAGATAAAGAAGGGGAGGACAACTAAATGCAGTTAGTGATAGCGGAAAAACCGAGTGTTGCAAGGAGCATTGCGGAAGTGATCGGCGCATCGGAAATCAGTGACGGATATATGGAGGGGAACGGATATATTGTGAGCTGGTGCGTGGG
>RAZD01000076.1 GCA_003612525.1 bacterium C-53 | reverse complement strand
ACAAGAGCTTTCGTAACAGTGCCGCATATGTTCAGAATTGGTTATCAGTATTAAGGAATGATGTTAAGTTCGTCGTATCAGCAATCAGTTGGTAGGCTTATTTGACTGTCAGACGATGGGGAGTAGTCAGAAACAATTCCGACTATTTACCCTGCATTGTAATATGCGGTAAAATATAGTATGATATAAAATATATTTTTGAGGAGAATAGCCATGAAAAAGAAATTATACCGTATTGTTTGCTTATGCAGTCTTGTTTCAATTGTGTTGTGTGCATGTGGAAAAAACACAAATTCAGAAGTAAATGTCACGCATATTTCCGATGGTCTTGAATCAGAATATGAGTGGAACTCTCCTGAAATAGATAAATTGCGTGAAAAATACCCAGAATACTTTGAGCTTGGAACCTTCAAGGGGCTGGAGGTTTATGCTTGGCAGATGGCAGAGGATGACTATCGTTTTGGGCTGATGCAGGGAACCAACCGTCAGAAAACTTTGGAAGAGATAATGGCATTAAAAGGTGCTTCACCAGAGGAAATGGCATTGATTCTGTCTGCCTTTGACATAGACGATAGAGATATTTTTGTGATTCCATGGCAGAATCCCATTTCCAGCTATATGGTCACGGATGATATGGTGAAAGACCCGGAATACATAAGCAATTTACGAAATATGCTGGGACTGGACTTGGATGAAGAGCAGCTGCTCAAACAGGAAGAAGCTGATGCAATGTATGACAGAATCCCTATGGTAAGAGTGGATGGTAAATTATATTATGATACAGGGAAAGAAAGCACGATCGACTGGCGTTGTGGAAATATGGATGGAGAAATAACGTCAACTGTCGATGGAACTGAAATACCAACAGAAGATAATCAGTCTAATTTTGGAAGTGGATTTGGTTATCAGTATGGAGCAGACGATACAATAGAGATTTATATGAATGAAAAGTGGTTTGTCTTTGAATACAGAGAAGAATCTGAATGAGAAAATAAATAATCGATAAGTCAAATAAAATCCAAAAGGCTACCCAATCAAAACGGCAGCCTTTTTCAATTCTCAACCTTAATTTTCTCAATATTCAGTAGGTGGTTTTTCAGGTACAGTTGCTTATATCCCATGAAGAATTAAGAAATGTATGAATATTCATCAAATTTCGGGAGATGGACAGTGGGAACACTTTTCCAAAAAGGGGGGGGTATATTTTAGGTGAAGCGTGAGCACAAGTAAGTCGCAAATAAAAACAATATATATGAAAAGGAAAATCAATACTATGAGGAAATCAATGAAAACTATTACAAATGTTATAACTATGGGAATTATTTTGATAAGCATTCATTTATTTATAACAAAATGCACGGAGATAACCGTATATGCACAAACAATGGATGGTATGGCAATAACACAAATAAATGAAGTTGCTCAGGATATGAGAATGGAATTAGATGGATATGTTGATCTTTATTCAACAGAATTCTATGATACTTTTATAGATATGCGAACCGTAATCGGATTTTCTGCTACAAATGAAGGATTGCAATTGTATTTTAATGTTGACACAGGATACTATATTGATGTTGATATGATGCAGAATAATATGATTAGATCGATAGATAATTCATATATAAATATTGAAATATATAATCAGGATATCATCAATGTACTAACCGTGATAGGATATGAAGCAACTGAAAGTGGATTGCTGCTATATTTGAATGATAATAGTGGTTATTGGTTAGAAAACGTAGAGTAATACTATTGTAAACAACACATATGATGAAAGACTGTGAGCATATCAATATCAGATAACCACTCACAGGAGGGTATGAAAAAAAGTCTGTAAATTAGATTCTTCTATGATAATGAGGGACGAAAGGCTTGTAAAATCAG
>RAZD01000075.1 GCA_003612525.1 bacterium C-53 | reverse complement strand
CGCGCACTTTCTAAACGTACATCTGATCTGTCTTCTTTCATAAATTATCTCCATCGTATCTCATAAATTTCTAAAATATTTTTTGCGCATAGTTTCGACAAAAAACGATGCTTTCTGGATTTATTTTATAAATCTTTTTCACATTGTACTAGCAACAATTAATGTCCATTAGGTATATTAATAATGGTTTTGATGCAAGAAAAATGCGATTATATAAAATATAATATATTTTTTACAATTTCAAAACTCCATTTTTATTTTGTAAGTAATATATTTATGAAGATTTATAACCAAGTCAGTGGCAGTGGCAATATCACAAATCCAGATACTTTTGAAAAAGAATATGGTTCATTTTTTCACCTCCCGATTATTTCTTATATTGATATTGTAACTGTGTACATTTATTTTATCAATATTCTTTGTAACTACATGGAACACTTTAATTGATTTTTATTTTTTGCTATGCTATGCTATCAGCAAGAACAATTGTGTAAAATAAGTCCAAAAATCTCGAGATTTTATTTGATAATGTAATATACAACAAAGATTTCCACTATTGGATACAGAGACAGCAAAAGGCTGGGACAGCCTCTTTGTGGATACCACCAGTCTGAAACACAAAATAAAGTTTCTACGACGGAAAAATTCGCACCATAGAAATGAACTACTTGCTGCAGCATATAATTTACAGGAACCAGTATAATAAATTGTAATAAGGAGGAATGTCTATGTCAACTTTGGAAAAGGCAATAGGATTGCTACAGGAAATGCCAGAAAACAAACTAGAAGCAGTATATATGTATATGCGCTTTGTCAATTCGCAAACCGACAGTGATGAGGCTGCTCCTGCTTTAAACGTGGAGATGGACTCTCATGAAGGAGTATCCTATGAATATATCAGTTCTTCATCAACGGAAAGCAAGTCAAATACTGTGATCGCTGCTCAAAATAATATTGAAGAAAGGCAACGCGCTTTTCAGGGCCTTATGTCATTTGCTGGGACATTGCCGGAGGGCTTTGATTATAAACAGGAGTTAGAGGAAGCACGGGAGGGAAAATATGCTCGTTTTATTTGATACAAACATTATACTGGACGTATTGGAAAAACGCCCGCCCTTTTATCATGCATCTAAATCGGTTTTAGAGAGCTGTGTTTCTGGTAGTGTTACAGGCTATATTGCCCTACATTCCATATCAAATATTTTTTATATTTTGCGGAAACGTTATTCTGCGGCAGACAGGAGAAAACTTCTCCTTAATATACTGAATTTGCTGCAAGTGGCATGTGCCGATCATGAAAGCATTCGAAACGCCTTACAAAGAGAGAATTTTTCTGATTTTGAAGACTGCCTGCAGGATGAATGTGCAAAACAGATTTATGCCGACTACATTGTGACTCGAAACATAAGTGATTTTTCCGTATCGGATATACCTGCCATTCTCCCGGAAGACCTGCTCAAAATCCTTAATCGCTGACTATGATAATGGATTAAGGATTTCATAAAGCGCCTCTTCGTATCGTATGACAGTCGCTGCAATTTTCCCTATTATGATCAGAAAACAGGAATATAAGTGAGACGATCTCATATATAGAATCAAAGTTTAACCTGCTGCCAGTCTCCTTCATATAGTCTCAACCAAATTTATATGTGTTACTTTATCCCCCCCATTTGAGCATTTTATTCCAATCCAATTATAAATAAATTGATTCCAAGTTTCTTCCTGTGATAAAATAATTTACGTACAAAGTGTCTTTCAGAATAATAATTTATCCGAAATTACTTATAATGTATATATAGTTCATTATAAGTTGCTAGTAGAATTCTCCAAAGATTTATAAAATGTAGAAAACACATTTCCTTATTTAAAGCGTTATTTATCAAGGAAATGACAATAAAATATACAAATTGGAGAGAAATTATGAAGGATGACACATCAGATAAACGTGTAGAAAGCGGAGC
>RAZD01000074.1 GCA_003612525.1 bacterium C-53 | reverse complement strand
AGTCCGGCGTTTTTCCTCGCAAACTCCTGTAACTTCCTCGCCACAGTGACCGCACCGTTTTTTGTCTTTTGAAATGCCTGCTCCGCCGTCTTTCCCGCCGCCGCTTTTTTCCTCGCCTTGACATACTCCCGTTTGATGCGCTGTTTCTGTAACCGCTTCTGCAATGCTTTTTTCTGCATCTGCGGGTTTTCCTCCAGAAACTTCTGGTACTGGAAATTGACTTCCTTTTTAAACTGCTTCTTTTCCAGCTTTGCCACCTTTGCCTGCTGTTTCTGCTCTTTCCCCTTTATCTGCCTTTTGACGAAAGCATAAAGCGCTTCCACTTTCTGCTCCGACTTGTGTGCGCCCTCCACCGCTGAATTTTCTTTCTCCGTTTCAGCGATTTTCCCATGCACGAAATTTTTGCTCTCGTTCTGCACCCGGCGCATGGTGGTCTTGGGTATGCCCTCCTGCTTGAAGGTTTTCTCCTTATCCAGAGGGACAACCACATATTTTCCTTTCCCGGTTTTCTCGTCAAACACTCTCTGCAAGGTGTATTCCCTTGTCTTTGGCAGCTTCGCCCTCGCTTTCTGTACTTTCCTCCCTGCTTTCTGTGCCTGCCGCTGTTTCTTTTGCAGCTTTTTACTTCCGGTAAATTCAGAGCCTCCTTCCCCCTGAAAAGTATTTCCGGTATTCTCTGTAAAAGTTTCCTCCGTAAAGGTCTTATTTTCCGGTTTATCATTTGTGCCGCCTTTTCCCCGGTGTTCCTTCTGCACTCGCTTTTTATGGTATTTTCCCTTTTTCTGCGACTGCCTGTATGTATCCCTCCGGTGGTAATCCTCTGTATCCGGCTGTTTTTTCTCCGCTTCCTCCGGCTGGCTGAAATTCTCCTGCCCGGTAAAATTATTATTTTCCTTTACAAAATCCGGCTTTTCTTCCTTCTCTGGCTTTGCACCGGACTTTTGGACTTTTTGTCCAGAAGTGGTCTGATACATCTGCTTTCTTGCATGAGCCTTTGAAGCATGGTTCGGTTTACACTGTTCGGCATCGCCTCTCCCAGAATCCATACTTTTATTCTCTGTAAAAGCGCTGTTTTCTCCCCACTGGCTTTTTTCGGACTTCTGGACTTTTTGTCCAAAAGTTTCCTGTTGCGCCTGCATACTTTTTTCAGTCTGCTTTTTCCTGCCTGCGCTCTGCCCTGTCTTTCCGGTATTAGCATCCCTCGGCTGATAAGCAGCACTGCCGCCGCCCGTAAAAGCATTTCCGACTCCCTTCTGGAACTCCGATCCTGCTTTTTTCTGGTAGGCGGTATTTTTTCTTTTTTTATCCTGTGCCATTAGCTGTCCTCATCTTCCTTTTTCACTGATTCCTCCGGCTTCGTGTTCATAATCGCATAAGTCTTTGTATCTGCCGGGTACTTATCCACGAACGGGATAACCACGTTGTCAAACAGTATCAGACCGCTTCCCGGTTCGGAATTGGTGACGTGCATGAGCTGTTTTTCTGACAGCCCTAACTTATCCGCTAAAATATGCTGGTCTTTGGCGTTCTGGTTTAACAGATACACAAAATCGCTGTTCCCCAAGATGCCCTCGATTTCCTCCGATTTCAGAAAATCGCCCACGTTCTGTGTCAGTCCTGTTGGGATTCCGCCCCATTTCCGAAACCTTTTCCAAATCTCCACCGAGTAAATGGCGGTCTGCTTTTCTTTCAGGAGCAAATGGAACTCATCACAGTAGTACCTTGTGGCAACTTTGCGTTCCCGGTTCTGTGACACCCTGTTCCATACCGCATCCTGCACGATTAACATTCCTATCTCTTTTAACTGGTTTCCCAAGTCACGAATGTCAAAACACATAATCCGGTTATGGGAATCCACGTTAGTGCGGTGGTTGAAATAATTCTGCGAGCCATGCACATACAGCACAAGGCTGTTGGCAATCCTTACCGCCTTCTGCTTCGCTTCCCTCTGCATCTCCGGCGCAACGTCCCTCGGCTCATACTTTAACAGCGCATTGTACAAATCTTCCAGTATGGGCATATTCTCCGGCTTCGGGTG
>RAZD01000073.1 GCA_003612525.1 bacterium C-53 | reverse complement strand
GATGGAGGTTATAAAGAATATGGAAAGAACAATTAGACGTGGCGACATCTACTATGCAGAGCTTAATCCCGTTGTTGGTTCGGAGCAGGGCGGCACAAGACCCGTACTTATCATTTCTAATAATATGGGCAACAGACACAGCCCAACGGTCATTATCGCAGCCATTACGAGCCGAGTGCAGACAAAATCCAAACTGCCGACACATACCGCAGTAAATGATTTTGAGGGGCTTGATAAGGATTCCGTTGTACTGCTTGAGCAAATTCGTACAGTGGATAAGAAAAGATTGAAACAGTATATGGGAATGATGTCGACTGAAACGATGGCAAGGGTTGATAAGGCTCTTGCCATTAGTATTTCACTTAAAAATGGTTCAGAAAATAATTGTGCGAATTAGTGGAAATGGGAGGATTTGCACATTAGTCAAACGACGGCTGTATCCATATAATTTATGGCATACAGCCGTTAAGCATTGCGGAGGTAGAGAGATGGAAAATGTCAAAGAATTTCATAATGCAGAACAACAAAACAACGAAGCTGACGAAGCAGAAAATTTTGATGTCTTTATAAAAGCTATGGTGCAGGCAGTTGAAAAATACGGAAGATTTGTTTTGCAGGAACTGGATTGCGTTGCGTAGGCTTACGCAACCTTACATACCGCATTTTCCAAAATTATCGGAGGTGTTAGAATGAACAGGGAAGGAAAGAAATGTGTTCTGTATCCAAGAGTAAGTACAGAGATGCAGGTTGACGGATATAGCCTTGAGGGACAGAAAAATAGTTTGAAACGGTTTGCAGACCGTGAGGAAATGGAAGTTGTAGGCATCTACGAAGATGCAGGAAAGTCGGGGAAGTCAATCGAGGGGCGACCCGCATTTAAGAAAATGCTGTCCGACATAAAAAACGGGTTGGAAATAGAGTATATCCTTGTCTATAAACTTTCACGTTTTGGGAGAAATGCGGCAGACATTCTAAATTCATTGGAGTTTGTTCAGTCTTATGGGATAAACCTTATCTGCATTGAGGAGGGGATTGACTCATCCCAGACAAGCGGAAAACTGCTCATATCTGTCCTGTCAGCGGTTGCAGAGATTGAGAGGGAAAATATCATTGAGCAGACCATGAACGGACGCAGGGAAAAAGCAAGGCAGGGCGGTTGGAATGGCGGTTTTGCCCCATATGGATATTATCTGAAAGACAACCATCTTTTAATAGAGGAAAAAGAAGCCGAAGCAATCCGAATTATATTTGATAAGTTTGGAAATTCAGATATAGGGCTTGGGGGAGTTGCAAAATACCTTAATCTGCAAGGAATAAAGAAGATACCCCGCCAGAATGGAAAGTTGGAAACATGGAGCAGCCATTTAATACGGCAGATATTAGACAACCCTGTTTACTGCGGAAAAATTGCATATGGCAGAAGAACACGGGAGAAAGTGAAAGGAACGAAGAATGAATACAAACAAGTTCATACAGATGATTATATCTTAGAGGACGGGCAGCATGAGGGGATTGTCAGTGAGGAACTCTGGCAGAAAGTCCATGCAAAGCGTCTGGCAACAGGAATCAAGCAGCCGTCGAGAATCGGCAAAGAAAGGTCGCATCTTCTGACGGGCGTTCTGAAATGTCCCCTTTGCGGCAGTTCGATGTATACGAATAAACACGCATGGACAAATAAAGACGGCACATATAAGGAAGTCTATTATTATATATGCGGAAGAAATAAGCAGGAGCGGGGGCGTCATTGTGACTACAAGGCATCTTTAAGGAAAATCGACATTGAGCCGCTTGTAGTAGAAGCGGTAAAAGAGCTTGTAAGCGATGCCTATTTTGCAAAAGAGATTGAAAAGCGGATTGGAGTGCAGACAGATACAAGCGTTGTAGATAAAGAACTTGCCAATTATGAAAACAAGCTGAAAGAGGTGGATTTGAATAAAGCGCGTCTGGAAAATGAGATTGACAATCTCCCTGTCGATGCCCGATTCCGTGAAAGAAAAATCCATGATATGACATTAAGGCTTGACGCTTTGTATGATACGATGGTGGAGTTGGAGGAACGCATTGAAGATGCCAAATTAAGAAAAAGCTCCATTGAGATGGAAGCCATCACGCTTGACAATGTTTACAAAATCATGCAGAACTTTGGAAAGTTATATGCTATAATGAGTGACGAGGAGAAGAAAAGCCTTATCACTTACCTCATTAAAGAAAT
>RAZD01000072.1 GCA_003612525.1 bacterium C-53 | reverse complement strand
GAAAAGAGATGCCGGAGCTGAAATCTTCCCTCGACACCATACGCCGGACTTCCTCGGAACTGATAAAGGGGATTGAAGCGCAGCTTCTGGAGATTGAAAAGGAACGTGCCGCAGAACAGGCACAGGAGGATATGATTCTGCTTGTGGCAAATACAGACCGTTCAAAATATGACCTTTTGAATGTTAAGGGCATGGAGAGGACGGAAATATTTAATCTGCTGTCCGCTATGAAAGACGATGACAGGCAGAATGTGGAAGCCTACCTTGAAAGAGCCGGGGCATGGGTAACGCTGCTTGCCAATGAACGGAGTGAGGAAGTAGGGGAATACCATTTAGACTATGCCTATGATACGGATACCCATGAGATAACCGATTACAAGGCATTGCAGGAAGAACGGGAAAGGGCGAATGTTCCGATTGAATATGGCGATGTGATTGTGAGAATCTCCACGCCGGACAGCGGAGAATATGAAACCATTAAGATTGCGGATATGCAGTCAGAAGTGGCAAATGTTTTATATGCCATACCATTTTTGGAAGAAAATGAGTGGAATGGAAATGTGCTGGATTATCTGCAGGAGAGAGGTTTTGAGTTTGTGCCGATTATGAGAAGCGGCGGTTTGAATGACGGTTATCCGCAGTTCTATGATTTTGATGTGGATATGAGCGAATGGGAAGTGCATACCGCTTCGGAGCTTCCGGCAACGGTACAGGCGGAGCAGCTCATTAACCGCATGGAATTTCACAGGTCGGTATATGACAGCGATGAGCGCAATCTGATTATGAACCATGCGTATAAGCTGGATGATATGTATAAGACCACTTCCCTTGCACATTCCCTTGCGGAGCAGAAAGACGATTTACCTCTGCTTTGGGAAACAATCAGGGTAGCAGAGGAAGAAATTGACGCTCTCCCGGACGGTATGGTGGGATTGTCGCAGATGCACGAATACGGGTATTCTTGGGATGAAATGCTCCCTCTGACAAAGGACAGGGCAACGGAGTTGTTCAGGGAGGATGTGTCGGTGTACCAGCTCCACGCAGACGGTTCAGAAACACTTGTAGAGGACAGGGCGGCATTGCAGGAGCATGACGGGCTGTTCGGCGTGGAAAAAGGGGACTGGAACGCTTATAAGGAATACCAGTCCATGAAGCAGGAATTGGAGGACAGCGAGCCTAACCGGGAAGCACAGCTTTTATATGGCAATGAGGGAAGGTATGGCATCTATCAGCTTAAAGATTCAGTGGAAACAAGGAATATTCGCTTTATGGATATGGATTACCTTGAAAAAGAAGGTATCCCGGTTTCCAGAGAGAATTACACCCTTGTCTATACCGGGGAGCTTACGGAGGGCATGAGCCTTGAGGATATTTATACCAAGTTCAACATAGACCACCCGGCAGATTTTACCGGGCATTCCCTTTCCGTAAGCGATGTGGTGGTGCTGCATCAGGACGGGGAAAACACAAGCCATTATGTGGATTCCGTTGGTTACAGGGAGATACCGGAGTTTACAAAGGAGCTTTCGGTATCGGCGGAAATCAGTACAGAAAAAGATGCGGTCAGGGAGGAAACAGCGGATATCCCGGCAGAAGCAGCGGCAGAACATACAGCGGCAGAAAATACAATGGCAGAGCCGGACAATGACAAAGTTTCCTATTATGTCATTGAGGATTTATCCACTTGGGCGGAGAACAGCCCGGAAAAAAGCAGGCTGGAGCGTTTTGAGAGCCTTCCGGAAGCAATGGCGAAATTCACAGAGTACCGGGGAAAGGAAACAGAGGACAAGCCGGATATGGCGAGGGCAACTTTGGGATTTAGCGTCAATGGCAGCGAATTTGACCTGATTCACGTCAGAAACCATGAAAACTGTCTGTCACTGGATTTTACGCACAGCAAGGCAGCGGTGGAAAGCAGCCGCTTCATGGAGGATTTGCAGACTTTAAATCACGAGGTCGGCTTTGACAAGGTACGGGTTCACCGGGAAATGTCACCGGAGGAAATCAAGGATTTTGTGAAACAGCGGTTTGAGTACCAGATAAAGAGTAGCGGTCTTGACGATATTTCCCTTTATATGGACAGGTTTGATGCCCTCTATGAACAGGGGAAAATGGAACATCTCATGCCAACAGCCAACCAGAAGCACATCGTGGAAGATGTACCGTTTACGGAGTGGGAAAATCCGTACATAGACACCAAAAGCCAGACAATGGGCAGAGAAGAAACAGAGCTTGCCTTCCGTCTGGCAGACCGTTATATCAGTATTCAGGAAGCCACTGAGGGATATGATTACACCATTTATGATATG
>RAZD01000006.1 GCA_003612525.1 bacterium C-53 | reverse complement strand
TCAGAGAGGGAGATATAAGCGATGGATAAATTTACAGTGGAAGAAATCAATTTGATGTGTGTGTTTGAGGGGCAGGACAGGACGGGCATGATTGCCGACATAAAGAATGTGATTCCCCATATACAGGACAGTGACATGGTGGAGCTTGCCGGACAGGTTTTAGGGAAACTGGAAACCATGAGCGATGCGGAATTTACAGAGGTGGCATTGGAAGCGGCGGAGTGATTGACGCAAATCTTTTATAGCATTATTCGACATAACGTGCTATAATTCTCTTAGTCAGATTAGAACGAGTAGGGATAGTCTGCGGTTGTCCTTTCTGGAAACGGAAAGGAGGTCGGTATGAATACGTTAGAAGTGCTTACGTTGGTGCTGGTGATTTTTGCAGCCTTGACATACATAGACAATAAACACAACCGCAAGTAACGGAAAAGGCTATCTTCTACTGCCATAGAGGATAGCCTTGTAATCCGTATTTTTTACGCTTTATAAGTTTCCGATTGTGCAACCGTCGGACACGCTAATATCCTTCGGCTTCTAAGATGATTATAAACCAACACTGCGAATTTTGCAAGAGGGTTTAGGGAATGGGGGTGCTTCGGCACTCCTGTTTTTTTGCAGATTTGTAGACTATATTACAGGAATATGGTCTTGTCTGCAATGAATTTTTTTGTTTTTTAAAACAAGGTAGGAAGGAATGGAGGGATTCCGCCGCCTTCGGCATTGTGGGCAATGTGTATAACTCCCCGTCTTATGGAGCTGTGGGCAACACTGTTTGCAGGATGTGGGAAAGCTGCTTTTGCTTTTCCATATGCTGTGAATAGTGTTGTCCATAGCGGAATGGGGAGTTATGCACACTGTCCATGATGCTTTTTTTGCTTTTAAAGCCTTTTCGGGATAGGATTTTACCGAGCAGGGTTATTATCCCGGTCTGGCTGTTCCTGTACGCTTTTTGGCGGCTCTGTGCGCCCTAAATACTGGTTCAGATTCTCCAGTTTTCGGTTCAGGGATTTCAGCTCTTTTTCACAGTTTTTGTATGTGGCGGTCAGTTCTTTTTTCTGTGCGGTCAGCTCCTGATACTCCGCTTTCAGCTTGTCGATGTTCAAGCCTTTTAAGGGGATTCCCGCCTGCTCCAGCATACGCCTTGCGCCGCCATAAAGGATGATCTGGCTCTCATGCTTACGGAAATAAGCGTCAGGATTTTTGGACTTCTTATAGGCGATATTATACGCTTTATTTGCCTTGTACTGCTCCGCATATTTGATGATTTCCGCAAGGTCTTTGATGCGGTTCTCCAGCTTGCGGACAGTCTGCTTTGCTTCCTTCCCGGTGGCGGCTGTGGTGGCGATTTTCTGTTCCAGTTCTTTTATAGAGCCAGCTTCATTATATGCCTGTGCCGCAATCTTTAAATTCTCTACCGCCGCCCACCTCTGCAGCCCCGGACTGTTCTGAAATTTCTCATCAGAGGTGTTAATCAATCTCTTATTTGCGTAATCCCTTTTCGGGACAACTGCCTTCCGTTCCCGTTTCAGTTCAATCCGTTCTTTGATGCGCTCCTTTGTGTATTCCTTTCCGAGTGACTTGATGCTGCCACGCACAAAACGGTCTTTGCCGAGTGGACGGAAGGAGATAAATTTGAGGGCGTCTTCTCCAAAAGTTTCCCCTTTTATCTCATAGCCTTTTGCCCGCATCAGGAGCAGAAATTCTTCATAGGTGGAGGATGATTTTATGGCGGCGTTGATGTCTTTCCTTATCTGTGTTTTCCATGCGGCGCTGTTCTTATCTGCCTGCCATTCGTTGTATTTTTTTCCACGCTCCCCACCGGGGATAATGACAGAAAGATTATGCTCGTTGCACAGCTCGTCACTTAATTTTCGGATGCGGTAATAGCTCTGCTTGCAATCATGGTATTTGTCATGTTCTATGTTGTCAGCAGCACAGAAAATGATATGGTTATGGACGTGACCTTTATCAATATGTGTGGTGACAACATAAGAATATTTCCCCTCTAAAACCTTGTCGGCAAGTTCTTTCCCTATCTGGTGCGCTTCATCAAAACTGACCTCACCGGGAGCGAAAGCCTGTATCAGATGATAGGCTTTATTGGGGCTGTTTTCCCGGCAGTGGTCTAAGGTATATTTAAAGTCAATCGCTGCGGTTTCCGGCGCACAGGCATAGGAAGAAATGTAGATGCTTTCATCTGTCTTATCCGGGTTGCATATGTAGGCTACCGCTTTATCAACGGTTGCTGTGATAGCATGGATTTTTGTGACTGCCATACCTGTTTCATCAACTCCTTTACTTCGTCCATATCTTCCTGATAGACGTGGTTTGTGCTGTTAATCCTCTTTGCAATCTGGTTCAGACTTGAACTGATCCGTCCAAGCTCCGTATTGTATTCCCGTAAAAAACTGTAATCCACGTCATAGACATATCCGTATAGAATCAGTTTCCGGATAAAAGCCGATTTGCTTTTCATGCCGGACAGCTTAAACTTCTCGTCAAGGATATATTGCTCCTTGTCATTTAAGTGAAATTCATTCCGGTTGGTGCGTGTCCTGTTTGCCATTTTTACATCGTCCTTTCTAAATTTGGGCATAAAAAAACTGCTGTAACTTGTCCGGTTTACAACAGTCTGGTTTCGTGTCTGTTCAGTTGTTTTGGATAGAATTATCCATGTGTTATTGTAGCAAATCTGCGTGGGAAGGTCAAGGACTTGCGGAGAAAAAAGCAGAGAAAACCAAAGAGGGTTAGGGATACTTCCCTATGGAAATTTCATCATACGGACGGTAGGGAAGTATGGGGAATTTCGCCCATGTGTCCGGACATGGGCAGTGCTTGCTATTCTTGTCTTTCGACACTCCCGGAGGGTGTGTCAGTGTTTTTATAAAGGGGGATGGTATAAATAAAATCAACACTTGATTGCTGAGGTCAGGGATTTTATTAAAGATTTGAGTGTTGAGCGTGGGAAAACGATCCTGATATCCAGTCACATTCTTTCGGAAATCCAGTTACTGGCAGATGATATCGGTATCATAGCATTGGTGGAACGAATGAAGAAAGGGTATTGGCTTGCATTAGTATTTGCTGAAATATATTCTTTTGCCGGATTATTTACAAGCATGTCAAATATCTGGAAAGTCGTTTATCCCATAACGGCGGTATTTAACCTTTCCGGTTATTATCAGGCTACTGCGCTGGAAATGATTGGTGGATGCGTGGTTCTGGTGCTGTGTGTGGGACTTTCCGGCGTTGTGTTAAAAGGATTAAGACAAAATTCATAGAGAGAAAATGGCGGCGTTATAAATCACGCCGCCAATGCAATAGAAACTTACATACCAGATTTTCAATATCAGTAAAGATATTAGTATTTAGTCTTAGGAAAAATCAAGGTGGTTTCGTAACCTTTTTGTTCCTCACTTAAAATTTGCATGATGCCGTTATGAGCCTCGACAATCTGCAGCACCAATAGAACACCTAATCCATGCCGGAGGTGTAGAGCTTTATCGGTGCTTTCCAGATAATGTGTTTTAGAATTAAGTGCTTTCAGCTTTTCAGCGGATACGCCAACTCCATTGTCTGATACAACGATGGCTATTTCTTTTTCGCTGCATGTTACCGAGATGGTAATTTTACAGCCATTTGCATTATGATTGATACTGTTCTGGATCAAATTTGTAATAGCCCGTTTAATAAGAACTTCGTCACCACGAATAAATTCCGTTTCACATTGTGGCTCAGATTCAAATTCAAATACATATTTTTTATCAAGATTGCTGTCCAGAAATTCACATATGACCTGCCGTGCCAGCTCTACCGGATAAATGTTGCTAATGCGAAGCGGCTGCATATCATATTCCAGCTTTGAGGTTAAATTTAAATCTTCGATCAGTCTTTTTATCTTTTCAGCCTGCTGACGGATTTCGGTCATTTTTTCCTGAACGTCAGAGTCCAGCCCGTGATTTTTTTCGAGGCTGCTGGAATATCCGAGAACCATTGACAGTGGGGTGCGTATATCATGGGAAATACCACTGATCCAGTTTGCCCTTGCCGTATCCCGGCGCTTTAGTGTTTTAGATACATGGTTAAGCTTTGCGTTGATTTCGGACAATTCTCCCTGTTCTGCCAACTGCGTTTTTTGACCGGCAGCAATTTCCTCAATGCCAATAAGAATAGGTTTGATAGCCTTTTCTGTTTTTCGGCTGTTAAAGATAAAAAGCAGCAATACAATTCCGATATTTAGAAAAAATACAGCGATGAATCCTATCGCATCAATTTTTATACTTACAATGGTTTTATATGCAGATAATTTCCAGTAACTGTCTTTCGGATAACCAAGGACTAGCAGACCATCGTTCCGGGCAGATACGAAAACAGGATAGTCCTCTAAATACCACCTTGCCATTTTTGCAATGTCTCCATAGGTGTATTGAACAGGAATGTTTGCCGGAAGTTTATAATTCCAGATGACATTACCCGTCGCATTATCTATCAGCATACACCATGCATGGTCTTGATCTAATAAAGCTACGATATCATCTGGCAGAGTATATTGCCCGTCCGTCTGCTGTAATTCATCAGATATACAGGGTAACAGGTGGGTAGGACTTTGATTTCCGTGGCTGACAGATACCATGATGAGACTTACAAATAAAAAAATATTCACTAAAATGAAAAAGCAAAACAGCTTAACACTGGAATGGACATACCGTTTGAAAAATTTTTGTATATTCATAGGATTACCCTGTTCCTTTCAAAATCAGCTTGTAACCGATTCCTTTGACCGTGACAAGAGATACCGGCGAAGATGGTTCTGCTTCGATTTTCTCCCAGATATGCCGGATATGGGACATTAGTGTTTTTTCATATCCGACATATATGTCTCCGCAGACTGTCTGGCATAAAGAACCGAGCGTTACAATGCGCCCTGCATTGCTGAAGAGTTTTTGAAGTATCTCTACTTCTTTTGCAGTAAGGGAGACTGGATCGCAGCCTTCTTTGTATACCTGTGCCTGTCCTAAGTCCACTTTGCAGGCTTCTAATAAAAAACTTGTATCCTCATTTTCTTTATATACCCGACGCAGAATCGCGGTGACACGCCATACAAATTCCTGTGCCAAAAAGGGTTTTACTATATAATCGTCTGCACCCACTTCAAATCCTTTGGCTTTATCATCAAACTCTCCTTTTGCCGTTAAAAACAGAATAGGTATATTGGTTTGTTCCCGGATCACCTTTGCAAGCATGAACCCATCCATATCAGGCAGCATGACATCCAGGACTGCCAGATCGGGGTGGGTGTCCAGCCTCTCCAAAGCACGAAGTGCGGTATCTGCGGTCAGTATATTTGTAAACCCATTTTCTTTCAAAATGGATTGGCACATCAGTAAGATTGCAGGCTCATCGTCAACTAATAAGATTGATTTGTCCTTAATTGCACCCATATTTCCACTCCTTTCCACGACATTATACCATATTTTCAATTATTGTATGAATTATGGTTTCAAAATCAAGGTAAAATCAAGGTTAACTCCAACGTAACGCAAAGTGGAAGGTATATGATGTAATCAGCTTAGGAAAGGAGCAGACAAAAAATGATTGTATCAACAGAAAATTTGTCAAAAGAGTATGACGGTATTTATCGGGTTAATGATCTGGATATCCAAATTAACGAAGGGGATATTTATGGCTTTCTTGGTCCTAATGGTGCGGGCAAATCGACAACAATGAAGATGCTGCTTGGTCTTGTCAAGCCCAGCAAAGGAAGTATTGAGATCATGGGAAAGTCATTTAACGAGAAAAACCGGCAGGAGATTCTGAAAAGCGTTGGCTCCCTGATTGAATCCCCGTCCTATTATGGTCATCTGACTGGCGGGGAAAATATGGAAATAATCCGCAGGCTGCTGGGATTGCCCCGGAAAAATATTGAGGAGGCAGTTCATATCGTCCGTATGGAAAAACAAATGAATAAGAAGGTCAAAAACTATTCACTCGGAATGAAGCAGCGGCTTGGAATTGCGATGGCACTGGCTCGCCGTCCTAAACTGCTTGTCTTGGATGAACCTACTAATGGTCTTGACCCGGCAGGTATTGAGGAAATGCGGGAATTGGTCAAAACACTGCCAACGAAGTATGGGATGACCGTTATGATTTCCAGCCATATCCTGAGTGAAGTAGATCAGATGGCAACTGTGGTCGGCATCATCAATCATGGTGAGCTGATCTTTCAGGAAAATATGTCTGTTTTGGACGCACAGCGGCAGCCGTATATCATTCTGAGAACCAGTGATAATAACTTGTCTTGTCAGATACTCAGAAATATGAATCCGTTAAGAACCGGGGATGGTTTGCAGTTAGGGGCTTTGTCTGATGAACAGACGGGTAAGGCGGTTCAAAACCTGTGTGCCAACGATATTGCTGTTTATCGTGTTGAGGAACACAGGGAGAGCCTTGAGGACATTTTCCTCAATCTGACTGGAAAGGAGATGACCCTTTGATGAAATATCTATGGCTTGAATTATATAAGCTGAAGCATCGAAAGGTGTTTCTGACCTTTTTGGTGATCTTGGGCGTGGAATTGTTATTTGTTTTTTCTAACTATGGCAATAATAAAAATTTTCTAAACATGGTTTCTGATCCCGCTGCACCGGCATGGGAAGATCTGATCATCGGCCCAGCCGCTATAAATGGATTATTCTTTCCCATTTTGGCGGCGGTCATTGCCAGCCGTATTTGCGATATGGAGCATAAGGGAAACACATGGAAATTATTGGAGTGTAATAATCAGAACCGCAAAACTATCTGGTTCTGCAAGTTTACAATAGTATCCACGCTTATGATGCTGGCAATCTTCATTCAGGCATTTACCATTATTGCTTATGGTAATTCTGTGGGAATTGTCCAGACGCTGCCTGTCAGAACGTTATTAGGTTTTGTGCTTGGAACTGCTATGATAACATTTGTAGTTGTTACAATTCAGGTTTTCTTCTCCCTTGTGTGTACAAACCAGCTTGTCCCTATGTCTATCGGTATGGTTGGCGCACTTATTGGGTTTATTTCCACATTGTTGCCGCCGGGTATCCGCAATATTTTGATTTGGGGCAACTATGCAGAACTGATGGTTTTGGGGCAGGACACATCTTCAGGAAATCTGCAATCTTCCGGGTTAGTAGTACGGAACATAAACTTTATTCCGCTTGTAATTCTGTTTGTTGTTGGTCTTGTGGCGTATGTTGTGTTTCGGAAGAGATTTGAAAAATATGAGTATTAAAGGAGGAGTTTACAATGCTGATCAATGCAATTCGTGCGGAGAATTTGAAAAGCCGCCATTCAAATATGTGGGTAGCGGTTGCAGTTCTCCCACTTTTGACAGCGGCAATAGGCGCAATTATTTACGGGATAAATGCCTCTGTCAGTTTATACGACGGTGATATGTGGCAACAACTATGGCTACAGACAGGTTTATTTTATGGGTATTTCTTTTTCCCTATTCTGATTGCCATTTGTGCTTCCTTTTTATGGCGGTTGGAACACATTAACCATAACTGGAACTGCTTAATGACAACGCCAATTCCTCAGTCTGTAATTTTTATCGCTAAGTTGGTTGTGTTAGCCAAGTCAATTTTTACGGCACAGGCACTTTTGATGATATTTATAATTATTGTGGGTAAAGTGGGATTCCGTTTTGAACAGCCTATTCCCATAGGTATGCTCTGGTGGCTCTTTATGGGGTGGTTTAGCGCTCTTGGCGTTGCGGCAGTACAGCTTTATCTTTCTATGAAAATAAGAAGTTTTGCTGTCCCGGTCGGACTTGCAGTATGTCTGTGTATTGCGGGATTGGCATGTTATATTACGGGTCTTGGCAGTATGTTCCCGTATTCACAGCTAATTCTTGGTTTATCATCGCAGGAGAAAACTTTACCGATTGACAGCTTAACAACGCTGGTTCCAATGGTGGTTTTCTATATCGTGTTTTTTATATTACTGGCTTCACGTCGCTTGAAAAAGATTGACATAGTAGCTGGTTAAGGAGGAGATCATGAAAGAAAAGATTTTAGAAAAAATATCCTTGGGGGTTAGCCTGCTTCCTTTGACTTTCTTTATCATCCGGCATTTGAGAATCGGAATGGAAGCTCCTTGGGTGTATATCTTTTTTGCGGCGTATGCCGTATTGATTATTGTTGGTTTTGTATTTGCTATCTGCTTGATAAAAAACAAAAAAACGAGAAATGCCATATCAAAGGCTGCTTTAGCAATAAGTTCAGTGTATATCGCTTTTTTTTCTTTATTTATCTATTTGACGATAGCGGCAAGGTTACATTGAGAGTGTGAAGACTGTTGTATTTAATGGGAGGAAAAAATGTATACAGTGAAAGGTTATGTAGGAAGTGAAGAAAAACTCAGGACATATTTTGCAGGATGTGCGTTTGAGAAAAAGCCGAGAGTGTTATTTGTAACTGATGAGATTTTACCAGATCATATAACCTGCTTTGAATATCTGGATAGTATCAGGCAGACAAAGAGCCATATAGAGCCGGATGATACCCTTGAGGCGCTGCTAGAGTTTGCAGAGATCGATAAAGATGCAAAAATCGGTTCGTTATCTGTGGGCGGAAGAAACAGGCTGTTATTAACAGGTGTGCTATTTTTGAGGGCAGAAAACTATGTGTTATGTGGTTTGTATGAGGGAGTGACAACAGCGGATGCGGATATTTTGGATCAAATCCTGACGGAGCTTTCTTTAAGTGGGAATTTGCATATTGGGTATATGGGAGAGCCGCCAACAGGTATTTGTGATGAGATTGTTTATCTCTAAGATAAGAAAGAGGGGATATGAAGAAAAGATTATCGCTTGCCGTAGTAATTTCAGCGGCAATCCTGACTACATTTATTGCTGTCATTGCACCGTCCCGGAAGATTAAAAAGACAAGCATTGTCAATGTAGTAAATGCGGGATAACAGACCATGAAAAAAATCTTAATTGTAGATGATTACCCTGATATTTTAGAAGGATTAAGCTATGTTCTGAAAGACCATTATGAAGTAACAACCGCTGGCAATTTGACAGAAGCCAAAAAGGAAGTATCAACCACTGTATTTGATGTGATTTGCTCTGACTATGCTATGCCGGACGGAACCGGGCTTGAACTAAATTTTGCAGACAGGAAAAGTTTACTATGCTGTTTATCCTTATGTCTGCTATGCGGGAAGAATGTATTGTTATGGAAGCAAAATTGCATGGTACGGTGTTTATGGAAAAACGGACAGCGATTTGATTTCGTTTCTTCGAAAAAAGGCAGGTTAAAAAAAGTCATATATGCAATTTCCCTGTTGCATGACATCAAAATAAAAGCTGTCATATAGTAGATAGGGGTGTTGATGGAAGATAAAATGAAACAGATATAGGACGGAACTGTTTATCATAAGACAGGTGATTATAATGAGTAAAGTAGTAATATTATCTTTTTCAGGAGGTGAAGAAGAAGTCTGCCAGAGAATATTGCAAATGCTAAGCGAAAGCCCTCACTTTGAAGGCTATAATGAGCTTCAAGTAGAAAAGTACATTAATATTGGAGAAATGAAGCTGAACTTAGCAGAAAAGAATGTAGTCATACATGGTGCGGAAGTTATGCTTACCAATAAAGAGTTTGAAATATTGTATTTGCTGGCACAGAGTCCTGGCAGGATATTCAGCAAAGAGCAGATTTATGATATTGTCTGGCAGGAACCGTATTCCGGCGATTACAATATTGTTATGAGCCATATCCACCACATAAGGGAAAAGATAGAGGATAATCCGGGCAAGCCGATTTACATACAGACCGTATGGGGCATTGGCTACCGGTTCAACAAAAATTTAAGCAGCAGTCTGTGATGTGAAAACAGATTGCTGCTTATTTTTTGTCCTGTACGCCTAACAGGTATTCACAGGATACATGGAAGAACTCTGCCAGAGCCACCACTTCATAATCCGGAACGAACCTTGTCCCTTTTTCAATCCGTAAAACGGTCAGGTCGCTAAACTCATATCCGGCAAGCTGGAGCTGCTCGGCAAGGGCTTTCTGTGACAGCTTCCTTTCCGTCCGCAGTTCCATAACCCTTTGACCGATTAGGTTTTTAGACTGGTTTTCCTTATTCCAATAGATTTTAATATCCTACCACCAACTTTCTAAAGATGAAGTCCCTTACCATTGATTTTACGAAATATTGTTGATAATATACTTCTAAAGATGAAATGTTAGGGAATTATCTTGTTATTGCGAAATTGGGGATTGATAATACTGCCTGTAAAATACAATAATATTTTTAACAGAGAAAGGTGGAAACAAGCATGAATGAAGTTTTTGAAACATTGTCGGATGTCTTTGAGGAACTGCGCAGCGAATCAGAGGACAGGGAGTATTCCGTCCAGACGGAGGAAGCAAAAGCAGCCAGCCGGGAACTGAAAAAGAAACAGAAGGCATTTGAAGCATATCTTACCAAGTTGCCGAAAGTGGACAGGGAGTTTTTGGAGAACTATATGGATGCGGTGGATCATGCCCATTACAAGGAGGAACAGAGGGCATATTATCAAGGGATTGTGGATGCTATACAAATATTGGATGGGCTAGGTATTATCCCTAAAACAGCAAAGGTAAGGGAATTACTCAGAAGGCTAGGAAGATAATAAGCAAGGTGGCTGGCGTATTCAGGAGCGAGCCACCTTGCTTTTAAAAACAGCAATGGATTTCAATATTGGAAATAAGCTATTCATTATTTGATGGAAAGTGTTCTTTTAGAGAAGCAATCCATTTTTCAATTGCTTCCACTAAAACATATTGTTGCTGTAAAACTGCCATACCTGTTTCGGGAATTTCCGGAATATTTTCTTTTTCAAGGATGTTTTCCTCTAAATAAGTTTTCAGCGTTTTGATGTTCTCTTCAATGCTGTTTACACAAGATTGCTGGATTTCCAAAGGTAAACTGTCTAAGTTGACAATCACAGCATTAAAATCTAAAAAAATATGGATAGGTTTAGCGGCGATTTCCAGCATCAGTCTTTCAAATTCCTTATTTCCAGCATCAGTTAGGGAATAAACTGCTTTTTCTGGCATTTTCCCTTCCTTTACAATATTTCCTTTGATAAATCCCTTTTCTTCTAACTGGAGTGCCTTTTTATAGATAGACGGGGTACTTATTTTTACCCATTTGGATATATTGCGGTATTCCACCAGCTTTTGAATATCATAAGCGCCCATAGGCTCTTTTTTTAACATTCCCAATACAATTAAATCAATCGTAGCCATTGTGACCAGCCTTTCTCTTTGAATTTATATGTGTTCTGCACTGTAATTTATAGTATTAGAATTTATAGCTGCTGTCAAGAAACAGAAAAGAAAACATCACTACTCTCTTGACAAGTACTATAAATTAGAGTATATTTTCTTTGCGGGAAAATAGTATAAATTATACTACTGTAAACAATAACGATTGTTGAGAGAAAGGAGTATTTAGAAATGAGTGAACGTAACAACAAAATGGAACTATTAGGGAGTGCGCCAATCCCCACAGCTCTTGTGGCTCTTGGTGTGCCGATTATGATTGGTATGTTGATCAATGCCCTTTATAATCTGGTAGATGCGTATTTTGTGGGAGGTTTGGGAGAAAGCCCTATGGGGGCGATTTCGATTGTGTTTCCGTTAGGACAGGTAGTAGTAGGATTGGGGTTGATGTTTGGTAACGGTGCGGCATCTTACCTTTCAAGGCTGTTAGGACGTGGGGACAGAGGTACTGCGAATAAGGTGGCAAGTACGGCAGTATACAGCAGCGTTATGATTGGTGCAGTTATTATTATTTTGGCTACTGCCTTTCTGAGACCGATTTTAACCATGCTTGGGGCAACAGATACCATTATGCCTTATGCCCTTACTTATGCAAGGATATATGTAATTTCCTGTATCTTTAATGTATTTAATGTGACAATGAATAATATTGTGGCAAGTGAAGGGGCAGCGAAAACAACCATGTGCGCCTTATTGTTGGGAGCAGTATTAAATATTGGCTTAGATCCAGTTTTTATTTATGCGTTTGATATGGGGGTTACGGGAGCTGCGGTTGCCACTGCCATTTCTCAATTTGTTTCCACGCTTGTGTACTTAACTTATGCGCTTCGTAAAAAGAGTGCATTTTCATTCAGCATAAAGGATTTTAAGCCTTCCAAGCAGATATATATGGAGGTTTTGAAAATTGGAGTCCCAACACTTACATTTCAGCTTCTTACCAGTCTTTCCATAGCTCTTATTAACCGGGCTGCAAATGGATATGGCGATGCTGTCATTGCCGGGATGGGGGCGGTCACAAGGGTTACATCTATGGGAACCTTAGTGGTTTTTGGCTTTCTGAAAGGATTTCAGCCGATTGCAGGATTCAGCTATGGGGCAAAGAAGTTCCAGCGTTTGAGGGAAGCGATTCGAACATCTATTTTGTGGTCAACAGTTTTCTGTGTAATAGTGGGTTTGCTAATGGCTCTGTTTTCTGTGCAGATAATTTCTCAGTTTGCAAACGGAAATACGGAAATGATTGCGGTAGGGCAGAAATCTCTTTTGGCAAATGGATTTTCATTCTTCCTGTTTGGCTTTTATACGGTATATTCTTCTTTGTTTCTTGCACTTGGTAAAGGAACAAAAGGCTTTATCCTTGGGGCTTGTAGGCAGGGAATTTGTTTTGTCCCAGTGATTTTGCTTCTCCCGAATGTTTGGGGAATCAATGGGATACTTTATGCACAGCCGATTGCAGATGTAATTTCAGGCATTATTACAATCTTTATGGCATTACAGCTTCATGGAGAATTGACAGAAGCAGAAGCACAGCTTCATATTGAAAAACAAGAGTAAGATTTAAGTTAATATATGAAACATAAATGGTCTGCTGGATAACGGTAAAAGAGCCTGTTGTCCGGCAGAGCCGCTTTTAGGTGATGCTTCCAATAAATGGAGGGCGGCATCTTATACGGGGGCGATTTTTTGAGTGAAATATTGATACTTCATGTTGACAGTGCAGGCGAGGATTTATATAAAAAACTGATAGAAGTAATAAAAGAGAGTGGTCATAATATACAGAAAGTGGCGATAGAAAGCTGTTTGCCACTTCAATTTGATAGTTTAAGAATCTTACCAGACAGACATCAAGTATTTCAGGGGAGTAGGGAAATTGTATTAACAATGAAGGAATTTCAAATACTTGTACTGCTTGCACAAAATAAAGGGCGAATATTTAGTAAAGAGCAGATATATAATGTCGTTTGGCAAGAACTGTACTCTGGAGATTGCAATATTGTTATGAGCCATATCCATAATATTAGAGAAAAGATAGAGGTTAATCCGAGTGAGCCTGTTTACATACAGACAGTATGGGGCGTGGGTTATCGGTTCAATAAAAATTTATGCAATGGTCTGTGATGGAAATATTTTGGATTGTTGCCATTATATTTAAGATGAAAACAGATAAAAACAAGGCGGCAGATACGTTGAGAGAGCCGTCTTGTTTTTGCAGAAAAATTCAGAAATAATCCAGAGATAATCAAAATGTTTAAGGTATCCTATTCTTTGGGAGATTTGTATGTCCGAAGATAGGCTTCCACAATAGCTAGGATTGTTGTAATCTGTTCCTCTGTACACTGTGACAGATAAACCAACAGCCGCTGGTAGTCGAGGTTGTCTGCCGGGGCGGTTGGATAAAAAAACGGATCGGCGGAAATATGTAAGGCTCGTATGAGCTGTCCCAGCTTTTCAAGGCTTGGCACATTTCCATGATTCTCGATTTCCTTGATATAGCGTGAGGAAACGCCGGATTTTTCAGCCAGTTCCTCATAGGTCAGTTTCTGCTCGGTTCTAGCCTTCTTCAGACGGAATCCCATTTCCTTGTCAATTTTCTTTTTCCTTGCCATATATGCACCTCCATGTATAGTGTATATTGCACATTTTACTTTGAAAATGCACTAATAAATCACTTTATCAGAGGGGCATAATACACATAGAAGAATAAAAAGACTTTGGATATTGCATATAAAAAAACGCAGTATCCAGAGGCTTTTTGCGTGAATTTTTATCCTTTGGGTACGTTTAGGGGAATTTATGTGTTCTGAACGGTCTGAGGGATATTTTTTTGACTTAGTGAACCTGTCCGGCTATTGGCGTGGGAAGGTTCTTTTATAAGGTGTTTTACTGGCAGTAAAGCAGAATATACCCTGACAAGTGAACTATACACACTCATTGCGTGTGGAGAAAACAGAATAGAAGATATGAATAACGTCCAGCGGGCATTTTGCCTGTCCGGGCGTTTTTTATATACAAAAATTTTTTACGCCCACCCGAACATCAGCCTACCGCCATTTGGCAGATACAACGGAAAGGGAAAAGGCGAATGCCTTTGTCATGTCACAACGGGGGAGGAGGTGAACTCGTATGAAGAAACCTTCTTGCCATGATGAAATGACAATCAGGCATCGCTTTGACCGCCTGTGCCAGATGTCGCTCAAGGGCGAAGCAATCAATTATTACCGGCACATGGATTACCGCAGGGAACATGAAGCCATGTTTTCTGAACTGTCTGAAAAGGAGCTGCACCAGTTGTTTGTTATGGACGAGTACGGAGTAGAGAACAGTCATTTTACAGTATATGGATATGACATTGAAGTAAAAGACACCCTGATTGCGGAAGCGTTGCAGGAACTCTCGGAACGGAAGCGGAATGTGATACTGCTTTCGTATTTTCTGGAAATGAGCGATGCGGATATAGCAAGGGAGATGAATCTTGTCCGCAGCACAGTCCATGAACACCGGACACGCTCACTGGAGATTTTAAGGAAGATTATGGAGGGAAAAGCAGATGATGAAAAAATGTAAGAGCAGAGAAGAAAAGAATTTGTTGCCTTTCCATATCATAAAGGCAGCATCAGAAGGTGATGTATTGGCAATTAACAAAGTCCTGAAGCACTATGAGGGATACATAATTACCCTGTCCACCCGGAAGATGTATGACGAGAGTGGGCGGCTTCATTTTTGTGTTGATGAAACGTTGCGCCGGAGGCTTGAAACGAAGCTGATTACAAAAATACTGGCGTTTGAAGCGGTATAAGGGGTGGTTAGCTGCCCTTTTCCATAGCTGATAGTTTACAGCGTTGTACCTTGATAATTGAATACTGTATTGCATACAGGACGTGAGGATATGCAGAGCCACTAAGCAGATACGCCATGACGTGCCTGCCCTGTCTGAAACAGGGTGAAATGCGAGGAAATGTTGGAAAAGTGCATTGAAGCAAAGGTAAGGAGCGAGTGAGATCGGGCAAAATATGTAGCAGTTACATGGGGCGATGAAGCATATCTGTGATAATGATACTTCCGGGTTGTGGGGAACTGCAGCCCGGTCAATAAAATGACGGTGCAAGACCGATGTGGGCGGCGTAATGAGCCGCCACCTGTATTGCAGTTTTTATCTGCTAATAAATGGGGAGAAGTGTATTCTGCCTGTTTATTAGCAGATAAAGCTGTGCAATGATTGGAGGATTTTATGGTAAAGAAAGTAGACAGAAAGAAATTTGTCAGATATAAGGAAGGCGCAGAAATTTACAGCATGGGTTTAACAAAATTTCAGGAGCTTGCAAAGCAGGCAAACGCAATCTATAAGGTGGATAAATTAGTATTGGTAAATTGTGATATTTTTGAGCAATATCTGGAGTCTTTTAGAGTAAGTGAGTGATTAAGGCAAAGAGGGTTTCGTGATAAATAATCGTTCTACAAAAAGTGCTTGACTTTTCGTAGAACGAGAATTATAATGGTATTAGTTATGAAGGAGGTGCATAGTAAATGCCGAGAACGGGACGTCCAAAGTCCGACTCGCCTAAGCTGAGGTCGTTAAGCCTTCGGGTTGACGATGCCGAATATGAGAAGCTGAAAGACTATGCTGCCAAACATGACATGACCATAACGCAAGTGCTACAAAAGGGTGTTGAAATTCAATACTCAATGGAAGAAAGTAAGTAGCAGTACGAAATATCTCTTTCCTTTTGAAAGAAAGGAGCAGAGATGGCAAAAGCAAGAAAAGACCATAGAGGGAGAGCTTTACGGAAAGGGGAAATCCAGCGCAAGGATAAAACATATATGTATACCTATACTGATCCTTATGGGAAAAGGCGGTATATATATGCGAATGATTTAGTAGAGCTTAGGGAAAAAGAAAAGCGGCTGATGAAAGACCAACTTGACGGTCTGGATGTATATGCGGCAGGGAACGCCGATTTGAATTTTGTTTTTGACAGGTATATTACAACCAAAACAGAGTTAAGGCGGACAACCTACACAAATTACACCTATATGTATGACCGATTTGTAAGGGATGAGTTCGGGAAACGGAAGATTGGAACGATAAAGTATTCAGATGTGTTATATTTCTACTATCATCTGTTAAATGACAAAGGGATGCAGATTAACACTCTTGAAACAATCCATACGGTTCTTCACCCAACATTCCAGCTTGCAGTGAGGGATGACATCATCAGGAACAATCCGAGCGATGGAGTAATGGCTCAAATTAAGAAAAAGCCGGGGAAAAATCATGGTGTACGCCATGCCCTCACGCTGGATCAGCAGAGAGCCTTTATGGACTACACAGCCAAAAGTCCGGTGTATTGCCATTGGGCACCATTTTTTACAGTGTTATTAGGAACAGGGTGCAGGATTGGTGAAGTAATTGGGCTGAGGTGGGAGGATATAGATTTTGCAAAAAGGATAATCAGCATAAACCATAGTGTTACATATTATCCCCGGCGAAATGATACTACAAAATGTGAGTTTGGAGTATCCCTCCCGAAAACAGAAGCGGGTATCCGCACGATTCCCATGATGGACGCAGTATACGAAGCGTTTCAGGAAGAATACAGCGAGCAGAAGGAAGAAGGCTTCAATACTACGGTGATTGATGGAATGACAGGTTTTATTTTCAGCAACCGATTTGGAAATCTTCATAATCCGCAAGCTGTAAACAGGGCAATCAAGCGGATATACGAATCGTACAATGCAGAGGAAGTGTTAAATGCTAAAAAAGAAAAAAGGCAGCCAGTCATAATACCTCACTTCTCATGCCACCATTTAAGGCATACCTTTTGTACAAGGTTCTGCGAGAAGGAAACAAATGTGAAAGTGATACAGGCAATTATGGGACACGCCAATATTGAAACAACGATGGACATATATGCCGAAGTCACTGACATGAAGAAGCAGGAAGCAATACAAAATTTATCACGCAATCTTGATGTATTTTAGGAAAGAGTCCGAAACGGATAAGTGAGTACAGCAAATTGTGTGGTTTACAACAAATTTACATCAAATTTGAAGTTTTACTGGTAGAATAACACATCATAACGAAGTGTTGAATTGTAAGAGAAAAGCGGAGATAAGCGGTTATGAATAATAATGAAGTAACTCGATTGCCTTTCCCGACGATGAAGTCATTAGACAAATAAAGCCAGTGTTTATGCGGGTTTGTGGGCGTTGGAAGTGAAAATTTACGACCGATTTACGACCAATAAAAGAGGACACGTTAAAAAATTAATATAGTATATTACAAGAAACGCTTTTCAAATTTTCAAATGAGAAGCGTTTCTTGCGTAAGTGAAAAGAGTTTGTCAATCCCTTTACCGTATGGCACTTGCTGTTCAAGTGGGGATTTACAAACTCAAGTAAATTTACTAAGTGCTTTCAATAATAGAAAAAGACTTGTTTCAAGTATTTTTTGGAACAAGTCTTGCTTAACTTATATAAATAATACTATTGGATAAAAAAGGCATTAAAATCACAAGAAAAAATTTCGGTAAGAGCAATCAATAAATCAACGAGACCGTTTCAAGTTTTGTGTAAACTCAAAAAACTGACATAAGATTTATGAATCGTTGCATGCGGGCAGAGCCAGCCTTCTGGTTCTACCCTTGTCTGTATTATACAAGGAATTTTATCCCTGTCAATGCAGCTCCTTAAAAATCCCCTTTGGGATAGTCCTTCAAAGCACTTTCATTTTGCTTTTTTGTGTGTTCCCTCAATGCTTCTTGTTGCCCTTTAGGGAAAGTTACATTGATTCGGCCATAGTTGTTCTTGACATATTTATTAACAGCTTTTTTGATATAGCCGTTTACGGATTCACCTGTTTTTGGGGCTACGGTTTTGATTCTTTCTTTATAACCTTTTGAACAACCATGTTTATTCGTTCACGGTTTTCAGCGTGCTATTTATTTTTATAATCTGTATTACCTGCCATAGTATCACTTCCTTTCATTGGGGGCTAAGATAATTGGTTACACCTCTTCCAGTATACCTTGATTATAGCATATTTGCACAAGATCTTGAGTTTCCGCAGTTCTGTACACAGAACTGCGGAAACTCAAGTACAATATGGATTGAGAAAGCCTCTCTGATACAGTATAATAAGGTGTCAGGGAGGTATCATTATGAAGAAAATATTTATCGTTGAAGATGACTTTACCATACAGGCACAGCTAAAGACCCTTTTATCTGGAAATGGATATGAGGTTTTTGCTGTTACAGACTTTTCCCAGACAATCCAGCAGATAAAAGCGTTTGTTCCACATTTAGTTATTTTGGATATAAAGCTGCCAGGAAACAATGGCTTTGAAATATGTTCGGAGATTCGCACTTTTTCAGATATTCCTATTGTTTTTGTGACAAGCAGCAACACAGATATGGACGAACTGAACAGCATTATGCTGGGTGGCGACGCTTTTATTACAAAGCCCTACAACACTGCAATCCTGCTTGCCAAAATTGCTGCACTTTTAAAACGGGCATATTCTTCCCCGCAAGCAGAATTTTTTGCATGGAACGGGGTAACTCTGCATTTGGAAAGCAGTGTAATAGAATACAACGGACAAAAGGCAGAATTGACAAAAAATGAATTGAAAATCCTATACTATCTTTTTAAGAATGCTGGAAAAATCTGCTCCCGAAATGACATTGTGGACTTTCTTTGGGATCATCAACTATATGTTGATGATAATGCCCTAAGTGTTAATGTTGCCCGTATTCGTGATAAATGCAATAAAATCGGACTTACTGATTTTGTTAAGACAAAACACAGACAAGGATATACATTATGAGTGGAAAACTATATCTAAAAAATCAAGTACCAGCTATTCTTGTAAACCTTATGGGTATGCTGGCACTTGCCTTGTTTTTATTTGCAAATGGAAACCAGTTTCAAACTGTTCTGTTTATCTTTACAGTCTGGTTTATTATTTTAACCACTTGCCTGTCGGTTGTTTATTATGCGCGAAAGAGGTATTTGAATCAATTACTGGATATGGCAGAGCAATTAGAAGAACGGTATCTGATACCGGAAATTATGACGATACCGAGGAAAGCAGACGAGCAGGTTTTTTATCAGATTATGAAGATGGCAGAAAAATCCATGCTTGAAAAAATAGGCGCAATACAGAATGAACGAAAAGAATATAAAGAATACATTGAGCAGTGGATACATGAAGTAAAAACACCGATTACAGCAATGAAGCTGCTTTGTGAGAATAATCGTTCCTCCTTTGCCAGAGAGATGCTGGCAGAGTTAGAAAATATCAATCAATATACTGAACAGGCACTTTATTATGCCCGAAGTGAACATACAGAGAAAGACTATTCTGTCCGTGAGACAGACTTATGTGATGTTGTGCATAGTGCAATCGCAGACAATAAATATCTCCTGCGCCAAAGTAACATGACGATTACGATAAATGTTATAAATAACAGGGTTTACACTGATGATAAGTGGGTGCGATTCATCTTAAACCAGATAATCGGAAATGCGATAAAATATCGCGCTGAAAAGCCTGCTTTACATTTTTCAGCGGTAAAGACAAATGACGGGATTGTTTTGTCTGTCAGCGATAATGGGATAGGGATTCCACAGAGTGATTTACCCCGCATTTTTGAAAAGGGATTTACTGGCAGGAACGGGCGAATTGGAAAAAATTCTACTGGAATTGGTTTGTATCTTTGCAAGCGTCTTTGTGATAAGCTGGGAATAGGGCTTGCTGTTCATTCAGAAAACAAAGGAACAGCGATTATGCTTTCTTTTCAGTTGAACGATTTTGTTACCGGAGTGCAGGGCTGATATGTCCTGCACTTCTTACGTTTCTGTAAGAACTTCGTAAGAAAACTTGATACAAAAAAGGTACGGCACCCTTTATGATAAAGGCATGAAATAGTAAGGAGGCTTATCAGATGAACACAATTTTGAAGTTGGAGCATATCCAGAAATACTATGGCAATGGCGGGAATATTACCAAAGCGATTAGGGATATTAGCTTTTCCGTTGAAGCCGGGGAGTTTCTCGGCATTATGGGGGCGTCTGGCTCTGGAAAAACAACGCTGCTCAATTGTATTTCCACCATTGATACAGTGAGCGCAGGGCATATTTTTTTAGAGGGAACAGATGTGACAGAAATCAACCCAAAATCCCTTGCCCGTTTTCGCAGAGAAAATTTGGGGTTTGTGTTTCAAGATTTCAATTTATTAGATACATTGACAATTTCAGAAAACATTGCGCTGGCATTGGCAATCAATCACATACCTGCCGGGCGTGTAGAACCCCGTATTTTGGAGATAGCCGAGAAGTTAAATATCAGTGATATTCTAAACAAGTATCCCTATCAGGTATCAGGGGGACAAAAGCAGCGCTGCGCTTGTGCAAGAGCGATTATCAACAATCCCAAGCTCTTATTAGCGGACGAACCCACAGGGGCATTAGACAGCCATTCTTCGCAAATGCTGTTGTCTACAATCCAAAATATCAATAAGCAGCTTAAGGCAACCATTCTTATGGTAACGCATGACGTTTTTGCCGCCAGCTATGCAAGCCGTATCCTCTTTCTGAAAGACGGAGAAATCTTTATGGAACTGCGTAAGGGTAATGACAGCAGAAATACCTTTTTTGATAAAATTTTAAATGTCCTTACTATCATTGGAGGAGGACAGAGCCATGTATGCTAAACTTGTTTTCAGAAACGTAAAGCGGTCTGCAAAAGATTATTTGATTTACATTGTCACAATGACAATCTGTGTTACCCTGTTTTATGCGTTTCTCTCCATTTCCAGCAGCTATTATAACCCGGATATAGGCAGCGAGTATGATTTTACTCTTTTAAGAGATGGAATGAAAGCGGCAATCTGCATGATAACATTGTTGCTGTTATTCTTGATGCGATTTGTCAACCATTATATGCTCCGGCAGAAACAAAAAGAATTTGCCATTCAATCTATTATGGGAATGGAACAAAAGACCATTGGAAGAATTTTCTTCGCAGAAACACTGATTATGGGAATGATTTCAATTCTGATTGGTATTTTTTTCGGCATATTTTGTTCCCAGTTTATAACGGCAATGCTCCTTACTGCTTATGAAAAGTCCTATGAAATATCATGGACTTTATTCCCGGATACGGTTTTATGGACAGTGGCATTTTTTGTTTTTAGTTTTTTAGTGGTAGGAATTTTCAATACCCGTACCATCCAGAAAACGAAAATTATTACTATGCTTTCCGCAGAGAAAGAGAACGAGCCAGAACCGGGAAATAGCCGTTGGATTTCTGTTGCAGTAATATTCTTTGAACTGATTACAGTATGGGCATTTATTACAGGAATACAAAAGGTTTGGTTTTATTATGACGCTCGCTTTGCGTTTCCGGTACGACTCATGTATTGGAGAAACATTCTTTTTCCGTTGCTCACTTTGCTTTGGTCTGTATTTTGCCTAATCAAAAAAGGAGAAAGGAATATGCTTATTACTGGCTTGCTGATATGTTCTGTACTAAATGCTTTTGCAACAGCCAGTGTTGCGGCATTAGCAAATAAATATTATCTGCCTTTAGGTGCTGGAATGCTCAATCAATATCTGCTATTTCTCTTGATTGATTTGCTTTTCTTCATTGGTGCATTGATTTATCTTGCCAGTAGCTTTATTGTCACATGGAAAGAAAAATTACCGGAACACCGATACCATGGGGAAGCACTGTTTTTTTACGGTCAGATTACTTCAAAATTAAATACGACCAGTAAAACAATGACATTGATTTGCATAACTCTTGTGCTTGCTATTTTTCTGTTTATTGCTGCTCCCATTTTGACGGGCTGGGCTTCCGGCTATTTGGGTGTACGTTCTGTGTATGATGTGCAGGTATATTCAAGGTACAATAATGTGTATGAAGAAAAAAATCTGCCACAGGACAATTATGAAATCATCACTGATTTTTTTGCAGCGCATGAAATAGATACGGCGCATGATTGCACTTTTAATTTGTATCTTCCGAAAAAAGCTGATTTTCACAATCGGATGAAGTATGACTTTCCTGTCGTGGCGATTTCTTTAAGTGATTATAATGCAATACGGAAAATGTTGGGATATGAGCAGATTTCTTTAGGAGAAAATGAATTTATAACACAGTGGAAAACAATAGCAACGGAAGAAGAAAGAAATAGTTTTATTGCAGAACATACCAGCGTTGTAACGGATGGGGGAACGTTGAACATTTCCGAGCAGTCTTATTCCGAGGAAGCAATGGGAGTAACACTTTATAATTCCTATACAGATGTCCTTTATGTATTTCCGGATAAAATATGTGAGGAATTGCTGCCAGTTATGAGAAACCGTTATATTACAACAACAAAAAACATCACTTATGAAAACGCAAGGGAGCTGGAAAGGCTTTTTGTAGCAGAATACCCAGAGCAGGCAGAAAGCGGTGCCTTGTATGGTGTGCGTTTCAGCACGCTTCAAACAAATAGCGCAATCGCAAATAACTTTATTCTGCAAACAGGCATGATTTATGGTGCGGTTGTACTGATGGTAATTTGCCTTACAGTGCTTTCCTTACAGCAGCTTTTAGACGCAGGGCACTATAAATACCGCTTCTCTGTACTCCGAAAATTAGGTGTAGATGAGCGGCGTGTCAATAAACTTATCTTGAAACAGTTACGTGTATGGTTTGGGCTTCCAATTATCGTAGCAATCATGGTAGCCGCTGTTGTGATTGGTTATTTTATCCAGACCATATCAGCCGAAGTCTCTGCATATATAGGTTATACCACATTGATGTTACAGATTGGGGTAACAGTGGGAATTTTGGTAATCTTATTGCTTTGCTATTTTATCAGCACATGGGTTATCTTTAGATGTTCTGTTAATTCGTAGTGTAGCTTGTTACAAAGACAGCTGAGCCAGTCAACGGTCAAGATGAATGGGCTATGTCCGCCGTTGACAGCTCCGCCTCTCTTTGCTGCCCGGAAAGAGGGATGATATAAGCCTACGTGAGAAAAAAGCAGATTGACCGGGATATTGAGGACGGTATAAAAGCTGCTGCCAATAGCAAAGTTACCCTGACTGATATGTTTAATTTGTACATGGCAGAAAAGGTGAGATTATCTGCTTGCGGTGGAAGGATTTGGATTTCGAGAGCCGGACAATAAGCATAAATCACAATCTGATGCACCGGGTGTATCGGCAGCAAGGCGAAAAGTGCGAAATGCACATTACCACACCAAAAACAAGCGCAGGATGCCGCACAGTCCCCATGCTGGACGAAGTGCGCCGGGCATTATTGCAGGAGAAGCGGCAGCAGATGCAGAGGAGATATAACGAAATAGCGATAGACGGTTACAGCGGCTTTATCTTTACAAATCGTGAGGGCTATGTACACAATCCGCAGACTATCAACAGAGCGATAAAGCGGATATACACAGCGTACAATGAGCGGGAGAAAGAGATGGCAAAGCAGGAACACAGAGAGCCGTTCCGGGATGTCGGGGCGGTTTTAACGCCAGTGTTTATGCGGGTTGGAGGTGAAAATTTACGACCGATTTACGACCAATAAAAGAGAACACGTTAAAAAATTAATATAGTATATTACAAGAAACGCTTTTCAAATTTTCAGATGAGAAGCGTTTCTTGCGTAAGTGAAAGGAGTTTGTTATACTCGGGATTGTATCATGGAACTCCTGAAAAATGGCGTTGTGTATTATTGAATATAAATTTCCGAAACAGTATTTTTCACACCATTGATCTGCAATCTCACACGGATTTTTCCATTCTCAAATTCATTCAAAGGATATTCCAATGGTTCGGAAAGATTGGTAACATCCATAGATTTTGCTACATCTCCCTGTACCAGCCATAAGACAAGCGTTGCTCCATCCGGAACAGAGCCACAGGAAATATCCGCGTAAAGCAGCTGGGTGTCTGCATCTGCAATCGTCATATTCTGTTCTTTCACAAATCCTTCACTGGCGCTTCGAAAATCCAGCTTCCACACATCATCCATATAGGCGCTATAATTCATGCTGATTGCACCTAAGTTCCACACTTGATCGTTAGAAATAATATTTGTGTTGATACCATTTCCTGTGACCGCACTGACGATAAAACCTGTCAGGCATACCAGCATAAGCGCTATGCTCACAATACCGGTAATTATAAATTTTAAGTGATACGTTCCCTGTTTTCCCATAATGTTATTCTCCTCCTTTTTCATATATGTTCCACATTTTTCACAATAGTTTGCTCTTACCGAAATCCGTTGTCCGCAAGCCGGACATATTGTTTTGATTTCTGAACGGTGCAGAAAGTAAATCAGCAGTCCGATAAAGGGTGTGGCTGCAAAAACTACAATTGCCCACAGCGCAGGATCCTCACCTCGCCTTTTACAGTCCTGATATACCCATGCTGCAAAAGAAGCAGAAGTACACAGTGCAGAAAGAAGAAAGCCAAGAAGCAGGACGGGAAGCAGCATGGAAAGACCGCTGAAACCATCGCTTTTCAGAAAATACAGGCCAAACCGTAAAAAAACCAACAATAAGATAACCAGAATACCAATAGAAAGCAGACATCCGTTCTTTTTTGTATGATTCATGCCAATACACCTCTTTTCTCAATTCGGACTGTGATGTCCTCTTTTATGTTTGCTCTCTTTACGCCCGCTATGGTAAGCAATATACCAGCCACGCCAATATAAAAGCAGATACCAGCGGCAAAATAAGATAAATAAATATTTTCAATCATTATCAAAGCAAAAAGCGCCAGCAGGGAAAAAGTTATCAAATTCAAAACCATCGGTAAATACCAAAGTGATAATTGATACATGGCAGGTTGGCTTCGTAAGACAGCCTCCTGCTGATACAGAGCCGCTTTGAGTTTATGATTCAGTTCCGGTGCAGGAACATCTGTCATTTTCATGGAAGCCCGGATAATTTCTTCTATTTCCACATTAGAACGATTCTCTTTCATAATACGTATCCTCCAATCTTTTCTTAATTAAGCTTCTTCCTTTGAACAATCGACTTTTCACGGTACCAGGCGGTTTCTTTATGATAGCCGCTATCTGTTCTATGGAACAATCGGAAAGGTAAAATAATATCAGTGGTATTTGAAATTTTTCCGGGAGAGTTTGAATGATTTGCCGGACTTCTGTAATCAATTCTCTTTGAAGGTAACCATTTTCAATACTTTCTTCAGAATGTAGTACCGTTTCCGTTACATCATCAAAATTGCCGCAAGGGGCAATCGCGTTTCGGCGGGCCTGTTTTCTTCTGTCGCTTTTCCAAAGATTATTAGCGAGAGAGAAGAACAACGCTTTCGGATTTTTCTCCCAGTCAAGCGTCCATTCTGTTTCCAACGCTTTCAGGAAAGTCTGCTGATATAAATCCTCGGCATCCGCCTTGTCTGCACAGAGTTTCAGGCAAAATCTGTATATATCTGTACCGAAATCATCAATACATTTTTCGACTTCATTTGCGTCCATTGTTTCACCTCCTCTGCCTGTTCACTCTATATTCGCCATAACTTTGAATGCGGTTCATTTTTTCGGAAAAATTTTAAAATGCAGGAAGTGAAAATGAGATATGCTTGTCCCTAATCAGTTTACAGATCTGCGGGTGACGGGATTATTGCAGAATTAAATAGGGCAATATGGATTTCGTTATTTCAGCTGCCTTGCTCCCGGTAGCATTGCAATGGTTCCGGATGTTCGTGGCAAAGAGGTATGTATTGTTATACGCCTCAACATAGCCTATAAACCAGCCGTTCACATCCTGGTTATCTACGCGTCCGGTTCCGGTTTTTCCGTATAGGCTTTCAGCTTCAGATGAAAACAGACAAATGGAATCCTTTACTGCATTGACATTTTCCGGAATAAATCCAAAGTCGTTGTTATAGAGGTGTGTCAGAAGCTCAACCTGCTCAATCGGGGAAATTTTCAGGGAGGACTGCAACCAGTAAGCAGAGCGGTTTGCGTTTATGGTTTCATTTCCATATCTGATTTTTTTCACATAGCTCTGAATTACGGATGTACCAAGCTGCCTGTCGATTTCCTGAAAATACCAGTTAACGGAGGATTCCATTGCGGAGGATAAGTCCTGACCGGTGTTCCATGCTTCGAAAGGATAATCTGTTCCGTCCCATGCCATAAAAGAATTATTTGGCGTTATGATACCTTCTTCCAGTCCCAACAGTGCGCCATATATTTTATAGGTGGAGTCCGGCGCTGTCCGTAAAGTGGCGCGGTCCATATCGTAAATACTCCATGCGTCGTTTCTTAAATCATATAGAACGAAGCTGCCCTCATATCCATCAAAAAAAGCAGACAGATCAATCGTGGAAACTTTTTCGGAGGATATTTGCCAGTTGTACCGGTTCTGCTCAGCGGCATAGACAGACAAAAAGGGGACAAACGCGAAAAGAATAGCGCCAGTAACGGCGAAGGCAGCACAGCCTTTTAACTTCATGTAATTAGAAGGCTTTTTGTAAGAGGAAATATTCATAATTCTCTGGCGCATTTGTCTCATACTTCCACTCATGCCGGCAGTAAAAGGGAAAGGTGTAAGTGAAATTTTTTCGGCAAAATGAATCAGTGTACTTCCATAATTTTTATAATCGCTTTCATTCAGAAGCTCCAGGACGGAGGTATCACAGGCAATTTCCCTGTCATTGCGCATTTCTTTCAATGCGAACCATACGAAGGGATTACACCAGTAGAGGATACGGACAAGATTCATAAGATAACTTGCCAGTGCATCTTTGTATCTGTAATGCTGCAATTCGTGCAAAAGTATATATCGCATATCTGTAGCATTGAAATCCGATATAAGGTGGATTGGCAGATAAATACAGGGTCTGAATAATCCCACAATAACAGGGGATTTCAAAAAGACAGTGCTGAAGACAGGAATGTTTCTTTTTATTTTCAGCTCAGTCAAACAGTTGTTGTATAGTCTGTGAACCGTCTGGTTTTGCAGTGGAAGCGCAGATTTTTTTATTTTGTTGAATCGGAAGTTTGATTTCATCACGGATAAAAGCATTGCGGTGACGCCGATGAGCCATATCCAGCACAGAATAAGCCCGACAACAGAGGGCGTTTTGCTGCTGACAGACAGCGCAAAATCATCTATTTCTCTGATCGTACCGGGAATAGTCAGGCTGGCAGCAGTGTCTTTCATCGTATCCATATTGAATGCTACAGTGTCTTTTAATGCGGCAAACCATGAAAATATCTGTAAAAATCCAATCAGGCGGAAGGGTATGAACGGAGTGATGAAAAGTCCAAGCAGAAGAAACCATAAATTATATTGCATACGGCTGGTTAGGCATGTTTTCAATACTTGTTTTATCATAAGAAACAGGGCAATAATGCCGCAGATAAAAATGTTGCATAGAAAGAAATGCGTTCCAAAATCTGACATATGAGTTTCTCCTAATCTTCCGTAGTTTTCCCAAGAAGTGAACGCAGAGTATCTATTTCTGACTCGGAAAGCCTGGCGTCTTCGATATAGGCAGAAAGCATTGCAGTTATATCCCCATTATAAAAGCGCTTAAGAAAAGAATGGCTTTCCTGTCCGATATATTCCTTTTCTTCGATTAAAGGCGTGTAGACAAATACCCTGCTTTGTTTTTGATAGGAAAGAGCGCCTTTGGTTACAAGACGCTTTATCAGAGTTTGTATGGTTTTGGGACTCCATGCAGTGGTTTTGGTTAACTTTTCGGTAATTTCATTTGTACTGATCGGTGCATGTTTCCATATGACTTTCATTACTTCAAATTCTGCTTCTGAAATTTGTGGCAATTTTCTCATGTCTGAATCTCTCCAAAGTCTTACATATGTAATAGATTATAAAATGAAAAGAAGGAAATGTCAATTTTTGATAAAATGCTTTTCACATCAAAAGTATTCAGATCTGTCAGGCGCCGGTCCTCAGGAGAAAAAGACATCCCTCCGGGCAAGTTTCTGCTTACCGGGAGGGATGATCTCAGGTACTCTTTTGATACGACAGTTTATAAAGTTTCTGGCAGTTTTATACAAGCAGCCGTATGAATAATTCATAGGTGCGGCTTTCTCCTGCCTTTAATGTCTGAATATCGCGTTTGTGCGTAAAATCATTATCTTCATCTGCAAAGATAGCGGCTCCGTTCCAGGGTTCAATGCACAGGAAAGGCGCTTCTGCCTTCGACGGGGTCCAAAAGGCGATGGTGGTAAAATCCGGGTAATCTACCTGTACGCCCTTGCCGGAAGCAGGATTGATAAGTTGTACACTTCTTGATTTCATATGAGGGAATACCAGTGCATCGATATCAAACAGTGAGTAATCAAGCTTTACAGTGTCGGAATTATCAAGATAACGCGTGGTGTGGGTTATGTCAAACTGCATATTTTCAAGGTCATACACGGGAGAATCACATGTTTCCGTATAAGGGAATTTCAATATGTAGTCAGAAAATGCTTCGCCTTCCTCAAGAGGGCACATAAAACCGGGATGCCCGCCGAGATGATAATACATTTCCGTATCATCCGCATTGGTTACCTGATAGGTAATGTGGAGTACCGGGCCGCTAAGGTGATAGGTTTGGCGGAACCGGAACCGGAAGGGATAATGCTTCAGGGTATCTTCATTGGCGCTACAGAAGAAGGAAATTGTATCGTCTGCTTCCGCTTCATATTCCATCTGCATATCGCGCAGGAATCCGTGTTTGGGAATTTCATATTCCTTCCCGTTAATTATGGTTTTCCCATTTCTCAAATTGCCGATAGTGGGAAATAAAAGAGGTGCGGACCAGCTCCAGAACTCGGGATTCGAATTCCAGACAAATTCTTTTCCGGTCTCATCCGCGTAGGATTTCAGTTCGCCTCCCTGCGTTTCCAGAGAGACAGAGTAACCGTTGTTTGTTAATTTGAGAATCATAAGAAACATCCTTTCTTTCATTGAAATATTTATAGATCGGGATTTTGCTCTCTTTTGGGAACTGCACAGCTTTCGCGCCTGATCAGCTGAAATGGAAGCTCTACTTTCATAGGAATCCGCCTTCCTGTTTCTATTCGGTCAATCAGGAGTTTTGCTGTCATAATGCCCAGATCTTCCATAGGTACATGAATTGTAGTGAGCATGGGTGTCGTATATTGTCCGGTTTCAATGTCGTCAATCCCGATGACGGACAATTCATCGGGAATTTTTCGGTTCAGTTCCCTGGCGGCTTTTATCGCACCGATTGCAGTCAGGTCGTTGGCGCAGAACAGGGCAGTGACTTTGCAGCCTGATAATAGCAGCTTCCGGGTCGCCTGACAGCCGCCTTCGACAGACAGCGGTGTATCCACAATCAGTTCTCTGTTCAGAGGCAGCGCAAGCTGGGAAACAGCGTCCCAGTAGCCCCGGTAGCGGATTTCATTTTTCCGCTCACCAAGATACGCAATATGGACATGCCCGAGTTCGGCCAGATAGCTTACAGCGGTCTTGGAAGCCAGATAAGCATTGCATATAATCTGGTCGAATTCAGACTCTATATTGTTCAGGCCCGTATAAATAATCCGGCTGTAGTTTGCTTTCAGAAAAGAACGCGTTTTTGAATCGGGTCGTCCAAGAATTGCCAGGCCGTCCACTTTCATCTCACAGACCGCCTGTCTGATATCGGGATTCTGGATATCATGATAGGAATAAATAAATTTGACGACGTATCCGTTTCGCAATGCTTCTTTTTCGATTCCCCGTGTTATTTTGGAGAAAAAGGGATCCGACGTATGCGTGCGGGCGAGAATGCAGCCGATGGTTTTTTCGGAGGAATGTTTGGAACCGGGTTTGTGAAGCTTTAAATCCCTTGCGTGAGGATTCGGGATATAGCCGGTTTCGCGCACGATCTGCCATATTTTGTTTTCTACTTCTTTACTGGCCGCTTTCGAGTCGGGATGATTGATGACCCGGGACACGGTAGAAGCCGAGACGCCTGCCAGAGAAGCGATCTCCTTCATTGTCATATGGAACTCTCCATCCTTAATTTTATATCATTTATTTTATCATGGGGGAAAAGTTTATGCAAACGTTTGGGTAAATATTGCAGTCAGATACTATGGAAATAATATCAGAGTGTGCTACTATTAAAAACATAAGAGAGAAGGAAGGAGCATGGTACGGATATGGCAGTAAACTTACTGGTAGTGCATGGCGGCGGACCTACGGCGGTATTGAATGCATCTTTATATGGTGTAATACGGCAGGCGCAGGCAGAGCCGGGCATCGATAAGATTTATGGGGCAATTGGCGGTTCGGAAGCAATACTTGCCGAAAATTTTCTTGATATGGGCGGGATGCCGGATGAGAAGATTGAGCTTCTTTTAAAAACACCCGGAACGGCGATCGGTTCCTCGAGATTTCCGCTTGAGAAGGAGCAGTATGATGCGATGGTGTCTGTGCTGAAAAAACACAACATCGGATATGTGCTGTTTAATGGAGGAAATGGTACGATGGATACCTGCGGCAAGGTCAGTCAGGTATGCGGGAGCGAGGGGATTTTTGTAGTGGGGATTCCCAAAACAATGGACAATGATATTTCGATTATAGATCATGCGCCTGGATTTCCGAGTGCGGCGAAGTACATAGCGACGGTTACAAAAGAAGTGGGCGCGGATGTGAAGTCGCTGCCAATTCATGTCTGTATCATAGAAGCGATGGGCAGAAATGCAGGCTGGATTACGGCGGCATCTGCTCTGGCGAGAAAGAATCCCGGCGATGCCCCTCATCTGATCTATCTTCCGGAGAGAAATTTCTGCGAAGAGGAATTCCTGGAAGATGTCAGGAAATTGTATGATGAGCTCGGCGGTGTGGTTGTTGTGGTCAGCGAGGGGCTGCGCAATGAAAACGGAGAATCGATTGTTCCGCCGATTTTCCAGACCGACAGGGCGATATACTATGGAGATGTCGGTGCATATCTGGCGGAGCTGGTGATTAAAAAACTGGGAATCAAGGCGAGAAGCGAGAAACCGGGGCTTTGCGGGAGGGCTTCCATGCTGCTCCAGTCCAAAGTAGACCGGGAGGAGGCGATCCTTGCGGGCAGAGAGGCAGTAAAAGCGGCAGTTTCGGGTAAAACGGGTGTGATGGTAGGAATCCGGCGTAAAGAGGGGGCGGAATATGAGATAGACATGCCCCTCATACCGATTGAGGAGGTAATGCTCAATGAGAGGGTGATGCCGGAAGAATACATCAATGAGAGAGGCAATGATATTTCGGATTCGTTTGTGGAGTGGTGCCGTCCTTTGATTGACGGAGATCTTCCGGAGATGGTTAGTTTTAAGGATGAAGCGGAACAGGTATTAAAGAGCAGAATATAAGGAGGATGCAGATGAAGCATATTTATTTAAATCTGAAAAGATTTGATATTCCTAAGGAAGCAGGCGGTGTAAACAGCATTGCACCGGTATCGGAGTGGGGCGCTTATATTGTGGAGCATACAAAGGATGCGCTGAAACAGTATGGTGCGGATGAGGCGGAGTTCGTAATGTATCTGCCGGAGGCACATCTGTTAGCAGCAGCCGGAGCATTGCAGGAAAGCTCCAATATTGCGCTTGGTTCTCAGGGAATCCATCGGGAAGATGTGAGTGTGGGCGGAAACTTCGGCGCATTTACTTCCAACAGAACAGGACAGGCAGTGAAGGCGTTAGGCTGTAGCAGCACACTGATCGGCCATTGTGAGGAAAGAAAGGACAAGGCCGGTATCCTGGCTGAAGCAGGCGTAACGGATACGGCTGCGGTAAATCGGATTCTGAATCAGGAAATCAAGGCGGCTGTCGCAGCCGGGCTAACCGTGCTTTACTGTATCGGAGAGAATGACACGGAGCTTGACAGGTGGCAGGAGGTGCTCGGAAAGCAGCTTGAGATCGGGTTGAAAGATGTGGATACTTCAAGAGTAGCCATTGCATATGAACCTATATGGTCTATCGGTCCGGGAAAAACACCGGCAGGCAGAGAATATATTCAAAAGATTGCCCGGTTTGTGAAGGAGCGCACGGGAGGACTTCCGGTTGCCTACGGCGGCGGACTGAAGGTGGACAATGCCGCTATGCTGGCATCGATACCGGAGATAGACGGAGGATTGATTGCCCTTACGAGATTCCAGGGAGATATCGGTTTCTACCCGGATGAGTATTTGGAGATTATCCGTACTTATTTAGGTCGGTGAGTGTGAGAAGAACTTCTAATAGATGTCCTACGAAGACAGAATGGTCAGGAAGTCAGAATAAAAAAAAGAGAAGGAGAGTTTTAATATGAGATTAGAATTTGAGTATGGTCATGGTACAATGGCGGCGAATCTGCCGGATGATACGGATGTGTTTATTCCGGGAGAGACAGTTCCCGATCCGCCGTATATACCGGAGGAGGAACTGGAAGCAAAGACATTGGAGTCCTTAAGAAATCCTATGGGGATGGAGCCGCTTTCAAAACTTGCGAAGAAGGGTTCAAAGGTTACAATTGTTTTCCCGGACAGGGTCAAAGGCGGCGAACAGCCTACCTCGCACAGAAAGATTTCCATTAAGCTGATTCTTAAGGAATTATATGCGGCAGGCGTGGAGAAGAAGGATATTCTTTTGATCTGTTCCAACGGACTTCACCGGAAAAATACGGAACAGGAGATCAGGGGTGTGCTTGGCGACGAGCTTTTTAATGAGTTCTGGGGCTGCGGACAGATCATTAACCATGACAGCGAAGATTATGATCACCTTGTGGACCTGGGTGTCACCGACAGGGGGGACCCGGTTCTTATGAACAAATATGTATACGACAGCGATGTAGCCATACTGATCGGCCATACGCAGGGGAACCCTTACGGCGGTTATTCAGGCGGCTACAAACACTGCGCAACCGGAATTACGCATTGGAGGTCCATTGCTTCCCATCATGTGCCAAAAGTAATGCATCAGAAAGATTTCGTTCCGGTCAGCGGTCACTCACTTATGAGGACGAAATTTGATGAAATCGGACAGCATATGGAAAAATGCATGGGCAAGAAATTTTTCTGCTGTGACGCAGTGCTTGATACATCATCAAGGCAGATTGCTATTTTCAGCGGTTATGCAGGAGAGATACAGCCTGCTTCCTGGAAGGTAGCGGATAAGAGGACATACGTACCGTTTGCGGAGAAAAAATATGATGTTATGATATTTGGAATGCCTCAGTTCTTCCACTACGGCGAAGGAATGGGAACGAATCCGATTATGATGATGCAGGCGCTTTCCGCGCAGGTAATCCGTCATAAAAGAGTTATGAGCGATAAATGCGTGATTATCTGCTCCTCCATCTGTAACGGATATTTCCATGATGAGCTGTGGCCGTATTTAAGGGAAATGTATGATATGTTCCAGAAAGATCAGATGAACACTCTGCCGGATATGAACCGCCTCGGAGAGTATTTTGCGACAAATGAGGAGTATATCCGTAAATACCGCTATACGAACGCGTTCCATCCGTTCCACGGATTTTCAATGATCTCCTGCGGACATATTGCGGAGATGAATACATCAGCGATTTATATCTGCGGTGCACAGGAGCCGGGATATGCAAGGGGAATGGGATTAAAGACAAGAGCGACGATTGAGGAAGCTCTGGAGGATGCAAAGAAAAAATATGTGGGAGAAAATCCTCATATTCTTGCCCTGCCCCTTACCTTTAAAAAGAGTGCGGTGCATCTGATGATGAAGGATGAAGTTTACAACGGATAACACGAGTGTATCAGACTGAGAGAAAGGAAGGGTAGAAAGATGCATGAATATTATTATTACACAAAAGAAGAACTGTTGAAAAACCCCAAAATCCCCCTTATTGTTATGGAAGACAATGCGACTGTGTTTCAGTCAATTGCACAGGAAATGGCAGATGAGATTGAACGTAAAAACAAAGCAGGGGAAAAGACGGTATTTATCTGTCCGGTGGGTCCGGTGGGACAGTATCCGTATTTTGTGGAAATGGTTAACAGCAAAAATATTGACCTTAAAAATGTCTGGTTCATCAATATGGATGAATATCTGACAGATGAGAAAAAGTGGATACCAAAAGAACACAGATTAAGTTTCCGCGGATTTATGGACAGGACAGTCTATTCGAAGATTAAGCCGGAACTGGTGATGCCGGAGAACCAGAGAGTATTTCCCGATCCCGAAAATGTAAATTATATTCCGGAGCTGATCGAGAAGCTGGGCGGCGTTGATATTGCATTTGGCGGTATCGGCATCAACGGTCATGTGGCATTCAATGAGCCGCAGGATGATCTGTCAGGGGAGGAATTCCTGAAACTGAAAACGAGGGTGCTTGATATCTCGAAAGAAACAAGAGCAGTGAATTCCATCGGCGATCTGAACGGCGCATTGGATGACATGCCGCATTACTGCATCACAATCGGTATTTATGAGATCTCCCATGCGAGAAAAATCCGTCTCGGATGTTTCCGGGACTGGCACAGGAGTGTAGTGCGCCATGCGGCTTATGGAGAGCCGGAAGCGCATTTCCCGGTAAGCCTCCTGCAGAGTCATTCTGATATCAATATTAAATTTACGGAATTTGTGGCAAATCTTCCGGAGTAGAGAAAGGAGCGGTTTTAGATGGAACAATATATTGTAAACGGCAGAGTATTCACAGACGGGAAATTCCAGGAGAAGACGATCGGGGTGGAAGGCGGATGCCTGCATATCCTCCCGACAGATACGGAGATTCCGGAGGGAGCGAACGTATATGACGCAAAAGGCAAAAGGGTAGCGCCGGGCTTTATAGATCTGCACACGCATGGTGCACTGGGTGTGGATGTGAATGCGGCATCAGCTGAGGAGCTTGGAAAGATCGGCCATTTTATGGCAACACAGGGGACGACCTCGTGGTTGTGTTCCGTGCTTACGGATACAAAGGAACAGACGCTGTGGTGTATCGACGAATTTAAAAAACACAGGGAAATGGATTGCGACGACGCAAATCTGCTCGGCATTCATCTGGAAGGACCTTTTCTCGCAAAAGAATATAAGGGCGCAATGCCGGAACATTTGCTTCTTGATGCGGATGTAGAACTTTTAAAGGAGTATCAGGATGCGGCAGAAGGAAATATAAGATATCTGACAGTATCACCGGAGATTGAGGGGATTGTGGATGCGATTCCTGCAATGAAGGAACTGGGAATTGTGGTGGCGATCGGACATTCGGGAGCGGACTATGATACTTCCATGAAAGCGGTAGAGAACGGAGCGGCATCCTGTACGCACACCTTCAATGCGATGAAACTGATGCACCAGCATTTTCCGGCGATTATGGGCGCTGCGCTTGAATCGGATATCTATTGCGAGGCTATCTGTGACGGACGCCATCTGCATCCGGCCGTAGTCCGCCTGCTGATTAAGGCAAAGGGACTTGATAAGGTTGTGGCAGTTACGGATTCCATTATGGCAGCCGGACTTCCGGATGGCAATTATAAGCTGGGCGTAAATGATGTGGTAGTTGAGGATGGAGATGCGAAGCTTGCTTCAAACGGAGTGAGGGCAGGAAGCACTTTAACGACAGGACAGGCCTTTAAAAATATTTTATCCTTCACAGGACGTCCGGCGGAAGAAATATTGGGGCTTCTGACGGAAAATCCGGCGAAACTGATCGGCGTCTTTGATAAAAAAGGTTCAATTGAGGACGGGAAAGATGCTGACTTAGTCATACTGGATGATGACAATAATGTGGTGGATACCTTTGTGATGGGAAGACAGATCAGCAGATGAAAGGAGAGGAAAGATGGCGTTAGTACCTTTAAGGCCGTTGTTAGAGGCAACGGATAAATATCATTTTGCGCAGGGCGCTTTTAATGTAAATGCGGTTGCACAGGCGAAAGCAGTAATCGAAGTGCATGAAATGTTCCGCTCGGCAGCTATTCTGCAGGGCGCGGATCTTGCAAACGGATTTATGGGCGGTAGAACAGATTTTATAAATGCCACACTCGAAGATAAGAAAAAAGGAGCCAGGAATATTGCGGATGCTGTCAGAAAGTATGGGGCGGACTCTCCGATTCCGGTTGTGCTTCATTTAGACCACGGCAAAAATTTTGATTCGGTGAAAGCGGCGGTAGAAGGCGGGTACACTTCCGTTATGATCGACGGTTCCTCTCTTCCTTTCGATGAAAATGTGGAGCTGACACGGGAAGTCGTAAAGTATGCGCATGAACGGGGCGTTACGGTGGAAGGTGAGCTGGGCGTGCTGGCCGGCGTGGAAGACCATGTATTTGCCGCATCCTCCACTTATACGAATCCGTTAAAAGCAGTCGAGTTTTTCCGGAAGACCGGCGTAGACTGTCTTGCAATTTCCTATGGTACGATGCATGGCCCTTCAAAGGGAAAAGATGTGAAGCTGAGGAAAGAGATTGCTATAGCGATTAAGGAGTGCATGAACCACGAGAATATTTTCGGTGTGCTGGTATCTCATGGTTCCTCCACGGTTCCCCGGTATATTGTGGATGAAATAAACGGGCTTGGCGGCGATGTACAGAATGCTTACGGAATCTCTGTAGATGAGTTGAAACAGGCGATTCCGTGTGGAATCGGTAAGATTAATGTGGATACGGATATCCGTCTTGCGGTGACAAGGAATATGAAAGAATTCTTTGCAAAAAATCCGGACAAGCAGAACAGTGCGTCCATCGGGGCGATTTATGAACTGCTTGAAAAGAATAAGACCCAGGTTGACCCGAGAGTGTTCCTGACTCCAATTATGGATACGCTTATGAAAGGAACGATACCGGATGATGATGTAGCCGCAATTACAGGATGCATTGAGGCCGGCGTTAAGGAAGTGGTAGGAACACTGATCGTACAGTTTGGCTCGTTTGGAAAAGCGCCTCTTATAGAATGCGTAACGCTCGACGAGATGGCTGAAAGATACAAAAAGACCGGGATTTAGTGTGAGAAGTACTTCCAGCCACTCACAGCAGAGGCTGTTTCGCGGGGAAGTACTAAGTCTCACACAGGAGAATGCCTAAAATACGGCATTCTCCGTATAGATTTGAGATTCCGCACAGCGGAATCATGGGAGTTAGTATGAAAAAAAATCATACTGTCTGAATAGCAGAATTCGTAATATAATGTAGATATCATGTACATAAAGCAATAAAGAAAGGAAGACTGCTATGAAAGAAAAAAACAAAGGTAGTAAAATTCCAGGCAAGGTGTGGCTGCTGATTTCATTTCTGGTAGCTATGGTTTTGTGGTATTTATTGTCCCTGAATCCAAGGACGGCGCGGAGCTTTCCGAATATTATCGTGACGATCCAGTCTATGAAGACAATGATTGACAGGGGCGTGTTCTGGGGGGATATCCAGAGCAGCCTGATATCTGTCAGCGTCGGTTTTGTACTGGGATTTGTGCTGTCACTTCCGACGGCAATCCTGATGGCGTGGTACCGTCCAGTCAGGAACATTATCGAACCCTGGATACAGTTTGTAAGAAATATCCCGCCTCTTGCTTACGTTCCGCTTGTGGTTATTTCAGCAGGCGTAGGAAGAAAGCCGCAGATTATCGTTATCACGATCGCTACGTTTCTGATTATGACGATCACCATCTATCAGGGTGTTATCAATATTGACGAGACACTGATCAAGGCAGCCAGAGTGCTTGGCGCCACAGATAAAGATATCTTTTTACAGGTTATTGCACCGGCTACGCTGCCATTTATTATGACGGCAGTAAGGCTTGGCGCTTCTGTTGCACTGACAACGCTGATTGCGGCAGAATCGACAGGTGCGAGCGCGGGATTGGGAATGCGTATCCGCTCCCTGAATAACAGCTTTGAGTCTGAGCCAATGCTGCTGTATATTATTATTATTGGTATTATCGGCATTACCGTGGAGAAGGTAATTAAAATATTAGAAAGGAAGCTGACGGGATGGCAGGAGAAGAGAGAAATATAAAACTGAAAATCGATAATGTAAAAAAGATCTATAATTCCCGGAACGGAGAGATGATTGCATTAAACGGGGTCAATCTGGATATCGCAGAGAATGAATTTATCTGTGTGGTTGGCCCTTCCGGATGCGGAAAATCCACGCTTCTTAATATCATTGCAGGACTGCTGGAACCTACATCCGGTGCAGTATACTGTGACGGAAAGAAAGTGGAAGGAACCGGAACGGAAAGGGGCGTTGTTTTTCAGCAATATGCGTTATTTCCCTGGATGACGGTTAAGAAAAATGTAATGTTTGGCCTGAAGCTTCAGGGCATCAAAGGAAAAGAAGCGGAAGAGAAGGCCATGAAGTACATAAAAATGGTGCAGCTTGAGGACTTCCTCGATCATTATCCGAAGGAACTGTCCGGCGGTATGAAACAAAGGGTTGCAATTGCAAGGGCGTATGCGGTGAATCCTTCGGTACTGCTTATGGATGAGCCTTTTGGTGCGCTGGATGCGCAGACGAGGACGCAGCTGCAGTCGGAACTCTTAGAGACATGGGAGAAAGAGCAGAAGACATGTTTCTTTATCACACACGATGTGGATGAGGCAATTATTCTGGCGCAGAAAGTAATTATCATGAGTGCGCGTCCCGGAAGAATCAAGGAAATAGTGAATATAGACATTCCGTATCCCAGAACACAGGAAACGAAGATGTCGCCGGAATTCCTGGAATTAAAGAACCATATCTGGGGACAGGTATATCAGGAATATCTTGAGGTCAGAAAATAAAGAAGATACATAGTTTTTTGGGGACTTATATTTATGGAGAGTTTGTGATATGATGGAAGAGGAAGGGGAATCTTCCATACCGGAGCCTGTGTCGGCGCAGCGGACGCGGGCTTCTGAATAAAAAATGAGCTGCGCAGAAATGAGGTAGAATATGAAGAAAATGTTAAGCATGCTGCTTACGGCAGTTATGGTGGTGTCCTTAGCGGGATGCGGCAGCCAGCCGGAGCAGGCAGCAACCGCACCGGCAACAGAAGAGGCACCGGCGGAAGAGGCAGAAGCGCCTGCAGAGGAAGAGGCGCCTGCGGAAGAAGCAGAAGCGCCTGCGGAAGAGGCGCCGACGGCAGTAAGCTATGATCCGGTTACTTTGAAGGTGGCTTATATGCCGAATTACGGGAGCCTGTGGTCAGTACTTACCGCAAAAGAAAAAGGATATTTTGATGAGGTTGGCATTACGGTAGAGATGGTTGAATTTGCGGACGGCCCTACGATTATTGCAGCTATGGAGTCTGGAAGCATTAATGTAGGCTATATAGGACAGGGCGCACATAAGCTGTGTATTAACGGAAAAGCATCTATCTTTGCGCTTTCCCATATTTCAAACGGTGATGCGCTGATCGGCGGCGAAGGAATTACCAAGGTAGAAGATTTGAAGGGCAAGAAAGTAGCATATTCATCAGGAAGCTCCAGTGAGGATATTCTTGTGAATTCTCTGAAAGCATCCAATATGACAATGGATGATATTGAAGCGGTAGATATGGATGCTGCTGCAATCGTTACGGCTATGCTTTCCGGCGGTGTGGATGCATGTGCGACATGGTCTCCGAACAGCATTAAGATTCTGGAAGAGATGGAAGGCGCAACAAAGCTGACAGACAACATGACATTTAAGGATACGACAATTTCTCTTGCAAGCTGGATTGCAATGCCTGATTATGCAGCTTCCAATAAAGACGTTCTTGTAAGATTTACAAAAGCGCTCTTTAAGGCTATGGATTACGCGGCAGATGATCACTATGATGAGGTGGCACAGTATGTGGCAACACAGGTAGCGCAGGATTATGACGGCGTATACGAGCAGAGGGGCGATGCTGACTGGCTGACAGGTAAAGAAGTTTCAGAAGGCGCTGCAAATGGACAAGTGGAAGAATATTATGAGGTTCAGAAGCAGGGATTTGTGGATGCGGGAGCTGTAGAAGTAGATCCTATTCCGGCAGTAGCTGATTATGTAATGCTGGATGTCATGACGGAAGCAGGCCAGTAGGGATAATAAAAGCATTTTATAATGTGTGATAACATGGGAGCAGTCTGCCGTCCGGTATGCTGCTCTCATGTGTTATGAAAATAGTGTGGAAAGTTCCACACAGAAGAATGCCTGAAAAGCGGCATGGAGGTTGGTATGCTGATTTTGCTGCTGGTTATTTTTGTGATTGTTTCTGGTTTTCTGTTATTTCATAAAAGAAACATGGAGTCATTTTTCCTCTCGGGGATGTGTATCAGCCTGGTGCTTGAGTTTACGGGCATTTTGATTTTTGCTGCGAAAAAGGGCGGATACTCAAAAAAGATGCTGGAATTTCTGTTTGTATCGATGGAACTGAAGACAAAAATTCAGTATCTTGTCATTCCGCTTGATTTAATCGGGTATCTGATCGCACTAGGAAGATATCTGTTTCCCTTTTTTCTCCTTCAGATTGCCATGCGTTATTCCATGATTTCTGTAATCAGGCGGGATCCTCTGATCAAGAAAATGGCTGCCATACTGCCGGCGCTTTCCCTGATCATTTATTATCCGAAAATTTATAAGGCGGTTACCGCATGGAATCCGAAGATACAGGATTACATTGTGGAATTTTCTTACTTTTGGATTTTATTTTATATTGTGGCTGCGCTTGTACTGCTCATTATTGAATATTTGTCTATTACAATGGCTTTCTGCAGGAGGCAGTTCAGTCTTATTGTGATTTACATGATTGCAATGTCCGGCCTGTATCTGGTTTACTGTGGCCAGGACCCCGGACAGGTATACCGGTTTTACAGCCTTTCTTATAAATGGAGGCGGGGAATCGGATATCTACAGCATATGTGGGATATTAAGACATATTATCTGCTGATATTTGTGAATGTAATCTGCGGTATTTTAGGGTTTATCAGTCTGTTTCAATATACACAACAGCATTTTGCAGATGATTTGGAAGATGTGGTTATGGAGCGCAAATACAACACGGCCAGAGTAGGGACACTTGTATTTGTACACAGTACGAAAAACCAGCTTCTGGCAAATCGTGTTCTCTTTAAGCGCATCAGCGGCCTTGATGTAACCCGGGAAGAAAATATCAGGAAAATGCAGGAGTATATTGCTACTCTGGAGAATATAAATGAAGCGCTGCTTGAGAGAATGGAAGAACTGCACCGTTCCGTAAAGTCGAGCTCGATTCTGATGGTTTCCTGCCAGCTGGACGAGATTGTGGAAAATGCATTGAGCAGATTTCGCAGTAAATATCCGGATGCTTCGGTGGAAGTGGTTCTGGAATCGAATGCCGTTGTGCTCGCGGATAAAGCGCATTTGTGCGAGGCTGTCTATAATCTTCTGATTAATGCACAGGAAGCTGTTGACGCGGCGGAACGCGGAAGCGAAGGAAAGGTGTCTTTGTTAAGTCATAATGAAAGGTTGTATACGGTAATTGAGATAAAAGATAATGGCACAGGAATTCCAAGAGGCCTGGTCAAAAAGATATTTGATCCGTTTTACACAAGTAAGAACAGAAATCATAACTGGGGAATGGGACTGTATTATGTAAGAGCAATTGTCAAAGGACATTTAGGGAACCTGCGCGTGGAGAGCAAAGAGGGCGAGGGAAGCTGCTTTTACATTCTGCTACCGAAGTATGCAGATGACAGATTGTCGGGTGATAAAGATGGGAGAAAATACAAAAAAGATTAAAATAATGATTGCAGATGATATTCCATTGCTTCTAGAAGACATGAGTGAGCTGATTGGCCGGCAGGAAGATATGGAAGTGGTGGGAACCGCATGCAGCGGAAAGAAGATCGTGGAACTGGCGAAGGAAAAGGAATTTGATATTCTTCTCATGGATATTGAGATGGAGAACTTAAATGCGGGTATTACAGCGGCGGAGCAGCTTCGGGAGGAACTGGGAGAAATCAATATTATATTTTTGACGGTGCACGATACAAATGAGATGATTTTAACAGCAATGGGCGCCGGCGCGGTCGACTATATTGTAAAGGGATGCAATGATGAAGAAATACTGAACCATATCAGAAGTGTGTATGACGGAAACCCAATTATGGAGCGCAAAGTTCATGATGTCGTTATGCGGGAATATGTGAGACTTCAGAAGAGTGAAAAAAGCCTTTTGTTTTTTATCAATAACATATCCGGTCTGACAGCGACGGAAAGAGAACTGATTAAGAAGCTTCTTGAGGGAAAGACAGTCAAGGAAATTGCCAGGGAAAGATGTGTGGAAACAGTAACAATAAAGACGCAGATTAAAGGCCTTTTGAGGAAGTTTGGATGCAGCAGGACAAAAGAAGTAACCAAAATTATCAATGACTTAAATTTAACGCATCTTTTTATGTGACATAGATAAAAGGGGGAAGTCTGTGAAACTTTTTAAGAAGAAAAAAGATTTGACAAAGAATAAAAAGCCGGAGGTTTCGGAATCTTTAAAGAGAAATCTTGAAAACCTGATTAAAAATATTCTTGAGATGAATTACATAGCGGATGGCACAAATGTAGCGGTGAATGCAGTAGGCAATTCGATCGAAATGATCAATGACGCAAACAGTGAACTTGCATCACGAACGAGAGAAATCAATAAAAGCACAATTAAAATGGGGCAGATTATTGATCAGACCAGCCGTCACGTCGAGGACTTAAACAGTTCGGCATCTGATATGCAGGCGGGGAATCAGGAGATGATCGGTATTTTCAGAGAATTAATGGATGAGAATGCCGCTACGGAAAGCTGTATTGAAGAAATCGCAAAGGATGCTCTGGAAACAAACCGGGCGACAAAAGAGATACGTCAGGCAGTTGACATGATCAATAATATTGCAAGTCAGACGAACCTTCTGAGCCTCAACGCATCCATTGAAGCGGCAAGAGCAGGAGAATCCGGCCGCGGATTTGCGGTTGTGGCAGGAGAAATACGTGCTTTGGCGGAACAGAGCAGGCAGAATGCGAAGGCGATTGAGGAGATTATTCATTCGCTTGAGGAGAAGTCAAATAAGTCCGTGGCCAATATTGAGATGGTACAGAGCACATTCGAAAAGCAGACGCAGAGCCTTAAAAAGACAGATGAGCTGGTGGAACGGACCAATCATATGATACAGGATGTGACCGTAAAGATCAGTCAGATTGAAGAGAATTCCGGGGAGATGGATGCGGAAAAGGGATATATCATAGAAAATATGGAATCTTTGGAGAAGCTCAGCACGGGCAACTATTCTGCGACGGAAAGCATTGTGACACACTTTAAGGATGTTGTAAAGAATGCATTGAATATTGGTGAAAAAGCATGTATGGCATGCGAAATCTGTGAAGGAATGCAGAGAACCGACAGGGAGCCGGCCCAATCCGTGAAACTGATCAGTGCGCATCCGGTACAGACACTCCATGTTGCGTATATGCCTAATTACGGGAGCCTCTGTGCGATCATTCCGGCGATCAGAAGAGGGGCTTTCGAACAGGAAAACATTCGTGTGGAGCTTCATGAGTACGCAAACGGTCTTGAAATCATTAAAGCGATGGAAGACGGAAAGATTGATTTTGGCTACATTGGCAATGGAGCGCATAAATTTTGTATCCAGGGTAGAGCGGCAATTGTGCTGATGTCCCATTTGTCCAATGCGGAAGCAATCATTGGGAACCGCAAGCATGATGTAAGGACGACGGCGGACCTTAAGGGCAAAAGAATCGGAAATGTAGAAAATGCATCCAGCGAGACGATTTTGCGGCTTGCACTGAGTGCGGAGGGTATTTCCGAAGCCGATGTTGAAATTATAAATATGAAGCCGGAAGAGGTTGTGTCAGGAATGAAAAATGGCAGCCTGGACGTCGGGGTGATCTGGTCACCATACACGCTGGAGGTCTTGAAGAAGCTTGGGAATGATGCGGTGGTGCTTGCAAATAATATGACATATAGCAATAAGACAGCATCCATTTCCTCATGGATTACACTGCCGAAGTATGCAAAAGAACATCCTGAACAGGTTTTGCGTTTCACAAGGGCGATTTATAAGGGGATGAATTACAGAGCGGTAGAAGGCAATGTAAAACAAATAGCGGACTGGATATCTGAGGTGACGTCAATTGATAAAGCAAGCGCATACGAACAGCGCAGAGACGCGCAGTGGCTGACCTCCGGGTTTGTGAGCGTGGGCGCTAAAAGAGGCGATGTAGCTAAATTTTACGAAATCCAGCAGAGAGAATTTGCAGAGTCCGGACAGGTGAAGGGCACTGTGCCGGTGGGCCGGTATGTGATGCTGGACAATATGATAAAGGCAGCGCGGTAAGAACAGCCTGCAGAAGGGAAGTTGAATGGAATATCTGATTATTATACTGGTTTGTTTTTTTTCTTCGGTTGTAGGTGCAATCTGCGGTATAGGCGGCGGGGTGATTATTAAGCCTGTCTTAGATGCGACGGGAGTTATGGCAGTCACTACGGTTTCCTTTTTATCCGGATGCACGGTATTGTCCATGTCGGTGGTTTCTCTGTACAAAAATTTGAAGGCAAAGCATACGTTTGTATTTGACAAGGCATTTGCGACCGTGCTTGCGCTTGGCGGCGTGGTGGGCGGTCTGACGGGAAAGGAACTGTACCAGGGGATTATCAGCCGTCTGGAAGACAGCAGCCGTGTTGGAGCGGTTCAGGCGTTTGTTCTGATGATTGTGACTGTGGGGACGCTCGCCTATACAGTACGTAAAGAGAAGATTCATACAAAAAATGTGCAGAGCCGGGCTGTGATCTTTGGAATTGGTATCATACTTGGAATCCTTTCTTCCTTTTTGGGCATTGGAGGCGGGCCGATTAATCTCGTTGTTTTGTTTTTTTTCTTCTCTATGGAGACAAAGCAGGCGGCGCTGTATTCTATTTATGTGATTATGTTTTCGCAGATTTCCAGCCTTCTGTCAACGGTATTCAAAAACAATGTTCCGCCGTTCGAACCGCAAATACTGATTCTGATGATAGCATGCGGCGTTCTGGGTGGACTGGCAGGAAGCAAAATCAACAAAAAGATAGAAAATAGAACAGTGGACAAACTCTTTATGGGGCTTATGGCAGTTATTATCTGTATTAATATTTATAATATATTCAGATATATATGAGCATATTTGATACAACATATATATTGTCAATAAGAATGGACGGTGAATCAAAAACAGGAAACCTGAAAAAGAAATCGAAATCAGGCAATAAAATGGGGGAAACACGGCATACAGTTGTCGTGTTTCTTCTGTTATACTGTAGAGAAAACTTTGGAGGTACAATATTATGGTTGAGTCAAGATGTGGGTTGCTTTGCAGTGAGTGCGATTTTCGTGAAAAAATGGGCTGCAAAGGCTGCGTGAGCATGGATAAGCCGTTCTGGGCAGACAGTTGTCCCGTCAAGTCCTGCTGTGAAACAAAGGAACAGAATCATTGCGGAGAGTGCAGTGATTTTGTATGCTCTGTGTTACATACGTTTGCCTACGAAACGGAGCAAAGCGATAATGGGGTAAGAATCGACCAGTGTAAGAAGTGGTGTGAAAAATAAAGCGGATTGTGCCAGAAAAATAAAATTGTCAGCCAGGTGTCGGAATCGGTACGGGGCTGGCATTTTTTGTATGTTTACAGGGTAAAATCTGTTGCAAGGAAAACAGATACGTCGCATAATAGTATTGTAACGGACAAATTATGCAGAAGGGAAAGGAGAGGCAGGTGCAGAAAGAGAAAGAATTAGGCCGGAAGCTGACAGAGGCGCATGCCAATATGGGGAAAATTGCATTACGGACCTCACTCCGTGTTTTGCTTGCAGGTGTGGTTATAATTGCAGGAGTCAGAGGAAATCCGCCACAAGGCGGGCCTGTCAGTGTACTGGCAGGATTACTGGCGTCCTGTGTTGCGCTTTGTGCAGCGGTATGGGTGTTTTTCCCACTGATTCATTGCGGGGATTTTATGGAGTTTTATGAAAACGGTATAGTAATCTGCAAAAGGAAATGGACTTTGGATGAGCTTGGTGAGATTACATTTATGGATGCAAGGTCAAACCGTTCGGCGTTCACACGGACGTATATGTGTACGGATGTGAGGAACTTTGATATTACATACATTAAGGATGGGAAGAAGAGTTTTAACCGTGCATATTTGAAGGTTATTTAAAAATAATTCAGACGGAGAGTGAAATCATGACAAATTACATTATAATTGGAATTGCTGCTGTAGTTATACTTTTTATTATCGTATATGTAAAAATGACGCTGGATGAGAAGAAAGGTGCAGACAGTGAAGAAAAGCGTAAAATTAAAAAAATCGTGAGAAACGTAGTGCCTGAAGGAGAATCCTATACGGCTGCGTATGGTACGAGAGAGGATTTCTCACTTGGAGGAGGAGGCAGGACCATCACAACTACGACAAGATACTGGTATTATGCGGTTGCATTTAAGCCGGGAGATCTGTATCTGGTTCCGTTGTCATTTGACGGCGGAGATCTGAGCTATGGCGAGCCGCTTCACTATGGAAAAGATGATCTTGGAATGGTCGATTCGAAAAACGGTTATATGACCTTGTATGACAAAGATCGAAAGGAGATAATGACACTCTTTGTGGTGGCAAGCAATACGAAGGACGATCAGTATCATCCGGTGAATATTCAACAGAAGGAAGAGGCGGAAGCATTTAAACAATTTGCGGATTCACTGATGCAGAAAGTGAATGGAGCCAATGGAATAACGGATATAAAGGCAGCGAAAAAAGCTGCACGAAAAAAATAAACGTGTGGGCAGTCATGGGGCGGGATGACTGCCTGTTTTATTGTATCAGACTGCTGTCTGCTGATTGTGGTTTCAATGATATGTCTTGACAATTAAATCCTACAATAGTAATATTTCAAGTAAGAGCAGAACAAGTTTTGTTGTATTATGAATTCTTACATATGTAATAAAATGGAGGAGGATAAAGTGGGAAGAAGAAAGAGAAGCCGGAGGAGAAGGCGAAATGTAAAATATTTGGGAATTATTATACCGCTGATCAGTATTGGAGTTATAGGGGCAGCGGTCTTTACGTTTCTTGTTTTGAAAAAAGAGGATACCCGAAAGACGCCGGAGGAGCTTCTGACAGAATATATGAGCCATATACCGAAACAGGAATACGAGGAGATGTATGCAATGCTGAATGTGGAAGCCTCTCTTAATGTGGAGCAGGAGGATTTCATAAACCGCAATTCGGCAATTTATGAAGGTATGGAAGTGCAGAATATGAAGGTTGAGATTCACGGTTACGATGAGGAGCAGATGGCGGTATCCTACCATACATCATTTGAAACTGTTGCCGGAACGGTCAGCTTTGATAACCAGGCGTTTTTTCTGGAAGGGGAGAGTGAATATGAGCTGCGATGGAATGATTCGCTGATTTTTCCCGAGCTTTTGCCGGATGATAAAGTCAGGGTGGTTTCCTCGCAGGCGGAACGGGGAGAGATTTTGGACCGTTATGGAAACAAGATGGCAGGAAAAGGGACGGCTTCGTCAGTTGGAATTGTTCCCGGAAAACTTCAGGATGAAGAATTGGCATTTCAGGCAATGTCTGAGATGCTGGATGTGACTTTGGAATCAATTGAAAAAAGTCTGTCGGCCAAATGGGTGAAAGAGGATTCGTTTGTTCCGATTAAGACGATTCCGAAAGTAGACGAGGCGGAACAGATGGAATCGGAACCGGACGAAAAAACGTTGAAAGAGAAAGAACGGCATGAAAAACTGCTTGAGATCCCCGGCGTGATGATATCTGACACACAGGTGCGGTCTTATCCATATGCGGAAGCTGCTGCGCATCTGATCGGCTATGTTCAGAATGTGACGGCAGAAGATCTTGAGGAGCATAAGGGTGAAGGGTATACGGCAAACAGTGTAATCGGAAGAACCGGCATGGAAGGTCTGTTTGAGAAGGAGCTGAAGGGCCGGAACGGATATCGCATTTTTATTGTGGATGGAAACGGAAATGAGAAAAAGGAGCTGGCCAATCTGCCGGTTCAGGACGGACAGAATGTGAGCCTGACAATTGATGCAAGGCTTCAACAGGATTTATATGAGCAGTATAAAGAGGATAAAAGCTGTTCGGTGGCCATGAATCCGTATACAGGAGAAGTGCTGGCTCTGGTAAGCACTCCGTCATACGATAACAACGAATTTATTATGGGGTTGTCAAATGCGCGGTGGACAGCGTTAAATGAGGATGAAAACAAGCCGATGTATAACCGCTTCCGGCAGGCATGGTGTCCGGGATCTACCTTTAAATCAGTGACGGCAGCAGTTGGGCTTCAATCGGGAGCCGTCAACCCGGAGGAGGATTACGGAAATGTCGGTGCGAGCTGGCAGAAGGATGCATCTTGGGGATCCTATTATGTAACGACCCTGCATACGTATGAGCCTGTCATTTTGGAAAATGCATTGATTTATTCCGATAATATATACTTTGCAAAAGCTGCCTTAAAGATAGGTTCCGATCAGATGGAAAGTTCTCTTAAGAAACTTGGTTTTTACACGGAAATGCCATTTGAGATCAAGATGGCGCAGTCGCAGTATTCAAACACAGAACATATTGAAACGGAAGTACAGCTGGCGGACAGCGGATACGGGCAGGGACAGATTTTAGTCAATCCGCTGCATATGGCATGCATTTATTCTGCTTTTTGCAATGAGGGCAATCTGATCAAACCATATCTTTTACACAGGCAGGAGACGGATGGTACATATTGGATTCCGGATGCATTTTCGCATGAGACATCAGACCGGGTATTGCAGGGACTTATAAAAGTGGTGAATGACCCAAACGGAACAGGATATGACGCACACAGAGAAGATGTCGTGCTGGCAGGAAAGACCGGAACGGCGGAGATTAAGGCGTCAAAGGAAGATACTTCCGGAACTGAACTCGGATGGTTTGTCCTGTTTACGCCGGATAAGGCGGAAACTTCTCCGATTCTGACGATCACGATGGTGGAAGATGTGAAAGGCCGGGGAGGAAGCGGATATGTTGTTGCGAAGGAAAAGCAGGTTTTGGAGAACTGGTTTGAACGGAATCAATAAAAAAATTTCGGTGGCAGTTTTGATTTTGGCTCCATTTGCATTTATTCTAAACGGGTGTGGCGGCCATGCACAGATGGACCGGGCGGCGGCAGAGGTGGAAACGGTGACACCAGAACCGGAGAGACCGGAACCGAAACATGCCGGGGAGGTTTTTGAAAATATCCACAATGCACTTGTGCGGACTGGCAGAGCAGACAACCTGGAAACGGTGCAGAAAATAGTTCATGAGTTCGGTAAGCATGGTTATGCGGCAGTTGACGATAAAAACAGAACAGATATGGTGAATGCGGATCAGGTGATGAAATTTTGTCAGGCAGTGAATGCAGGGAATCCGGCTGAACTGACCATGATAGCCGTGACAGATACAGACGGGTTTCATCAATATGATATCGTGACGGAAAATGGAGATATTGATATAACAAGCCGTTATTACGAATATAATAACGGTCAGGTGGAAAACAGAAGCATTGTCTGCTATCCGGCTGATGTCTGGGAATTTACGGAGGAGGGCTATTTAATATTCGAGGGGAGCGGTTATTCAGATGAGCAGTATGCGCTTACATTCAGTGAATTGTCAGAGCATACCGCATTAAGAGTGAAGCCGTTAGACAGGCAGTGCAGGGAATGGAACCACAAATATTTGCAGCTGGTTGGCTATGAGAGAAATAACCTGTTTCTGCTGGACTGGAATGAAAATGATTTTGGAGATTTGGACTTTTATGATTTATTTGACGCTTTTTATGAGTCTGTGAAGAAGAGGCCCACTCCATATACAATGGCGGAACATATCGACGAGGATGCAGTTTACCAGATACCGGAGGAAGAATTTGAATCTGTCATTATGACGTATCTGGATATTGACAGCAGGACACTTCGGTCAAAAACCGTTTATGATTCAAAAAGCAGGACATATGAATACAGGCCGCGGGGATTTTACGATGCGGAGTATCCTGACATTCCTTATCCGGAAGTGGTGAGCTGCCGGGAAAATGCAGATGGAACGATTGAACTTTTTGTAAATGCAGTGTATCCGAATGAGAATACGTCGAAACTGTTTTCACACAGGGTAGTGATACGGCTAATGGAGGGCGGAGGTTTTCAGTATGTGTCGAATCAGATGCCGGATTCGGCAGAAGATGAAGATTTGTGGTGGCATACAGAGCGCTGCAGGTATGAACTGAAATAAATGCTTGAAATTAAAGACGTTTACGATATAATGGGTAAAGGTAATGGAGTCTGATTATGAAAGGACGAAGGAATGGATAAATTGTATATTGTTATCCCGGCATACAACGAGAGGGATACAATAAAGGAGATAATTGAACAGTGGTATCCGATCGTGGTAAAGACAGGAACGGAGTCGCGGTTGTTGATTGTGAATGACGGAAGCAGGGATGACACATACGAAATTATGAAGGAATGTGCAAAAAGCAGACCGCAGTTTCTGCCACTGACAAAGAAAAACGGCGGTCACGGCGCAACCCTCTTTTTTGCGTATCATTACGCGCTGGAGCACGGGGCGGATTATATCTTTCAGACAGATTCCGATGGACAGACGATGCCGGAAGAATTCTGGCCGTTTTGGGAGATGCGCGATCGTTATGATATGGTGATCGGGCACCGGAGCAGCAGGCAGGACGGCAAATCCAGAGTTTTTGTCACAAAAGTTTTAAAGCTGACGCTGAAAGTCTGCTTTGGTGTGACCGTTACGGATGCGAATACACCCTTCCGCCTTATGAAAGCCGGGACATTGAAGGAGTATATCGGACTGATTCCGAAAGATTTCAACCTGTCAAATGTGATTATATCCGTGATATATGCGAAAAAAGGGTTGAAAGTGAAATATATGCCTATTACGTTCCGCCCCAGGCAAGGAGGCACGAACTCCATTAACCTGAAAAAAATTTTCTTTATCGGGGTTCAGGCACTTAAGGATTTCAGGGAGATTAACAAAACATTAAAAGGAGTTTGAGAACAGGGAAGACAGTCAGGCGCCTGTAAACCACTCCTTACAAATGCATGAGATGAAAAAATACTGCGGGTCAGTGACATGCCCGCAGTATTTTTTTGAGCACTGTTATTTATGGCGCTTTCTTCTATGCTTTTTGAACCTGCGCAGACGGAACATTCTCCGGAAGGCAAAAGGCAGGTAATTGTACAGGTATAAAATTTTGTCAACGGACAGACAGAACGGCCTGGTGACAAAGAGATAAATCCGGCACCAGAAACGATTGCACCACTGCGCGATACAGATTCTGATTTTTCTGAAGAAGCCGCAGGCAGCAGGAGCCTGTGCAAATGAAAATGTAACCGTATTGCAGCATGCATGAATGGATTCGCGTGGATATCCGGCCTTTTCCAGCCCGTATATAAATGCTTCGGCCATTGCAGCGCACGGGAACGTGATGCAGACCTGCATGGTTAACTCGGATGGCCTTGAGTAACAGCCCATCAGAAAGGCAGTCAGCCACCAGTGCCGGCAGCCAAGCGCTGCAATGGGAGCCTGTTGTCTGAAAAAAACAAAAGACAGCGGCAGCATATCTCCATCTTCAACGCTTTGAAAGATGGTATATTTTCGTTCTTCTTCATTTAGTATGCGGTCTGCGTAGTAGACACCGATTTCACATCCTGTATTGATACCGTACTGTCCTTTCCAGAATTCAATCAGCCAGGTTCGATCATTGTAATCAAAATAAACGGGAAGGGAATCAAATACCATCTGAAAGTTCGGCGCCGCCTTATCATAGAGAGCGCAGTATCCGAATTCTCTCTGCCATGCATTTCTGTTTGAGGTAAAAATATCCTGTGAGAGTACATAGGAGTACCCGAAAGGTTGTATGAGCTCTTCTAACATCTGACATTTTTCTTCCATACACATGGACCGAATTTTACAGATGATTTTCTTTCTGCGCCAGTGGTTCAGGCAGAAAAAGAAAAGGAGAATCAGAAAAATAATTCCAAAAAACAGATACATAATCAAATTCCTTTTTGATTCTTTTTCTCTATTTTATGTTTTGTGTCGAAAAAAGTGAAAAGGCCTAATTTATAAAATACTCTAAAGTCTTTTGTAAAATAACCGATAAACATTATAACAGGAAGGATGGAAGATCCACGGAAGGAGGAGTTTATATGCGTATTGAGGCTTACACACAGGTTCAGAAACTCTACAGTGCAAAGAGTGCTTCTAAGGGTGCAAAGACGGAGAAAACATCACGCGCTGATGCAGTGGAAATTTCCAATACGGGAAAAGATTTTCAGGCGGTTAAGAGGGCAGTAGAGGAGAGTGCGGATATAAGAGAAGAAGTAGTCGCACCAATCAGAGCTAAGATAAAATCCGGAACCTATCAGGTGAGTGGAGAATCTTTTGCGGAAAAATTGTTGGAAAAACACAATGAGCGGAAATTGCTTTTATAGTGTGGATAAAGAGAGGTAGCATACGTGGCGAGTTTAATGGAAGAATTTATGGATGTTCTGAGCAAGGAGGATTCGGAATACCAAATATTGCTCGAGCTATCGAAAAAGAAGACCCCCATCGTGATTAAGGGGGATATTCAGGAACTTCAAAAAATCACGGATGAGGAACAGGTTGTGGTTGACAGAGTCAGCCGTTTGGATAAAAAGCGGGAAGAGATTCTGAATGATATTGCCAATGTAATTAACAAGGATGTTGAGACTTTGAAGATCCCTGTCCTGGCAGAGATGCTTAAGGGCCGTCCAGAGGAGGTAAAGAAGCTTACGGCTGTACACGATGCCTTAAAGGAAACCCTTACGGAACTGGTCAGGATAAATAATCAAAACAGAGAGCTGATTCAGCAGTCTCTGGAGATGGTGGAATTTGATCTGAATCTGGTGCAGGCGATGAGGCAGGCGCCAGGGACGGGCGATTATAATAAAGGCGCTTATAACGCCGGAAATTTAATGGGACCCGAAACATCAGGATTTGATGCAAAACAATAAAAGTCAAGACACGAGGTGGATATCATGTCATTAATGGGAGCTTTACATGTAGGAAATTCAGGACTCCAGACGAGTTCAAACGCCCTGAATACAACAGGACACAATCTTTCAAACGTTGGAACAATAGGGTATACCAGACAGCAGGTGCTGCAGGGCAACAGACGCTATAATAAGATCGGAGAATCTTATATCAGCATGCAGCAGGTTGGCCTGGGAGTAGATTATACAAAAGTAAGACAGGTAAGAGACGTTTTTCTCGATACCTCATATAGAAGAGAAGCCGGCAGAGCGGGTTTTTATACGACGAGCTATGAAGCCTCACAGGAGGTTTTTGTCTTTTTAGGAGAAATGGAAGAAGTACAGTTTCAGGATTCTCTGCAGAAGATGCAGGACGTAGCCCAGGAATTAAAAAACGCCCCTGCCGATGCGACAAATCAGGGACTGTTTGTAAGTAAAGCTGCGTCTTTTTTGGAAAGGGCGGAGGCTGTTTACAACGGTCTTTGTTCGTATCAGGATAACCTGAACGGACAGATAAAAGATATGGTGGATAAGATTAATAAATATGGCGATCAGATCTATGAGCTGAATCAGAAGATTGTAGCGATAGAAGCGGGCGGAATTGAGTCGGCAAATGACTATCGTGATGTCAGAAATCAGCTTCTTGATGAGCTGGGAACGATGGCATCGATATCTTTTGAGGAAAATATTTATGGTGCGGTGCTTGTCCAGGTGGAGGGCCGTGATTTTGTGAAACAGAGTTACGTCAACCATATGGGAACGACTCAGGATGCGCAGACGGGCTTCTATAATGTAGTCTGGCCGCGGGATGAAAACAATGCGGTTTTCAACTTACAGCAGAAGGTTTCAATGGAGCATGGCACAGATATCGGAAGTCTGAAAGCGCTGCTTCTTGCGAGGGGCGACCGCCGTGGAACTTATGCGGATCTCCCGGTGCGGCCGGTGCGTGAAGATTATGCGGATGATACCGAATACAGCAAAGCGCTTTACGAATACAATGAGGCTAAGGATATTTATAATAGGGATGTTGCACCTTCCCTTATGGTAAATACCATGGCTGAATTTGACCGGCTGATTCATGATATAGTGACAAGTATCAATGAAGTGTTAAACCCAAGAACAGTAACAAATGAAGTAAAACTGGATGACAATGGGAATCCGGTTCTTGATAAAGACGGTAATCCTGTGATGGTGACAAAAGTGTCGGGATTTGATCTGTTCCTCAGAAAAGGCGTTGATGATGTGACGACAGAGGAAGACCCCGACAGTCCTCCGACTCTTTATACGGTTTCTAACCTGAAGATCAACCCGCTGCTTCTTCAGCAGTATACGTATCTCGGAGCTACAAAATGTGAAGACGGTTCATATACGACCGGGTTCAGAAAGCCGGATGGCAGTGAAAATCAGGAAATGGCGGATGCGCTTGTGGCATTATTCGGCAAGGAGTTTGCACCGTTAAATCCGAACAATGAAACGAAATATACGTATATGGAGTATTATAACAATTTTGTGGGATCGCTGGGTACATTGGGTTCGGTTTACGAGGGAATGGCATCGAATGAGATGCAGGCGGCCGAATCAATTGATGCGTCAAGGCAGCAGCTGGTCGGAGTCTCCGACAGTGAGGAACTGACCAATATGATTAAATTTCAGAATGCGTATAATGCATCGAGCCGTTATTTCAACGTGATTAATGAGATGCTCGCACATGTGATTGAGAGATTAGGATAGGAGTGACATGATATGCCATCAACATTTTTTGGATTAACTATTGGGTATTCCGGCCTGCTAAATTATCAGGCGGCGCTGAATACGACAGGTCATAATATATCGAATGTAAAGACAAAAGGGTATACGAGGCAGGAAGTTACACAGACTGCTGCAAGAGCGCTCCGTACACATATGAAATATGGAATGGCAGGCGCCGGTGTGGAAACCGTATCCATAGAGCAGATACGGAATGTATATTATGATATCAAATACTGGAATAATCGTTCGGCTCTCGGACAGTATTCGATGAAGTCGGTTTATATGAAGCAGATTGAGAATTATTTCAAGGATAACGATGATAAAGACAGGCAGGTTCTCGGATTTAACAGTATTTTTAACAAAAATTTCTTTGAAACTGCAATGGAGAGCCTTGAGGATAATCCCGGTGATGTGAGTGTCCGCAATTCTTTTGTCGGAACTGCCGGCAGTCTTACTGAGTATTTCAATGAAATGGCTTCAAACCTTGAGCGTTTGCAGAAAGATGTAAACGAAGAAATCAGGGATAAGGTGGATGAAATCAATTCGATTTCGACACAGATTGCTACCCTGAACCAGCAGATCAATATGGTCGAGGTAAGAGGGACTATGGCAAACGATCTGCGTGACAAGAGAAACCTGCTGATTGATCAGCTCTCAGCGATTGTGAGTGTAGAGGTAACGGAGATCCCGGTTTACAATACGAATGATCCGGATAATCCGACAGGAATGAACCGTTATATTGTCAGTATTGATGGCGGGCACACACTGGTTGACGGATATGAGCGTAAAGAGTTGTATTGCGTTTCCAGAGAAGTTGGAAATAAAGTAAACCAGTCAGATGCAGAAGGTCTTTACGATATTTACTGGAAACATACGGGTATGAAGTTCGAACCTACCGGAAATGCATCAAGCGGTGAACTGAAGGGGCTGTTTGAAATGCGTGACGGTAATAATGACGAATATTTTCATGGTACGATTACGGAGTGTACGAAAGACACTGTGACTGTGGAAGACGAGAACGGTAATCCTGTTCAAAAAGATGTTGTTACGGAAATGAAAGTTCAGGTTGATAAAGAATATCTTACCGACCTTAACAAAACGAAACTGAATTCGACCGGCAGCATCATGATCAATGGAATATCCTATAAGTATTCGGGCTGGACTTATGAAGCGAAAGAAGTGATTGACCCCGGTACGAATCAGCCGGTTATTGATCCTGATACATTAAAACCGAAAATGGAATATACATATACATTCCAGCTTGAATCGGATGAGCTTCAGGAAGTTCCGACAATTGAGCTGATGAACAGAGTCAATCAGAAGGCACAGATCGGAAAGCCGGTTGATTATCAGGGCGTTCCTTATTATATGGCTCAGATGAATGAGTGGGTGCGTAACTTTGCGCGGGCGTTTAATGACGTTGAAGGCAAGGGTGAGGATATGTACGGCGAGAAGCTTGCAAAGTATGATGACGATGGAAATCTTCTTGATTTCAGAAGCTTTTTTGTGGCAAAAGATCCTACCGATTCAGAACACGAATATAATTTTATGAATGGTCATTCGACAAAAGTCAGTACGAAGGATGATTCCTATTATCAGATGACGGCTGCTACATTCAGCGTAAACACGGAAATTGTCAAGGATCCCCGGAAAATGTCTACCACAGCAACAAACGGAGATACACATTTGGATGCGAATGATATTGTTCAGGAACTGGAACAGATTCGTACGAATAAAGACATGATGGTATTCCGAGGGTGCAGTTCTTCCGAATTTCTTCAGGTTATTTTAGGAGATGTGGCGTTAAATTCGTCAAGCGCCTATTCATTTGAGGAGAACTATGAGAATATTGATGCTGCGATTTCTACGCAGAGAATGTCTGTATCAGGCGTTGACGAGGATGAAGAAGGCATTAACCTTGTGAAATTCCAACATGCATACGATCTTTCGGCGAAGATGATACAGATAATGACGGAAGTGTATGACCGATTGATCCTGCAGACTGGCGTATAATGTGAGAAGAGCTTTTGAACTATTTTGCAATCTCTGTTCGCGTGAAAGGCGGTTTACTCAGGAAACTCTGAGTCTCACATCCGGATATGTGCTGCCGCATGAGCGGCAGAATGAGAGGAGAAAAAATGAGAATTACAAATTCAATTATGCATAGAAATTCGCTTACAAATATGAATAAGAACAAGGTTTATCTTGACAAGCTGAATACTCAGCAGGTAACAGGTAAGAAGATTAACCGACCGTCCGATGATCCGATTGTTGCGATCCGTGCGCTGAGGCTGCGCTCGAGCCTTGCACAGGTGACACAGTTCCACGACAAGAATGTAAAGGATGCGGATGCATGGCTTGATGCTACGAGGGGAGCAGTGGATAAGACAAAAGAGATTCTTGAATCGATCAAGGCAAATTTTACGAACGGGGCGAATGGAACGCATACGCCTGAGAGCCGTAAGGCGATTCTGGATGCACTGAAGGCGGCAAGAGATCAGGTTTATGCAAATTCGGATGCGGATTATGCGGACCGTACGATTTTTACCGGTTACCGTACGGCTTCAAAGGTGACATTTCAGAAGGATGAAATGGTCGCATACAAAGATATTACAGAGGGATTTAATGCCTCAGATCTGGAAGCGCTTAAGTATATATCAGGCAAACTAGACAAAAAAACTCATATTGTAGACTACGATAAACTTGCCGGAACCAATATAGATATTGATGAGGTGGAAAATAGTGTACAGGATAACACTGTAACAAGAATCAGGCTTTCGTATGATGATCTTGATAAGGCTTTTGGTCAGGCAAAGAATTTGATTTACAGGGAATCTTTCAAAGCTACTTCCGTTGTAAACGGTAATTCTCTTACGGTAACCAGCCGGAAAGAAGATGCAGACGGTGCGCTGCAGGAAGAAGTCAGCTATGAGCTGTCACGTGGGAAAGACGGAAAATATGAGCTAAGTAAGGTAACGAGGACGGAATATGATGCAGCCGGAAATCCGACGGCAACGACAACAACCGATGTCAAGACGGATGCTACAACAGGCGCAGTAACGGTAACGGAAACAAGAACAGATGCCAACGGCACGCAGATAAGAGAGACCGTAACGACAGAGAATGCCAATGGAGGGGTAACCGGCACCGTAACGATTACGGATGCAGCAGGTGCCGTAACGACGGGAACGATTACAGGGAAATCAGATGGAAAGTTCATCGTTGAAGATGCAACCGGCAATACGTCGGAGATGGACCCGCTTGCGGTATGCACCGTAAATGAAGACGGGACGTATACGATCGGCAACGGAAGCGGAGATTTTGCGACTCTGACGGCATCCGGTAAAGTGAAGAATGCTTATGCGGAAAAAACGCTGGATGTGACAGTTACAAGTATTGCAGATGGCGCTGATGCGAAAGATGCTGCGTATAAAGTAGGGGATGACGACATTCATTTTATACCGGAGACGGGTGAGTTGATTCTCGGAACCAATGTGGCGAATACGTTGAGCGGTCTGAAAAACATTGATGGTATTGATACGATAGAATTTGCCTACGATAAATCTGACTGGCGTAAAGGTGATCTTCGGCCGGAGCATTATTTTGACTGTAAGGACCAGACGGATCCGGATGAGCGTAAGTGGATTAATTATACTTCGCATGATCAGGAGATCTGCTATGATGTGAGTGCAAATCAGTCGATGCGTGTGAATACTCTGGCATCGGATATATTTCTTCACGCGATAGGGCGTGATATTGATGAGATGGTCGGCGCCATTGAGGATGTTTATGCCGCGGAAGATAAAGTGGAGACGATTGAAAATAAACTTAAGGATACGTCTTTAAGTGACGACGACAAGGCGGTTTTGAATAAACTGCTTGATGCGGCCAAGAAAGAGTTGACGTATGTAAGCGATAAGATGCAGAAAATGTTTGAGCATGGTCAGACAACTTTTGAGGGGTATGTTCATACAGCTACGCTTGCGGGTGAGCAGGTTGGTGACAGACAGGCCCGTCTGGGTCTGGTGGAAGATCGTCTTCTGGAGCTTAAGACGACGGTTCAGGAACTTGCGGATAATAATGAAAACGTGGATGAAATATCGATTATGACAGATATTAAGCAGGCAGAACTTGCCTACGAGGCAGCTCTTATGGCGACAGCCAAAATAGCGCAGCAGTCGCTTCTGAATTATCTGTAGGCGATTGGCGTGTGAAATAAACGGAGAGGGAATATGGTAATTAAAACAAAAGTATTTGGCGAAGTGACAATTGACGATCATAAGATTATTCATTTCGAGGATGGTATCGTTGGCTTTCCTGATTTGCAGGATTTTACATTGATGCATAATTCGGAAAAACCAGATGCGGCGCTTAGCTGGCTTGTTTCAATCCAGGAGCCTGCATTTGCTCTCCCGGTAATTGATCCTCTGGTGGTAAAGGCTGATTACAATCCGCAGGTGGAGGAGGAACTTTTAAAGCCGTTGGGAGAATGTACACCTGATAACATGCTGGTGCTTACAACGATCACCGTACCGAAAGAAATTGAGAAAATGACAGTGAATCTGAAGGCTCCTGTCATAATCAACGCATCGGAACGCAGAGGTTGTCAGATTATTATAGAGGGAGACGAATATCAGGTGAGATACCCGGTATATGAAATCCTCAGGAAAAAGGGAGGGGATTAATATGCTGGCATTATCGAGGAAAAAGAATGAAGCAATCGTAATCAATAATAATATAGAAATTACGGTCCTTGATATCAAAGGTGATCAGATAAAAATAGGTATATCCGCACCGAAAGAGGTTCCGGTATATCGTAAGGAAGTCTACCTGCAGATTCAGGAAGCAAATAAGGAGGCAATGAACGCTGACGGAGATGCTTTGAAAAACTTGTTTGACTGATGTTAATAATTGGTGTATTTTTGTCGATATATCAGACAGAACATTATATAATGCGTTAGAAATTTCACATGGAGGTGGTAATTATGGCAATTGAGCCAGCAGCGAGCGCAATGACATATCAGGCGGAGGCAGTACAGCGGCTGACACCGGTAAAACCTGTAGTGGAGAACACGGATGGAAAATCGACACAGGACACGGTAAACTTTATCGATGCGACGACAGCAACTGTTGACAAACTGGAAGAGAAAAAGAATGAGGCGGAAGATGGGAATGAAAATGAAGAAAGAGGCCGCCAGGAAGAAAAGACAAACGTTGATGATTCCGATAAGATTAAAAAGTATGTTGAAAATCTGAATAAGCAGATGAAAAATTCGGAATGTCAGTTTGGTATCCATGATGATACACACAGGATTACAATTAAAATCGTGGATAAGGACAGTAAAAAGGTAATTAAAGAATTCCCTCCGGAGAAGACTCTTGATATGATTGCGAAGGTATGGGAACTTGCCGGTTTGCTCGTGGATGAGAGACTTTAAAAAGATGCAGGTGTTAGATTGAAAAATCATGATGTTTCAATCGTCAAATTTGTGTCGACGCCCTGATTTTTGGGTTGTTGGCAGCATGGAGGTTTAGTATGATTAGAATTACAGGTATGAATTCGGGACTTGATACGGACTCGATCATTCAGGAATTAATGAAAGCGCAGAGCTTGAAGAAGGAAAAGCTTGAGAAATCTCAGACAAAGCTTGAATGGAAGCAGGAAGCCTGGAAGGATTTGAACGACAAGATATATAAATTCTGGAATAAAACGCTTGATAATATGAGATGGGAGTCAAGCTTCAAAAAGAAGAAGACGACGATTGCGGATTCAAGGATTGCTTCTGTTTCCGGCGCTTCCAATGCAGTTAGCGGAACGCAGACGCTTGCCGTAAAACAGCTTGCAAAGTCAGGATATCTGACGGGTGCAAAACTTGAGAGAGAGGCGACATCAGAGACAACCATGTTCCAGTTGGGGGTTGTCGGACCTGGTGGAACAGCTGAAATTAAAGTAAATGATAAAACGATTAAGCTTACAGGTGCAACGACAGTGGATGGGTTAGTGTCTGAACTCAGAAATGCGGGCGTTGATGCCAGCTTTGATGCGGATAATCAGAGATTCTTTATCAGCTCAAGAAAAAGCGGTTCCGAGGGTGATTTTACACTTACCGGTGATGCCAATGCGTTGAAGAAACTTGGTCTTTATACGCCTACGACAGAAGATTTGAAATGGGCGAATATGACCGATGCAGAGCTTACGGATGAGGCAAATGCAGCGGCACAGAGATATGCAGATGAAGCTGCTCTGCTGCAGTCAAAAATTGATGTTCTGACAAAAGAAAAAGATGAGTTGCTTCAGAAAAAGCAGGATTTTGATAACGGAGTTGCAGGTGCAACCTGGACACAGGATAATGAAGACCGCCTGAAAGCGCTTGCCGGTGAGAATGGCAATGACGGTGTGATTCATTCTTTTGAAGAGCAGAGAGATGCTGACAAGCTATTGTTTGAAGATGACGGCACAGGTAAAATAGTGGCGACTGCGAAGCTGAAAGAAACTTATGAGTCTAAGCGTACAGATGCTCAAAAAGTAGTAAAAGAGGCTGAGGAAGCTGGCGCAGTTCGTATTTATGGTATGGATGCGATTATTGAACTGAATGGCGCCGAGTTCAGGTCAACATCAAATAATTTCTCAATCAACGGACTCACGATAACAGCACAGGATGTGTCAGAGAAGCTTGCAAATGGTCAGTATCAGACGACAACCATAAGCACTGTGGATGACGTGGACGGAATTTATGATATGATCAAAGGGTTCATTAAAGAGTACGGTGAACTGATCAAAGAAATGGATTCTCTGTATAATGCAGATTCCGCAAAGGGTTATGATCCGCTGACAGATGAAGAGAAAGAGGCGCTGAGTGATTCGGAAGTTGAAAAGTGGGAAAAGAAGATCAAAGACTCACTTCTTCGCAGAGATCAGACGCTTAGCACCGTTACAAGCACGCTTAAAAACAGTATGCTGGAAAGTTTTGAAATTGACGGCAAACAATATAGTTTATCTCTGTTTGGAATCAGTACGCTTGGCTATTTCAGCGCCAAAGATAATGAGCACGGCGTTTTCCATATTGACGGAGATAAAGATGATGATGATACGTCAGGGAATGAAGATAAGCTGAGGGCTGCGATTGCTCAGGACGCTGACGGTGTGATGCAATTCTTCACAAAACTTGCGAATAATATGTACCAGAATATGTATGAACATATGAAGAGTACAGATTATAGCAGTCGTAATAAGGTATATGAAGATAAGCGCATGGCGTCGGAATATGACGATTATAAGGAGAAGATCAAGGCTCAGGAAGAGAAACTTCAGCGTATGGAAGATCGATACTATAAGCAGTTTACCGCAATGGAAAAGGCGCTTGCGGCAATGAATTCCCAGCAAAGTGCACTTGCATCGCTCTTTGGTTCATGATTATAATTAACGGCAGATAGAAGCAAGGAGGGTTCTATTATGCAGATGAATAATGCATTTATGCAGTACAATAAGAATAAAGTGATGACAGCATCGCCGGCGGAGCTGACATTGATGCTGTACGAAGGAGCGATTAAATTCTGTAATATTGCGATACTTGGAATTGAGAAGCGTGATATTGAGAAAGCACATAATAATTTGATGAAGGCGCAGCATATTATTGAAGAATTTCAGTCTACGCTGAATCATGACTACCCGGTGGCGGAGGACTTCGATCGTATTTACAGTTATATGCTGAGAAGGCTTCATGAAGCAAATGTGAAGAAAGACAAGGAAATTGTTGAGGAGGTCCTCGTACATCTTCGTTCTATGCGCGATACATGGAAGGAAGTTATGAAAAAGAACATACCACAATCATAATTTGGAGGGAGCATACCGTATGGCACAGAAAAACAGCTATATTCTGATATTGCTGGACAGTCTTCGAAAGAAAGACGAAATATTAAGGAAACTCCTTCAGAAGACTCAGGAACAGACGGTGATTTTGACTGAGAAAGAAATTGATGCGGATGCGTTTGAAAAAAGTATATCGGAGAAGGATATGCTCATTTCACAGCTTACGAAACTGGATGAAGGCTTTGAAAGCGTCTATGCCAGAGTGCGTGCGGAATTGGATGAATCCAGAGCCGATTATGCGGAAGAAATCAGGGAAATGCAGTCCCTGATTTCTTCCGTTACTGATAAAAGTGTAAGTATCCGTGCGATAGAGGAGCGGAATTATAAACGTGCGCAGGAATATTTCCGGGTAACAAGAGGAAAGATTCATCATGCGCGTCTGACGAGCAGGGTGGCGGACAGCTATCACACCAGTATGGTCGGGATTCCGGGGGCGAGGAGAACTCAGATTGACCAGAAAAAATAGCGGGAAAAATTTTTGAATTTCCTCTAAAGTATTTTGGGGATGCACCGATATATAATACAAGTAAAGAATAATTACTTAAAAAAACTGCAGTTTTCCTGGAAGAAGCGTACGGTCTTTTGGGGAATTGCTAAAAAACAGAATAGCGGCAGGGAAGCCGCATTAAATTCAAGGAGGAATTTTGTATGGTAGTACAACACAATCTTACCGCGATGAACTCTAACAGAATGTTAGGCATCACAACAGGCACTCAGGCGAAATCAACAGAGAAGTTATCCAGTGGTTACAAGATCAACCGTGCAGCAGATGATGCAGCAGGACTTGCTATTTCTGAAAAAATGAGAAAACAGATCCGTGGACTTACACAGGCATCTTCCAACGCTCAGGATGGTATCAGTGCAGTACAGACGGCTGAAGGTGCGTTAACAGAAGTTCAGGATATGTTACAGAGAATGAACGAGCTGGCTGTAAAGGCTGCAAACGGCACAAACTCTGAAACTGACAGATCTTCTATCCAGGCTGAAATTGATCAGTTGACAACAGAAATCGATCGTGTAGCTGAGACAACAAAATTCAACGAAGCTTATCTGTTGAAAGGTGACAGCGCAGCGCCGAAGACATATACGTATCAGTATAATACAGTTGCAACTGGAGCTGGTAAAGCTGCTCAGATCTTCTCCATCAATTCTACAGGTGCAACAAAGGCTGGTTCTTTGATCGATATCACAACAGGTATCACAGTAAGCGTTGTGTTCTCTCCGAATGGAGTTGCTGGTCCGTCCGCTGCTTCATCCGCAGATCAGAACATGCTTGCAAAATCGCTTGTTAACCAGGGTATTAACGTATCTAAGTACAGCAACTGGATGGGTGCTGCTGCTGGTGCGACAAGTGGATATACAATCCAGCTGAATGGCGATGCAGCTAAGAACTTCAAGGTTGTACCGAGCTCTGCAGCTAAGGTAAATGGTATGGTTACATCCTTCGATATCCTGAATGCAGCAGGTAATAAGATTGCAACATTTACAGTTACTGGCGGTAAAGTTCAGGATGCTACAGCTGATGTTACATCACGTTCAACAAGCACAGTTATCTCTGCTGTAAGCGCAAGCGCAGCGAAGGTAGAAGGCGAAGTTGAAGCTTACTATGATAAAGATGGTAACAGAATCGCAGCAAACGCTCTGAATAGATACTTTGCAGCAAGCAGTTCAGGAGCTGCTATTGCAAGAGTAGATGCTCCTACTGTTTACGATGCTCTTGGTAACGTAGTGAAATTAACAGCAGCTGCTATTACAGCTCAGAAATCTCTTGTTGGCGCTTTGAAGTTAACACTTCATGTAGGTGCTGATGCTACATCTAACAACCAGATTTCACTGAACCTTGATGCTATGAGCGCTAAGGGACTTGGTGTAAATGGTCTGAGACTTGACGGAACAAATGATTCAAATGCTCGTGCTGCAATTGAGACAATCAGCGAAGCACTTGCTAAGGTTTCTGCTCAGAGATCTGATCTTGGTGCTGTTCAGAACAGACTTGAGCATACAATCAACAACCTTGATAACGTTGTTGAGAATACAACAAGCGCTGAATCTGCTATCCGTGATACAGATATGGCTTCTGAGATGGTTAAATACTCTAACAGCCAGATTCTTTCTCAGGCAGGTCAGTCAATGCTTGCACAGGCTAATCAGTCTAACCAGGGCGTTCTGTCCTTACTTGGCTAATAGCGTGTAAAAAAGATATTTCGCAGTTTAGTGTAAACATGATGAAAAACGGGGAGTCGGCTCTGCCGATTCCCTGTTATTTTTAGGAGAAAAAAATGAAACCTGTTTTATCTATTTCCCTTCTCTGTTCCGGCAGGAAGGAAACAACGAGAAAATGTCTGGATTCTCTGAAACCGATTATGGAGCAGATAGAAAGTGAATTGATTATCGTAGATACGGGATGTGATGATTTGACAAGAGCGCTTCTGTCAGAATATACGGATCACATTGTTCCCTTTACATGGTGCGATGATTTTTCAAAGGCAAGAAATGCGGGATTAAAGGAAGCAAAGGGTGAATGGTTTCTTTATATAGATGATGATGAATGGTTTGGCGATGTACAGGAATTAATTGCCTTTTTTAAAACTGGTGAATACCGCAAGTACGGAGTTGCCTGTTACATTCAACGGAATTATACGGATTATTCCGGTAATGTGTATCTGGATATGTGGGCATCCAGAATGATTAAAATAAGAAAAGATACGCGTTTTGTGGACAGGATACATGAATACCTTATGCCTGTATACGGGGAGAATAAGTTAATAAATTCCTGGGTAGACCATTATGGATATGTTTATGATAATTTGGAAGAGAAAAAGAGGCATGATGAAAGAAATGTTGTGCTTCTTGAGAGTATGGTGAAGGAAAATCCGGGGCATTTACGTGCGCGGGCTCATCTTGCACAGGAATATTATGGAATACCGGATTGCACAAAAATGGCGGAGCTTTGTAAGGAAAGCGTGGAGATGCTTCGCAAAAAGAAGAGTGATGCTATTTTAAACTCTTACAGACAGACTTTTTATCTTGGAACGATGTTAGCGCTTTTGAGTCTTCATCAGTTTGAGGAGGCGGAAGAGTTTTTTGCTGAGGCTGTCCGGGATAAAAGGAATGATAATTTAGGAAGAGCTGGTCTGTGTCAGTTTGGGGCAGAAGTTTATTATCAGAAAAAAGATTATGATGCATGTGAAAAGTGCTGTCAGGAATATGTAAAAGTATATAATGCAGAAGGCGGAAAGATAAATGAGGTCCCTGCGAGTCCTATTTTTACACAGAATCTTTTTTTTGTCGGTGGTAGAAATAATGTATATTGTCTGTATATGTGGAGCAGGCTGGCTCAGGATGATACAGAAGCTTTAAAGGAATATTTTTGGAAGCTTGGTTGGGAAGAAGAAAACTTTAGTATTCATGAACAACTGATTCCATGCATTATAGATGCAATGGTAAGAATGCCATTTGAGGAAGACTTTGTACCGATTGCCCAGAAACTGGCTGAGGATAAAAGAGTGGTTGAATCTGCGGTAGCAGAAATAAAGAAGAAGACGCAGAAAAATAATGAGAAAGCTCTTTATGCGTTGGCCAAAATTTTCGGACAGGTAAAGACAGATCATTATTATATCTGGTATTTAAAACTTTTCTATGCGGCAAAAGAGCAGGGTAAGGAAGCTGTAGAAGAAGCGTATCGGTGGATATTTAAGAAAATTGCGGACGTGTTGTCGTCAGATGATGCCTTTTTTGCTATTGCAGATGAATATGAGATTGAGATGGATGACATTATAGCATGTGCTCCTTTTGATCAGTGGAAAAATGGTGTAGATACTTTCTGCGAGAGAAATCCAATGAATGTGGTTTGGAAGAAGAAAGAATTTATGGAGCGTCATTGTCATGAAGGCAATGTTCGCTACGAATATTTTATGATGAAAGTATCAGAAGCGGAAGCAGTTATTACGCCGGAATATAAAAATTATAATGCAGTCAGAAAGCAGATGAAGAATTTTTCTGACAGGAGCATGGCTTTTTACGCAAAGTTTTTCCGTCCGGAAGCGTTTGAAGGTGAAATGGAGATGCTCCCATTGCCCGGACGTGTGGCAGTACATTTGAAGCATGCATTACAGGCGGAAGAGTCAGGGGATATTGCATCGTTTCGGGAGGCGCTTACGAAGGCAATTGGCATATTTGGGCCAATTGACGAGGGATTGCAGTATTTTGGAAAGTTGTATGCGGCGCAAAGAGAGGCGCAGCTTGAAGAAAGCCGCCGTGCCGGTGATGAAATGAAATCGCTTGCACGTCAGGTCAAGAGGCAATTATATCGTTTGATTGATCAGGGAGATAAGAAGACTGCATATGGTATCTGGCAGCAGCTTCATGCGCTTACCCCGGATGATCCGGAACTGGTTACTCTTGAGAAAATGTGTAAAGAATAGAGATTAAATGACTTTAAAGAGCAGGGTTCATTTTTGCCCTGCCCTTTAAAATATGCAGCAAAGCTTCTGTACTGTTTCTTTTTTGTGGATGTATAGTGACTGTGTCGGTTGTGACAAGTAGATTTTGTCCGCGCATTTATGCGTGGACAAATAAGATTACATTTTTAAAATAAAGTCTTCCAGAGAAGTAGAAGTGACTGCTAATTTGTGCCATATTTTCAAGGTATGAATATCAGATTCAGAAAGAATTTTCTGATGAATTTCAGGTGTTATGCTATACCTTAATTCAAGAATATCGAGAACTGCTTCGGCAGTTGTTTTTATAACTGTTTGCCGGGTGGATTGCTCTATGAGGTCCTGAGCGATATTTTTGGCCATATCCTGAGCCATATCTTTGGCTATATCATTAGCGATTTCTATGGCCAGATCTTCTGCATCATCTTTAATCCATTCTCCTAATGTCATATAGCGTTCCTCCAAATTGCGGCTTCTCTTTAATGCGTCAATTTTTCCATGCAGTTTTTCGATGGCAGGATCTTGAGCCTTTAGAGCACAGGTTTCCGTACTTTCTTCCATATACTTAAGGAAGTGGACGAGTAGAGGTGGTGTTTCACTATCGTTAAGGCCTTTGGTATTCAGGAAAATTTTTTTCTGAATATGATTTCTAAAATTAACTGACAGATATCAGGTTCCTGTAATGCAGATGAAAATAAAAACGCATTATTTAAGTTAAGTTCTTGAAATAGTTGTTTCTTCATAAAATGATTCTCCTATGGAGAAACAGTACAAAACTTTGATACAATAATAATGTACCATAAGGGGATTAATAATGCAACAGTTTTTTGCTAAAATATAGAAAACCCCACAGATTTATCACTTTGCTTTGTGAAAATGCTGTGGGGAATTTCAGAATAATTGTGATTTAATGTGTAGCATCATACATTGCCCGCAGTTCGGCGCATGTATGTTTGTGTACAAAGTATTCAGCTTGTCCTGTATAATCCCAATAGGATAGAAAATAATTCCATTCCTCTGTGGTAAATGTAGTTGATACGCCGTTTTTATCCGTATAAGGAACGGAACCCGCCGCAACAGCGGGAGGCGCAGTTGCCTCAACAGGCGAGGCGTCTTCCGGGGCCTGTCCGAGACCGGGATCCTGTGCAGCCGTCTGGATGTCTGGCTGAGCCGGTATATTGGATGCCGTGCTTACAGGAATAACCGGGGTTGGAGCAGAGGGCTGGGAAGTGGAGGGTGAAGGTTCTGTACTCTTCGGTGTGTTTTTTGCAGTTGCCCGGTTTCCAGCTGTTTCAGTCGGCGATGTATTATTTGCGGCTGTATCATTGTTTTCAGATGCAGGAACAAGGTAATCAGATTTTATATATGCTTCCTGTCCGTTGTAGTCAATTTTGCTCCATCCGTTGTCTGTTTCTCCATATTTCGTAAATGTTTCGTTTGTGTCACATGTTTTAAGGATTTCTCCCTCTGTGCTGGGGGTTGAGCGTATTCTGACTCTGGTAGTTGTTTTGACAAGCTCGCCCGTGCTTTCGGTTTGGGGCTGTGTCTGTTGCTGCTGCATTTGCGCGTCCAGGGCAGCTTGTGCAGCTTCTGCTTCTCTTGCTGCTTTATCTACGATTGTAAATGTCAGAGTATTGCTTACAACCTTTGAAATTTTTACACTGATGGTAATGGTTCCCTCAGCATTGGTATGTAAAATCGCCTGCTGTTTTGCATCTTTATCCTTCTTATCTTTATCTGTATCGGCAGCTTTGAATGTGGCGATATCCGAATCAATTTCATACTTTATTTTCTTCAATTTTACTTTTTCAGGTTTACCGGTGATAGAAAATGTATAATCCGAATTAATATCAAGCTCCTGTTCTGTAAAATTTGGTGAGAGGGTGAGAGAATCCGGTTTTTTGAAAAGTTTTGCAATCAGTGAGAAAATTCCAATTATAATTAATAGCAGAATTAGGGCCATACCAGCTAAAATCATAAGCTTTGCCTGTCTTCTTTTGGACATCCTTCTTTTTCTTCTTTTTTTCTTCTTCATTTGAGTCATTTCATCATATCCTTTCTATGAACTTATCTCCTATTATAGCACAGTTGACATGAAATAAATACTTAAGAAATTAAGAATTTGTAATGTACTGAAAAATAAAAAACAAATTTTATGAATATACTGGAAAAAAGTATGGAAAGGAGTTATACTGTATATACAAATAAAGTAAGTTGAAAAAGGGGGCATTCATATTATGACAGGGATTTCAAGAATGTATCATTCACCGTCATCGTATTATGGGAAAATTGCAAGCGGCAAACGTATCCATTCCGCAAAAGATGATGCTGCCGGGTTAAATATATCGCAGAAATTGAAGAAGCAGTCCGGCGCAATGAATGTGAATGGTGAAAATATTAAAATGGGCATTAGTGCCGCAAATATTGCAGACGGCGCTTTGGAAGGCGTACATGATTCACTGCACAGAATTCAGGAACTTGGGATAAGGGCTTCGAATGGTCTGATGTCAGACAGTGACAGGCAGGCGCTTCAGGCGGAAGTAAGCCAGAACCTGCAGGGGCTTGATCAGATTGCAAGGAATACAAAGTTTAACGAGTCAACTTTGCTGGATGGCAGCAGCAATAATCTTCATATCGCGTCGAATCCGGATGGTTCGGGTATGAATGTAAATATGGGAAACTCTGCTCTCAGTGCGTTAGGATTGCGTGGATTCAATGTGACCGGCGACTTTGATCTGGGTGCTGTTGACAAGGCTTTGAATGCTGTAAGCGAACAGAGAAGCCGTATAGGAGCTTCGACAAACGGTTTGGAGCATTCCTTTAATTATAGTACGGGAGCATCGATTCAGTTAACTGGCGCAAATAGCAGACTGGAGGATTTAGACATTCCGGGAGCTGTTTCTAAAATGAAACAGGATCAGCTTATGAATGATTACCGTTTCATGATGCAGAAGAATCAGATGGCACAGAGTCACCAGGTGACAAGACTGTTTCAAGGATTATAATTAGAAAAGGCACAAAAATAAATAGAAGGAATGGAATCCGGTCTTATATCCGGATTCTTTTTCATGTGTAAAATATAGGAGTTGATTATGGCGAATCTTCATAGGAAAGTGGACAGAAGGAAAAAGGAAACAGGCTGGCTGTATCATAAACTGCTTCGGGAGTTTACCGCGGTTTATGTGTTTTTTATGTTTGTAATTTATCCCGTTTATTATCAGAACAAATATTATAATATGGGAGATGCCAAATGGCAGTTTTTCAGGGTTGTGACTTTCACGGCCGGTGCGGTTCTGGCAGTTTTTTTCCTCTTATATATGATGGAATTGATTCGAAAACATGAGTTTGAAAATTATGTAAGGAATATTAAGTTCTCTGTGGTGGATTGGTTTGTGGCCGTTTATATGGCTGCAGTAGTCGTATCTGTGCTTCTTTCGCCCTATAAGGATCAGGTAATATGGGGATATGACGGATGGTACATGGGATTGATTGCACAAACGTGTTTTGTGCTGATTTATTTTTTTGTTTCACGTTATTGGAGGTGGGATCAGTCAGCTATCCTTCTATACCTCGCAACGGCATTTCTGGTATTTCTGCTTGCCATACTTATGCGGTTCAGGATAGATCCTCTGGAGATGTACAAAGATCTGGATGAAAAATATATCATTAATTTTCTGTCCACGCTTGGACAGGCAACATGGTATTCCAGTTACATGGTTCTGCTGTTTCCACTCGGTATGTTTGCATTCTGGTTCTATGATAGTAAGTATATCCGTATTTTCAGTGGAATATTTACGGCGGTTGGCTTTATGACAATGGTAACTCAGAATTCGGATAGTGCGTTTGTGGCATTCGGCGTAATGTTTTTTGTAATGTTCTGGATTTCAATGGAGTCGAATAAACGGTTTGAACGTTTTCTGGAAGTTATCATAATGTGTTTGGCAAGTTTTAAGTTTATGGGGGTATGCCAGAGACTGTTTCCAGAGAACGCTGTGCAGCTTGATGCGCTTCCGGTATTTTGTTCTCAGCACCTTCTGATCTGGGTGTTTTTAGCGATTGCCATTGTGGTTTATTTCTGTTTTCGACAGATGGAAAAGAATGGAACGATTGATGTATCCAGGGTAAAAATACTTCGTGTGATTGCGCTGGCAGTCGTTCTTATCGGGGTAACAGCGGCTGTAGTTTACATTTATCTAAACACAACAGGCAGGCTGCCTGAGAATATGAAAAGTAGTAATAACTATCTCCTTTTCGACGAATACTGGGGAAACAATCGTGGGTCATCCTGGATATTTGCCGCAAAGTCATTCTTTAAGGGCAGCCTGATTCGAAAGCTTTTCGGATGTGGACCGGATGGATTTTCATCTTTTGTCTATAGCTTTTTTGGAGCGGAACTGGCGGCTAAATGGGGAGAAAATACGGTGCTTACCTGTGCGCATAATGAATGGCTGAATGCGCTTGTAAATCTTGGTATTATAGGTGTGGTTGCTTATATAGGAATATTTGTATCTGCATTCCGCCGTTTTTTAAAGAAGGCGGATGATTATCCGGAATTAATAGCGATAGCAGTCTCGATTGTCTGCTATATGGGGCATAATTTCTTCTGCTATCAGCAGATTATCTGTACACCTGTTATTTTTATTTTGATGGGAGCCGGAGAGTCTGTTATCCGATATGGAAAGATAAGGGAATAGAAAAAAGCAGTTCGCTTTGAAGGGTGAACTGCTTTTTTAAAGATTGATTTTGCGCATTAACAATAACTGTTGAATAGCATTCCGCTGTACATACTTGTGATGTACGGATTTGCGAATGCCCTGGCGGGATTTTTGTATGCAACCACAATTTTATCGACATAATTCATCGGATTCAGGGAAATCTGGTCGGATTTATGGACAAGAGAACCCGCAAAATCCTGAATTGTATTCATATGCAGTTCATTTTCTTCTTCGTCGCTGAGTGTCTGCGACAGAAGTTTATCGTCAATCGAAATCAAACCATTATTCTCCGGAGTGATTCCCATTGTATCAAGATCACTGCGATAAATATTCGTAATACGGTTCATTTCCGTAATCAATTTTCCGGAATTTATATTACTTCCGGAATAGATATTCGCCCTTGTCAGAAATTGATTGTAGCTGTTAATGAGCTGATGGATATTATCAGACATGGATTCTACATCCGGTTTTAATCCAATGGTCACGGGGGAATTATCCGCGGTAATTCCATTAAATGTCAATTCAAAATCATTCCTGACAATGTAAGTGTTTGTATTTGCGACATGTTCCCTATCATTAATCGAAAAGACAGCATTTGTAGGAGCGTTTGTAATTTCTCCGATGCCGAGATAATCAACCGCGCCTGTTCTCCTGCTTGTGTTTTGGTCGGAAATATGAAAAATAGAATCTCCATTTATGGGAATTCCTGTTGCCAGACTTTCCAGACGAAGAGAGCTGCCGCCGTCTTCATCATCAATAACGGAACTTTTAATGCCTACATTCGAACGGTTTAAAAGATTGGAAAGTTTTTCCTGGAGCTCGCGATTTGTTTCCCCTTTGTTAATATTAAACTGAAACTCATAATCCGTATCACTGATATGCAGATCAAAAGAATACGTATCAGGAGACAGTTCACATTCGTCGTCGGGAAGAAAAATTCCAAGATTAATCTGTGTGGAGGCAAGCTGCTTTACTTCCACTTCGAAATCCTTTGCCGCATCGGGAGCATTCACGTCGGCGCCAATATATTTTGCCTGTACAAGTTCATCATCGCTGGAAAAAGCAGTTTTCTGGTCAAGGACATGACTGGAACCTCTGGAAGACAGGGAGGAAATTGTGTTTTTAAGCTCCCTTGCATTTTCCTTCATTCCAACAGCAAACTGCCGGACATCTTTATTAATGTCAACCAAATAAAGAGGAGAAGTTTTGGTCTGTTTGATGATAGAATTGTATATACTGCGAAGCTCGCTTTTCTTATGAGTATCATAGCGGGACGTGCTTCTCGGTGCGTAAGATGTAAGATAGTGGTTATATACATTATTAAGTGCTGTCTGACTGATGAGAGCCATAAAATCTCCTCCTTTCTATAATAAATAAGAAATAACACACTTTTATACATGTAGGATATCACATTAGACCAGATAATTCAATAAGATTGCTGAAAAAATATTGACTCAAAAAGGGAATTATGATATAGTTATCGAACGAGATTGAAACAAGGTCTTTTTTTTGTGCGCAAAAAATATTGTGGAGCAAAAGAAATGGCCGGTTACTTCACAGAAAATAAAAAACAAGAAAATGCGCACGGAGGTGGATATATTATGCGTACAAGAATCACATTAGCATGTACAGAGTGTAAAAACCGTAATTATGATACGACAAAGGACAAGAAGGCACATCCCGACAGGATGGAAACAAAGAAATATTGCAAATTCTGTAGGACGCATACACTGCACAAAGAAACGAAATAATTTCAGTGGCGGAAAGTAGAGGTTTAAATATGGGTAATGCAGGAAACAAGACGGACAAAACGGCGAAAGTGAGTTTCTTTACCGGTGTGAAGGCAGAGTTTCGCAAGATTATCTGGCCTGCCAGAAAAACATTGGGGAAACAGGCGGTTGCTGTTGTTTCTGTATCAATTGTACTGGGATTGATTATTACGCTTATTGATACGGTTCTTCAGTATGGCATCAATTTCTTGGTGAAATAAAGGATGGGTGACAGTATGGCAGAGGCAAACTGGTATGTAGTGCACACTTACTCCGGATATGAGAATAAGGTGAAGGCCAATATTGATAAAACCATAGAAAACAGGCATCTTGAGGATGAAATCCTGGAGGTCAGGGTTCCTATGCAGGATGTCGTGGAAATGAAAAATGGTGCACGCAAAACCGTACAGAAGAAAATGTTTCCAGGTTATGTTCTGATTAACATGATCATGAATGATGATACTTGGTATGTAGTCAGAAATACGAGAGGTGTTACAGGGTTTGTTGGTCCGGGAAGTAAACCAGTTCCATTGACAGAAGAAGAAATGCGGCCGCTTGGAATTCAGACAGAGAATATTGTTGTAAGCTTTAAAGAAGGCGATACGATTGCGGTGATCGCCGGGGTATGGAAAGATACGGTCGGAGTTGTTCAGAGAATGGATTATAATAAACAGACGGCCACGATTAATGTGGAATTGTTTGGAAGAGAGACTCCGGTTGAAATCGGATTCGCAGAAGTAAGTAAGATGAATTAGGTATTTATGGAGCAATCCTTAAATATAAAAGCAGTAATGTGGGAGGGACGAGTTCCTAAGCTCCTGCCCGCCACAACCACACTCGCCGATTCAGGCGAATAAATAGGAGGTGCCGATATGGCAAAAAAAGTAGAAGGATATATTAAGTTACAGATTCCTGCCGGAAAAGCAACACCTGCGCCGCCAGTTGGTCCTGCACTTGGACAGCATGGCGTAAATATCGTAGAATTTACAAAGCAGTTTAATGCAAGAACTGCCGATAAAGGTGATGTAATTATCCCGGTGGTAATCACAGTTTACGCAGACAGAAGTTTCAGTTTTGTGACCAAAACTCCTCCTGCGGCAGTACTCATCAAAAAGGCATGCAATATCAAGTCTGGTTCAGCTGTGCCGAACAAGACGAAGGTAGCGAAACTCTCCAAAGCGAAACTTCAGGAGATTGCCGAGACAAAGATGCCGGATTTGAATGCAGCGACTCTGGAAGCTGCTATGAGCATGATTGCAGGTACGGCCAGAAGCATGGGTGTAGAAGTAGAAGAGTAAGCCATAGGCGGAACGGAGGAAACGAATAATGAAACATGGTAAGAAATATAAAGAGGCTGCAAAGCAGGTCGACCGTATGACATTTTATGAGCCCGCTGAAGCAATCTCTCTTGCAAAAAAAACAGCAGTTGCAAAGTTTGATGAAACCATTGAGCTTCATATCAGAACAGGCTGTGACGGACGTCATGCAGAACAGCAGATCCGTGGCGCCGTTGTATTGCCGAATGGTACAGGTAAGAGTGTAAAGGTACTCGTGTTTGCAAAAGGTGATAAGGTGAATGAAGCGGAAGCGGCCGGCGCTGATCATGTTGGCGGTGAAGAGCTGATTCCCAGGATTCAGAAAGAAGGATGGCTTGATTTTGATGTTGTAGTTGCAACTCCTGATATGATGGGTGTTGTGGGACGTCTTGGTAAGGTTCTGGGACCGAAAGGCCTGATGCCGAACCCGAAAGCCGGTACTGTAACGATGGATGTTACGAAGGCAATCAACGATATCAAAGCCGGTAAAGTGGAATACAGGCTGGACAAGACGAATTTGATTCATGTGCCGATTGGGAAAGCTTCTTTCTCAGAGGAGAAGCTTCAGGAGAACTATGACGCTATTATGGAGGCGATTTTAAAGGCAAGACCGGCAGCGTTAAAGGGTCAGTATTTAAAAAGCGTATCGCTTGCTTCTACAATGGGGCCTGGCATAAGGATTACAACTGCAAAATATTAATTTGAATAAAGAGAAATGAAAATAAGGCTGTTGAACTGAGGATTAAAAAAACCGGTTCAACAGCCTGTTATTTTTCAGATGAAATAACACAATCTATGATTTTGGATTATCACTGCACAATTTCATTGGCAGAAATTTCAGGAAGGATAATATTTTCAGATGGTGTCACCGGATCAGCCGGTTTCTTAAGCGGTCTTGGCTCCACTGCTTCTACGCCGGTCCCGGCCCCGCTACTTACATAACCTTCTGTGTCAATGCTTACGTCTTTTGAGAGGCTTACCATGACACCGAGGACTCTCTCATATTCTCCGTCCGTTCCGGGCAGCAGCAAATCTGTTCGACAGTTGTGCTGGCGGCATGGATAGAAACGAAGGCTTTCAAGTCTGCCTGCGCAGACGGAAACTTCAACCATACCCGTATCAAGATCTTTGGAATTAAACCAAAAATTTCCGAGACTATAGATTACAGGCACTCCGTTTATGTACTCAAATCCCTGAAGGCAGTGCGTATGATCTCCGATGATTAAATCTGCGCCGGCATTTATATAGGCGGTGGCCAGATCGCGCTGTGAAGCTTCCACATCGTAAGTATTTTCGGAACCCCAGTGGACATAGACAACAACGAAATCGCTGTTTTCTTCTGCATTTTCAATTACTGTCAGGAATCTCTCAGGGTTCAGTGTGCGCAGAACACCGGGAGAATCTTCGGTGGCTTCCTTCGTATCCGGTGATTCGTAGCGTTCAATCTGAGTGGCTGATACATAAGCGATTTTCTGACCGCCGGCGATAAAGTAGGTTGGTTCCATTGCCTCATTGATATTTCGTCCCGCGCCTACATAGGGTATGTTGGCGGATTCCAGTGTGCTGAAAGTATCCATCAGTGCGTCCGGACCGAAATCGTAGGCGTGGTTGTTGGCGAGACTCACAATATCAACGCCCATTTGCTGCAGGATTTCCACGCGGGAGGGGGAGGCGCGAAAAGTGAACTGCTTGTCCGGGATGGGGGTTCCGCGGTCGCTGTAAGGAAATTCGTTATTTACCATACAGATATCCGCACTGTTAAGCCTGTCCATTAATTCCGGGGACAAGGTATCGTAAATTCCGCCATTCCGACTTCTGAGCGCCGCCATGTTGCTCCAGTTATCATCAAGCGCTATGTCGCCTGTGAAAAGAAGCGTAGCCTTTCCTGCTTCTGATGTTTCCTTACAGATCACATGCGGATCAAGTGCCTCTTCCTCAGAAAGGATATAACCAAAGAAAGAATTATCCGAAACCGTGTCCTCCTCTTCCGTGTCGGGCGGAAGTTCTTCTGTGACCTCGGAATCGTTTGTGGATAGAGCAGGGGGCTCTTCAATGTCGCCAACGGATGCATCGGAAGAAACAGGCGTATCCGGTGTAATGGATACGGGAGAAGAGTCTTCTTTTTGTCCACAGCCTGCAAAAAATAAGCTGCAGGTGATCATGCCGCATATGACAGTGGAAAATATTGAATAACGTCTCATACAAATTGCTCCTTTTATTTTGCTATAGGTGTATTATAGAACCTTTGGCGTATTTAATCAAATCTAATTTCAGTGTACATGAGGAGCAGATGGTGGTAAGATGAGGAAAAATATATGTTTTCCGCGTCGCAGTTTTTTGCAGCATAAAACCGGAGGAAGAAGGCCTGCTTTTGGGCATTCTTCAGTGTGAAGCATTGGATTTTTCAGGCAGCATTCTTTGGATGACATGGAAAATCTCTTCACGCTAACTTGTACACAGAAGAAAAAACGTGTATAGTAGTAATTGAAGATTTCAAGTTGGGAGGAGCAGATGCTTAAGGAGAGGAAGATGTTTCCAATGATAATTATTTTAATACTGGGCGTAGTATTGTTTGGCGGATTCTGTCTTTTTAAGGGCAGGAGATATCAGACGGCAGATTATGCCGGCGGTTTTGGCTCTTTGCAGTCAGGTGATTCGCGTACAGATGTTCTTGGAGTAGAAATGGAAAGACACAGTGGCGCGACAGAGTATGTGGAGGGAGAAGCGGTCTTCAATGCGGAAAGCAGAGAAGAGGCGGAGCACGTGGCGGATGCAGTGAACGGCCAGTTAAAATCATGGCAGGATGGGATTGCTGTCATTTCAATTGAAGGGACGGTAGATGAATTTCTGAAAAAATATTCGGGCGCTCCCGATCTTCCGACAATGTATCCAAATTATATTCATTCTGTTAATTGAAAGGAAGGCAGATAAGGATGAAGATGAACAAATTATTAGCAGTTGCGCTTGCCTTTATTATGGCGGCGAGCAGTCCGGTAACAATCTGTGCGCAGGAAGTGGTCGGAGTTGCGGAAAACGAGGTGGAAGCTGCGGGGGAAGAGGATTCCGTCGAAGGTGATGTGACAGACCAAAGCCAGGAGCCGGTTACCCCATTTGATGGGCAGGAGGATGAAGAGCAGGAAACACCTGAGGATCAGGCGGTATCCGAGGAACAGACAACGGAAGAAACTCAGGATGTGCCGGAAGGTCAGGAAGTTATTGAAGTGGAGGATGTGTTTGAGGAAATCCAAGTATCCGGCGAGGTACAGATGGCTCCGGATCAGTATGGAGTGAACTTCGAGTTATCAAATGCACAGCTTGCTGGAAAACGTATGCTCTACCAGGCGCTTGACAGTCTTGAGGGCGCAATTCCGGGCAGGGACTATCTGAAGAATCAGATTGTTGTGGAAGCAAAGGACGAAGGACAGGCAGCAGAGACGGCCCGTGGATTTGATGGCGAACTCTTAAGTTTTCAGGATGGGATTGCAGTCATTGAAACAAAAATGTCTACATACGAAGCGGTTTTAATGTCGGCTGACATGTCAGTTAAGCTTCCGGCAGCATATCCGAATTTCTGGTACAAGGCTGACGGAGAAAAGAAGTATTATGCGGTTGACTTTTCCGATGGCAATTCGATTGAATTTGAGAAAGAAGAATTTCCTGATATAAAGAACAGCATAAATACGACTCAGAGCCAGATTGATATGATAAGGTCGGATGCTCCGGAAGCAGAGGTGGATGCAAAGATTGCGGAAGACGTAACGGGCGCTGCAGCGTCGCCCGTGAATGATCCCGATGTGCCAAAACAGTGGTATCATCAGGTGATTGATACGTTTAATGCATGGAAGGTGACAAAAGGTACAGGCGTGAAGGTCGCGGTTGTCGATTCCGGTATTCAGGAAAATCATGAAGAGTTTGCCGGACGGGTAGCGGCAGTGAATAAAGTGACATCGGTTTCTGCGTTAAATGGTGCACAGGATAATGTCGGACATGGCACGCATGTGGCAGGTATCATCGGTGCGGCAGCCGATAATGGAAAAGGCGGAGTTGGTGTTGCGCCTGAAGTGGAAATTCTTTCCGTGAAAGCGCTTGAAAAATACGTAGATTCGGATGGATATGAAACCGCGATTGGCAGTACCGCAGATATTGTTGCGGCAGTGAATTATGCAGTCGCTGAGAATGCAAAGGTTATTAATATGAGTCTTGGCGGTCAGAGCAGCATTACGGATATTCTGTATCAGCAGGCTGTGAAATCGGCTGTTGCAAAGGGAATTGTAGTTGTGGTAGCGGCCGGCAACGAGTCAATGGATATCTCCAAAGAGGATAACAGGGTGGCTCCGGCGTGCCTTGACGGTGTGATTACCGTGGCCAGTCTTGAGCAGTCCGGCGGGCTGTCGTATTTCTCCAATTATGGAGAGATTGATGTCTCGGCTCCCGGAGGAAGCGGTCTATATACGGATGATCCGAAAGACATTTATTCAACCTCAATTATAGAGGGTGGATATGAATATATGGCGGGTACGTCTATGGCGTGTCCGGTAGTGTCCGGTGTGGTTGCGCTTGTTGCTGCTTCCGGTTCCTATGAGGCAAATGAGGATGGCGTAAAGAAAATAACAAACACGTTAAAAAGTTCATGTATTAAGATCGGAAGTCCTAAGAATTTCGGTTCAGGAAGGGTCAATGCAGCTGCGGCAGTCAATGCGGTAAGTATTTATACAAAGAACAACAGTTTTGATGTGGTCAAGGGTAAGTCATTGAAACTGATGGCAGCGACAGCAGGCAAAAAGGTAAAGCCTGTCTGGAGCATCAGCGGCAATGCGGCAGGATGCACGATATCGAAATCAGGTGTATTTAAGGCGGCAAAAACCATTTCTGCATTGACGACAGTATATGTAACTGCAACATGCGGTGATCGGAGCGATACAGTGGAGATCACGGTCTATCCAAGCGCCGGGGTTATCACAAGCAGTTCAGGTAAGTCAATTACATTAAATATTGTTACGCAGAAGGAAGGCAATCAGTACAATATTGTACGTGAGAGGACAAAATTTTCTGTAGCATCGACGCTTCCCTATACATATAAGACGAGCAATAATAAAGTTGCTTTTGTGGATACGGACGGTATGATTTATGCGCTGAGTAATGGAAAGGCTACGATTACGGCGACAACAGTAGGCGGAAAGAAAGCTACTTTAAAGGTAAAAGTGGTAGGAATGCCGTATGTGATTGACCGTATTGTTCCGGCAAAAAAACAGCATAAGGCCGGCGCTGAGATGTTCCTGAACAGCTATATGGGTCAAATTGCTGCACAGGAATTGGGAGGAAATTATATTATTTACCCTGTTTCCGCTGGAAAAGCAGCGAAGTTTAAAGTAGTGTCAAACTGGCCATACAACACCTCTTCAAATAAGAAGGTAAGATGGGATAGTATAGGCGGTACGATCAAGAGTGGCAGTTATAAAATGAGCAAAAATATATCCGGTCCTACGCTGGGGGCAGTTGTGGCCGAGCCGGTACAGGGAATTGGAAGCACGGGTGTTTATGTATGCGGTTTCCGGCCGATAAGCGGCTTCCATTTCGGCGGAGGAGGCAAGATTATAACGAAGGTAAAGAGTTCGACGTCCGTCAGCGTTCCGGTTGGAAGCGCTGCAAATGTAGAGTACAGTGTTTTGATACCGTATGGTTCAAGTAACTCAGGATTGAATCCATATCCGTATGTGGAAAGCAGTGATGAAAGCGTAGCGGTAGGGTTTTTTGATGAGGAATACAAAAAAGGGTTGCGAATTAAAGTCATCGGAAAGAAGCCGGGTCAATGTAAGTTAACACTGATCAGTATGGACGGCGCATATAAGAAGGCGACGATAAATGTGACCGTAAATTAAAAAAGTATTGACAACCATGAATACATATGATACTCTGACAAAGGTTCCGTAAAGAACCGGCCGAAGACAGCAGGTGCCGTAAGGCATAAGCAGAAACGCCTGCCGAGGAAATGTAAGAGATTATGTGAAATAAACTTTTATAAGCCTTATTGTCTTCCGGACAATAAGGCTTTTTAATTACTCTTCCGTTTCGGCTAAAATAAAACAGGAGGAAAAAAGATGGCAAAAGTAGAATTGAAAAAACCTGTCGTTGAGGAAATTTCGGCACTTGTCAAAGACGCCCAGTCAGCAGTGCTTGTTGATTACCGTGGTCTGACCGTTGAGCAGGATACGGAACTTCGTAAGCAGTTAAGAGAAGCCGGAGTGACTTACAAGGTTTACAAAAACACAATGATGAACTTTGCTTTCAAGGGAACGGATTTTGAGTCGCTGATTCCCCATCTGGAAGGCCCCAGCGCTATTGCAGTATCAAATGATGATGCAACTGCGCCGGCAAGAATTATTGCGAAATTCGGGAAAACTGCGCCGGCGCTGGAGATTAAAGCCGGTATTGTAGAGGGTAACTACTATGATGCGGCGGGAGTTGGCGTGCTTGCAAGCATTCCCAGCAGGGAAGAGCTGCTTTCCAAACTTCTTGGAAGTATTCAGTCACCGATTACAAACTTTGCCCGCGTGATGAATCAGCTGGCAGAAAAAGGTGGAGCAGCTGCAGCGGCAGAAGAAGCGGCGGCCGCACAGGACGCTCCTGCGGCGGAAGCGCCTGCAGAAGCAGCAGAATAATATTGAGAAACAGATTGAAAACAGGAGGAAATGAAAATGGCAAAATTATCAACAGCAGAAATCATTGATGCAATCAAAGAGTTAACTGTATTAGAATTAAATGATCTTGTAAAAGCTTGTGAGGAAGAGTTCGGCGTATCCGCAGCAGCAGGCGTTGTAGTTGCTGCAGCAGCAGGAGATGCGGCAGGCGCAGAGGAAGAGAAAGATGAGTTTGATGTAGAGCTTACAGAAGTCGGCCCGAACAAGGTTAAGGTTATCAAGGTGGTTCGTGAAGCTACAGGTCTTGGACTCAAGGAAGCAAAAGATCTTGTTGACGGAGCGCCGAAAGTTGTGAAAGAAGCAGCTTCTAAGGCAGAGGCTGAGGAAATCAAGGCGAAACTTGAGGGAGAAGGCGCTAAAGTAACATTGAAATAAGTGCAGCATGAAATACGCAGGAAAGCTCTTAGAGGAATTTCTCTAAGAGCATTTTTGCATCTTAAGAATGCGTGGAATAATAGAAGTATAGGGAAAAGTGTTTGACAATATAGGAAGCTTGTGATATCATGTAATGTGCACTATTGTGGTGATGTGGGCCTATTTTTACGGTTAAGCTTTCACGTTGGTATGTTAGTGCCATGCGAAAGCATGATTATCATAAAGAACGGGGTGAAACGTCAATGGAAAAGAACAGAATACGTCCGGTGATCAACGGTAAGAGTATGCGTATGAGTTATTCAAGGCAGAAAGAAGTTCTGGAAATGCCGAATCTGATTGAAGTGCAAAAGGATTCTTACCAGTGGTTTTTGGATGAAGGTCTGAAAGAGGTATTTGATGATATCTCACCGATTGCTGATTACAGTGGCCATTTAAGTCTGGATTTCGTCGATTTTACATTATGTGAAGATGATGTAAAATATTCTATTGAAGAGTGCAAGGAAAGAGACGCAACGTATGCAGCGCCTCTAAAGGTAAAAGTGCGCCTTTACAATAAAGAGACGGAAGAAATCAGCGAACATGAGATTTTCATGGGAGATCTCCCTCTGATGACTGCAACGGGTACATTTGTTATCAACGGTGCGGAACGTGTTATCGTAAGCCAGTTGGTACGTTCTCCTGGTATCTACTACGGAATCGGTCATGATAAGATCGGTAAGGAACTGTTCAGCTGTACGGTGATTCCGAACAGGGGCGCGTGGCTTGAATATGAGACAGATTCGAATGATGTATTTTATGTACGTGTAGACAGAACCAGAAAAGTGCCGATTACCGTTTTGATCAGAGCGCTTGGAATTGGCTCGAATGAAGAAATTCTTGATCTGTTCGGTGAGGAACCTAAGATTCTGGCTTCTTTTACAAAAGATACGGCGGAAAATTATCAGGAAGGTCTTCTTGAGCTTTATAAAAAGATTCGTCCTGGTGAACCACTGACAGTGGAAAGCGCTGAGAGCCTTATTACAGGCATGTTCTTTGACCCAAGACGTTATGATCTGGCGAAAGTCGGCAGATATAAATTTAATAAAAAACTAATGCTGAAAAACCGAATTCGCGATGCGGTGCTTTCAGAGGCTGTTGTGGACCCTTCTACCGGCGAGATTCTGGCAGACGAAGGGGCTGTTGTCACTCGCGAACTGGCAGATCTTATTCAGAATTCGGCGGTTCCTTTTGTGTGGATACAGACAGAAGAGAGAAATGTGAAAGTCCTTTCCAACATGATGGTGGACATCACTCACTTTATAGACTGTAATCCAAAGGAACTGGGAGTTACAGAGTTAGTATACTACCCTGCTCTTGAAAAAATACTGGAAGAACATGGAGAACAGGCGGAAGAGCTTGGCGAGGCAATCCGTAAAAATATCCATGAATTAATACCAAAGCACATTACGAAGGAGGATATTCTTGCCTCCATTAACTATAATATGCATCTGGAGTATGGTTTGGGAAATGATGATGATATCGATCATCTTGGCAATCGTCGTATCCGTGCTGTAGGCGAACTGCTCCAGAATCAGTACAGAATCGGTTTGTCACGTCTGGAGAGAGTTGTCCGTGAACGTATGACGACACAGGATATGGAGAGCATTTCTCCTCAGTCTTTAATTAACATCAAACCGGTTACGTCGGCGGTGAAAGAGTTTTTTGGTTCTTCACAGTTGTCACAGTTTATGGACCAGAACAATCCGCTCGGTGAATTGACGCATAAACGTCGTCTTTCAGCATTGGGACCAGGTGGTCTGTCACGTGACCGTGCAGGATTTGAAGTTCGTGACGTACACTATTCTCATTATGGAAGAATGTGTCCGATTGAGACACCGGAAGGTCCGAACATTGGTCTGATTAACTCACTTGCCACGTACGCAAGAATTAATGAATATGGATTTGTCGAGGCCCCTTATCGGAAGATTGACAAATCTGACTCCGAGAATCCGCGTGTAACGGATGAAGTTGTCTATATGACGGCGGATGAAGAAGATAATTATCATGTTGCGCAGGCGAATGAGCAGCTGGATGCTGACGGACATTTTGTCCGGAATTCCGTGTCTGGCCGTTACCGCGAAGAGACGCAGGAATATGAAAAACATATGTTTGATTTCATGGATGTGTCTCCGAAGATGGTATTTTCCGTTGCTACAGCGCTTATTCCATTCCTGGAGAATGACGATGCAAACCGTGCGCTTATGGGGTCGAATATGCAGCGTCAGGCAGTTCCTCTTCTGATTACGGAATCACCTGTAGTCGGTACAGGTATGGAGCCAAAGGCGGCTGTCGACTCCGGTGTCTGCGTGATTGCGAAGAAAGCGGGAACGATTACGTCTTCCGAATCAAATCGAATTGTCATTGCAAATGATGATGGAACAAAAGAAATATATAAGCTTACAAAGTTCTCACGAAGCAATCAGAGCAACTGTTATAATCAGAAGCCAATTGTATATAAAGGCGATCATGTGGAGGCGGGACAGGTGATTGCTGACGGCCCGTCCACCGCAAATGGTGAGCTGGCGCTTGGTAAGAATCCGCTGATCGGATTTATGACCTGGGAAGGTTATAATTACGAGGATGCCGTACTGTTAAGCGAGAGGCTGGTGCAGGAAGATGTATATACATCCGTGCATATAGAGGAGTACGAGGCAGAAGCGAGAGATACGAAGCTTGGCCCTGAGGAAATTACGCGTGATGTTCCGGGTGTCGGTGATGACGCATTAAAAGATCTTGATGACAGAGGAATTATCCGTATCGGCGCTGAGGTGCGGGCAGGTGATATCCTTGTCGGTAAGGTAACGCCGAAGGGTGAGACGGAGCTGACGGCGGAAGAGAGACTGCTTCGTGCAATTTTCGGTGAGAAGGCAAGAGAAGTTAGAGACACTTCATTAAAGGTGCCTCATGGAGAATACGGCATTGTAGTCGATGCAAAGGTGTTTACGCGGGAAAACGGGGATGAGCTTTCTCCGGGCGTGAATCAGTCTGTGCGCATTTATATTGCACAGAAAAGGAAAATTTCCGTCGGTGATAAGATGGCGGGACGTCATGGAAATAAGGGTGTGGTTTCACGTGTGCTTCCTGTTGAGGATATGCCGTACCTGCCGAATGGACGTCCGCTTGACATAGTGTTAAATCCTCTGGGTGTGCCGTCCCGTATGAATATAGGACAGGTACTTGAAATTCATCTTTCTCTTGCGTCAAAAGCGCTGGGATTTAATATTGCAACGCCGGTATTTGACGGTGCAAATGAAGAGGATATCATGGATACTCTTGATCTTGCAAATGATTATGTAAATCTGGAGTGGGAAGAATTTGAGGCAAAGCATAAAGAAGAGCTTCTGCCGGATGTACTTGAATATCTTGAGAAGAACCGGGAACACAGAAAACTCTGGAAGGGTGTGCCTATTTCAAGAGATGGCAAGGTAAGGCTTCGTGACGGACGGACAGGAGAATTCTTCGATTCGCCTGTTACGATCGGCCATATGCATTATCTGAAACTTCACCATCTGGTGGACGACAAGATTCATGCGCGTTCCACAGGACCATATTCGCTGGTTACGCAGCAGCCTCTGGGCGGAAAAGCTCAGTTTGGCGGACAGCGTTTTGGCGAGATGGAGGTTTGGGCGCTTGAAGCATATGGAGCATCATACACGCTGCAGGAAATTCTGACTGTGAAATCGGATGATGTGATTGGACGTGTAAAGACATACGAGGCGATTATTAAGGGTGATAATATACCTGAACCGGGTATTCCTGAGTCCTTTAAGGTATTGTTAAAAGAGCTTCAGTCGCTTGGACTTGATGTCCGTGTACTGCGCGACGACAATACGGAAGTAGAAATCATGGAAACGATTGATTATGGCGAGACAGATCTGCGCTCTGTGATTGAGGGCGACAATCGATATGACGATTCCGATTCCTTCCGAAGCAGTGGATATTCCACACAGGAATTCAATGAGGATGAAGAACTTGTTGATGTGGAGGATGAGGATGATTTCGATGTTGATATGGATCTGGATTTCAGTGAAATGGATGATGTCGAGGAGCCTGTAGAATAATAGCCGGAATGGAGGAAGCAAATGTCAGAACAAATCAAACAGCAGGAGGCTTATCAGCCAATGACATTTGATGCCATTAAAATCGGATTGGCATCACCGGATAAGATCAGGGAATGGTCTCATGGGGAAGTGAAGAAGCCTGAGACAATTAACTACAGAACGCTGAAACCGGAGAAAGACGGTCTTTTCTGCGAAAAAATATTCGGGCCGAGCAAAGACTGGGAGTGTCACTGTGGTAAATATAAAAAAATCAGATATAAAGGTGTAATCTGCGACCGATGCGGCGTTGAGGTGACGAAGTCGAATGTGCGCAGGGAGCGTATGGGGCATATCGAGCTCGCGGCTCCGGTATCGCATATTTGGTACTTTAAGGGAATTCCAAGCCGTATGGGGCTGATTCTTGACCTTTCTCCGAGGACACTTGAAAAAGTATTGTATTTTGCATCCTATATTGTGCTTGATGCGGGAGAAACCGATTTACAGTATAAGCAGGTACTTTCCGAGAAGGAATATCAGGATGCAAGAGAGAACTGGGGAAATAAATTCCGTTGTGGAATGGGAGCGGAATCGATTAAAGAGCTTCTGGAAGCAATCGACCTTGAAACCGAAGCTGTGGAGTTAAAGACAGGACTTAAGGACGCCACCGGACAGAAAAGAGCGAGAATTATAAAGAGACTGGAGGTTGTGGAGGCATTCCGCGGTTCTGGAAACAGGCCGGAGTGGATGATTATGGATGCGATTCCGGTAATCCCTCCCGATCTGCGTCCTATGGTACAGCTTGATGGCGGGCGTTTCGCAACGTCTGACCTGAATGACCTGTACCGCCGAATCATAAATAGAAACAATCGTCTGCAAAGACTCTTGGAATTAGGGGCGCCGGACATTATCGTGCGCAATGAGAAGAGGATGCTTCAGGAGGCGGTGGACGCATTGATTGACAACGGACGCCGCGGCAGACCTGTTACGGGACCGGGCAATCGGGCATTAAAATCCCTTTCGGATATGCTGAAAGGAAAGTCCGGACGTTTCCGCCAGAATCTTCTCGGGAAACGTGTTGACTATTCGGGACGTTCGGTTATTGTTGTCGGGCCGGAGCTTAAGATTTATCAGTGTGGTCTGCCAAAAGAGATGGCGATTGAATTATTTAAGCCATTTGTTATGAAAGAGCTTGTGGCGAACGGCACTTCCCATAATATTAAGAATGCGAAGAAAATGGTGGAAAGACTCCAGCCGGAAGTATGGGATGTTCTGGAGGAAGTTATCAAAGAACATCCGGTAATGCTGAATCGTGCACCAACACTGCACAGGCTTGGTATTCAGGCATTCGAGCCGATTCTTGTGGAAGGCAAGGCAATTAAGCTCCATCCGCTTGTATGTACGGCATATAATGCGGACTTTGACGGAGATCAGATGGCGGTTCATCTTCCTCTGTCACAGGAGGCGCAGGCGGAATGCCGTTTCCTGCTCCTTTCTCCGAATAATCTGTTAAAGCCATCGGATGGAGGACCGGTTGCGGTTCCTTCTCAGGATATGGTGCTTGGTATTTACTATCTGACACAGGAAAGGCCGGGCGCCCTGGGGGAAGGAAAGTATTTCAAAAATGTAAATGAAGCAATTCTTGCCTATGAAAATGGCGTGATTAAGCTGCACTCGAAGATTCATGTAAGAGTGGAACGCGTGATTGATGGGGAGAAGCGAAAAGGTGTAATCACATCTACGCTGGGCCGCTTTATTTTCAATGAAATTCTTCCGCAGGATTTGGGATTTGTAGACCGCGAGAAAAGCGAAAATATACTTGCGCTGGAAGTGGATTTCCATGTCGGCAAGAAGCAGTTAAAACAGATTCTTGAGAAGGTAATCAACAATCACGGTGCGACTCGTACGGCGGAGGTTCTTGATAATATCAAGGCGATGGGATATAAGTATTCTACGAAAGCTGCGATGACGGTTTCGATTTCCGACATGACAGTGCCGGAAAAGAAAGTATCTCTGATCAAGCAGGCGCAGGATACGGTTGACAGAATTTCGCGCAATTATAAACGTGGACTGATTACGGATGAAGAGCGGTATAAAGAGGTTATTAACACATGGAAAGAGACGGACGATGAGCTGACGGAAGCGCTTCTTTCCGGACTTGATAAGTATAATAATATATTTATGATGGCTGATTCAGGCGCCCGTGGTTCCGATAAGCAGATTAAACAGCTTGCGGGAATGCGCGGTCTGATGGCAGATACGACGGGACGTACGATTGAGCTGCCGATTAAATCGAATTTCCGTGAAGGGCTTGACGTACTGGAGTATTTCATGTCCGCTCATGGTGCACGGAAAGGGCTTTCAGATACGGCGCTTCGTACGGCTGACTCCGGTTATCTTACAAGACGTCTTGTGGATGTTTCACAGGAATTGATTATACGTGAGGTGGACTGTTGTGAAGACCGGGAGGTTGCCGGAATGTGGGTATCCGCATTTATGGATGGCAAGGAAGAAATAGAAGGGCTTCAGGATCGTATCACAGGCAGATATTCGTGTAATGATATTTTTGATAAAGACGGAAATCTGATTGTAAAAGCAAATCATATGATTACGCCGAGGCGTGCTGCGAGAATTATGACCATAGGTGTGGATGAAAAGGGAGAGCCGGTTTCGAAAGTCAAAATCAGGACTGTCCTGACATGTCGTTCTCACAATGGCGTCTGTGCGAAATGCTATGGTGCGAACATGGCAACGGGCGAAGCGGTTCAGGTTGGCGAAGCTGTTGGAATTATTGCCGCTCAGTCGATTGGTGAGCCTGGTACACAGCTTACGATGCGTACCTTCCATACAGGCGGTGTGGCCGGTGACGATATCACACAGGGTCTTCCGCGTGTAGAGGAACTTTTTGAAGCGAGAAAGCCGAAGGGACTTGCGATTATTTCCGAATTTGCAGGAACGGTTGCTATTAAAGATACAAAGAAGAAACGTGAAGTGGTTGTATCGAACGACGAGACAGGTGAAATTAAGGCATACCTGATTCCTTATGGTTCAAGGATTAAGGTTCTTGACGGTCAGGTTCTGGAGGCCGGAGATGAGCTGACAGAGGGTTCCATCAATCCGCATGACCTGCTCAAGATTAAGGGACTGCGCGCCGTACAGGATTATATGATTCAGGAAGTACAGCGTGTATATCGTTTGCAGGGTGTTGAGATTAACGATAAGCATATTGAAGTAATTGTGCGCCAGATGCTTAAGAAGATTCGAATTGAAAATAATGGTGACACAGATTTCCTTCCCGGAACGCTTGTTGATATTCTGGAATTTGAGGAGATGAATGAACAGCTTACGGCGGAAGGAAAGGAACCGGCAGATGGAAAACAGGTGATTCTTGGTATTACAAAGGCATCTCTTGCAACAAACTCATTCCTGTCCGCAGCTTCCTTCCAGGAGACGACAAAAGTGCTCACAGAGGCGGCGATTAAGGGAAAGGTTGATCCTCTGATCGGACTGAAAGAGAATGTAATTATCGGTAAGCTGATTCCTGCCGGAACAGGTATGAAGATGTATCGGAATGTGAAGTTAAGTACGGATATGAAAGAAGAAGATCTGATCGATTATGATGAGGAGATCGATATTTTGGAGGAAGAAGCTGTTGTAGAACTCGGGGAAGAGTAAAGCAGCTTATTTGAAACTGTCATATGGCTTGATTTTAAATCGGGCTGTGTGGCAGTTTCTTCTATAAATATTAATGAGATGAATCGAAATTTACATGTTTCTGATGAAAAAATATTTCTTGACATAAATGAAAGAAATGGTATATAATGCAAAGGCATGCGTGGAGTTGTGCTTATTTTGTGTGCATTTCACTGCATAATTTGCCAAAAATAACCAATAATAAAGAAAGAGGTGAAACAGAATGCCAACATTTAACCAGTTAGTTAGAAAAGGAAGACAAACATCTGTTAAGAAATCTACTGCACCTGCTTTGCAGAAAGGATTTAACTCTCTTCAGAAGAGAGCGACGGATGCTCCTTCTCCTCAGAAGAGAGGCGTTTGTACAGCTGTTAAGACAGCTACTCCTAAGAAGCCTAACTCTGCTCTCAGAAAGATTGCCAGAGTTCGTCTTTCCAATGGAATCGAGGTTACATCCTATATTCCCGGTGAAGGTCATAACTTACAGGAGCACAGCGTTGTTCTGATCCGCGGCGGAAGAGTAAAGGATTTACCTGGTACAAGATACCATGTAATCAGAGGTACATTGGATACGGCCGGTGTTGCAAACCGTAAGCAGGCACGCTCCAAATATGGTGCCAAGAGGCCGAAAGACGCTAAAAAATAATATTGCGTAAGGCAGTATTATTGTACCACAATGAGTGAAAATGGAAGAAGTGTTGGATTCAGTTTTACAGAAATGTATAAATGTTTTATCCGCACGAACACATTTGTTTTGTGAGTACCGATGAATTAAAGACAGGAGCAGAAACCTGCTTCACTATTTTAAGGAGGGAAGAACCGTGCCACGTAAAGGACATATTCAAAAAAGAGATGTATTACCTGATCCTATATACAATAACAAAGTGGTCACAAAACTTATCAATAACATTATGTTAGACGGTAAGAGAGGTGTAGCACAGAAGATTGTATACGGGGCTTTTGAAAGAGTAGAAGCGAAAGCAGAAAAGCCTGCGCTTGAAGTGTTTGAGGAGGCCATGAACAATATCATGCCTGTTCTTGAAGTAAAGGCAAGACGTATCGGTGGCGCTACCTATCAGGTGCCGATTGAAGTACGGCCTGACAGACGCCAGGCATTAGCGCTTCGCTGGCTTACTATTTTCTCACGCAAGAGAGGCGAGAAGACTCAAGAGGAAAGACTTGCTAATGAGATCCTTGACGCTGCCAATAATACAGGAGCAGCGGTAAAGAGGAAAGAAGACATGCATAAGATGGCAGAGGCTAACAAGGCATTTGCTCATTACAGATTCTAAAGGAGGAACCGACCTTGGCTGGAAGAGAATATCCATTAGAGAGAACCAGGAACATTGGTATCATGGCTCATATCGATGCAGGTAAGACTACTCTTACAGAGCGTATCTTATATTATACCGGTGTGAACTATAAAATTGGTGATACTCATGAAGGTACTGCGACTATGGACTGGATGGAGCAGGAACAGGAAAGAGGTATTACTATTACTTCAGCGGCAACGACATGCCACTGGACACTTGAGAAAGATGCAAAGACTATGCCAGGTGCATTGGAGCACCGTGTCAATATTATTGATACACCCGGTCACGTTGACTTTACCGTGGAGGTAGAGCGTTCTCTCCGTGTACTGGATGGCGCTGTCGGCGTATTTTGTGCAAAGGGTGGTGTCGAGCCTCAGTCAGAGAATGTATGGCGTCAGGCTGATACCTATAATGTACCGAGAATGGCATTTATCAATAAAATGGATATTCTTGGTGCAGATTTCTATGGCGCTGTTGAACAGATTCGAACAAGATTAGGAAAGAATGCGATCTGTCTTCAGCTTCCAATTGGAAAAGAAGATGATTTTAAGGGGATTATTGATTTATTTGAAATGCAGGCTTATATCTATAACGATGATAAGGGCGAGAGTATTTCTGTTACTGAGATTCCCGATGACATGAAAGATGATGCGGAATTATATCATACCGAGCTTGTCGAGAAAGTCTGCGAGCTTGATGATGATCTGATGATGCAGTATTTGGAGGGAGAGGAGCCTTCTGTTGAGGAAATGAAAAAGGCTCTCAGAAAAGCGACCTGTGAATGTCTGGCAATTCCCGTGTGCTGCGGAAGCGCTTACAGGAATAAAGGCGTTCAGAAGCTGCTTGATGCGGTAATCGAATATATGCCGGCTCCTACGGACATCCCTTCTATTAAGGGTGTTGACATGGAAGGAAATGAGGTTGAGAGACATTCTTCGGATGAAGAGCCTTTCTCAGCGCTTGCATTTAAGATTATGGCGGATCCGTTTGTTGGAAAACTTGCGTTCTTCCGTGTGTATTCGGGTACATTGAACTCCGGTTCTTATGTATTCAATGCGACAAAGGGAAAGAAAGAGCGTGTAGGCCGTATTTTACAGATGCATGCAAATCACAGACAGGAACTCACCAAAGTTTATTCCGGTGATATTGCAGCGGCTGTCGGATTTAAGACAACGGGTACGGGTGATACAATCTGTGATGAACAGCATCCCGTAATCCTTGAGTCTATGGAATTCCCGGAGCCTGTTATTGAGCTTGCAATTGAGCCTAAGACAAAGGCAGGACAGGGTAAACTTGGCGAAGCGCTTGCAAAACTGGCAGAAGAAGATCCTACTTTCCGTGCTCATACGGATTCTGAGACGGGACAGACGATTATTGCAGGTATGGGCGAACTTCATCTGGAGATTATTGTAGACCGTCTGCTTCGCGAGTTCCATGTTGAAGCAAATGTCGGCGCACCGCAGGTTGCTTATAAAGAGGCAATGACAAAAACGGTTGAAGTTGACAGCAAATATGCAAAACAGTCTGGTGGACGTGGACAGTACGGACACTGTAAAGTTAAATTTGAGCCTATGGATGCGAATGGCGAAGAGCTGTTCAAATTTGAGTCAACGGTTGTCGGAGGTGCAATTCCGAAAGAATATATCCCGGCAGTTGGTGAAGGTATTGAGGAAGCTACACAGTCCGGTATCCTCGGCGGATTCCCTGTTGTGGGTGTCCATGCAACTGTATTTGATGGTTCTTACCATGAAGTCGATTCCTCGGAAATGGCATTCCATATTGCCGGTTCTATGGCATTTAAGGAAGCGATGCAGAAGGCGTCACCGGTACTCCTTGAGCCTATCATGAAGGTGGAGGTAACAATGCCTGAGGATTATATGGGCGATGTAATCGGTGATATCAACTCTCGCCGCGGCCGAATCGAGGGTATGGATGATATCGGAGGAGGAAAGATCGTAAGAGCATTTGTTCCGCTTTCCGAGATGTTCGGATATGCGACTGATCTTCGTTCTAAGACACAGGGACGCGGTAACTATTCCATGTTCTTTGAGAAATATGAGCAGGTTCCGAAGAATGTGCAGGAAAAAGTGCTGTCTAACCACACAAAATAATACTTGAAAAACTGCCTGTTATGAAATATAATCAAAGGTAGCCGAGTAGAAAATCCACGGGTGCCGTACCCCTGGTGCGGCACTCTAGAAACAAGAAAGCGTAGATAACGCAAATTTAAAGGAGGACTTTAGAAATGGCTAAAGCTAAATTTGAAAGAAACAAGCCACATTGTAACATTGGTACGATCGGTCACGTTGACCACGGCAAAACAACTTTGACAGCTGCTATCACAAAAGTACTTGCAGCAAGGGTTGCAGGTAACACAGCTACAGATTTTGAAAATATCGATAAAGCTCCGGAAGAGAGAGAGCGTGGTATTACTATTTCCACAGCACACGTAGAGTATGAGACAGATAACAGACATTATGCACACGTTGACTGCCCAGGCCATGCTGACTATGTAAAGAACATGATCACAGGTGCTGCTCAGATGGACGGCGCTATTCTTGTTGTTGCTGCTACTGATGGTGTTATGGCTCAGACAAAAGAGCATATCCTTCTTTCCCGTCAGGTAGGTGTACCTTACATCGTTGTATTTATGAACAAATGTGATATGGTTGATGATCCTGAGCTTCTTGAATTAGTTGAGATGGAAATCAGAGATCTGTTAAGCGAGTATGATTTCCCGGGCGACGACACACCTGTTATTCAGGGTTCTGCTCTTAAGGCTCTTGAAGATCCTGCAAGTGAGTGGGGCGATAAAGTTATGGAGCTTATGGGTGCAGTTGACGAGTATATTCCGGATCCTCAGCGTGCTACAGATCAGCCGTTCCTTATGCCTGTAGAGGATGTTTTCACAATTACAGGACGTGGTACAGTTGCTACAGGTAGAGTTGAGCGTGGTACACTTCATCTGAATGACGAAGTTGAAATCGTTGGTATTCATGAGGATACAAAGAAGACTGTCGTAACAGGTATCGAGATGTTCCGTAAGCTGCTTGACGAGGCTCAGGCTGGTGATAACATTGGTGCACTTCTTCGTGGTGTTGCAAGAACAGAAATTGAAAGAGGACAGGTTGTAATTAAGCCGGGTTCTGTAAAATGTCATACAAAATTTACCGCTCAGGTTTACGTTTTGACAAAAGATGAGGGTGGACGTCATACTCCTTTCTTCAACAACTACAGACCTCAGTTCTATTTCAGAACAACTGACGTAACAGGCGTATGTAATCTTCCTGCAGGCACAGAGATGTGCATGCCTGGTGATAATGTAGAGATGACAATTGAATTGATTCATCCTATCGCTATGGAGCAGGGTCTTACGTTTGCTATTCGTGAGGGCGGACGTACAGTAGGTTCTGGTCGTGTGGCTACTATCATCGAGTAATTAGTAAAAAGCTAGATTTTATGGGGCTTTCCGAGAAATCGGGAAGCCCTTTTTGAAACTTTGCAACAGTGAAAATGTGTAAAACGGTGCCTAAACGGTGCCATAAAAAAGAACTCCGATGAAAATGGTGCCAAGTTTCATCGGAGTTAGTATTTTTACCAACCTTTTATTTGCTTTACCTGTTCTGCCCGCTCTTTGTCTTTGTGATACTGTAATTTGAACTGTATCGTTTCCACTACTTCCTTTCTTGCTTCATCGTCTAGCTGATAAAATGAAGTCAACAGGTTATCCACATCGGGCATACTATTTTTTCCAAACAGATACATAAGCGGATATAGTGAATTTTTTAAATATACCTTTACCCGGTTTCCGTCAAGAGCCCCATTCAGTCCATCGGGGAGCGTGGGATATATTTCTTCTTCAGTAATAGTGCCGGAGAACGGACTGGCGGCGCATATCTCATTCACATCAATTTCTAATTCATTTGCCAACCGTAAAGCAAAGTCAAATCGGATATTGGAATCCTTTTGAATAATAGAATATAGTGTTGTAGCACTAATTCCCGTAGCCTTTGCAATCTGACGGACATTTGTATTCTTACTATCAAGTATTTCTTTCAGCTTCTTTCCATCACCCATAGTAACCTCCTATTTTCATATGTTGAATAATTACGAAAAACATAAATCTTATTAATTATCATACCACATATACGAAAAACATAAAAGAGAAAAATAGAAAAAATGTAAATACGAAGTTCGTAAAAATATTTTTACGAAGTGTTGACATTATATGTATAAGGTGATAATATGAATATACGAAATTCGTACAGATATAAAATACAAATATTGTAATGAGTTTCTAAAAGGGGAAAGGAGGACAAACGTGTGGCAAACTACCGTTATATGATGAGTGCGGAAGATATAGCCAAAGAGTTAAATTGTTCAAAATCTCATGCCTACAAGATTGTAAAAGAACTGAACAGGGAACTTGCAGGACAGGGGTATATTACAATGGCAGGACGTATTCCGAGGGCGTTTTGGGCAAAGAAAATGTACGGTTATGAGTTATCAATAAGCTAAGGAAAGGAGCGTGACAGTATGGCTTATAAGGAGAAAGACACAAAAAAGTGGTCGGCGCAATGGTTTGAAACAACGGCAAAAGGAGAGAAGAAAAAGCGGAGAAAGAGGGGATTTGAAACAAAAAGAGAAGCGTTAGAGTATGAGCGGCAAAAGAAATTGAGCAGTAGCCGAAGCATGGATATGAAGTTGAGCGAATTTATGGAGGTCTATTTTGAGGATAAGCAGAATGAGTTAAAAGACCGCACCATGAAGAATAAACGGTATATGATGGAGCAACACATTATTCCGTATTTTGGCGAACAGATGTTAAGTGAGATTACCGCTTCACAAATTATACAGTGGCAGAACGAAATGCAGACAAAGGGATTTTCGGAAAGCTATTTGAGAATGATACAAAATCAGTTGACTTGTATATTTACTCATGCGTCACGCATTTATGATTTGCACACAAATCCGTGTAAGAAAGTGAAGCGCATGGGAAATTCCGATTCAAGGAGTTTGGACTTTTGGACAACAGAGGAGTATCAGAGATTTATTCAGACGATAGAACCGGGAACACGATACTATTTAATCTTTGAAATCCTCTTTTGGACGGGCTGTAGGATTGGCGAATTATTAGCTTTGACAAAAGGCGATATAAGTTTTGAAAATAACCAAATCAGCATTACTAAAACTTATTATCGCACTGGCAGGCAGGACGTTATTACAGAACCGAAAACAAAGCAGTCGGTAAGGACGGTTGAAATCCCGGAGTTTTTGAAAAAGGAAATTAAAGATTTTGTTGACGGTCACTATGGTATGCCGGACGATGAAAGACTTTTCCCAATCGTGCAGGAAGCGGTACAGCATAAAATGAAACGCCAAATAGCAAAAGCCGGAGTAAAGAATATCCGGGTACATGACCTTAGACATTCTCATGTGGCGTACTTAATCAATAAGGGAATAGAACCGCTGTTGATTAAAGAGAGAGTAGGACACAAGGATATTCGCATTACACTGAATACTTACGGACATTTATATCCTAATCAGCAACGGAGAGTGGCAGATTTACTTGACAATGAAAAAGGAAATAGCCCCGACAGCGGCAACTGTTAGGGCTGTGATAACTGGAAAACCTCTGTTATCAATAATCACATTATAAGTATAGCAGAGGTTTCTTCCAGTGACAACGATTTTTCAGAAATGGAGGGCTTATGGAAGAAACAAAAACAGAATTGCAGTTGATTAAGTTATCGGAGATACAGTCGCAGGAAGTTTCGTGGCTGTGGTTCCCGTTTATCCCTTATGGCAAGCTGACTATTGTTCAGGGCGATCCGGGCGATGGAAAGACAACATTTGTACTGAACATAGCGGCGAAACTGTCAAAAGGAGAGGGCATAGACAGTGAAATGAAAATGACAGAGCCTTTGAATGTAATCTATCAGAGTGCAGAGGACGGGCTTGCCGATACGGTCAAGCCCCGGTTAGAACAGGCGGGGGCAGACTGTGAGAAAATTTCGGTCATTGATGAAAAGATTAAATCACTTTCCATGATAGATGAACGGTTAGAGCAAGCTATTATTAAAACAGGCGCAAAGCTGTTGATTTTAGACCCGATACAAGCCTATTTGGGCGGCGGTATGGATATGAACCGGGCAAATGAAGCAAGGGATATGACGAAAAAATTAGCAGCACTGGCAGAGAAATATCAGTGTGCGATTGTCCTTGTCGGGCATATGAACAAGGCGGCAGGAAATAAGGCGGCATACCGGGGCATGGGTTCGATTGATTTCTTTGCAGTCGCTAGAAGTGTTTTGTTGGTCGGCAGAGTAGAGGGGGAAGAAAATATAAGGGCTGTGGTACAGATTAAAAATAACCTTGCGGCGTTCGGACACCCGAAAGCGTTTGCATTGTCGGAGGACGGTTTTCAATGGCTCGGAGATTATGAGATTACCGCTGATGAAGTCTTAGGCGGTATTGCTCCCAAAGCTAATAAAATGGAACAAGCGAAACGGTTACTTCGGGAACTAGCAGAAACAAACAATGCCATGCAGAGCAATGAGATTTTTGGTCTTGCAGACGAACAGGGCATATCGAAGCGGACACTGGAAAATGCGAAAAAAGAGTTAGGTGTCCGGGCAAAACGGATAAACAATACATGGTATTGGGAACTGGATACAATCAAACAGTGACGGATAGGCAAGGTAACAGCGCAACAATGCAGGGTATTAGAATTTTGCAGTCTTGGAATTGCGTTCTTGAAGATTGCAAGGTTGCAAAGATTATAGACATTGCAATGTTGCGGTGTTGGAAGAAAGCCGGAAAGCGGCGGTAATAAGGCGGCGAAAAGCCGCCCACCGTCCGCAGGACGGAAAGCCCCCGGCAGGGCGCAAAGGCACTTTTGATAGAGCGTAGCCTGTCGAAAGTGCTTTTGCGTTACTTTCGGGAAAGTAACAAAGCCTTGCGCCTTTGGCGCAGTAAAATTAGCGGCACAAATATATAGAATGTGGAGGATATACCTATTGGAAAGGACGATTAGCGGCATGATGGGGAAAGGTTCAGTCAATCACAATACGAGAGCCTTTACAGCTAAAAATGTAGATAAGGAACGTAGTCGGGATAACGTGGAATTTTGCCATTCGGATATAAAAGAGGTCTATCATACTCTTTTTGATGAAGCACTGGAACGCTACAACGAAAAACAGAAACGGAGTGACAGAAAGATTGATGATTATTACGAGAAGATACGCCAGGGCAAGCAGGAGAAATTATTTTATGAGATAATTTTCCAAATCGGCAATAAAGATGATATGAATGTGCAGAGCAATGAAGGGCAGTTGGCGAAAGATATTTTATGTGAGTTTATGGAGCAGTTTCAGAAAAGAAATCCTAACCTTTATGTTTTTTCAAGTCATTTGCATATGGACGAGCAGACGCCGCATATCCACATTGATTTTGTTCCCTTTATCTGTAACAGCAAGCGTGGACTTGATACGAGAGTTTCCCTTAAAGGCGCATTGTCGGAACAGGGCTTCAAAGGTGGCATAAGGGGAATGACGGAATGGAATGAATGGATTGAAGCGGAAAAGCGGGAACTGTCAAAAGTTATGGAGCGTTATGGCGTACAGTGGAAACAGTTAGGCATGCACAACAAGCACTTGTCCGTACTTGACTTTGAAAAGCAGGAACGGCAGAAAGAAGTTGCAGAACTGGAACAGACTATTTCCGGCAGTAAAGAAGAATTATCTAATATTCTTCATCAACAGATAGCGGCAGGACAGGAAACGGAGCAGATACGGAAAGAGGGCGAAGCAATCCGGCAGGAAATATCGGAACTTACCGCTTCAAATCTTCTTTTGAAAGAACAGACGGGAACGCTGACAGAGGATAAAGAAAAGCTGCTGTCTGAAAATGAAAAATTGGAGAAACAGCAGAAAAAGTTACAGCAGGAGATTAACAAAATGGTACAGTCAAAGGAAGTCATGGAGCGCAATATACACGCCTATGATGAAGATGTGAAATGGCAGTTAGCAGAGCCGGGGACATTGATGAGCGCAAAGGCATACCGGGATAAAAAGGCTTTACCGCTTGTTGAGAAATTAAAAGAGGTGGTAAAAAATCTGACTATCAAATGCGTACAGCTTGCGGAACAGGGAAAGAAGTTGACTGCTAAAGTGGACGGACAACAAGTACAGATTAGCCGCTTGACGGATAAGGTCATGGAGCAGAGCGACATCATAGACCGATTGCAGGAGAAAGCGTCTGATTTGGAGCGTTTGGAGCGTCATTTTGGCAGAGAGCAGGTGCAGTTGATAGTAGAACGGTCAAAGGCGTTAGAACAGGCGGAGAGGGCAAATAAACGTCCGAAACGTGCCTTTGAAATGAGCCGATAGGAAAGAGAGGATTGATTGGATATGACGGATATGGAGAAGAAAGTCATGGTGCGGCTGTGTGCTAAAATCGTAGCAGAAACAGACCTCTACGAAACGGATAAAGAAGTGCAAAATCTGATAGACTGGGTGTGTTTATCAGAGCAGATAAAAGAAAATAATAATATAATCCGCAATCTGACAGGGGAATATAAAAAGATAGAGCCGGATTGCCGGGAGGGAGTGCGGGCGCAGTTGGAGCGCATGAAAGAACTCTGCAAGGAGCGGAATAATCTGTATGAAAAGCAGAATGACTTGAAAGGGCAGAAGTGGAAAATAGAGAAATCGTTAGAACGATAATAAATGTGGGGTGCAGTGGTTGCTGCACCTTATATTTTTGTGGTAAATGAGGAACGGAAGTGATATAATTAAACGAACAAATCGGGATTGTTTTAATATGTCTTAGATGCAGAAAGCGAACAAAAAATTGCTTATACTGTGAGAAGTTCGCAGTATGTGGCATGGCAGAGTAAAATTTTTAGCTATGAATTTACATATTGTTCTTTTGAATAGCAGAAAATTTATATATTAAGGTGTTCACTAAGGAGGATGTAGAAGATGATGTATAATAATTTTTCTATAGTCGATTATCAGAAATCTGAGGATGAAAATAAAGCTATTCAAAAACTGGCTGAACATAGAGACATTAAGCTGATGGTTAAAGAGATTGGCGAGAAATATGGAATAGATATTCAATCTACAGAAGGAAATTCACATTTGGGTGATTTTAGCTATCCCAAGGAAGATGAACAAAAGTTAATTTCTATTCTGGATAGGTATTTAAAAGATTAGCGCAGATAATAAATATTAGCAGATGATTGGAGGGAGCCGAGAATGGCTGAAAAAGGTTATGGAGAAATTAAAGCAAGAGCAAAAATTTTTCCAAGTGATATTGATAAATTCAGCGAGCAAGGGGTTGGCATAGCTTTAGTCCAAGCTAAAGCTTCTCCAAAAACGAAGCAAAGGGCTGAAGCAAAAGGGATAAAACTATACGATGACCTTTCACCCGAAAAAGTTAAAGAAGTTCGTGAAAAAGTGAAAAAAAGGGAAACTGGAGGTAACAACAATGCTTGATATTACATTTTACAAAAAGCAAAATAATGATAATTTTGTTCCTTGTACAATAGAATTGTGCGATGAAGATTACGAAAAACTAATTGTTTTAAATTTCGCAAAAACCTTTCACCTTGAAAAACAATGCTTAATAGTGGAAGAAGAAGAATACTCTATTGATGCTGTGTATTGTGATGCTCTTGTTTTGAAGGATGCTAAAGAAATTTGTAATAGATTACTGTTTGAAGAACTTGGGGAAGTAAAAAATTACTGTAGGAGAATTGAAGGAGAAACTATAAACAAAAGCAAGTTGAATTTTATGTTTGTGCTTAGAGACGTGCTAAGTAGTCTCGGCGAATGTCAATATTTTTCATACGTTTGAAATAGAGGTGTGTTGCATAAACGCACAATCGGAATTGCCCAAGTAGAGCGAGGGATACTTCTTGAACGAAAGTTCAAGAAGGTGGACGATTAATAACTTGTAATTTGATAAAGGAGCATGATAAATATGTTATGGTGTATTTGTGGAGGAATTATATTCTTTGCATTAGGTATTTTTATTTTTTTGAAGCCGGACTTGATATGGAAAATAACAGAAGAATGGAAATCTTATAGTGCAGATGAACCCTCTGATTTATATATAAAAAGCACAAAATTTGGAGGTGCTTTATTTACTGTATTTGGAATCATAATAGCAATACTCCCGTTTGTTTTAGAATAACAACTTCCAGTTTGTTGATTAGAGTGGTGGAGGACAACGAATTGATATTTTCCTTGTTAATGTTATTTATACATGGTGCTAGCACCATGTAATAAGGGTGGATAAGGAGAAAAGTATTTTGGTGCCAAAACGGTGCCAAGAAATCATGTAAATAAAAATATGCCACACAAAAACAATGATTTTATGCTGTTTTCCGCAATAAAAAGCATAGAAAATATCTCAAAAAACGCTATTCAAATACCGTGAGGGTGGCAGAACAGTTGGCTCTGGTCGTGTGGCTACTATCATTGAGTAAATAGAATTCTTGCGAATTCATTATAATTTGTTCAGTAAAATCAAGGCTTTCGGGGACTTCTCCGAAAGCCTTTTTATGTGGAAAGCAACTTTAGGGAATTAAAGTGACTACAAAATAGTTGCGATATTTTTCTACTTTATATATTTCAAGTCAGCGGCTCTTTCAGGAGAAGTATGATTTCTCCTCAGTATTTTTGCATATTCAAACAGAGCGCGTCTGGTTATATTGTCTAATACATATAAATCCACAATCAATTCATCTACCATAGGCAGCTCTGTGTAATCCAATTTTTTAAGGATGCGGGCGGTACGATCCGATATATAACTATTTTTATGGCTGTCAATATTCCGTTTTTCACTGTCAGATGGTAGTTTCGGTAAGGCTTCAATGTCGTCATATGGATTATCCTTGCAGATAGAACTGATAGGAATATCCAATATGTTGGAAATTCTAAGCGCGGTGTTAAAACGGATAGCAGTGTCCCGCTGGATAATGGAATAAAGTGTTGTAGGTGCAATCTTTGCCTTTAGTGCAAGTTCTTTGGCTGTTCATGCCTTTGTTGTCTAAAATATCTTTTAAATTCTGACTATAACCTATATAGTTATACTCCTTTCTGCTAAGTGTTATTTTTGACTTCATTTTTACAAATATGTATTTACGATAAACCGGAAGTATTTAAATTTATTTTTTATGCCTATGCTTCCTCTCAATATTTTTACGGAGCTTCTCTATCTTCTGCTGTAATTCATAAACACGCAATTCGTCCTCGTGCAATCTGTCTGCCACTTTTTGAAAAGCATTTTCGTGCTCTTGTGAATCTTCAATATAATGAAAATCAATATAGCATTGATGACACCAGTAATTACGTAGTTCTCGGATCTGATTCAATAAATCATAATCTTTCTCTTTGATTTTTGAGTAACCTAATTCCTGATCCAATTCATGAAGACTTTTGAGTAGCTTTCCTAAAGGAAAGTTCCCAACATCAGAATAATTATCATAAAACTTTCCGCTTTTGAGAATAGAATATATTAACTTCAAGTCCTGCTCTATATATTGAACAGACATAATCAATTCGCTATGTATTAGTTTAAATGTATCGTAGTTCATTTCTTATTTACCTCAAAAACTGAAATTTTCATATTCCATCTAAAATTATTTATTTTTTAGCCGCTTCACATAGTCTTGATTATTTTCTTCTTGTGTCATCCATTCTAAGTTACCAACACAATTACAAATTTTCTTCCCATTTTTATGATTAACAGTTCCTTTGTTTTCTGTATTATCAATAAAAGATTCAGCCACTAGTCTGTGCACATATTTTAGTTTTCTTTTCCCAGATTCGGAAAGTCTAACACAATAATATCCATTGGTGTTCTTTATGAGTTTTTTTATTTTCCATTCTTTTTCATTGCTCTCCCGGTGCTGAATTTCCCCTTTATCACTAATCCGATATTTCTTTTCATATCCTTCAATATAATTCCAGCTATCAGTTTTTTGAACATTATATAAGCTACATTCAACGCATCTATCCATTGTTTTCTCCTCCACAAATTCCGGTTTGTCTTACTTGCAACATAAGTATAAAAGAAATCTTATATATTATAACATTGCATAATATATTATGTAATTCGTATATATAAAAAAATTTTAAAATAGTATTAACAAAATATGCAATAAGTAATGATATAGAATTAATCCAGATACGAAAGGCGTAATTGGAGAAAATGTAATGCGTAAGGAGAATTGACATGGAAAAGGCAAACTATAGATGACTGTTGATGATGTCGCTCAGAAATTGGGCGTGTCAAAGCAGAAAGGGTATCGCATTATCCGCCAGCTCAATGAGGAATTAGTGGCTGCCGGATATATGACGGTACAGGCGAAAGTACCACGTACATATTGGAGTGAAAGATTTTACTTTGGAAAAAGAAACGTCGTGGGATAAGAGGGAGGGGAGGTAGCTACAAAATGACAGTATCCAAAGATACAGAAAAAGGCACCTGGACTTCAAAGATATAGGTGAAGGACTGGCAGGGTAAGAAAAAGCATAAAAAGAAGCGTGGGTTTGCGAGTAAAAAGGAAGCCCTGGAATGGGAACACAATACACTGTTAGTATCAAAAACAGATATGAACATGAAGCTGGCTGATTTTGTAGAGGTATATTTTTAGGGATAAAGAGGGCGCGTTGAAACAGCGCATGATTCGGAATAAGCGTTACATGATTGAACACCACATTATACCTCTGTTAGGTAACAAGGCTATGGATAATATAACATCAGCGGATATTATCCAGTAGCAGAATGAGATACGATTCGGAGGATTTAAGGAAACTTATCAGTGGATGCTTCAAAACCAAATGCGGCGTTATTTATTCATGCCACAAAGATTTACAACTTAAAAGATAATCCCTGCACGAAAGTAAAGCGTATGGGTAGAGTAGATGCAGATAAAAAGCAGTTGCAATTCTGGACGTTAGACGAATTTAATTGTTTTATCGAAACTTTTGATTTGGGGAGTAAATATTACGTTTTGTTTGATCTGCTGTTTTACAGTGGATGCAGGATTGGTGAAGCCCGAGCGCTCACTGCATCGGACATTGACACGGTAAACAGGAGGATATCTATTACTAAGACATATTTCCGGCATAAGGGAAAAGACGAGATTACGGAACCTAAAACAAGGGAATCTGTGTGGACGGTAATCATTCCTGAATTTCTGGCAGAAGACCTGAAAACATATGTGGTGTCTATGTATAAGCTGCCCGCAGATGAAAGGATTTTTTCAGTTGTGCCGGAGGCAGTACAGCATGTGATGAAACGCCATGCGGATAAAGCGGGAGTCAAATATATACGTGTCCACGACCTAAGACATTCAAGTTGTGCCTACCTCATACATCTTGGGGTTCAGCCTATGATTATTAAAGAACGTCTTGGACATAAAGATATCCGGATCACATTGAATACTTATGGGCATTTATATCCGTCAGAGCAGGAAAAGGTAGCGGATATGCTGGACAAGATGGCAGGAATAAAAGAAAATGCCTCTGCTGGTAACAAGGGCATTTCGGAGTAAGCAAAGCAGAGCCTTACTATACTCAGATTGCAAATTCAGTATAACAAAGGCTCTCTTTGAAGTAAATATCAAATTGCGAAAAGAGGGAAAGGATGGGATATAAAAAGGCATTTCGATATTCAACGTGAAATCCCATTGTGGATGAAGTTGGAACCATGAATTTTACAGGAAATGTAATTCTTATGGTGTGGTTTAAGACAATCAGATACCCGAATGGTGTGCCACATAATAATGCAATTCATATTTTAGCAGACATCGTATATTGGTATCGACCAAAAGAAGAACGGGATGAGGAAAGCGGACAGTTAATTGGTATGAAAAGGAATTCCGTGATGATTACCTACAGCGCAGCTATGACCAAATGACAGAAACTTTTGGATTATCAAAAAAGCAGGCGACGGAAGCAGTAAAGGCTCTTGAAAACATGGGCATTATCAAACGTATTTTCAAGACAATCCAAGTAAGAGGGCAGATTTTGGATAATGTGCTGTTTATCGAATTAATTCTAAAGAGGCTGTATGAAGTGACATTTCCGGAGGAGATTGAGGAAAATACCCTCTCCCCGCCAAAGGAGATACCTCTATCCGTAGAAGGAGAGAGGAACATCCCTAAAAAGAGAGAGGATACTACTTCAAAGGTGACAGGTCTCTCCCTGAAAGGGGAGACAAATACAAAAAATACCATAGAGATTACTAATAAAGATTATCTATCCATCAATCAGGGAGAAGCAGATATGGATCAGGTGGATATGATAGAGATTTATACGCAGATTGTGAAAGAAAATATAGATTATGAGATTCTGAAAGCGGATATGAAGTATCAGTATGAATTGCTGGACGAGCTGGTAGAAATCATCGTAGATGTGGTGGCAGTCCAAAGAAAAAGAATCCGTATCGGCGGTGCAGAGTATCCATATGGGTTAGTTAAGGGAAAATTCCTAAAGCTGGATTCGGGGCATATCCGTTATGTTCTGGATAGTATGGAAAAGACCACAACCCATATAGTGAATATAAGGCGTATCTGCTGACAGCGCTTTATAATGCGCCAAACACAATTAGTAATTATTACAGTGCGGAAGTAAATTATTATGAGTGGGGGAATAGCAGAAACGAAATATAGCCAGCAATACCGTATTTTGACTGGAAATATCATAAAGACTGGAGGAATGTATTATGCAGGAATTATATTATAACGGGAAATTGATTTTAGGCGTGGATCATGGATATGGCAACATGAAAACGGCGCACAGGATTTTTGCCGCCAGCGTGGAAAAAGAGGATAATCCTCTGCCAAAAATCAGTGAAGATGTGTTGGATGCATTGGAGGATTTGTTTTGAGGAAAAAATAGCAGAAATAAGAGTGGTTTTAGCAGACAGGGCAATAAGCCGGGGAAATGGCTGATTTTAGGAACTGTCCAAAGAAATCGGGAAATATGTTTCTGGACTTGTTGCTCTCTTTGTTTAAGGTTTTTGGTAGAATATCAAGCACTGGATTCGGATATCCAAATGGTGGTTTTGCACCGTTTACACATCTGCAAAATGGATATCCAATTCGCTTGTAGGGGAAAATCCCCTAACCCCTTATAAAATGCATATAGAATGCAGAACAAGAAAACAATAGCACCAATTTTTAGTCAATCTATAAAACGATGGAGGTTGAGAATGGAAAAACGAAAACGCAGCAATCAAATTATTCTCCGTCTAAGTGATGATGAGAAGTATGTTTTAGATGCCAAATGTAAAAATGCAGAGTACAAGAACAAAAACGATTATCTTCGGTATTTGATTTTATATGGATACACTTATTTTGTAGATTACTCGGAACTACATGATTACAATGTCAATCTAAGCAGAATCAGCAAAAGCCTGAATCAGATAGCGGCAAGGATAAGCGCTACGTGTAATATCTATCAGGATGATATAGAAGAAGTAAAGGAGCTGATGAAACAGGTATGGCGTACACACGAATCCATGCTATCAAAGAAACCGTACAGAAAGCACTAAAATATATCTGTAATCCAGAGAAAACAGACGGACAGATTTTGATAGATTCCTTTGCCTGTGGGATAGAGACAGCGCATTATGATTTTATGGATACGTTATTAAAGTCTTCTGGTGTGGGTGATAAGCAGGCGTTTCATCTGATTCAGTTATTTGCACCCGGAGAAGTGGATTTTGATATGGCTCATCAGGTTGGGATAGAGCTTGCAAACAAGTTGTTAGAAAATAAATACAGTTATGTTATTGCAATGCATATCGACAAGGAGCATTGTCATAATCATATTATTTTCTGTGCGGTTGATAATGTAGAACATAAAAAACAATGACTGTAAGCGTACATACAGGCAGATACGGAGTTTGTCAGACGAACTGTGCAGGGAACATGGATTGTCGGTCATTATTCCATTAGGACAAAAAGGAAAGACACATTATGAGTGGCAGATGGCAAAGGCGGGAACTTTATGGAAAGCGCAGATGAAATCTGATATGGACAATTCCATTCGAGAAGCGCACAGCTATGAAGATTTTATCAGTCGGATGCAGACAAAAGGATATGATGTAAAAGGGGAAACTTTTGGAGACAATGTATTGAAATATCTGTCGTTTTGCGCATTAGGACAGAACCGATTTATACGTGTCAGTGAAAGAAATTTTGGCGTGGGATATGCGAAAGAAGCAATCAGAGAGCGAATTGAAAAACGTGTAAGGGCACAGGAAAAATTCCCTGTAAAAAAGAAAGTTCCCTTTCCAAAGCGACCAGATGCAAAGCAGACTTTGATTGATACGAACAAAGAGAAGTTTAAAGAGAATGGTGCACTAAAGCATTGGGCGGATATACAGAATTTAAAAATTGCAGCAGCAAGTTATGCAAAGGGCGGTTCTGTAGAGGGACTGAAACAGAAAATATCAGAGAGAACTGCTACGGCAAAAACGGCACGAAGTGCGATTGTAGATTTGGAGCATGAGATGAAAGCCAAAGCGGAAATCCTAAAATACGCAAAGCAGTATATGGCAAACAGGAAATACCAGAGAGGATATGAGAAAGCGAAGGATCAGGATGCTTATTTCCGAAGCCATGAAACACAGATTATTCCCTTTGGTGGCGCTGAAAAGGTTCGGAGTAAAGACGGCATCTTTAGATGTGGAAAAGATACAGGCGGAATATGATGCGATGACAGCGCAAAAGGCAAAGCTAAAGAAGATATATCAGACAGCTGAAAAAGAGGCGGAGGAGGCGGATAAGCAGTTGAAGAACATAAGGCAGTATTTAGGGCTTGAGAGAGATACACGGGAAAACAAAAAACTGATAAAAAGCATGATATCAGCTTATAAGAAAGAGAGAGGACAATACTATGAATTTAATGTATGAAAAATGTGGAGATTATTTGATACCGAACTTAATTCCTGATCTGGAGCTTGCGGGAGAGTTGAGGAAATCCTATCTGGAAAACCACAGGAGAGGTATTTATTCGGGATTACTGTTATCTGGAGAATTAAAGAAGCATCTGTTGATGATACAGGAACAGGCAGAGGAAAGATTTGATTTGCTTGTGGAGCAGATGGCAAAGCAGGAAGGAGTGACGGAGCAGTTAGAGGCACAGGATCAGATGCTTGGGGTGCGGAGAATGAATAATATTCGGGCGAGGGCGGAGGAGATTGTGAGGAAAGAAATCATTTATTGCTTATGAGTGAAAAGTAGCAAGAACAAAATAAAAAAGTGCCTGCTACTTATTATCATATATATGCTGATTTATCATTGGAAAAAGAGTATTATATATTTATGATGATTTGAAGAAAGGGGAGTCTGATGCAGAAAAGTGCGCAAGACCTTATGGAAAAAATAGGGATTAAGGAGTTATTTGCAGTTCCACACGGGAAATTGCAGGGGAGTACAATTCTTGCTACAAATGGAAAAGACAATTTGACAGTTTCAAAAATGCTGAAATCAGCAGAATATTTAATTAAATTTATAAAAGATAACTTTGATGTTGACGAGAAACGATATTCGGTCACTTTAATTTATTTAAAATCCGTGCAATTGGTATTAAATAATGGTAGCGCAGATAAGCCAACTAAAGAAGATGCACATATCATTATAGATGTCATGCACGAGATAGCAGACATACATGCTAGGAATGAAAGTGAAAAGAAATTAAATGAAGAAATTGCAGTATCACTAAATCTTTTGATAGAGACGTTGAAATAGACAGATATTTGATTTTTAAATTATGGTATTTGAATTTTCAAATTTATTATTTGGGAAAATAATGCTATGATTTAAAATATACGATGAGAAGCAAGGGCAGCTTCTTATAATCGGATGTATGGCGCAAAGGGTACTTCTGATAAAATCTATTATTTATTATGAAACGCTGATTTGTAGAAAGCAAGAGGAACTATATTATGACAATCAGTTATAACGAACTATGGAAGTTATTGATCGATAAGGGTATGAAAAAGGGTGACTTATGTAAAAGTACGGGGTTAAGTTCCAGTACTATGGCGAAAATGACAAATGGAGAGTCTGTGAATTTATCTGTTTTGGAGCGTATATGTGAAAAACTGGATTGTGATTTTGTAGATTTGGTAAATTATAAAAGAACGCAGGAGGAAAGATCCTCTGCTCGTTGGAGCAACTCGCATTTTCCTTCGGGAAACAAGGAGGATTAATAAAAATGAGCAACAATAAAATCAGTGATGTTGGAATCAATATAGCAGAAAAAGCGACTGTTATTTGGAATGTGGCAGATATGCTTCGGGGACCGTTTAAGCCGCATGAATATGGTCTTGTTATTTTACCGATGACAGTGGTTAAGAGATTTCATGATTGCTTACTGCCTACTCATGATAATGTGCTTGCACAGTACGAAAAAGTGAAGCATTTGGCAGTCATTGATGGTTTTTTGACAAGGGCATCCGGCTATCAGTTTTATAATACAAGCAAATTTACGTTTGAAACACTTCTGGCTGATCCTGATAATATAGAAACGAATTTTAGAGACTATTTAGCTGGTTTCTCTGCAAATGCGCAGGATGTTCTTTCTAAGTTTGATTTTGACAATGTCATTAAAAGAATGGTGGAGAGCAATACGCTGTATCTGATTATTAAGGAGTTTAATTCTGAAAAAGGATATTTAGGCGCAGATAAAATTAGCGCTGTGGATTGCGGTTATATTTTTGAGGACTTAGTGCGCCGATTTTCAGAGTCATTTGGAGAGGAAGCAGGAGCGCATTTTACCAGTAGGGATATTATTTACCTTATGACAGATTTGTTGCTTGCGGATGCCAATTTAGACGCAGGCGGAATGACAGTCTATGATATGACAATGGGAACATCTCAGATGCTTTCTTGTATGGAGGAGAGAATCCACGATTTGAACAGCGATATAGAGGTTACCTGTTTTGGACAGGAGTTTAATCCTTCCACTTATGCGATAGCAAAAGCAGATATGATGATTCGGGGTGGAGATCCGAACAATATGAGGTTCGGAGATACCTTGTCTGACGATCAGTTTGAAGGCTTTACATTTGATTACTGCATTTCCAATCCGCCTTTTGGGATTGACTGGAAACGGGAACAGAAAAAGGTGGAAGAAGAAGCAGCAAGAGGGGAACAAGGCAGATTTGCGCCCGGACTTCCTAAAATTAGTGACGGACAACAGTTGTTTGTGTTAAATGGGCTTTCCAAACTTGCACCGAATGGGAAAATGGCAATTATACAAAATGGTTCTCCGCTATTTTCAGGGGATGCTGGCAGCGGTTCGTCGGAAATCAGAAGATATATTTTGGAAAATGACTGGCTGGATTGTATCGTGCAGCTTTCTACGGATATGTTCATGAATACGGGTATCAGTACATACATTTGGATTTGTTCCAAGAATAACCGGCATATCGGGAAGGAAAAGTACAGCTTATAGATGCCTCTCATTGTTATGAGGCAAGGAGAAAGAGCATTGGAACGAAAAGAAACGATATTACGGATCAGTGTCGGGAACTGATCGTAAAGGCTTATGGTTCTTTTGAAAACTGCGCTGTGTATGGAGATAAGGACGGAATCTACTGCGAGAGCAAAATGTTTGAGACGGTAGAGTTTGGATATAACAAAATTGTGGTGGAAAGACCTTTGCGGGATGAAAATGGGGAAGTCATCCTGAAAAAGGGAAGCCTGTTGCGGATGCAAGCCTGCGCGATACGGAGAATGTGCCGCTTACGCAGGATATTGACAGGTATTTTGAGAGAGAAGTGCTGCCATATGCGGAAGATGCATGGATTGATAAGAAAAAGACGAAGGTAGGTTATGAGATACCTATGACAAGATATTTCTATGAGTATCAGGCACCGGAAAAGGTAGAGGATATTGTGGCTCGGATTCATGTGCTGGAGGCTGATATTTCTGCTTCTTTGGAGAAGTTGTTTGCGGAGGAGAAATAGGTATGTCTAGAGAGATGAAGGATAGTGGGATTGAATGGATTGGGGAGATACCGAAAGATTGGGAAATAAGAAACATAAAATATTTATTTTCCTTTGGTAAAGGGTTAAATATAACAAAAGAAAATTTAAAGGAACAAGGAGTTGCTGTTATTAGTTATGGTCAAATTCATTCTAAGCTGAATCCATTTTATAAAATATCTGATGACTTAATAAGGTTTGTTGATGAATCTTACTTGAAAACTGGTAATTTATCTTTGGTGAATCAGGGTGATTTTATTTTTGCAGATACATCAGAAGATGTACAAGGATGCGGCAATTTTATATATGTTGATGGGCAACAAACTATGTTTGCTGGTTATCATACGATTATTCTTCGGTCATTGGCACAGAAGGATAATAAATTTTTTGCATTTCTTTTTATGTCAGATTGTTGGCGAAAACAGATTAGGGAATGTGTTAATGGTGTGAAATTATTTAGCATATCCCAAAAACTAATAAAAAAGACGAGTATATTGATTCCACCTGAAGATGAAAAAGTAAGAATTGTGAATTACCTAGAGGAACATTGTGTTACAGTTGATAATGTGCTTGAAAAAACTTGCGCAAATATAGAGGAATACAAAAAGTTAAAGCAAGCTGTTATTACACAGGCTGTTACCAAAGGAATACGAGGTAACAGAGAATTGAAAGATAATGGGATTGAATGGATAGGGGAAATACCTGTTGAATGGGAAGAACGAAGAATTAAGACATTATTTAATTTGAGAAAAGAAAGAAATTTTTCTCCATTGGAAGAAGTCAATCTTATATCATTGTATACTGACTTAGGAGTGGTACAACACTCGGAATTGGAGAAAACGACAGGGAATAAAGCTTCAAATGCAGATGGATATAAAACGGTATATAGGGATGATATAGTTGTAAATATTATATTATGTTGGATGGGAGCAATTGGTCGTTCTGAATATAATGGTGTAACGAGTCCGGCATATGATGTATATATTCCTCGAAACGAAGTGTTAAGTAAATTTTATCATTACTATTTTCGTACAAAGGGATTTAGTGGGGACTGCTATAAACGAGGAAAGGGAATTATGGCAATGAGATGGAGAACTTACTCAGACCAATTTCGAGATATCAGGGTAGTATATCCGTCGTTAGAGGAACAACGAGAAATAGTAAACTATCTTGACCAAAAATGTGCAGCGATAGATGAACTTATTGCAAAGAAAGAGCAATATCTCTCCGAGATAGAGAATTATAAAAAATCCCTAATTTACGAATATGTGACAGGGAAAAAGAAAGTGCCGCAGGAATAGCAAGCATAAGGTGCAGTATTTATCCGTAGCATGAAATAGATTGGAAGGAGAATGGATGGACAACAAAAATGAAATGATAGAAGCAAATCAGGCGTTGGATACATTGATTGCTAATTCGATTGATTTAATACAATATGCAAGACAACTTGTTGCAAAACAGGTAAACTTGGTACAGCTTATGACATATTATTCCCTTGGCAAATGGATTGTAGAGGTACAGCAGGAGGGGCAGGAGCGCGCTCAATATGGGAAAAAGGTTATAAAAGCTTTGTCTGATCACTTGACAGAAAAGTTTGGCAGAGGTTTTTCAAAGGCAAATTTAGAATTTTTCAGACGTTTTTATTTAAATTATGAAGATCGAATTGCCGAAACAGTGTTTAGGCAATTTGCAATCGAAAAAACTGAAACAGTGTTTAGGCAATTGGAAGAAAATCCGCCCTTTATTGTGTCTTGGTCGCATTATTTACAGCTTATGCGAATTGAAAATAAAGAGGAACGAAGTTTTTATGAGATAGAGTCTGCTAAATCCGGATGGGGAATCAGAACATTGCAAAGGCAATATAATTCCAGCTTGTATGAAAGACTGGCACTTAGCAGAGATAAGGACGCCGTAATGCGATTGGCAAGAGAGGGAAATGTAATTTCTAATCCCAAAGATATTGTGAAACAACCTACTGTATTAGAGTTTCTTGGCTTGGAGGAAAAAGCAGAATATTCTGAAAGCGATTTGGAAACCGCTATCATCGATAAGCTTCAAAAGTTTTTGCTTGAGTTGGGTAAAGGCTATCTCTTTGAGGCAAGACAGAAACGATTTACTTTTAATGAAGACAATTATTATGTGGATCTGGTCTTTTATAATCGACTTTTACGTTGTTATGTTTTGATTGATTTAAAAGTAGACAAGCTGACGCATCAGGATATCGGACAGATGCAGATGTATGTGAATTACTATGACCGATTTGAAAAACTTGATGAAGAAAATCCGACAATTGGCATTCTGATGTGTAGGGAAGCGAATGAGGCACTGGTAGAGATTACTTTGCCTAAAGATGCGAATATTTATGCTTCTCAATATAAACTTTATTTACCGGATAAAAAGTTATTACAGGATAAGCTCAGACAATGGATTGCGGAGGAAGAATCATGAGCATAATAGTTACTACAGAAAAACAATTTGAATCAGACATTGAGGCATTTCTCATATCAACTGAAGGTGGATATACAAAGGGAAATGGAACATATAATCCGAAGCTGGGGTTATATCCAGATAAACTGATTTCTTTTATCCAGCGTACCCAACCGAGGGAGTGGGCGGCATTCGAGCGGCAGAATGACATAGATCCTGTGCGCAAATTCTGTGTTGCTTTTAATAATGCTTGCGATATGGACGGAGTGCTGCATGTTTTGCGAAACGGATTCAAGCATAGAGGAACTACGTTTAAAGTCTGCTATTTTAAGCCGGAGTCTGCATTGAATGATACAGCAGTGATTCAGTATGCGGAAAATGAAGTAGAGTGCTATAGGCAATGGTATTATTCCGCAGACACAAAAAAGTCGGTGGATATGGTGCTTGCGGTAAATGGTATTCCAGTGTTTGCTTTTGAATTAAAAAACCAGTACACAAGGCAGAATGTAGATAATGCCAAAACTCAATGGATGTATGACAGAGATCCACGAGAGATATGCTTTCAATTTAATAAAAGAATTTTGGCGTATTTCAGTGTAGACCATACAGAAGTCTGGATGACAACGAGACTGGCAGGAAAAGACACTTATTTTTTACCCTTCAATCAAGGCTCTAATGGAGCCGGTTCGGACGGTGGTGTGGGGAATCCCCCAAATCCAAACGGATATCCTACAGCTTACCTTTGGGAAAATGTATTTCAGAAAGATAGTATGCTGGATATTATTCATAAGTTTATCAATTTACAGAGAAAGAAAACATTAATATTTCCACGCTATCATCAGTTAGATGTTGTTCGAAAACTTATTGCAGATGTACAGAAAAATGGGGCAGGGAAAAATTACCTGATTCAGCATAGCGCAGGTTCGGGCAAGTCTAACTCTATTGCGTGGACAGCGTACCGTCTGGCATCACTTTTTGATGGAAATAACAAACCGATATTTTCAAGCGTGATTGTTGTGACAGATCGTACGGTATTGGATGCGCAGCTTCAGGAGACAATTTCGGGATTTGACCATAAGTTAGGTGCCATAGAAACCATAGGAGAAGATAAAAATTCTCAGGATTTGAAAAATGCAATTAATGACGGTGTGCGCATTATTGTTACAACTCTGCAAAAGTTTCCAGTTATTTACACGGAAGTTGATAGGGCAAATGGAAGATGCTTTGCTGTGATTGTGGATGAGGCACATTCTTCTCAGACAGGTAGTTCGGCACTTAAATTAAAGACCGCATTGGCGGATACGGAAGAAGCCTTGCGGGAGTATGCGGAGCGAGAGGGATTGGCAGAGGAAGAAGTTGATCCGGAGGACAGACTTGTAAAAGAAATGATTGTCCAAGGCAAACATAAGAATTTATCCTTTTTTGCCTTTACTGCAACGCCCAAGTCGACCACGCTGGAAATGTTTGGGCAGGAACAGGAGGATGGATCGTTTCATCCGTTCCATGTATATAGCATGAGACAGGCGATTGAGGAGAAATTTATTTTGGATGTCCTTCAAAATTATATGACCTATAATACCTGTTTCCGAATTGCAAAAACTATGACAGATAATCCTGACGTTCCGTCCAGCAGGGCGGCAAAGGTCATCCGTAAATATCAAGAGTTGCGTCCTTATAATATCAGTCAGAAATCACAGATTATTGTGGAGACGTTCAGAGATACCACAAGGCATAAGATTGATGGCAAAGGAAAGATGATGGTAATCACATCATCAAGACTAGCTGCTGTTCGCTATTACCACGAAATCAAACGATACATTGAGGAAAAGAAATATGATGATGTGGATATTCTGGTGGCTTTTTCCGGTGCGATTGACGATAAGGGCGAGGAATATACGGAGTCGAGGCTGAATGTACGCAAAGACGGTTCTCATATTTCGGAGAATCAGACGAAAGCGGAGTTCTATGACAATTTTAATGTGCTGATTGTAGCGGAAAAATATCAGACAGGATTTGATGAGCCGCTTTTACATACGATGATTGTGGACAAGAAGTTAAAGAACGTGAAAGCAGTACAGACATTATCCCGATTGAACCGCACTTGTGAGGGCAAGACAGATACTTTTGTTTTGGATTTTGTAAATAAGGCGGAGGATATAAAGGACGCATTTCAGCCATTCTATCAGGAAACGTTTTTACAGGAAGAAGTAAATGCAGATTTGCTGTACCAGACACAGAAGGAATTGCGGGCGTATGGTATTTACTCGGATGAGGATATTAAAGCATTTACAGACGAGTATTATAAAAAAGGCAGGCAGGATGATAGGGCAATGGGGCGGATGAGCAGCATTTTACTTCCTGTTTCTAACCGTTATAATAGAAAGACTCAAAATGAGAGATACCAATTTCGCAGACAGGTACGCAACTTGATAAAATGGTATAGTTACATATCACAGATATTGAGAATGTTTGATAAAGAGTTGCAGAAGGAATATATATTTTGTTCATACTTAATTGGTTTATTGCCGAAAGACCCTGTAGAGTTGATTGACTTGGAGGGTAAGCTGAAACTGGAATATTATAAGCTGCAAAAGACGTTTCAGGGTGAAATTGCTTTGGATGAAGCAAAGACCGTATATGTGCCTGCAAAGCATAAAGGTGTCAAGGGGATGGATGAAAAAACACCTTTGGATGAGGTAATTGCAAAAATTAATGAAAAGTTTAAGGGCAATTTCACAGAAGGGGATAAGGTTATTTTGTCAGCGTTGAGAGATAAGCTACTTTCTGATAAGAAGTTGAAAAAGATGGCGCAGTCCTCTGATTCACAGATATTTGTTGAAAGTATTTTCCCTAAGGCGTTTGGTACGGCAGCGCAGGACGGATATATGGAGGCGCAGGAGTCGTATCAGAGTTTGTTTGAAGATACGGCTAAATATAATGCGATTATGAGTGCGTTGGCGGAGGTTGTGTATCGGGAGATGAGGAAGAAGGGAACTAAGATTTTGGAGAGCTCGGAGATGTATACATATGATATGCCGCAGAATTTGTCTATGGTGGCAGAAGCTCAGGCACAGTATGGAGAAGGTAATAAAGGTACATTTGAGTCTCGTTTGATAAAATAGTCAGACCTTCGAGAGCCTGTGTTGAAATATGCAATTTGTATAGTGACATTGCAGAATTATAAGTTTCATAGCTATTCATGAATATATTTTCAATGAAAGGATTGGATGACGATGAATTATTCCGATAAGGTGCAAGCTACCATAAACAGTGCGCATGACACAGCAATTGCAAATAAGATACTGGATATGATGCAGGACTTGTTACTAAAAAATGATGAGAATACAGCTCGCCGATGGATTTGGGAGTTGATTCAAAATGCTAAAGATGTGTCTGGTAACAACGGAATGGTAAATGTCAAAATTGATTTTCATGAGAAAGATAGATACTTATCTTTTAAGCATGATGGAAAATGTTTTACGACAGAGAATATTGTGTATTTGATTTCGCAGGTTTCTTCAAAAGAAAGGAATCAATCTCCGGACAATGGAATTACAGGGAAATTTGGAACAGGATTTTTAACTACACACTTGCTGTCACAGAAAGTAATAGTAGATGCCTTTTTGCAGGATGAGAATGAGCCACTCAAGGAAATACATATATTATTAGATAGAAGCGGTGAAACTAAGGAAGAGGTTATTGCTGCAGTAAATGAAAGTTTTAGACAGCTTAAGGAAAGTAAAGAAATTGACATTTTTGCTTTGGAGAAAACTGGAGGTTTCAATACTCGATTTTTGTATGAATTGAATGATAAAGGAATAGAGATTGCGAAAAGTGGGCTAAAAAGTTTTTATGCATCAATTCCTTATGTGTTTGCCTTTGTGGAAAAGATTAACTCTATAAAGGTAAATGATTCATTGTATATAGAACGTGGAGAAAAAGGTAAACTGGGGCTGGCGGAGGTGCATACAATTTATATAACCGAAAATGGAAACAAAAATAAATTATTTATATTGTTATATCATGAAGAAAAAATAGATTTGGCAATACCTGTTAAAGCAAAAAATAATGAGATTTTTATTGACGAATATCCCAAGGATGTTCCTAAGCTATTTTGTACGTTTCCCCTTATTGGTACAGAGGATTTTTCGTTCCCGGTTATTGTAAACAGCCCATATTTTAATCCTAATGATCCACGAAGCGGGATTTACTTAACTGATGTCGAGAACAAAGTTGTTGATGAGAACAAGAATCTGATAAGGCAAGCGCTAAATGCTTATAAAAATTTATTGAACTATGTGGCAGAACACCATTGGAGACAAGCATATAATGTTGTACATATACCAAGACAACCCCAAAGAGATTGGTTGGCTAAAGATTGGTTTGCTGATGTTATTGGAGAATGTAAACAACATATAAAGTATGCGGAAATTGTTGATACAGAAAGTGGCGAACGAAAATCACTATATGATCCTTGGGATGATCCAATTATATTTATTATAGGCGACAATGAAACAATAGCGAGAGAACAGGTATGGGAATTGGTAAACCCAATATATCCCGGTCGTATAGCGCCATTTCTGGATATTCATAAATGGTATGCTTCATTATGGTTGGAATGTAGAAATTTCAATATGAAAAGATTGGTTCAGATAATAGAAGAGTTTGGATGTTTAGAAACGCTGGAATCAAATTTGAATAATAGCATCAGTTCTATTACATGGCTAAATAATTTATATAGAGCATTAATGAATTCAAAAAATATAGAGGAATATAAAGCGGCTAAGATATATCCAAATCAATTAGGGCAACTTTGCAGTATAAATGAATTATATAGGGATAATGACATTGAAGATGTATATAAGCAAATTTTATTATTGCTAGATAATGAATGTAAGGAAATTTTGTTAGATAAAGGAATCCAACTGCCGGAAGATATATCGTGTGAAATTTATAATTATGATATGTTGTTTGAGGACATTTTGAAAGCGATGAATAATACTTCATTTTCCGAATGTGAAGCAATGGCGAAAATAATTACTTTACAAAATAAAGAAATTAGAGTAGAGGGACAATCGGAACTATTGAAGCTTTTGAAAACAGTATTTACAGAAGAATTATTGAATGTTTGTGAAGTTCAAAAAATAAATTTGGAAGTCATGGAAGAAGCTAAAAAGTATTGGTGTACCGAGATAGCTAATGAGGTAGGGGAGTGTCAGAATGTTGCTGTTTTGGCATATCATTTAAGCTTGTCTGAAGAAGATGCTTTCTCGTGGCTGAGAGAACTTATTGAATATTTTGGAAAATATAAGCATAAAAACTTGTTTGAGAGAAAAACAAAGCCTATTATACCAAATCAAAATGGAGATTTTTTAACAATTGAAACGGTATTCTTGGATTCTGGAGAAATTGATGATATTTTTAAAGATATTTTAGCTGAAACTGGAAATGATTTGAGAAGTATTTTGCTACCAGTAGATATTTATTTAGAACTTCCAGAAAGCAGGGTTAAAGGACTCAAAGACGTTGTACAAGAGGTTACTGAATATATAAAGCAGAACCAAGGGTTAAGTAAAAATCAAAATGAAATTGTTCGATATAACTTTAACAGACTATTTTGTTGGATTAATGATAATCCGGACAAGGCAAAAATATTTTTTAAAGAGATTATTGATAATAAGCATTGGTTAATTGATGATGAAGAAATTGCACAGAATATGAAGAAAGCTGAAAAATATGATAGTTTATTAAAAAAGTATAAGATACACAGTGAAAGGGATTTAGAAAATATTTTAAAGATATATTCACAAGAGAATGAAGAGATTATTGATGATGAAGAAATAGAGATTTCCGGGGAACTTATGATTCAATATGGAATTTCTAGTATAGAAGAATTTATAAATGCACAGCAGTTTAAGGTTTTTAAAGAAAACTTTGTGCATGTTTCGGAGAGTGATAAAGATAAATTTGAATATGTAAAAAATATTTTAGAAAGAGCAAAAAATACTATTTTTGATTATTTGGCTACATTAGAAGAATATGATGTATCTGAGCCGGTTGAAGTAACAAATACGATATTTATTATAAAAAAGTATGGAAAAGAAATGGTTTTAATTACGCGTCCATCTGATTATGGACAAGTCATTCTATATTATGGAGCAGAAAAAGATACTTTGGATTTTGAAAAAGATTATGAGCTATGGGTTGAAGATGGCATAGAGAAACCTCAACAAATAACCTTTGGAAAAATGTTAAAACTTACAGGGATAAATAGAATACCCTTACGAAAGGTTAGATGAAAGTGACATGCGAAGAACTTAAAAAGTTAATTGTTTCGGAAAATACCGATGTGGTTTGCAAGCAATTTTGTGTATTTCCAAATCAAATAGCTACGTTTATAGAATCAGTGGCTCATGGTAGTCAGAAATATGGATATGTTTTTATTGGCATTGTAAAAGAAAAAAGTAATTTTTGTTTACGTGGATTTGATAAAAACATAAACATGGATAATATTGTTCAAAATGCAATGAAGCAAGTTCGAGTTAAAACCGAGATTTCTTATGAGGTTTGTAATGTTGAGGGAAAAAATATTTGTATAATAAAGGTAAAAACCTGTGAGAAAGTTTTGGAAGTTAGTAATGCAGATTTGCGTAAGATGAAAGTGGTATTAAGGGATGTATTATCAGCATGTATTAAGTTGCAGGCAAATTCGCTTTATTATGGTGCAACCGAAGATCAAAGAAATGATTATATTCGAGATATTTTAGATACGGCAGGTTATGATGTAAAAGACCAAACTCGAAGGGGATTATCTCCTAGTGGGAAAGCTGCTGGTGAAGTAGATATTTTAATTAAGGAAAAGGACTTTCCGGTAGCAATTATTGAGGCGCTAAACCTCAATAGTTTAAATACAACTTATTTAGATATGCACATTGATAAAATTTATGACTATGATACGGCTGGTAACAAATTTAATATTATTTTGTTGTATGTTACTATTGCTGATTTTATGACTTTTTGTGATAAATATTTTCGACATATTGAGCAGCATAATTATCCATTTGAAAAGTTGTCTATTGATAGAGATATTGTGATTGACAATATTTCATACTCTGATATTAAAATTATGAAAACTGTACATAATCGAAATCAATGCGAGACGGTATTGTTTCATGTGTGTGTGCTGATAAAATAATAAATGAAATAGTTTTATAGTCTTTTGATTGCGAAGAAGATTAAAGTGTGTGCTTTAGACTTAATAATACTAACTTTAATCGAAAAATGTGTGCAGTTTGGAGCGGAGTTCATAAGCGACATTGGCTACAAAAATTCTGAGAATACAGATAAAAATAATATTTTCAGAAAATATGATGACAGAAAACCCCGAAAACACGCTATCTGTCATACAGGGTTCTCTCAACCTAATCCATGGGGGTGGCAGAACTATTAGATCTGGCAGGGGTGCTTTAATCATCTAGTAATTGAAAATTCATTGAATTTATGGGACTTTCCGAGGTTTTTCGGAAAGTCTTTTTTTGATGTTTGGTGGGATTGGTAAACTGTAATAACAGAATGATAATAAAATTTTCTAATTTTGAAGAAGCGAGCTGTAGTGCAAGGTTATCAGATTCTAGCAGATAAAGATTTAGCCATATATGATAACTCAATATTTGTTTTTTGCATTAATCTTTTGAAAACCTAATTTAAGCAATTCTTTATTTTTTTCTATATATTCTTTCCATACAGTTTCCTGATGTTTTTGCTGTGTGTTCTTATATTTTTCAGTATATTCGTTATGAAGTGCTATTAGTTGATTTCTAAGAGGCGTATCAGCAGGGAGTTTCCCTTTGCGGATACGGGCATATAATCTGTTGTATGATTTTGCAAATTCCGTATGAATCGGGTGACTGAATCACTTTTCCTTATGGGATTTTCGGCTGGCGTATTCGTTACAGGTAGTGGAAGTATCTCTGTATATTTTAGGTTGGAGGATGTGATTTACGCAAAAATTTTATTTGGTAAATTGCAGGAGAGTATTTACTCGGGATTACTGTTATCAGGAGAATTTGAAGAAGCATCTCTTGATGATACAGGAGCAGGCAGAGGAGATTGCGGGGGAAGAAATTATATACTGTCTGTGAAATTGCGGAACAGAGAAATCTGCTTCGTGATGGTATATATTTTTGTTGATATTCGGCGCTTTTGCGCTTACAATATTCATTAGAATATTGTACTGTTTTTAGGGGTGAAACTATGGAATATATTACAATTAAAGAAGCCGCAGAAAAATGGAATCTTTCAGTAAGACGAGTACAGACTATATGTAATGAGGGTATGATACAGGGTGCTATAAGATTTGGTCATGCTTGGGCTATTCCTAAAGATGCCAGCAAACCAGCTGATAAGAGAATTAAGACAAGAAAATATATGAAGCAACAATAATAGAATATATGATTTGAATTAAAATGTGAAAGGTACAGATACTATGTTGCCAGAAGAAAGAGCACGTAAAAAAATAGATAAGCAGCTTATCAATGCTGGGTGGGAGGTTGTTTCCAGGCATGAATATATTCCGAATAGTGCATTGGCAGTTAAGGAAGCATTAATGCAGGGAAATACAGAAAGTGATTACCTGCTCTTTGTAGAAGATAAAGCGATAGCTGTTGTAGAAGCAAAGAGAGAATCTGACTCATTAGGAAAAAAAGTAGAAGAACAAGCCGAAAGATATGCAGTTCATCCACAATCATGGTATGGTTTGTGGTTTGACAGTCTAATTCCGCTTGTATACATGGCAAATGGAAATAAGATTTATTATAAAAATATGCTTGTACCAAACAGTGAATATGAAGAGTTGACTGGAATGCATTCACCTAAAAAGATGTTGCAGATAATAAATAGAGTATCTGAGTATGGTGCCTTGCCAAGACTTGAACAAAGAGGACTTCATGATTGCCAATATGATGCTGAAATAGAGTTTGAAAAATCATGTAAGGCCGGTAATAAAAAGAATTTGGCGGTATTAGCTACGGGTTCGGGTAAGACATATTTGGCATGTTTGGCGTCGTATCGTTTGTTGAATTACACGTCGGTAAAGAGGATTTTATTTCTTGTTGACAGAAACAATCTTGCAAGACAGACAGAGTCAGAGTTTAGTCTGTTTGACAAGACGGAGAACCGTCAGACTATGAGTGCATTATATCAGATAAGTCGCTTGAAAAAGGAAAAGGATATCAAAGGAGATATTATTATTTCGACAATTCAGAAGCTCTTTTCAGTTCTGACAGGACAAGCTCTGGAAGAAAGTAATGAGGATGCGGAAGATGAGAGCATAAAGAAGGATGAAGAACAGGAATCAGCAGAAATTGTTCAGCTGGGTAATGATTTGAAGCTTCCGCCAGACTATTTCCAACTAATTATTGTGGATGAATGTCACAGATCTATTTATGGAAAATGGAAAGCAGTGCTTGATTATTTTTCAGATGCGAAAATACTTGGTCTTACTGCTACGCCCACACAGGAGGCATACAGTTTCTTTAATTATAACATTATCAAGATGTACACATATGATGATTCTGTTGTAGATGGTGTAAACGTACCAGCAAGAATCTATAGAATAATGACAGATGTTACCGAGCATGGGGGAACGATTGAGGTTGGGACAGAAATTACGGACACACCGCGTTTTAAGAATGAGCCTGTTACATATACAGCGACACAGCCAATCGAATATACGTCTATGCAGCTTGACAGATCTGTTATTAATCGGGATCAGATAAGAAAGGTATTGATTGCTTATAAAAAAGCTATCTATACAGAACTATATCCTGAACGGGAACAAAAATGGGAATATATCCCTAAGTCATTGATTTTTGCTAAAGATGATAACCATGCTACAGAAATTGTTGATATGATAAAAGAAGTTTTTCGGGACGAATTTGAAGATAGGAAGATTCCGGAGAATTTTGTGCAAAAAATCACCTATTCATCTGGAGATTCCAATGGACTTATTAGAGATTTAAGAACAGAGAAAGATTTTCGCATTGCTGTAACGGTAACATTAGTTGCTACGGGAACGGATGTGAAACCATTAGAGGTTGTGCTTTTTATGAAAGATGTAAAATCTGATGTGCTTTATACCCAGATGAAGGGACGGGGCTGTCGTGTAATCAGTGATAATAAGCTGAGAGAAGTAACACCCAATGCCGATACGAAAGAATGTTATTACATTGTAGATGCTGTCGGGGTGACAGAACATGAGAAACATATGCCACATCCAATAGCGGCTTCTGGAGGAAGAAAGAGGATGCTGAGTTTGGAACAGCTTCTTGAACATTTGGCACACAATGAAGTCAGTGATGAGAACTTAATGCTTCTTAGAGATTATTGTGCAACAATTAACAGACGTTATGAAAATGATGTATTATTTGGAAGACATCTTGATTATTTTATAACGACCTATGGTTTTGCACCAAGAACTGTGGCAAATAATATCAATAACGCATTTTCAGAGGGAATAATGGTGGAGTATATTAGTCCGTCATGTAATAATTCTATGAGAATGGGGCTTATCTATAGATTGATCAGTAATATCCCGGCAAGAAAGAAACTACTTGAAATGCAGCGAGGATATTATGCGATTGCAAACGATGAAGATGAAGTAATCTATGCAGGTTTTTCAAAAGAGTCTGCTAAGACTTATATTGAAAATTTTGAGAACTATTTAAATGAGAATCGTGATAGCACTGAGGCGCTTAGGGTTATTTATAATTCGGAAGACACTATAATCACACATACTATGCTTGTGGAGTTAAGAGACAAGCTTCTTTCTGAAAATAGACAGTATGGCATATATCAAATATGGAAGAATTATAAACTTCTTGATTCGGAAGGAAATGTTGAGGAACTTGATATCAAAACAAATATAAACGCACTAACACATTTGATTCAGATAGTGCGTTATGCGTATAAGAAAAATCAGAAGCTTACAAGCCTTTTCACAGGATATGGGCAGAGATTTAACCTGTATTGTGGACAGAATCAGCGTACTCTGACAATTGAGCAGGAGAAAATCATGAGGCAGATTGCGGAATACGTGATAGATGCCGGAGCAATTTCAGCAGCAGAACTGAATGAGGTAGATACGGATTTATGGCGAAAAGCTGTAACAATTTTCGGTGCATCAATGCTGAAGGAGGAAATGTCAGCTTTATCAAAATTTATATTGAAGGTGGCTTAAAATGACAAATCAAAAAAGTGAAGCAGCATTATTGAAAAAGGTATGGGATATAGCCAATGTTTTGGCAGCAGCAGGTGTCGGATTTACAGACTATATCACACAGCTTACATATATTCTTTTCCTAAAAATGGATGAGGAGAAAGAAGAACTTGGGCTTAACAGCACTGTTCCTGAGGGATATAGGTGGAAGGATTTAGCTGGTCTTAATGGAACGGACCTTGTTGAGAAATATGAAGAAATATTGAGGGAACTTTCAAAGGATGAAGGTTTAATTGGGACTATTTTTACAAGGGCAATGAATAAGATTGATCGTCCGGTTATGCTCGCTAAGGTCATAGAAATGGTAAGCGAGGAAAACTGGTATATGATGGAAGGAGATTTTAAAGGTGCGGTCTATGAATCAATTCTTGAAAAAAACGGACAGGATAAGAAAAGTGGAGCGGGTCAGTATTTTACACCGAGAGCGCTTATTCAGGCTATGGTTGAAGTAGTAGATCCCCAAATTATCGAAACGGTTGCAGATCCGGCATGCGGCACCGGTGGATTTCTTCTTGCTGCTTATGAACACATGAAGACTCAAAGCAAAGATATAGAGAAACAGCAGTTTCTGAAAAATAATGCGCTTTTTGGAGCGGATAATACGTCTTTGGTTGTAACGCTTGCTTCTATGAATTTATATCTGCATGATATTGGTGTCAATAAAAGTCCTATTGCATATCAGGATTCCTTGATAGATACATCTGACAGAATGTTTGATGTAATACTGGCAAATCCACCCTTTGGAACCAGACCGCAGGGAAGCGTGGAGGTTGCAGTTAATAGACCTGAGTTTGTGAAAACATCTGACAATCAGGTTAATTTTTTGCAGCATATAATGTCTATTGTAAAGAGAGGCGGGCGCGTTGGGGTGGTGCTTCCAGACAGTGTTCTCACGGATATGGGAGCCACAGAAAAAGTAAGAGAAAAGCTGTTGAAAGATTTCAACCTTCATACCATTCTCAGACTTCCCACGGGTATATTTTATGCGAATGGTGTAAAAACAAATGTGCTTTTCTTTGAGAAGGGGAAAGCAACGAAAGAGATTTGGGTTTATGATTATAGAACAGGTATTAAACATACGTTAGCGACAAAGCCTATGACCAGATCACATCTCCAGGAATTTGTGGATTGCTATTGCGTTGGTCATGAACAAGACCGGGTTGCCACTTATAGCATTGATAATCCGAATGGACGGTGGCGGTGTTTTTCAGAAGAAGAAGTTCAAAGAGCAGATAATCTTGATTTTAAGTGGATTGATTTGGAAAAGAAGGATGAGAGAACAGTGGCAGAGATACTTGAAGATATGCAAGAGGAGTCTGACGGTATTGCAGCAGCAGTTGGAAGACTGCAAATCTTATTGGGAGGAATAGAGGTTTGATAGATGTAACAGGTGTTAGGAATAGACTCATTGAAATGGCTATTAGAGGAGAATTTTCGAATCGCATTGGCTCTAAAGAGGATGTTAATGCGCTTTTAAAAAGCGTTGAGACCGAGCACTTAGCCTTATTAAGAAAGAAGGAAACAAAGATTAGTAAGACTTCCGAAATGATAAATGAGGGTATATTTAACATTCCTAATACGTGGAAGTGGGTGCCTTTAGGGAAAGTGTGCATTATGCTATCTCGAGGAAAGTCGCCAAAGTATTCAGAGTTAAAGAAGTATCCTGTATTTGCGCAGAAATGTAATCAACCAAATGGATTGGCACTTTCAAAAGCTCAGTTTTTAGATGAAGCAACGCTTGCAAAGTGGCCTGATTATTTCAGACTTCGAGAGAAGGATATTGTAATAAATTCAACAGGAACAGGAACAATGGGGAGAGTTGGATATTATATGACAGATACATTAAGTCCAGAATATCCATTCATGCTTCCAGATTCACATATAACAGTAGTAAGGGTGGGCTCGGGTATTGTTTCAAAATATTTGTATTATGCATTAATGTCTGTTTCTTTACAGGCAATTATGGAGAAACAATTTAGAGGAAGTACAAATCAAAAGGAATTTTATATTGATTCTGTATATGCCATGCCAATACCGTTACCGCCAGTAGAAGAACAACAATTAATTACGAATAAACTTGATGAGGCGTTTAATATATTAAAGATTATTGAACATGCGCAGAATGAGTATACCGTTAATACTAAGATTCTGAAAAATAAATTAATAAATGCTGGTATTCAAGGAAAATTGACAAAGCAATTTCCAGAAGACGGAAATACGGAGGATTTATATTCAAAAATTCAAGCGGAGAAAATGATAATACTTAAAAACCGTAAAGGCAAAGAAGACAAAAAGATTAAAGCTGTGGAGAATGATGTGCCATTTGAAATTCCCGATCATTGGAAGTGGATACGGCTTGGTGATATTGGTTTATTTAAAAAGGGACCATTTGGCAGTGCCTTAACAAAAGCTATGTTTGTACAAAAGGGAGATGATACGGTTAAGGTTTATGAACAACAACACGCAATAAAAAAAGACTGGGAATTGGGTACATATTACATTACAAGAGAATATTTTAACGAAAAGATGAGTGGATTCGAAGTGATGTCAGGAGACATTATTGTAAGTTGTGCAGGAACTATTGGTGAAACATATATTATGCCAGATGGAATAGAACAAGGAATAATAAATCAGGCATTAATGAGAGTAACACTTGCCGAGGGAATTGAGAAAAAATTTTTCCAATATTATTTTGATGCAAATCTGAAAAAAAGTGCTCAAGAAGAAAGTAATGGGAGTGCAATAAAGAATATACCATCGTTTGACGTATTAAAAAATTGGTATTTTCCATTAACCTCTATAGAAGAACAACGAAGAATTGTATCAAAGATAGATGAAATATTAGCCTGTATGTAGTATTTATGTTTATATTAGAAGGTTATGGAGCGGTGCATAGAATAAATTTTACAGCACTTATTTAGCTTATGGGAACTTTTGTAACATTTGAAGAGGCAGAGCGGGGATGGCTCCCGGTAATAAAGAATCAAAGAGTGAAAAATACGTTTAAATTGTGTAATTGGGATTCTAAAGATCCAACTGTACAGTATGTATTCGATTCATTCAAATCTGATATTAGGGCAGAATATAAGGAATACAGTTTTCAGAGGCTGAAATTAATAAAATAGCTGACAAGTGTTTGGCGAAAAAGCTGTTTAAGATTGCCTTATGAGGATAAGAAGAAAATAAAAGAATATATACAGGATATCTTAGGTAAGTATAATGAATATACTCGTTCTTTGATGTCAACAGGAGAAAGTATGACAATGTTTATAGGCGTACATTATGGTGTACAGTCAATAGAAGAATAATATAACCATATCAGATAATATTCAAATGAGTCGTGGAAAGCAGATGATGATATGAAAACAATAGATGAATACATAATAACAGATGATACGGCAATATGCGAGAATATAGACGATTTAGAGTATAAGACAAGAGATAAGGTTGCGCAGAATATGCTGAGTTATTTTCGTAATCTTGTGGAGCATATTGCAGTCAGGGTGTATTCGGAGCAACACGAAAATGCCTTTGTAGACTATGATACAATACCAAAGGCTGTTGAATTTTTAAAGACGGGCAATGAGTTTTATTTCCTTAGGAAGTTTCATCAAATGTTGCAGGAATCGCGCTCTCATTATACGCCGGATAATGATGGGGCAGAACGGCTGCTTTTAAAATATTATGAATATTTACTACAGATTAAAGATTTTGTATATAGAAGATATCAGATACAGATTCTCTCCAATATAGACAAGTTTCCGATTGATTTGGATGATACACTGCAACAATATTATGAAAAAATTGTAGAGAAATTGAGTAAAGTTCGTTATCAAAGAGTTTATGAGGCATACGGTGAACGATTTTATGTGCAAAAATCAAAACCATTTTTTGTGAACCATCATGTTTATTACGAAAATACTTTAATTCCGACAAATGATGAGTCCAGTAAATTTAATAAGCTGGTGGTATTCTCAGCCTTTAAGATTCCTGCGAATTATGCGATAAAGGTAGATTTGGATGATGATATTATCGAAATATCTGGAAAATTTATGCCGATTAAGATTGTAACTGCATGGAGCGTATCTATAAGACCATGTGAGCTGAAAAATTTTGCAAAAATATTTGGATATAATATCGAGGTGCGTAGTGATCTTTCGGAATATATTGGATTAATGAATTATATATCAAGAACAGGGCTTAATTTGGTTGAAATTTTAGAATTTTCAGAGAGAAGGTATCAGGTATTTAAAGAAAAAATTACGGAAAAGGCACAAAAAATTGTTTTATGTGATATTTTTGATAGAGCCAGAGGTTGGATAAGAACAGATAGACCAGGAAGTAATAGTGTCCGCTATTTGTTATATGGTCTTAATAACAAGGTAATAAAAATGCAGTTATCGAAGGAAGAAAATTATAGAATGAAAGGGCTTTACTTAGATATTAAAACTCTTCCGTTTGAGGAAATGCCATTCAATTCAAGTCTTTGCAACCATAACCCATCAATATATGATTTGCTTTCATGTATAAAAACAGTAGGAAGAGAACATGAGTTATTGGCTCGCCGTATAAACATTAATGCAAATACAGATGGGAAGTTATATACAAAAACAGATGAACTGGCAGGATTTGAGAATATTGATCAATTGGTAAAGACTTATAATGATAGTCTGTACAGAAAGCATCAAAACAGAAGATTGGAAATTATGGGTAAAAATCTTTTTGTGAAAGGCTATGAGGATGATACAAAAGAAATAATTCAAAGTCTGATTTCTTTTACAGAAGAAGGAGTGGTTGGCTATAATGCTTCTGTGGAAGATTGGCTTATAGAGAATCCGAATGTGATAGATAGTGACGAAAAGAGGGATATCTTACTCAGAATGTTTGAGAACTCGAGTCTTGCAATGATTTATGGGGCAGCAGGAACGGGTAAATCAACTTTGATAAAACATATTTCACAGTTTTGGCAAGACGGTTCTAAGGTCTATATAGCAAATACTCATCCGGCAGTAGAGAATCTACGAAGAAGAGTTAAAGACAATAGCGGTGAATATTTAACTATTAAGAAGTTTATTTATTCATATCCGCCGGATAAAACTGTGGATATATTATTTATAGACGAGTGTAGTATGGTTAGTAATCGTGATATGATAGAAGTTCTTAGAAAAAAGAATTTTAAGTTGCTGGTTTTGGTGGGGGACATTTATCAGATAGAATCAATTCAGTTCGGAAATTGGTTTAACTTGGCAAGATATTTTGTTCCTGTAAAAGCACAATATGAACTTACAAAACCATATCGGACAGAGAACAACCAATTACTGGAGCTGTGGAGCAGAGTGCGTAACTATCAAGATAATATTACTGAATGGATGGGACATTGTGGATATACAACAAAGTTAGATGAGTCAATATTTGAGCGGACATCAGAGAGTGAAATTGTTCTGTGCCTTAATTATGATGGTTTGTATGGAATTAATAATATTAACAGATTTTTGCAAAGTGATAATCCGAACAAAGCATTTGTATTGGGAGTTTGGACGTATAAAATAGGTGATCCGATTTTATTTAGTGGTTCCTCAAAATATGATTCTATACTATATAATAATCTTGGAGGAAAAATAGTAAATATTGAGGAAGAGGAGAGCAGGGTGCTTTTTTCGATTGAGATTGACAAAGTGTTAAATAGCATCCATGTTTCAGGAACAGGACTTGAACTTATGCCAAAATTAAATCCGGGAAGGTCTGTTGTAAGATTTGCAGTAAAAAAGAAAAATGCTGGAGATGATGATAACGATGATGAAGACGCAGAAACGAATGTACCATTCCAAATTGCTTACGCGATATCCATTCATAAAGCGCAGGGTTTAGAGTATAATTCGGTCAAAATTGTTATTACTAAAGAAGTAGATGAAATGATTACACATAATATTTTTTATACGGCAATTACACGGGCGAGAGAAAATTTGAAGGTGTATTGGACACCAGAGTCGCAGCAAAAAATTTTGGGCAGTTTTGCTAATGGTGAAACAACAAATGATGCAAAAATTTTCTCGGCACGAACAGGATTAAAAATTATTAAGAAACGAGTGGTTTAAATTATGATGAGGATAGGAATATGGAACAAAACGGGATTCTGGTTTTGTTGCGATGCAAAAGCGCATCCTGAAGAATAGGCCAATATTACTGTTACCAATTATTTAGGACAAATAGCAAGTTGGATAGATAATTGTTATATTGTAGAAGATTTTGACAGGATACACGCATGGTGGTCGATCGGAACAGTTTGGAGGAACTTTGGGGTGGGGATACATACAGTATTGTATGAAGAAATTATAAAGGATTACTATACTGCAAATATTAAATCAGAGGTGATAATGGATACGATATTGACACCCGTTATTGCTGAGGTTTTAACAGTCATGGGGAGACAGAACGAAACAATAAATGGTAAGGTGAGGCTGCTTGCAAAGGAATTTCCCATATTAAAGAATAAGAATGCAGAAGGTGAAAAGCCGAATTTTCAAAGCTGCAATGCGGATTATCTGATGTGCGATCATGAATCTGTATTTTTTGTAGAATTGAAGACAAGACAGGAGAGTTATGATGAAGGTCAAATGAAAAACTATCTTGCTCATTGCTCAGACAGAGAGACATTTGCTGAAGGCGCCGGAAGAGATTTTGTTTATTTACTAAATCATGTAAGCAGGACAGGATATTCACAGAATACCTGGACAGAAAAAATGGGAACATTGAATGCTAAGGATGCGTTAAAATGGTTGTTTGAGATTATTATCAATTATCCAGATGAAAAAGGGACAAAATGATGGTCACGGATATGGCACAATGCGGCAAAGGAAAAAGGCAGGGATCAAACATGAACAGTGAATATACAACAGAGAAGGAATGTAAAAATTTAATCTTATTTTTATTCGCTTCATTTTTGATTCCTCTGGCAGCTATTGTTGCACAAACAATGATATCGAATGAGTTCATTTGTTTTATGCTTTATGGGATACAGGCTGCCGCGCCGACAATTTCTGCGATTATGGTACTCTGTCTGAACAAAAAAGCGAAACCATATTTTACTGAAATGTTTCGAAGAGAACATTTGAAAATGGCTGTTTTTCTCCCCTTGATGATTGCATGTGTGACAATGATTTTGACAAAAATAATTTTTTGCGCCTTGACCGGAAGCGTTTTTCGGTTAGGGAAGATTTCGCTGGCTCAATTTGTTATCATATTGTGGGCGCTTGTGGCAGAAGAAACAGGCTGGCGGGGATATTTAGAACCATTGCTCAGGATGCAGGGTGTTCCTGGATGGATGGCTCCCTGTATGGTAGGTGCGATATGGTGTTTATGGCATTATCATTTCTTCTTACAAAATGGTGTAGAAGTGCCAATACCGTTATTTTTTATGGGTTGTATCATTGAAAGCTATATTTATAGTTTTTTCATGGGTGTTACAAATAATAATATAGTGTCAGCAATGATGTATCATTTTGCGTGGAATTTGTTGATACATATAATGGCAATAAATCCTGTAGAGAATAATGGAAACATATTCCCATATATTATTTTGAATATATTGGAAGCGCTGGCATTGGCCGTATTATGGATTGTTAGAAGAATAAATCGAAGAGCCTCCCAATTTACAGGGAATACCAATGTATCATAGAAACTTGTCAAACAATGTCTTCTGGCGCATAAGCCGTTCTTTTATAAGACGAAGAAACGTTTCATTTCCCGTTACCTGAATCATAGGGCCGAAGGACAAAACTTCAATCAGAAGTTCTGACTCATTTTCTTTGTTATAATAAATCAGACATTCGTATGTGTCATCATCTAGTTTCCGTGTGCTTTTTTCATAGTTTGCAAATTGCAGCATTGCGCGTTCCAATGCGTTGCGTCTGTTTTTTATGATTATACGCGCAGGCTCGTGGTAGTAAGAATGTTGCATGAGTTTATTGATATCAGGAACCTGACGAGCTGTTGTGCCGGTGGGATGGCTTTCTTTTATCCGGCTTAGATTCAGCGTTACGACTTTGGGACTGTGTTGCAGGCGGGAATCGACTGCCAATAACCGAAAACGGTCATTTTTTATGGAATATTCAAGGCGGCAGGGCAGGTAAGTATGATGGATTCTCTTGTTGGAACGTGATTCATACAGGATATCTATATATTCATGATTTTGGATTGCAGCCAGAATGGTCTGAAAATTCTTTATGTAATCCGGATTTTTATAATCATCCTTATCGGAAAAGCGGTCATAATAATAGAAATCGTCCGGGGTGTAGAGCGGTTCGATACCGGAGAAAACGGTATCAAAATCCTTAATTTCCTGATCTGTTAGGAACAGTCTGATTTTATCGTCCATAAGAATTGCCTTCAGATAGGACTTCTGCAGGCTGGTAAGCGGTGCATAGAAATCCGGTGACAATTTTGAATGAAGGATGCCCTCCTTTTTTTCATAAAATCCCCAGCCGTTTTCTGTAAGTTTGGGAAGGAGATACAGGGCGCTTTCTTCAAAACAACTATTATGAATTTGAAAAAACAGCTCCTTTTTCGACAAGGAGCTTTTCTGCTCAATTAAGGATTTGATTACCTGAAAATAGCAGTTATAAATTTCTGAAAATAATTCTGTCATTGGCCATTTCCTTCTTTAAAATACAAGTGATACATAGTCAGAAAGTCCCTTTTAAAAAGCTGGTTCAGCTTGTTTGAATCCGATTCGACTGCAATAATTCTTCCGGTAAAGGTGCGGAGCCACGGGAGCATCTCATTTGCGTCAAATACATCAATTTCATACGTAAAAGTATCAGGCGCGATGCGCCGGATAGCGCCTCCTTTTCCCTCCCGGTCCAGGCGGTTCAAAATAAACATTTCGGAACGTTCATCAATATACAGTGTGAGTTTTACATGCACAAGATGCGTATGGTTATTATTGCGGAAGGAGATACCCCATGCATACGCTTTGTTTTTTTCTAAATTATTTCTGACGGAAGCATAGTCGGGAAAAAGCTCTTTTATGACCACCTTTTCAATTGCGTCAAGCCTTACCGTGGTAAAATATCTTTTTTCCGGGAGATAGAGGCATAAAAAGCGTCTTCCGGTACGGGTACTGGTAAAAATTTTTAACGGTGTTCCCTCTTTTTCAAGAATATTTTCTGATTTCGTACTCCGGATATAGAGGAGTACGTTTCTTTTCTGATGTATTGCCTGAAGTATGGGAAGCAGAATTTCGTCTTCCAAAGTATGTACGAAGAAGTTGTGTCTGACCCGGAAACAATGGTTTTGTAAAGATACATTTTCCATAATGGTGTTCCCGATGATTCCAAGCGGAGAGAAAAGCTGGTACAGTTTGAGAGCATGCGCCAGTCCCGGATATGCAGATAATAATTTTTGAAACGGAGGGCCTGAGCGGTAGAAAATGTCTCTGCCCCTTTTCTCCTTGCCAAGCATACCTTCTTCCGCATACTGGTTACATTTGCGTCGGACAATCTGTGAGTCAAACATCCTATTATAATGCTGCATAATTCCGTCTGTCAGCTGGTCAGCCGTTTGCCTTCCGTATTTTTGTAGAGCATCCAGGATATAAAAATGCAGCATAATATCGTTATCCGTGAAGCTTTTCGCTTTCCATACCCGGTACAGAGGATTTGTGTCAAGAAGGCGGCTGTCTATGGATAAATAAATGTTCTTCCTTTTCTTATTATAATCTTGTCTGACATAGCCAGACAGCCAGCTTTCCAGCCTGCGCCGTTCATTGTCATAAGTGCGGCCGCTCCATTTGGTGAAATCTTCGCGGGTTTTAAAACCATAGATAAAAAAGCTGCGCACATATTCTCTGCTCTTTGAAAATGACTTAATAAGTTCCTTAAATTCCGACATATAATTTCATCTGTCCTCCCTTGTTTCTTTCAAATCCTATGCTGCGGCGAAGCAGCCGTATAAATCAAAGATGAATATCAGCGTTTGCCGTCTGACGAATCCGGGAACGGTTTCTTTTTATCAATGTTTATTTTATCATACGTTCGCATCTTTTTTGAAATGATTTTTTGGGTGGAATGATGTATCTTAGATTCAGGCAAGGGAAACAGATCAAAAGCTGCCGGAGGGTAGCTCAGCTGGTAGAGCACGATAAAACAGGTCTTGGCAAAGGCCTTAACAGCAAAACAGATCACCTTTTAAGTGCGTTGTCGCGGGTTCGACTCCCGTCCCGTTGGCGGCTTTTGAATCGTTCCGGTGCCATGAGGCGGCCTTACCGTGGTAAAACGAGTCTTGATAAAGGCTTTCACAGCAGGAAATCAATTGGTAACTGCAGGTTCGAATCCTGCCCCGGTAAGGCAGTCTGTGAGGAAGGAGGATGTACAATGGGATTTATGGAACAATTACATACAACCTTAAGCGAGCGTAAACGAGCGACAGAGAACGGGGCATTCTGCTATGAGACAACAGGAAGGGCACTCGTAGATTTGAATTTTTCAGTTGCATCCCTTAGAAGTGAGGAGGACAGGACGATTATACAGCGATTTCTGCCTGCATTTTATGAAGACCGCATACTTGCGGTGAAGTGGCTGTTTTTCTTAAGGGATATAAGGGGCGGGCTGGGTGAGCGGCGTACCTTTTGCATTCTTATACAATATCTGGCAAAAGCGTTCCCGGAAATGATGTCTGGTCTTATTGAAATTATAGCAGAATACGGGCGTTTTGATGATTTGCTATATCTTTTGGATACGCCGCTTGAGCAGGAAACACTGGAATTCTTAAGAAAACAGCTGGAAGCGGATATATTAAGCAGCTGTAAAGGAGGCGCTGTTTCCCTCTGTGCAAAGTGGATGCCCGGAAAGAATACTTCCTCGCAGGAATCGCGTAAAAGGGCGGCTAAATTGCAGCGTTATATGGGACTTACCGCCAGAGAATACAGGAAAATGCTTTCGACGTTAAGGGCCTGTTCAGGCGTGACGGAGACATATATGAGCAGCAATTGTTGGGAACAAATTGATTATCGGAGGGTTTCATCAAGAGCGAATCTTCTCTACAGGAGGGCATTCCTGATACATGATAAAGAGCGAAGGGAAAAATATCTTAAGGACGTGCAGGAAAACGGCGCTGTCATACATGCAGGCGTATTAATGCCGCATGAAATTGTGACACAGTATATGAAGGGTGTTGGATGGAATCAGACACTTCAGGAAATGGATACGGCATTGGAGGAATTGTGGAATCACCTTCCGGATACAGTGAAAGATGCGTCAAATGTGCTCTGTGTGGTGGATGGTTCCGGAAGCATGACGTGTCCGGTTGGCAATGGAGGTACGATGGCGCTTTATGTGTCAAATGCACTTGGCATTTATTTTGCGGAACGGATGAGCGGCGCGTACCATAATAAATTTGTTACGTTCTCAGCAAGGCCTGAATATGTGGATTTATCTTCATGCAGGACGCTTCGGGAGAAGCTTGAGCTTGCGCTTTCACATTGTGACTGCACGAATACAAATATCGAGGCGACTTTTGAGCTGATACTTCAGACAGCGGTGCGCAATCATTTGAGTCAGAAGGAACTTCCCAATACGATTCTTATTATATCGGATATGGAGTTTGACAGGGCCGTGTATGGACAGAACGATAGGACGCTTTTTGACACGATAAAGAAACGGTTTAAAAGGTACGGGTACAGGATGCCGAAACTTGTGTTCTGGAATGTAAACAGCAGAACAAATGGGATTCCGGTTCGTGAAAATGAGCTGGGTGTCGGACTTGTCAGCGGGTTTTCCGTAAGTATCTGCAATATGGTTCTTACAAATGAGCTTGACCCGTTTGAGTGTTTAAAGAAGGAACTAAACAGTGAACGATATAAAAAGGTAGAAGAATTAGTGTCTGTATAGATTACAGGCACTTTTTTTCGCTTTCAGGATTCTCTCCGGAAATATAGAGGAAATTCATTGGGGGAAGAGCTTTGCGCATGCAAAAAATTTATTGCAATGTAGCCTTTTGCCTTTCTGAATTGTATGATTGGTGAAGGAGGGACACAGGTCGATGCGCAAAGATAATTTATGTGAGCAAATAATAAGGAAAAATTCTGACATGGTGTATAAGCTGGCATACTCCCTTGTCAGAACGAGAGCGGATGCAGATGATGTTTATCAGGAGGTCTTTCTGCGCTATGTCAGAAAACTTCCTGAATTTAGCAGTGCGGAACATGAAAAAGCGTGGTTTCTTCGTGTGACGATTAACTGTTGTAAAAATTTGTGGAAATCACCGTGGAGGCAGCGTATGGTAGAACTCAGGGAAGATGCGGAGTTTACTAAGATGGAAAGCGACGATATTTCTTTGATTGACACGGTGAAGCAGCTTCCTGAGAAATACAGGATTGTGATTCACCTGTTCTATTATGAAGGACTGTCCGTGGAGGAAATCGGGAAAATCACAAAATCAAGGGCTTCTACAGTGAGGACACGGTTGACGAGAGCGAGAAAATTGTTGAGAAAAGAGTTGGGAGGCATATGATGTTTGAGAATCGTTATAAAAAGGCGTATGACGCCGTCAGACCGTCGCAGGAAATACTTACGGAAACAATAAAAAAGACACGGGAAATGAAAACTATGTATCAAAGGCGTATCGTAATGAAAACGGCGGTGATAGCAGCAGCTCTGTTTGTCTGCGTTTTTGTATCTGTTCCGGTTTTTGCTGACCGTGTGCCGGCATTTTACCAGGTGGTTGAATTCCTTTCCCCGGCGCTTGCCGACCGTCTTGTGCCGATAGAGAAAAGCAGTTCCAGTCAGGGCATTACGATGGAAGTGGAGGCCATTGATTTGCAGGGAAAGGACGCGGAAATTATTATTTCTCTGAGAGATGATGAGACGAGCCAGAAAGATCAGATACATGGACAGGCAGACTTATTTGACAGTTACCGGTTGTATGATTTTGCAAATGACAATATAGTCGGGGGATGCAGTTTTCTGACGTATGATGAGGAGACGGGGAAAGCTTATTTTAAGGTGACAGTTCAGTCAAATCATGCATATCGTGCAGATAAACTTCATTTTTCCGTCAGAGAGATTGTATGTGACAAATTCAGTGAGACCAGAAATCTGGACATATCGCAGGTTGTGGACTCTGCGGAGACAAAGAGGATGACGGCGAGCGGCGGCGGTGGAATTATGGAGGAGGATGCGCTGCCGGATGCATTAAAGAGAGTGCCCGGGACAGAGAATGATCCACGGCCGGGATACATGGTGCTTGATATGGCGGATGTAAAAGATTGTGCGCCGGACGATTTTACTGTTACGGGGATGGCATATATGGATGGTGTGCTTCGGATTCAAATCTGCATGGGAGATAACTGGCATGCGGACAGACATGTGCAGCTGTTTTTGAAGAATACAGATGGCGAAGAGAGAAGCAACGATCGCAGTGTGAGCTGGCATGAGGACATCGGCGATACGAGTTATCAGTTTTATGAATTCTGGTTTCTGGAAGATATGGGGTCTGTGGAGGATTACTCAATGTACGGTATTTTCCATAGCTCGGGCAGCAGCGTGACGGGGGACTGGAACGTTACCTTCCGGGTAGAGTGACAGATTCATTCTGTTTATTCCGGCTCAGCGGTTGAATTGGTTGGACAGAATGATATAATATACTTAAAACTTTCGGGAGGTCAGAAGTCTCGATAGATACGATGCGAAAGAGGATGGGATATGAAAATGGGAAAGGCAGAAGATATAAACATTCTGGGACAATTTTGCGGAAGACGGGATATCGGGTATCTTTCGGCGGAAAATTTAAGACGCAGGTATGGAATTGAGCAAGCGGATGTCATGGTTTTATTTGGCGGCAGTATTCTGTGCGGCGGGGATGTGCTGGCACAGGCGATGAAAGACCGGATTGCAAGGACATATATTATTGTCGGCGGCGTGGGGCATACGACGGAATCCCTGCGCCGCAGGGTACATCAGGAATATCCTTCCATTCAGACCGAGGGGCTTTCGGAGGCCGAAATCTTCCAACAATACGTGAAACAGAGGCATGGCCTGACGGCGGATTTCCTTGAGTGCAGGTCAACAAATTGCGGGAATAACATCACGTATCTGCTGGAGCTGCTGAGAGAGAAAAAAATTGATTTTCAAAGCATCATTCTGTCGCAGGACGCGACGATGCAGTATCGGATGAAAGCATGCCTGCAAAAATATGTTTCGGATAAGGTTGAAATTATAAATTATGCGACATATCAGGCGAAGGTAGCGGAGGAAAGCGGCAGACTGGTCTACGCTTCTGATTTCTATGGCATGTGGGATGTGGACAGGTATGTGAATCTGTTGATGGGAGAGATTCCCCGCCTTATGGATAATGAGAACGGATACGGCCCGAAAGGAAAGGGATTTATTGCGCATGTGGATATTCCGGATGAGGTTCTGGCTGCATTTGAAGAATTAAGGACTCAGTATGGGGCGGATGTGAGGGAGGCCAATCCGCTGTTTGGAGGCGAAAATTATGTATGATAAAAAGGCTTGTTATATTGTAATAGTTTTATTATCTGGGATAAATATAGAATCAATTTAAGTAAGGATTTAGATGTTTTTGTTGGAATTTAGTGTAAAAATGAGGATTTTAATATATACTTTTTTAAGGTTCTATATATCAGATAGTATATTTACGAGTATTTGAAAAAATAGAAGAATATTTATTAATAAAAGGTTAGCAAAAACAGAAATTTTACATTTGTAATTTATAAGCTTGAATATGCTTTGAGGATGGATAACAAAGAGTTCAATACTGAAGTTAGATTTCTTGTGAGAATGAGATATATCAAAGATGAGTTTTTGAGGTGGAAGGATTTATAATTTGTTTTGCTGAAAAATGGAGTGATAATTAATGGATGTACTTACACCAGAGCAGCGGCGAAAAAACATGAGAAATATTAAGTCAAAAAATACGGAGATAGAAGTTTTATTACAAAGGGCATTATGGGAAAAGGGGATTCGGTACAGAAAAAATTATAAGAACTTACCTGGAAAACCAGATTTAGTAATTTTGAAATATAAAATAGCTATATTTTGTGATAGTGAATTTTTCCATGGGAAAGATTGGGTAAAGTTAAAATGTCAACTTGAAAAATGTAATAATAGCGAATTTTGGGTAAATAAAATATCAAGAAATAGAATGAGAGATGAAGAGGTGAATAAACAGTTGTTTTTTCAGGGGTGGACGGTTATTAGATTTTGGGGAACAGATATAAAGAAACATACAGATGAGTGCGTGAAGGTAGTAGAAGAAACAATATTTGACATAATCATGTATAGTGATTGAAGGTGATTGTTGCATCAGATGTAATTTTGAAATGGAGATATCATGGTATGAGAATAAAGTATGAAGCAATTGATTTATTTTCAGGATGTGGAGGGGTATCATGTGGTTTGAGTTTAGCCGGCTTTAGGATTAAGTCAGCAGTTGAGATAGAGAAAAATGCGGTAAACACATATTTAAATTATGCACCGCTGAAAAACGTAAATGTTTTAAATAAAGACATTTGTGAGTTGACAGGTGAACAAATACTAAAGGCCGCAAAATTAAAATTAGACGATATTTATCTGTTTGCAGGTTGTCCACCATGTCAAAATTTTACGCGAAAGAATCCTTCAAATAAAAAGAAGTCTGAGGATGAAAGAAAGAAATTATTATTTCAGTTTTTAAGAATTATTGAAAAAATTGAACCTCCATTTATTTTGATGGAAAATGTACCAGGGATAGTGTCCGACTTTAATTCAAATATATTAAGAGAGTTTTTGGAACGGTTAAACAGCAATTATGATGTTTTTAAAAAAATATTAAATGCAGCAGATTATGGAGTTCCACAGACAAGAAAGCGTTTTGTAATGCATGCTGTGCGTAGGGACATTAATCAAGAATTAAAAAACTATGGTTTTCAGTTTGATTTGCCGAAACCAACTCACAATAAAAGTGGTACTGAAGGCCTGAGAAAATGGAAGACAGTACGTGAGGCAATTGGTGATTTGCCCGAAATAAAAGCAGGGGCATTTTATATTGATGATGGGAAGGTACATAATCATAAATGTTCGTCTCTTTCAGAGACAAATTTAAAGAGAATAGAGATGATTAGACAAAACGGAGGCTCAAGAAATGGATTGCCACAAGAGTTAGTTTTGGAGTGTCATAAAAAGGCAGATTCAAAGGGAGATATATTTTTAGGGCATGGAGATGCATATGGAATTATGGATCCTGACAAACCAGCACCGACAATAACTGGTGGTTGCCTATACTGTTCAAAAGGAAGATATGGACATTATAACCAGAATAGGGCAATTTCTATTAGAGAAGCAGCAAGATTACAAACATTTCCAGATGACTTTATATTTAGTGATTCTCTCACAAATTCTGCATTGCAGATTGGAAATGCAGTACCAATTGAATTAGTAAAGTCAAGTGGTTTTGTTTTTAAGCAAGCAATAAGAGTGCTAGAAATAAATAGAAGAAGGACTATAGTAAAATACAATGAATAGTATATGGAGAAAAATTATTATATGGATGAACAAAAGATTGAAGAGACTATAAAAACGATAATAAAAATGAAGGAGAATGGTATTTTTAATAATTATATAGAATATATAGATTTTCCTTATTACAAAAATTTGGTTCCTAAAACAAGAATTAATTTTGGCTTTCCATTAACTGTATTGATAGGAAAAAATGGTTCTGGAAAAAGTTCAACACTGCATGCGCTATTTGGGGCTCCGCAAGGTTATACGTGTGGTGATTTCTGGTTTTCTACAGATGTAGATCCTATAGCTGAAAGTGGAGATAGGAATAGGTATTTTTATGGATATGTTGAAAATAAAGAAACGGAAATAAAAGAAGTTATGAAAATGAGAATGAAACGTGGGTCTAAAACGAAAAGGGAAGATTTAGACTATTGGGAAACGAGTAGACCTATTAAAAAAGATGGTATGCGACCTAGTAAGCGTAATACTCCAGTTGAAAAGAAGGTTATATACTTGGATTTTCGAGCGGAAGTTAGTGCGTTTGATAAAGTATTTCATTTTTCTAGGGATGAGTTAGAGGTAAGAAAAAAATTACTTCGGGACAGGTCTGTTTATTTAAAAAGACTTTTTAATGCGGAAGCAATGAGATTTAAGGGTACTCAGGATGATAGGATGGGCAAGCTGGAAATTTTGTCTAAAGATGTTGTTGAAAAAATAGGTAAGATTTTAAACAAAGAATATGATGATATAAGAGTGGCAGAGCATAAATTATATAAAAATCATGGCGTTTCAGTTTATATGAGAACGAGATTTACTACGGGTTATTCAGAAGCGAATGCTGGTAGTGGAGAAATTGCAGTTGTTCAATTAGTGAGGCGTATTGAACAGGCTTTGCCATACTCTCTTATTTTGCTAGATGAACCTGAGGTTTCTTTGCATCCAGGGGCACAGGAAAATTTGAAATCATATTTATTGGATGCGATTAAATGTAAGAAGCTACAAGTAATTATTTCATCCCATTCGCCTTCGCTTATAAATGGTCTTCCCGATTTGGCAATAAAATTATTTAAAACGAATGAGGATGGAAAATTTTATGTTAAGGAAAATGTTAATTATCAGGAAGCTTTTTTTGATATTGAAGATAAAGTTTTAGCAAAGAAAATAATACTTTGTGAAGATTATGCTGCTCGGACCATTATTGAAAAAACATTGAATCAGATGGACAAGTTGCAATATTTTGAAGTTGTATATTATCCAGGAGGAGAAAAAACATTAATCAATCATTATGTGACGCCAATAGCCCTCAATGAAGATTTATCAAAGAAAGTATTTGTAATGCTTGATGGAGATATGGAAACGGGGTATGTGTTTGAAGAGAGTTCTCTTAGGAAAGATGAGCTAGAAAATGCGAATTATCTTTCAACGTGTATAAAAGAGGCATATGGAATGAATCTTGATGTATATTCAGATGGAGGGACAGGTGGTAAAAGAGAAGATCAAATATGTAAAGAATACTTAGCATATTTAAGATTTTATAGGAATAATGTTTTTTATTTACCTGGGAAGATGATTCCCGAACAAATATTTTTAAAAAGTAAACATGTTAAAAAAGTATATGGCGACGTTTTACTTAAATACGACGAAATTGATTCAAAGAATGCCAAAGATATTGTTAAGGAGATATCAGTGTGCGATTATGGTGATAGTTTACACATTAATGATACTATTCTGGTATTAGCAAATAAGTGGAGTCAAGAGGACAGTAGTATAAAAGATGAACTTATAAATAAACTTACAAGTATATTTAATAGATTATAAAAAGAATGAGTGTGATTTCCCAGGTATAATATAAGACAGGATACTACAACTTATAATGATAGGATATTGACAAAATCCTATCATTATAATAAGATAATGGTACAAAAAACAGAAAAGAGAAATAGATTGAAGATAGAAATACAGGAGATAGAACGTTATCTCTCTGAAGTGAAAGACACAATACGGAACGGAAGATATCAGATTGCCAGAAACGGAAAGCGGCAGAGTAATATTGATCTATTTTTTAATTATGTGATGGATGAAGCAAAAGCAAGGGATATCCTTTTAAGTCTCGTATCAACGGACTTTTCAGAGATATTGAAAAATGAGCATAAAGGGTATGAACATGAAATACTCTATGTTTTTGGAAAGGATGTAAAACTTCTGGAAAGGTATGGAGCAGGGGAAAAGACCGTTTCCCTGTACATTAAATTTAACCGGTTGCCAGAGCATTTTGTTGTTGTAATTTCTTTTCATGAGCAGAGACATCCGCTTACATATTATTTCAAATAATTTAAAAATAGAGGTGGACCATATGGCAGAGAGAAGCGATTTTTGTATTGAATGTGGAAAAGAAACAGAATATAGTTTGCAGAAGAAAACGATTACGAGAGTTATCCGGGAGAAGGAGTATTTATTTGAAATAACGACGGCCCGGTGTGTGCAGTGCGGCGGGGAAATGAGCATTCCGGGATTAATTGACAGGAATGTGCAGGAGATGGATGCGCAGTACCGGTCAGCAGAAGGGATTGTCTTAGCGGATGATATTGAAAAACTGATGAAGATATATAAGATCGGGAAAGCGCCTCTCTCGCTTGCGCTCGGTTTCGGCGAAGTCACAATTCACAGGTATCTGGAAGGGCAGGTTCCGTCCAGAGAATACTCAGATACGATACACGCTGCGCTTATTTCGCCTGCATTTATGAGAAATAAACTGTCTGAAAACCGGGAGAAGATTACAGACGCCGCGTATCAGAAGGCTTTTGCGGCAGCAGCGAGCATGGAGAACCTTTTTTCCGTATCGGAAAAGATACTGATTGTGATCGCATATATTTTTGAAAAGCTGGAAGAGGTGACACCGCTGATGCTGCAGAAGCTGCTTTATTTTATACAGGGATTCTATGCAGCTTTACATGGAGAGCCAATCTTTTCAGAGGATTGCAGAGCATGGGTTCATGGTCCTGTTTATCCGGAAGTTTACGAGCTTTTTCGTGATTTTCGGTATAATCCGATTGAGGATGCCCGATTCGCCGTCCTGGAGGGAATGACAGGCCGGCTGGCGGAGGAAGAGAAAAGGGTGGTTGATCTGATTGTGAATACGTTTGGTATGTATGGGGGAAAGGTTCTTGAACGGATTACCCATAATGAGGACCCGTGGAAGCATGCACGGAAAGGTTACGGTGACAGTATTCCGTCAAATGAACCTTTATCAAAGGAGAGTATGATGGAATATTATAAGAAAGTGAATCAGGAATATGGGATTGATTCGGAAGAGGGTATCAGGAATTACATTCGCGATATGCTAAACAAAGCATCTTAAAACAGGATATGTTTCATAAACACAAAGACTTCTCAATATATTATTACAGAAAATAGATTGGGAGTCTTTTTTGTATGGAAAGAAATGAGAGACCTGTCACGAATGACTGCAGCTTTGCCGGTATCCGTCCGGCAATGGTCGATTTGCCGTATCCGCCGATTCAGGTGAGGGAGAAAAATCAGGAGTATGCCTGTCTGCTGAGCTTTGATTACTGCGGAGCAGTGTCGGAGATGTCAGCGATTACACAGTACATTAATAATGAAAATCGAATGTCCGGGGAGCAGTGCCCTCTTGCAAGGTCGATTCTGGGCATTGCTATGGCGGAGATGATGCATTTGCAGAAACTTGGCGAATTAATGCATCTGCTTGGCGGCAGTATAGACTTCTGCGCAAGACAGCCGAGAGGCGGAACACAGATGTGGACGCCGGCATTTTTGAGCATTTCCGATCATGTCGGAAAAATGTTATATGCGGATATTCAAAGTGAGAAGGACGCAATTGACCAGTACAGAATGCATATCAGAATGATCAATGACGACTGTGTGAATGCGGTGTTGATGCGAATCATAAAAGATGAGGAGTATCATATTATGATGCTGCAGGCAATGCTTCAGGATTTGTAATCTGATGCATGTTATGCATAAATAAGGAAAAAATCCTCCATACTGAAAGATAAAGAAACTTGAAGGGATGGATGTGGAATGGAATCAGTACGGCTGCCGGTGGTAAATCAGAGCGGATATTATGAGATACGGCTTGAAAGTATCGGAGGATTGGGTGCAAATTTATGTGGAAAGATGATGGGGGAGCTTGGGACGAAATATATGGGATTAAACAGTGCAAGCTTCTCCAGCTATGGATCGGAAAAGACGGGAACGCCGGTAAAGGCATTTATCAGATACTGTGAAGCGTCGAAAGATATCCGTGTTCATTCACCTGTAACGACACCGCATCTTCTGGGGATTTTTCATGACGCTTTGATTCAGGATCATGGTATTTTCTCGGGATGCAATTCTGACAGTATCGTTGTGATGAATACGGAAAACAATTTGGAGGATCCTTGTGCTGCTGCTAATAATATTCCGTCGGTGAAATGCGTTTTTACAGTTCCGGCGCAGAAAATAGCAATAGAGACGCATTCACGCATTAATGTCGTTATGCTGGGAGCAATGGCGAAGGCTTCGGGTTTTATTCCCATTGAGTCTGTCAATAAAATATGTGAAGAAACATTAGGACGTAAATATCCTCAGACGTTATCGAATAATCTCGAAGGCATCAGACGCGGGTATAATGAAGTGAAACGTGTGGAGCTGACCCTGACGGGAAGGACAGAAATTTCAAGTGAGAAGGAAACGGAAGCATGGGGATATCAGACCGCGCCGATAGGCGGAGTGAATCCGCGGTTTGGAAGCAGTGTGATATCTGATCTTTCCGCCTCCCGGCAGGGTTATTTCCCGTTTTTCTTAAAAGAGAGGTGCATCAACTGCGGATTGTGCGATTCGGCATGCCCTGATATGGTGTTTCAGTTCCAAAAGGGAGAGTACAGAGGAAAGGAAATGATGGTCAATACGGGACTTGACTATTATCATTGCAAGGGCTGTCTGCGCTGTGTGTCTGTATGTCCTGTTCAGGCGCTTGTGAAAGGCGTAGAATCGGAACATCCGGATAAACAGTGGTTTCTTCCCAATCAGGATTTGATTCGCGTTCCGGATTATTATGAAGCGGCGGGACCTGATGGATATGTCACTTCGGAATCTTATCTGACGGAAAAAAGGATAGAAGGAGGAGAGATTTAATATGAAGGAGCAGAAGGCGGCATTTGCAAGTGGAAATGAGATTGCGGCGGTGGCCGTGCGCCAGATCGGATATGATTTGATGGGGTATTACCCGATAACCCCATCTACGCAAATTGCGGAAAATCTTGATCTGATGCGGGCGGAGGGAAAGACCGATTTGATTATGATTGCAGCGGAAGGAGAGCACAGCGCGGCGGGAATCTGCTATGGGGCTTCCGTAGGCGGAGGGCGTGTCTTTAATGCAACGAGCGCAAACGGGCTTCTTTATGCATTGGAACAGTTTCCGGTGCAGTCAGGAACCAGGTATCCAATGGTGATGAATGTGGCCTGCCGTACGGTTTCGGGGCCTCTTTCCATAAAGGGCGATCACAGTGATATTATGTATATGCTGAATACGGGGTGGCTGATTCTCTTCGCTCACACGGTGCAGGAAGTATACGATTTTAATATAATGGCGCTGCGACTTTCGGAAAGCGTGAATCTTCCTGCTGTTGTAGCATTTGACGGATTCTTTACAAGTCACCAGAAGAGAAGATGCATGTGCTTTGCAGAGGATTCCGATGTTCGTGCATTTATCGGTGAAAAAAAGGAAACGTATCCCTTCTTTGATATTGAACATCCGGTGACAGTCGGGTCGTATATGAATGAACCCGATCTGATTAATAACAGGTATCAGATTCATCAGGCTATGGAAGATGCAAGGTGCGGACTTTCGAAACTTTTTGCAGAGTACGGTGAGTTTTCCGGGAGACTGTATCACGAATGGGAAGGATATTGTCAGGAGGATGCAAAGACCATTTTAATTCTGCTTGGTTCTTCCTACGATACGGCATTGGAAGCAGTGGATGTACTCCGGCAGAGCGGGAAGAAGGTCGGTGTGGTTACACTCCATGTATTAAGGCCGTTTCCGGCAGATGAGATCTGTGAGGCATGTATGAGTGCGGAGCGGATTCTTATTGCTGACCGCCAGGACAGTTACGGTGCGGGCGGGGGAAATCTTTCGCTGGAAATCAGGGCAGCATTGCAGAAGAAGGGATGCAGCGTGAAAGTGAAGAGCCTTGTCTATGGACTGGGAGGAAAGGATTTTTATGTGGAAGATGCCATCCGCATGTTTGAATGGGCGGAAAGAGATGATACGCCCGATTTTGAATATTATGGAATATCGGCAGGAACAGCTTTGGAAGAACGGGACTTTTTTGCCCCTCTTACAAGGGATAAGACAGCGGTTGGCGCAACTAGGGTAGAGGAAACGGAAAGCGGCATTACGGTGAGCGGCGGAACTCTGAATGCGACGGCTGCTGTACCGAAACGTCTGGCGCCCGGACATGGCGCGTGTCCAGGATGCGGGATTCCGGTGAACCTGAACCTGCTGCTTCGGGCAATTGAGGATCCTGTGGTTCTTCTGTTCCAGACAGGATGCGGCATGATTGTCACAACGCCTTATCCGAAGACAAGCTTTAAAGTACCGTATCTCCATAACCTGTTTCAAAATGGAGCGGCGACATTAAGTGGCCTTGCGGAGATCTGCTACCGAAAACAGAAAAAAGGTGAAATACCGCCCGGGGATATTGTATTTATTATGGTAAGCGGTGACGGAGGTCTTGATATTGGCATGGGTTCAGCAATCGGCACGGCGCTTCGTGGCCATCGTCTGCTTCTGTTTGAGTATGACAATGGCGGTTATATGAATACGGGATATCAGCTTTCGTATTCCACTCCGATGGGAGCAAGGAGCTCGACATCGCATCTTGGCAAAAATCAGTATGGGAAGACATTTTTCCATAAAGATATGCCGCAGATCATGGCGGCTGCCAACATTCCCTATGTGGCGACAGCGGCCGAATCCAATCCGCCTGATTTTATAAAAAAGGCGGCAAAAGCCGCATGGTATGCGAAAAATGAAGGTGTGGCATATTTGAAAGCATTGTCTGCATGTCCGCTTAACTGGAATGACAGACCAGATAAAGAACGCGATGTGATCGGCGCGGCGGTGGATTGCTGTTTCTTTCCGTTATATGAGGTGGAGCATGGAAAGACAAGCTTAAATTACGACCCAGAGAAAACAGGTAAAAAGATTCCGGTTGTGGACTGGCTGTCCATGATGGGGAGAACGAAACATTTGTGCAGGGAGGAATACCAGGAGATTGCGCAGGAGCTCCAAAAAGAGGTGGATCGGAGATTCCAGTGCATTAAAGAAAAAGTCTGACGGCAGGATACTTTGTATGAATAAACTGTGATACCCGAAAGTACAATTATAGAAAGTACCAGAAGGAAGCAGTATGGATGAAGAAAATCAAAAAGAAATCAAAGAGCGGCAGAATCATTTTCGCGGAGGCGATTCTGCTGCTTTTATTATGCGGCAGAGTTCTTTATAAAAGTCATTATTCGGTTGATGTTTTCTATTCAAATGAGGATTATATCAAGTGGGTGGATTTCAATGTATCTTATGAGGCATTACAGAAAGCGTATGAGTGGGATAAGGATACATACGGTCAGGAAATACATTTAAACTGGATTGAGATGCTTGCTTATCTGGCAGTAAAAAACGGCGGAAATTTCTCTTCTTATAAGAATAAGCAGATGGACGAACTGGCAAAGCTGCTTCTGGAAGGGGAAGATACAACAGCAAGTTTGATGAAGGACAATAAGTACTATAAATATTACCTGGAAGCTTACGGTGCGGTTCTGGGAGGAATGGTAGGAGAGTATGAGATTGAAACGGACGGGAAATGGGAGAAATGTTACGGGCTGAAGGCATTTCATCCGATTGCAAAAGGATATGAATACAGTGATTATGATGATTTCGGAAGTTCACGTTCTTACGGATATAAAAGACCACATCTGGGGCATGACATGATGGGTCAGACAGGAACGCCGATTATTGCAATCGAGTCAGGGACAATAGAAGCTTTAGGATGGAATCAGTATGGCGGATGGCGCATTGGCATTCGAAGTTTTGATAAAAAGCGGTATTATTATTATGCGCATCTGCGCCAGAATTTCCCGTATAATAAATCATTGAAAGAAGGGGATGCAGTACAGGCAGGGGATGTCATTGGCTATATGGGGCATACGGGATACAGCAAAGAGGAGAATGTAAATAATATTGAGATCACACATCTGCACTGGGGAATGGAGCTGATTTTTGATGAGAGTCAGAAGGACGGAAACAATGAAATCTGGATTGACTGTTATCAACTTACAAGATTTCTTTATCAGAACCGTTGTGAGACGTGGAAAGAGACGGAAACAAAAGAATATCACAGGACACATCAGTTCAGAGATATAGATAACAGGCAGTATTTAAAGGGCGCCATGCCATGATGCAGCATAGGCTGCGCATGTTGAAAAAATTTTTGAGTATGTTATAATTTTATCATATATTGCCAATGACAGAATACTGCGAAAGGAAAAGAAAATGAGGTCAATTAAAACAAAAGTAATTATTCTCGTTGTAATCAGCTCCGTTGTGTCATCTGCTATCTGCGGCGGACTCAGTCTCATGGAAACAGGGAATATCTCAATTCAGAATGCGGGCAGAACGATGGCAACGCAGACCAGCAGGTGCAGCAAGGAAATAGACACTACACTTGGTATGGTGGCGCAGTCTGTGGATATGCTGGCGGCGATTGCACAGCAGTCGCTTGGGGATCTTCATAAATTTCAGACAGATAAAGCATATGTGCAGGAATATACGGAATCCCTCAGGACGGTTGCACTGGAATGTGCAAATAATACAAAGGGGGCTTTGACTTATTATATCAGATATAATCCGGAATTTACGGAGCCAACCTCGGGTATTTTTGCTACCAGGGATACGGAGGGTGCGGCATTTTCCCAGCTTGAACCGACCAATTTCAGCATCTACGACCCCGATGATCTCGAGCATGTAGGGTGGTATTATATCCCGGTTAAGAATGGGGAACCAACATGGATGGACCCATATTTGAATTCGAACATTAACGTACATATGATTTCTTATGTAGTGCCGATCTATAAGGACGGGGTCTCGATTGGCATTGTAGGTATGGACATTGATTTTGGAAATATTGAGGAAATTGCGCGTGCGTCCGTTATTTTTGATACCGGAAAATCGTTTCTGCTCAATTCATCCGGACAGATTGTCTATCATGAAGAAATAGAGTTCGGGACGCCTCTTACTGAAGTAAAAGGAGGAGAATTTGCCTCACTGTTAGCAGATTTTTCAGACAGCCGGAAAGAAGGGACGGCGTTTGAGTATGATTATAACGGCATCCGCAAGATTGCTTATTACAATCGTTTGGGGAATGGAATGAAGTTTGTGCTCTCCGCCCCTGTGAAAGAGATGAATTCCGAGGCCAGGGGAATTTTGAAAATGATTCTTCTGGCGGTGCTTATCGCAGTGATATTTTCTGTCTTAGTCGGTTTTGTTTTGAGCGCAAGGATTGTGTTGCCGATTAAAAAGATAACTGGTGTGATTGCACAGATTGCAAAGTTGAATCTTAGACGTGATGAGCGGATTGACCGGCTTACAGGAATGAAAGATGAAACAGGCGATATGGCACGTGCGGTGAAGGAGATGAGTGAACGTCTGAATGGAATGGTCGCGCAGATCGAGGCAACCGGCAGGATTGTCTACAGGAATGCGGAGGATTTGAAGAACAGTTCGCAGGTGGTCAGTGAAATGTGTGGCGCCAGTTCCGTGGCGACGCAGGAGCTGGCAGCCGCGATGGAGGAGGCGGCAGTTACGTCCGAGAACATCAGCCGTAATATTGTTACAGTAAATGAGAATGCCAGAGTTATTCAGGAGCTGTCTTATAACGGTGAGAAATCTTCCCGCGAGATTCTGGACAGGGCGGAAACCTTGAGAAGCACCACTCGAAAGGCTGTAAAACGTACAAAGATTATGTATGAGCAGGTGCAGAAGGATACGGCAGCCGCGATGGAGCAGTCAAAGGCGGTTGAGAAGATTAATGAGTTGACAGATACGATTTTAAAGATTTCTTCACAGACAAATCTTCTTGCGCTCAATGCGTCAATTGAGGCAGCAAGGGCAGGAGAGGCCGGGAAGGGATTTGCTGTTGTGGCAGATCAGATTGGAGATCTTGCCAGTCAGACGCAGAACACTGTGATAGATATTAATGGCATTATTGAAGAGGTTCATACAGCTGTGAGCAGTATGTCGGGCTGTCTTAAGTCCCTGACGGAGTTTTTGGAGAGCGCTGTTATCGATGATTATAATGAGTTTTTGAGAGTCGGCAAGCAGTATGCACAGGATGCGGGTGATTTTGAGTCAAGCATGCGCGAGGTCAGCAGCGCTGTGAAAATACTTGGCGATGCGATTGAAGGGATTACGGAGTCTGTTGGCAGTATCAGCAGTATGGTAAATGATTCGTCAGAAGGAATTTCGCTGATTGCTGAAAAGACAGCTGAGATTGTAAAGAAGATGTCAGATGAAGAAAGCATGATAGAGGTAAATAATGAGAATGCCGGAAAACTTAGTGCAATCGTGGGAAACTTTGCGGTAGACTGAATCTGGAATTGTATAACGGAGAGGGTGTATAATGACAAATTATATTTTACTGGCGGCAGTGGTAATTCTGTTGTGTCTGTCATTAAATAAGTTGACAAACAAGCTTGGGGTTCCTATGCTGCTTGCATTCATTCTGCTGGGTATGGCCTTTGGGATCGACGGAATCATGAAAATTCCGTTTGACAACTTCGGGATTGTTGAGCAGATTTGTTCCGTGGCATTGATTTTTATTATGTTTTACGGAGGGTTTGGAACGAATTGGAGGCAGGCGCGTCCCGTAGCCGTGAAAGCATCGCTTCTGTCAACGGTGGGCGTATTGCTGACCGCCTCAGCAACGGGTATGTTCTGCTATTATGTGCTGCATTTCCGCTTTCTTGAGAGTATGCTGATTGGAGCGGTTACGAGTTCGACGGACGCGGCTTCCGTATTCTCAATTTTAAGGTCAAGGCAATTGAATTTAAAAGACAATACGGCCTCTCTGTTAGAAGTAGAAAGCGGCAGCAACGACCCTTGTTCTTATATGATGACAGTAATTATTCTGGGTATCATGAGCGGGGATGCCAGCACTTCTTATCTTGGCCTGATGGTTGTGAAGCAGATTTTATTCGGCGCTCTGGCTGGTGTGCTGATTGCGCATGCGGCATCAAAGGTTCTTCGGCAGGTCAACTTTGCCACGGACGGTTTCGATACGATATTTGTATTCAGCGTAGTGCTTGCTTCTTATGCTATGGCTTCCTTAATTGGTGGAAACGGATATCTGAGTGTGTACATTGCAGGAATTATTTTGGGAAATCAGCCTTTAAAGAATAAGAAATCACTTGTGCATTTTTTCGACGGGATTACAGGGCTTATGCAGATGCTTATTTTCTTCCTGCTTGGGCTGATTTCGTTCCCGTCGCAGCTGCCGCTGATATTTCCCAGCGGGCTTGCAATTGCTTTGTTTTTAACGTTTGTCGCACGTCCTCTCGCAGTATTTGTAATATTGACGCCATTTCGATGTTCGGTAAGGCAGATGATACTTGTTTCATGGGCCGGTCTTAGAGGCGCGGCATCCGTTGTTTTCTCAATCATGGCAATCGTAAGTCCTGCGTATATGAAAAATGATGTATTTCATATTGTGCTGTTTATTGTGCTTGTCTCAATCAGCATTCAGGGGAGTCTTTTGGAGATTGTGGCGCGCGGACTGAATATGATTGACAACAATGTGAATGTTATGAAGACATTCAGCGATTATTCGGATGAAATGCCGGTAGAATTTGTAAAGGTTTCTATTAAGAAGAATCATCCCTGGGCCGGCCGGCTGATCAGAGAAATCACATCGCTGCCGGATTTGCTTCTTGTACTGATTCTGCGGGGAGATGAGCGTCTGATACCGAATGGGAATACGAAGATTCTCGAAGGAGATAAAATTGTGCTGAGCGCACTTTCCCCGGAGGAGAATCTGGGGCTTCATTTGATGGAAATCCAGGTGGAAAAAGACAGCCGATGGATTGGTGAACCGCTTTCAAAAATCAAATTGGGAGAGGGGAAACTGGTACTTGTCTTAAAGCGCAATGAGAAGGTGATGATTCCCAATGGAAATACAGTGATTCGTGAGAATGACATAATGGTGATCAGCCAGGTCTGAGTGTGAAAGGTCAAAAAATCTGAGCCTGTAGAATACACAGGTTCAGATTTTTCATATGTTACCTCAAATATTCCGGTTGTCCTATTAAGAATTGTCCGGGCCGCTGTAACGCCCGCTGGCCCCGCAAGGGAGAATCAAACCGCTGTCATGCACAGGGAGGCCGAGTTCGTCCGCTTCTACGAAACCGCCAAAGCGTCTGGCAATTGCCAGGTTCATCATATAACTGAGAACCGCAGGCTGCAGACCGGTTGTATAGGAACTGACGAGGAAAAAGAGCGGTTTCTTTTCGAGTATCTGTGTACAGAGTTCAATAAACGGGAAAACGGATGATTCGATTTTCCAGATCTCGCCCTTTGGCCCTTTTCCATATGAGGGAGGATCCATAATGATGGCGTCATATTTATTCTGCCGCCGTATTTCCCGCTCCACAAATTTTACGCAATCGTCGACCAGCCAGCGGATGGGGGCATCTGCCAGCCCGGAAGAGCGGGCATTTTCTTTTGCCCAGTTTACCATGCCTTTTGAGGCGTCCACATGCGTAACGCTGGCTCCGGCTGCCGCTGCCGCAAGTGTTGCGCCTCCGGTATAGGCAAACAGGTTCAGAACCTTAACCGGTCGGCCGGTGTTTTTTATCTTTTCCGAGATCCAATCCCAGTTTGCCGCCTGTTCGGGGAAAAGTCCTGTATGCTTAAAGCTGAAAGGCTTCAGATTAAAAGTGAGAGAACCGTAGTGAATGCTCCACTGTTCGGGAAGGTCAAAGAATTCCCACTCACCACCGCCGCGGCTGCTCCTGTGATAGTGGCCGTTCCTGATTTTCCATTCGGGATTTGTCTTCGGTGTGGTCCAGATGACCTGCGGGTCGGGACGAATCAGCAGATATCTGCCCCAACGCTCAAGTTTCTCACCGTCTGAGGTGTCGATGATTTCATACTCTTTCCAATGTTCAGCAGCCCACATGTTAATATCCTTTCGATTCAGCGGAATTATTGTTGCGGTTTCTATTATATAAGGCATTCTGGTTGACGTCAAGAAACGTATATATTATAATAGTGCATATTGTGACATTTTAGCTGTGTGAAGTGTTAATATAATAAATGCAAAGAAGAGGAGGAACAATATGACAAACAGTGCAATTGTATGGGTGCTGATTGCATTCGGAGTTTATCTGATCGGAATGGTTTTTATCGGCGCTGTCTATATGAGGCGTAACAGTAATTCGGAGGATTATTTTCTTGGGGGAAGGAATTTAGGCGGGTTTGTGGCTGCGTTGTCCGCACAGGCATCCGACATGAGCGGATGGCTTCTGATGGGGCTTCCGGGCGCGGTATATGCCTTTGGTACGGGACAGGCATGGATTGCGATCGGGCTGTTTATCGGCACGGTGTGTAACTGGCTTTTCATATCGGCGAGGCTGCGCCGATATACGATTCGTGCCAATAACTCACTCACGCTGCCGATGTTTTTTGAAAACCGTTTTCATGACAAGAAGAGAATTCTGCTTTCTGTTTCTTCTATTATAATAGTAATTTTCTTTCTGGTATATACGGCATCTGCGCTGGCAGCAGGCGGCAAGCTGTTTCACTCGATTTTTCATATTGATTATCGTGTGGCGCTTACCGTAGGAACGATCGTAATTTTGATTTATACATTTATGGGCGGCTTCATGGCCGTGTGTGTGACCGACTTCATCCAGGGAATGCTGATGCTGGTCGGACTGCTTGCTGTGCCGCTTGTTGCATACTTTACGATGAGCGGAAATATCGGAGATGTTCTGAATCAGTCAGGGGTAGCCGGCGGAAGCGCCTCCTTTGTGAATCTATTTGAGAACAATGGCGAGCCGATTAAAGCCATTGATATCATTTCAAATCTGGCATGGGGACTGGGATACTTTGGGATGCCGCATATTCTGGTGCGTTTTATGGCAGTTCGTGATGAAAAGGAGCTTAAGAAATCAAAGGTGGTTGCAATTTTATGGGTTGCCCTGTCACTTGGATTTGCATGTTTCATTGGTGTGGTAGGACGCGCATATCTGTACCCGGTAATTCTTGGTGCAGAAGGTGCGGCATCTACGGAAAATGTCTTTATTGAAATGATTACAAAGATGTTTACAAGTCAGTTTGCACTGCCATTTGTGGGCGGGATTTTCCTCTGCGGAATTCTGGCGGCGATTATGTCCACTGCCGACTCCCAGCTTCTTGTCACTGCGTCCAGCGTGGCGGAAGATATTTATAAAGGCGTCGTGAAAAAGGATGCGGAGGATGAAAAGGTATTAATTGTAAGCCGTATTACGGTACTCGTGGTGGCAGTTCTGGCTTATCTGATCGCTTTGAATCCGAACAGCTCGATTATGACGCTTGTGTCGGATGCATGGGCGGGATTTGGTTCCGCGTTCGGACCGATTGTGCTGCTTTCATTATTCTGGAAACGGACGAATTTCCAGGGAGCGCTTACAGGAATTATTTCCGGCGCCGTGACTGTAATCGTATGGGATTACCTTCCTGTAATAAATGGACAGACGATCGGTGTGGCTACCGGGTTGTATTCTCTGGTGGTAGGGTTTGCGGTCAGCTTTGTTACGATTGTGGTGGTGAGCCTCCTGACTCCGCCGCCTTCTGAGGAGATATTAAAAGAGTTTGAAGATGCAAAAAATGGTATTTAGTGTGTATTTTGGGGCGGTTGTATGAGAAACCGCCCCAATTGTTTAAAAAAGGTAAAAAAGTACTTGCAAATTCAGGGCAAGTCATGTATACTAAGCATTGCTGTGGCATTGATAGCAATGAAGCGCGAGGTTGCTGCTTTTTATAGCAGGTTTTCCGTGGAGCGAATGTCAAGTTAGGAAACTGGCGACAAGTCACTGTACAAGATAAATTGTCTACAACTTCAAGTAGAAACAACCGATGTGAAAGGGTTCTGTGTAAAACGTAGGACACACACGGGAGAGTGTACAGTCACCGCTTGTCGTACTTATCTTTTAAAAGTGCGAAAAGGAGGCGACTTTTTTTATGGCAAGTCAAGTAATGAGAATCACATTGAAGGCATATGATCATCAGTTAGTCGATGCATCTGCCAGAAAAATCATCGAAACTGTAAAGAAGAACGGATCACAGGTGAGCGGACCGGTTCCCCTTCCTACAAAAAAGGAAGTAGTTACTATCTTAAGAGCGGTTCACAAATATAAGGATTCCAGAGAGCAGTTCGAACAGAGAACTCATAAAAGACTGATCGATATCATCACACCGACCCCCAAAACGGTAGATGCATTGTCCAGACTGGAAATGCCGGCAGGTGTTTATATCGATATCAAAATGAAAAACAAGTAATCAACAAGAACAGTAAGTGATCCTGAATTGGTTGATATAGAAGTAACAGAAATGTTCCACTTATATCCGCCCGGATCTAGTATGGTTCCAAATGGAACCCGCTGTAGATGAAAAGGAGGAAAAAATGAAGAAAGCTATTTTAGCAACAAAAGTCGGAATGACTCAAATCTTCAACGAAGACGGAGTGTTAACTCCCGTTACCGTACTTCAGGCCGGACCGTGTGTCGTGACACAGATCAAGACGGTAGAAAATGATGGGTACAGTGCAGTTCAGGTTGGTTTTGTCGATAAGAAAGACAAGATTATCAACAAAGACAAGGGCGGCAGAAAGGAAATTGTCCACAGAAATGGTACTACAAAAGCTATGCAGGGACATTTTGGGAAAGCCGGTGTAACAAGTAAGAGATTTGTAAGAGAGTTTAAATTTGAAAATGCGGACGAATATCAGCTTGCACAGGAAATCAAAGCGGATATTTTTGCACAGGGCGATAAAGTGGATGCAACCGCGATCTCAAAGGGAAAAGGATTCCAGGGCGCGATTAAGAGACTGGGACAGCACAGAGGACCGATGAAACATGGTTCCAAGTTCCATCGTCATCAGGGTTCCAATGGTGCGTGCTCAAGTCCGAGTAAAGTGTTCAAGGGAAAAGGAATGCCTGGTCATATGGGAGCAAAGAAAGTTACCGTGCAGAATCTTGAAGTAATCAGGGTGGATGCGGATGAGAATTTAATCTTGGTAAAAGGTGCGGTACCTGGACCTAAGAAATCTTTAGTAACAATCAAAGAGACAGTAAAGGCAATCTAAGCTTTTTATCAGGAAAGGAGGAATACACAGATGGCTAACGTATCTGTTTATAATATGGAAGGCAAAGAAGTTGGCAAGATGGATTTGAATGATGCCGTATTCGGTGTCGAGATCAACGAACATCTTGTTCATATGGCAGTTGTTCAGCATCTTGCGAACAAACGTCAGGGAACGCAGAAAGCGAAGACGCGTTCGGAAGTTTCTGGCGGCGGAAGAAAACCGTGGAGGCAGAAAGGAACCGGTCATGCAAGACAGGGTTCAACAAGAGCTCCTCAGTGGACGGGCGGTGGAGTTGTATTTGCGCCGGTACCGAGGGATTATTCCTTTAAACTGAACAAGAAGGAAAAGAGATCTGCGCTGAAATCTGCTTTAACCTCAAGAGTTCAGGAAAATAAATTTATCGTAGTAGACGAAATTAAGCTTGACGAAATCAAGACAAAGAAATTCAAAGCAGTTTTAGATAATTTGAAGGTAAATAAAGCAATCGTGATTCTTGATCAGAACGATCAGAATGTGATTTTGTCTGCCAGAAATATTCCTGATGTCATCACGGCACAGACAAACACAATCAATGTGTATGACATTATGAAATACAACACGGTAATCGTTACAAAGGCTGCCGTAGAAAAAATTCAGGAGGTGTATGCATAATGGCAAGTATTCAGTATTATGATGTAATCCTCAAACCGGTGATCACAGAGAAGAGTATGGATTCTATGAGCGATAAGAAATATACGTTCCTTGTTCATCCGGAAGCAAATAAATTGCAGATTAAAGAAGCCGTTGAAAAAATGTTCGAGGGCGCGAAGGTAAAGAGCGTCAACACAATGAACATGGATGGAAAGAAAAAGAGACGCGGCGCTATCGTGGGAAAGACTGCAAAGACAAAGAAGGCAATTGTCCAGCTGACTGAGGACAGCAAGGATATTGAGATTTTTGCAGGACTTTAATACGAGACAAATATGTACAAAACAAGTACGATAATAAATTAGTAAAGGAGAAACAATCATGGGAATTAAAACATATAACCCATATACCCCTTCCAGAAGAAACATGACGGGTTCTGATTTTGCAGAAATTACGGTATCCAAGCCGGAGAAATCCCTCTGTACTTCTCTTAAGAAACACGCGGGGCGTAACAATCAGGGAAAAATCACTGTGAGACATCACGGTGGCGGCTCCAGAAGAAAATACAGAATTATCGATTTTAAGAGAAAGAAAGATAATATTCCGGCAACGGTTAAATCAATTGAGTATGATCCGAACAGAACAGCAAATATTGCATTGATCTGCTATTCTGACGGTGAGAAAGCATATATTCTTGCTCCTGAAGGATTAAAGGTTGGCATGACGGTTATGAACGGCGCTGAGGCGGAAGTGAAAATCGGAAATTGTCTTCCCTTAGTTGCGATTCCTGTAGGTACGCAGGTTCATAATGTTGAGTTGTATCCCGGCAAAGGCGGACAGCTTGTTCGTTCCGCAGGAAACAGCGCACAGGTTATGGCGAAGGAAGGTAAGTATGCGACTTTAAGACTTCCCTCCGGTGAGATGAGAATGGTTCCGATCATTGCAAGAGCTACGGTTGGAGCAGTCGGAAATGTGGAGCACAGCCTTATTAATATCGGTAAAGCCGGACGTAAGCGCCATATGGGTATCAGACCTACGGTTCGCGGTTCCGTTATGAACCCGAATGACCATCCGCACGGCGGTGGTGAAGGACGCGCGCCGATCGGACGTCCTGGCCCGAGTACACCCTGGGGCAAGCCTGCTCTTGGTCTTAAGACCCGTAAGAAGAAAAAGGCTTCCAACAAGCTGATTGTAAGAAGAAGAGACGGTAAGGCGATTAAATAAGGAGGAATTAAAATGGCAAGATCATTAAAAAAAGGCCCGTTCGCGGATAAAAGTCTTCTGAAAAAGGTAGACGCTATGAATGCAGCCGGTGATAAACAGGTTATTAAAACATGGTCCCGTCGTTCTACGATTTTTCCATCTTTTGTAGGACACACATTTGCAGTACATGACGGAAGAAGACATGTTCCCGTATACGTAACAGAGGATATGGTTGGACATAAGCTTGGTGAGTTTGTTGCGACAAGAACTTACAGAGGTCATGGAAAAGACGAGAAGAAATCAAGAGTGAATTAATCGAGGATAAATTGAAAGGAGGTTTCATTCATGGCAAAAGGACATAGATCCCAAATTAAGAGAGAAAGAAATGCAAAGAAGGATACAAGGCCGTCAGCAAAGTTATCATATGCAAGAGTATCCGTTCAGAAAGCATGTTTCGTATTAGATGCCATCAGAGGCAAAGATGTTCAGTCGGCTTTAGGAATTCTGAATTATAATCCCAGATATGCATCCAGCATCATCAAGAAGTTACTTGAATCAGCGATTGCAAATGCTGAGAATAATAACGGAATGAATATGGAGAACCTTTACATTGCAGAGTGCTACGCAAACAAAGGACCTACAATGAAGAGAATCAGACCGAGGGCACAGGGAAGGGCGTACAGAATCGAGAAGAGAATGAGCCATATCACAATTGTGCTGGATGAAAGATAGAAAGGAGATATCGAATGGGACAGAAAGTTAATCCTCACGGACTCAGAGTCGGTGTAATCAAGGATTGGGATTCTAAATGGTATGCAGAAGGTGATTTTGCAGATTACCTGATTGAAGACTATAATATCAGAACCTTTTTAAAGAAGAAATTATACAGTGCAGGAGTTTCTAAGATTGAAATTGAGAGAGCTTCTGACAGAGTAAAAATTATTATCTATACAGCAAAACCGGGCGTTGTAATCGGGAAAGGCGGTCAGGAGATCGAGATTACAAAGAAGGAACTTGCAAAATTCACAGATAAAAAATTAGTAGTGGACATTAAAGAAATCAAGAGACCGGACAGAGAGGCACAGTTAGTAGCGGAGAATATCGCGCAGCAGCTCGAGAATCGTGTTTCTTTCAGAAGAGCAATGAAGTCTACAATGTCAAGATCTATGAAAGCCGGCGTAAAGGGAATTAAGACAGCGGTATCAGGAAGACTTGGCGGTGCGGATATGGCTCGTACAGAATTCTACAGTGAAGGAACAATCCCTCTTCAGACATTAAGAGCAGACATTGATTACGGATTTGCTGAGGCAGATACGACATATGGAAAGATCGGTGTAAAAGTCTGGGTTTACAAGGGTGAGATACTTCCGACGAAAAATAAAGGCGGAGAGAAAGCGGCTTCGCAGGAAGGGAGCGATAAATAATGTTAATGCCTAAGAGAGTAAAACGTCGTAAACAGTTCCGCGGTTCCATGGCTGGTAAAGCTACAAGGGGCAATACAATTACTTATGGTGAATACGGTATTGTCGCTATGGAACCATGCTGGATTAAATCAAATCAGATTGAGGCTGCCCGTGTTGCGATGACACGTTATATCAAGCGTGGCGGTAAAGTCTGGATTAAAATATTCCCGGATAAGCCTGTAACTGCAAAACCTGCTGAAACTCGTATGGGTTCCGGTAAAGGAACACTGGAGTACTGGGTTGCCGTTGTGAAACCGGGCCGTGTAATGTTTGAAATTGCAGGAGTTGATGAAGCAATCGCAAAGGAAGCTTTACGTCTCGCTACACATAAGCTTCCCTGCAAATGTAAGATTGTTTCCAAAGCAGACTTGGAAGGCGGTGTTGCAAATGAAAACTAATAAGTATTTAGAAGAATTAAAAAGTAAATCTGCTGCAGAACTGAAAGAAGAATTAGTAGCAGCAAAGAAAGAGCTTTTCAATTTAAGATTCCAGAATGCAACCAACCAGTTAGATAACACAAGCAGAATTAAAGAGGTAAGAAAGAATATTGCCAGAATTCAGACTGTTATCACACAGCAGGCAAACAACTAGGCATGGTCAGGTGCGGAATCAGGAAAGGAGTAAAACCGTGGAAAGAAATCTTAGAAAAACACGTACCGGTAAGGTAGTCAGTGACAAGATGGATAAGACAATTACTGTTGCAATCGAAAATCATGTAAAACATCCTCTTTATAATAAGATTGTGAAGAAGACATATAAGTTAAAGGCTCATGATGAAAATAACGAATGCGGCATTGGTGATATTGTAAGAGTTATGGAAACAAGACCTCTGTCCAAAGATAAGAGATGGAGACTTGTTGAGATCGTTGAAAGAGCAAAATAATATTTTTCGGAAGGAGAATTGAGCATGATTCAACAGGAAAGCAGATTAAAAGTTGCTGATAACACCGGTGCAAAAGAAATCCTTTGCATCAGAGTAACAGGTGGATCAACAAGAAGATATGCAAATATTGGCGATATAATTACTGCTACCGTTAAAGATGCAACGCCAGGCGGTGTTGTTAAAAAGGGTGATGTGGTAAAAGCGGTCGTAGTGCGTACCGTAAAAGGCGCCCGCCGCAAAGATGGTTCTTATATCAGATTTGATGAAAACGCAGCCGTTATTATCAAAGATGACAAGACACCGAGAGGAACACGTATTTTTGGACCAGTAGCAAGAGAGCTTCGTGAGAAACAGTTTATGAAGATTGTTTCCCTTGCTCCCGAAGTATTATAGGAGGTGTCACCATATGGCAACGATGAAAATTAAAAAAGGTGATACTGTTAAAGTTATTGCCGGAAAAGACAATGGTAAAGAAGGAAAAGTAATTCATGTGGACGCGAAGAAGAAGAGAGTTCTTGTAGAAGGCGTAAACATGTTGACAAAGCATACAAAACCGTCCGCTGGAAACCCTAACGGCGGAATCGTTCACCAGGAAGGTGCAATTGATATCTCTAACGTTATGTACGTTCATAAAGGAAAAGCGACAAGGGTCGGTTTTGAGATAAAGGACGGAAAGAAAGTGCGCATTGCGAAATCAACAGGTGAAGCAATCGATTAATTCTAAGAGAGGAGGTCTAGGACGTTGAGTAGACTCAAAGATTTGTATAAAAACGAGATCGTAGATGCTATGATCAAGAAGTTCGGATATAAAAACATTATGGAAGTGCCCAAACTCGACAAGATTGTTGTGAATATGGGTGTCGGCGAAGCAAAGGACAATGCAAAAGTTTTAGAGTCCGCAGTGAAGGATATGGAAACCATCACAGGTCAGAAGGCAATTGTTACAAGAGCAAAGAATTCCGTTGCCAATTTCAAAATCAGAGAAGGAATGGCAATTGGTTGTAAGACGACACTGCGCGGCGAGAGAATGTATGAATTTGCAGATCGTTTGATCAACCTCGCATTACCCCGTGTACGTGACTTCAGGGGTGTGAATCCAAATGCTTTTGACGGCAGAGGAAATTATGCGCTCGGTATCAAGGAACAGATTATTTTCCCGGAAATTGAATATGACAAGATTGACAAAATAAGAGGTATGGACGTTATCTTTGTCACAACGGCGAAGACGGATGAAGAAGCCCGTGAACTGCTTAGATTATTCAATATGCCATTTGCAAAATAGAAGGAGGAAGATTCATGGCTAAGACAGCAATGAAGTTAAAACAGCAGCGCAAACAGAAATTCTCCACAAGAGAATACAGCCGCTGCAGAATCTGTGGTCGTCCACATGCTTATTTAAGAAAATACGGAATTTGCAGAATCTGCTTCCGTGAATTGGCATACAAAGGACAGATCCCGGGTGTTAAGAAAGCATCCTGGTAAAAATTGATAGGAGGTAAGATAAATGACAATGAGTGATCCTATTGCAGATATGCTTACAAGAATCCGTAATGCAAATACTGCAAAGCATGATACGGTAGATATTCCTTCATCGAAAATGAAAGCTGCGATTGCTGACATCCTTTTGAACGAAGGTTACATCAGAAAATATGACATTATTGAAGACGGGAATTTTAAAACAATCCGTATTACTCTGAAATACGGTGAAGATAAAAACGACAGAGTTATCACAGGAATTAAAAGAATTTCAAAACCGGGTCTTCGTGTATATGCCGGAAAAGATGAGCTTCCCAGTGTTCTTGGAGGACTTGGAATCGCTATCATATCCACAAACAGCGGCGTAATCACGGATAAACAGGCAAGAAAGCTTCAGGTTGGCGGCGAAGTTCTGGCTTTTGTATGGTAGGAAACAGATCATAGCTATAAACAATACATTATAGGAGGTGCGGGCATGTCACGTATAGGAAGAATGCCTATCGCGGTACCGGCAGGAGTGACTGTTGATATTGCAGAAAATAATAAAGTGACTGTAAAAGGTCCTAAGGGAGAACTCGAAAGAGTGCTTCCCACAGAGATGGAAATTAAGCTGGAAGGTGATACAATCACAGTTTCCAGACCGAATGATTTAAAGAAAATGAAGTCTTTACATGGTTTGACAAGAACTCTGATTCACAATATGGTAGTCGGCGTTACCGATGGATATACAAAGACGCTTGAGGTAAACGGTGTTGGTTACAGAGCTTCCAAATCAGGTAAAGTTTTAACCTTAAACTTAGGATATTCACACCCGGTTGAGATGACAGACCCGGAAGGCCTTGAATCAAAGGTTGAAGGAAATAAGATTATTGTCAGCGGAATTGATAAGGAAAAAGTGGGTCAGTACGCGGCAGAGATCAGAGACAAGAGAAGACCGGAACCTTACAAGGGCAAGGGTATTAAGTATGCTGATGAAGTGATCAGACGTAAAGTCGGCAAAACTGGTAAGAAATAAGAGATAAGGAGAGTGTGAAAATGGTTAGCAAAAAATCAAGATCTGAAGTTCGTGAGAACAAACACAAAAAAATACGCAACCGTTTCAGTGGCACAGCGCAGAGACCACGTTTAGCGGTATTCAGAAGTAATAATCATATGTATGCTCAAATTATTGACGACACAGTTGGAAATACTTTAGTTTCAGCATCCACCCTTGAAAAAGAGGTAAAAGCGGAACTTGAAAAGACGAATAATGTTGCAGCAGCAGCATATTTAGGGACTGTAATCGGCAAAAGAGCAGTGGAAAAAGGCATTAAAGAAGTTGTCTTTGACAGAGGCGGTTTCATCTACCACGGAAAGATCAAAGCATTGGCTGATGCGGCAAGAGAAGCCGGATTAGAATTCTAGGAAGGAAGGAGAAGAACACATGAAACATACAATCATTGACGTAAGTAATTTAGAGTTAACTGAAAAAGTTGTTACAATCAAGCGTGTTACAAAGGTTGTTAAGGGTGGTCGTAACTTCCGTTTTACAGCTTTGGTAGTTGTCGGTGACGGCAATGGACATGTAGGCGCAGGTCTCGGAAAAGCTACGGAAATTCCGGAAGCAATCCGTAAAGGAAAAGAAGATGCAATGAAGCATCTGATTACGGTTGCGCTTGATGAAAACAACAGTATCACGCATGATTTTATCGGAAAATTCGGAGGCGCTTCCGTACTTGTGAAGAGAGCGGCAGAAGGTACCGGTGTGATTGCAGGCGGTCCTGCGCGTAATGTGTGTGAGCTTGCAGGTATAAAAAATATCCGTACGAAATCTTTAGGTTCCAATAATAAGCAGAATGTTGTTCTCGCAACAATTGACGCTTTAAGCCAGCTTAAGACTCCGGAAGAAGTTGCAAAGAAACGCGGGAAATCCGTAGAAGAAGTTGTAGGCTGATACGCCTTGACAGAATGGAGGACAAAATGGCAAATAAATTAAAGATTACGTTGGTAAAATCTACAATCGGCGCTATTCCGAAGCACAGAGCTACCGTCGAAGCCTTAGGGTTAAGAAAATTACACAAGACGGTTGAACTGCCTGATAATGCTTCTGTCAGAGGAATGGTACAGCAGGTAAGACATCTGGTTAAGGTAGAAGAGGCTTAGACCGGAATATTCACATTATAAACAGGAGGTGTCAGAATGGAATTATCAAATTTAAGACCCGCAGAGGGTTCCAAACACAGTGATAATTTTAGAAGAGGACGTGGACACGGTTCAGGAAACGGCAAGACAGCCGGAAAGGGACATAAGGGTCAGAAAGCCCGTTCCGGAGCACCGAGAATTGGTTTTGAAGGCGGTCAGATGCCGTTATACAGAAGAATTCCAAAAAGAGGTTTCAAGAACAGGAATTCCAAAGAGATTATTGCAATCAATCTATCAGAACTTGAGAAGTTTGATGATGGTGCAACTGTAAGCGTGGAAATGCTGCTTGCAGAAGGAGTAATTAAGAAAACAGGCGATGGCGTTAAGATCCTTGGAAATGGAGAACTTACTAAGAAGCTTACTGTTCAGGCAAATGCATTCAGCGCATCTGCCGCAGAAAAAATAGAAGCGCTTGGTGGGAAAGCAGAGGTGATTTAATGCTTCAAACAGTTCGTAATGCATTTAAGGTAAAGGACATCAGGGACAGGATACTCTACACGTTTGCAATGCTGGTGATTATCCGTCTCGGTTCCCAGCTTCCGGTTCCCGGAATCAGAAGGGATTTCTTTGCGGAGTGGTTTGCCAATTTATCCGGCGATGCATTTAACTTTTTTGACGCATTTACAGGAGGCTCGTTCTTAAATATGTCCCTGTTTGCGCTCAATATTACGCCATACATTACGTCATCCATTATTATTCAGCTTCTCACAATCGCAATTCCGAAATTGGAGGAAATGCAGCGTGAGGGCGAGGATGGAAGAAAGAAAATTGTGGCAATTACGCGTTATGTAACAGTAGCGCTTGCTCTGATCGAATCTACGGCAATGGCAGTCGGATTCGGTGGACAGGGACTGCTGCAGGAGTACAATGCGCTGAATGTGATTACGGTAATCGTTGCTCTGACAGCCGGTTCTGCATTTCTTATGTGGATTGGTGAGCAGATTACGGAGCATGGTGTGGGGAACGGTATCTCCATTGTGCTTACAATCAATATCATATCCCGTATTCCGGAAGACTTTGTCAGTCTGTATGAAATGTTTGTAAAGGGTAAGAGCATTGCGATCGGTGCATTGGCTGTAGTAATTATTTTAGCAGTTGTACTGGGGACTACGGTTCTCGTAATTATCTTAAATGATGCGGAGAGAAGAATTCCGGTTCAGTATGCGAAGAAGATTCAGGGCAGGAAAATGGTTGGCGGACAGTCTACACATATTCCTCTGAAAGTCAATACTGCCGGAGTGATTCCGATTATTTTCGCTTCCAGCCTGATGCAGTTTCCACTTGTAATCAGTCAGCTGCTTGGCAGGAGCGGAGGCACAAGCTTCTGGGGAAAGATCTTAAATGGTCTGAATTCCAGCAACTGGTGTAAACCGACAGAACCCGTCTATTCGATTGGTCTGGCGGTATATATTGTTTTAGTTATTTTCTTTGCTTATTTCTATACGTCCATTACGTTCAATCCATTGGAAGTATCAGAAAATATGAAGAAGCAGGGTGGATTTATCCCGGGTATCCGTCCAGGAAAGCCTACCAGTGAGTATTTGACAAAGATTTTGAATTATATCATCTTTATCGGTGCGGCAGGTCTTACGATTGTGGCGGTGATTCCTATTTTCTTTAACGGTGTGTTTGGAGCGAATGTTTCTTTCGGAGGAACGTCTCTGATCATTATCGTAGGTGTGATTCTTGAGACAATCAAACAGATAGAGTCACAGATGCTGGTACGTTATTATAAAGGATTTTTGAATGACTGATGAAAGCTGGGAGATACAGATGAAAATTATTATGTTAGGAGCGCCTGGCGCAGGTAAAGGCACCCAGGCAAAAATGATTGCCGAGAAATATTCAATTCCGCATATTTCCACAGGAGATATCTTCCGGGCAAATATCAGTCAGGGAACGGAACTTGGCATGGAAGCAAAGAAGTTTATGGATCAGGGGCTTTTGGTGCCTGATGAATTGACAGTAAAGATTCTGCTTGACAGGGTAGCGAAGGAAGACTGTAAGAACGGATATGTTCTGGATGGTTTTCCGAGAACGATTCCACAGGCGGAGGTGCTGGACAAAGCATTGACGGAACTTGGAGACAAGGTAGATTATGCAATTAACGTTGATGTACCGGATGAATCTATCATTACCAGAATGTCAGGAAGACGCGCATGTGTGAAATGTGGTGCGACATATCATGTAAAATACAATGCTCCCAAAGCGGAGGATGTATGTGATGCATGCGGAGAGGGGCTTGTATTAAGAGATGATGATCATCCGGAAACAGTAACAAAACGTTTGAACGTCTATCATGACCAGACACAGCCTTTAATCGAGTATTATTCAAAAAAGGATATTTTAAAGGCAGTGGACGGAACGGTAGATATGAAAGATGTCTTTGGCGCGATTGTTGCAATTTTAGGTGAGTAGCATGGCTGTAACAATAAAATCCGCCAGAGAGCTTGAACTGATGCGGGAAGCCGGAAGGATTCTTGAGAAAGTTCATGACGAATTAGGCAAGGCAATAAAACCGGGAATATCAACCAAAGATGTAGATACTCTTGGAGAAAAGATAATCAGGGACTTCGGCTGCACTCCGTCGTTCCTGGATTATCATGGTTATCCGGCTTCGATCTGTGTGTCGGTGAATGATGAAGTTGTGCATGGCATTCCCAATAAGAACCATATATTACAGGACGGAGACATTGTTAGTCTTGATGCCGGAGTTATTTATAAAGGTTATCATTCTGATGCGGCAAGGACGCATGCGGTCGGCAGGGTCAGCGACGCTGCCGCAAAACTTATGGAAGTAACGAAACAAAGCTTTTTTGAAGGTATTAAATATGCGAAGGCGGGATATCACTTATTTGACATTTCCAACGCAATCGACGCCTATGTCAGACCCTTTGGTTACGGGATTGTAAGAGATCTTGTAGGACATGGAATCGGGAGCAGTCTTCATGAGGACCCTCAGGTGCCGAATTTCCGGCAGATCAGAAGAGGTATACGTCTGCGGCCGGGTATGACGCTTGCGATTGAACCGATGATTAATATGGGACGTTTTGAAGTGGAATGGTTGGATGATGACTGGACAGTAGTGACAAAAGACGGTTCTTTATCCGCTCATTATGAGAACACTGTATTGATTACGGACGGCGAACCTGAAATCCTGACCTTCAACGGAGGATTGAATGACAGGTGATTTAGCCAGATCAAAAGCAGGACATGACAAAGGGAAAATATACGTCATAATTGATGAAGATGATGAGTATGTTTATTTAGCGGATGGTGTACTGAAAAAGACCGATCATCCGAAAAAGAAGAAAAAAAAGCATGTTCAGTTGATTTATAATAGAAAGCAGTTTGAGATAAGCAATCAGAATGAGGCAGTCAAGAGAGCAATTAAATTGTATAACAAGGAGGAAAATCCTCTGCCCGCGAAAGCGTGCTCGCATTTTTCTTCTAAAAACAAGGAGGATTCACAATGTCGAAAGCGGATGTAATTGAAATTGAGGGAGTTGTAGTAGAGAAACTGCCAAATGCCATGTTTCAGGTAGAACTGGAAAACGGACATCAGGTTTTGGCGCATATCAGTGGAAAGCTAAGAATGAATTTTATTCGTATTCTGCCAGGTGATAAGGTTACGATTGAATTGTCACCATATGACTTGTCGAAAGGCAGGATTATCTGGAGAGATAAATAATGGGCTTGCCAGAATACGGAAGGTATGATATAATATAACTCGGTCTTTTCGCAGACCGAGTCTAAAAAGTGCGGCAATATTCAACTTGTAAGGAGGATTGTCATGAAAGTTAGATCTTCGGTAAAACCGATTTGCGAAAAATGCAAAATTATAAAAAGAAAAGGGAAAATCAGAGTAATCTGTGAAAACCCGAAACACAAACAGAGACAAGGTTAAGGAGGTGTAATGCTCACATGGCTCGTATCGCTGGTGTTGACTTACCAAGAGAAAAACGTGTTGAGATTGGTTTGACTTATATCTACGGAATCGGTAGACCAAGTGCCAATCGTATTTTAGCGGAAGCTAAAGTAAATCCTGACACACGTGTCAGAGATCTGACGGACGAAGAAGTAGATAGAATTCGTGCCGTAATCGATGAAACACAGATGGTTGAAGGTGATTTAAGAAGAGAGATCGCCCTCAATATCAAGAGATTACAGGAAATCGGATGTTATCGCGGAATTCGTCACAGAAAGGGCCTTCCTGTTCGCGGTCAGAAGACAAAGACGAACGCAAGAACAAGAAAAGGACCGAAGCGTACAGTTGCAAATAAGAAGAAATAATTTTAAAACTTTGGATTTGTATGGACGTTTGAATGCAGCATATCAACAATATTAATGAGAAAGTAGGTTAGTTTTAAAATGGCTAAAAAAGTTACCAAAAAAGTGACAAAAAAGCGTGTAAGAAAAAACGTTGAACGCGGACAGGCACACATTCAGTCATCTTTTAATAACACGATCGTAACAATTACGGATACTGAAGGTAACGCTCTTTCATGGGCAAGTGCCGGTGGTCTGGGATTTAGAGGTTCAAAGAAATCTACTCCATATGCAGCTCAGATGGCAGCGGAAACTGCGACAAAAGCAGCGTTGGTACACGGGTTAAAGACAGTTGATGTTATGGTAAAGGGACCTGGTTCAGGTCGTGAGGCAGCAATTCGTGCGCTTCAGGCGTGCGGTCTTGAAGTAACCAGCATCAAAGATGTGACACCGGTACCGCATAACGGTTGTCGTCCGCCCAAACGTAGGAGAGTCTAGTTGTGACCATGCCGTTTCCATGCGGTGTGGCAGCTGGGATGAAGGAGAGTTTTTCTGTCTATAAGTGTGGATAGAACTGCTCTTTGTAAACTACTTAATGCCTTGGGTATGAATGTAAAAAATGGTAAACAGTTTAGGAGGTAGATGTAATGGCAGTTAATAGAGTTCCTGTTCTCAAAAGGTGCAGATCCCTTGGTTTGGATCCTATTTACTTAGGAATCAGTAAAAAGTCAAACAGAGAATTAAAAAGAGCCAATAAAAAAATCAGTGAGTACGGACTTCAGTTAAGAGAAAAACAGAAAGCAAAATTCATTTACGGTGTATTGGAGAAGCCTTTCCGTAATTATTACAAAAAAGCTGACCGCATGAAAGGTATGACAGGTACAAACCTGATGGTTATGCTTGAGACGAGACTTGACAATGTAATTTTCCGGTTAGGTTTTGCGAGAACGAGAAGAGAAGCAAGACAGATTGTAGATCATAAGCATGTGCTTGTGAATGGCAAATGTGTGAATATCCCTTCCTATGCTTTAAAAGCAGGGGATGCGGTTGAGATCAGAGAAAAGAGTAAAAATTCTCAGAGATACAAAGATATTCTTGATGCAGCAGGAGACAGACTTGTTCCGGCATGGTTAGAGGCTGATCAGGAAAACCTGAAAGGTACAGTAAAAACGCTTCCGTCCAGAGAAGAAATCGATGTTCCGGTTGATGAGATGCTTATCGTCGAGTTGTATTCCAAATAATTGTAACTAAGGGTGTTAGTTTTGTATAAAGGAGGTACTTTACTGTGTTTGAGTTTGAAAAGCCAAAGATTGAGATAACCGATGTTTCGGAAGATAAGAGGTACGGCAAATTCGTAGTAGAGCCTCTTGAGAGAGGTTACGGTATCACCCTCGGCAATTCACTTAGAAGAATTATGCTTTCTTCACTGCCGGGTGCTGCGGTAAGTCAGATCAAGATTGAAGGCGTACTTCATGAATTCAGCTCTATCCCAGGTGTTAAAGAAGATGTTGCTGAAATCATTATGAATATAAAAAGTCTGGCTATTAAGAACAACAGTAGTACAAACGAGCCCAAAACAGCATACATTGAGGTAGAAGGGGATAAAGTTGTCACGGCAGCGGATATTCAGGTAGATCAGGACATTGAAATTATGAATCCTGATTTAAAGATTGCTACTTTGAGTGGTGCAGGAAGCAAGCTCTATATGGAGCTTACGATTACAAAGGGCAGAGGATACATTAGTGCCGAAAAAAACAAAGACGACGATTTGCCAATCGGAGTTATTGCGGTGGATTCTATTTATACACCTGTAGAACGTGTCAATATGAATGTAGAGAATACACGTGTTGGCCAGATTACCGATTTCGATAAGCTTACATTAGACGTATATACGAATGGTACGCTGCTTCCTGATGAAGCGGTCAGCTTGGCAGCGAAAGTATTGAGCGAGCACTTAAGCCTTTTCATTGATCTGTCGGAGAATGCAAAGAATGCAGAAGTTATGATCGAGAAGGAAGATAATGAAAAGGAAAAAGTTCTTGAGATGAATATTGACGAATTAGAGTTATCTGTTCGTTCTTATAACTGTTTGAAGAGAGCCGGAATCAATACGGTGGAGGAGCTTACAAACAGAACTTCCGAGGACATGATGAAAGTACGGAATCTTGGACGCAAGTCTTTGGAGGAAGTGCTGGCGAAACTGAAAGAACTGGGATTGCAGCTGAATCCCAGCGATGAAGGTTAGAAATAATGTGATGTATGGTTCCTGCGGTAAGACCAACGAGTGCGCAGGATCCGTCCATTAATGGAACATGTAAATATATGCGGTAAGTAAGACCGATGAGCGTGGCCGCGTATTCCATTAATCAGGAGAAAGATGCTCCTGAAGTAAGGAGATTTAAAATGGCAAAATACAGAAAATTAGGAAGAACATCTGATCAGAGAAAGGCATTGTTGAGAAGCCAGGTAACTGCTCTGATTTTACACGGAAAGATCGTTACGACTGAGGCAAAGGCAAAAGAAGTAAGAAAGATTGCGGAAGGCCTGATTGCCATGGCTGTAAAGGAAAAGGACAACTTTGAAACAGTAACTGTAAAGGCAAAAGTTGCGCGTAAAGATAAAGATGGCAAGAGAGTCAAAGAAGTAGTAGACGGAAAGAAAGTTACCGTTTACGACGAAGTGGAGAAGGAAATTAAAAAAGATCTTCCTTCCAGACTTCATGTAAGGAGAAAGATGCTGAGTGTTCTTTATCCTGTGAAAGAAGTTCCGGCAGAAGCAGCGGGAAGAAAAAGAAATACAAAGCAGGTTGATCTCGCAGCAAAATTATTTGATGAAATTGCTCCGAAGTATGCAGAGCGTCACGGTGGCTATACAAGAATTGTTAAAATTGGACCGCGTAAAGGTGATGCGGCAATGGAAGTGCTTCTTGAGTTAGTGTAGGTAAATAGAATAAAGAAAAGGGCGGCCAGTGAACGGCCGCTCTTTTCTTTATTTCTGAAAATGCTGATAATCTTTTACGGAGTTCCAGTCTCCGCCCCATGTGAAACCATGTGCAGTAAATAGTTTGTACGCCAGATCATTGTGGTCTATTTTGGCGATAAAATCAGCGCTGCGGTCTGCATAGACAGCAGTGTCCTGTAATTTAATGGTCGGGACTCCGTTTGGGTAAGTAATATAAGGGTTGTAGAACGGATTAATGTCAATTGCAAGTCCCTGCGCATGTTTGGACAGCTTTTTGCTTCCGGCCACTGTACGGTAACAGAAGCTGGACGTATTATTGTCCTGGCATGAGAGATCATCATCCGCATTATACTCATCGATCAGACGTATCTTTTCGATAGGATAGGAAGCCTGATACAATTCGTAAAAGATTTCCACAATATCCTGTGCAATCGACTGATTGCAGATAATTTCTCCTGTTTGCACTGTATTGTTAAAGTCACAGTAAAGAACGCTTATGTACCTGAGATCATCATAAGGTACAGGGCAGTCTGAGGGGTAGGAAAGACCGGTAATTCGTGCTTTTACATTATCTGAGAGCGGTTCGTAATAGAAGCCGTCCTGATAGGTTACGCGTTCTGAATTCATTTCTTCTTCACTTTCCGGCAGGGATTCTTCCTCAGGAACAGAGTCAGCTGAAGGGCTGACTGGCGTATTGTCTGGCTCCTCTGTTTCTGTTGCGGGCTCAGGGTTTACGCCGGATTCGGAAACAGTTTCAGGAGTCGGGAGCTCCGGTTCGGAAGCAACTTCCTGACTGACGGGTGTTTCCTCTATGATATTCGGGGAAACTTGTTCCGGTTCTTCACTTAGAATCATTACAGGTTCAAAGCTGTCATTTTGTTTTCCACAGCCCGTGAAGATACAGGTGCATAAAAGAAGTACAACTATTTTTTGTTTCATTCTAACCTCCATGCTGCGGTTTTGCCGCGATACAAATCCATAAAGAAGAACGCTGATTTTAAAGCGTCCTTTTGTGTGAGACATAGAACTTCTTGGCGTCCCACTCTTCGTGGGACGTCTCTAGAAGTTCTTCTCACACTATTATAAGAAAGAATTTCTCATTTCTCAATAAAATCCGGCGCTTTTCTTGCAATTGCCATAGAAAACGGATAAAATAGGAAAGACATGTGCAATCTGTTGACATAACGAGGTTAAATATGGGAATTATTAAAGCGAAAGACATCGTATTTGAATATATAAGACGTGATGAGGAAGGCAATGTGGAGGGGATTACCCGCGCAGTGGATGATGTAAGCCTTGACATCGAAAAAGGCGAGTTTATTGCGATTCTGGGGCATAACGGCTCTGGGAAATCTACACTTGCAAAACATATGAACGCTCTTCTCTATCCGACGGAAGGCACACTCTGGGTGGATGGAAAGGATACGGCAGACGCTGCAAATACGTGGGACATCCGTCAGAGTGCCGGGATGGTATTCCAAAATCCGGATAATCAAATTATCGGAAGCATCGTGGAAGAAGATGTTGGATTCGGGCCAGAGAATATGGGCGTGCCGACGGATGAGATATGGGAGCGCGTGGGAGAAAGCCTTAAAGCAGTGGGTATGTATGAATACCGCAAGCATTCACCCAACCGTCTTTCCGGAGGGCAGAAGCAGAGAGTGGCGATAGCAGGTGTCGTTGCAATGCATCCGAAGTGCATTATTATGGATGAACCTACGGCGATGCTTGATCCAAATGGACGTAAAGAGGTGATACGTGCGGCGCGTGCATTAAATGATGTGGAGAAAGTTACGGTCATCTTAATCACTCATTATATGGATGAAGTAATACATGCGGATAAGGTCTTCGTAATGGACAAGGGAAAAGTCGTAATGCAGGGAACGCCGAGGGAGATTTTTTCCAGAGTGGAGGAGCTGAAGGAGCTGCGGCTTGATGTCCCTCAAGTAACGCTTCTGGCATACGAATTAAAGAAGGCCGGGCTGCATTTGCCGGATGGTATCCTGAATACGGAGGAATTGGTAAAAGAATTATGGGAATTATCTTAAATCATGTAAGCTATGTATACAGTGAAGAGACTTCTGATGAAATCAGGGCTTTGAATGATGTGAACATAAAGATCAATGACGGCGAATTTATTGGACTGATTGGTCATACGGGTTCCGGCAAATCTACGCTTGTGCAGCATTTGAACGGACTTCTCAGGGCAACGAGCGGAGAGATCTACTATAATGGCACGGACATTTATGAGAAAGATTATAATATGAAGGAACACAGAAGCAAGGTGGGACTCGTATTCCAGTATCCGGAGCATCAGCTTTTTGAGGTAGATGTATTCACGGATGTCTGTTTTGGGCCAAAGAACCTGGGACTGACAAAAAACGAAGCGGAACTTCGGGCTTTTGATGCACTGAAACAGGTTGGTCTTTCAGAGGAATATTTCTATCAGTCACCATTTGATTTATCCGGCGGTCAGAAACGGCGTGTGGCGATAGCAGGTGTGCTTGCCATGAAACCTGAGGTTTTGATTTTAGATGAGCCGACAGCGGGGCTTGACCCAAAGGGCCGTGATGAAATTCTGGGACTGATAAGGAAACTCAGGGATGAAAACAACATTTCAATTCTTCTGGTATCGCATAGTATGGAGGATGTGGCTAATTATGTGGACCGTATTATAGTAATGAGCAAAGGCTCTGTTTTGATGGATGATATACCGCGGGAGGTTTTTGGACGTTACAGAGAGCTGGAAGCTGTCGGTCTTGCGGCCCCTCAGGTAACTTATATTATGCATGCTTTAAAGGAAAAGGGATTTGCGGTAAATCCTCTGGCAACTACGATTGAAGAGGCAAAGGACGAGATTTTAAAAGGATTTGTAAGATGATCAGAGATATTACATTAGGACAATATTATCAGGCAGATTCGCCGATTCATAAGATGGACCCCCGGGTGAAGCTGATTGGGACAATCTGCTATATTATTTCATTATTTTTATTCAGAAGTCTGTCGGCCTATGCTGTGGCAACCGTTTTTCTGTTTGCCGTAATCCATATTTCGAAGGTGCCGTTTCGATTTATAACAAAGGGGATGAAGAGCATTGTCATACTAATGACAATTACGGTAGCTTTTAATCTGTTTCTGACGCCGGGTGATATTCTCGTACAGTTCTGGAGATTGAAAATTACGAGGCAGGGTGTGGAGGCGTCCGGCTATATGATTCTTCGTTTGACCTATCTGATCATCGGCTCTTCTCTGATGACGCTCACGACGACGCCAAATAATCTGACGGATGGTATGGAAAAACTGTTAAAGCCGCTGAGTGTCGTAAAAGTCCCGGTGCATGAAGTGGCGATGATGATGTCTATTGCACTGCGGTTTATCCCGATTCTGCTTGAGGAGACCGATAAGATTATGAAGGCGCAGATGGCGCGAGGCGCTGATTTTGAAAGCGGGAATCTCATACAGAAAGCGAGAAATCTCGTGCCCTTGCTTGTACCGCTTTTTATATCAGCATTCAGGAGAGCCAATGATCTTGCGATGGCGATGGAGGCAAGGTGTTACCGTGGCGGTGAGGGGCGCACAAAAATGAAGCCCCTTATGTACCACAGACGGGATTACTGTGCATATGGGACTCTGTTCCTGTATCTTGCTGCCATCATTGCAGCCGGAAAATGGGGGCCGTTCTGATGAAAAGGGTGCTTCTTGTCACGGCATATGATGGAACGCGCTATCACGGCTGGCAGATTCAGCCGAATGGAGATACAATTGAGGCACAGCTGAATCACCATTTAACGGAACTGTTATCAGAACCTGTTGCGGTAATCGGCGCAAGCCGTACGGATGCGGGAGTCCATGCCCTTTGCAATCTGGCAGTATTTGATACGTCATCGAGAATTCCGGCGGAAAAGATATCGTATGCGTTGAATCAGCGTCTTCCTGAGGACATTCGCATTCGACGTTCTATGGAAGTGGCTCCTGACTTTCACCCACGTCGCGTTGAATCGGAGAAGACATACGAATATGTGATTTTTAATGATCGTTTTCCGATGCCGACACGACGGTTGTATTCGTATTTTACTTATTATGCGCTTGACGAGTCGCAAATGCAGCGGGGAGCAGAATTCCTGATTGGCGTTCATGATTTCAAAAGCTTTTGCAGTGTGAAAAGCGAGGCGGAGAGTACAGTGCGTGAGATCACGGATTTGACAGTAGAGCGAAACGGAAGTGAGATCACGATTCGCGTATCAGGGAAAGGATTTCTGTATAATATGGTGCGGATTATAGCCGGAACATTGCTGGAGATCGGACAGGGATTTTACCCTCCGGAGAAGATGAGGGACATACTTCTTGCATGCGACAGAGGGGCGGCCGGACCGACGGCGCCTGCACATGGGCTGACTCTTGTGAGATACCGGATTTGCGGGCTTGAAATCATGTAAATAGGGGTTTTAATTGAGAGAAAGGTGTTGACACGCCCCGATGAGTGTAATATAATATTTCAATGTGACGTGGTCTTACACGTCCTGTATTTTCCAGATAAAATGATAATGTCATGTGTAGCTGACAGCAGCTATACGTATCCTGCCCCGGAGATGGCATTTGAATGTTTTGCGGACCGAAAGAGTCTATGTGGGAGTAGATTCCTGTGTCTGTAAGGCGAAATAGAAACAGGAAACAAGAAATTACTTTGGAGGTAACATATGAAAACTTTTATGGCTAGTCCGGCTACAATTGATAGAAAATGGTATGTTGTAGACGCAGATGGTATGACATTGGGACGTTTGGCATCGGAAGTTGCTAAAGTTTTAAGAGGCAAGAATAAGCCGATTTTTACACCGCATATGGATACAGGTGATTACGTGATTATTGTGAATGCGGCTAAGGTGAAAGTGACTGGAAAGAAATTAGATCAGAAAATTTACTATCGCCATTCTGAGTATGTTGGTGGTATGAAGGAAACGACTTTAAAAGAGAAATTAGCGAAGAAGCCGGAAGAAGTTGTTGAGCTTGCAGTTAAGGGAATGCTCCCGAAAGGACCTTTAGGCAGACAGATGTACAGAAAACTTCACGTTTATGCGGGACCTGAGCATGAGCAGCAGGCACAGAAACCTGAAGTGTTAACATTTTAAGCAGACAGGACTGAAAGGAGAGAAAAACAGTGGCTAAAGCATCAAATAAATTCTACGGAACCGGAAGAAGAAAAAAATCGATTGCCAGAGTATATTTAGTACCTGGAACGGGTAAGATTACGATCAACAAAAGAGATATTGATGATTATTTTGGATTAGAAACATTAAAAGTGATTGTTCGGCAGCCTCTTGTATCTACAGAGACGGTTGACAAATACGATGTTCTTGTAAATGTTCACGGTGGTGGATATACAGGACAGGCAGGCGCTATCAGACATGGTGTGGCAAGAGCGCTTCTCACAGTGGATAATGATTTCAGGCCGGTATTAAAGAAGGCAGGATTCCTGACGCGTGACCCTCGTGCGAAGGAAAGGAAGAAATACGGCCTCAAAGCGGCTCGTCGCGCTCCGCAGTTCAGCAAGCGTTAAATTTTATCAAAATGGCTCAAAAAGCCCGGAAAATCAAGGTTTTCCGGGCTTTTGCTTTTGATAAGGTTTGATGCAGTTTGACGCTAAAAAGCCATTTTTCACCCAATTTATAGTGGTTCCCAATAGGATAACCGGGAAAAAAGAGGGTAAAAAGAGGGTCAAGTGGTTACAAAATAGGATAACCACAGCTCTGTTTTTGGGGTATTTCAGAGGTGATTTTTACTCCCTCTCTCCCCTCGATTTATACGAGAACAGTTTGGCATAGTTTGACCGAATTTGAATAATTGAATATGATTCTAATGCAGGCACTCAGTATTTTTTACTGGGTGCTTTTTGCATTTCCAGGAAACTGTATTCCGGGATCAGAAAAAGCCGTCACTTTTCAATTTATGAAGTGGCGGCTTTTTCTATTTCCAGAAGCAACCACAACGAATTAGAAACGAGGTGATTATCTTGAACACGCAAATCATCGCCATCGCCAACCAAAAGGGAGGTGTGGGCAAGACCACAACCTGTGCCAACTTAGGGATAGGACTGGCGCAGGCCGGAAAGAAAGTGCTTCTCATTGACGGGGACCCGCAAGGGAGCCTGACCATCAGCCTGGGCAATCCCCAGCCGGATAAGCTGCCCTTTACCCTCTCTGACGCTATGGGCCGTATCCTGACCGATCAGCCGGTCCGCCCCGGCGAGGGGATTCTGCGCCACCCGGAGGGCGTGGACCTGATGCCGGCGGATATTCAGCTATCCGGCATGGAGGTATCGCTGGTAAACGCTATGAGCCGGGAAACGATTCTGCGGCAGTACCTGGACACCGTAAAGGGGCAGTATTCCCATATCCTCATAGACTGCCAGCCCTCCCTGGGTATGCTCACCGTCAACGCGCTGGCCGCCGCCAACAGGATTATAATTCCCGTCCAGGCGGAGTATCTGCCCGCCAAAGGGCTGGAACAGCTGCTCTCTACGGTGAATAAGGTCAAGCGGCAGATCAACCCGAAACTGCAAATAGACGGTATTCTGCTGACGATGGTGGACAACCGCACCAACTTCGCCAAAGAGATTGCCGCCCTGCTGCGGGAAACCTACGGCAGCAAAATCAAGGTGTTCGGAACCGAGATTCCCCATTCTGTCCGGGCAAAGGAAACCAGCGCGGAGGGCAAGAGCATTTTCGCCCATGACCCAGGCGGCAAAGTAGCGGAGGGTTACGCAAATCTGACTAAGGAGGTGTTGAAACTTGAAAAGCAGCGCGAAAAAAGTAGAGCTGGCATCGGTCGATGATCTGTTTTCCACCGAGGAAAGCCGCGCCGATGCAGGGCGGGAAAAGGTGGTAGAAATTCCTTTAAGCGAGCTGCACTCGTTCAAGGGCCACCCATTCAAAGTCAAAGATGATGATGCCATGATGGAAACCGCCGACAGCATCCGGCAGTACGGCGTTCTGGTCCCGGCGATTGCCCGTCCTGACCCGGAGGGCGGTTATGAGCTGGTAGCCGGACACAGGCGGCATAGGGCCAGTGAACTGGCAGAGAAAGAAACCATGCCGGTGATTGTCCGGGATTTGGACGATGACGCCGCCACGATTATCATGGTTGACAGCAATTTACAACGGGAAAGCCTGCTCCCCAGCGAAAGGGCTTTTGCCTACAAGATGAAATTAGAAGCTATGAAACGGCAAGCAGGTCGGCCCTCCAAAGAAAATTGTTCCCAAGTTGGGAACGATTTTGGGAAGAAGTCCAGCGAGGTTCTGGCGGAACAGGTCGGCCAGAGTAAAAACCAAATTTTCCGCTACATCCGCCTGACCGAGTTAATCCCCGAACTGCTGAACATGGTGGACGAAAAGAAAATTGCCCTGAACCCGGCCTATGAGCTGTCCTTTCTCAAAAAAGAAGAACAGACCCAGCTTTTGGACGCGATGGACAGCGAACAGGCCACCCCCTCCCTTTCCCAGGCCCAGCGGCTCAAAAAATTCAGTCAGGAGGGGCATTTATCCATAGATGTAATGCGGGCGATTATGGGCGAGGAAAAGAAAAGCGATCTGGACAAGGTGACGTTTACCTCCGACACCCTGCGGAAGTATTTTCCCAAAAGCTACACCCCGGCCCGGATGCAGGAAACCATCATCAAACTGCTGGAACAGTGGCAGAAAAAGCGTCAGAGAGATCAGGAACGCTGAAAGGAGCGCCTATGAGAGATCACGTTGCCAGGGAGTTAAAGGGCCACAACATACTGGCTGTGGAACGGTTTCAGGATAAGACCCGCTGGATGGTGGAGTTTTCCGTCCTGCGGCCCCGCACCGCCTACGGCGCACCCGGCGATGAAACGCGCCTGTTTCTGGACGAGGACGGCTACCAGGCCGTTCTCGCCAGCCAGAAACGCCGGGACATCAAAATCAAACGGTATGCCCGCGTCATTGAGGGGCATATCCTGGACTTCAAGCCAAAAAAGAAACGCCACCCGTAAACCCGACAAATTGAGAGGAAGGAATGAATATGTGTACCGTTAAGGAAATCAGAGAAGCCATCCGGGAGGACTGCCGCTCCCAGCGAAACATGGAAACCATTGAGATCGACCGGATTTTTCAAACCCTGACGTTTCCGCAGTTAGAGAGCCTGTTTGACAAACCGCCCATGCCGCCGTTTTTTCACCGGTACAGGCAGAAGTCAGCCAGCAAATGAACGCCGCAATTCTTTTTATGGGATTGTGGCTTTTTTCATGCCCTGGGAAACGAAAGGAGTGCAGAAAATGGCCGTTTTTCGCGTAGAACGCACACAGGGATACACCGTCATGAGCAACTATCATCTGCGGGACAAGAGCCTGAGCCTGAAAGCAAAGGGCCTGCTGTCCCAGATGCTCTCGCTGCCGGAGGATTGGGACTACACCCTTTCCGGTCTGGCCGTTATCAACCGGGAAAGCAAGGACGCGATCCGCTCCGCAGTCAATGAGCTGGAAAAGGCGGGGTACATCAAGCGCCGCCAGACCACCGACGCGGGCGGCAAGTTCAGCGCCAACGAGTATGTGATTTATGAGCGTCCGGTAACAGAGGAACCGCCCGCCCAACCGTTGCCCCCAAAACCGTTGTTGGAAAAACCGTTGTCGGGTTTTCCGACAACGGATAATCCGTCAACGGGAAAACCGTCAACGGAAAATCCAACGCAAATAAGTATAGAGAAATCAAATACCCAAAAATCAATTACTGACGGATCAATTACCGATTCCATTCCTTTCCGGGGAACGGCGGCAAAGCCACCGGAACCGAAGCGAAGGGAAACGATGTCACTGACAGAGATGGAAAGTTATCGGGAGCTGATTTTGGAGAATATCGAGTATGACTGCCTCAAACAGCGGTTTGGGACCTATCGGGAGGACTTGGACGAGATTGTGGAGCTGCTGGTGGAAACGGTCTGCGCGAAGCGTAAGACCACCCGGATTGCCGGGGCGGACTTCCCCCATGAGGTGGTGCGTTCCCGCTTCCTGAAGCTGGACAGCTCCCACATTGAGTTTGTCATGGACTGCCTGCAAAAGAACACCACCGAGGTACGAAACATGAAGCAGTACCTTTTGACGGTGCTGTTCAACGCGCCCACCACCATGAGCAACCATTACACCTCACAGGTCAACCACGATATGTACGGCGGCTTCTGAAAGCTGGCCGTTTTTGTCTGCCCGGAACTGCCGGGAGAAAGGAATCTGTTATGAAACGACCGCTTGCGTATATCACCGCTCCCTGGAGCAAGAACCCCCACGAAAACGCGGCAAGCGCCGCCAGCTACTGCCGCCAGGTGTATGACGCCGGATATTCCCCCGTCTGCCCCGTTTTGTTCCTGCCGCTGTTTTTGAAAGATGAAATCCCCCAGGAACACAAGGACGGAATCGACATCGCCAGAGATTACCTGCGCCGCTCCCATGTGCTGGTGGTCTGTGGCCATGCAGCCGATGAAACGGTGAAAAACGATATTGCCACCGCTGAACGCCTGCGGATCACCGCCACCACGCTGGACGGGATTCTGACGGTGAAAGGCCAGGGCCGGGAGAAAGGGGGCGCACACCATGCCTGAAAAAAAGACCATCGGCCAGCTGATGGAGGAAATGCGGCTTAAAGCCGGGGCGCGGGAGTATTCCGGCCATAGTTACATGGACTTAAACCGGTTCGCGGAGGACACCCGGCACATGATTATTTTTGATACCCTGACCGCTGATTCCCCTGTTGGCTGGAAAGGGGAACGCAGCCGCGCCTTTCTCACAGAGGAGGGATATAAAAAGTCCCTGGAACGCCAGGAACAGGGGCATATCAAAATTGTGAGCCATGCGAAGGTCCGAAACGGCCATCTGCACTATGACCGGCAAGACCAGCTCCGATAGAGAAACCATGCAGAAAATCCATAGAGAGGAGGCGAAACACCCATGCAGGACGAAGTGGAAAGCAAAACCCTGACGCTCATTGTCAGCGGCACAAAATTCACCGGCAGGCTGTTCAAAGCGGCGATTATGAAGTATCTGGCGCATCTGAAAGAGCAAAAGATGCAGAAACAGCGGGATAAAGGCGCGGAAGTCAAGCCCCAGGGCAAGCAGACGGTGAAGCAGCTCATCGGGCAGAACCAGGGCGTGTCCAACCTTGAAATCACAGACCCTTCCATCAAGGCGTTTGAACGGGTTGCCCGGAAGTACGGCGTGGATTACGCGGTAAAGAAGGACCGCAGCTGCTCCCCGCCCAAGTACCTGGTCTTTTTCAAGGCCCGCGACGCGGACGCGCTGACCTCGGCATTTACCGAGTACACCCAGAAGAAGGTCCGCAAGGCGTCCCGCCCGTCTGTGCTGGCGAAGCTGAACCAGTTCAGGGAGCTGGTGAAAAACGCGGTGGTGGACCGCACCAAGCGAAAGGAGCTGGAACGATGAAAAGACCATTGAACATCAAGAAGCTCGTTTTGCTGAACCTGCCCTATATCCTGATGGGGCTGTTCGCCACCAACTTCGGGGAGGCGTGGCGGATGGCCCAGGGCGCGGACGCTTCGGAAAAGGTATTGTCTTTGATCTCCGTCCTTCCGGCGGCTCTTGGAAGTTTCTGGCCCAGCTTTCACCCGCTGGACCTGCTGGTTGGGCTGTGCTGCGGCGCGGCGCTCCGGCTGGCTGTTTACCTGAAAGGCAAAAACGCCAAGAAGTACCGCCCGAATATCGAGTACGGTTCCGCGAGATGGGGAAATTCCCAGGACATCGCCCCTTATGTCGATCCGGTATTCCAGAACAATGTAATCCTCACCCAGACGGAACGCCTTACCATGAGCAGCCGCCCCAAGGACCCCAAGACCGCCCGCAACAAAAATGTGCTGGTAATCGGCGGTTCCGGCTCCGGCAAGACCCGGTTCTGGCTCAAGCCCAACCTGATGCAGATGCACTCATCGTATGTTGTCACTGATCCGAAAGGCACAATCCTGGTCGAATGTGGAAAGCTGCTCCAACGGGGCGCACCCAGGCTGGATAAGGACGGAAAGCCCATGAAGGACAAGAACGGCAAAACCATCTATGAACCGTACCGGATCAAGGTGCTGAATACCATCAACTTCAAAAAATCCATGAAATACAATCCTTTCGCCTATATCCACAGCGAAAAGGACATTTTGAAGCTGGTGACAACCTTAATCGCCAATACCAAAGGCGAGGGGAAAGCCGGTGACGATTTCTGGGTCAAAGCGGAAACGCTGCTGTACTGCGCCCTGATTGGATATATCCACTACGAGGCCCCGGTGGAGGAACAGAACTTCTCCACCCTGATTGAGTTTATTAACGCGATGGAGGTCCGGGAGGACGATGAGGAATACAAAAACCCCGTTGACCTGATGTTTGACGCACTGGAGTCCGAGAAGCCCAACCATTTCGCGGTGCGGCAGTACAAAAAATATAAGCTGGCGGCGGGCAAAACCGCGAAGTCGATTCTGATTTCCTGCGGCGCGCGGCTGGCGGTATTCGATATTGCCGAGCTGCGGGAGGTCACAGCCTATGACGAGCTGGAACTGGACACCCTGGGGGACCGGAAAACCGCCCTGTTTCTCATTATGAGCGATACCGATGACAGCTTTAACTTCCTGATTTCCATGTGCTATACCCAGCTGTTTAACCTCCTGTGCGAGAAAGCGGACGATGTGTACGGCGGCAGGCTCCCGGTCCATGTGCGCTGCCTGATTGACGAGTGCGCCAACATCGGGCAGATTCCAAAGCTGGAAAAGCTGGTAGCCACCATCCGAAGCCGGGAGATTTCCGCCTGTCTGGTATTGCAGGCGCAGTCCCAGTTAAAGGCCATCTACAAGGACAATGCTGACACCATCATCGGAAATATGGACACTTCCATCTTTCTGGGCGGCAAGGAACCCACCACCTTAAAGGAGTTAGCCGCCGCCCTGGGAAAAGAAACCATTGACACCTACAACACCGGAGAGAGCCGGGGGCGGGAAACCTCCCACTCTCTCAATTATCAGAAATTGGGGAAAGAGCTGATGAGCCAGGATGAGCTTGCGGTGATGGACGGGGGAAAATGTATCCTCCAGCTGCGTGGCGTCCGCCCGTTTTTGTCGGATAAGTATGACATCACCAGGCACCCCAATTTCCAGTACACCGCCGACGCGGACGATAAGAATGCCTTTGACATTGAAGCGTTCCTGTCCACCCGGCTCAAACCAAAACCCAACGAGGTCTACGATGTATTTGAAGTTGATGTAGACACCGAGGGCGAATAATCCCGTTCCGCGAGAAAGGAGTGATTTTATCTACCCGCCAGGGTTCTTGAAACCTGCCTCGGTTGAGGCCATTGGCGTACAAAGCGGACAGCTCAACAAAAAAATGAAGAAGGAGGATAGCCGGAATCGAGCCGCCCAAAATTCAGGGCGGTTTTGTTGTCCGGCTTTTGTATGCCTATGAACCAACACAAACCACAAAGCGATTCCGGCTAAATTAAAGTATGGAATTTTTCAACAGCGCAATCGAAGTTTTGCAGACCCTCGTGATCGCACTGGGCGCTGGCCTCGGTATCTGGGGCGTCATCAACCTGCTGGAAGGTTATGGCAATGACAACCCTGGGGCCAATGCTCATGTGTGGTAAAGAAGCAACCATTAACACAAGGCTTAGATAGCCAGCCCAACAACGATTCCGTACAGTAGATGGACAAATCATATGCTTACTGCATTTGATGATTGTGGTAGAGAAAGAATAGAATAAATGGTATAATTTGAAATACCTTGACATGGTCGCTAAAAATGTAGAAAAACAAGCGATTTCATAAATGTTATTATTCAGAGCGCAAATGTAAAGCAGCGTTGATAGAAAAAATTGTTTATATTGCTTAAAATTTCTCTCAAAGGAGGACACAAAATGGAAATTGGAAATAAAATCAACCAATTAAGAAAACTTTCAGGAATGACACAAGAACAATTAGCTGAAAAACTTAACGTGTCCAGACAGACCATTTCCAAATGGGAGTCGGACAGAACTTCCCCAGACTTAGAAAGTATCGTTAATATAAGCAGGATTTTTCATGTGTCATTAGATGATTTGCTAAAGGAAGGAGAAGCAGGCGTGGCAAATAAAAAGGATGAACAACTAACTTTAGAAGATTTGATGAAAATAAATCTTCATAACAGAAAAATGTCGTTGCTGCTCATCAGCGGTTTGATTTTTATTATGGTCAGCATATTAAATTTCGCCTATGTAGTTGCATTACAAAACACAACACTTAGCACCCAGTATATGTTATACCGATATATCGCTACGGGGCAATATGAGAATGCCCCTGTTGATTATATGCGGTTGATGATACCGTCCATCATCGCAGGAGCAATCGGAGTAATTCTGTTCATAAGTTATGCCATTGAAAAAAGGAAAAAAGGAGATTGAAAAATATGTATAAAACAAAGAAGATTATTTCATGTTTCGCTTTATGTGTGTTAATTTTTTCTTTATGTGCGTGTGGAGAGAAAAGTAGTGACAATGCTGCTATTTACGGTGAAACCATTGCCGGACTGGAAGATAATGAGCTTTTTGCGATTGTTGATACGAATGCTTCTTCACCTGTTTTACTTGTCACTTCACAGGTGTATGATGACAGACTGGGAAATCAGGCGGCACTTAATTGTGAAGTATATTATCTGGTAGACAAAGAAGTTAAAAACGTAGGAAGGATAGAAAGTATGGGCACCGCATACCCTATCTCTTATGATGAAACAGGTATTTATGCAGCTTCCGGTCACGCTATGCAGCGTTTTGAAATTGAAGAATCCGGCGCACTTAAATTGGCGGAAAGTATTCTTGAACAATCTGATGAAAGCGGAAATGCCACTTACACTATGGAAAAGGGAGACGAAACAAAGACAATTACAGAAGAAGAATACTATACGACTTTTGAGAAATATAGTGACGCTACCATAGTAAGTTTCTCTTATGGTGCGTCGGACGCTGGCAATTCAGGTGCATGAAGTGGAAGCCGTAGACGAGGTTTTACGCCATTACAGCAAGCGAATCCGAATCGCCGCCATTTGAATACGGGCATATCGACAAAGACACCGTGGACAGCATAAAACAGCGGCTTGTTACCGTCCTGTTCCAGTTCCGACATGACAGACAAGTTACATAACAGTAGGAGGTACTATTTATAGCAAAAATACTAATTCTTACATTCAACGATACCGAAGAAAAAACGGTTGAGAAAGCCATAACTGCCCTTGCCGATATGATACCACTGGAAGCCATACAGTCGCCGGAATCCCCCGCACTGGTTTTTCCGGGATTGGAAATCAGATTACACCAACGCCGGGTATTAAAAGACGGGGAGGACATATACCTCACACGTTTGGAATACGGCGCACTCTGCTACCTTGCCGCCAGTCCGGGGAGGGTATTCACAAAGGCGCAAATCTTTGAATCCGTGTGGAGCATGGAAAGCGAAAGCTGCCAGTCAAACGTTGCCAGCGTGATATGCAATCTGCGGAAAAAGATAGAACTGGACAGCAAAAATCCCATCTACATAAAGACCGTTTTAGACATAGGCTACAAGTTTGCTTCCGGGGAATAAAAAACGAATAACCACCGCCATTTTTGGCAGTCAGAAAGCAGGAAATCAGAAAAGGTTTCCTGTTTTTTTGCGCCCGTTTTTGCTAAAATCTGGCAGGAAAGCACGAAAAGAAATTACAGAAAATCCCGGAAGACTTTGCCATATTTTCCTTGCAGTGCGTAGTAATAATGACGGGAAAAATACCACCGCAAAGTTGGCAGAACCCACGCCATGCAAGCCGAGGGAAAACGGCGAAAGCCCACACAGCAGAAGCCGCTACTTTCTTAGAGCAAGATTCTACCATAGTACCAAAATTCGCTTATCGCTCATTTTGTCCTATGGGAATCTTGTTGGGGTTGCCACCCCAAGCCCGCCTTTTTTGCGGCTTGCGCCGCTTGAAAAAATCCACCCACGAAAGGAGGTTCACAGCCATGAAAAGATACAACACGCCCCACCGCCACCGGGTAATCAAGACACGCTTGACAGAGGAAGAATACGCCGAGTTTTCCGAGCGGGTTTCACTCTGCAAAATGAGCCAGTCCGAGTATATCCGGCAAGCCCTTACCAAGTCACGAATACGCCCGGTCATTACCGTTTCTCCGGTCAATGATGAATTGCTTTCTGCCGTGGGGAAACTTACAGCCGAGTATGGAAAAATCGGCGGGAATCTGAATCAGATAGCCCGCTGTCTGAACGAGTACGGCGCACCTTATAACGCCCTCTCCCATGAGGTACGAGCCGCCACAGCGGAGCTTGCCGCCTTGAAGTTTGAAGTCTTGCAGAAAGTAGGTGAAGCCGTTGGCAACGTTCAAACATATCAGCTCTAAAAATGCCGACTATGGAGCCGCCGAGCAGTACCTAACCTTTGAGCATGACGATTTTACCATGAAGCCCACCCTTGATGAAAGCGGGCGGCTTATCCCCCGTGACGATTACCGCATTTCCTCTCTGAATTGCGGCGGGGAGGATTTCGCCATAGCGTGTATGCGCTCCAATCTCAAATACGGCAAGAACCAGAAACGGGAGGACGTAAAGAGCCACCACTATATCATCAGCTTTGACCCCCGTGACGCACAGGACAACGGCTTGACCGTAGACCGGGCGCAGCAGTTGGGCGAGCAGTTTTGCAAAGAGCATTTTCCCGGACACCAAGCCCTTGTCTGCACCCACCCGGACGGACATAACCACAGCGGAAATATCCATGTGCATATCGTAATCAATTCTTTACGGATTGCGGAAGTGCCGCTCTTGCCCTACATGGAAAGACCAGCGGACACAAGGGAGGGCTGCAAGCACCGCTGCACGGACGCAGCTATGGAATATTTCAAAGCGGAAGTCATGGAGATGTGCCACCGGGAAAATCTCTATCAGATTGATTTACTTAATGGGAGCAAGAACCGTGTTACCGAGCGTGAGTATTGGGCGAAGCGGAAAGGACAAGCCGCACTGGATAAAGAGAACGCTTCCCTTGCCGCCGCAGGTGAGCCGCCCAAAGTCACAAAATTTGAAACCGACAAGGAGCGGTTACGCAGCGTGATCCGCACCGCCCTGTCCTCTGCTATCTCTTTTGAGGACTTCTCCGGGAAGCTGTTACAACAGGGAGTGACCGTCAAGGAGAGCCGGGGGAGATTATCGTATCTCACGCCGGACAGGACAAAGCCCATCACCGCCCGGAAACTGGGTGATGATTTTGACCGTGCCGCCGTACTGGAAACACTCACCCAAAACGCACAGAACGCCACAAGAGCCGCCGAAAAGCCCCTACCCAAACAGGAATACCCCCGCAGCATAAAAGACCGTTTACAGCGCAACAAAGCCGCCATAAACGCACCGAAACAAGACAGCGTACAGCGCATGGTAGACCGGGAAGCCAAGCGAGCCGAGGGCAAGGGCATAGGATATGACCGCTGGGCGGCTGTCCACAACCTAAAGCAAATGGCAGCGACCATGAGCATTTACGGGGAATCCGGCTTTTCTTCCCCGGAAGAACTGGAAGCCGCCCTTGCCGCCGCCAGTGCCGGATTGCATGAAACCACCGGGAAACTGAAAGCCGTGGAAAGCACCTTGCGGGAGAAAAAGGACTTGCAGAAGCAGCTATTAGCCTACATCAAGACCAAGCCAGCCCGTGACGGATTGCGGGCGCAGAAATCGGAAAAAGCAAAGCGAGCCTACCGGGAGCAGCACGAAAGCGAGTTTATCATTTCCGAATCCGCCGCCCGGTATTTCAAGGCACGGGGAATCTCCAAGCTGCCAGCGTCCAAAGCATTACAGACAGAGATTGAGCAGCTTACCAAAGAGAAAAACGCCCTTTACAACGAGTACCGGGAGAAGAAAGAGAACGTCCGGGAATTGCAGACCGTCAAAAGCAATATCGAGCAGATTTTAAGGCGTGAGCCGGAACGCAGAAAGGGAAAAGACCATGAAAGATAAAATCCCAAGAATGGACTACCGCCAGTACCGGGCGGCGTGCCGGCTTGTGCATGAGTGCTGCAACTACGATAACGGCAACTGTATCTTGCTGGATAACGGCGAGCCTTGCGTATGTGTGCAGAGTATCAGCTATTCGCTTCTCTGTCGCTGGTTCATTGCCGCGGTGCTACCGCTGGACGGGAAGCTGGAAGCCGCCCTACTCCACCGGGCAGACAGGAAACGCTGTACCGAGTGCGGCGGGTATTTTCTCCCCAAGTCAAACCGTGGGAAATACTGCCCGGATTGTGCCGGACGCATGAAAAGAATCCATGCCGCACAGCGCAAGCGGAAACAAAGGCTACTATGTCACGCTTTAGGAACTGGAAAGCCCCCGTAAATCAAGGCTTTTTTGACCGCCCTCAAAGGGTAGCCGATATTTTAATCCTTTACCCCTCAAAACGGCGTCCTAAAGCGTAACAGAAGCCCACAGACAGGAGGTGAGAACCATAACCGATTACATCACAGCCGACACCGCAATGCCGCAGTTTTTCCCGTATCCCTGTTTTCTGCTGAAAATGGACTTGTCATATACCGCAAGGCTGCTCTATGCGCTGCTGTTAGACCGTACCACCCTCTCACAGAAGAACGGCTGGCAGGACAGCGAGGGCAGGACGTATATTGTCTACCCCGTTTCGGAGATAGCGGAAACGCTGGATAAAGGCAGAACCGCCATAAAATCCGCACTGAACGAGCTGGACGCTGCCGGGCTTTTAGTGCGGGAACGCCGGGGATTTTCCGCACCGAACCGCCTTTATGTGAAAATACCGCAAGTGCCAGTGGTACAGTTTTCCGACCATATGACCGCCATACAGCCGGAAAAGCGACCCTCTGATAGCCGGAAAAGCGACCCTCATAAGGACGGAAAACCGACCTTTGCGTTGGACGGAAAACCGACCCCTAACCAACTTACTATAAACCAACTAAAAGAGAACCAACTAAAAGGAGCGAGTGGGGAGCCGCCCGCCCCGTTTGGAAGATATAAAAATATTTTCCTCTCCGAATCCGAGTATACGGAGCTGAAAGAGGAATACCCGGACAGGCTGGAACGGTTCATTGAGGAAATGAGCGAGTACATAGCCGCCAGCGGAAATGATTATGTGTGCCATGCCGCTGCATTGCGCCGCTGGTTAAACCGGGAGAAAAAGGAGAACCCGAAAAAGGGAATCCCCGATTATTCCTACAAAGAGGGCGAGAGCCTTTGACCGCATAGACACAACGCCCCGTAAACAGGGCGTAAAAGACCATGAACAAGGAGGACGATTTTATGAGTGATTACGATAACGCTATTTTCCGGCTTGCTACGGCACAGGAAGCAGAGCCGGAGGACTATACCGGGGAGGACGGGCTTTTGTATTGCGGAAGCTGCCATAAACCCAAAGAAGCCTACTTCCCGGAGGGCAAGACCATTTTCGGACGTGACCGCCACCCCAAAGAATGTGACTGCCAGCGCAAACGCCGGGAAACACTGGAAGCCGCAGACCGGGAACACAAGCACCGGGAGGAAGTAGAACGGCTAAAAAGAAAGGGCTTCACCGACCCGGCTATGAAAAGCTGGACTTTCGGGAATGACAACGGCAAATGCCCCCAAATGGAGAAAGCCCGCCGCTATGTGGAACAATGGGAGCAGATAAAGGACGGAAACCACGGAATGATTTTGTGGGGAGAAGTAGGCACGGGCAAGAGCTACCTTGCCGGGTGTATCGCCAATGCCCTCATGGAGAAAGAAATTTCCGTGTGCATGACGAACTTTGCCCTTATCCTCAATGACCTTGCCGCCAGCTACAAGGACAGGAACGAATACATATCCCGCCTTTGCAGCTTCCCTTTGCTTATCCTTGACGATTTCGGCATAGAGCGTGGCACAGAATACGGCTTAGAGCAAGTCTATAACGTGATTGACAGCCGATACCGCAGCCAAAAGCCGCTGATAGTCACCACGAATTTGACGCTGGAGGAATTGCAGAACCCGGAGGACACCGCCCACGCCCGCATATATGACCGCCTTACGGAAATGTGTACCCCTGTCTGTATTACCGGGGAGAATTTCAGGAAAGCCAAAGCAAGGGAGAAAATGGAACAGCTTAAAACGCTGCTGAACAGAAAGGAGAGCCTATGACCGACACCCCCAACAGAAGCACCGCCACTACCGCCCGCCGCCCGGATTGCGTGACCGAGGTACGCAGAGGGAATACTGTCCTTGTGGTTTCCGGTTATTTCAAGCAAGGCACTACCGCTACCGCCGCCGACAAGATGATGAAAGTGCTGGAAGCCGAAAGCGCAGCCGGGGAACGAGCCGCCCATGCCATGTAAAGTGACATTCCCTGTTAAAAATAATTCGACATTATGTTCCATAAAGTAGCAAAAAGGACTGTACAGCCAGCCCCAACCTATGGTATAATAGACCTACGGAATAGTGGGCTGGCTGTCGGAAACGGAGGATATTATGTCAAGACAGACCACCCAAACACTCATTACCGCCCTTTATCCGAGATTATCCCATGAGGACGAGCTGCAAGGCGAGAGCAATTCCATTTCCAACCAGAAGCGAATCCTTGAAAACTACGCAAAGCAGAACGGCTTCGGGAATCTGAAATGGTACACGGACGACGGTTATTCCGGGGCGAATTTCCAAAGACCCGGCTTCCAGTCCATGCTTGCCGACATTGAAGCGGGGCTTGTGGGAACGGTCATAGTAAAGGATATGTCAAGGTTAGGGCGAAATTATTTACAAGTGGGAATGTACACAGAAATGATTTTCCCACAGAACGGCGTCCGCTTCATTGCAATCAATGACGG
>RAZD01000071.1 GCA_003612525.1 bacterium C-53 | reverse complement strand
GCGATTAAAAGAAATCCGCCTCGGCAGAAACCAGTCACAGGAGAAGTTCGCAGAAATGCTTAATATTTCGGTATCAGCATATAAAAAGATGGAGAGCGGTGAAAACAATATTTCCATTGCAAACCTGCGTATCCTCCACGAACGCCTGGGTACTTCCGCCGATTACCTCCTGTTCGGAACGAGCAGCGATTTTGAACAGATCTGGTCCCAGATCAGCAGCAGCCCGGAAACCGTGAAGCTGAAGCTTCTTCTGCGGATGATCTATTATTTCGGGGACCGGAAAGGGGACGCCTACGACAGGCAGGAACGCGGCGATATCGAGCAGATGATTACGCTCTTAATCGACAGTATCCAGAATGAGAAAACTACTTAAGAGAAGTGATGAAAAGTGAAAAAAGTATTGATTTTAGAAGACAATCTCCAGGCACTGAAAGTCCTGGAAAAGATTGCAGGTGAAGCGGCATCCGATGTTTTGCCGCTTCCTGCATCCAATGTCGCCTCGGCATATCATATGGCAATGGAACAGGACATTTCCCTGTTCCTGATTGATATTATTCTTGATATCACAAGAAGCAACGATACTTCAGGCATCCGGTTTGCGGAAAAGATGCGGAGTCTTGAGAAGTACCGGTTTACTCCCATCATCTTTGCCACATCACTGGAAGATCCCCGGCTGCATGCCTACAGCCATATCCACTGCTACGGATATCTGGAAAAACCGTATAACCATGACACTGTCAGAAAGCTGGTTGCGGAAGCGCTTAAGTTTCCCGGCTGTTCGGACAGTGAAAAAGAAAAATATATTTATTTCAGGAAGGACGGCATCCTGTATCCGCGGAAGCATTCGGAAATCGTGTACCTTGAGAATGTCGGGCGTCAGCTTACGATTTACACATCTGACGGCGGACAGCTTCACATGCCGTACCGCACCTGTGCCGCTCTGCTGGAAGACCTCGGGTCAAAGCGGTTTGTCCAGTGCAGCAGATCAACGATTCTGAACCGGGATTATATTGACAACATCGACATACAGAATCGGTATGTCCGGTTAAGACGCGTGGACACGATCATAGAGATCGGCACAATTATGAAAAAGAAATTTTTGAAAGAGATTGAAGATGGTTAGAGTTCTACTGGAGCTGCTTGAGCTGGTATATGTGCTTATATGCGTGCACCAGCTTTACGGGAAGAAATTAAGGGTGGATTTACACAGCGTGGTATTCATTCTGTTTGCGTCCATTGTTCTGGATGCCGTGAACAGAGGAATGCTGCCGCGGTCATCGCCCATGTTTCTGTATGCAGGGTTATATATTTACTGTATTTTTGAGTTTGGGCGTTACTTCGCAAAAGCGTTGGTAAACTGCATTCTTTGCATAATGATAATGAGCGTTTTCCAGTTAATATTTTATTTTCCTACATTTATGTTAATTGGGGAATTAGGAAATATGTCACTGGAACGGTTTGTAATACATATATGTTGTTTAGTGGCCATCATTTTATTAAGCAAAACAGTTGACTTGTGTACATTATCTGAATATTTTTTAAAACGGGAAGTAGCCCTTCGAGTTGTTTCCTTTATTACATTGGTGTTTTTTGGAATAGTACTTTACCAATTTAAAAATCTGTGGACAGTTAGTACGGGAAATTATGCTTTTGCGATTATTTTTCTTGTGATGATTTACGTAGTAGTATTCCAGTGGCAGAAAGCGAGGAGTGAAGCGGAGCAGCGCACGGCGGAGCTTAAAATGCAGGAGCTTTGCAACAGTTCCTTCGCGGAACTGATCGCTCAGGTAAGAATGAGACAGCATGATTTCAACAACCACCTGAATGCCATCCTCAGCATGCAGTATACATCTTCCTCGCTGGAGGAACTTAAGGAAAAGCAGAATGCCTACTGTGAATACATATGTGACGAGAATAAGTTTAACCGTCTTTTGTCGTCGGAAGGCAACCTTTCGATGATCGGGTTTCTGTACAGTAAGTTCATGGAGGCGGACAAACAGGGGATTTCAGTTGAATACGAGGTACAGATCGGAACGCTCAAGTCACCGGCCGGGGTCTACGGCCTGATGGAAGCGGCGGGAATCCTGATAGACAATGCAGCCGAGGCGGTGTTGAGCCAGGAGGAAGAGACAGAGAAGCTCATCCGCTGCTGCCTTAAGGAAACAGAAGAGAAAATCAGTTTGCAGATATGGAATGCAGGGCGCAGATACAGCCAGGATGAGATGGAACGCTTTTTCCGTCGGGGCTACAGCACGAAAGGGAGCGGAAGGGGCCTGGGGCTTGAGAATGTAAAACGGATTATGGAGAGGAGCAGAGGTGAGATCTCTGTTGAGAACAGGGAGTATTATGGCTGTAATTATCTGATTTTTGA
>RAZD01000070.1 GCA_003612525.1 bacterium C-53 | reverse complement strand
CCTCCTTTTTTGTGTGTAGTTTATTGTAACAGATAGTGTAGAGTTGTGCCTACTTTTATAGTATAGATCCAAGGGAAAGAAGATGGAAAGGCCGAGAAGACAGACATACACATTGGATATGTATTTAAAGAAAATGAAAGATCAGGATATACGTTCAGATCAGGATGTGCAGAGATTATCAGATCAATGGGATAAAAATATGGTGAATGAACTGATTTCCACAGTTTTAAACGGAGGGTATGTCCCGCCGATTATATTAGGGCAGGAGCCGAATTCTCAAATCTGGGTGATAGACGGCCTTCAACGGTCAACCGCTTTAACGATGTTCCGTTACAACAGTTACAGGATTACAACAAGCATTGAAGATCCTGTTATTTCCTACCGTGCAAAGTTGAGAGATGTGGAAGGGAATATAAAATATGACGGCAACGGGGATGTGGTATGGGAGGACAGAACATTTGACCTGACACGGAAAACATACGATAAACTGCCGGAAGAATTACAGAAAAAGTTTGATGAATACCAAATTGAGACGGTTATCCATGAGGGATACGACATGAAGGAAATTTCAAAACTGGTGCGCCGTTACAGTAACCACAAGGCCATGAACGTATCGCAGAAGGCATTTACGTTTGTAGATAATTATGCGCGCAGGATACGGGAGATGTTGAAAAGGAAGTTCTTTATTGAATGTACCGGATATACGAAAAATGAACGGAAAAACGGGACATTGGAACGCATTGTGATGGAATCTGTTATGTGTATGTTCCATTTGGAGAATTGGAAGAGAACGGGGCAGCTCGGAGCTTATATTAATGAACATGCATCAATGGAACAGTTTGACGTATTGGATAACCTGACAGAACGTCTGGAAACGATTCTGACGGAAGAACTATATGGCCTGTTCACAAGCAGGGACAGCTTTCTATGGTTTACGTTGTTTTACAGGTTTACACAGTCTGGCTGCGAGGATGGAAGATTTGCGGATTTCATTGCTTATTTTAAGGAAATGACCGATGGGAAAGACATGAATGAGTTTTACGGTATCGATAAAAGCAGTTCTACCAAAGATAAGAATGTTGTTTTAAAAAAGCTTAATAAGCTGGAAACCATGATGTGTGATTTTTTAGGGATTGTAAAAATCAGGTTAGATGATAAGGCATCCGGCATACTGGAATTTATCCATGAACAAGTAGATTCCTCTGTAACAAGGGAAGACGTGGAGCAGTATGCGGAGGTGTTGGAAACACTGATGCGGAGTACCGGACAGTCAAAACTCTGGGAGGATGGGAATGTATTGTCACTGACAGCGATTGTTGCATGGTCATTTGTAAATGACGTGGATTTAGATAATTGGATTGTAGACTATTGTAGTAGGAATGAGACCTATAACAGTGATCAAATGGAGAATTTCAAACAGATGTATAACGATCTGGAACAGTATATAAAGCAGATGGAAGCCGCATAGATACGGCATAGACAGATAGAGGGGAAGGGAAAGCTTTTCTTTCCCCATATAGGAGAAAGGCGGGAATACTATGTTTACGATATCAGATATTCTTCAAGATATAAACCGCGGCTGTGCGGCCAACAATATGATAGAAGACTGTTTTACATATAGAATTATCTTTTTTGTAAAGGAAGAAGGCAAAGACACAAAACATTACATGGATACTGTATATGGCGACATAAGGAAATCACTAGAAGACATCATCCGAAATCATTTATCATTGACAAACCGTGTCATAATTGCAAACACAAGTGTTTTGAAGAATGGAAAATGTGTATGTCTGCAAAACAGGTCATATGCGTTTAGCCTGGATGAATATTTTAAGCGGATAGGCGGAGAACGAAACGATTGGAAGCGGAATAGAATGATTCATTATGAGAAATGGGCACGGAGATAGATTTTAATAAAAGGAAGAGAGTGAAAAGTATGTTTGATTTTAGAATCATCATTTGTGGAGATGGAACGGAAATCATAGACCGGAGAATAAGGACACTGTACAGCGAATTAACACCTGTAGAGATGATGGAGTATACGGAAGTAGATGTGCAGCTTGAGATCATGGATAGAATAGCGAAAAGAGCACGTAAAGAGGATGAAAGAAAACGGAAACTTGCAAGGAATCTGTTGCGGAAACTAGCTTGCTTTTGCGGATTCGTGTGATGGATAAAAAGAGCCACTTGAAAATCAAGCAGCTCTAGTGTATAATCTACTTAGAAAGGTAATCGGACACGAGTTCCGATATGCCCTCAGTAATAAAAACTATTTTTGAAATAGCATTCACTTTAGGCGGTGGGATGCTATTTCTTTTTATGATTGTCTATGTAAGACAAAGCCGCAAATACAACAAGAAGAAGTGTAAGTACATCACTTAAACTTATCATAGAGCATCACCCTCTTTCGTAAGACTAGAGGGCGTTAATCAGAAAATCGCATCCTGCTTTCTTTTCAATTATACGAATCAATTATAGCATATGGAAAGTTGATACTCAATAAAAAGGAATCTGAATCTTCTTATCCCTGAAATGAAATCTTAAATTCCACCTTCTCCAACTACAGTAGCATTTACCTCTGCATAAGTAGAGTTTAC
>RAZD01000069.1 GCA_003612525.1 bacterium C-53 | reverse complement strand
TACCGAAGTATCTTGGAGAAACTTGATAAACTGGAGCAGGAAGGGACTATTGGGGCGTTTGACAAACGTACCATTATAGAACTTTCTGGTGACGTGATCAGAGAAATCGCACAGAAGTATGAGAATGTGCAGAAGGGTGTAGGTGATATTATGGGTGGAGCATTGATCGAAACAGAAGCAAGGACAATTTTGAATAGAGGAAAAGATGAAGGCAGGAACGAAAATAAGAAGGAAACAGCACTTAGGATGTTGCAGGATGGAGTATTGCCAATAGAGAAAATTGCGGAGTATTCAGGGCTTGATACTGCAGAGGTGGAGTTACTTGTGGGACTTCAGAAGGTGTAAAAGAAACGTAAATATTTTATTATGATTAGGAATCGGGAAAATAGCTTATTTTAAAGGTATTTTCCTGATTTTGTGTATGTAGCTGATATTATTATTTTTTAGAAGTAGTTTATATACAATGATATAGTATTTATTAAAAAACTTTGCAATCAAGACAAAGTTTTAGGGTTGAAGCTGGTGCTGGTTCTGGAAAAACTTATTCCCTGAATAAAGTGATTGATTGGATACAGGATAATTATTGGCAGTCATTGAATTTAAAGAAACAAAAAGTTGCTTGCATTACATATACGAATGCAGGTGTAGATGTCATTGCTTCAAGACTCTGGATAGAGAGTTTTATTGAGCCAATGACAATCCATACGTTTGCATGGGGGCTTATAAAGCAATTTGAGCATGAATTGAAGGAGAAAATAGTTGAAGAAAATCTGTTGCCAGATGGGATAAAAGGTGATGATTTTGATATGGTGCATTACGAAATAGGGGCAAGGTATGTGGAAAATAGAGTTTTATATTTGCACCATAATGATGTCATTTCGTTGTTTGCCAGATTTATGGACAATAAAAAATTTCGTCAACTCCTGACAGTGCAATATCCAATTATATTGATTGATGAATATCAGGATTCATTGAAAGTTATTATCGATAAATTTTTAAATTGGTTTATAGATAAGAAAGAGGGACCACAGTTTGGATTTTTTGGGGATGCATGGCAAACCATATATGAAAAGAGTTCGTGCGGTATAATTGATTCTGCCAATGTTGCTGTTATTGGTAAAGAAGCAAATTTTCGTTCGCAACAGGTAATTGTTGATGTACTAAATAAAATGAGACCTGAATTGCCACAGATTTGTGCTACAGATGACAATGATGGATTTGTCAAAGTAATTATATGCAATGATTTTTGTGGGGATCGGCAGAAAGGGTACTATAAAGGTGAACTTCCCAATGACATTTTGATAGAGCGATTAGACAATTTGCAGGAAAAACTTAATAAGGATTATCAATGGAATGATGAACATATTACATTAATGATTACACATAAAATGTTGGCAAAACAACAAAGTTATGTTAATCTCCTGGATATGCTGGATGAACGCTTAAAAGATGGGGATGATCCTTATCTTGAGTTTTTCTCAGAAGTAGTTGAACCTTTGTATTCAGCATTAAAGGAAAAACGGCTTACGCGGATTTTTGATGTATTAGGAAGCAGAGGGCATCCAATAGAGTATAAGGGGCAGAAACGAATTTGGAGTGAACTTGAAAAACAGCTTGAAGAGGGGCGGAAGAGGACTATTGGAGATGTAATGAAGGTACTATTTGAACCACAAGGAATTCAGATACCAATACCGCCTAAGGTGCAGGAAAGTCATAAAAAATATTTGGATGATCCTGAAAACCCATACGGAAGAAGTACAATAGGTCATCTCTATAGCATTTCATATTCTGAGGTGTTAAATACACTTGAGTTTTTAAGTCCGAATGCTGAGTATTCTACAGATCATGGAGTAAAGGGAGAAGAATATCAAAATGTACTTTTTGTGGTTGGACGTGGCTGGAATAACTATCAATTTGATAAATATATGGGGTGCGATTCAAGTAAATTGAAAGGAAATGAATACAATGCATATATAAGAAACAGAAATTTGTTTTATGTATGTTGTTCTAGAGCTAGAAAGAGACTTGTTCTGTTTATAACTGTCCCTGTAGAAGGCGATTTTATGATATATTTGAAAAAGTTATTTGGAGTCGAAAATATATGTACATATAGTGAGTTTATGTGTAAGGATAAATAAAGAATATTTAAAATGGCGGTAGAAGATTTTTGAATATGCAGTTTTGGGCGCTATGTTTATTAGAAAGTGTGATACCCTGTAAACATTTAAATAATTAGTAAAATGTAGGTGATTAAAGGAAAAGTTACGAGATGGTAGCGATGGATATTCGGAGCGTGGATATTAACATTTTGACAGAATAGTGTTTTGTTTGGCATTCCAACTTGACACTAATTTACCGTCAATTTTGCACCAACTTAGCACTAATCAACCATACCCCCCCCCCACGAAGTTATGCGGGTTTCAGCGATTTTCGCTCAAAAAAAGTGAAAAAAGTTTGTGACATTAACTTGACATACGCGGGGTATGGGGCGCTGTGTGTAGCCTCAAGTCTTCCGACTTGAGGCGAGATAGTTTGCTGGAGTAGAATAGAGTGCTTATTATGTGTTGGTTCAGGAAAAATCGAATGAAATAAACATATGAGATATGAAAAATGCAAATTG
>RAZD01000068.1 GCA_003612525.1 bacterium C-53 | reverse complement strand
TGAATATTATCCTCCTTGGGAGCCACCAGTTTCCCGCTTGAGAGCCACCTGGAAGTTTCCACCTTGAGAGCCACCCCGGACACAAGATATAGTAGTACTGCCCCTGCTGCTTAAAAATACAACAGAGGCAATAACAGGTATAGCTTCTTCAGACGATTACGATTCTATTTCGTCAACAAGCTTTTTCAGTTTCTTTGAATCATACAGCTTTCTCAGGTTTGTTTCATTTGTAGGTATTTCATAGGCATTATGGATGATCCTGTCCATGATGGAATCTGCCTGCGTTCCGCCGCCGAGCCTGCCATGCCATTCATCGACAGGATACTGTCCGACAAAGACGGTGGAATGATTCCCGCTGCGCTGTTCAAACAGTTCATAGAGGTTCTTGGCGTCTTTTTCGGAAAGTTTGTAATTAAGCCACTCATCAAGAATAAGGATCTGATAGTTGCCGATCCTTTTCCTGTATTTTGTTAGTTCCCGAAGGTTGCCGCTCTGGTTTTCGAAGTTGCGCATCAGGTCAGGCATCCTGATATATAAAACCCTGTAAGTCTGTCTGCACGCTTCCACGCCAAGGGCGCATGCAAGGTAAGTCTTTCCCGCACCGGTCGGTCCCGTAATAACGAGATTTGTTGCATTGGCTACAAACCCCATTGTGGCAAGATTTAAAATCGTGGACTTTTTTATCTGTCTGGAATCGTAATCCAATGATTCCAAGCTTGCACTAGGATATTTAAAGTAAGCGTTCCTGATCAGTCTGTTTATGAGTCTGTTCTCCCGTTCCTGTATCAGTGTTTCCAGAAGCAGTTCCAAACGCTTTTCGTAGCTTAAATCCACAAGTTTTATATCTTTTTCCTGCATTTCTATGATCCTTGCAAGGTCGCCAAGCTCTAATACCGATAAACTCTTTTTTATTTCAATGTTCATTTGTCGTCTCCCCTTTTTTTATAATAATCTGCGCCTCTGACAATTCCGAATTTCTGATTGCTTTCCTTAAACTCTGTGAGTTCTTTTGCACTGTTTATGCTCCTGGCATGGGAATATATAGTCTTATAATAAGGCATATGGTATTGCCTGAGCGCTTTATCACATGCTTTTTCAAGGACTTCCGGTGTATAGATATCCGCTATGGAAAGTATGGCTCCTGCTGTCTGCATGGGTTGTTCTTTCACTTTTGCCTCGTCAAACATCCTGCGGATTACCTCAAATGTTTTGGGTCCTGTTTCCCTTGCTTTGTCACGGAGATCTTCCACTGACAGACTTTTTTTGAGCGGCAAAGGAAGATGGGCTTGTTCTGTCCGCATACCGTTTGTCATATGTTTGGAAAGTATCGGATGCTTTGCTATCTCTGTTCTGTTATAATAGATAAATACAAGATGGCTGTTAAATTTGACATCCACCTTGTATCCGATATACCTGCATGGAACGGAATACTGGCCTTTGTTCCACCATATATGGGAGTTGCTGCCGACTTTATGCCCATAAGACCATTCACAGACTTCATAGGGAATAAGCGGCAGGGCTCTCAGGTATGGTTTTTCTTCCGTTTCAAAGATGCTCCGGCGGCTTCCGGGGCGCTTCTGAAAAGGCTTGTCATTGAATTCTTTTACCGCTTTTCGGATTCCGGCATTTAATGCGGCTAATGATGGGAAGGTGTCATTTCTGAGTTTTGCGATAACAGCCGTGGCAATTTTACCCACACTCCCTTCCACACTTGCTTTCTGCTTTGGCTTTTTGACGCCTGTTGGCATGATAGCGACGGAATAATACTCGCCAAGAGAAAGATACGCCTCATTTAGTATGATCTCACCTCTTTTAGGATGTGAGGTCACTCCGGTTTTTAAGTTATCACAGACAACTTTTACCGGTGTCCCGCCAAAAAACCGGAACATGTTCACATGACAGGAAAGCCATGCTTTTTCATTCATGCTTGTTGCGGCTTCCACATAGCTTATCTGGCTGTAGGGCATGGTTGCAACAAACAGGTATGCTGTTATACGTTCCCCGGTATCCGGCTCCGTATAGCTCATTGCAGGGCCGGACCAGTCAACTTCAGTCTCTAATCCGGGTTTGTGTTCTATGTGGCTCGTATAGTTTTTATCTGCCGTAAATTTCTTATAATTTTTAGCAAATGTTATATAAGAACATGCACTTACCCCGTCTTTCTCACATCTGGCACAGTATTCTTCCCAAAGGAGCTTCTCTGTGACGCCTGTCTTCTTTCATTCCTTATGGACGTAAGAATAATCAACCGGCGCATATCTGGGCTTATATTTAAACTTATCCGGATAAAACAGTCCATAGAGTCTGTCGTCATCCCATTCGGAAATATCATCCCATGATCTGCCTGACTGTAAAAACAATGCCTGAACTTCGGCAACGGTGTTTCTGGATACACCTAAAACTTTTGACACCTCCCTTGCGCTTAGATTTTTTCCCAGAAGTTCCAGAATGCTTCTGACTTTTGTCTTCTTAAACATAAAAAGACCTCCTTATAGATTATTTAGTGACACTGCATTTGCAGTTCTCCGGAAATAACTATAAAGAGATCTATAGTAAAATCAAATATACATGATGGCACAATATGTTGTGGTGGCTCTGAAGGTGGAAAATATCAATTTCGGGTGGCTCTCAAGCGGGAAACTGGTGGCTCCCAAGGAGGATAATATTCA
>RAZD01000067.1 GCA_003612525.1 bacterium C-53 | reverse complement strand
ACCGTATTAAATTCATGGATATAGGGGAACTGGATTTCTTCCGCCAGCTCCGCATCTTCCATGCCGCACCGCTTTAATACAGTGTAGGCGATACTGTCCGCCAGTGTTTCCCGGACACGCACAGCAATATTCAGTTCGTCCAGTTCCTCCAGAAAACTTCCCTCTTTCAGATATTCCATATCCGAAGCAAGCTCCCCATAACAGTCCTGTGCAATCCGGGAAGCAATCTCCCTGATCCTGTCCGTAAACCCAGCTTCTTTGTCAGTGTCCCCGTAAATCCCTTCCAGACGGTCAAGCACCGCTTCCTGATGTTCCCCCTTCATCTCCCAAAGCCGGGGGAAACGCCCGATGCGCCTTGCCTTATGCACGTCCGATATGTCAAAGACGTATCGCAGTCCGGTGTTGGGACTCCCTTCTTCATCAAACAAGGCGATACCCTTTGCCCCTTTGTTTACCCAGCAGTGCATTTTTTCATTCCATATCTCTATGGAAGCACAGGCTGTGGCGTCCGGTCTTTGGGCATAAATAAGAAGCTGGTCTTTGAACGGGTATTTGTAGAGCCTTGATGCTGTGTTCAAATATTTCTTCCAGCTTTCTTCATTTCTCGTCACTTCCCTTGATGTTTCTGCGGAAAGTATGGAAATCAAGTCATATTTTCTCATGGTAAACCTCCATTAAAAAATGGCTGCAAAATACAAAAACCGTATCTTGCAGCCTGTTTCCTGTTACTCTCCGGCATTACTCATAGAAACCATGTTCCTCAATGCCTTTTTCCAAAATCGTATGTATCAGTTCCTCCAGTTCCACACCGTTTATCTCGCTGACAACAATCAGCTTTGCAAGGGTATCTTTCTGTACGGATATGGCATACTGTTCCTCATCGGCACGAAGCTCATGGACACAGATACCAAGCCCGTCCGCAATCCTGCATACCACGCCAAGCTCCGGCTCCCTGATGCCCGCCAGAATATCCATAATCGTCCTCTCCGGCACTCCTGACATTCTGGAAAGCTCCATAATGCTGATTTCTTCCTCTTTCATCACGTTTAATAACTTATCCCCGGTTGTAAACATACTTTTTCCTCCCTTATTTTTTCTTCCCGCCAGAAGATTTCCTTTTCGGAAACTCCATGACAAACTTAAACTGCACCCCGCTTTTTTCTTCCCCGTCTTTGGTATAATGGTATCCTTCTGTCCCACTCGGAATGATGTAGGCATCATACGGTTTGCCCGCCTTGCTCTTTAACCCTTTTAACAGGATTTTCTTTCCGGCAAGCATATCTTTCACCTGTGCATCGGTAAGGGCGGCTCCCATTACCCGGTTCACGTTCATACCGCATTTTTTCATGCAGTACGCACCGAATTTTCCTTTTACCACCTGACCGCCGCAGTTCGGGCATACCCCAAGAGCCACCTGTTCCTGTGCGAACATCTTTTTCTGCTCGTCACTGACCTCATGGTAGGTGTGTATCAGCTCCGACACCATATTTTCAATGTCCGCCATGAAGTCCTCCATAAGAAGCTCCCCTTTCGCTACCAGTGTCAGAGCATTTTCCCAATCGGCGGTAAGTTTCGGGGACTTCACCACATCCGGCAGCACCGTAATCAGTTTCAATCCGTCCTCTGTTGGTATGATCTGCTTTTTCTCACGCTTTACAAAGCCGTCCTTGACTAACTTCTCGATAATGTCCGCCCTTGTCGCTGGCGTACCCAAGCCTTTCCGTTCTGCGTCTGCCCCAATATCTTCCGCCCCGGCACGTTCCATTGCGGATAATAATAAATCTTCCGTAAAGCGCTTTGGCGGGGAGGTAAAATGCTCGCTGACCTTTGCCTGCACACCGTCAAACATCTGTCCTTCTGACAGTTCCGGCAATTTCTTTTCTTCTTTTTCTTCCTCCTGATTCCCGGAGATTTTAAAGGAACGCTTAAAGGCATCTTCAAAAGATTTCCACCCGTTATGCGTGACGGACTTGCCGGAAACCGAAAAAGTATATCCATTGCATGAAAACTCCGCTTTGACTGTTTCATACAGATGCTTCTCCCCGGTGGCGCATAACAGGCGGTTCGCAATCAGGGATAAAATTTTGCGCTCCGTTTCCGGCAGTGCCACAAGGTCAGCCTTCCCTATCTCCATTGTGGGGATAATGGCGTGGTGGTCTGTCACTTTTTTGCTGTTCAGAATCCTTTTTATATCCGGGCTGGACGCTTTGTTTTCCTCAAACATGAGGGAGCTGAACACCGCCTCAATTACACCTTTTGCGGTCTGCCCCATATCATCGGATAAGAACTGGCTGTCCGTCCTCGGATATGTGGCTAACTTTTTCTCATAAAGGCTCTGCGTGTACTCTAAGGTCTGCTTTGCGGTAAAACCAAATAAGCGGTTCGCATCCCTCTGGAGCGTGGTAAGGTCATAGAGCTTCGGCGGCATGGCTGCTTTTTCCTCTTTCACAACGGACGTGGTAAGAGCCTGCCCGTTCCGGCAAGCCCCCACAATCTCATCTGCTTTCTTTTTATCCTCTATGCGCCCGGTGGCGGCATCTATCCCGTCCATCAGGATATGCGCCATGTAATATGTTTCCTTCTGGAAATTCATAATCTTTGCTTCCCTGTCTACCAGCATCGCAAGGGTGGGTGTCTGCACCCGCCCCACCTTTAAAACTTTTCCGCCATACAGGACGGTGAACAGCCTTGTACCGTTGATGCCCACAAGCCAGTCCGCTTCCTGCCTGCACAGTGCGGAATGGTACAGGTTATCGTAATCGCTCCCCGGCTGCAAATTCTCAAATCCCTCACGAATGGCGGTTTCTTCCATTGAGGAAATCCACAGGCGTTTGATTGG
>RAZD01000066.1 GCA_003612525.1 bacterium C-53 | reverse complement strand
TGTTGCCAACGGCTTCACCTACTTTCTGCAAGACTTCAAACTTCAAGGCGGCAAGCTCCGCTGTGGCGGCTCGCACTTCTTGGGAAAGGGTATTATAAGGTGCGCCGTACTCGTTCAGACAGCGGGCAATCTGATTCAGATTTCCGCCGATTTTCCCATACTCGGCTGTGAGCTTCCCAACGGCAGACAGCAATTCATCATTGACCGGGGAAACGGTGATAACCGGGCATATCCTTGACTTGGTTAGGGCTTGCCGGATATATTCAGACTGGCTCATTTTGCAGAGGGTGACACGCTCGGAAAACTCGGCGTATTCTTCCTCGGTCAAGCGTGTCTTGATTACCCTGTGGCGGTGGGGCGTGTTGTATTTTTTCATGGCTGTGAACCTCCTTTCGTGGGTGGATTTTTTCAAGCGGCGTAAGCCGCAAAAGGCGGGCTTGGGGTGGCAACCCCAACAAGATTCCCGCAGGACAAAATGAGCGATTAGCGAAATTTGGTACTGTGGTAGAATCTTGCTCTAAGAAAGTGGCGGCTTCCTCTGTGTGGGCTTTTGCTGATACCTCCGGCGGGCTGGGCGTGGATTCTGCCAGCTATGCGGCGTATTTCTCCCCTTACTACCTACAACACCACACAAAGCAAAAATGACGGAGATTTCTGAAAATTTCTCCATTTTCCTTTCATTCCCTACACCACCAGAAAACCGAAAACTGCCAAAAATGGGCGTGTTCTGTTTCTCCTTTCGTGGGGCAATACGGCGCTTTTTCAAAACGCCGAACATAAACGCAAAAAAACAGGAAATCTTTTCTTGATTTCCTGTCTTGGTGTGCCGTTCTATGCGGCGGTTATTCAGTTTTGGGGTATGGCTGTTAATCAAAGCGGAATTGGAACAGGGCAGCGATAAGCCGCCGTTTGATGTTGTCCTCGGTGTCCTTGTTGACCTGTCCGTTTTCAAGGGAAACAATTCGGATTCGCTTGCTGTAATGCCGTAAAACTTCGTCAACGGCTTCCGACTCTCCGCTGGTCGCCCGGACAATCGTTTCATATGGCACAAGTTTAGGATTCCTCACGGTAAAGCACCTCCATTTCTTCATGCAGTATTTGCAAGGCACTGTGTATGTGATGCCACGCCGTACTCCGGCAGCGTCCGTACAGTTCCCCGATTTCCTGTTGTGTGTAACGCCCGAAAAAGTAAAGGTAAATGATTTCCCTTTTTTTCTCTGGCAAGGCAGACAGGGCTTCGGCAAGATTCCCGTTTGTGAGGATAACCCTCTGACCGCATATCATAACCGGGTATTGTTTATAGGGATCTATAAACAATTTATCTGACGTACTGAAAGGATAAAACTTTTCTTCTGTGAGATACTCAAAGGATATTTCCCTTTGCCGCCGCCTATCACGGTCACGCCATGCGTTAATTGCTGCATAGTGTATGACAACTCTGCAAAAGGCATTAAATGTGTATTCGATATGCTCCTTGTATGCTTCTGTACAAGGCATATATGATTCCCCCTTTCTCCCACATAGGGCGGTGTATGGTTTACGGTTGCATTTATAATTCAGAGGGGCGATAGTATTCTAAACGCCCCTTAACTACCACTGGAAAAATAGAAAAGCACAAACTATTGCTTCAATTTGATGCAATTTCTATATATGATAAAATATATTTTGCTATCTCCTCTGACACTTGATAATGTGTTATAATATCCCCCCGATCACTATATTCACCCGGAATTATTTCCTCAATGTAGTAATTACCATTGCTTTTATAAAGTATCTGGGTATCCATTTCTTTTAACTCTTTTTTATTATCCCTTGATAACATAAATCTAACAATTTGACATTCAACTTCTTCGGGATTTGGTGCATTATCTGCATATTCCCACTGTTCCAGAGCCAACCCGTTTAGATATTGCGCTATTTCAGAAATATCATCTATTTCATTCAGCAACGTATTTTGGTCTGCTCCGTAAAACTGTATCTTCTGCTCTTTAGAAGTCTTGCGCAGTTCCTTTTCTGTAAATGATGTTTTTCCTATATAATATCGGGCATTCTCTATATCATCTATTTTTTCAATAACACTTTCAATATCACTATTTGGCACATAAAAATCAAGTCCCCACCCATCCAGTATATCCTTCGCTGTTATATTCTTATTTAGCTCTAAGTCTTCCGGCGCATTAAGAAACTGTCCCGCCTTTTCTGATATTCTGGCTATTGCTTCTATTTCTTGATTATAATCTCGTATAATATATTCACCTTTGCTGGAAATATAAAATTCTAAGGTACTCTTATTAACTAACGGTGTTCCATCCTGTAAAAATATAGGTTCATCAATCACCTCATATGATATATAGCTATATACCAAGTCTATATCTTCTGGCAACTGTTCCAAATCATTCCAAGATTCAATATCCAGTTGTTTTACGAACCTTTCTATTTCTTTATTATTGTCAATGATACCAATCATCTCACCAGAAGCTGAAATAATTTCAGTAAATTGTTTTTTTTCTTCATCGTTTCCAAAAATATCTGTGGCAACTTCCATGAATGATTTCTTTTCATTAGCAATAGAGGGGGCGGCGTATGCACCAGTTACAAAAAAGCAGATACAAACGGCAACCGTGAAAATAACAGTAATGGCAATAATCCCTTTTGATTTTTTCCTAAATTTCATAATCGCACCTAACCTTTCTTTTAACTGTTCTGCTCCCTCTGTCAAAGTGACGGAAGCTAAAGAGCTTTTGTAGAGATTGTTTGACTTCAAAAAGGAAATAAGTATATCTCCATACTCACGTCTTGCGGTATCGTCAAGTACAGATATGACTTTTTCATCACATGACAATTCACAAGATTTATTCACTTCCTTTTCCAGCAGATATACAAAAGG
>RAZD01000065.1 GCA_003612525.1 bacterium C-53 | reverse complement strand
TATTTGCGGTAAACCTCAAACGGATCATTAAGCTGATTAGTGAAAAATAAACAGGGATGACATCTGAAATAATCGGAAACTTTATCCGAATCACAAAAAATCCACCAGAATAATCGAAACGGGTGGATTTTTTGTGTGTATTTGAAATTTAAACATGAAAAACGGTATGTTTTTCAGCGGCCTCCTTCCCAGTAGGGGGCTATTACAGCAAAAAACATATCCGCATATGTTCTTGGGTAATATGAGTTATTAAGGCATACTAAATGATATGTGTATTCATATTCAAGGGCGGAATATCCCGTTTTATAGGACAGGATTTTTTTGATGGACTGCTGCCAGAAAAATGAAAAAAAGGACATAGCGATACCTCCCGATACCGCCATATCCTTAAAAATGGGCGACTTTAATACACGTCCGCTTTATCCTGTTTTCAAAAAGAAGTGGCGGCTTTCAATCGCGCTATAAACACATATCCACAAAATAAGAGCCGATAACCGCATTTTTAATCTGCGTATTATCGGCTCTGCGTCTGTGCGTCCGGCTCTTTGATAATCATTATCTTTAATTGTTCCACATTGACAAGTATTTCTTTTCTGCATTTGGGGCAGTATAACGGCAATCTTTCAATGACCGTATCCTGCCGTAATTTAATCCGCGTCTTATGGTTGCAGACAGGGCATAACAGCCACTGTTCCTGTGCATTTTGCATGATGTTGTTCTCCTTGTTTCAATCAATCATCTGTAAGGTAACTGGCATTTCTTTTTTATCCACATGGTTCTTTAGGATAACAGCTAACAACGCCGATAAAATCCTTGCAAAAACCGTACTCCACCAAATCATTATCTGCCCGCCGAACAGAGGTGGCAGAATAAACATCAGCACTAACATAAACAGCGGCTCAATAAAAGTCAAAACATAGGAGAACACACTTTTTTCTGTTGCGTAAAAACTCGCGGTCGTGATACGGAGGATTGCAACAAAAGGGACGGAAATCAAAAAGACGGGAATTATTTTTGCAATTTCCTTATTCACGAAATCTGACGCTCCAAACAATGCACCGAGGTTTTCCTTTGTCAAATACATGATGATACAACCGATTAAGGACAGGAGCAATGCAAATCCATACGTCATTTTTCTTGTACTTTTCAGCTTGTCAAAATTTTTCTCACCGTAATGCTGGCTGAGTAAAGGCTGGCTTCCGTCGCCTGCTCCTTGCAGTATCAGATATATAATGCAGATAACATATGCGATACAAGCGTAGGTGGCGATTGCAGACTCACCCCCATAAAATATAGAAAAGCGGTTTATAATAATCAGAGATATATTAGGCGACATGGCAAGTCCAAAGGGCGCAATCCCGATTTTGATTATGGACGCAGACACCTTTCCGAGTTTTGCAAAGGGAATATCCAACGTAAACTGCCTGTTGCGTAATAAATAGGCAAGCGCAATTAGCATAGTCATGCCCTGCCCGATAATCGTAGCCCATGCCGCACCGGCAACGCCCTGCTCTAATACCCATACAAACAGGTAGTCGAGAATGATGTTGGTAACAAAACCTGCAATCATAGAAACCATTGCATAAAGGGAACCGCCATGATTGCGGATAAAGGGAACTAAACCCGTACCAATCACTTGTAAGGCGGCACCTAAAGCGATGACCGCAATATATTCCTTACCCAATGCAAGAAGCTCGCCGTTTGCCCCCAACAACCTTAAAAGAGTGCCGTTCAAAAGGAACACCGAAATTGTCAAAAGGACGCTTGAAATAATCAGCACCCATAAAGCCCCGGCTGTAAATTCCCTTGCCAGTGCTTCCTTTTTTTCTGCCTTGTAAATGGAATAGTAGATTGCGCCGCCCATTCCGATTCCTGTGCCGAGCGCCTGAATGACCGCGACAATGGGATAAGCGATATTAACGGCGGAAAGCCCTAAATCTCCTATGCTGTTTCCTACAAAAAAACCGTCTACAATAGCATAAACTCCCGATAGGGCAAAAGACAATATCGACGGGATAACATACCGAAAGAACGTTCTCACATCACGAGTTTGTTTCATTGCTTTTTCTACCTCCTGCCTTACTGAAAAGTTCTACAAATAAAGCCATATTTTCATTTAGCTGTTTTATACGCTCTATGCCTATTTCCTCAACGGCAAACAGTTCCACTTCCCGCAGTTCAGAAACAATGGTATCGGCATATTTTTTTCCTGCGTTTGTGAAACGGATAACTTTGTTCCGTTTATCCTCCGGCATGGGGAATAGCTTCACAAATCCTCTGCGCTCAAAATCTTTGAAAATCATGTTGATTGTCTGCTTCGGTATCAGCCACATCTGGCTGATTTTTTTCTGTGTGCAGTCGTCTCCACCATCGTGAATTGCACATAACACTAACAGACTGTTGTATGACAGCCCATGCGCTTTCGCCCATTTCTCGTACACATAGTTATACTCCTGCCATATGGCATAGTATTTGTTTAGCTGTTCCATAAAATCGTCGTTTCTTATCATGTCTGACCTCCTCAAATATATTAGTACGGTTCTGTACCGTTTGCATTGTAGTCCATAACCGTACTAATTGTCAAGGCGGAATTTTATACAAATATTGCGCAAATAAATTGGCACTTCTAAAATTTCCCCGTAGTAAGGCATAAGGAAAACTTTTTGAAAAATTTCTCTCAAAACTCCGTCAAAACTGCCCTGTGTGGTGTTGTAGGTAGTGAGAGGGTTTTCAAGAGGGTAGCGTCAACTATGTTGACGCTGGATTCATTCCCAACAAGCAAAATCTGTCCGGCAAGCCATAGCGCAGACGGGCAGATTTACGGAAAAGGGTACCCGTTTCCTATGCTTGCTCCGAAACTTATCACTTAGAAAACACGGAAAGGAAGGGAAAAGAATGGGTTGGGAACTGGAAATCAAGGACAGCGGCTATCTGCCGAAAAAAGGGAAACCGACAGAGGAAACCGTCTGCTACAAAATCGGCGGCACATACTATGAAGTGTCTACCTCCTGCGGCGGCTCGGAACGGCT
>RAZD01000064.1 GCA_003612525.1 bacterium C-53 | reverse complement strand
CAATTCCCGAAGACCTCATGGTTCTCTTGGCTATCTGACACCAAATGAAATAGAATCCGCTTACTGGGGACAGGCTTAATTCTGTCTTCAGTAAAATATTTCTTAAAAATGTGTCTACTCTTTTGACTATACTTCACCCTCCTAAAATAAAACTTTTATGTTCTCATAACTTCTCATGATCTGTATGCTGTCCGAATATTCATTCGCGGAAATATTCAGTATCTTCCGTATCTCTTTCGGCTTATACCCCTCCATAAGAAGGTTTAATATATTTTTCTGCCTGTTTGATAATCTTGAAATATATTGCTGCACCTTATCTCTGTACTGTCCGCTTTCCTGTCCTCTGACTGCTTCCTCAAACGTGTCAAAATCAGACGGTATAAATTCTGCCAGACTGCATTCCTCTTCATCCCCGCTGACCGCATCCAGTGAATCTGCAAACTGGTTTAAAATCCGCTTCTGTCTGTGCCTGTGCATCAATTCTGATATAAACTTCTTTTTCAAACAAGCGCGGAAAAACAAATCAAAGCTGATGCCTATATCCGGGTTGTAGGAGTTATACACCTGCCATAAAGTCATATTTGCAATTGAATAAAAATCATCATAGTCTGCGCCTGCCAACGGTTCATTGAATTTCATAAAAATAGACCTGGATATTTTTTTCAGTAACTTCATATCATTCTCACAATACGGCTGCAATATAGCCAGTTCTTGACTCGTCATTGTTATCTTGACTCCTTTCAGATTGGAATGTTTGTTGATTTATGATTCAATGGCCTATTGAAAATGGGCGTACAGAGAATCGAACTCTGCAAAAACCATTCGCCCTGTTGTCTGATGAAACTAATGGTTCTTTTGTTTGGTCTTATCCTTATACCACTTGACGGAACCGTCTTTGTTTATGGGAATCCCAATTTTCATCCCTGTCCCATATTCAACTACTTTTGACAGTCTGCCTTCTTCAGCTCTGATAAAACTTTTCACTGTATTCATTCCTGATTCCTTCCTTTCCATGTGAATTGTTATTGGGTGGCTGTTCCCACTGTTGCCAATGGGAACACTCACAGCTTAGAGTCTGTTTGCTGTCCATACGAAAGCTTTATAATTGTGTTTTGGCAAGCCTTACCGTTACACGCTCCATCGGAATATTTCTGAGATACTTTTTATAAACTGACTCACCATCCTTTTCTCCTGCTATAAACGCTTCCTTATCAAATGCGGGTTTCGTAAATGCCGTGAATAAGACGGTAAGTCCTGCAACCGTAAGCTCATTTTTCTGACGCTTTTTCATATAGGATGATGTTTCACTCTTCAACTGTTTGATTTCCTTTTCTAATGCGTCCATTTCTTTTTTCTTTTTCGCTTTCTTCTGCTCTAATTCAAAGATTTTTTCTGATACCGTCTGGAATTCTTTCATATTTGAACACATATCCGTAATCTCCCTTCTCTTCTCCATTTACAGAACAGGTTCCGCGCGGCTGTTGTCTGCTGTTGCCTCTCCTGACGGATATTGCTCAAGACTCGCTCTGTCGTTATGAAGCCTTTAGCTCCCGTATACCTGCTGCTGTTCGGATTATTTGTAGGTCTGTTTTATTGGTTTGTTTGACCTTGTAAGGTTATTATATATTATGGGTACCCATATTTCAAGACGTAATAATTCACAAATTATGGGTACCAAAATCACAATATTTTTGTGAATGATTATGGGTACCATTATTTAACGTTTTTATGATATAATAATTAAAATATAAAGGGGGTTTTTTATGCCTAATGAAAAAAAAACATATATTATAAATGGTGAAAGGGTAACTTTAGAAGAATATCGTAAAACAAAATATGAAGATTTAAGGATACGGGTTCCCAAAGGGAAAAAGGAAATTATAAAAAAACATATCGCCTCTACTGGTGAAAGCTTAAATACTTTTGTAAATATAGCAATAGATGAAAAAATGGAAAGAGATAATCAAAACAAGAATACCTAATATAATTCTTTCTTTATATGCTTTCATTTATATGTTATAGTAAAAATACAAAAAGGAAAGCCAGAGAAGCGGCTACCCCTTATGGTCTATGACAAAGTATTATTAAAATGCAAGCCGTCAACTATTCGCAGTAGTTGGCGGCTATTTTCGTTTATCCTTGAAAATCTTATAGTAAAGACTTACAAGGGCAACAAGAAGTATACAAAATTGAATTAAATCAGAATATGTAACCATTAGCATCGCCCTCTATTTAAAGAGGGCAAGCCGCCTTAGCTTTCTGGTTTTCCATAATAATATAGCATGCTTATTCTTTTATAACAATTCTTTTATCCAAAATGGTACCCATAAAAATACACAAAAAGTATTACTTTAATATACTCATTTTTCAGTAAATATTATGCCTTGTATTATGGGTACCCATATTATATAATCGTATTATCAAATCAAACAAAGCACAACACAAAGCACCTTGATAATTAAATAGACTTTACATCTCGCATGTGATATACTGTTACACAGGAGGTACAGGCATATGACCGATAACGAATTATTATTAGCAATTTCAGATATGATGGATAAAAAACTTGATGCAAGACTACAGCCGATTGAAAACCGATTAAAAAGAATTGAGATCGATTTACTTGAAAACAATGTAATTCCACGATTAAACACAATCGAATCCTGTTATACTGATACATACAATCGTTATAAAGATTATGCCGACAAAATGGAAGCGGCTTTTGCAGATATTGAACTTCTGAAAAAGGTTGTGACCGAGCACAGCGAAAAATTACAGAAAATCTCATAACAATAACAACTACATAACCAAACATCACATAAAAGTGTAAAGTCTATAAATTATCAAAGGCTTTGCACTTTTTTTATTTTCAGGAGGAAAAAACCAATGATTAAAAAGAACGTCACATACTTTGAGTATCAGGTATTCAAAGCAATCTACCCTAATGTAAGGGTAATCAAAGCAAACGACAATCATGCAACTATAGTTATAAATAAGTAAATTAACCACCTGCCACACCTTCTAAGCGAAACAGTAACCCATCGGCAGTTGATTCAATTCGCTGATACTATGAAAAGCAGCAAGAAGCTGTGAAAGGATATGACCACAAA
>RAZD01000063.1 GCA_003612525.1 bacterium C-53 | reverse complement strand
AGTCCGGCGTTTTTCCTCGCAAACTCCTGTAACTTCCTCGCCACAGTGACCGCACCGTTTTTTGTCTTTTGGAACGCCTGCTCCGCTGTCTTTCCCGCCGCCGCTTTTTTCCTCGCCTTGACATACTCCCGTTTGATGCGCTGTTTCTGCAGCCGCTTCTGCAATGCTTTTTTCTGCATCTGTGGGTTTTCCTCCAGAAACTTCTGGTACTGGAAATTGACTTCCTTTTTAAACTGCTTCTTTTCCAGCCTTGCCACCTTTGCCCGCTGTTTCTGCTCTTTCCCCTTTATCTGCCTTTTGACGAAAGCATAAAGCGCTTCCACTTTCTGCTCCGACTTGTGTGCGCCCTCCACCGCTGAATTTTCTTTCTCCGTTTCAGCGATTTTCCCATGCACGAAATTTTTGCTCTCATTCTGCATCCGGCGCATGGTGGTTTTTGGTATGCCCTCCTGCTTAAAAGGCTTTTCCTTATCCAGAGGGACAGCCACATATTTTGCTTTCCCGGTTTTCTCGTCAAACACTCTCTGCAAGGTGTATTCCCTTGTCTTTGGCAGCTTCGCCCTTGCCTTTTGTACCTTCCTCCCGGCTTTCTGTGCCTGCCGCTGCTTCTTTTTCAGCTTTTTGCTTCCGGTAAATTCAGAGCCTCCTTCCCCCTGAAATGAATTTCCGGTATTCCCCGTAAAAGTTTCTTCCGTAAAGGTTTGGTTTTCCGTTTTCCCACCTGAGCCGCCTTTTACCCGGTGTTCCCTCTGCACCCGCTTTTTATGGTACTTCCCTTTTTTCTGCGACTGCCTGTAAGTGTCCCTCCGGTGGTAATCTTCCACATCCGGCTGTTTCTTCCCTGTTTCCTCTGGCTGACTGAAATTCTCCTGCCCTGTAAAAGTGTTGTTTTCCTTTACAAAATCCGGTTTTTCCTCCTGCCCCGGTTTTGCATCGGACTTTTGGACTTTTTGTCCAGAAGTATTCTGGTACATCTGCTTTTTCGCATGAGATTTTGAAGCATGGTTCGGTTTACGCTGTCCGGCATCATTTTTCCGGGAATCCATGCTTTTATTGTTTGTAAAACTGTTGTCCTTTCCCGGCTGGCTTTCTTTGGACTTCTGGACTTTTTGTCCAAAAGTTTCCTGTTGCGCCTGCATACTCTTTTCCGTCTGCCTTTTCCCGCCCGAACCATGCGCCGGCTTCCCGATGCCGGAATCCCTCGGCTGATAGGCAGCATTGCCGCCCTTTTGAAAGCCAGTATTCTCACCTTGCCGAAAGCCTGTATCAGCTTTCCTGTAAAAAGAATCTGACTGCTTTTTCTTTTTATCTGCCACTTATCTCACCCCCCCCTAATCAAAATTTTTTATAATGATTTCCCGATACATCTTTTTAACAGTAGGGGCTGTGATATTACTCTGTCGCTCTATGGAAATGATACAATATCCCTGATACAGTTCCCGGATAAACGGGCAGTCATTGTAAGTCAATATGAATTTTCCCCGTATCTTATCCAGCCTTTCCTTCAACCTGATATGATCCGAAGCAAGAAATTCCTCTGCATAATAGCCTTCCGCTTCATAATACGGTGGATCAGCATAGAACAATGTACCCTCCCTGTCATACAAAGTAATCAGTTTTTCAAAATCAAGCTGCTCAATGACCGTTGCCCTAAGCCTTTCCTTAAAAAGTCCCAAATCATCAATCGTCCTGCTGAACGAAACACGTTTACCGCTAAAATCCTGCATTTTTGCCCCAAAGCTGCACTTTACCAATATAAAAAAGCGTGCAGCTCTCTGTATATCCGTTAAATTCGGGTTATTTACATCCTCCTTTGCCTGCTCGAACTGCTCCCTTGATATAAAAAGCCATTTTAATTCTTCATATAAAGCATCTGCATGGTACTTCACACACCGGAACAAGTTTACGAGATTGCGGTTGACATCATTGTATACTTCCACCTCTGCGTGTTTTTCCTTTGCAAAGAGTATCCATGCAGCTCCGCCAAATACCTCTACATAACACGTCACTTCCTGTGGAAATTCATTCAATATCTGTTTCCGCAGCAACCGCTTACCGCCAACCCATTTAATAAAGCTGTTCATATCCCAATTCCACCACTATCCTTCCTCGTCATTTTTAACATTTTCCTCCGGCTTCGTATTCATAATCGCAAAGGTTTTTGTATCTGCCGGGTACTTATCCACGAATGGGATTACCACGTTGTCAAACAGTATCAGACCGCTTCCCGGCTCGGAATTGGTGACGTGCATGAGCTGTTTCTCCGACAATCCCAACTTATCCGCCAGGATATGCTGGTCTTTGGCGTTCTGGTTCAGCAGATATACAAAATCGCTGTTCCCCAAGATGCCCTCGATTTCCTCCGATTTCAGAAAATCGCCCACGTTCTGCGTCAAGCCTGTGGGGATTCCGCCCCACTTACGAAACCTTTTCCAGATTTCCACTGAATAAATTGCGGTCTGCTTTTCTTTCAGGAGCAAATGGAACTCATCACAGTAATATCTTGTGGCAACTTTCCGTTCCCGGTTCTGCGAAACCCTGTTCCATACCGCATCCTGCACGATCAACATTCCAATCTCTTTTAGCTGATTGCCTAAGTCACGAATGTCAAAGCACATGATCCGGTTATGGGAATCCACGTTAGTACGGTGGTTGAAATAGTTCTGCGAGCCATGCACATACAAGACAAGGCTGTTGGCAATCCGAACCGCTTTCTGCTTCGCTTCCCTCTGCATCTCCGGCGCAACATCCCTCGGCTCATACTTTAACAGCGCATTGTACAAATCTTCCAGTATGGGCATATTCTCCGGCTTCGGGTGTTTGAAATACCCGTCATAGATATGCTTGATACAGGTGTCAATGATGCCCTTCTCGTCATTTTCCAGACCGTTCTTCCCTCCGGCTATCAGGTCACACAGGGTAATCAGGAAATCGCTCTTTAATTTGAGCGCTTCTTTATCCCCTCTATGGGAGAGCTGAATGTCCATCGGGTTTAAGAAGTCCTTTGAATTGGTGGCAAGCCTCACCACCTGCCCATGAAGCGCCTGCACCAATGGAAAATACTCGCCCTCTGGATCGCAAACAATAATATCATCCTTTGTGATAAGGAAACAGGATAAAATCTCACGCTTTGCGCTGAATGATTTACCACTGCCGGGTGTGCCTAA
>RAZD01000062.1 GCA_003612525.1 bacterium C-53 | reverse complement strand
TTATGATAATGCAGTGGCGGAAGCAACATTTAAAATCATAAAAACAGAATTCGTATGGAATGAAACATTTACGAATTTAAAGGAATTGAAATTGAAGTTATGGGATTATGTGAACTGGTATAATCATCACAGAATACATTCTTCCCTCGGATATCAAACTCCGGTACAGTATAGGGAAAACAACCTTAAAAAAGTTGTCTAAAAAAATGTTGACAATCCAAGTCAGCTCCATAGCTTTTCAGACAGTCATGGATATTTTGTGTGCTTTTATCTTCCAGCTTTGTAAGCGCAGCCATGATCCCCCGCACTTCCTCCGGCGTTTTGTTGGTGATACGCTCCACCTCAAAGCTGCCTGCATGGGTAATTTTCAGAATCACATCATCTGCCCCGATAGGCTCTTTTGCCCGTTCGTCCAGCTCCATTTCTGCCTTTATGTCAATGACCTCGTTCGTATCCGTGTTATACCGGACATCAAGACGGTGTTCCCCAAATTCTTTTGTGTCCTGATTGGCAATCTCCGTAGTCCATGCCCCTTTGCTTTCCAGATATGCGGCAACGCTCAGCCTGTCATTGTCATTCATGGCTAAGAGGGCTTCCACAAGTTCCACCCCATCCATGCCCCAGACATTTACAAGGCTGTACTCGGACAGATCGCTGTTCTGTATTAGCAAAAGGCTCTCTTTTTCCTGTCCATTTATGGACATATCCTGCATGATTTCACGGTCACGCTGTATTTCTCTAAGCTGTTCCTCTATACCTGTGATAAGTTCCGATGCAGTCCGGCGGATCGTGTCAAGGGAAGATTTCAGTTCTTTCATATCCTTTCCGTTGCTCCACCCGGCAATATACCCAAAGGAATAATCAGAAGTGTCTATGCCGAAGTGGTTACAGACGGTAAACGCTATGCTCTCGGCTTCCACCTCTTTGGTGTTCCTGTCCTTTGCGGGCGCAAGAATATCTTCTTTGTTGACTTCCTTATTATGCAGCATGGAATGGGCTGTTTCATGCACCATAGTCTTTAATGTCTGGCTCTCACTCATGCCCTCCTGCACCGCAATCCGGTTTTCCCCTATGTTGAAATATCCCTTTGAAGCACCTGGAATATCCTCAAAACCGATTGGGGCAGGGGCAACATAGGTAATGGCATTGATAAAATCCTCATATCCCTCCACCGTGGATAAAAGCTCTTTTGCTTCCAGTTCCGGAAGCGGCTCCCCGTCCGTCTGCGATACATCAAACACGGACACGGCACGGAAAGCGGGAATTTTAATCTCGACTTCCTCTGTCTGTGGCGTACCGTCCTTATCAAGCATAACCTCCCCGGTCACAGGGTCTAACTTATCCCGTTCCTCCTTAATTTTATAAGGGGCAGGGGCAAGGATACGGATTCCCCTCTCCCCCTTATTTACATGACAGTTGAAATTCTTCTGCCATGCCTGGTATCCTGCCACTAAAGTTGCTTCGGGCTTCTGCATGGCAATCAGGAGCGTGTTGTTAAAACTGTAATTATGGAATTTTGACATGGTGGAGAGGTAGCTTTTGTATTTCTCGCTCTCAAAAAGCTCCTTTAAGCCTTCCTCCAGTTTGTCCGTGATCTCTTTTACTTTCTGCTTTTCTGTCTTTGCGTCTGCCATATTTTAATCCTTTCTCTGCATGAAAAAAGACAATCTGTTACGACTGTCTTTCTTCCTGAAAACAGAAAAAGCAGCGAATTGCTTTATCTCTAAAACAAATTCACTGCTTTACTGCTTGTGTTATTAAGTTACTGCAATTATGCCAGCACAGGCTCTCTCTTTTTTATGACAGCCTCTACTTCTTCAATCGTCTTTTTTACAATCTCTGCAATCTGAGCAGAAGTATATCCTTTCTCATGCATCGTCATGATTACCTCTGCTAAAGTATTATCCCTAATCCCCTGTGACAAATTACACATGGCGCTCACATCCTCTCTTATTCTATCATCTACTGCAATATTGTACTCTTTTGCCATAATCCCTAATTTTTCATCAACGGTCAGTTCCATTGAAAGCAGCGTACTCAGCAAACGGTGCAGCTCATATTTCTCATCATGCTCAGGAAGTTCATTTGATATACCGATCAGGACAATATTCAGCAGGTCAAGCCCGCCTTTCCACGGATAAGAGCCTAACAATTTATCATCCGTCAGATGCACATAGTCCATACTGTTCTCGTCCATATTCATACATACCCAAATGGAGAAAACACGCTTAATGTCGTTATAGTTTATCCCCACAAAATCCCGTTCCTTCTGTGAGGAAACAAGGCGGCTCACATAAAATACTGCCCTGTTCAGGATATGATAGCCTGTCGGCTCGTCTTTTTGTGCTTCCACATTCACGATAACCTGTGAGATACCGTCTTTCATGCGTACATAAAAAATAATGTCAAACCGGATAAGCCCCTCGTTAATCTCCGCATTCTCCGTATTCAGCCCGACAATCCGCTGCCCGTCTTTTTCTTTTTCGGCATTGGTCAGCCCCAGTTCTACCGGAACCACGCTGATAAAAGGTTCTCCCTCAATGTAGGACACCACATCTTTCGGGTTCATCCCCTTAAACTCATCAACGGTCTTTACCAAAATATGCGCCAGAATGATTTTATTTCCCAACAGGCGTTTTGCCTTTTCATCGTATTGTGCGTCTTTGTCCGCCGCACGCACAGCATTTTTTATTTCTGTGTCCACAGCCATAAACCTCCTTTTGTATATTTGTAGGAAACGCAAAAGATATTCCTCAAAGGTATATGACTTCAATGCCATTATACCCTGAAATTGCTGCTAAATCAATCGTAACTTTCCAGAAGCCAAGCCGGACGTATCTGGATTTTATTGATTGTTGAATCGTTATAGCGTTTCCTCCTTCCCTTTCGCTTTTCCAATCTCCGGCTTACCAGCGCCAGCCGCCCGTACTTTGAATGCTTCCAGTTTCTCTTTTAGCGATGCCCTCTGCACAGGCTTGTCAGCCATTGCCGCCACAACTCTCAGCCCTCCATTCCCCACTGTATAATCATGCCTTGCATTTTCCACCGGGTACGGTGTTGGCGCATCTGCAACGCTTTCCCTTATTCCCGTTTTTTCCTCCTGCTCTGGCTTCTGGACATTTGGATAGGCTACAATAAACTGGACAGATTTTTTAAGGTCATATAGTATAAAATCAATAAGCAAAGGAGCAA
>RAZD01000005.1 GCA_003612525.1 bacterium C-53 | reverse complement strand
TGAGCTTCTGGCAAGTTAAAACAGGGAGAAATTTCTCATTTTAACTTGTACTAAATCTTGACATAGGACCACTCACACGCCAGTTTACTTATCAATCAGGGCTGTGATGCACTTATCCTCGCTGACAGACTGGGACACGAAAAGGTATCCACAACACTGAATACCTACTCGCATTTGTTTCCGCACAAACAGCAGGAACTTGTCAGCAATTTGGAGCAGCTTGCAACAAATGCACCGATTACACCAACACCGGAACCTCCGATTGGCAATCCGCTACTGGACGCTGCCGGAATTTCCCATGATGATTTTGATATATCAACAGATATAAATGCAACACCCACGACAGATCATCTTCCATACGAACCAGCACCACTACCAGAAGAAACAGCACCTGGAAAAGTTATTCCTATGCCCCAAAGAAAAGTTATCTGATTTTCCAAATACTGTTTGGGAAATGCAAACTTATAATAAAACGATGCGGAACAGAGTAGTTGCGTTTAGTAGCAAAATAGTAGCAATGCAAAAAGAAAAGCCCGGGAACGCCCTGTTTATAAGGCTTCCCAGACTTGTGGCTACTACTCAAACTCGGCGTGTTCTTCGTTGCTCTTAACTGTATTTGTTTAATTTCTATGCAAATACACGCCGTTTTTTACTTCAATTACATCATTTATTATGGCTTGCTGATTTTCTGTTGCCAAAATGTTGCCACGCATTTATTATAACAAAAATCCTCAAAATCACAACCCCTTTTTTAATTTAAAATACCAATGCAAATCTACCTATCAACATATAAATTCGATTTTCCATTAAATTTTATGTTGTATTCTGCACAAATTCCTTCAATTAGTTTAACATACCATTCTTCCGCAAAAGGATTAACACGCACTCCCGAAATATATTTAGACAAATCTGTAATATCAATATAGTACTCCGTTGCTAGTGTTTTTTCATTCCAATGTCCCATGTATTCATCAAGTCTATGTTCTATTTCTTCTAATATTTCTTCATGATCTTTTAACCCGTTTACAGTCTCATCAATCTTCCAGTTCGCTCCCATCCTACTCATTTCCGTCATAGGAAACCACCTTACATCATCTAACAAAATTCTTATTTCATATTCGTGCCTAAACGCCTTGCGTTTATGTAGAAAAGGTTCATATGTACTGCGAGTTTGTTTTAACTGGATAATCTGTTTATGCAAAATGTCATCTTCCGCATCAACATCATATTTCACACGTTTGATTTCATGTTTCAATTCATCTTTGGGAAACTTTCCCAAGATATTTTTAACCCTTTTATCCGTTGTCTGTATTTGTACAGAATGCTTATTGTATGAATATATTCTCCACATAGCATCACTGTCTCTTATTGAAGACCAACTTTGCCCATATACAAACCACTTTGCATGCTCTAAATTTAACAAATTATCAATAGTTGCTCTATAATTATTTGGACACACATTATAATACATATCTTCGATAATTTTTCGTTTATATAACGGATTATATAATTCCGAAAATAAATACCCTTCATATGTATCCTCCCATGTAACTGGTCTTACATATCTCTCATGCTTATTATGAATTAAATCCACAAATGTTTCTAAACTAATAATTCTATATAAATTCATGCAATACACCAACTTTCTGTTTTGTTCTGACATTGCTCTAAACCATTTTAAAAGTAATGATATAAAACTGTCTATATTTTAGCATTGAAAAATCAATCTCTAATTCAGCTCTTACCAGCCGAATTAAGACATTGGGAGAACTGGATTTCCAAAATAAAATAACCCATATAAAGCATTTATCATTTTACAACAATCTAATTTTGTAGCTACTGTCGTTTTTCTTCCATGTACAATCCAATGACGGTTCAAACCTTTCGGCTCAGTTTCGGGCTTACTAAACGCACTATTTTCCTGAAATCCTTCCATTGTTCTTGTCCATGTAATATACATTCCCAATGCAGTTGTTTCACTTTCTTCCAAACATTCCCATTCCTCATCTTCCATTTTCTCTATCTTGTTTCTAATATCTGCAATTCTTTTTGAGATATTAGTTGAAACATTACATGTTACCTCTGACAACACACCATCAAATACTATTACCGCTCCAACTAGCGCCAAATCATACAGTCCTGCTTCCATTGCCTTGAAAGTTTGTTGTAATATAGACTTATTAGTAATTGATAGCAGTTCAAAAGATACCATTTCTTCATATAAAATATTATAATCAATAAACTTTACATCCGTTATCCGCTCTGAAAGATATTCATCTACCTCACAAGAATTAATTATTTTTTCCACTTCATCGTATGACAGTGGTTTCCAATATGTAAATTGATGCTCTGCTAAAATATAAAATGCACGAATTGGTTTTGTTTTTTCTGCATATTCGGATAAAGCATTTTTTATATTTTGTTCAGCTATCTTCCATGTTTCTACATATGGTTTTATTTGTTCCTGTAAAGAATTGAAAAAACTATTTAATCCTGCAAATTTTTCGTTCCATATACCAAAATCCATCAAGCCTTCCTCCTTACTCACCAACATCTGTCATATCATACTCCCATTTATATCCGCCTGCTTGCTTCTGTTTTCCGTTTGCTGCATCTCTAATACTTTTAGAATTTATGCCCGTCTGCCTTACAGCATCCGCTATTGACTCATACAACCTTATATAATTTCCATCTAAACTAAATTGTATTATTTTTCTCGCTTCACCACTTGCTTTTTTCTCAACAATCGGTGCAATGCTGTTATGAGTACAAGGCAATTCCACCCTTTTCCATTGATAACCTCCCGCTGTACTTCTAAACCCTCTACAAGCACGTTGAATGTTAAACTCCCTAATTCCACTTTTTTCTGCTGCTTCTGAGGTATTGGAAAATTCAGCGATAAATTCCCCATTCAGAGCATATTGATAAATAGCCCATTTTTCAACTTCTATTTTGGGGGCTTCTTTTTCAAATACAAATTCTGCTTGTTTTTTCTGTGGCACTTCTATATGTAAATCGTTTAATATTTCTATAAAATTGATATCTGTAATATCAGTTTTATAATTCCACTCTACAAGTTTCACCCCGTTTTCTTTACACTTCTTGCGTTTTATTTCATCTCGTCGCTTTGCATTCTGTAATCCTTCTACTCCACCAAAAACATCGACCGCTTCATAATGTTGCACACCTTGATATTCAATACCTATTGATAATTCTGGTATATACATATCAAGGGATTGCCCTTCCAACCATATTGAACGATATTGATAAATGGTATTGGGGAAATATGATTTAACCAACATAAACAAAGAAAATTCACTCTTCCATCTTGCATTTATTTTTCCTTCTTCAGTTAGTTTTTGCAGAACTTTTGAGTACTCTCGCCGAATATCATCTAAATTATTACACAGCTGATAATATTCTGTTTTATCAGTCATATAACTACTGCAAAGCAGTGAATTATAGGGATACACAGTCATCCAATAATTTATTATTTCCTTTGAATTTTTAGATATTCTAAGAAAAATAGTTTTTACCACTGCCTCAATTTCCGTTTTGTCTCCTATAAACAGCCCCCTTTTTAAGTACCTAATTACATCTCGAATTTCTACACCACAAACGGAAGGATAAGTAATCATTCCCTCTTTCAAAAGAAATAGCCATAAATAAACAATCTCCATTTTATCATTTGCAATTCGAATCCTATAATTATGTGAAAAATCTTCCGGAAACATTGGGTCTAACAATTTTATTTCTGCATTTTGAGCAAAATAATCCTCTATGACAATTTCAGCAATGGGATTTTTTATTGCAAAATAATATTCATGATATCCAAAAGTTTGTCGAGGTATTCTTTTTTGAAACAGTTCCAATTCTTGTGCTTCCATCTTTCTGGCAGGTAAATATTTCCCATCATTTTGAAAATAGAGCAACTCCCAAAAATCAGTTTCTTCTCGTTGATAAATGCGTGATTCTGAATCATTAATACTTTCGCATTCTTTTCCCGATGAAAAATCATATTCTGTATAAGCCCCTATAATGTTGACTTTATAGTAAAAAATGCCTTGTCTTAATAGCGAAGGTTCAAAGTCACCTATACCTTCCAGCCTTTTTATTTGATAGCCGTTCTTATAAAAAGTCAATGTATATGTCCTGTCTATATTATCACTGTTTGGACACATATCTACAACAACCAAATCTTTAAACTGTTCCGCACCATAAACTGCCTTTGCTTTGAGTATTTGCCATACACCATCATAATTTCCAATTACGCATGGATTAAATATTATATTTTCAGGTATTTTCTTTAAAGACAAGGTGTCCCACATATACGAAAGATTTTTAATTTTGTACATCTTATTATTCAAATAAAATATATAATCAAATATCCAAAGTCTGTAAGCTTTCATTTTTTTCTGTCTTACATTAATCGGTCCACAATAATACAAATAATTCTCTCTCTTTACAAAATAGCAAATATTTTCCCCTTCCTCAAATTCGTCTTCGTAAGTTACCGAAAATCCCGGACTACTTTGAATAACTTCCTTTATAACCCACTCTTTTTTCACTTGCTTTATTAACTTATTAATTATACTTTTTTCTGTTCCATCCAATGATATTTTATATTTGTATTCCATTTGCTTTACCTATCTCTTTATATATTTTGCCATAACAATTCGCTCACTGCCATAAACTGCTACAATAATACTCTTTCCTTATCCATATTAACTTACATGGTGCTAGCACCATGTTCAAACCACTACTAATGAAAACCTTATTCTGATTTCTTCACGAATTTAAATTCCTACATTTGATTATACCACTTCCTGCTTACATTTACCACAAAAGTACAGGGCATGGCAACCGCCACGCCCCACATTTTTTACCGTTCTAACGACTTCTCAATCTTCTGTTTCTGCCCTTTCAAGTCATTCTGCTTCTCATACAGACTATTTCTCTCTTTGCAGAGTTCTTTCATGCGCTCCAATTGCGCCCTCACTCCCTCCCGGCAATCCGGCTCTATCTTTTTATATTCCCCGGTCAGATTGCGGATTGTATTATTGTTCTCTTTTATCTGCTCCGACAAGCATACCCAATCTATCAGATTTTGCACTTCCTTGTCCGTTTCGTATAGGTCTGTTTCCGCCACGATTTTAGCACACAGCCGCACCATGACTTTCTTTTCCATATCTGTCATATCCTATCAATCCCCTTTCCTATCGGCTCATTTCAAAGGCACGTTTGGGGCGTTTATTTGCCCTCTCTGCCTGTTCTAATGCCTTTGACCGTTCTACTAACTGCACCTGTTCCCTGCCTAAATGACGCTCCAAACGCCCAAAATCAGACGCTTTCTCCTGCAATCGGTCTATGGTGTCGCCCTGCTCCATGACCTTATCCGTCAAGCGGCTAATCTGTTTCTGTTGTCCGTCCAATTTGGCGGTCAGCTTCCTGCCCTGCTCCGTAAGCTGTACACATTTGATAGTCAGATTTTTTACTACCTCTTTCAATTTCTCTACAAGCGGTAAAGCCTTTTTGTCCCGGTATTCCTTTGCGCTCATCAATGCCCCCGGCTCTGCCAACTGCCATTTCACATCTTCATCATAGGCGTGGATATTACGCTCCATGATTTCCTTAGACTGCACCATTTTGTTAAGTTCCTGCTGTAACTTTTTCTGCTGTTTCTCTAATTTTTCATTTTCAGACAGCAGCTTTTCTTTATCCTCTGTCAGCGTTCCCGTCTGCTCTTTCAAGAGAAGATTTGTAGCGGAAAGTTCTGATACTTCCTGCCAGATCGCTTCTCCCTCTTTCCGTATCTGCTCCGTTTCCTGTCCTGCCGCTATCTGCTGATGAAGAATAGAGGATAATTCCTCTTTACTGCCGGAGATTGTCTGTTCCAGTTCTACAACCTCTTTCTGCCGTTCCTGCTTCTCAAAATCGAGTACCGACAAATGCTTCTCATGTGTTCCCTTTTTCTCCCACTCAATATCATGCTTTAGCATAATCTCCGCAAGCCGTTCTTTCTCTGCCGCTACCCACTGGTTACGTTCCGTTTCGCTCCTTGTGCCACCTTTGAAGCCGAGTTCTGCCAGTGCCTTTTTCAATGATACTCTTGTTTCAAGTCCTCTTTTGCTTCCAGTCGTATAAGGTATGAAATCTATATGCAGATGTGGCGTTGCTTCGTCCATATGGAGATGTGCCGAAAACACTTTCAATGTGGGATTGCGCCGCTGAAAATCTCGCATATATTCGTCAAGTATTTCTGCCGCAAGCTGTCCGTCTTTTGTCTTTGCCCCCATATCGTCTTTATTCCCGATTTGTAAAATAATCTCATGGAATGGCTTTTCCTGTTTGCCGGAACAGATTTTCTCATAGTAATCATCAATCCTGCGGTCACTTCTGGTCTGCTTCTCATTGTACTGGGCAAGTGCTTCATCAAATAATTCGTGGTATACGTCTTTGATATTCTCATTGCAGTATTCCACATTCAGACAACTCCGCTCCGGGTCAGTGTTCTTTGCGTGGAATTTTCTGCTGTTATGGTTGACAGAGCCTTTCCCTGTCATAACGCTGATTGTCCGTTTCAATATATTTCCCTTTCTCCCTATCGGGTAATGAGCGCCGGATACGGCGCATAGCCTTTGTTACTTTCTGCGAAAGTAACAAAAGCACTTTCGACACGCTCCGCTTTATCAAAAGTGCCTTTGCGCCCTGCCGGGGGCTTTCCGTCCTCACGGACGGTAGGCGGCTGTTCGCCGCTTCAATGCTCCCCATGCGTCGGTTTGCGTCGATAGCGTCGATATTTTCTATACCGCCCCGCTATCAAAAATACCGTCGCAACCGACGCATATCGTCGCACTTTACTCTTTTTGCTCTAGCCGTTTCAGAATGATTTTTCTCTCATGCCCCCGCTTGTTGTCGTAGAAAATTCCATAATCATTAAGCAACTGGCTGTTCACTACATTTAATCTCCGGGAAAGCACGTTTGCCGATAACTGCATATCCGGCAACTGTTTCAGAAGTTCCGTTGCCGTTCCCTCCCATTCCTGCATTTCCTCTGTCAGAAATTCGTTGATTGCTTCCAGTAATGGATTGGGCGGCTGTTTCCAAAGTTCTGTTTCCGCTTTCTGAAATTTCCAAATACACTGTTCACGGTCAAATTCGATTGTTAATTCTTGATCGGGCTGGTCACGTCCCACAATATCCATGACCGCCGTGTTGTCCGTGCGCTTTTTCTTGTGCATGATAAACGCCCCGTCTGCCGCACCGAGAAGCCCGTTTGTGCCGGAAATCATATCAAAGCTGTCCTCGGACTCCAACTTGCGGGTGTGGTGAACCACCAACAGGCAGACACCGTATTTATCGCTGAATGATTTCAGCTTTGTCACTATCTCATAGTCACTGGAATAGCTGTACCTGTCCCCGCCGACCTCACGCACCCTTTGGAGCGTGTCAATGATAATCAGCCTTGCGTCCTTATGCTCTTTTAGAAATCCCTCTAATTCTCCGTCCAGTCCCTCATTCAATGTCTTTGCCTGCGTTGCGAAAAATAAATTATCCGCACACTCCACGCCGAACATAACGGACAACCGCCGCTGAAGCCTTGCATAATCATCTTCCAGTGCAAGATATAGCACCGTTCCTTTTCTCACTGGATAATTCCACAGCGGAAGCCCCATAGCCACATGGTAGGCAAGCTGTCCCATGAAGAACGATTTCCCCACTTTCGGCGCACCCACAAAGAGATAAGTGCCGCCATACAGGAAGCCGTCCACAACAGGCGTTCTCGGCGGGTAAACCGTATCATACAGTTCTGTCATGGAAACCGTTTGAAGCCCGCCGCCCTGCCCGGATTTCTCCGGGCAATTTGTGGCTTGCAGATTGATTTGTGCTGTTTCATTTGCTATAATTTCAGTGTGATTTTTTGTTTTCGGCTGTTCCCCATCTGCGCCAACAGATGATACAGGAACAGTCGATTTCTTTTTTTCTGTCATTCATCTTCCCCTTTCAATCCGTCTAATGTGATTGCGATTACCTGTAATGTGTAGAGCAGTTCGTCATTGTCCGGGCTTACGCTTTCCATGTGCTTCAATTCCTCATAAATTGCCGACATTTGATTTTTCAGTGCCTTATACACCCTCGGATTGCCCTGCACCACAACGTCCCGGCATAAGAGCCGCCTTGTAATATAATCCTGCTTTGTCAGTCCCGACAAAGCCACCAAATCATTCAGTAGCTTTGCTTCTTCATCAGATACCCGGAACGCTACTGTATGATTGCGCCATCTTCCCTTGTAATCAAGTGATTTTTCCATGTTCTTAGTCCTCCTTTGTCATTCTCTCCATTTCCAATTTCTCTGCCATTTCCGTCTGCACCGTAGGGAACAGGTGGGCGTAACGGTAAGTGATTTTCTCTGCTTCATGCCCCATGCGCTCCCCAATCGCCAGTACCGAAAATCCCATGTTGATTAACAGCGAAACCGCACTATGGCGAATATCGTGGACACGGATTTTCTTAACGCCCGCCTGCTTCGCCCCTCGCTCCATTTCGTGATTGAGGTAGGATTTTGTGACCGTAAATAAACGTTCGTCCGGCTTGATGTCATAAAGCATTTTGATGTACTCCTGCATTTCCTCACAGAGAAATGGCGGCATTTTGATTGTGCGGTTGCTCTTTTTCGTCTTAGGGCTTGTAATAATGTCCCGCCCTTTAGAACGGTGGAAAGTCTTGCTGATTGTGACTGTCTGCTTCTCAAAATCAATATCAGCAGGCGTGAGCGCTAGCAGTTCGCCGGAACGCATACCGCACCAGTAGAGCATTTCAAACGCATAATAGGAACGGGGCTTATCCATCATGGCTTCGGAAAATTTCAGATATTCTTCTTTTGTCCAAAAATCCATTTCCTTGACGGCTTCACTCCCAATCGTTCCCGCCCGCCTTGCCGGGTTGTAGGGCAGGTTATAAAAATTTACCGCATGGTTGAATATCGCCGTCAGTTGTGCGTGTATCGTCCTCAAATAATCTGCGGAATAGGGCTTGCCTTTCTCGTCCCGGTATGCCATCAACTCATTCTGCCACGAAATCACGTCCTTTGCTTCTATCTCTGCGATTTTGCGGTTTTCAAAGTACGGTAAAATCTTTGTCCGTATCACATGGCTTTTGGACTCCCAAGTGCTTTCCTTGACACGCTGTTTCTTGTCAGCTTCGTACACTTCAAAGAAACTGCCGAAAGTCATATCCAATTTTGCCCCCTGTTTGAGCATGGCTTCATGCTCCCACGCCTGCGCTTCCCTTTTGGTTGCAAATCCTCTCTTTTGTGTCTGTTTCCTCTCCCCTTTCCAGTTGGTAAAGCGGTAGATAACCCGCCACGTTCCCGTAGCATTGTCCTTGTATACAGCCATTTCATCATCTCCCTTCTAATCGCTGTAACATACTTTTTTATGAAAAAATGTAGCGTTCACACGTCCTGCCACCGTCAGATAGCCCTGTTTCTGCATTTCTGCGTTCAGTTCCCTTACAATCTGATAGGCTTTTGACTTCGACACACGCAGTTCCGCTGCCACTTCCTCCACTGTCATAAATAATTTTTCCATCATTCAGATACCCTCTCCTTTCAATGCTTAACTGTTTTTGTTTAAGTGTTGCATATAGAATACTAAATAAATTCCGTAAAGTCAAGTGGTTTTCAAGAAAATCTTAACTTTTTTTATTTAAGTTATTCTTGCTATTCCTATTGCACCATGTTATACTAACTTCAACAGATTTGTTTAAGTAAAGTCATGCACGACTGGAAGAAAACAGGACGGCGGGTGCTTGCACACGCTGAACTGCTTTCTGACAGGCGTATATGGCGCACCGCCACAGCGAGATGAAGCGGAGCGTAATCAAGCTGGCATGACTTTACCTCACTTCACAATAACGGAGGTTTTATTATGGCAATCGGCAAACGTATCCGCTTTTTCCGCAACCGAAAAGGCATGACACAGAAACAGTTAGGCGAAATCCTCGGTTTTCTCGGAAAGACCTCTGATGTCCGCATGGCACAATATGAAACCGAAGCAAGGACACCAAAGCACGACCTTGTAAAAGAAATGGCGGGTATCTTTGATGTAAGCACCCACGCCCTCACCGTGCCGGATATTGATACCTATACCGGGCTTATGCACACGCTCTTTGCATTGGAAGATATGTACGGGCTGAAAATCGGGGAGATTGACGGGGAAATCTGCCTGCACCTTGACAAGTCCGACTATTCCACCTATACGTCCATGTTCGATATGTTCCACGCATGGCAGGAGCAAGCCGCCAAACTGGAACAGGGCGAGATTACAAAAGAGGAATACGACCAGTGGCGGTACAAGTACCCGGAACTGAACACCTCAAAGCATTGGGCGAAAGTTCCCTCACAGGCGGTCAGTGATATGCTCATGGAGGAATTTCAGAAAATCGAGAAAGAAGAAAAGAAAACGTCTAAAAAGAAAAAGCAGAAATAAGCATAAAAAGACCTTGCCGATATTCAGTTTCCATATCTGAAAATCAGCAAGGTTTTTCCTATGCCATTGATGTAATTATTTAGTGCGTGATGTTGAAAATGTTGCCAAATCGTTGCCAGTACCTAAACAAATTTGTTTGTAAACCGCATAAATACTAGCTTCATAAAGCCCATTTCATCACTCGAACTCCCTATAACTATAACATAATTGTTAAATATCTGATTGCTTTTTAAGGGTTTTCATAGCTATAATATTCATATTTTACGCCGTATTTACAGTTTCAGAACAAACAGGTATCATATGGGTATCACAGATTTTCTCCTTGACTGCCATATCTACATGGTGCTAGCACCATGTAATTATTGCATTAACAGGGAAATATGTAGCCACTCCCGTTACGCAACATATACCATATTTGAACGATAGCGATATAAAGTACCGCCAACTCCATTTTTGTACTGCCAACCGCTTGAATAACAAGCATCTCCGACGTTCTAAAGCGTAACAATACTCTGCAAGTAATTTTCTCGACAAATTGAAATTGTCGAGTTTTTCAGTAAAAAAGCATCAATTTTTGTCTCTACTATTTTTTTATTAATTTCTTTTTTAGTATATTATGTTGAATTTCAAGCCACGCTACTTCTCCCAAAATCACCAAAATAAATAAATTTATCTGAACTGCAATGTAATCATATTTCTCAATAAAATAAACAAAAACAGAAAGTGTTAGGAAAAGCACACAGCCATATATTATAAGATTTTTACCATGTTTACGATTCCACTCTAATACATCTGTTAATTCATCTTCGCACGGTGGTTTCTCACCTGTATTCAGAGATACAGGTTTTTCGGACTTATATTGACTAATACCAAGAACTACAAAAATTAGTGATGTTAAAAAAGAGATTACCAAATATATAATAATTCCTGCCATATAATCTTTCCCCTTTCGCCGATATAAATATCCCGATTTATTTCCTTCAGTATAGCATACTATCACACAGTTTGCCACAAAAAATATAGGACACAGCTACCGCCATGTCCCACACTTTTTATCGTTCCAACGACTTCTCAATCTTCTGTTTCTGCCCTTTCAAATCATTCTGCTTTTCATACAGATTATTGCGCTCTTTGCAGAGTTCTTTCATGCGCTCCAACTGCGCCCGCACTCCCTCCCGGCAATCCGGCTCTATCTTCTTATATTCCCCGGTCAGATTACGGATTGTATTATTGTTTTCTTTTATTTGCTCCGATAAACATACCCAGTCTATCAGATTCTGCACTTCCTTATCCGTTTCGTATAGGTCTGTTTCTGCTACGATTTTAGTACACAGCCGCACCATGACTTTCTTCTCCATATCCGTCATATCCAATCAATCCTCTCTTTCCTATCGGCTCATTTCAAAGGCACGCTTCGGGCGTTTAATTGCCTTTTCTGCCTGTTCTAACGCCTTTAACTGTTCCACTATCAACTGCACCTGCTCTCTGCCGAAATGACGCTCCAAACGCCCAAAATCAGACGCTTTTTCCTGCAAGCGGTCTATGGCATCGCTCTGCTCCATGACCTTATCCGTCAAGCGGCTAATCTGCTCCTTTTGCCCGTCCACTTTGGCGGTCAGCTTCCTGCACTGCTCTGTAAGCTGTACGCATTTGATAGTCAGATTTTTTACCACTTCCTTCAATTTCTCCACAAGCGGTAAAGCCTTTTTATCCCGGTATGCCTTTGCGCTCATCAATGCCCCCGGCTCTGCCAACTGCCATTTTACATCTTCATCATAGGCATGAATATTGCGCTCCATGACTTCCTTTGACTGCACCATTTTGTTGATTTCCTGCTGTAACTTTTTCTGCTGTTTCTCCAATTTTTCATTTTCGGATAACAGCTTTTCTTTATCCCCTGTCAGTGTTTCCGTTTGCTCTTTCAGCAGATGATTTGTTGCGGTAAGTTCCGATACTTCCTGCCGGATTGCTTCGCCCTCTTTCCGTATCTGCTCCGTTTCCTGTCCTGCCGCAATCTGCTGATGAAGAATATTGGATAATTCCTTTTTACTGCCGGAGATTGTCTGTTCCAGTTCCGCAACCTCTTTCTGTCGCTCCTTTTTCTCAAAATCCAAAACAGATAAATGCTTCTCATGTGTTCCCTTTTTCTCCCACTCAATATCATACTTTAGCATAATATCCGCAAGCCGTTCTTTTTCTGCCGCTACCCACTGGTTACGCTCTGTTTCGCTCCTTGTGCCGCCTTTGAAGCCGAGTTCTGCCAGTGCCTTTTTTAATGATACCCTTGTTTCAAGTCCCCGCTTGCTTCCAGTCGTATAGGGTATAAAATCTATATGCAGATGTGGCGTTGCTTCGTCCATGTGAAGATAAGCAGAGAACACCCTCAATGTAGGATTGCGCTGCTGAAAGTCCTGCATATATTTATCAAGTATTTTTGCCGCAAGCTGTCCGTCCTCTGTTTTTGCTCCCATATCGTCTTTATTCCCAATTTGCAAAATAATCTCATGGAATGGCTTTTCCTGTTTGCCGGAACAGATTTTCTCATAGTAATCATCAATCCGGCGGTCACTTCTGGTCTGCTTTTCATTGTATCGGGCAAGTGCTTCATCAAATAATTCGTGGTATATGTCTTTGATATTTTCGTTGCAGTATTCCACGTTCAGACAACTCCGCTCCGGGTCAGTGTTCTTTGCGTGGAATTTTCTGCTGTTATGGTTGACAGAGCCTTTCCCTGTCATAACGCTGATTGTCCGCTTCAATAAATTTTCCTTTCTCCCTATCGGGTAATGAGCGCCGGATACGGCGCATAGCCTTTGTTACTTTCTGCGAAAGTAACGCAAAAGCACTTTTGTCAGCTACGCCAACAAAAATACAACCCGCAAGCGGGTTTTGCGCCCTGCCGGGGGCAAGCTGTCCGTTGGACAGCATACCGTCCTAACGGACGGGGCGGCTTTTCGCCGCCTTGATACCGCCGCTTTCCGGCTTTCTCCCAACAGCGCAACATTGCAATGTCTATAATTTTTGCAACCTTGCAATCTTCAAGAGTGCAAAATTCTAATACTCTGCATTGTTGCGCTGTTACCTTGCCTGTCCGTCACTGTTTGATTTTATCCAGTTCCCAATACCATGTATTGTTTATCCGCTTTGCCCGGACACCTAACTCTTTCTTTGCATTTTCCAGTGTCCGCTTCGATATGCCCTGTTCGTCTGCAAGACCGAAAATCTCATTGCTCTGCATGGCATTGTTTGTTTCTGCCAGTTCCCGGAGCAGCCGCTTTGCCTGTTCCATTTTATTTGCTTTCGGGGCAATACCGCCTAAGACTTCATCAGCGGTAATCTCATAATCTCCAAGCCATTCAAAACCGTTCTCCGATAATTCAAATGCTTTCGGGTGTCCGAACGCCGCAAGGTTATTTTTTATCTGTACCACAGCCCTTATATTTTCTTCTCCCTCAACCCTGCCAACTAAGAGAACGCTTCTAGCGACTGCAAAGAAATCAATCGAACCCATTCCCCGGTATGCCGCCTTATTTCCTGCCGCCTTGTTCATATGCCCGACAAGGACAATCGCACACTGGTATTTCTCTGCCAGTGCCGCTAATTTCTTTGTCATATCCCTTGCTTCATTCGCCCGGTTCATATCCATACCGCCGCCTAAATAGGCTTGTATCGGGTCTAAAATCAGCAGTTTTGCGCCCGTCTTTATAACAGCTTCTTCCAAGCGTTCATCTATCATGGAAAGGGATTTTATCTTTTCATCAATGACAGAGATTTTCTCACAGTCTGCCCCTGCCTGTTCCAATCGGGGCTTGACCGTATCGGCAAGACCGTCCTCTGCACTCTGATAGATTACATTCAAAGGCTCTGTAAGATTCATTCCACCGCCTAAACTTTCTCCCTTAGACAGTTTTGCCGCTATGTTCAGAATAAATGTTGTCTTTCCGTCACCCGGATCGCCTTGTACGATTGTCAGCTTGCCATAGGGTATAAACGGAAACCACAGCCAAGAAACTTCCTGCGACTGTATCTCCGACAATTTAATCAACTGTAATTCGATTTTTGTTTCTTCCATAAATGCCCTCCATTTCTGAAAAATCGTTGCCACTGGAAGAACCCTCTGCTATACTGGTATTGTGAGGTTGATAACAGAGGTTTTCCAATTATCACAGCCCTAACAGTTGCCGCTGTTGGGGCTTTTTTCTTCTCCGTTGGTGCTTCCCTGCCACAGATATTTTGCTCCGTCCAATACCCAAAGGATTGCTTTCAACATATCCTCATATGTCGTCTGTAATTCTCTGATTTCTTTGGTAGTGACCTCCGGCTTTTCGCCTTTTATCTGCTCTGCCAGTTCTTCCATACGGCTCTGCATTTCCTGCAATTTTTCCACAATCTGATATACCGTTTCTTTCTTCCCCACCACGCATACGCGATTGTAAATACAGGAACGAACAAAATAATCTTTCTTTTTCATGCCGCTTGCAAAAATCTTTGCTTCAATTTCTTCCCGTTCTCTGGGAGAAATGCGAAAACTGATTGTTGGATATTTGTGTGTGCCGCTCATTCTTTTGTACCCTCCTTAAACTCTGCGTTCAGCAACTCTGCCATTTGTATCTGTTCTGTCGGGAACATATGGGCGTATCGAAACGTAATATCCACGCTTTCATGCCCTACCCTGTTCCCGATTGATACCGCTGAAAATCCCATGCTGATTAACAACGAAACGTGCGAATGCCTTAAATCGTGGATTCTAATGCGCTTTACCCCTGCTTTCCCTGCCCCTCTCGTCATTTCATGGTGTAGGAAACTTTTTGTCAGATGAAAGATACGGTCAGTCGGGAGAAGTCCGTACAGCCTGCCGAGATACTCTTTTAATTCCTCACACAAAAAGTCCGGCATACTGACATTGCGCTTGCTTTTCGGTGTCTTTGGGTCTGTTACCACATCTTTTCCCTCTAACCGCTGATAAGATTTTGTTATCCGAATGACCTTGTTATCAAAATCTATATCCTGCGGCGTGAGTGCTAAAAGTTCGCCAACACGCAAGCCACACCAGTATAAAATTTGAAATGCTTGATAGGAATATGGCTTGTCTTTTACTGCTTCAATGAATTTCAGATATTCCTCCTTCGTCCAAAAAAGCATTTCCTCTGCTTTCCCTTTCCCAAGCGGCCCGGCTTTGACAACAGGATTGCTCTTTAATTCGTAGAACCGTACCGCATGATTAAACAATGCGCTCAATTCTGATTGCAGAGTTTTCAGATAAGTCGGCGCATAGGGCTTTCCCTTTTCATCACGATAGGAAATCTGCTCATTCTGCCACTGGATAATATCTTTTGCACGAATATCGCACATTTTCTTGTTCTCAAAGTACGGTAGCAATTTTGTGCGTAAGATATGCTCCTTTGTCAGCCAAGTATTGTGCTTCAGCTTCGGCTTCATATCTCTTGTATACGCCTGCACAAATTCCCCGAAAGTCATATCCAAGTCAGCCGCTTCTTTCATGCGGAAATGATGTTCCCACTCCGTAGCTTCTCTTTTGGTTTTAAAACCTCTCTTGACTTTCCGACAGTTCTTCCCCGTCCAGTCATAATAATGGAACGATACATACCATGTTCCACGCTGTTCATCTTTATATGCCGCCATAGTTCGCCCTCCTTAGTTCGCCGCCTGCGCCATGCCATAGAATTTTTCTTCATAATATTTTCTGCTGACACGTCCGGCGATTGTGATAAAACCTTTCTCTTCCAGTTCCTCATTCATCTGTCGTACTAATTTGTAAGCAAATGGTTTGGAAACGCCCAACTCCTGCGCTACCTCCCCGGCAGTTACAAATAGTTCATTCCTCATTCAATATCCTCCTTTTTGTTTAGCGTTTTTGTTAAGCTCTGTATTTGAATTATACTTAACATTTCTGTTATTGTCAATAGCCTATTTGTTAAACTTATCTTTTTTATTAAATTTAGCATTTCTGATAAGTTTTTGTTGCTGTATTATCTGAATTATGCTAGAATATATGGAGAATACAGAATTGAGAGGTAAGCTATGGAGTATACGATACGAGAAATACAAAAACAGGAATATCCGTTACTGGATAATTTTCTATATGAAGCAATTTTTGTTCCAGAGGGTATCGAACCTCCAACCAAAAGTATTATTTCATCTCCCGAATTACAGATTTATGTTAAGCATTTCGGGGAATCCAAAGATGATTGGGGATTAGTGGCAGAGGTTGGCGGTAAGATTGTTGGGGCTGTTTGGGTTCGCATTATGAACGATTACGGACATATAGATGATGAAACGCCCTCTTTGGCAATCTCTCTTTATAAAGAATACCGGGGCTTTGGCATTGGAACGGCTATGATGAAAGAAATTCTTACCCTGCTTAAATTACATGGGTACAGTCGGGTTTCTCTTTCTGTTCAAAAAGCCAATTATGCGACAAAGATGTATTTAAAGATTGGTTTTGAGATTGTAAAGGAGAATGAGGAAGAATATATTATGGTGTACTACCTATAACAAATTTACAAATAAATTGGAGAAAGGACATTCCATTTATGAGAATCCGACCGTATATACCAAGCAAAGATTATGAATATGTGTCAAAATGGATTGATAACGAAAGAACTCATGCTTTTTGGTGTGCAAACCTTTTGCCATACCCCATGACACAAAAATCTTTCCATGATTTATTAGAGAAAAATGCAATGGACTGGACGGACAGTGCTTATGTCGCAACTGAAAACAGCGGACAGGCAATAGGCTTCTTTTGTTATTCTGTCAATACAGCAGACAATATCGGTTTTCTTAAATTTGTTATTGTTGATAAAACAAAACGTGGAAAAGGTTACGGAAAAGAAATGCTGAATCTTGCTCTGCAATATGCTTTTCAGATAACCGGCGCAAAAGCGGTTCAATTAAATGTTTTCAATAAAAACACATTAGCGAAACAATGTTATGAAAAAATCGGCTTTGTTGAAAGAAAGATTGACAAAGATGTATTTTCATATAAAGACGAATTGTGGAGCAGATGTAACATGATAATTTCAAAACAATCATTCTAATTTTCAGAAAGGAAACATGACTATGGTATTAGGAGAACGGATAAAGAGAATACGCACGTTCCGGGGCTTGACACAGCGTGAACTAGGCTTGAAATTGGGATATGAGGAACGCAATGCTGATGTTCGTATCGCACAGTATGAATCCGGCTATCGTGTTCCCAAAAACAACACTCTAATGGAAATGGCAAAGATATTGAACGTCAATTATATTCATTTTATTGGTGTCACTCCCGGTTGCGCCGAAGATATTATGCTCACATTCCTTTGGCTTGATGAAGATGACCGCAGCACAATCCATTTATTTCAGCTTGTACGCAATCCCGGCAAGTGCAACGCTTCTGATGATAAATCAGTGCGTTACTATGACAATGACGACTGGTCTGCACATGCCCCGGTGGGTATGTGGCTAGAGTATGGATTAGTCAATGATTTCATGCGGGAGTGGTGTCTGCGGAAAGAACAGTTGAAAAATGGTGAGATTTCCGAGGACGAGTATTTTGAATGGAAAATCAACTGGCCTGCTACGAGTAGCAAGGTAGATTTCAACGGAAACGATGATAAAAAATGTAGTTACCAATGGAGAAAGGAAATAAAACTATGAATAACACATCAAACAAATATAATGATTGCACATCTATTTTAAATGCCATCGCCGATACATGGCACTTAGAAGCCAAACAAGAAAATGAAAATCTTTTCTTCTATATTGACGAAGTTAACTCAATAAAAAGCGGAGAAAAATGTTATGTGATTGGTCGCAAAGGAATGGGAAAAACTGCTATTTCAGAATTTTTATATAATCAAAGTGCTGAAAATCTTTTTAGTGAAAGGCTTTCGTTTAAAAACTTTCCATTTAATCTTTTATATTCATTAGAGAATAATATCTATACATTACCTAACCAATATATAACAATTTGGAAATATTTAATATATAACGCAATTTGCAAAATGATGGCTAAAAACAACTCCTTAGACTCCAAACTGTTAGATGCACTCAATAAAGTATACTCTTCTCAACCAATTAAAGCCCTTAATAAATTAGTTCCTAGATGGACTGCTTCTGGATTTGGTGCTGAAATTTTAGGTTGTGGCGCAAATATTGATGGTATTAACAAGAATATTGACAACATTACTTGGGCAGAAAAATCTGATATTTTTGAGGATGTGATTGAACAATATGCTGATGATTCATATTACTATATTCTTATAGATGAATTAGATGAAGATTATAGAGATTTTGAAGATGAATCCCAAAGAAAAACATATATATATTTGCTCACAAGCCTTTTCAAAGCTGTCCAAAATATAAAAGCATACTTTAAAGACAGTACTATAAAAATCCGGCCTATAGTATTTCTTCGCAGTGACATATTTGCATTTTTAAAAGACTCTGACAAAAACAAATGGTCAGAATATATACTAAACCTTACATGGACACCTGAAAAATTATATGAAATGTTATGTTATCGACTCGCGGTCAGCTCCCAAGGGAAATATTCTAAAGAAAATATATGGAAACAAGTGTTTCCCCATAAGTTTGTTTATATGGGAAATCAAGGACACAATAGAATGCTTACTTTCGACTACATTACCAGAAGCACACATTGGAGACCAAGAGATTATATTCATTATATATCCCAATGCTCAAAAATCGCATTGCAAAAAGGTAATACCAACATTACCTCACCTATAGTAAAAGAAGCTGACAAGGAATTTTCTGAATATTTAAAGGGTGAAATTATTGATGAAATTTTTGCTGTTCTTCCAGATATTAACCAAATTTTAGCTACCTTATCTCAAATTAGAAAGCAAACCTTCTCACCAACAACATTTATTGAAACATATTCATCTACATATTCTGTAAATGAAAATGATGCCAAAATGATATTACGGCAATTATTTGAGCATGGAATAATCGGTAATCAGCCTTCCATGAAGGGTCAACAAATTTTCAAACACGAATATCCTAATGCTTTGTTTAATTTTAATGAAAACATGACTATACATCGAGGATTATATAAAGCTCTGCAAATATTCTAATTTAGGTATCAAAAAGGTATCACGCCCCACATCAAAAGCCGGAAAGTCCGCTGTTTATGCGGCTTCCCAGCTTTCTGTTTACTATTCGAACTCAATCGTCCCCGGCGGCTTACTAGTCAAATCATACACAACCCGGTTCACGCCCTTTACCTCATTTATAATCCTGTTCATCACCCTCTGTAACACCTCAAAGGGAATCTCAGCGCAATCCGCAGTCATAAAGTCCGTCGTATTTACCGCACGAAGCGCAACTGCATAATCATACGTTCTTTCATCCCCCATCACACCAACACTGCGCATATTCGTAAGCGCTGCAAAATACTGCCCAAGCCCCTTATTGAGCCCCGCCTTTGCAATCTCATCACGATAAATAAAATCCGCATCCTGCACGATTCGCACCTTTTCCGCTGTCACCTCACCAATAATGCGGATTCCAAGCCCCGGTCCCGGAAAAGGCTGACGAAATACAAGATGATCAGGAATCCCAAGTTCCAGACCGGCCTTCCTCACCTCATCTTTAAACAACAGGCGAAGCGGCTCAATAATCTCCTTAAAATCCACATAATCAGGCAGACCGCCTACATTATGATGCGACTTAATTGTTGCGCTCTTTCCAAGCCCCGATTCCACAACATCAGGATAGATCGTTCCCTGAACAAGATAATCCACCGCACCGATCTTCTTTGCTTCCTCCTCAAAAACACGGATAAATTCTTCTCCAATAATCTTTCTCTTCTTTTCCGGCTCCGTAACACCCTTCAGCCTTTCGTAAAACCGCTCCTGTGCATTCACACGTATGAAATTGAGATCATAATGGCCTTCAGGTCCAAACACCGCCTCCACTTCATCCCCCTCGTTTTTGCGAAGCAGGCCATGATCAACAAAAACACACGTAAGCTGTTTGCCAACCGCTTTTGAAAGCAGAACCGCAGCCACGGAAGAATCCACACCGCCGGACAGCGCGCAAAGCACCTTCCCGTCTCCTACCTTTTCACGAAGCTGGCTGATGCTTGCCTCGACAAAAGAATCCATCTTCCAGTCACCCTTACAACCACAGACCTTATATACAAAATTAGAAAGTATCTTCATACCCTCTGCCGTATGAACAACCTCCGGATGAAACTGTACAGCATATAATTTCTTCTCCGCACACTCCATTCCGGCAACAGGACACACCGGCGTATGAGCGGTAACTGTAAAATGTTCCGGCGCCCTTTCAATATAATCCGTATGGCTCATCCAGCATCTTGTTTTCTCCGAAACATTCTCAAAAATCACACTCTCACTTTTATCAATCGAAACTTCCGTATGTCCGTATTCGCTAACAGGCGCAGCCGTAACAGTCCCCCCAAGAAGATACGCCATAAGCTGCGAACCATAACATATTCCAAGCACGGGAATTCCGAGCTCAAATAACTCCTTCTCACATACAGGTGAACTTTCCCCATATACACTGTTAGGTCCGCCTGTGATGATAATTCCCTTCGGACCTATTTCCTTAAGTTTCTCGATACTCATATCATATGGATGGACTTCACAGTACACATTGCACTCCCTGACCCTCCGGGCAATCAGCTGATTATATTGTCCTCCGAAATCAAGGACAATCACAGTTTCCTGATTCATTCTCTTTCTCCTTTTGTGCGGCAGCTGCCATTCATCACGTTACTATCATTATTATAGTAGAAGAACCTCTTCTTTACAAGACATGATTCTATTTCACATACTTTAATTTCCACTTACCCCGGATATATCGAATCGAAAATACAATTGCACGGAACAGCCAGTCAATCGTCATTGCAATCCAGACCCCAAACACACCCATTCCAAACAAATTTACGAGCAAATAGCTGAAAATAATTCGAAATACCCACATCGAGAATACTGAAATCCCCATTGTAAAGTGCACATCATTCGCCGCCCGAAGTGTATTCGGCAGAGAAAAGGATTCCGGCCAGAAAAGCATTGCGCAAACTGCATGATAACGCAGAAGCTTTTCAGCAAGCTCCGCCGCCTGAGGCGACAAGTGATATGCTTTCACAATCAAAGGCGTACAGAAAATCAAAAGCAGGCTGATCACCCCTATATAGATGTGAATCTGCACCATCAGTTTTTTCGTATAAAACTTCGCCTGCTCATAATCGCCCGCACCCACACAGACGGAAATCACAGACAACATTGCCAGTCCAAGCGCCGTCCCAGGAAGGATATTCAGCGTTGTAATCGTGCCCGCCACCGCATTTGCCGCAATCGCATATGTACCACATACAGATACAAGACTTAATATCAGAATTTTACCAAGCTGAAAAATACTGTTTTCAAGTCCATTCGGAATCCCTATATAAAGTATTTTATGAATCATCTTCCGGTGAAAACGAAATTCAAATGGACGAGTCAGATGAATCGCATTATTCTGATTAAGTAAAAGAACAATCACAACCACTGCCGCCACAACCCTGGAAAATGTTGTGGCAATCGCTGCTCCTGCGACTCCGATTTTTACTCCATAAATTAAAATTGCATTGCCGGCTGCATTAATGCAATTCATTAAAAGAGAAATCCACATTGTAACTTTCGAATTCCCCATCGCACGAAATAATGCCGCTCCTCCATTGTAAACAGCAAGCGGCGGAATTGAAAACCCGGTAATAATAAGATAAGTTTTTGCCGCCGCCATAACATCCGCATCAATCCTGCCAAAGACCCTTGTCAGTATAAAACGGTGAAAGGCAAGAAGCAGCAGCATTACAGCCAGAGATGAAACCGCAACAAATAAAATCACCTGATTTGCTGCCTTGCATGCATCCTCCCTGTCCTTTTGTCCCAGATACTGTCCTGCCACAACTGCACCGCCTGTTGCCAGAGCGGAAAACAGGCCGATCAGTAAAACATTAACATTGTCTACAAGCGATACTCCGGACACCGAAGCTTCCCCGGCTGCCGATATCATTACAACATCAATCATTCCAACCGCAACCGCCAGCAGCTGCTCGATCAGCAGCGGAATAACAAGCTTACGAAGCTGTTCCTTCGTAAATAACATATGTATCCTTCTTTCTTTTAATTATATACAATACCTGGACGAATCATTCTTACCTCTAACTGTAATACTGATCAATTCCGTCTGCAATACCAGACGCAATTTTCATCTGATAATCTTCTGTAGCCATCAATGCATCTTCCGTCGGATTCGTCATATATCCCATCTCTACGATTGTCACTGGTATCTGACACCAGTTAATTCCGCTCATTGTATCTGTTTCCCACACATACTCCTTCTTACAACCGGTAGACGACACAAGACCGCTTAATACCGCATCCGAAAGTTTTCTGCTCTGGCTGTATATTCCGGCACAATAGGGATTTTGTGATGTCGGGCAGATTGTCATAGCGCCATTCACAGAAGAATTCGTGGAACCATTGGCATGTATCCTGATAAATGTACTGGCTCCGGATGCATTGGCAATTTCCGCACGCTCCCCATTGCTGATATTCACATCATTCGTCTCTCGTATCATAACTACACTGTAGCCACGGTTCTGAAGCTCCGCCTTCAATTTCTGTGCAACCTGTAAAGTCAACTGATACTCTGCAAGCCCCGACACAACACCGCTTGTTCCCCCTGCAACCTTTGCTTTCATTGTCGAAGAACCCGGGCCAACCGGCTCTTTTTCACTATTTCCTCTGCTTTGATGTCCGGCATCGATTGCTACCACTTTTCCCGTTGGAATCGCGGAAACATCAGTTTTCGCTGCGCTGTTCTGTCCATCGTTCTGTGCCTGTCCATTTATCCCATTCTGTGACACACCATCTGGTTTTGCCAAAGCGGTATCTTCATCTGTTGTATTACCGGTGTTGCCGGACTGGTCCTGCTCTTCTGAAGCCTTCCTTTTTACATAATCAAGGCTTATATAACCCGTCTTCCCGTTCCACTCAACGAGTGCAAACCCTTCCACTTCCTCTTTCTGTGTCAGTTCGGTACCAGCCTTCACTACGCCAAGCGCCTTACATTCCGTATTCGGCTCCGCCCGAAGTTTTACCGAAGCAGTCGTAATAATTGTCAAAGGCTGCTCAGGTTCTTCTGCCTCCTCTTCGATTGGCTCATTGGGCTCCTGCTCAACTGGTTCAGCGGGTTCTTCATTCATCGGCTCAGCAGGCTCTTCTTCCACCGGCTCATCGGACTCTGCCTCCACTGGTTCAGCAGACTCTGCCTGATCTGTCTCACCCAATATCATATCAGGCAGTTCCACATATACCGCATCATCTGCAGTTGTCCCATCCCCGGCAACCGGCTCCTCCTTTTTTCCACACCCTGCACACAGCACAATCATTGCCAGAATCAGCGCCGTGTTCCAAATATACTTTCTCATATGCATTTCCCTTTCTATCATTATCTTATAGTGAAGCAAAGAGCCCCGCAAACGGAGCTCTCCCATATCTGCCGTTCTTAATTATAAAAAATTTGTCGACAGATATCAACTGTTGATTTTTACCTCTCTGAATGCTGATGCAGATACTTTTCTCTTGTGGCAAGTCCTCCTCTGATATGACGCTCCGATTTATTAACGTCTAATACCTTTCTTGCCTCTTTTGCAAGAATAGGATCAATGGAGATTAAGCGTTCAGCGACATCCTTATGTACCGTACTCTTACTGATTCCAAATTTTCTGGCGGTCTGACGCACCGTTGCATTGTTCTGTATGATGTAATCGGCTACTTCCACCGCTCGTTCCTCGATCTGCAGCTTCTTCTCCTGGCTGTATCCTTTCAATCAGAATCCCCCTGCATTTTCATGTTTTTACATCATATGAAAATGCAGGGGGTTGTATGACTACAGAGTCAAAAACACCCCATAGGCTTTCATTCACTCAGAACTTCACTTCTTTTCCTTCCTTCATCCACTTACGGAATTCCGCCGTAGCAGTAAAGAGCACATCTCCCGATGAATTAATCGCAGTTTCCAACGAATCCTGTACCACACCGATGATAAATCCGACACCGACCACTTGCATTGCAATGTCCTGTGGCACACCCAGCAAGGAGCACGCCATAGGAATCAAAAGCAGCGAACCACCGGCAACTCCGGATGCTCCGCAGGCTCCAAGCGTCGCAACCAGGCTCAGAATAATCGCTAAAATAATATTCACTCTGATACCCTGTGAAAATGCCGCCGCTAACGACATAACCGTAATCGTAATCGCCGCACCATCCATATTGATCGTTGCACCCAAAGGAATGGAAACAGAATAGTATTCCTTATCCAGCCCCAGTTTCTCGCATAATGCCATATTCACAGGAATGTTTGCCGCAGAGCTTCTTGTAAAGAATGCGGTAATTCCCGACTCTTTAAAGCATTTGAGCACCAGAGGATATGCATTTCTCTTAAGGCAGATCGATGCCAGCAGAGGATCGATAACCAGCGCCACAACAAGCATACACCCGACAAGCAGCAGCAAAAGTTTTCCGTAATCCTTAAAGATTTCAATACCATACTCACTAACAGAATCAAAAACCAGTCCCATAATTCCAAAAGGCGCAAGCTGAATCACCCATGCCACCGCCTGTGAAACAGCAGCGGACAGATCACTCATAACTCCCTTTGTCGCCTGAGACGCTTTACGCAGCGCCAATCCAAAGATAACAGCCCATGTCAAAATCCCGATATAATTTGCATTCATAATCGAAGTGACCGGGTTTGCCACCATATTATTAAAAAGAGTGATAAAGACATCACCCAGCTTTTCCGGTGCAGTCTGTTCTACAGCCTCCGACAGCGGAATCGTGACAGGAAATAAATAGCTTCCGATTACCGCAGCTGCTGCAGCCAGAAACGTGCTTGCCATATAAAGTATCGTCACTGTCTTAAAGCAGCTCCCGACTCCCTCACCGGCGCCGGCAATGGAACTGATGACAAGAACAAATACAAGAACCGGAGCGACCGCCTTCAACGCCCCCACAAAAATATTCCCGAATACAGACAGAAAGCCCGCCTGGGGAACAAAAACACCACACAGAATACCAATGATCAGTCCGACAATAATTCTCGCAATCAAAGGCGCATCTGTATACTTCTTCACTAACCCTTTCATATCTCTACCTTCCCTTTCTTTTGTTTCTATGATAACATGTTAGCAATTTTCTGCGCGAATGTCAATTTTCCATTGGATGCCTCCCGGAAAATTGTGAAATATTTCACCAGCCTGAAATATCAAAAAAGCGGAGCAGACTTTTGAAAACACATCTGCTCCGCAGTTTACCATTATTTGCTCGTCTAATTATTTATCTAAATAAATCCTTTGATCTGCTCATAAATACCATCTGCATCAAGTTTATATTTCTTCACCAGAGCGGCAGCGGAACCGGATTCGCCGAATACATCCTGCATGCCGATCTTCTTAACCGGCACAGGTGCATTTGCGCAAACGCAGTCACATACAGCGCTGCCAAGTCCGCCAATCACAGAATGCTCTTCAACTGTTACAATTTTTCCCGTCTCTTTTGCCGCCTTAATCACAAGCTCCTCATCCAGCGGCTTTACAGTATGAAGATTAATGACCCTTGCATCCACTCCATCTGCCTTCAGCATTTCTGCCACATTCAGCGCCTCCGCCACACAGATGCCATTCGCTATGATTGTCAAATCCTTGCCGTCTCTTAATGTGACGCCTTTCCCCATTTCAAACGTATAATCCGGCGTATCATTTATTACAGGCACCGCCGCACGTCCAAAACGAATATACACAGGTCCCTCATGGTCAAGAGCTGCCTTAACAGCTGCCTTCGCTTCCACATCATCGGAAGGAACCATTACAACCATTCCGGGAATCGTTCTCATAAGAGCCACATCTTCATTACACTGATGAGATGCACCGTCCTCACCTACCGTGATTCCCGCATGTGTCGCACCGATCTTCACATTCAGATGCGGATATCCGATTGAGTTACGAATCTGCTCAAAATTACGCCCCGCCGCAAACATTGCAAAAGAACTGATAAACGGAATCTTCCCGGTCGTGGCAAGCCCGGCTGCGATACCTGTCATATTCGCTTCCGCAATGCCGCAATCCACATGACGATCCGGAAATGCTTTCTTAAAGACGCTGGTTTTCGTAGCTGCCGCAAGATCTGCGTCAAGCACTACAAGATTCGGATACTCCTCGCCATACATAGCCAGCGCATTGCCGTAGCTTTCTCTGGTCGCAATCTTCTTTACATCACCTGCCATTAGTTTGCACCTCCTAATTCTTCGTCAATTTTCTCTAAATCCGCCATCGCAACTGCATACTGCTCATCATTTGGAGCCGTTCCATGCCAGGATGCCTGACCTTCCATAAAGGAAACGCCCTTTCCTTTTAAACTATGTGCAATAATTGCAGTCGGTTTGCCCTTCGTGCTCTTTGCCTCATCAAAAGCTGCCTTCAATGCATCAAAATCATGTGCATCTACATTAATTACATGGAAATTAAACGCTTCGAATTTCTTGTCAATCGGATTCGGTGAACATACGTCATCTATGCTGCCGTCAATCTGAAGACCGTTATTGTCCACAATTGCAACGAGATTATCAAGCTTTCTGTGTCCGGCAAACATTGCTGCCTCCCAGATCTGCCCCTCCTGAATCTCACCGTCACCCATCAGACAGTATGTACGGTAATCCTTTCCATCCATCTTTGCAGACAAAGCCATACCGACAGCCGCTGAGAACCCCTGTCCCAGAGAGCCGGAACTCATGTCCACTCCCGGAATATGTTTCATATCAGGATGTCCCTGCAGATAAGAACCGAGGTGGCGGAGTGTCTTTAAATCCTCAACAGGGAAATATCCTTTATTTGCAAGCACAGAATATAACCCCGGCGCCACATGGCCTTTTGACAATACAAAACGGTCCCTGTCAGCCTTTTTCGGGTCTTTCGGATCGATATTCATTTCTTCAAAATACAGATACGTAAAAATATCAGCCGCGGATAACGATCCACCGGGATGACCGGCTTTTGCACTGTGAACTGCCGTTACAATCCCCTTGCGGATCTGATTCGCCATTTTCTGAAGTTCCAGTTTATTCATACTTCTTCCTTTCCACCGCAGCAGCGGCTCTTTTTATTTGTAAACATCATATCATATCATGCTGACTGCGTCAACGTGCACGGGCACATCTTTATTATCTAACAAAATAAAGACTCACCCTTATTCCTTTGCACCCTGTCCATAATATGCTCCTGCTCCGTGTTTTCTATAATAATGTTTATCCTGGAGCTCCTGTGGAGCGGGTTTCACGTCAGGGCAAATCATCTCACATCTCGCCGCCATCTTTGCCACTTCCTCAAGAACAACCGCATTATGAACTGCCTCATGACCGTCTTTTCCCCAGGTAAACGGCCCATGATTCTTACAGAGAATTGCCGGAACCGCCTTATAATCTTTATCTTTAAAGTAATCTGCAATCAAAAGCCCCGTATTCTTCTCGTATGCACCGTCAATTTCCTCCTTTGTCAGACACCTTGCGCACGGAACTTCACCGTATATATAATCCGCATGTGTTGTACCATAGCACGGAATCGACCGGCCGGCCTGCGCCCAGCTTGTCGCCCAGCTTGAATGTGTGTGCACAATACCGCCGATGTCAGTAAATGCTTTATACAATTCAACATGCGTCGGCGTATCCGAAGAAGGATTGTATTCCCCCTCTATTTTGTTCCCGTCAAGGTCCATAATCACCATATCATCCGGTGTCAGCTTATCATAATCCACACCGCTCGGTTTAATGGCAAAATACCCGGTCTCACGGTCAATCTCACTGACATTTCCCCATGTAAATGTAACAAGCCCGTATTTGGGGAGAAGCATATTCGCCTCATAGACACGTTTCTTTAATTCTTCTAACATTTTATGTACAACCTCCTTCTATTTCAGGTTTTCCACCGCCGCACGTTCGATTGCGAGGCCTCCCGTATAGCGCTTCATAAACTTCTCGAATCCATCCACATCCTTCTGGTCCGGATGGAGCGATGCGCCCTCCTGTCCCGCAAATACTTTTTCATTCAGATAATCGTCAAGCGTTTCCTGATCTGCTTTGCGAATCATATAGGAAGCAAGAAGCGCAATTCCCCATGCGCCGCCTTCTCCCGCCGTCTCCATTACGGAAACAGGCGCATCCATCGCCGCTGCCATGATCTTCTGTCCAACGCCCTTCGTCTTAAACAAACCGCCGTGCCCCAAAATCTTATCTACCTGCACGCCTTCCTGCTTAAGCAGAATATCAAGTCCCGTCTTCAACGCCCCAAGCGAAGTAAAGAGATGCACACGCATAAAGTTCGCCAGAGTAAATTTACTGTCAGGCATACGGACAAACAAAGGACGCCCTTCCTCAAACCCTGTAATATGTTCACCGGAGAAATAATTGTATGCGAGCAGTCCGCCGCAGTCATCATCCCCTTCAAGCGCTTTATTGTAAAGCGTGCCGAACAGCTTGTTCATATCCGTTTCCACGCCAAAGCTTTCTGCAAATTCTTTAAAAAGATTCACCCATGCATTCAAATCGGATGTACAATTGTTGCAGTGTACCATCGCCACAAGATTTCCGGTCGGGGTCGTAACAAGATCAATCGCATCGTATACTTTTGTAAGCTCTTTTTCCAGCACAATCATTGCAAATACGGATGTTCCCGCGGACACGTTTCCCGTACGTTTTGCCACGCTGTTTGTCGCCGCCATTCCGGTTCCCGCATCCCCCTCAGGAGGGCAGAGCGGAATCCCCGCCTGAAGCTTTCCACTTTGATCAAGAAGTTTCGCACCTTCCTCGGTCAATGTCCCTGCATGTTCACCCGCAACCAGGACCTTAGGCAGAATATCCGCAAGTTTCCAGGAGAAATTGCAGCTTGCAGTCAGCTCATCAAACTGTGCGATCATTTTCCTGTTAAACCCTTTCGTTTCGATATCAATCGGAAACATTCCGGAAGCCTCCCCGACTCCAAGTACCTTCTCTCCCGTCAGTTTCCAGTGCACATATCCAGCAAGTGTCGTCTGAAATGCAATGTCCGCAACATGTTCTTCCTTATTCAAAATCGCCTGATACAGATGCGCAATGCTCCATCTCTGTGGAATATGATATTTAAATACTTCTGTCAGTTTCTCAGAAGCCTCTTCCGTGATCGTATTGCGCCATGTACGGAACGGCACAAGCAGCTCTCCGTTCTTATCAAACGCCATATAACCATGCATCATCGCACTGAAGCCAATTGCACCAACCGTAGTAAGCTCCACATCATACTGCGCCTTTACATCCTGGGCCATTTTTGCATAGCTGTCCTGAAGCCCGCTCCATACATCCTCAAGGCTATAGGTCCATATGTTATTTTCAAGTCTGTTTTCCCAGTCATGCGCTCCGGACGCAATCGGCGCATTGTCCTCCCCTACAAGCACAGCCTTAATCCTCGTTGAGCCAAACTCAATGCCAAGCGCTGTATTTCCATTCAAAATATCATTTTTTATTTCGTTTTTTGTACGCCCCATCCAATCATCCTCCTCATTCTTTATAATAATTTATAAGCAATTTCATTCCATCTGAGTTCCTTTTTGAACTCACGAATATTTGTATTCCTGTCAATCACCACGCTCTCAATCCCCATCGCATCTGCCCATTCTGTCATCTGCTCTACAGACAGATCGTAAGAAAATGCCGTATGATGAGCGCCGCCGGCAAGAATCCACGCCTCCGCCCCTGTCTTAAGATTCGGCTCCGGTGTCCAGAATGCAGTTGCTACCGGAAGCTTCGGCATGGGTTTCTCCACTTTCTTACACTCAACCGCATTGATAATTAAGCGGAAACGGTTCCCCATATCAACTAAGGACGTCGCGACTGCCGGACCTGTCTTTGACGTAAATACAAGACGCGCCGGATCCTCTCTGTCACCCATGCTCAGCGGACATACCTTAATTCCGATCTTTCCGTCCGCCACGGAAGGACATACCTCAAGCATATGCGCCTGGAGAATCCCTTCTTTTCCGGGCACAAAATTATAGGTATAATCTTCCATGAAAGATGTTCCCTTTGCATCTTTCATGCCCGAAGTCATAATCTTCATGAGACGTACCATAGCGGCTGTCTTCCAGTCGCCTTCTCCACCGAATCCATAGCCCTTCTCCATAAGCCTCTGGATAGCAAGTCCGGGAAGCTGCTGCAAAGCGCCCAGATCGCCGAAATGCGTCACGATCGCCTGATAGTTCTTTTCCTCCAGAAACCTCTCAAAGCCCAGCTCAATCTGCGCCTGTACCGCCACATGTCTTTTAAATTCTTCCAGATCTCTGCCTTCCAAAATTATTTCATATTTATCATAGTATTCATCCGTCAGGGCATCCACTTCCCCCTTCGGCGTATCTTTTACATAATCTGCAATCTCATTTACCGGATATGCATCAATCTCCCAGCCAAACTTAATCTGCGCCTCTACCTTATCCCCCTCGGTTACAGCAACATTTCTCATATTATCCGCAATTCGCATTACGCGAATATGGGAAGACTCCATAACGCCAACCGCCGTACGCATAAAGCCCGCCAGCTTTTCCTTCACTTCCGGGTCGTCCCAGTGGCCTACGATAATCTTACGCTCCATTCTCATGCGCGTTACAATATGCCCGTACTCCCTGTCGCCGTGCGCAGACTGATTTTCATTCATGAAATCCATATCAATCGTATCATATGGAATCTCCTGATTAAACTGTGTATGTAAATGACAGAGCGGCTTACGAAATTCCTGCAATCCAAGAATCCAGGACTTTGCAGGCGAAAACGTATGCATCCATGTAATAACTCCGGCACACTCCTCATCCGAATTCGCTTCATTAAACGTTTTTCGAATCAGTTCATTCGTAATTAACGTGGGTTTCCAGATAATTTCAAAAGGAAGCATTCCCGACTGATTCAACTTCTCTACAATAATTTTCGAGTGCTCGGCCACCCTCGCCAGACACTCATCTCCATATAAATCCTGTGACCCCGTGCAAAACCAAAACCTGTAATTCTTTCCTGTCTGCATAAATTCCCCATCCTTTCCACAACTGCAATGTCCGATATACAATGTTGTTTTTACCAACAACTTTATTATAATAAACCACCCACAAATTGTATATTGACTTTTTTAAGCAATTGGTTAAAAAATTTATTATTTATGCAGTATACACGTGTCTTTGAAACATCAGATTCAAATTCAGATTCCTCTGCCTGTATGATTAAAATACAACCTTATCTCTGCCACTCATCTTTCCACGGTACAATTTTTCATCGGCTTTCGAGATACTTGCATCAAGCGGTTTTTTACAATCATACTCCTGTATTCCGAAAGTCATATGTACTATAAGTTCCAGATCTTTGTAAGGTATCGTCATCTTCCCAATCTGTCTGCGAAGCTTGTCAAATTCCATCTTGACCTCATCTCCGTTGCCATTTTGATACAGAAACAAAAATTCTTCACCGCCCCATCTGGCAACATACCCCTTGCCCTCCATGAATACACTAAGCGTATCCGCCACCCTTTTTAATACTTCATCGCCGGCTTCATGCCCGTAAGTATCATTGACCTTCTTAAAAAAATCAATGTCAGCAATGGCAATGCAGAAATAATTCTGATTCATCGCAACCATATCGTTCATTTTATCGATCATTGCACGCCTGTTATAGAGCTTCGTGAGCGGGTCTCTTGATGCTAATTCTACTATCTTCTTATTGTATTTTACCAGTTTCCGCTCTGTTGCCTGTATTTCTTTACTAAATGTTACAATTAAAAGCGTCATCTGAAGATATACTACCAAAGTATTCGTAACCTGAAATATCATACCCTCAATACGGGACAATGAACAATAGGCCCCGGCATTCATCATATAAAAATATAAAACCAGCCTGATCGTACCGTAAGCAGCCGCCATCAATGCCTTCACATAAATTCTGTGATATCCGCCGACCAGAGACAGCGCCAGAAGGACAAACAGAAAATGAGGTATCCCAAACTCCCATCCTGTCAAAAGGACGGAAAAAATAATCCAGCACAAAGTAAGAACCTGTACAATCCAGAATGACACCGCTGTTTTAAACTTGTATGTACAGAAAAAGACAATTGCATAAAGCAATATCATTACACTCATGTAAAGTATGAGAGGTACCTCCTTATATGTTACAAACAGTATGATCTGCAAAATAAAGTAAAACAGCATGCTCAGTATAAATACACGCATAATAACAGCCGTTCCCTTTGCCTCGTTCTCATCCGATACATCTTTATTGATAAACGCTGCGATTTTATTCCAAATTGCCATTGCAAGCTCCCTCTTGTGTGACTTCATTCATCTAGCCTTGTCTTCCGATAACTCTATTTATTATATAACAAAAACATGGGAAAACAAAGAAAAACATCTGAATTTCATATATATTCATACTCACGGGCACAGAAAAGGAGACGCACATAAAATATGCGTCCCCAACTTTCCCAGAAAAAATCAGTTCTTATGCTTTCTTTCTCTCTTTAATATTCGACAGGACTGCCTGCAGCACAATAAAGAAGCAGAGCAGAATTGCAGTCACAATGTTCGCCCATGAGCTGACCAGCTTACCATGTGATTTTACCAGAGTGGAAATCGTTCCATTAATCAGAACACCGACAAGGGAACCGGCTACGTTACCAACACCGCCAGTCAAAAGCGTACCCCCGATAACGGCAGAAGAAATCGCATCCATTTCCAGCCCGGATGCCTGTGTGGTAGTTCCGCACATGGTATTCAGGCAGTAACAGATTCCTCCGATCGATGCCAGAAAGCTTGCAAGTATGTATGTTTTCATCTTTGTCATACGAACGTCCAATCCCATAAGCGCTGCCGACTGGCTGTTGCCGCCGACTGCATAAATGCTGCGCCCAAACTTCGTATATTTTAACATTAAGAAAATCAGCAGTACTACAAGCAGCGCAACCAGAACAGTTACCCTCACATACGGTATCTGCAAAATGCCTTTTTTGTTCGCATACGCACCGATTCCAAACGGAATGTGCAGCTTTGTGCTCGAAAGCTTTACAAATAGCTGATCGGTTACAATACTGACCTGATCGGTACAAATCACCGCTGTCATACCTCTTGCAAAGAACATTCCTGCCATCGTCACAATAAACGGCTGAATCTCGAGATATGCAATACAGTATCCCTGAACAATGCCAAACACAACACCGATCACTAACACCAGGATCATCAGAACCGGACTCTTCATCCCCCATTCTTCAATCCCGACTGCCAGAAACATGCAGTCCATAGCCACTACGGAACCGACTGAAATATCAATACCGCCAATCAGCATCACACATGTCATACCTGCCGTAATACAGATCAGTCCTGCATTATTGATCAGAATATTTAAAAAAGTCTGTAAATGTGTAAATCCTTTATCTGCATATACAATGCATCCTGCCAGATACATAACCACAAATAGAACGACGGTGATAAGCAGCAAGATACTGTTGCTGTTAAACTTTAATTTCTTCATACCCGGTTACGCCTCCTTTGCAGTCGCTTTTTTAGCAGACATCTTCTTAAAATATTCTTTCACAGGCTCTGCCTGAATTACTACAATGAGAATAACGACAATTGCCTTAAATACCGGCGCCTGTGCGGATGATATTCCCAGCGCATATAATGTCGTTGTAATTGCTTGAATCGTATATGCACCAATGATGGAACCTGCGAGATTAAACTTACCGCCACCCAGACTGTTTCCGCCAAGCGCTACTGCCAGAATCGCATCCAATTCCATATTCAGACCGATATTATTGGTATCGGCGGAATAAATACGTGATGTCGCAGTAATTCCTGCAATGCCGGCACAAAGTCCGCAGATTGCGTAGCACATTAGAATGATCTTGGCAGAACTGAAACCGGAAATTCTCGCCGCCTTCTTATTGATACCAACACTCTGTACAAATGTGCCAAGCGCCGTAAATTTCAGAAACAGAGACATAATCAAAATGCAGACCGCCGCAATCAGAATCGGTGTCGGAAGGAACCCAATATAAGAGCCGAAAATCTGGAAAGACGGTACACGTACATATACAATGGAACTGTTGCAAACCAATAATCCGATCGCCCGCCCTGCCGACCATAAGATCAGTGTGGCGACCATAGGCTGTATATTCAAATAGGCAACCAGGAATCCATTAAATATACCGCAAATAACCGCAACTAAAATACCAACTCCGATTCCTACCCAGAGAGGATTTGCATATTCAGACACATTCGTTACGCCGTAGCCTGCAAGCAGTACACAGCATACGCCGCCTGCAAGACTCATAACGGAACCTACTGAAATATCAGTTCCGGCAGAAGCGGATACAACAAGCGTCATACCGATTGCCAGAATAGCCACTTCACTGCCGCGGTTCAATATATCGATCAGACGACCGTATAGAATTGTGTTGCCGGAAGAAGTAACCTGAGTGCTGATTGCGAAAAATCCAAACGGAGGGTTTCCGCTTGCCAAATCATAAATTACATTCACAAGCATCACTAAAATCATACTGAATATAGGCAGGAACAGCCGCATTTTTGTTATTTGTTTTACCTTACTCATGTGACGCACCTCCTCCTGCTATTGCGTGCATTACGCCTTCCTGTGTCATATCATCCCCGCTGATCTCACCGACTTTGGCGCCGTCGCGAAGGACTGCCATACGGTTGCAGGTACGAAGCATCTCCTCGATCTCCGATGAAATAAAGATCAGGCTCTTTCCTTCCTGCGCCAGCTTAATAACCAATTTCTGTATCTCTGTTTTTGTACCGATATCAATTCCCCGGGTCGGTTCATCAAGGACAAGAAAGTCCGGATTTGTGGCAAGCCACCGCGCCAGAATCACCTTCTGCTGATTGCCGCCGGACAGTCTCTTAATCAGCGTTTCCCTGCTTGCCGTCTTAATCTGGAGCATCTCTATGTACTGATCGGCAAGCTCAATCTGCTTCGCCATCGGAATCTTTTTGAAAATGCCGGCCTTTGCCTGCATAGCAAGAATAATATTCTCACGTACGGACAAATCACCAATAATGCCCTCTGCCTTTCTGTCATCCGGCAGAAGTCCCATACCCAGATTCATGGCATCAATCGGACTCTTGATTTTAACTTCCTTTCCATTGACCTTCAAAGTACCGGTCTGCGCCCGGTCTGCGCCATAAATTGCACGCGCCAGTTCACTGCGCCCGCTTCCAAGCAGCCCGGTAAGACCCACTACTTCTCCCTTGTGAATCTCAAGGTCAAACGGTTTGATCTTTCCTGCATGGCTAAGCCCCTTCGCATCGATCTCTAAAGGAGCATGCGAGAAGTCCATGCTGCCCTCCGGCTTAATAGAAGCAAGATCGTCAAAGTCCTTACCCATCATTGCCGCTACCAGCTTCACCCGCGGAAGCTCTTCCACCGTATACTCGCCAACCAGAGTACCGTTACGAAGTACGGTAATCCCGTCACATACTGCATAAACCTGCTCTAAGAAGTGTGTTACAAATATAATGCCTACGCCCTGATTTCTCAGCCTTTTCATCATTCCAAAAAGTTTTTCCACTTCATTGTCATCCAGAGAAGAGGTCGGCTCATCAAGAATTAAAACTTTACATTTCGTATCTACAGCACGGGCAATAGCGATCATCTGCTGTAATGCCAGAGAATATTCTTCCAGGTTTTTCGTTACTTCTATATCCAAATCCAAATCTTTCATAAGCTGTGCTGCCATCTGATTCATCTTACGGCGATTCACCGTTCCAATCTTTGTAAGCGGCTCACGGCCAATGTACAGGTTCTCCGCAACGGAAAGATTTGGGCAAAGGTTTACCTCCTGATAAACTGTTGAGATTCCCTTTTTCTGGGCATCCATTGTGTCTTTATTTACAATCGAACCCTCAATGCCGTCCACATGAATCTCTCCGGCTTCAAATTTATTGACTCCCGTCAGACACTTAATTAACGTAGACTTTCCTGCGCCATTCTCGCCCATCAGCGCACGTATTTCACCCTTTTTCAAAGTGAAGTCCACATTATCAAGTGCTTTGACTCCCGGGAATGTCATACAGATGCCCCGCATTGTAAGCGCAATCTTGCTATCCATACTTATACCTCCTACTGTCACACACTTCACTGCTTCTATCGATAATTACATGACAATATTATCGTTTTTTCTTTATTGCATGCCTGTTTTAAGGAAAAAACAGGGAGAGAAATAAGTTTCCTCTCCCTATTCTATTCTTATATTGTGTTTATTCAGATTTTAATCTTAATATGCACGGCCGTCCAATACTTCCTGTGTCATTGTTACTGCATACTGAGATGTGATGCCAGGCGCTACGAAAGCTTCATCCTTAACAACTGTGATGTCATCAATTGTCTCGCCTGCCTGCAGCTTCTGGATAACGTCTGCTGCAAATTCAGCCTGAAGAGGATTGCACTCTACGTTACAGTTGATCTTTCCATCTAATGTATACTGTAATCCGTCATGTGTAGCATCGAAGGAAATAATAATTACGTCGCCGTCAACACCATATGTAATACCAGCTGCATCCATTGCGTCCATTGCGCCATAAGCTTCATTATCATTCTGGCATACAACTACATTGAAATCACTGTAAGATTTAATAAAGGACTCCATAACTTCCTGTCCGCCTGCCTGTGTGAAATCACCGGACTGTGAATCAAGAATTTTCCACTCGCTGTGCTGTGCTGCAATGTTATTGAAGCCTTCCGTACGTCCAAGTGTTGCAGATGCACCAACCGTACCTTCAATTACAAGAATGTTCGCATCCTTGCCATCCAGATATTCTGCCAGCCAGTTACCAGCTGTCTCACCTTCAAGAACCATATCACAACCGATCTGTGTCTCGTAAAGAGAAGGATCTGCGTCTACGGAACGGTCAACGATCAGAACCGGAATTCCTGCATCCTGTGCTTCCTGAAGAACTGTATCCCATCCTGCTGTCTCGATCGGAGCGATGCAGATATAATCTACTTCCTGCTGAATGAAGCCACGAACTGCCTCTAACTGAACTGCGTTATCATTGTCCGCATCTACAAATGCCAGTTCATATCCGTTTTCTGTTGAAAAAGTATCCTGATAATTCTGTGTGTTTGCTGCACGCCAGTCAGACTCATGACCAACCTGAGCAAAACCAACGCTGATTACATCACCGCTTGCTGCCGGCGCTTCTGCTTCCGCATCATCAGCAGGAGCTTCTTCCTCTGCCGGAGCCTCTTCTTCTGCCGGAGCTTCCGCTTCTGCTGCCGGTGCCTCTGCCGGCGCTGCTGTCTCTGCATTACTTCCGCATCCCATAAGGCTTGCTACCATAAATGTTGTAAGTAACGCTGCTAATACTTTCTTTTTCATATCTTTTCCTCCTGAATAATAAATTTACAGGAAATTTTCCTGTAACTATACGATAGCACCGGCCGGCTGAGTGCGTCAATGTAAAAGGGCTTGTACCAGTACGGTTTGTTAGTTGTTTACAATACAAATTTGTTATGTTAAAATCACTTTTAAATACAACTTTTTAATTTGGTTCACTTTTTCGGGATAAATGTATAATTTTTACTTCCATCAAACGGTTTGACAGCCGAATTATATTGTTTTTTTTCATTTTTACATTGTAATTTTTAATAAATCACTGGATACAAGTTAGATTTTTTACGATTTGTTTTATTTTTTTAAGATATATTTTAGATTCCAATTTTTAACACACAAAAAATATCCTGTTTTTTTATACAATTATTTAATATTTTAAGGAGAGAAAATGGCTATTAAATACAAGTGGCTGGCTTCAATATTAAGAGAACAAATTCAAAAAAATTTAAAAAACGGCACCGCAAAATTACCCACCGAAAATGAGCTTTGCCGCCGCTACCATGTCAGCCGCCAGACCGTCAGACAGGCGCTTTCCTTACTGCAGCAGGAGAAACTGATTGAAAAAAAACACGGCAGCGGCACATACCTTACAGGACTTATGCGGGATGCAGCGCTAAATACGATCGGCATTCTTCTTCCCAATATTCATGAACATATCTATCCCGGCATCCTGACAGACCTTCATGAAATTTTATCTGCCAACGGTTTTTCGGAACAGATTTTTGAAACACAGAATCAAATAGCGCTGGAACGTGAAATCCTGATCTCACTTTTAGGAAAACCATTGCGCGGTATTATTGTGGAAGCATGTCAGAGCGCGTTTCCAAACCCTAACCTGGACCTTTATAAACAGCTTCATAAAAAAGGCATCGCCATTCTGTTCCTGTACAATTATTATCCGGGATTAGAAAACTGCCTGTATATCAAAGGCAATGACTATGCGGGCAGCGCCATGCTGACAAAGCAGCTCATAAACTTAGGCCATCAGTCCATCGGATGTATTTTTAAATCAGACGATATTCAAGGGCATCACTGCTATCAGGGATACATAGAAACTATAAGAGACAGCGGTCTCCCACTCTTACGCGCCCCAATCTGCTGGTATGGCGCCGAAGAACTGGAAGCCCTGCAGACCAGCCAGAACACTTCTTTTCTGCGCCGTATCGTAAAGGAAAAATTATCCCAATGCACTGCTGTGATCTGCTTTAACGATGAAATTGCTTACTGGCTCACCCGAGAGCTTCTCTTCGCCGGTTACAGCCTGCCTGAAGATATGTGCATTGCCGCATTTGACTATATACGGTTAAACCGCCAGGGCACGCCTCCCTCCCTGATCCTTACGCAAAAACCGCATGAGATGGGAATAAAGACAGCGCAGATAATGATTGACAAATTAAAAGGACTTCCAGTGCATTCACTGGAAATCCCCTGGTTTTTGACATAGAGAAAGGCCGTCATCCATTCTTTTTCGCCCTTTTGCCGGTTCTGTACTCTCTTGGGCTCAGACCCTGCGTCTTTTTAAAGACAAAGCTGAAATAATGCGGATCTTTATACCCGACCTCCGCCGCTATATCTCCCGATGACCGGTCCGTCGTGTTCAGCAGGTACCGCGCCCGGTCCATCCGCTTGCCTGTCACATACTCAATAAAAGTCTTCTGCATGTTCTGACTGAAGATTGCACTCAGATAATTGGCGCTGACGCCTACCTCTTTCGCCACCTCATTCAGCGAAAGAGACTCATTGCTGAAGTTCACATCAATGTACTCCTGCGCCTTCCTTAAAATTCTCCCGCTCTGCACATCGCTTTTCTGATCGCGGAGTTCCACGGCAATCCCCAGTAAAAAGACAAAGTATTCCCCTATGGTTTCACTGTTCAGGCTCAGGCCGCTGAGATACTCGTCTATGCGATCATTGTAACTGTCCTGGGCAATTCCCAGTGCGTCGAGATATGCGGTAATCGTATACCGTATGCTCAGTATCATATAGTCCAGAAACATTCTCGAACGTAATGCATCCTGAAAGCTTTGCAAATAAGAATCCGCAAAGTCATGTATTTCCATGAAGCTCCCTTTCCGGAGAAAGTCCTTAATAATCTCAGGATCGACGGAAGATGGGTTCACATGGCCAATTTTCTTTTCCTCCGTCACAGACAGGTAATCTGCTAGTGTGCTTTCCGTCAGAATATGCATCCCCGGCACAATAAAACGATACGCTATATAATGACTGACTTTCTGGTAACATTCGTGCAGCATGCTGAGCCTCTCAATCGGACGGCTCACGGCGACATACCACTCCAGACGCGCATCCTGAGGGCTGCAAATCTGGCGGATATGATTCAAACACCTGTCTGTCAGTTCTTCCACATGCACACTTTCCGATTTCACCAGAACGCCCCAGCAATTTACGTTCCACGAAAACAGGATATATTGGGGATGCCTTAAAATAAAATATAATATTTTATCCTGTTCCGCCATGAACCAGTCTGTTTCTCCGGGCATTCCCTCCATATTTTTAGGTCTGATAGAGAAAAAGATAAGATTATAACTTTCCGCGGAAATTTCAAGCGACAGTCTCGCCGCCTCCTCATAAATATCCTTTACCGCCATTTCCGCCTGCAGGAGCTTTTCAAAAAAACGCCTTCGTGCAAACTGCTCATATTCATGCATTTCATTGCCAAATTGCTGCTGCCAGTCCCTCTGTTCCGACTCCTGCTCAATTTTTTCTTTCATCTCAAGCATGGTTTTGCGAAGCGTCATTTTGGTGATTGGTTTCAACAGATATTGAATCGCGCCCACCTCGATTGCCTGTCTTGCATATTCAAAATCATCATATCCACTGATAATTACAATCTTAATTTTCGGAAATTCACTGCTGACTATCTTGCTCAGAGACAAGCCGTCCATAAACGGCATTTTAATATCTGTAATCAGTACATCCGGTTTTGCAGCCCTGATCAGCGGCAGCGCCATTTCTCCGTCAGACGCCTCGCCGACAAACTCATAGCCATACTGTTCCCACGGTATATTGGCCTTCAGTCCTTCCCTGATTACAAACTCATCCTCCACTAAAAATACTTTTAACATTTAAACACGCTTCCCACCTGTAAACCTGATCTAATAAATCCTGTCCTCTATATATTGTCCTACCATCTCTTTCGTGAAAGACCGTTCCTCCACATACGTATGCTTCTCATACGGCTCTCCGTTTTCAATGGCCTCGATAATAGCCTGCACATAGCCGCCCAAATCCGGATTGCACTCCACATCAACGCCGATGACTCCATCCTGAACCATTTGAAGCGCTGCTTTCACCGCATCAAAAGAGATCAGCACAATATCCCCGTCAATCCCCGGAGTTAATCCTTCCTGGCGGATCGCATCCACCGCCCCAAAAGTCATATCATCATTTTGGGATACAACCACGTCAATCCTCTCATGCTTCTTCAGCATGCGTTTCATCTCTTCCATCGCTTTCGCCGTTGTGTATTCTGCGTTCACACACTCCAGAACCTTCCAGTTTTCATGTTTTCTCAAAATCTCATTAAACCCTTCTGTCCGACCCAAAACCGACGAAGCGCCCTCCGTTCCCTGGAGTACCACAATCCGGACTTCATCCTCCAGACGCCCCTTACTTTCCAAAAACTTCTCAAGCCATTTTCCGGCCTTCACACCCTCCTCTTTAAAGTCTGAGCCCACCCACGCAGTATAGAGCGACGTATCCGACACTTTCACTTTGCGGTCCATTAAAATCACCGGTATACCTGCATCTTTCGCTTCCTGGAGAACAGAATCCCAGCCCTCCTCCATGATCGGTGAAAATACAATGTAGTCCACATTCTGGGAGATAAAGCTGCGAATTGCTTTCATCTGGTTTTCCTGCTTCTGCCTGGCGTTGTCAAAAATCATAAAGTATCCGTTTTCTTTTGAAAAAGCCCGCTGCAAAGACGCCGTATTTGCCGTCCTCCAGACAGACTCACTTCCCAGTTGAGATACGCCCACCACAATCAGACTTTCGTCCCTTATGTCAGAGGATTCGACAGATTCGTTGGACAAATCCACATTAAAGTCTCTTCCACAGCCGTTTATCGCCAGCATAAAGGGAATAAGCACAACCATCAGCAAGTATCTTGCTTTCCATTTTCGAAAAAAGATTGATTTCATTCACAGCCTCCCGTCGCCGCCTGCTGTTTTATTGCCGGTATGGTAACCGTAACTTCAGTTCCCCTGCCCTTTTCCGACATAATATTGAGTCCATACTCCGGCCCGTAATAGATTCTCAGCCGCTCGTTGACATTGGCAAGCCCATACCCTTTTTCCGTCTCCTGGCAGGGACGTCTGATTTCTTTCTGCAAAAATTCAAGTTCTTCCGGCTCCATGCCCACGCCATTGTCTTTTACCGTCAGAAGAATCGTATTGTTTTCTTTTTCACCGCTGATATAGATACGGCCTTTTGCACGTTTATACTTGATTCCATGATAAAGCGCATTCTCCACAAGAGGCTGTAACGTCATCTTTAAAATCTGGTACTCATACAGCACCTTGTCAATATTAATTTCATACTCCAGAATATCACGGTATCTGACTTCCTGAATCTTCAGGTAACTGCTGATATGCTGTTCCTCCTCCTTAATGGAAATATGCTCCTTCCCCCTGCTAAGCACAAGCCTGAAAAAATCAGACAGCGTCACCACCATATCCACCGCCTGCTGAGGCTGATCGGCTTCCACAAGCCATATGATCGTGTCCAATGTATTATACAGGAAATGCGGATTGATCTGTTCCTGCAGCAGCCTCAAATCCGCCTTTCGCATCTTCCTTTCATCCATCTTAATCTGATCAATCATACCCTGCATATTTTGCGCCATGCCGTTAAATTCCGAAGCAAGCACCTCTATCTCATCGCTTGTCCGCACCTCTGCCCTCGCGCTCAAATTCCCCTTCGAGATTTGTTCCGTGGCAAGATAAAGCTGCTTAATCGGCCTGATGATTCCACTGGTGAGATAGGACGTCAGAATGATAACAATGAACCCGGTACATACAACCCCGGCGACACATACTTTGAAGAAACGACTGATCTCCTGATTCAGAAGCGCATTGACCCTGCCCATATCCCTGATCTGATAATAAATATAGTATTGTATATTATCCTGAATCAGTTCGGTTAAGATATAAATATTGTTGTCAAGCATTTCAATATTCTGCCGGTACCGTCCATCCGTTTCCACACTTTGCTCTATTATGTTTACATTGTGCTCCAGCGAATCAATATTGCGAAGAAGATTCTCCAGCCAGATTTTACTTTCTGCTTCCGTGGTGACATCTTTCAGCTCAGTGAATTCACTGCGCAGCTCATCAATCAGTTCATAAGGATTCTTCAATATACTGCTCTCGGAAATATTCTCGAAATCCGCATATCCTACTACCAGTTTATACAGACTCTCGTCCATTTCCTCTTTGAAATTCAGATTGTAATTATTGGCGATCGTCATATTGCTCACAATCTGATCGTAAAGCCTGCTATAATTCAGCAGCGAATGCAGCAGATAAATACAAATCATCACAAATGGAAGCGCTGCGAGAACCGCAATCATAAAAATCTTATTTCTGATTGAATACTTCATAGAAATTTGTAGATTGTCGTTGTCCTGTATGCTTCACCCGCATCAAATACAGGAGAGACAAATCCTTTCTGGTTGACGCTGTTCGGGAAGTATTGTGTTTCCAGACAGAACCCGCTGCGCTTTGTATATGCCGCGCCGCCCTTTCCTGTCGTATCATCGATACAGTTTCCCGCATAGAACTGAACGCCGGGCAGGTCGGAATACACTTCCATCACACGCCCTGACTTCTCATCCTTCACTTCTGCAATTTTCTCAACTTTCCCCGCCTGTATATCCACAGCAAAATTATGGTCGTAACCCTGTACCAGTTTCAACTGTTCAAAATCGCTGTCAATCTCATCGCCGATTCTCTTTGGTTTTGTAAAGTCCATCGGCGTTCCTTTCACAGAAACCACCTCCCCTGTTGGAATGGCTCCCGGAACCACCGGCGTATAGCAGGATGCATTCAGAGTCAGAATATGATCATGAATATTCCCCGAATCATGCCCTGAAAGATTAAAATACGAATGATTTGTACAGTTAATCAAAGTCTTCCTGTCACTGACTCCGTCGTAATGAAGACACAATGCATTTTCATCCGTCAGCGTATAGGTCACAGAAATATCGAGCGTTCCCGGAAATCCGGCCTCTCCGTCTTTGCTTTCATAGAAAAACGTAACTGCATTTGTATCCGCATCTTCCTTCGCCTCCCAAATCTGCTTATGGAATCCGATATCAAACTGGCTGTGTAGATTATTCGCGCCATTATTGGCATCCAGTTTGTAAACCGTGCCGTCAATCTCAAACTGCGCGCCTGCAATTCTGTTCGCACTGCGTCCTACAGTCGCCCCAAAGAAACTGCCATTGCACTGATAAGGCTCTACAGAATCATATCCAAGCACCACATCAGCCAGCTTTGCCGCCGGGTCCGGAACAAGAAGAGCCGTCAGTATCGCCCCGTAATTGGTCACTTTTGCCTGCATCCCGTTCTTATTCTGTAAGGTATACAAATACACTTCCTGTCCACTGTCCGTTGTACCAAAGCTTTCTCTTTTTATCTCCATCCGAAATACCACACCTTTCCCTATAACTCTACTCTTCCTTCCAGTGCGCGCAGCAATGTCACCTCGTCAATATACTCAAGGTCTCCCCCTACCGGAACGCCGCTTGCTATACGCGTCACCTTTATCCCGGTCGGCTTGATCAGTTTACTGATATACATTGCAGTCGTCTCACCCTCAAGACTTGAATTCGTTGCAATAATTGTTTCATCCACCTCACCCTGCAGCCTGCTCATCAGTTCCTTCAGCTTGATGTCATTTGGTCCGATTCCAAGCATTGGTGAGATGGCTCCATGAAGCACATGATAGACGCCGCCATATTTCCCGGTCTTTTCATATGCCGCAAGGTCTCTTGTATTTTCCACTACCATGATTGTTCTCTGGTCTCTTGCCGGATTCGAACAAATCGGGCAGAGTTCACTGTCCGTAAGCGTATGGCATTGTCTGCAATACTTTACATTTCTTCTGGCCTGAAGAATTACATTAGCCAGACGTTCCACGTTTTCTTCCGGCTGATTGACGAGGTGAAATGCCAGCCTCTGTGCCGACTTACTGCCAATTCCAGGCAGAGCTGATAATTCCTCTATTAATTTATTGATATGTCCGCTGAATGTATCCATAATCTTTTAGAAGGGAAATCCTCCACCAAGCCCCAGACCTCCGGTAAACTTCGACATAGCCTGAGCAGACTCCTCCTCCATCTTTCTGAGAGCCTCATTTGCCGCCGCCATAATCAAATCCTCAAGCGTCTCAATATCATCCGGGTCTACGGCCTCCTCCGACAGTTTGACCTTCGTAATCTCTTTCTTACCGGAAACGGTAATCTCCACTGCCCCGCCTCCTGAAGATGCCGTAAATTCCTTTTCCTCCAGTTCCTTCTGACTCTCCTCCATCTGACGCTGCATTTTCTGTGCCTGCTTCATCAGATTATTCATGTTTCCCGGCATTCCTCCGCCCGGAAATCCTCCTCTTTTTGCCATAACCGGCTCCTTTCCTTATGATTCTTCTATTTCTATTTCCATATTAATCAGCTGCGAAAGATCAGGGTACGTTTCATGAAACACTTTACCGTCCTCGAGCATGCGCACCTCTACTTCAATCTCCTTACCCGTCACATCTCCAATCGTCTTTTTCAGTATGTTCAGAGATTCGGGGGCAGATATTTTTGTTTTTGCCAGTGTATCCGTAAATACCAGCAGAAGATGATCTGCATTTAATGTAGGCCTTGCGCCTTTCAACATAGATTTCAGCAGGCCGTCTTCCACAGACCCCACAATCCGTTTCCAATTTCTGACCGCATTTTCCACATCCTGTGGAATTGCTGCCGGAAGCGGCGCTTTCTCCTTCCTTTCCATAGGAATATGCTCAGCGGCCGGCATCTTTTCATCCGATATAACAGCTATATTCCCATTCGCAAGCGTTTCCTCCAGCACACGTACACGGTCCAGCAATGCATCCAGCTCGCTTTCCATCGCCGGACGGCAAAGCTTTATCACTGCCATCTCAATTAAAACACGCTTTTGAGTGGAAAAACGAATCTGACCGGACAATTCACTGAATATACGGATATAACGCATCAAAGTGTCCGTTTCCACCATCTTTGCCTCTTCCTTCATGCGCAGAAGGTTTTCCGTCGATACATCCACGATATCATCCGCGTGCCTGGAAGACTTCACGAGAAGAAGATTCCTCATATACCACGTAAAATCTGATACAAACTGTGATAACTCCCTGCCTTTCATCACCAGTTCCTCAAGCATATGAATCGCCCCGATAATGTCCTGCGCAATGATTTTTCGAAGCATATGGCTGTACACTTCCGTATCAACGGCTCCGAGTACCTCAAGCGCATGGTCATACGTAAGTTCCTGGCCAAGATAAAATGCAATGCACTGGTCAAGAAGGCTTAGCGCATCACGCATTGAGCCATCCGCGCATTTCGCAATAAAACGCAGTGCCTTTTCCTCGACTTTTACACCCTCAATTTCTGTAAGCTCCCTCATACGGTCCGCTATTGTATCAATCGTAATTCTTTTAAAATCATATCTCTGGCAACGGCTTAGGATTGTGATCGGAATTTTGTGCACCTCCGTCGTCGCCAATATGAAAATCACGTAGGAAGGCGGCTCTTCCAGTGTCTTTAAAAGTGCGTTAAATGCACCAATCGAAAGCATATGAACCTCATCGATAATATATACTTTATATCTTCCTTCTGTCGGAGAATAGGACACCTCATCTACAATCTCCCGGATATTATCCACACCGTTATTGGACGCTGCATCAATTTCTATGACATTCATGGAAACACCTGCCGCAATATTGCGGCAGGTATCACATTCGCCACATGGACTGCCATCATTCGGATGTTCACAGTTCACTGTTTTCGCAAAAAGCTTTGCAATCGTTGTCTTACCTGTACCTCTGGTCCCGCAGAACAAATAGGCATGGCCAATTCTGTCCTGCATGATCTGATTCTTTAATGTCCGTACGATTGCGTCCTGTCCCTTGACGTCGTCAAAATTAGCAGGACGGAACTTACGGTATAATGCCTGATATGACACAATTCTTTCCTCTTTCTATAAAATCGCTTTCCATCTGGCCAATTAATCACCGAAACTGATACCGAGCATCTTCGCTTCCTGCACAATGCTTGCATCCGGCGCCACCATCTTAAGTTTTCCGGCAACATCCTCAAGCGGTACTTTCACGATCTCCCTGTTTCTGTATCCTACCATAAATCCATATTCACCCTCAAGTATCAGTTTGCCTGCCTCAGAACCAAGACGGCTTGCAAATACACGATCATAAGGACATGGACTTCCGCCTCTCTGCGTATGTCCAGGAACGGTTACTCTCACGTCAAGACCTGTCTTCTCCTGAATACGTGCTGCCACTTCATAGGAAACAGAAGGATACGTACTGTTCTTTAACTTTTCTTTGTACTCTTTCTTGGAAAGAGCCGCGTCCTCTTTGGAAATAGCGCCCTCTGCAACTGCAAGAATGGTAAATCCGGCGCCTCTCTTGGAACGAACCTTAATCGCCTCTACAATCTTATTAATATCATAAGGAATCTCAGGAATCAGGATAATATCAGCGCCACCTGCCATTCCTGCATTTAATGTAAGATAACCAACCTTATGTCCCATAACTTCCACAATAAATACACGTCCGTGGGAAGCCGCTGTTGTATGAATGCAGTCAATTGCCTGCGTCGCAATATCCACTGCACTCTGGAAGCCAAATGTCATATCTGTTCCCCAGAGATCATTGTCGATCGTCTTTGGCAGCGTAATCACATTAAGCCCTTCCTCTCTCAGAAGATTCGCCGTCTTATGCGTACCGTTGCCTCCAAGAATCACCAGGCAATTCAGGTTCAGCTTGTAAAAATTGTGCTTCATTGCTTCTACCTTGTCAAGACCATTCTCATCCGGATCCCTCATCTGCTTAAACGGAGTACGCGAGCTTCCGAGAATCGTGCCGCCCTTTGTAAGAATTCCGGAGAAATCTGCGCCGGTAAGCATTCTGTAATTGCCGTAGATCAGACCCTTATAGCCTTCCAGAAAGCCATAAATTTCCACATCCTCACCACTGTTAATCAATGATTTTACTACGCCACGCATTGCTGCATTCAATGCCTGGCAATCTCCGCCGCTCGTAAGTATACCGATTCGTTTCATTACTTGTGTCCTCCTTGCGTTTTCTTTTAAGTATACTCCATTCCGAACGCATTCTCAATCCTTTTATGACCTGTTTTCCTCTCTTGTATTCCATTCGACGAACCGAATGCCAAAGTCCGCCGTTTATGACAAAAGGAAGTCATTACAGTAGTAATGACTTCCTTTGCCAGATTCACAAATTGTACGATTCAATTTTTATTCTTTACTCCATTCCGTCTGTGCATCGACCACAAACCCAACAGCAGGTAACCTGCATACCCGATCACAAATCCAATCATATTGAGCAGGATATCGTCTACGTCAAAATATCCGAATCCTGTCACAAGCTGAAACAATTCTATAAAAAGGACAATCGACAGCGCGTGTAACGCAGACGCAACAAACCGAAAAATTCCCCTCTTCCGTCTCTGCAGCGACGCCGGAAAATATCCCAGCGGAATGAAAGGAATAATATTCCCGACGAGATTTCTGAAATAAATCGGATTTCTGCGAAGCCTTAAATAAATTCGGATTGTGCGAAGCCACTCCAGATTCGCATTCATGACTCCGGCTTCCCGGTTTTCGCGTACTACGGCAGCCCGCATCCAAAGTTCTTTGTAACTCCCGGTAAATTTCATACCGACAATGAGAATCAGGCAGGTCAGATAAACCACATATAAAACTTTTTTTCTATTCAATTTCTACTCTTTCCAATGAAGATGATGAAGCTCTCCATGCAGACGCATATTAGCAAAATCATTTTGGCGAAGAGCCTCGTATAAAACGACAGCAACCGAATTCGACAAATTTAATGAGCGGATATCACCTTTCATCGGAATCCGCACACAATTTTCTTCATTGTCTATAAGAATGTCCTCCGGAATTCCTCCACTCTCTTTTCCAAACAGAATATAATCATCCGGTCCATAACTCACATCCGTATAAACATGCTTCGCTTTTGTAGTGGCATAATAGATTCTGGCATCCGGATTCTTATCAAGAAACTCCTGATAATTCACATATACGGAAACATCCAGCTCGGACCAGTAGTCCATCCCCGCACGTTTCAAAGCTTTTTCATTCAACCGGAATCCCAGAGGCTCTATCAAATGAAGACGCGTACCTGTCGCCACACAGGTACGCCCTATATTTCCCGTATTCGCCGGAATCTCCGGCTGATGCAAAACAATATTCAACATATCGGATCCTTATTTTCCCTTAACCTTGTCACAAAATCCTTCAGCTTCGTAAGCGCGAGACGAAGGTTATCAATCGAATATGCATAGGAAATGCGCAGGAATCCTTCCCCACAGTCGCCAAACGCTGTCCCCGGCACCACCGCAACCTTCTCTTCCTTCAAAAACCGCTCGGCAAATTCCTCCGACGTCATGCCAAATTCTTTAATGCAGGGAAAAACATAAAATGCGCCGTATGGCTCAAAACATGGAAGATTCATCTCACGGAACGCATTCATCAGGAATCGCCTTCTCTGATTGTATGCTTCACGCATCTGCGCAACATCTTCATCCCCGTTCCTTAAGGCCTCTACTGCCGCATACTGGCTGGTGGTAGGCGCACACATAATCGCATACTGATGAATCTTCAGCATCTGTGCAACCACTTCCTTTGGACCACACGCATATCCAAGCCTCCACCCCGTCATTGCATAACTCTTGGAAAAGCCATTGATCAAAATCGTGCGCTCCTGCATTCCCGGTATATTGACAATGCTGACATGCTCCTCTTTATAGGAAAGCTCCGCATAAATCTCATCGCTGATTACAAATATGTCTTTCTCACGAATCACCTCGGCAATTTCCTCAAGATTCTCCCGTTCCATAATCGCGCCCGTCGGATTATTTGGAAAAGGCAGAATCAGCACTTTTGTCTTTTCCGTAATCGCGTCACGGAGTTCCTGCGCCGTGAGACGAAATTCATTCTCGTTCTTAAGCTCAATAATCACCGGTTTCGCACCTGCCAGAATCGCACACGGTTCATAAGAAACATAACTCGGCTGAGGAATTAAGACTTCCTCGCCTTCCCCCGGATTAATCATGGCACGCAGACCTATGTCAATCGCCTCACTGCCGCCCACCGTCACAAGGACCTCATGGACAGGATCATATGTAATCTGAAATCTACGGTTTAAATAATTGCAGACCTCTTCCTTTAATTCTTTCAGTCCTGCATTTGAAGTATAAAAAGTACGCCCTTTTTCAAGCGAATAAATTCCTTCGTCGCGGATATGCCACGGCGTGTCAAAATCCGGTTCCCCGACGCCTAAAGATATCGCATCTTTCATCTCACTGACAATATCGAAAAATTTGCGGATACCGGACGGTTTCAATGCCTCAACCTGATCAGCAGTCATTTTTCTCATGGTGTAATCGATATCCTTTCATCTTCGTATTTTTTTGTTAAAATTGTCCCGTGGTCTTTGTATTTTTTCAGGATAAAATGAGTAGCCGTACTTAATATGGACTCCTGCGTCGACAATTTGTCGGATACAAACTGCGAAATCTCTTTGAGTGTCTTTCCTTCCAGAATAACCATCAGGTCAAAGCCGCCGGAAATCAAATATACGGAATTCACCTCCGGATATTTGTAAATCCGTTCGGCAATCGTATCAAATCCCTGCCCCCTCTGAGGAGTTACACGCACTTCAATCAATGCGGTTACTTTCTCCGTCGTCGTCTTATCCCAATCAATCATTGTGTGGTATCCGCAAATTATGCCTTCCTGCTCCATCGCCGCAAGTTCATTTGCAACCGCAACTTCCTCCACACCCAGTATCACAGCCAGTTCCTTTAAATGAATACGGCTGTTATGCTCAATAAATGTCAGTATTTTCATTCTTGTATCATTCATTGCAAATATCCTTCCTTTCGCCTCATATGCAGATCTTATATAGTTCATCCGTCTTCGGCGGTTCCAAAAAGCGGCATTCATCCCGGTTCACAACAATCCTGTCATTTCCATCCGTCGCTTTCCCGATCACTGCACTGTGAATTCCATCTTTCTCCAGTTCACGCACAAGACCATACCCATTATCGACCGCAATCAGCATAGAACCGCTGCTGATCAATCCATACGGATTTATGTCAAAAAAATTACAGATCTCTACCGTTTCCTGTCTCACAGGAATTTTCTTTAAGTCGATTTCAAGTCCGACGCCAGATGCTTCCGCCATTTCCCAGAGCGCACCGAAAATACCGCCCTCTGTAACATCATGCATGGCACTGACGCCAGACTTAACGGCGGTAGCGGCCTCCGGCACCACTGAAAGATATCTGTCAAACCCCTGCGCCGTTTCTATGAAGGAAGGCGCAAAACGCTCCAAAAGTTCCCGCTCCTTTTCCTTTGCAAGAATCGAAGTGCCTTCTAAGCCAATCCACTTTGTGACCACCAGTTCCTGCCCCGGTCTCAAACCGCCCGTTGTCACCAGCTTCCCGTTTTTCACCTTGCCGACACCTGTCACTGTAAGTATTGGCTGATTCACAGCCCTTGTAATTTCCGTATGGCCGCCCATTGCCTGAATGCCTATTTCAGCGCATGCCACATCCACCTGACGCATCATTTCCCGAAGTTCCGGTTCTTCCACTGACTCGGGAAGCAAGGCTGAAACCATGATTCCAATTGGCTGAGCGCCTGCCGAAGCAATATCATTCATTGTCACATGAACCGCTAAAGATCCTATATCCTTTGAAGTTCCCGTTATAGGGTCAATCGAAAGCACAAAAAGTTCATCTTCCTGAAGCCTCAAAGCAGCACAGTCTTCCCCAACGGCAGCTCCTATTACCACTTCCGGACGCTTCGTATGCATCTGCTTTAAAACCGAACGCTTCAACACGCTCTCACTGACTTTTCCTACCTTCATCTTAATTACGTATGCCTTTCCAATTTATATTATCTGATATTGCAGTCTAAACGACGCCTAATTTCCTGCCGCTGCATCCGCCGCTGCTGCCGCTGCCGCCGCATTCGCCGCTTCGATCGCCTGCGCATCCGCTGCCGCCTGTACCAATGATGCTGCAATTGCCTTGCAGTAATCAATGCTTTGCGTCGCAATCGCCGCTGACATCGTACCGGTCACATCTCCGGCAGTTCCTATGGTCGCCGTCTTAGGCGCCGCAATGTACGAACTGGAATTCAACTGGGTGCGCTCTGTTTCCACACCATCTACCTTCACGATCTTCCAGTATTTTGCCTTATAGCCAATGTGCGGCGACTGTACGGATACGGAACCAACCGGCTTCGAACCGTCCGCCACGCATCTCTCGCCTACCGGATCAATACGTTCAACCATCTCGCTCTCAAATTCAATCTTTCTGTTTGAATCGCGAGTTTCTTTTCCATAAATGGTAAATGTAATGTTCTTGCTTTCTGTTGTATAACCCTCAATATAAATCGGATATTCCGAGGTATTGGTAAATTTAAAATCTTTGGAAGTTCCTGAAATTGCCGCATCCGCTGATAAATCCACATAGGACACAACCATAGAATGATTATATCTTTCATCCACCTGCATTTCCGCACGGATAACCGCATTATAAAGAGTGGAAGACACCTGACAGATACCGCCGCCGAGGCTCTCCACAACAAGTCCGTTTGAATAGGAGCCTGCCATATAGTACCCGTTGGCCTCGGTAAAGGGAGAAACTTTCTCATATACGGACATCTGCTCACCCGGATAAAGAAGTGTGCCATTGATCAGATCACACCCGTTCTTTACATTCGCGGACCGTCCGCTTGCCGATGTTTTATAGCTGGTGGTAAATGTGCCCAGCACATCTTTTACCTGCTGCAAATCCTCCGCCTTTCCTCTCGGCTCATCCACCTGCACTACAAGGTCTACCGAATCATTCGGCTGTTTCGTCCACTGGCTGTCAAGGTACTGTTTTACTGCTTTTGCAGAAGCCGCCACATCCACAACAAGGCCATTCTGTCCTGAAATCACTTCAAAACCATTGCCCGTCTTTTTCAGTGAAGCATCCACGGCCTCCTGATTAAATACGGCGCACTGTTCCTCCACAACGCTTGAAACTGCTCCTTCGTTAAAAGAAAGCGCAATATCATATACTTTATTTTCATGCTCGAGGTCTTTCAACTGTTTATAACGCTGCACAACATTTCCTTCGCGTCCCAAACCTGCCGCCTCTCCTATGATCTCCTTATTATCCCATGTCAGCCCGAGCGTTCCCGCCTGTACGGATACCGAATTCCCACCAACCGCATTCAACGTGATTTCAGTGCTTTTCAGTCCTTCAACGTACTGACTGACAGCTCGCTCCGCCTCTTCCTCGGTCATGCCGGACAAATCAATCTCCCCGGCAAAGACGCCGCTGTGGATTTTGCCGTCATCCGAAGCTTTGAACGCATATGCATTTGTGGAAGAGCCTGCAAAAATCGCAGCTCCTATGATACCTGCCGCTATTACCGCTGTTACTGCCAGAACTTTATTCTTCATGATTTTACTCCTAAATTAAAATTATATGGCACAACTGCCATTTTCAATGTATCGTTACCTTCATTGTAATGAAAACATTTTCACCTTTCAAGTGCAATTAGTGCCAATTAATTTGACAGATGGCCAGTTATTATGTAAAACTATACCAAGAAGGATACGCACAACGGCACTACCATTGCAAGCACTAAAAGAATAATGATGATCGAAGATATCAATCTTCTGTTTTTTCTGTTAAAGAAACCAAACATTGCTGTTGCCTGCCTTTCCATATTTATAATTATTTCTTTTGAAAGGATATTATACATGAAACTACCTCTTTTTACAACCTTTGTTATCTTTTGTGTCCTCGTAAGCTATATCGCAAAAAAGAATACGGTAAACGCCGAAGAAATCAACCATGAATTTTTCGAGCGGGAGCGTAAGGCAAACTCGATCCGCCGCCAGCCGATCGACCATCTGCCCTATATTCATGTCCCGGTTGAATCTCTGCCGCTTGATAAACTGGATGACATCAATGCCCGGGAATTCTGCCGTGTTATCAAAGAACTGGGGCACAAGCAAATTCTTAACCTGACAGGCATATCAAATACAGACCTGAAGCTTCAGTATGGGGCGGCTAATCTCTCCACGCTCACGGAATGTGATCAGAATTATACGGTTCTTGTAAGGAATATTGCCTTTCTTGCAGAAATTTACATGAATAACGGACTTCGGAAAGAAGCCACCACACTCCTCGAATACGGCATTTCGATTGGAACTGATGTAAAGAAAAATTATAACCTTTTAGGCGCTGTCTACGCTGAAAATAAAGAATATGATAAAATTCAAACCCTGATAACGACGGCAGAAACTATCAATTCTCTTTCAAAAGATGCAATCCTCAATCACTTGAAAGAACTTTCGGAGGCCTGAATGCCGCCCGTTATTTCCCGTACCGGGCCAATATGGAATCAATCATCCGGTCAGCCTCATTCCGCATCAGACTGTCAATCTCGACATTCAGCACAACAGGATACCTCTCCATCAACTGGCGAAGCCGTTCCTTCTGATGCGGGCGTATCGGGCTCTGCCGTTTCACATGATATTTCATCCTGACCGGTGAAAAAAGCTTACATGCATCCTCACGTCCCTGAAACTCTTCCCAGAGCCGCTCATAGAGCAGACTCGTCGCCCTCGCATCGTGCAGTGCACGATGTGCCTGATGATCAATTCCATAATGCTCTGTCAGAGATTTAAGCGATCGGGAAGGAAGACCGCTTAAGCATATTCTCGCAATTTTAAGCGTATCTATCCCTTCCCGTTCATATTTCATTCCCGCATTCACAAATGCCCTCTTCAGAAACGCATAATCAAAGTGAACGGAATGGCCCAAAAGCGGCAGAAATTCGACTTCGGTCTGTTTCCCTGCTGCACCGGGTTCTGCGGATGCACCGGCACATTTGCGCTCAAACAAATCATACTCTTTTATTACTTCGTGGATATCCCGCTCTTCCTTAAGCATCTCATTCGTAATTCCCGTAAGCTCCTCCACGCGTTCCGAAAGTTTCATGCAAGGCCTCACCAGCGCTTCAAAAGTGTCCTCAACCAGCCCATTGCGGACATATACAGCGCCGATTTCGATAATCCGGTCTGTTGCCGAATTCAGGCCCGTCGTCTCTACATCCACGCATATATAATCATTCCATTTCCCCATAGTCCTCCTCAATTTCAACAATCCGCGCATCCTTTGTCAATGGATTGCGGTTCATGTAATCAAACAGCAGCATCCTTCCGCCCACAATTTCTATATGTGTCATACTGGCAATCTGCTTTGCGTTGTAAAGCTTATAGTCCGAAAGGTATCTATGCTCCTTCGCCTCTCTGCCGTACCATCTGCGGAATATATCTTTATATGCATTCAGCTCCATGCAGAACTCCGGGCGGTTTTTGACCTTCTCCCGCAAATATAAATCAAGCGTCAGCGCCTCCCGCATAGAATCTGAAAATGCCGAATCACTACGGACACGTTTTTGCACAAATTCCAATAGGATTTCATATCTGCGTATCCGGGACGGATTCATAACAGCATGCCCTTCATCCCTGTAAAATTCCGCGATTGATTCATACATCGAATAAAAATCTTCAAATTTCTGTTTCAGCAGAGTCAGTGCATGATGAAACTGACAACTGTTATAGTAAAGTTCTACCATCTCTTCCACCGCTTTCAATTTTCGAAGCTCTTTATAAGAAATCCACTTTGTATACAAAACCTCGTACGGCGGCACATCCATACAGGCAATACCATATCTCTCCACATTTTCATGCAGAAAAGAGCCCTTCAATACCTTAAGGAATCCTAACTGCATCTGTTCCGGCTCAAGTGACATCACATCATTAAAAGATTGAATAAACGTCTTATAATCTTCAAAAGGCAGACCCGCAATTAAATCAAGATGCTCGTGAATATTATGTCCCGCCTGTATCCGCTTCACAACCACAGACAGACGGTCAAAATCCATACTGCGGCGTATCTCTCTGATTGTCTCCGTGTTCGTGGACTGTACGCCAATTTCAAGCTGAATAAGTCCGGGACGAAGTGAATGAAGCAGCGCCAGTTCTTCCCCATTCAGAAGATCCGCCGCTATTTCAAAATGAAAATTTGTAATGCCATTATCATTCTCCTTGAGAAACGTCCAAATCCCCAATGCATGTTCATGGGAACAGTTAAATGTGCGATCCACAAATTTCACCTGTGGCACACGCCTGTCCAGAAAAAAGCGAAGCTCCCTTTTCACAAGCTCAATATCACGAAAACGCACACTTTTGTCAATCGAAGACAGACAATAACTACAGGAAAACGGACATCCTCTGCTCGATTCATAATAAACAATTCTGTTTTCAAAAACAGGAAACAAATCATCGTTATATAAAAAAGGAATCTTGTTCAGATCGGTCAGTCCCCTCGGCTGCGAAAGAACAGTCCGTCCGCTTTTACCACGATAAGCGATCCCCAAAATTCCGGAAAGCTCACTGAATCCTTCCTCATTTTGATGGTTTGCCTCTCCAATATTCGATATCAAATGATTCTGCGCCGCATAAAACACGCATAAATCACGGAAAGTTTCCTCACCTTCCCCTATCATAATGCCCGTTATCTCTTCAAACCGCCTCATTACGTCCGATGCGTTATAAGAAACTTCCGGGCCTCCCAGCCATATAGATGCCTCCGGCAATAATTTTGCAAGCTCTCTTACCAATATTTCCACAATCGAAATATTCCATAAATAACACGAAACGGCAATCACATTCGGTTGCCGTTCGTAGATATCAGCCAGAATATCCTCTGTATGCTGATTTATTGTATATTCCGCAATTTCAATAAACTGCCCCAATTCTTCTCCGGCATACGCACGCAGGCTGTAAACAGCCGGATTCGAATGAATGTACTTTGCATTTACAGCTACAAGCAATACTTTCATGCTGCTTCCTCTTTTTTTCTCCTCACAATGCTCTCCCCCATCGCCAATGCCACAAACATAATCGGCGTTCCAAAAGTCTGGGGACTTCCCATCATTCCCTGCACAATATAAGCGACAAGCCCGGTCGCCACAGCAAGCAGAAACGGGTCTTCTTTATAACATTTTGCATATCTCACAAGCGCCGTAATCTGAGTGCCCATATATCCGATTACACCCATAATACCAAGTGTACCAAGCGTCTGTAATGTCTCATTATGCGCGTCTACCAGATAAGCGCCCATTCTCGCAAAAATTTCGTCATGAAATCTCTCATGCAGCGGAATTCCAAGCAGATCAGGACCATAACCAAATATCTTCTGAAACACAGTATAATCCTGCGCATAAATCGTCAGTGTACGTTTCCAGGTAAATCCACGCGATGAACCCCACAAATCCGAAAAGCGAAGGTAAGTCTCCCACTGTCCCAGATCAATATCCGTACCGGTCGTCGAAAGATAAATCACGCCTCCGAAAACTGCCACTGCTGTCACAGCAATCAAAGCATACACAATCTTTCTGATCATCGGAAGTCTTTCCTCCGAAACTTCCTTCTTCTTCATAAAATAAAACAAAAGTCCAAGAACCAAAAATACAATCGCCAGCATATGACAAGCCATGTTTTTACCAATCATCCCGGGTAATGTCGCGAGCGGTTCCTTTACCGTATCAACATACGCATCATCCAACGCTCCAATCACCCATGCACTTGCAAAAAACAACCCCGCCATAAGGAAAAACCGCTTAAGCTTTTCAAATGAAACAAGACAAAACCAAAACAGAAATAAAAATGCACAGCCGATACCAAGAATCCCCGCATCACCATTCGCACTAATCAATCCCATAAAGCTGACAGTCATAAACACACCATAAATCACCTGTGACTGAATTGTCTCGCAAAAGCAGAACAAAACCATCGTTACAGGCACAAACACACAAAAATATCCTGCCAGTACATTGATATTTCCCATTGTTGTAATAAACATCCAATAATTATTTTCCACCAGATTCTCATACATGCCAAGCGGATCAATCATAAAATGATTCAGAATCGCAAGCCCAAACACAAAAAGATTCACTACAATATATAGAATCAGTATCCACTGATCATATTTCAAATATCGGGAAACCAGAAAATATGCCAGAAAAAGAACAAGATAGAAAAATACACCCGCCATTTTACCGGAGCTTCCGCTCCACGCTTCTTCCTTATAAGGCGTCGCCGCCCACGAAATAAAAACAGACACCATTAATGTAATCACACACCAGTCTGTTACCGAAAATGTCCGAATCCATGCTTTGAAAGAATCTTTTTTTACATCCTGATAATGTCCCACCATCAGAACAACAGTAGAAATAACTGCCACAACTACAGCCGATATTGTTGTAATTGAAAAAAATCCCCACTTCGACTCCATAATATTGATATAATTGTTCCTGTAAAAAAGCGGAAATCCCCCCAGCATTAGCAGTACATAAATGTATGCTGCAATATTTGCCCCCGTATTCTGAACCCTGATTTTTACATTATTTTTCTGTTTTATTCTCTTTGCCACGTTTTAACAGCTCCCTGTATTCCATATCTTATTTCTACTCAGCTTCAATATAATGGTCAATCTGTTTTGTACTTTTGAGTCCGAGAATGTAATCAGCCGACACTTTATAATATCTGCAAAGTCTTTCCAGATACTTGATCGGCATTGCATTCACACCACACTCATACCGGGAATATACACGCTGGTCGATATGCAAATACGTTGCCACTTCCGTCTGTGTCTTCTTATTCTCCGTTCTTAGTTCTTTCAAAACTACTTTGTAATCCATAATGTTCCTCCATTTCTGCTGAACATTGCCAGCTGTTTTACTCTTCTCTGAATTTTGTCAGATTTCTTCGTCCACCTTCTTCAATGCTTCCGCTATTACCTGATGCATGTCATAATATTTATATTGTCCAAGGCGTCCGCCAAAAATCACAGTTTCCTCCTTATCCGCAAGTTCCTTGTATTTTGCGAATAATGTATTATTACGTTCATCATTGATCGGATAATACGGTTCGTCCCCCTTCTCCCATGCAGCGGGATATTCCCTTGTGATCACTGTTTTCTCCTGTGTACCATATTCGAAGTGCTTATGCTCAATAATGCGGGTAAAAGGAACCTCATATTCCGTATAATTCACAACAGCATTTCCCTGATAGTTGTCCACGCCTAAAGTCTCGGTCTCAAAGCGCAGGCTTCGATACTCCAGTTCGCCAAAACGGTAATCATAAAATTCATCAATCATTCCGGTAAATACAAGCTTATCCGCAAGATCATCATACGCTTCCCGCTTCGCAAAATAGTCGGTTGACAATCTGACTTCCACGCCTTCCAGCATCTTCTCTATCATCTGTGTATATCCGCCCGTCGGAATTCCCTGATATTTATCATTGAAATAATTATTATCATAAGTAAAACGGAACGGAAGACGTCGAATAATAAAAGCAGGAAGTTCCGTCGCGCGCTTCCCCCACTGTTTCTCGGTATACCCTTTTACAAGCTTCTCATAAATATCCTTTCCACCGAGCAGCAACGCCTGTTCTTCCACATTTGCCGGCTCTTCCGGATTCCGGATTGCAGCCTTTGCCTCCCGAACCTGCTCTTCAATCCTTGCCTTTGCCTCGTCGGGCGTCTTCACTCCCCAGAGGGCATGAAATGTATTCATATTAAAAGGAAGATTGTAAAGCTCATCCTTATATCTTGCCACAGGAGAATTCGTATAGCGATTAAACTCTGCAAACGTATTCACATAGTTCCAGATTTCTTTATCACTTGTATGGAAAATATGCGCGCCATATTCATGCACCTGAATTCCTTCTACTTCTTTTGTGTAAATATTGCCGCCGACATGAGATCTCTTATCTATCACAAGACATTTCTTTCCCGCCTTCGTCATCTCGTAAGCAAAGACAGACCCATAGAGCCCCGCACCGACAATTAAGTAATCATAATTTTTTTTCATACGCTTCTCACAATCCCTCCAATTGTTGTAAACAGTAGCATTTTCAGTATACCTCATAATTACAAAGATTGCAAACATTCTTCCTAAATAAATCACAAGTTATCTTCTGCCATCTTCTTGCACACAGCTTCCGCATAATCAATTTCAGATACACAGATATACCCTACCCAATATAAGTGATTATTTCCGCTTCCTGTTTCGACAGAAGGCCGATAACCCGCACGCATAAAATTCCCAAAACCAAAATATACAGATGACACATCCGTCAGAATCTCATTCTCCCTTGTCACCTCATACCCAATTCCATGCTGCTCAAGATAAAAATGGCAGAACTCATGAATCAGCACGGCCATAATCGTCTCTCTCCGACAGTCTGCTGCCATATGAAGCTCTATTACATAACGATTCCCGCCGCGATAGCTGATTCTTCCGGGCGCAGCGCCCTCTTCCTGATTGTAAATGTGCAGCTCCAGCTGATGCCTGTGATAATCGCAATGCTGGGCTATACTTTGCAGAAACAGCTGAAGCCCGTACTCGCTTCTCGGTTCACGGCGAAGAATCATATGAATTTCATCCGGTATCTGATAATGGGGAAACGGGCAATGAAAAGTTTCATTTAATAACGAAAGCGCCGCATCAATCCCGCTTCGATTTGTATCAATTGCTATATGCCCCTCCTGACTTCCGTATTTCTTCCGGTCTCTTATACGAATCAGAAGGAAGAGCGCTATCGCCGCAAGCGCGGTAAGAACCGCCTTAATATCCATAATTATTCTCTCTCTTCCTTTCCACTCAAATCGAGCAGCTGATAAAATGTCGGTTTAAAGTCAAACTCATCCATCAGCGCTTTTACCTCACTCAACGCCTTTTCCCGCACCGCCTTCGGCGTAACCGGACGCCGCACGGCGCGAATCAATAAATTTTTCGGCGTATGATCAAAATCAACGAACTCCAGAAGCTGTGCTTTATATCCGCAGTATTCCAGCAAATTCGCGCGAATTGCATCGGTAGCCAATGCACAAAACCGTTCCTTTATAATGCCATAACGCGTGAAAGCAGAGAAATGTTGTGCCCTAATTTGTCCATTTAATTCATGCTGGCAGCACGGAACCGAAAAGATCAGTTTTGTGTCCCATTGTACCGCATTATAAAGCGCAAAATCAGTCGCCGTATCACAGGCATGCAGCGTAACGACAAGGTCAACATCAAACGGAGCCTTATAACCGTGAATATCGCCAAGCTCAAACCGAAGTCCGCCATATCCGTATTTTTGTGCAAAACGATTGCATTTTTCTATAACATCCGCTTTCAAATCAAGGCCTACAATATTCGCCCTTATCTTCTTAATCCGCGTCAGATAATAATACAATACAAACGTCAGATACGATTTTCCGCATCCAAAATCAATGACATTCAATACATCCACCTGCAAACTGCCGATTTCATCATCAAGTATCTCAAGGAAACGGTTAATCTGCTTATACTTATCATACATGGAGCGAACGACTTTCCCCTCCTTTGTAAAGATTCCCATATCAACCAGAGGGGCAATCTCCTGCCCCTCTTCCAGAATGTATCGTTTCTTTCGGTTATGACTCCCGCCTTCTGAGGAAACGGCTGCCGTCATACCCGCCGCTTTCTTTTTATATGAGCATGTTCCTTTTTTTGAGATCAAAAGAATATGTTCATACTCCGCGGACCATCCGTTTACCTGCAAATAATGTCCTTCTGTCAGTTCACAACACCGCCGCACAATATCTTCACCGCTGATATTTTCATGAAACACCTGCTTTTCCGTGTAGCAGGCGATCTGGTAATACCCGTTCTTTTTCTCAATGACTATCTTTTTGTATGTTTCCGCTTTGGATGATGGTTTGCTTATAACCAGCTTCCCTGCATTGTCATTGATGATCTGTGAAAAAAATTCCTGTAAGTCATTTGACATTTTTATTTCTCCTGAAATACATTATTTTACTAAGCATAAAACAATTTCTTTGAAAACTCAAGATTCGATAAACAAGAATTATTTCAGACAGCATATTTTATATCTTTCATCAATATTTTCGATAAACAAGAAATAATTATAATATTTGAAACAATTCGTTATACTGTTAAAAAGAGAGTATTCGCAGCAAAACAACCATCATCTAAAAGGAGTACGCAAATGACAAGAATAACATTTTTAATTGGAAATGGTTTTGATTTGCATATCGGCTTAAATACATCTTATAAAGATTTCTACGAATATTATATTACAAAATATCCGGACGATATACTGGCCAGGTCAATCGGGTCAGACGATATTTACTGGGCTGATCTGGAACTTGCATTAGGAAGATACACAGGTGAAATAGAACCTGACACTGAAAATGATTTTTGGGACAGCGAAGAAAGGCTGGAGCAGGAATTGACAAGTTATTTGGAAAGCCAAATGAAACGTGTAAGTATCAGAGATAGGAAAATCAGTATGGAAACAGCAATTGAAATGCAGCGATCATTAACAAACTTTCATAAGGAACTGCCTGAAATTCAGCAACAATATATTGAAGAAGCGATCAATGAGACACATACTAATATAGTCTATTCCTTTATAACATTCAATTATACAACTGTTTTAGACCAATGCATCAATGCAGCTAAAAACATGATACCTGGCGAATTTGCAAAGCATCAAACCAGCCTCGGGCGCTCCTACTCACATGCGATCGAACCTCCGCTGCACATACACGGCACAACAAAGGCTGAAATGGTATTCGGTGTGAACGACGAATCTCAAATTGCAAACAAAGAATTTACCTCTAATGATTACCATAAACAATTATTAATTAAAGAAGAAACAAACAAATGTTACAATCGCAGAAAAACGGATGCCGCCCGGAAAATTATCGATGATAGTATTATCATATGCATATTCGGTATGTCAATCGGGCGGACCGATAAAATCTGGTGGCAATATATTGCACAATGGCTGCAAAAAAATCCAAAAAGGCGGTTAATTATATACGAAACCTTAAAATACACCTCAAGACAGCGAATCCCAAAACGTATTCTATTCCATCATCAAGGCGAAATGTTAAACCAGTTCAAAAATAATGCGGACTTATCAGATGAAGAATGGGAACAAATAAAAGAACAAGTATATGTTCAATGCATTTCTGATCTATTCAATTGTAAAATTGTAGACACGACAAAAATTCTATAACATAATACTTTTACTCGCATAAACCAAAGAGGAAATTTAGTGATTTCTTATGACTTCTGATGCCCCTTGATTCATTATGGCAAAAGTTCATCAAAACCTACTCCCTGCATCTTCCTCTTTCAAATAACTTCCCGCATCCTTAAGAAACCCCGCAAGAATCATAATCACAATGATTCCAATCGGAAATGCTGCAATGATAGAAACCGATTGCAGGCTATTCATAGAATTCTCTGAAAAAATCAATGCAATCGGGAACAATATAAAAAGCACAGCCCAAAACGTACGCACCTTCTTATCCGGTTCCTGACCGATGTCAAGTTTCTTATAGGAATACGATGATATCACCATCGTCAGCGTATCAAATGTTGTAGAATAAAAAGCGATCATTGTAATGACCAGCAACAGAATACCGAACGCTGGCAATGGGAGCGTCTCAAATATATTTATAATCACTTCCGCCGCTGCTTCTCCGCCGGCAATCGACTCAGCGATCTTCAATCCATGCTTCATCTGCTGTGCCAGTCCGTAATTTCCGAGTATAATAAAAGAGGTAAATGTTCCTGCTAGTCCACAGACATATGCACCTAAAACTGTATTCCTTATCGTCCGCCCTTTGCTGATGGTCCCTATAAAGAACGGGGTTGCCACACACCATACCATCCAATAAGCCCAATAGTAAATTGTCCAGTTCTGTGGAAAAGAACTCTCCCTTAAAGGGTCCATCCACGTGCTTAAGCGAATGAAGTTCTGCGCCAGATTCCCCAGCGAACTAATGCCTGTCTCAATAATATACTTCGTCTCGCCGCCTCCAACTAAAAAGTAAACCAGCAGAGCAAAAAACAGGTACGTACAGAAAGACGCTAATTTTGCAATTCCCTTCATTCCAAACCACACCGTCATCGTATAAACAGCCGCAATCAACAATAAAATCATGATTGTAAGTCCCTTCGTGGCGCTTAATCCAAAAACGGTTCCAATGCCTTCCGTCAAAAGCGGCGTTGCAAGCGAGAACGTCGTAGATGTCCCTGCAATCAGTGCAAATACCGCGATTAAATCAATGATTGTACCCCATATTCCGTCCACCCGTTTTCCCAGGACCGGTCTGCATGCCTCCGAAAATTTCTGCCTGTTTCTCCCCCGCACATGCAGCATAAACCCAAAAGCGGCCGCCAGAACAATATAAAAGCTCCACGGAATCGGTCCCCAGTGAAACAATGGATAAACCGGAGCCCACTCCTGGATTCCCCCCATCTTCTCAATATGCGGGTCTGCCGCATACAAAGCCCATTCGCAAAGGGAGTAAAATAAAATATCCGCAGCCATTGTCGATGTAAAAATCATTGTGCCCCATTTAAAATTTGAATACGCTTTTTCCCCTTTCCCCAGACGAATGGTTCCATATCTGGAAAACGCGATATACAGTGAAAATAAAAATACGCCCAATCCTGTTACAATATAAGCGAAGCCCATAGTATCGCCCAGAAATCCCCTGACGATGCCAAGAATTCTCTTAGAACCCTCCGGATACACCATAAACAGCAAACTCAGCAAGAGTATCCCAAACAACGGAATAAATGTTGTCTTCCCATCGATTTTTCCGAATATTTCCTGATTCCTTTGATCTATTCTCTTCACTTTAACCCCTTTCCGGCGCTCTGTCATACACATTGATATACCGGCTGTCTACCTGCGCCAGTTCCGATAAATCATCAATTTCAACAATATCTCCATCTTTTACTTCACGAATCCCTAAATCAAAATCGTCAGGATAGCAGAACAGCGCCACATCATCCCAGTAAATCTGATCATTTTTCTTTTCTTCAAATTCCCGCTCCAGATAATGCCTCAGTTTGCCGCCATCCGCCATCGTCCAGAAAGAAACACTGTACAACTGCCAGCCCCGCCTGCCGCCGTCCCTTCTACACCCTGAAACTCTGTCCCCCTCCAGTTCAAGGAGCCATTCCTTTGTCTCATCATCTGTCCATTTACAACAGTAACACGATTTATGAAAAGTCCTGTTTAAAATTTCAGGATGATAAATCATCTGATCTGCATCTAAGATCACGCACTCTCCCAGATATTCCCGGGCCATATATAAAGATGAAATATTATTGCATCGTTCATAATAAGGATTCTCAATCAGCTGAATTCCCTTATACTGCTCCTGCAACACCTGAAACTTCTCCTTCAGATATCCCACCACCACATAAATATCCCATATGTCGTTTTCTCTAAGTGACCGTATCACCGAATCAATCATTCTGACACCATTCACTTCTATCAGAGGCTTCGGCGTCACAGCCGTCAGAGGACTCATACGCTTTCCGATTCCCGCTGCCATAATAATCGCCCGTTTTACCTCATGCATTACCGTTCCTCCTGAAAAATCCTGTAGTATTCTTTTGCATAGCGGTACTGGCGGAGATTATACTCGCCAAATTCCACTCCCTGCTGCCCCTTATATTCACACCAATTACTCCATAACAGCCCGCAGACTGCGATATAACAATAAATCTTCAATCGGACGTCCTTTTCCACGCCTTCCAGAAAATATGCATCCATCAGAAATTCAACCGACTCCCTGTCATATAATGCATATATGGCAAACATCGCAATATCCAAATGCGGATCCTGCATTCCGGCATACTCCCAGTCAATCAAAAAAATCTCCCCATTTTCCCGAAGCAGGAAATTATCCGGCACGGCATCAATATGGGTCAATGTCCAATCCGATTTCTGCCGGTCAATAAATGCTTTCAACTCATACACATTTTCTTTCGTCACCGCATAATCACCATAAACAGACGGAATTCCATCCCATAAAGATTCATAATACTCAATATGTTCCCACAGATCAAATGAATGGTTGGTTTTCAACCCTTTCTGGTGAAAAGAGCGAAGGAAATTCATGCATTTTCTTACTTCCTCTCTGTTTTTAGCATCGCATACATGCACATCCTCAATAAACTCCGTGAGCTTGTAACCATTCACAGGATTCATATAATAAATCGTATCACAGATACTGTAATCCTTTATCACCTGATACACATCATATTCCGACTTTCTGTCAATCAGTTTATCAGTTCCCTCTCCGGGAATTCTCATGATGTATCGCTTGCCCTGACACATACAACAGAATGACCGGTTTGTCATTCCTTTCTTCAAGACCTCAATATTTTTGATTTCCCTATGTGATACCTGCAAAACATCCGCAACAATCCGTATCACCTCCGAATCCAGACTTTTTGACTCGTGGTCCAGATCACGGAGCTGCTCGTATGTATTAATCTCATACACCATATTGTCAGGAACGCATCTGGCAAAAACAGCAAACCGCTCTCCTGTCCATAATGCCTCTTCCCAAAAATCACCTTCATGATGTCCGGCGGCTGTCATATGTTCAATCTTTTTTTTCAGATACGCAGCCTTCTCTTTCTGCAAATACGCGATTCCAATCATTTGTCTGCCCATCTGATGCGTATCGCAGCAGACCAGTTCGCGCCGGCGATTCACTCTCACAGGACTCTTAAAGTCCTCAGATTCACTGACCATATACCATGAATACAATTCATATTTTCGAAAAGGATTCTCTCTGCACCAAAGATCACACGGTATAATATAGGCATCGTCCAGAAATTCCCCAACAAGCGCCACAGAATACAGATTATTTTTCTCTGCATATTCACGATTCACAATGAGCCTGACCTGATATTTATCCATAAGATATTCATACTTTTCCTTCATAAATCCTACAACAATCAAAATCTCATAAATATCCACCGCTCTTAACTGTCGAATCAAACGTTCCACCAGACACTCCCCGCGGATTTCCAGCATCCCCTTCGTCGTCTGTGTGTGAATTGGCACCATACGCATTCCAGGTCCGGCCGCTAAAATCACTGCCCGCTTCGTACGGCTCTGTTGCATCAGATAACGCGCCTTCTCTGTCAATATAAAATCATCCGCAAGATACCCCGCCTCCCGCAGCCGCGTTAACCCCTTATTCACAGCACCCAAAGAAGAACCCGTGTCTTCTGCCAGCCGCCTCTGATTCTCAAAATGATGTTCCGATAAATGCCGAAGGATATCCATCTCCTGTAAATTCAAAATAATGCCTCTTTCTGTTCACAACTACTATTTATTATATTTTCGTGAACACTTAAGGAAATTATATTACTATTCTTCTAAACTTGTCAACCAGAAGATTTTATATGAATTGCTTGATATTATAAACATATCTATTTATAATATTGTTTAGGCAAACTTTGGAATGAATTCGCAGTATCAGTACTAGGAGATTTGCCTGGATTCTATTTCATTCATAACGCTTTACGGAGATACCAAAGATGGAAGAGAAAATTCTTACAGAACACCCCGAATCGGTTGCAGAAAAACCACCAAAGAAAAAAGTCAGACTGCATCAACTTGATCAGCCGTTTCTATTAAAATTCATTGTCTATATCACTGTAAGCATCTGTATTATATTATTTGTTTTGCTTTTATGTGTATCCGTTTATAAAAATAACTTTACAGCTGAAAGTATTTTTGCAACCCTGCTTGCGTTCTTCTCTATATTTATATCCATATTTTTTTATTTTAAAGCAGATGAAACAAGCAGCCGATTTTATGAAAGCTCTTACCAGTTCATGAAAGATGTCTCTGTTACACTTGGCAAAATTGAAGAGAGATTTGGTGAAAAACTAAACAGCCTGAATGACAAAATCTCTCATTTAGACCGAATCAGTTCCGAAGCAAGCAATGAAATTAAGGACAAAACCGACGATAAAGAAAATATTATTGACGAACTGATGGATAAGGCAAAGCTCAGCGACGAGGAAAGAAGAAAGTACAAAAGTGACCTTGCCAAAAAAGATATTGAAATAGAACAGTTAAAATTCAATAAATTTGAAGCCGAGCACGAAGCGGCACGGCTTCGGGGCATTATAAGCGAAGCCCAGGACGAGGCAGGGTTATTTCAATCTTTCGACGAGAAAATGCTTGAATACCTGCTGCACATTGACGATATATCCGATCTGAGTTCAAGAACACAAATCCAGCTAAATGACATGGGATTAATTAAGCAAAGCGGCGAAGTTGACCGCCGGGAAGTCAAAAGGATGCTCGATAAATTATCCAGGCACTAAGGGAAATCCTTAGTGCCTTTACTTTGTATTTTCCATTTCTTTTGTTACCTCTTCAATCAACTGCCTTATCTCCTGAACCTGCTCACTGTCCTCGTCAAACAATTCCAGACGGACACCAACTGCCATTTCATAATAAGTAAGGCTTTTTGAGTATTCACTCATTATCCTGTACAGCCCGCCAAGATTTTTATATGTAATTGCAAGACGCATTTTATTCGGATAATAAGCAAGAAGCTTAAAGTTCAACGCTTTATCATGAAACTCTTTTGACTTTTTAAACAACTGCTCTTTTTTGATTCCCGCATCAGCTCCTTTTACCAAAGGAATCAACAGTTCATATGCCTTACCCAGATTATTATAAGATTCTGGCAGCGCCGGATTCCTTGCGTCTATGCGCAGCTTTATTTCCATGGATATCTCAAAGCATCGAATAGCTGTCCTGATCGGTTCTTCTTCCGTATTATTCTCCTGACGGCCGATTCCTAAAAATATCTGACCAAGTGTATTAAAATATGCAGCGGTTCTTGTTGTACATTGAAAGTCCGCCCATTCGATCATAATATCATAAATCTTTTCTTTTGCCGGATTGTCAAAATATAGCCGCATTTTAATCGACTGCCTGGCATATCTGATCGCAACCGGAAAGTCTTTTTTATAACGATTCAAGAGTGCAACTCCATTGTATAATTCAATTCGATACTGCTTGATCTTCTTAAATTGCTCACTTTTCAGAAAATCCGGATCATCGGTATTGTATAAAAAATCAAAAATTTCTATCGCAAAGAATATAGCGGTATCCGCATCCGGCTTTCTTGTCCGAATTGAAATTCGTGCCTTTCTATAGTAGACATCACCTAACAAATATAAATAATCATAGAATGACTTGCCGGCAAGTCCACCGTATACCTGTGGCAGAACCGGCTGGCTGTCTTTATTTTGTGAAAGTTTCATGAAGTAATCAACCCAGTCAGGACTGATTTTTGCGAGCTGACGGATACTATCTTCATAATTTATAAATGCCGATTTATAGTCCCCTCGCAGATTCGCAAGATAACCGACACAATTCAATATCGCAACTCTGTCCAAATCCCCCAAACCTGCACTGTTGGATTTTAAAAACTGTAATATTCTCTCCCACAGTCCAAACTCTTTTGTTTCTATTAAAGAATCGACTCCGTATGATGTAAAATCATCCATAAAATCAATAAAATTGATATTCTTCAGATCATCACCCGTTCTGTCCAATAGCCACTGCTTCATCCTGCCAAATTCCTCTTCTCTTCTGTTAAATTCTTAATAAAAATAATATCATTTTCTGGTTGGCGTGTCTATTGTGATTCGCGGAGAATTATGGTGAGAAGAAGAGTTAATTTAGATACTCTGAACAAAGAAATACCTTACTTTTTTATAAAAACAAAAAATTTCTGTCCAAAATAATTTAAAAACACAAACAATATCATGCCTATTATCATTGCAATTTCATTTAAGGCATTATTACCCAATGGCTTAAAATAGGACATAACAATTTTAACCGCAGGTTTAGCACATCCATAAGCAATTATATAACAAATAAAAATGTTCAGTAAAAACTTAATTATTTCCGTTGGTGACTTACCTTTGGATTGAAATGTAAAATATTTATTTGCAAAATAACTAAAAATGCTTCCCACAATATAATTCATAGCGCTTGATAACCAACACCCCAGACCTAATAACCGGTAGCACAAGAACATTACAGAAGTACCGATCAATGTATTTAGCATACCTATAAAAATAAACTTTATTAGACTATCTTTATATAATCTACGTAACCATTGCATTTTTATTTCTCTTCTGTTTCCTTATTTAAAATTGCTGATTCAATAATGTATCTTGGTCTTTTCTTAGTTTCAATATATATCTTTCCAATATATTCCCCGATTATACCTATAGAAAACATAAGCAAGCCTCCCATAAACCAAGTAGAAACAACATTTGTTGTATACCCTGGCACAATACCACCTTGTAAATAAGTTACAATACTATAAGTGATCATACCAATGCTCAGCATGCAAATAATTAAGCCTAATAAAGTAATAAATCTAATCGGCCTTACACTAAAGGAAGTTATTCCATCAATAGCAAGCGAAATCATCTTACTAACCGTGTATTTTGATTTTCCTTTTTCCCTTTCTTTGACATCAAAATAAACAATATCTGACTGAAAACCCATAAATAGAATTAAGCCTCTTAAAAATATATTAGTTTCTGTATATTGCTCAAGGGTTTGTGCTGCTTTTTGCGACATCAGCCTATAATCAGCAGAATTTGTAATAATATTACACCCTAAAATCTGCATAATTTTATAAAACAATAATGCAGAAAACCGCTTAAATAACCCATCTGTTTTCCTGTTATTTCTAACCCCATAAACGATATCATTCCCCTGATCATACAATTTGACAAAGTCTTCGATTGCATTAATATCCTGTTGTAAATCTGCATCAATTGAAATAATTGCATCTGCACACTCACTAGAGTAATTTATACCAGCCAGAACTGAATTCTGATGTCCAAAATTTTTTACAAAATTAATTAACAAACAATCGTTATTTGCTCTGCAAATATCTATCAAAATATATTTTGTTTTATCTCGGCTGCCATCATTAACAAATAGAATTTTACTTTCTGAATTTATTATTTCTTCTTCTTTTAATTGTTTTAACTTATTACGTAATATTTTAACGGAATCTTTTATAATTTCTTCCTCATTATAACAAGGTACAACAATATATAATATAGTGTTTTTCATTTTTGCAGCCTACCTTTTTGTTACTTTGTAGATACTATACATGCCTACTTCCTTCTGTTCCATATCTCTTTCTGACATTCCTTTTTCATAAAATAAATTATCTAAAAGATCAGATCTTCCTACAAAAACATCTACATTTTCCATATCTATACTTTTTCCTGTTTCAGAAGCTGGGTACCCTCTATAATAATAACCATCACTATTATCTGAATAGTGTACATTATACACGTTTGATAAACCATATTTAATACACAAATAAACTGAAGCCGCATAATCTTGCTCATATCCAAAACACACTAAAATATTATTTTCTTCTTTATTTGAAACTGTATTTACAATCTCCAGAATTTCTGTAGTTTGCACTCCGTCTGTGGCATATCCCTGAGCTGCCCCCTTAACATCTGATATTTTGAATACAGAAAATAGCAAGATTCCCAAAATAGCAAAATATATCTTTTCATAATGCTTTGGCATATCTAAGCCTTTATACCAATCATATAGTAATACAACCACAAAAAAGAAATAGCCAAACAAAGACGGAATTAGATATCTTTCAAACATTCCACTTTTGCTATACAATATAAACTGTGTTCCTAAATAATAAAACAATAGAATAAACGCCCAAAATAATTTTTTTATTTGTATCCTATAAAAGCAAAAACATAATGCTAAAAAAGGAAAGATCAAAAATACTATCAATTTTAATAGTATATCCAAATAAAGCGAAAATGGTTTTGAAACTATCCCATTAATTGCAGTGCAATAATCTGCAACAGAAAAAGAACTATCTATTCCGGCATATCCAATTCGATTCGTTCCTACATATCTAAATATTATAAAAATCCCTGTAAATGTAATAAAAATATTCAAAATTATAAATTTAAGATTTTTTTAAAAAATAAAATATTGAATGCTTTGAACTGGAATTTTGTTCTGAACAAATTTGCAAATATGCCAAAAAAAGAATTTCCGTCGGAACTATCACAAGAAATGATTCCTTAATTCCAGCCAATAAAATAGAACATATTGACAAAAGTATCAAATTTTTTGTACTGGCATTATTATGGTAGTTAATAACACATATATAAGAAACCGCAACAAACATCAATCCCCACCCTTCCTGCGGCCCTAGGCTCCATATTATGGCACATTGCTCACCACATAAAATAATAAAAGAAAAAACAACTGATAATGCATAATGACAATTCATTTTTCTGGATAATACATAGACAGAAAATGTGCCTACACCAGTTACGACTGCCTGCACTATATGCCACAAAAACATATTGTCTCCAATAAGCGCTGTCTCAGACACTCGTAACAACCAATAAGTGGGACGGAATCTAATTGCCAGATCACTTTTTAACCATAAAATTAATGTATTAAAAAAACCATTGCTTTGTATATGAGAATGAATACGAATAATCTCATGGTCATCTACTAAATGGTAACCGCTTATTAATAAATTCGTATAATACGCAAAGAATATGGATAAACACATAAAAAAGCAAATGCAAGAATATATTCCTTCTTTCTCTCAACACTTCCTTTTAGTTTTAAAAAGACAAATAGAAAGATAATCCATAAAAAAACAATTAAGAAAGTTACCATTTTTTCCTCCATAACCATAGATGTACAGACAATGAGACAAACTGTGGAAGTATTCTTTAATATAGCGCAAAATACTATCCTCCCCCGTATCCATTCTCCGCCATTCCCTAAACATATCTAATACTTTCTACTTTCTGATTTTAGCTACATTTCAAAATAGTGTATTTGTTACTTTCATTAATTCGCAGATTATTTCAATCTGCGAATTAATCGAGCGCAATCTTACTATAGTACAATATTGAATCTCTCCTAAAGCTGCTTGGTTAATAGTAACCTTTTTTATTTATCTGTCAATGTTAATTTGGTTCTGACATGAAATGGAGTTATACTATTTAAATACTGTTTTGTGAAATGGCTTTTCTCTTAAATACATGGTCAAAAAAATGGTCAATTTAATAAGGCAATAATAAGGTAATAGCCAATAATATTAGAAAGAAATAGGCGTAAATTATTTTAATTTATATTTGAAAATGACACTTTAAGATTTATATATATTTTTTTAAGGGTCTATTTTAATTGACGATATTTAAAATATAGAGCTACGTATTAAAAATTCGCAGATTGAAATAATCTACGAATTTTTAAAAGCAACAAATACGCCATTTCGAAATTTAGTTAAAGTCAAGGATAAACAACATTAGATATGATTTAGAAAAAATGAGAGATGGTACAAAATAGTTCCTTATGAAATTATGTTTCATTTTTATTAAAGAGTACCACACACAGTTTGCTTCTATGAAAACTATTGTATTTATGAGTAGAAATCTATGTTGGCAAGAATTAGCTATGAAAAAATCTGTTGTCGAATTTCTGTCTTATACCAACAAACCGTTCCACAGTAAATATTCTATCTTTGTCAAACAAAAACTCCAGCCAATCCTAATGTCCCAAATGAAATGGAACTTATGAAAGAATTCAATGTCCGGTGGTTACTGCGACGACTGCGGATTTGCCCAAATACCTACTATAGCTACCAGAAATACCGGAAGGCGGATTAGATTATTATACCAAAAAGCTTAACCACTACATATCATGGATTGCCACTCTCTTTCTCTCCTTCCAGCATAAAACATAACATCACTGGTACACAAACAATATAAGGCAATGCATACCGAATAAGAACACAAGGCCCATCTAACAAAGTCAACATATATGTTCCCACAAACAAAGCAGGATAGAAAAGTTTTCTACAACGCAGATCGGCGCAGTAAAACATAATCAATACAATACCCCAGAAATAAAAACCAGGTGAACATAACAAATCTAAAATTAACAAATCCTGATATTTGTTAGTTGTATATAATCGTTCATAAACTCTCTCTAATCTTGGAATAAAAGACTTATGCTTTATGTCAAATCCCTGTTTTGTATCAGTCAACAGATATCCCTGACGCTCCTCCAACGTATATCCATATATTCTTGAACTAGAAACATCTAAAATATATAAATAACCCAAATTATGCTGCGTATAAGCCCTTATATAAGATGCAGGATATTTCAATCCCAATTTCATATAAAGGCTCAAAAAGCCTTTTAAGTCATCTGCACCATACGCATTTGCTTTAACCGGATCAGACAGAGACGGATTATATTGTTCTACATTAGGTATAAAATCCCGAATCTGTTTCATTTCATCTTCTGCCAACTTATCATAATTGCGATTATACACACATGAAATCTGCTGATATGGAAGGCTTAATGCCTCATTTAAGGAACCTTTTTGGGCTTGTAATCCTACTTTGAGCCCACAGTTTATCAATATTCCAATCAACAGACCCACTAATGTATAAAGAAACTGCTTTGATCTTTTTTCTCGCAATATCAGAGAACATCCAATTCCAAGAGCCACTGTAACTACACCATAAATGCCATTATTCCGGAAAAGGATCACCCCGCATATTGAAATAATGTAAAATATAACCGTCAACATTCTGCCATAATAATTTTCATCCTTTTCCCAATAACATAAATTCGTAACAAAAAGCGCTACAAACCCTGAAAAGAAGACATCCTTTGTCATTGATATTGCCAGCATTGAGAAAAAAGGTAAAATAGCCGTTAAACCTACTAATATATATCTTACCCATCTCCGAACTCCAATCCTGCGGAAAAACAGATGCGTATATGAAATCATCATTGAAAAAAGAAACATTTGAACCAAAGAGGCAAACGCAATTCCAGAATTATAGTTATTTAATAACTTTCCTCCTATCAAATTATAAAAAAACTGAAGATATAACGTATGAATTAATGGATGATGTGTACTATAGCTGCCAATTGTTTGAGGAATCTGACTCATCACATCATAGGCAAAAAGGCCCGGATAATATGCCAAAAATACAGGAATCCATAAAAGAAAAATCACCAGAGTACAATAAATAAAATACTTCCTATCTCCCTTATACCCCCCCCTTTTTATTGGGGCCAAATAATTTATTCTCTTACACCGAAGCATAGTACCTTTCAAAGCAAGATAAAACACAGCCATAGCAAATGTAATAATTATGGTATTGTATACAATAATCATCTTATCTATACTTTCCAGTTCGCTTACATCCTTTAATACTCTTCCATATGCATTAAAAAGTCCGAAGAAAAAGGCAAATACAAAAGCAAATACTACATCCCGTTTTTTTAATTTAGCTATCATTTCTGCCTCCCGCTCTACACTCTTCTTTCTTTTCTTCAAGCATAGATTGCATATTATGTGGCAATCTTCTCACAAGATGAAGAAGTGCAGTATTTTCTTCATATACTCTTTTTATTTCAAAACCATGATCCTCCATCACATCTATAAATGCCTGGTAACTGTCCGTATACTGTTTTACTGGACAAATGTAATAAAACTCATCCATATCCAGATACCCCATCTCACCAAGCTTTTCTTTCATCTCACTATATTCAGCTGTCCTTATCCAAATTTCAGCTGCATAAATTTGCTCCTGAAACGATTCATCATATTCTTGATCATGAATAAGGTAAAACTGGAAGACAGCATCCTCCCATTGATGTACTAGCGTATTAGAAGTATATGCATCAGCTTCATACCAGGCGCTGACCAGTTCCCTTACATCCCCTTTATTCCAATTTACAAAATCTAATTTCACAACTCCAATTCCACAAAAAACTATTGCATAGGCAAGAACTGTACCTGCCAATATTTTATAAATTGACTTTCTCTTTTCCCTCACCCAATCCAAGAACAATCTTACACCATCAACAAGTGTAAGCAGCACTACAGGTATAAAAAACAAAGCATATCTTCCACCAATATTATAGGTTCCTAAAGCTCCCGACCAATTATTATATCCATAGAAAGAACACGCCACTGCGATAAAATAGCATGTCCAAGACACCAGAATTGTAATAAGAAGCGGAAAGATTTCCTTCTCTTTCTTTACAATAACAATACCTGTAAAGAATCCAGCCATACCCCCCCCCTATCAAACAAATCAGAAGCCCCAAGTCAAGAACACCTGAGCCTCCCAGAAAAAACCGAAGTGAGTTTACAAAACTGATTATAAAATCTATCGCTATATTATAGATAAATACAGGATGATGTGACACATCGACACTTCCCTGCTTATTCATCTGCGGTAATAAAAAGAAAATAATCAATGGTATAACGAACACTATCAATACAATACCTGTAATAAATATTGTTCTTTGCAGCAGTTTCCAATTTCTGTTTTTTATTATATGTACAGCAATCGAAACAAACATCCCAATTACTACAAAAGCAGCGCCATATTGACTATATACAGACAAACAGGCGCACATAAAAAATCCCACCAATGATGGAACATCCATTCTATTTATAATTCTTATATAAAAATATGCTGTCCACGACAGAAAGCATAACATCAAATTATATTCCGCACATTCTAAGGCATAATAACCAACACTATAGGTAAAAATATAAAGTAAAGTTCCCAAAGATGAATATTTTATATCCTGTGTTAATTCCTCAAGACCCTTGAAAATTCCTATGGCGCCTATAAGTGTTATTATTACGCCAGCCATCCTAAATCCAAACTCACTGTCAAAGATGCTTAGCCAAAAATACATCAATATATTATAAAGAGGAGGCTGATAAGTACTGCAAATTCGTTCATACATATTTACATGTCCGAATCCTCCCGGAACCACGCCATAAATTACCTTTGAATAAAAATACTCAATTGCCTCGTCATACCAAAGCCCTGCATGTGTTAACTGAACTACATATGCAAGAAAACCCAGTAAAAGAATACCACATAATATGATGTATTTTTGTTTAACTTTATTTTTTAGTCGTGTCATTCTTACCCACTTTCACCAAATCAAGTTTTTTGAAAAACAGTACTTAAACTATACCATCCTAAAACTAAATCTTGTTATTTTAATACTGTTATCTTCCTATGAGACTGTCCAAAAATGCTAAAAAACAATATAGAAAATACCGCCTGTGATTTATCATTATCTGACAATCTGGCGGTTTCGTCATACTCTGTGTTTTTTCTTTACAATTTCTCTCAAACTGCGATATACGCGCTCATTCATCAGACACTGCAAAACCTCACTGCAAATGATTTGACCATTTGTTGCTCTATACCATGTGCCGCCCCTGTTATTATTTTTTATTTTATAATAATTTTTTCACGCTCTGATTCCCCCGTCTACTCTGATAACTTGGCCGGAAATATGTGTAGAAAGATCAGACATTAAAAACATAAATGTATTTGCTACTTCATCAGCATCACCCAGCCTGGGTAAATCCATCATTTTAATCTTTTTATTTATTACATCCTGGTCTAAGGCATCTGTCATAGGAGTTTTAATAACACCAGGTGCGACAGCATTCACTCTTATACCATTTACTCCTAATTCAACCGCCATTGTTTTCATAGCCCCAATCAGAGCAGCTTTTGACGCTGCATATACTGTCTGCCCATAATTGCCATCCAAAGCAGAGATGCTGGAAGTGAATACTATACTTCCACCAGTTTTATATCGCTGCATAATCTTAACAATATACTGTGTAAAAAGTATCTGAGAAAAAAAATTTACTTGAAAGGTATTTAGCATATCTTCATGTGTTACCATACCAAAGAGAGCATCTTTATTAACTCCTGCAATATTAACTAATCCATGTATCTCCTTTTTTGCTTTTTGTATGACTTTTGCTGCTTCCTTTATGGATTCGTTATTCATCATATCAAAATATAATGGTAATATCTCTACCGAATTACTAATAGATAAATCCTTACAAAACATTTCAAATGCGTCATCTTTTTTATAAGCGCACGCAAACACATTTGCTCTGTTTTGTGCAAATATTTTTAATGTTTCTTTACCTATACCTTGCAAACATCCTGTTACAATTATGTTTTTTTCTGCTAACATTTACTTATCTCCATCACTTAAAAACTCTAGTATCATTATCACTTATTCTCATGGCACGCACTTGATTTCCTAAATCTCTTTAACCGCTCTTCCTGCTCCACATGAACCGTATATACCTAATATCATATCCTACCTTCCTTGAAATTAATAATTAACATAAAATAGAACTAATCCAACAAAAATATATCACATAATAAAAAATCAATTTTACATGTAGTATTTTAAGTAGTTTGCTATAAGTGTATCATTATTTATTTTGTTTTTCAATGTAAAAATAATCTATACATCATTCTGGGGATCCACTTTTGATTCGGTCTGCTTCAAAGGATTAGCTCCGTAAATCCCGGAACAACATCTGGACAAATTAAATAGCAAGTTAAAAAGCAGTATTGAACACCGTTAAAGGGTAAACATCAAGCCTCCGTTTGACATTTACCCTCTCTCAGATATTAGCCCGGTAAAAAATATTTCTCCAACTGTTTATACAATATTTTACCCGCATCATTTTTCGGAATCTCATCAACCACAACCATATTAAATGCCGATTGATTAAGCCCTGTCTTTTTTACAACAAATTCCTTAACCAAACTCGCTTTTGTTTCATCTGTAACAAAAATATACAAATGATCATCCACACCAGCACTAGCGCAATCTATGTCTTCAAACTTCTCTTTTATCAGTCGGTCAATCTCATCAAGATTTACCCTGTTTCCATAAATCTTGAGAAAACGTTTTTTTCTGCCGACAATATAATAATAACCATCTTCATCAAACTGTGCCATATCCCCTGTATAAAGAATACCTCCACGTTCGTCCCCTTTTGATAAATCTTCACCGCATTCCGCATATCCAAGTGTAACATTAGCTCCCTCATAAACGAGCTCCCCAGTAACAAATGGCTCTGTAATACTTTTTCCATTCATATCTATAAGCGTAAACTTTCCACCAGCAATTGCAATTCCCATTGAACCACGTTTCTTTACTGCATTCTTAGCTGGCAGATACCCCATTCGCGCCGTTGCTTCACATTGTCCATACATTACTATAAAATTCTTTCCATTTTCCGCTGCATACAAAGCAAATTCCTCATGGAGTTCCGGCATCAGCTTTCCACCGGCCTGAGTCATTGTTCTAAGCGTGGGTAAACTCATCCTCATAAATCGAAGTCGTTTTAGCATCTCATATGTGTATGGAACACCGCCAAAAGAAGTCGCTTCATAATCCTTAAAAAACTGCCAAAACTCTTTCTGCATCAACGATTTATCAGTAACAAGAATTGTAGCGCCCACCATCAAATGACTGTTTATAATAGATAAGCCATATGTGTAATTCATTGGCAGAGTTGTGATTGGTTTCTCTGTCTCATTAAGCTCTAGGTATTCCACAATTGAGTCCGTATTTGCTTTAATATTTTTATAACTCTGGCGCACAAACTTTGGGCTTCCAGTAGAACCGGAGGTTGTTAGTAGAAGTGCTAATTCATCATGTAAGGTATAATTAATATCATAAGATGTTTTTAACAACGTATAATTGTAGCAGCTATATACTGCTTTCCACTCTTCAAACGCATCTGCCTGATTTGCCGGTAACCAGACATATTTCGGGGCATAAGTATCTAAAAGATTTATCAATAATTTAATTTCAAGCTGTGCATTAAGAAGAATAGGAACAATATTATTATTTATAAATGCCACATATCCGATAATTGATCCTGCCGAATTTTGACACAAAGACACTACTAAACATCTGCTATCAACTACCCTCATGACTTCCGCACTAATTTTATTCATTTCTCCATAAGTTATTTTCGGTCCAAGATCATCTATTATCGCTAAATGATTGGCATACTTTTGCAAATCCCACATAAATTACACATCCTTATCCCTATATATTAAATTGATATTGTTCTCGTAAGCCTATCCACAAGATTGTATCCATCCCAAATCAAATCAAAATCCATAGTATGTCCTACTGCTGCAACATGATCAATTCCCTTAATACCCGAAAATAGCAACGGTTTTATCAAATTTTTATTTCCTATAATACCTATCGTCTGACAATGAGTATTATTGCAAAATTCAAAAATATCCATAATATTCTCACAATCATATTCATAGAAAAATCCGCAATTCCCCTTATAGTCCATAAGTGAAGGCATCAATTTCGTCACACGAACTCTTATCAGACTATTATCTCTATGTGAAAGCATCTCAATATTTCCAAAATCCTCTTCTGATGTCGCTAATAGAAAGCTTTGAGATATCTTGTCCACTCCCATGATCGGTTGATAATGATATTTTTCTTCTACTAAACTGTGAAGTTCTTTCCAAAAAACTTCTTTTGCCTCATTCTTATGATTTCCTATCCATACAACAAGTCTTGGGCTGGTACATGCATTTTGATCCGTTAAATAAGTATCATTATAGAAGTCAGATGCCACACATCTCTTATCTCCCATTTCCATATAGACATCAGAATCAATAATTGCCAAAGAATACCTGTCAGCAAAAGTGATTTCTGTAGCTCTGGGAAGAAGCGGCGACTTTCTTATCTCCGTGATAGTTCTATCGCCTCCCCAGATAATTCGTACATCACACATGCTCGATAAATAATCATTAATTGAGGAATCTCTGCCATATCTGATCAAGCAGATATATGCTCTAATCTCCTGATAATTTTCCAAAACCTTTTTGATGGCATTATTAATTATCGAAACCTGTGGAAAATCTTTCGATGGTACTCTGACTATATTCGCATTCCCACATAATAAACCTGCAAATAAAGAATATGCATAATTTACTGGAACATTGGATGGTGCTATATGCAAAGCGACACCTCTTCCAAAATGAATATTATTATCTGTATATCCAAATTTCTTTTTGAGGTTGTTCATAGAAGCCTTTCTAAGCCAAAACCCTAACGATATAACATCTGGAAATGATTTTGCAACTGAACTTCTTAATAATTCTTTGGATACATCGTTTAAAAATTCAGTAATTACAGTATCAAAAATTTCTTTCGTAAATACTGACTGCATATTGCCAAGAATACTTTTATCACCAACCAAATAAGATATACGATTCAATACATTGCCATCCGTATGAGCATCCTTATCTGCCTCTTTTTTTGCATGATCTACCGCATAAGTATCACTACATCCTCTAATTTCAGCATTTTGAAGTCTTCCGAGAATTTTAAAATACTTGCCTTTCCTACCGCAAGGACAATCATCCTCTCCTAAAATAATGCCCTCGTCTTCTGTTAACAGAGAATGCCCGGGATAAGATTCCGGAATTGTTGAAACAACCTGGATAATCCCCTTTTCACCAGGCGCACATACTGAAAAATCTTTTGGATTTCGAATTAATACATCAGAAAATATACTTGCATGTAAGTGTCCACACTCACATTGCATATAAATGCACCCTGTTTGCTCTACCATACCATAATAATCATGTATAGAATTAAGACCACATATATCCTTCAATCTAGTATTAAATTCCTCTGGATTAACCGCTTCATTAATAAGTCTTTTCCACCCGCCACCATGTATTAAAATTGCCTTAGACAGGTCAACTCGTATCCCCTCTCCTTTTAATCTGACGAGTTCTTTATAGAAATGCTGCCATATCACAAATGTAAATCCAAATAATAATATTTTTTGATTTTTGTATTTTTCTAAAAATTCGTTAAGTTGATTAATATTAAGCTGCATATTATCATCTAACGCATATATTTTTTTTGCTCCAAATATAGAAAATCCTAATATACCCGCTCCCCTGGCAGAAAACATATTTCTGTCTTTTACAACCGATGGGCAATCCACAATAATCATAGGCATGCGGCTGGAGCCAATGAAATCTTTTACTACCTTAACCATTGTCTTCTGTTGATTTTCAGATGTAACTCTATCTAAATATATTTTGGAAACAGACTGTCCTGTTGTTCCAGAAGAAGTCATTACTTTAACAATGTCTTCTTTAGACACACTTCTTAGCTCCCTTTCTTTGAAAAGTCGTACTGGCAAAAAAGGTAAGTCCTTATAAGAGCCTACCTTTTCTTTTTCGTATGAAATAATATTTAGTATATTTTGATATTTTGAACAGTTTTTTTTATGATATTCCGTAAGTTCCAATAATCTGGCTGTCAGCATTTTTTCCTTATCGTCTCTGGTGAGAGCATATGGAGAAATCTGTAATATATCTTCAAACCGCATCGTTACACCTCATATTTATATTTTTAATATAGTCTCTTCAATTACCAGGCAAAGCCTAATACCTATAAAATCCCTGTTCGACTATAAGAAGACAATTATTTTCATCCTCCTGCCTCAATCTTTCTTAGAATTGAATGTACTATAGCATCGCCTGTCAAATTACACATATTTAACATGTATGCATATCCGCCTGCTTTAACATATTCATCTGGCAGTCCAATATTTAGAACTTTTGGCAAACCATCTTGACTAGCAATATATTGTGCCACAGCAGTCCCCAACCCACCAATTATACTATGCTCTTCCACCGTAACTATTAACTTGCATCTAACAGGGATATTCTCAAAAATTGATAAATCCAGTGGCTTAATTGTATGCATATCTATAACTGTTGTTTCTACACCCTTCTGAGCTAAAACCCTTGCCGCATCCAGTGACGTTGCAACCATACTTCCCGTTGCAACAATCATAACATCTTCTCCACTGCACAACTTGTTTGCCTTGCCTATTTGAAACTCAAACCCATTCTCATAGACTCTTGGCATTCTCGGTTCACCAGTCATTCGAATGTATACGGGCCCTTCATATTCTGCTGCCGCATTCACACACATTACTAATTCTGCACAATCACAAGGAGAAAGAATCGTCATGCCTGGTATAGAACGCATAAAAGACATGTCGTCTATCCCATAATGTGAATTACCCAGTATACTCATAGAAACACCACTTCCTAATCCTACTGTTTTTATATTCAGATGCATATAGCCCATATTCATTCGGATTTGATCCGCACAACGATGCGTTATAAATGGTGCAAATGATGATGCAAATGGGATTAACCCTTCTTTTGCTAATCCGGCTGATACACCAATTAAATTCTGTTCCGCTATACCTGTATTTAAGTAATGGTCAGGATACACTGACATAAGTCTGGTCATTCCAGACGATCCACCTAAATCAGCTGACAACGCATACACTCTACTATTCGCTTCTATCAAGTCTAATAATGCTAATCCGTACGTTGCTCTTGGACCGATATTCGACCACATTTTCGTATTTTTCTCATTCACTTCTATCATACATGCACCTCCAACTCATTCAGTGCCTGCATATATATTTTGTTCGTCAGTCTATTGTGATGCCATTCATTATTGTTTTCCATAAAAGAGATACCTTTTCCTTTAACGGTTTCTCCAATAATAATTTTAGGTTTCCCAGAACATTCCGCTCTATAAGCCTGTAAAACCTCTTTTTCACTATGACCATCAACCTTTTTCACACAAAAACCAAAAGTAGAAAAACGATCTCCTACATTAGATAAATCAATAATTCCGTCACTATATCCATCACTCTGCAACTTATTATTATCCAAAATTACTGTCAAATTATCCAATTTCCACTGAGCCGCTAACATCGCTGCTTCCCATACTGTTCCCTCATTACATTCTCCATTTCCAATAAGCACATATATTTTATGCTTCTGATTCTTTAATTTTGCAGCTTTCGCTAACCCAACGGCCATGGAAATTCCTTGTCCCAAACTTCCATTTGAACTTTCTATACCATGTTCTAAATCCATAACCGGATGAGACCCAAAATTACTTCCATCCTGTAAATAAGTTCCCATTTCTTGTTCTTTGATTAACCCGCACTCACCTAAAACAGCATATAATGCTAAAACACAGTGTCCTTTACTAAGGATAAATCGATCTCTATCATCCCAGGATGGATTATCTGGCTTATATGACATCATATCTCTATACAGAACAGTAAGTAATTCTACCATAGATAGAGAGCCACCAATATGCGTACTTCGTCCACAATTATTGGCCATTTTCAAGATTCTTTTTCTCACATTAATCGCCGTTAATTCCATATCTAACCTCTCGCCCTATATCCTAAAACTTTATATCATAATTAGAGGAAAGAATTTCCTGTCCCTTTTCAAAAGAATTTAAATCTATTATATCTTCTGTATCCATCATAATATCAAAAGCTTCCTCGATGTTGGCAACAAGATTCATATGACCGACTGAATCCCAAGATGGAATCTCCTGATATTTCAATCCTGCAAGTTTATCCTCCGTTATCTCAAATGCTTCACAAAAAGCCTGCTTATACATTTCTAAATTTGTCATTATTTTTCCTCTTTTCTTAAAATTATTTTACCCGTTCTTTGGGAACAGCATATAACACAGCATCTATTGCAATAGGCTTATGACACCTGAAAAAGAATTCATAACCTTCTGCATTTTTATTAACAAAATCAAATATCTTTAATATATCATCCTTTTTATGATATGCACTTATCATCAAAATAGGCCTGCATCGTTGAATCGTATCTATCGCACCGTTAAGTGCGTCTATTTCAGAACCCTCAATATCCATTTTGATAATCGAAACATCCCATTCCCCTGCAATGTTATCTATGGTATCCACAACAATCTCTTCTTCACCTAAACCATCAATTGAAGACATCCTTGTTCCTGATGAAGCGAATTTCAAAATAGTTGGTTCTCTATATAAACCTTTATTTATTGTTTGAATATTTTCTATATGGTTATCTTGAATATTCCTTAACAAACTTTTGTAATTAGTCTTATCCGGTTCACAGGCTATAATCTGAGTATAGTCAGCTCCTCTCAGCTTTATAAAGTTTAATATGCTATCACCGTCATATGCCCCCCCATCAATTAAAACATCTGTTTTTTCATATTTCCATGGGGCATTTTCAAAAAAATATTGAGCTTTTTCAACTAATGGAATTATCCTTGTATTTATTCCCGTAATTTTCGCATCTATAAATTCATCAAACGATTCTTTAGATAAATTATCTTTGAAGCATGTTCTAACTTTGTTGAATGCACTTTTATTTTGCTTATAATAAATCTCTGGCATTCTTTCTACCATCAACGGTTCATAGCTGTCCGCAATCGTAATTACATTTTTACAACCTGGCCAATTCTCCTTTACTTCCTCATCAGTCATAAAAAATGCAGATAAAAAGCCTCTTACTAAATTATATTCTACGCCTGAAGCAAGCAAATTTTCTTTTGATATTTCGTTTTCTTTTATATAAGGGGAATCCACTACGTATCCGTCAATACTAATATTCTCTCTTTTTAAGGCTTCGGTTATGGTTTCTGCCACTTCCCCGGCTCCCCATATATAAAGCGCTAACTTGGTTTCCCTCAAAACTTGAATCGTATGTTGTGTCATTCATGACTCCTTCCATAAATTATAACTTATCCAAAACATTTTGTTTTATTGTCTCTTTTTATATTCTGTAACGCCTCCATCCACCCGAAATACTTGTCCTGTAATATAAGAAGAATAATCTGATAGCAAAAAAACTGCAGTGTTCGCTATGTCAACCGTCGTTCCAAGCTTTCCTAAAAATGTTGCTTCCCTTTGAATATCTGTAACATACTCAGGCATAGTGGCAATCATATCCGTTTCAATCACACCTGGGCATATAACATTTGCCCGGATTCCAGCAGCGGCTAACTCCTCAGAAATGCAAAGAGTCATAGTAAGTAATGCCGCCTTCGAAGCCCCATAAGCAGATTTACCAGAATTACCATCTAATGCCGCCGATGACGAAATATTTACAATACTTCCTTTTCTATTTCGTATCATAAGTTTAGAAATATATTGCGTAAATAAATATGGTGCAAAAAAATTTACTTCAAATTGGTTCCTAAGCTCTTCTATATCAGTCATTTGAAACAATGCATTATACGTAATACCGGCATTGTTTACTAAGCCATCTATCGGTAACTTAACTCCTCTTATCATCTTTACTGCATCTTTAACAGCAGAAAAATCCTTTAAATCAAAATAAATTGGAAAAATACGAACTCCATACAAGCTGGAAATTTCTTGGCAATATAATTTATGTTCATCATTTTCAGTTCTTGCATGTGCAAATACATTCGCTCCGTTCTGTGCAAACAATTCAACCATCTGTTTACCCATCCCTCGCGCAGTCCCCGTTACAATAATATTTTTATTTTCCAATAATTTATTCACTATCTAATTCCTCCACACCGGGCAGCATCAAAAACTACCTGTTTTTGTTTCAAACTATTATAGAAACCTTGATTTTAATGGACATCTCACCTAAAAACCCTGGAATCATCATCATTTCTTCTTATACCACGTGCCGGATTTCCCAAAGCAATTACATCATCTGGTATATCTCGTGAAACTACCGACCCCATCCCTACCACAGCACATCTTCCTATCTTTATACCTTCTTTCACTGGAACACTCAAGCCTATATAAGTTCCTTCTCCAACCTCACTATGTCCACCTATTATTACAAATCCAGCTATTTGGCAATGATCATTTACTATTACATCATGCCCGATATGTGAACACTCTAAAATTGTCACATTATCTCCTATATACGCATCAGCGCTTACAACAACACCAGCACGCAATATTACTCCTTTTCCAATCGTCGCTGTCGGACTAACCCATGCTGTCCTATGTATAACATTGGCTAAGCCAAAACCCGCAGCTTTTATCCTATTATATAAAATAATTTTATTTTTAGGTTCTCCAAGCGCAATCACAACTTCAGCTGTCTCAGCATTAAACTCATTTTGGAACTGTTCAAACGGCATACGTTTCACGTCCTTAAAAGTATCGGCAGGCACCATATCATCAATAAATACAATCTCATCCCAATGATGCAATTCATCTACAATCTCTTTTACCTCTTTTCCCGCTCCACCTGAACCATATATACCTAAGACCATTTGTCACCATCCCTAATCTGTCTATCGATTACTACAATAATCTTTTTAAATTTGCATTCTATTCCGTTACAAGTGTATCATTATTTATTTTGTTTTTCAATGTAAAAATAATCTACACATTATTGCATATTGAATTGCCTCTAATTATGTAAATATTCTTTATTATTAAATTAAATGTCTTAAAAAGTTGTCCAAAAATGTCGCCTGTCTACATCCGTCCTAATAATAACTGATAAAATTGCTAAAATGTGCTCTTTACTTTATATATAACCTGCTCTAAAAGCTCTAAAATATTCGCATTGAACCATTTATACCTTGTTAAATAATTCATAAATGGTCTTTCAATAAAATGAATTCTCATAATATCAATACTAATACAAATCACAAAAATCATAAGAATCGATATTGCGGCATGCAATATCAAGTTTGCCAAATTATCAAAATACATTCCTCTTACATTTAAAATCTGCTTCCATAGCCAAAAGCGCATTGTATCAGAGTTCGCATGTATGCATAACACGCCAAATGTCGATGCGGCAATCTTATTGATTTTACTGCTGTGCCCTATCTTTAAATTATTAAATATCAGAAAAGCACCGGTTCCTATCATAAAAGCTAAAAATTTATTTGAATCGGCTACCATAAACTGCCAATTTGTAAAACCGAATTGGGCGCCCACATAATCAACAAAAAAAACTGATATATATGCTAAAATAATCAACATACATACAATTGGAGCAATTTTCCTATTTCTTTTTAACCATGTATTTGCTCCAAATTTTTTTATATAAGCAGCCACAAAATATAAAACCATATACCATACCGGCTCATTGAAAACTGTACTACAAAAAAAGAAGGTTGATGCTCCTGTATATATCACTAACAGTAATCCTATTAGTATTAAATGTTCTATTTTATTCAAATGATCTAATAATTTGTTGTAAAAAGGAATAAATAGATAAAACATAAAAAAGGAAGCTGTAAATCCGTTTCCTATATTATGTACATTTCCAAAAAAAATTAAAAAAATATTTTTCAAAGTCAATTGTTCATAGCCAAAGATTAAAAATATCAGAAAGAAACTAATACAATAAAACTTTGCTTCTAAATACATTTTCATGAATCTCTTCACAGTTAATTGTTTTGTACACATAAAATATCCTGTAATTAAAACAAAAACATTAATTGCAGTTTTCCCCCACATGCCCCATAACTGAAGAAAAATCATGTTGACCGTAATATGAGAAAAGTCAAAATACTCTGTCACTCCACTATTCACCACATAATGGTGGGAGATTATAGTTAGCATTGCAATAATTCGTAATATTTCTAAATTACTATTTCTTACTACTTCAGTATTTCTGCTTTGTTCTCCGCCCCCCCCCCTCGAAATTTTGTCTATACAGAACCCATTTATTGGCAATGGCCCCTTATCATCATCCATTTTCAAACCTCCCATTCCCTAAATCAGCTCCTAAAATCAAAGAAAACCTTTCATATATCCTCTAATACCCTGCTGAAATAAAGTTAGCAATCTCCTCCACATTTTCCATTTCCAGGTCCGCATAAAGAGGTAATACCAGTACCTTACTGGCAATCTCTCTTGCAATATCCAAATTGTCATTTTTGTACTTGTTTTTAAAACATGCCTGATCAGATGTAAGAGGATAAAAATACTTTCTGGAATATATGTTATGCTCTCTAAGCTGATCGTATAGCTCATCTCTTGTCATACAATAATCATCATTCACCAAAATAGGAAAATACGCATAATTACAGCTAGCTTCTTTACTGCTCTCAAACTGGCAAATCCCTTTAACATTCCCTAAAATTTTCTTATACAAATCATACCTTTTTCTGCGTTCTTCAAAATTTTCTTCTATGTGGTTCAAATTACATAACCCCATAATCGCAGAAAACTCATTCATCTTCGCATTAGCGCCAACATCGGTTACCAATTCCTCTCCACGTATTCCAAAATTCTTTAAATTATAAAGCTTATCATATAATTTAGGATTTGAGAAAGCAACAGCACCCCCTTCAATTGTGTTGAATACCTTCGTCGCATGAAAACTAAATACAGACGCATCCCCATAATTTCCAATTCCTTTATTCTTATATTCTACACCAAAAGCATGGGCGGCATCATATATAACTTTAAGAGAATATTTGTCCGCAATCTCTTTTATCTTTTCCACATTGCATACATTTCCATATACGTGTACCGGTATAATTGCCACCGTATTTTCTGTTATCAAGTCTTCTATTTTAGACTCATCAATTGTACCATCATCCATTTTTACATCGCAAAATACAGGCTTTAAATGATTTCGGACAATCGCATGGGTAGTGGAAATAAATGTAAAAGGAGTCGTTATGACTTCCGCCCCCTCTGGGAATCCAAACGACTGAATTGCTAATTCCAAAGCCATATGACCATTAACCATAAGTGAAAGCTCCGGTATATTTAAATATTCCTTCAACCTTCTTTCCAGCTCCTGATGATACTGACCCATATTTGTAAGCTGATGAGTATCCCATAATGGCTTAATTGCTTCTATATATTCTTCATATGATGGCATGGATGACCTTGTAACTAAAATTTTATTCAACATGTTTTTTCACCCTGTTTCCTATCCTTATCGATTTTAAGATTTCCAAAATATAATAAAACGAATCTATTTTAAATATAATAGATCCGACAATATAAAAAAGTGCACCGAGGGTAACTTGCATAATTAATATCATAAATGATGGAATCTCCAGTCTTCCAAGTGGATAAATGGCAAGTCCCATTGCTGCAGCAAGCAAAATGCTAGGGCAAATATCCCTCAACTGTTCCAAATAACCATAGTCAAGCAGTTTCTTATTCGGCTGCGCATTTATAAGCTGACTTATTACAGAGCCAATCAAGACACTGTAAGCCATAACCTTAACACCAAACCACATTGTGGATAAAAGCAAAATCATTCCCAAAATCTTCTTATATATCTCAAGTTTTAAAAATAGGTCGCTCCGCCCTAACGCTTTAATCGCATTCAAATTAGCTGTATGGATAGGATAGAACATATATGAGATGCAAAAAATACGAAGATAAAAAACACAAGGAATCCACTTATCCGTCAACAATACTGGAATTAGTATTGGAGCAACAAATGCAAGCCCCATCATCAGTGGGGCCATAACATATACACTTACTCTGATAGACCTGGATGTCATATTTTTCACATGAGTACGTTCATCTTGTACGTTGCTCATTGCCGGCAGCAAAACACTGTCAATACTACTGTTAATATTAACCACAATCAATTCAGGAAATCTCATTCCATGATTATAAAATGCAAGATCTGACGAGCTATATTTTTTACCAATAATTAAAGTGCGAAGATTATTATATGTCACATCTAAAAGACCTGATATTAGAAGTTTCCATCCATAAGAAAACAAAACTTTAAGGCGGTCCATAGAAAATGTCCATATGGGACGCCACCTCACCGTAATCCATAAAATAAGTGTATCTATGCCAACATTTAAAACCTGCTGGATTACAAGTGCCCATGCACCATATCCCATGTACGCTAATAAAACCCCAACCACTGCAGCACAAATTGTTCCTCCAAGTGTTGAGTAAAAAAAACGTTTAAACATCATATGCCTTGAAACATATGCCTGTTGAACATTCTTAAGACCCGAAATAACAACTGTTAAACTTAAGACACGAATCATAGAAGACATCGAAGCATCATGATAAAACGACGCAATAAACGGAGCAGAAAAATATAAAAACATATATGCAAAAAAACACAACACTACATTTGTATAAAATACAGTGGAAAAATCAATATCATCCGCATCTTTTTTCTGGATTAATGCATTGCCAAACCCAGAGTCAACAAACACTTGAACAATATTGGTAAACACAAGCATCAGTGCAATTGTACCGTACGTATCTGGTTCCAAAACTCGAGCCAGAATCACAGATACTGCAAAGGCAACGAGCTGTGCCCCGCAACGCTCCGCAAACCGCCATATAAAGTTAAAAAAAACTTTTTTACTTTGCATACTTTATTCCTAATTTTTAAAAATTATCGGATATAGTTTTTTAATCAGTTTCCATAAAGGGTAACAAAAATAACCTTCATAATTGAATCTGGCCATGATGCGGCCAAAACCATGTCTTGATTTTATATAGTTTTTATAATATTCCTGTGATGACATTTTTTGGGCTGCTTTAATGCAATCCTTTTTAGATTTTGAATGTAAAATAATAAAATCACATTCTTCTCTGCTGCAATGATACTCTATACTTTCACATACACGCTTAACAATATCACTGTATTTACATTGTGTTATCTGATTAAATTCGTGTAAATATTCTATTTTCATTCGTCTTTTTTTATTTCTTTCGCTTAAAGTTTCCGTTTGTAATTGATGCATGAAACCGTTTGTATTGTTTCTATTATATATCGACATAACCTGAGGCAATGAAAAAACTTTTCCTCTATAAAAAGCCCATGTTAACATCATATAGTCACCAAACCAATATTGATCTCCTGGCCAATCTGCACAACTTTTTCTAAGAAAATAAGATGAGGTATGCACGCCGCCGCTCTCGAAAACTTCATTTACTGTCAGCTCATGGCATGCTTCCCAGTGATTAAATAATCCCTTTTTTCCACTTGCTAAATCATAATCTATCGTATTATGTGTGCAAAGCGAACATTCTGGATGTTCGTTCATAAAATCATACTGTAATTGTAATTTATTATTATCAATCCAGCAATCATCACCTTCACATATTGCAACAAAATCACCCTCTACATTGGGTTCTAAATATTCTTTCAAAATATTTATCCCCCTGGAGTATTGATTCCTCTCCTGAAGAATAGCATATATTTTCTCAGGATATTCCTTTACCTTTTTTCTTATTACGTCCGCTGTCCCATCACTTGATGCATCATCATGGATAATAAGTTTATAATTAAAATTTGTCTTCTGATTTACTATTCCATCAATGGCTTTTTCTATAAAATTCACACAATTATATGAAAGACAATAAACCGAAACTTCTATATTATCCATGTATCTGCAACCTCTTTTCCATACTTTGTACAGGCATAAATATAACATAAAGCAATTTTATTTACAAGATTAGCTGATAAGTTCTAAAATTATAAAGCTAACACATTGTCTATAAAAAATTTATAATTCTTTTCTGCATTATAATCAATTTCCCACAAATCTCTTGACTCCTCCTCCATTTTCTTCCGCCTCTCATCCGACATACTGTACATTTCTTCTATTGCACCGGCAATTTCACCCGGTAACGGATCCGAAGGAAGCAAAATCCCATTATCTTTCACCATATAAGGAATTTCGCCCACTGCTGTAGCAATAACAGGGATACCATAGGAAAGCGCCTCTTGTATACTGACAGGACATCCCTCAGATTGAGACGCAGTAATAAAACATCCTATATTATATTCCCTGTAAAAAGCTAATACATCTATATTATTTGTTTGTCCCTTGAACTCATATTGGATATTAGGTAAGTTATCCAAATATAGAGCAGCTATCTCTTCGATTTGCTTACGCTCTGGACCATCGCCAAAATGAACCCACTTAATATGTTCTCTCCTTATCAAGCTTAACGCTTGTACGATCAGATCTATGCGTTTTAATGAAATCATATTTGAACAGCTCACAATAAGAAATTCTTCTGTTTTCCTCTGTTCTAGTCGCATCTTATCATAATCTTCTACGTCTTCTGTCCCCAAGCGGCTTAATACATATTTCTTGTCTGAATAATTTTTCAGCTTATTTACATAATAATCCCTTCCTGATTTAGCTATAAAAAAAAGTCTATCTAGCTTTTTATCCGTAATTTTCTGAAAAGGCTGTCTATTATGAAAAGTCCGCTCATCATATAAATCAGCTCCATGAATACGAGAAATAAGTTTTAAATCACTCCACTCATCTTTATGTAATGCAAATGCAAGTGTTTGAATATGACACCAGTAAGTATATATAATTGCTCCATCTAGCCAAATTCCCTTTTGCATCAAATCATGATATAATAATTGCGCCTGTACAAAAAAATAAATGGACTCATACAATTTTTTCAGCCAGTTTTTTCCCCTTATCACCTCTATTCGCTCAGACTTTATGGATCTCGTAAAGAAATATGACATACCATATTTCACACTTAAGCAAAATCTTTTCATATCTTTCAAAACAGAAACCATCGGAATATGAATCACTGAAATATCCTTTTCAACATCAGAAGTTCTCTTTTCATTCGTGCCGGCAGTCGATATAATTGTAATTTCAAACTTGCCACTATCCCTTAATCGCTTTAACTCAGGTTCGATAAATGTCTTTTCACCATAACCAAAAGGGTAATGCTGTGTAATAATATACATCTTTTTCTTACTTATACTCACCTGTTTAAAAACTCCTTTACAGAATCAGTAACTACCCTGACATTGTCCTCCGTCATGTATGGATGCATAGGCAAAGACAACACCTTCTCGCAAAGTTCCGTCGCTGACTGATACTGATCTTCCAATTCATGGTCTACACATGATGCAAAAGCCGCCTGTTTATGAAGAGGTTTCGGATAATAGATCATACTGGGAATTCCCTTTTCTACCAAATACTTTTGTAACCCATTTCTCTCTTCACCATTCGTAAGCCGAATCGTATACTGCGCCCAGCTCGATAAATATCCATCTAATATAACAGGCACTTCAACAATCTCCCGAAGTCTCTCCGTATACATTTCCGCCACATTATTAACATTATCTAGCTCATATTCTTTAAAAGCATACAATTTTTGTAATAGTATAGCAGCCTGCAATGTATCTAATCTGGAATTCATACCAATTCGCACATTATCGTATTTAAAACTTCCTTTTCCATGAATACGAAACGATGCGATTAAATCAGCCCATTCATCATTATCGGTAAAAACAGCTCCTCCATCGCCATAGCACCCGAGAGGTTTCGCAGGAAAAAAACTGGTTGTAGAAATTTGCCCAAAAGAACATGCCTTCTTTCCACTTATCTCACCTCCAAATCCCTGCGCACCGTCCTCCAACACGAACAAGTGAAACTCATTTGCTATTTCTTTAATTTTATCATACTCTGCTGGTTGTCCAAACAAATCAACTGCCACAATCGCCTTTGGAACAAATTGTTTTTCTTCGATTACCTGCTGAATCGACTTCCTTAATTTCTCCGTATCTATATTAAATGTATCCTTTCTTACATCAACAAAGACCGGACTGGCCCCCATCAAAGATATAACTTCTGCACTGGCAAAGAAAGTAAAATCAGGAACAAATACCGCATCTCCCATGCCTATTCCCCATGCCATTAAAGATAACTGCAGGGCATCGGTCCCATTCGCACAAGTAATACAATGCTTCACCCCGACGTAATCCGCTAACTTCTCTTCTAATTCAAAAACTTGTTTTCCGGAAATAAAATTAGTATTTGTCAAAACATTCTGTATGCTCGCATCAATTTCTTTTTTTAACATTAGATACTGTTTTTTTAAATCCCGAAATTCCATCTTTAAACCTCAAATCTTTCTGTAATATTTCCATATTCATCTACTCGACCAATCATTTTTGCTGGCACTCCTGCCACCAGCGCATAATCTGGCACATCTTTCGTAACTACTGAACCGGCCGCAATCATCGCACATTTTCCTATTACATTTCCACATATAATTGTTGCATTAGCTCCAATGCTCGCGCCTTCTTTAACTACTGTTGGCTTATAACCTTGATGCCCCTTAGGATATCTTGCTCTTGGAGTCAGATCATTTGTAAATACACATGATGGTCCACAAAAGACAAAGTCCTCCAATTCTACGCCCTCGTAAACAGAAACATTATTTTGAATTTTTACACCATTTCCTATCCTAACATTATTTGAAATGTTAACATTTTGCCCCAAAGAACACTTCTCACCGATTGAGGCGCCTGATTGGATATGACAAAAATGCCATATTTTTGTACCGTCTCCAATAAGTACATTCTCATCTACATAACTGCTTTCATGGATAAAATAACTCATAAACCTCCCTAATAACGAGCAAAGCCTGCAATTTATCAATATTTTTTTAAATCATTTTTCGTTCTCTCACGAATCACCTTTGCCGGTGAAAAAGCAACAACTTTACCTTTTGGAACATCCTTTGTCACCACCGCCCCCATACCAACAAGGCTCCCTTTGCCTATGCTTTTCTGATTTTGAATTGAGGCGCTAATCCCTATATAACTTCCCTGATCGATCTTTGCACTTCCTCCAATAGTTGAATTGGCTACAATACAACTATTTTCTTTAATCAAAACATTATGTGCTATATGACATAAATTATCAATTTTTACCCCATTTTCTATTATTGTATCATCTAAAGTTCCCCTATCAATGCAGGTATTGCTGCCAACATCAACATAATCACCTATTATAACTCCCCCAAAATGAGAAACAGGTAAATATTGACCATCTACTTTCGAATATCCAAAGCCTCTTCCGCCTATAACCGCCCCTGACTTTATGCAGCAATTATCCCCAATTTTAACATTTTCTTCTATTGTAACATGACTTCCAATCTGAGTATTGTCTCCTATCACAACATTTTCACCAATAAAAGAATAATGCCCAATTGATACGAAATCTCCTAATTTAGCAGATTTAGCAATTATTGCTGTTGAAGATATAACTGGCTCTCTTTTTGTATCCATCAATAATTCTGCTGCCTTAAAAAAATAAAACTTAGGATTATCACAATAAAACATTACATCTGCTGTCTTATTTGTTCCCTGAGACAACACTAATGCTCTTATTCCCTGTTCTTCATCTATATTATGCCCCGGCTTTATCCATGTAAGACTGTCATTTTTATAATTTTCTAATGAAGATACTCCCTTGATTTCAATTTCAGTATCTCCGACCAAATATATGTCATGACCAAATTTTCTCAAAAATTCATATACTTCAACTGCCCTATATGATTTCATTATTTAACCTCTTGATCTTTTCCATTAATATATTAATCTCGTTTAAACTGAATATAGTTTCAAAATTACTTATATTTTCTTCGAAATATGACCACTTGTCCCGCAATGATTTTATAATCTGATCATATAACGCCGCTTTAATATTTTCTTTTTCTGTTTGATCGTACCATATTGGATGAGTCAATATACAGAAACGTTTATAATTTTCAAAATCAAGATTATCTACATCTTCACGCCAATTTCTCCGCGAATCAGAAATATACTTCATCTCTGAAAAGTATTCTTTTCCATACGCATTAATTATTCCTTCTATTTTTAAATCTTTTGTTAAAAATTGCTTTGACGGCCGATGCATTGAAACCACACGAACAGGCATACCTGCTACGCCCTGTAAAATATTCCTTTCTTCTATAATGTGCGTTATAAGTTCTTCCTCATCATTCATTTCATACTGCGTTTCATCAAAATGTAATGCAATTTCTCCGCCGCACTCCATTATTTTAGAAATATATTCTTTCGAGTCCTTAGAAAAAATATTATAAAAATTTGTACTGACTAAAACAAAATATGTGGCTTTACCTCTTATACCCCCCCCCCTCAAAAATTTTACTTTCAATTTCAGCCAACTCTGCAGCAGCAGCCAGATTAAAGTCAACGTCATGTCTTAAGATCACAGTTTTGTGATCTCTCTTCCAGCTATGATAATCAGCAAAATTATAACCTTGATTTTTTAAATTTTTTATAAAACCAGCATACCATTCATATGTGAAGTTCATTAAATATTCATCCTTGTAATTAAATAAATTTGCCTTTAAATTCATTTGTTGTGCACTGTTCTAATGGCAATTGAACACTTCTGTGCGCAAAAGACGACTTATAAATTGCCAAAACTAATTCTAAGGCCCGCCTGCCTGCCCTTGCGTCCACATACGGAGCCCTGTCATTTATAATCGCATCTATAACATCTGCATATAAAGGCGTATGTCCATAACCATAAACATTAGGAGGGTTTTCATGAAACCTCCGCTTTATTTCCTCCGGATCATCAAGCATGTCAGAAAACCGCCATTCTTCAATTACATTAACAGACTGTCCTCCCGCCTTTACAGTTCCTTTTTCTCCAAACAAATATAAAGTTTCTTCTAAATTTTTTGGATACACATTTGTTGTTCCCTCCACAATTCCATATGCACCGTTTTTAAACTTAATTAACGCTATTCCCAAATCTTCCGCCTCAATGTAATCATGATGAAGGCGGTCTGTCATGCCGACTACTTCTTCTATTTCATCTCCCAGCATCCATCGAAGTAAATCAATATTATGAATGCATTGATTCATTAGTGCTCCGCCATCCTGTTCCCATGTTCCACGCCAACTAGCCCTATCGTAATATTCGCGATCTCTGCACCATCTAACATGAGCCGTTCCATAAAACATCTTTCCAAATCTCTTTTTTTCTACTGCCTCCCGGATCTTCTGAATTGACTTGTTAAAACGATTCTGATGACAGGCGCAAACTTTCAAATGCATATTCTCCGCTTTCTCAACAATTGCATCAGCATCTTCAATCGACAATGCGATAGGCTTTTCGATAATAATATTGCACCCAAAATCCATGCAGTCCAAAGCTATCTGTGCATGTTTACCGCTCTCAGTGGCTATCGCAACCAACTCTGGCTTTTCAGTTTGTAGCATATCACGATAATCCGTATATCTTTTTACAGATTCCGGTAAATCAAACTTCCTGATTTTATCCTCAATATTCTCATACACTATATCACATAAAGCCACAATTTCAAGATTGTTCTTTTGAGCTGCGACAATATGATTCGGGGAAATTCTTCCACATCCAATTAATGCATATTTCATTATAATCTCTCCCTCTCATTATAATCTTCCATAATTCTACAAATTTCTTCTGCCGTATGTCCATTTCCAAATGGTTGATACAATGGGTCAATCATCTGGCTTTTTGACAATTTGTCCAAAATATCATTATGATCTGCTTTTGCTAACTGATTTCTATTATTTACCATTGTTTCAGGCCAAACTGCATAATTAAATACGAAGACACACTGAACACCTGCATAAAACGCTTCACATTGAAGTCCCCCTGAATCTGTTACTATCTTCTTAGCCCTTTTTATTAAATGTATTGAATCACAATATCCTACTGGCTGAACCAATATAATATTACGAAATCCTTGCTTAGCACATATTCGCCGCGCTCGTTCCTTATTTCTCGGATGTACCGCATAAATAGTTGGAGCATCTAAAGAATTCATTGCCATAAGAATTTCAGTCAGTGGAACATCATCATAAGTATTTTCCTGTCTATGGCATGTCATATAGTAAAAATCATTCGGCATAGTAATCCGTTCATTGTTAAAATTATAAATATTATGTTCTTGCCACGGTTTACTCGAAAACATAAGAAACGAATCATACATAATGTTTCCCACAAAATAAGACCTATCCCCTAACCCCTCTTTTTCTAACTTTTTTAACGCATCAGTAGTCGCACAAAAATTAAGTGTAGATAGATGATCTGTGGTAATCCGATTTATCTCCTCTGGGTTATTTAAAGTTCCAAGCCTATTTCCTGCTTCTACATGAAATACTGGTATATTTAATTTGACTGCTGCTAATGCACCTGCTAATGTTGAATTTGTATCACCATATACTAATAATGCATTTGGAGTTTCTTTTAAAAGAACTTCTTCAATTTTTACCAACATATTCGCTGTCATTTTAGCATGACTGCCACCTGAAATTCCCAAGTTATAATCCGGCTTTGGAATTTTCATTTCATCAAAAAATATTTTAGACATATTATCTTCAAAATGTTGACCCGTATGCACTAATATTTCTTCATGTCTTTTCCTTATTTGATAGGAGCCAGCGGCCGCTTTTATAAACTGAGGTCTCGCACCTACTATAGTCACAATTTTCATAATGTATTTATTCCCTTCATTCGTTCAGACACAAAATTGGACAAAAAAGATTAATCATTTTTAGCCCTTGATTCGCTACTTACTCTTAAATATCTTATAACAGGTGCCATTGCAATATCCATATCCACAGTTTCTTTAGCATATTGTTTTATTTTTTTCTGTACTTCTTCTTTTCCATTTCTATTTATTTCATCACAAAAAGATATGATTCTATTAATATCAATTAGTGATTCATCATTAGGAAATGCACAATAAAAATTACAATTCTTTTTTTCAAAAACATCTATTTTACATCCAGTTACCATTGGCAAACCAGCTGCAAGATATTCTCTCGTTTTTAGTGCACTTAAATAATTAATATTTTTCTTATAACATCCCAATGATGAAACTGCAATATCTTTATTATTATAAACATTCTCTAATTCCACTCCCAGTAGCTCAGAATAAAAAAGTACTTTTTCATCAAGTCCATATTGTTTTACCAATTCCTGATAAAAATTTTTTTCTGGTCCATTTCCTACTAAATGCAAGTATACCTGTCGTTCTCCTCCATTTTGGTAATATGCATGCATTCCCTCAATAATCCTTTCATATCCATGATGACTCTGCATAACCGCAACAGCCAACATATCAATTCTTCCATCTTCTTTTTTATTATACACTGGTAATTTCACCTGATCTACAAAAATGCCGTTAGATATTTTTAAAGTTTCTTTACCTAAAATATAATCGTCTTCCGATACTGTAACATATCGATCTATCAATGTAGGAATCTTCTTTCTATTCCATTTCTCTTTCCAGTATAAAGGAAATGCAAACCATGATGAAAACTCGTCCTTGTCATAAGGATATGTGAAAATTTCTATCAAAATCTTACATTTCGGATATTTTCTTTTAATTTCTTTTAAGAACTGAATATAATATTTATCTGCCAGAGTCCTTCTAATATATACAAAATCCGGTGCTTTCATTTTTTTTAAACAAGACTTGTAATCCCGCTCAATACCCCCGAATGGTAAAAGCCTAAAAATTCTCCATAATAAACTTTTGGGAATAAAAGATATTTCAAGTTCTTCTAAATCAAAATATTTTTGAAACTCTTTCACTTGCATCTTTATCTTTTTATTAACTCCTGGTGTCTTACTACCATCAAAATGAATATAGTAACCTTTCATATATTCTCCTCTTTTTTCATCTCTAAGAGAAATTTTTTATAAACTCTTGCGGATGAAAGTATATTCTTTACTCGAAACTTAATTCTATCCTTTTGTCGCGTATCTACGGTTTTTGTCGCTTTTCCTTGCATATGATATACCATTATATTCGGCTGGTAGACAATTTTCTTTTTATTATAAATACACCATAATGTTTGAATATTTTCCTCATAATAAAATCTTGTTTCTGGTTCAAATATTTTATCTCTTGCATTCATATATTCTTTCGAATATATAAGACAAGCTCCCATCAAACAGACATCTTCCTGATATACCTCGTAACTTTGTGATTGCGCACAAGCCTCCATCCGCCTAAAATATTCTTTTATTAGCGGATATATAATTGGATAAATACTCAATACTAACTGATTTAATAAAATTGTCACACCTACTCTACTTTTACTTGGAGGTTTCTTCGCCATAGGACTTTGATGTACCTTATTTAACGGTACATAAATGTCTGGCCCTAGTATAGCAAAATAACTGCACTTATATTCATTTTTAATTCTCTCAATAAAATCCTTTTGGCAAAATTCTATATCATTGTTTGTAACCACCACAAAATCCGGATCCCATTTTCTCTTTGCATAACAATATCCATCATTATTTCCTACCGAAAATCCATCATTACTCTTTCTCAACATGACATCAATCCATTCACATGCTGCATACTTTTCCGCCAGAATTCTCCCTGTTTGATTAGGAGAAGCATTATCTACGATCACTATACGGCTATCCTTGACTTCGTTCATCTTCATAATAGATGCAATGCATCTTTCGGTATCTTTTATTGAGTTGTAATGCAATATTATAAAACAAACCATCTTTTGTCCGACTTATCCCTTCATAAAAATAATATATAATAAATCTTGGCTAATAGATATTTCTATTCATTCAAAATTTTACACTGTAAACATATGCAATCTTGAGGTAGTGACATTTACATATTTTATATTGCTACTCATTGTTGTTAAATTTGACAAGGATATGAAGATTATTTTTCTTCCCTTTCTCTTATTGATTACTTCTATAATATCATTTTTTGACAAAAATTGATACGGATACTTCAAATACCCATAAAAATTCCTATAATAACTGTTTTCTTCATCCATATCCCCATAAACATAATAAATATAATCATAATCTTCTTTATTCAAATATTGTGATATTTGAATACCATCACTTTGAATAATTTTCCCATCTGTTATAATGTTCGTATAATATGGTAATTGTATAGTCTGTACAATCCAAAACAGCGCTACTCCTATTATTCCTCCATATACTAATATATTTGCAAACTTCCTGACATCTTTCTTTTTAAAATACCTATACATCAATAAAATTATTAGTATTAAAAAAACTGATATAATCATAATATCTGCACATGGTAATATAAATTTCGCTAAATTTTCTATAAACAAAAATAGATGTCCATCAATAATTGCTTGTCTTGTACCCCCCCCCCATTTTAATAAAGTAATACATAGAGATACATAAACTGGCCAACATTGTTACATACACTTTTTTTGATTTTAAAAACAAAAAATCATTTTTATATTTCACAAAAAGGATAAAAATTAGTGGTACAAAAACTTGAAAATAACGAAATAAAAATTTATGAGGCAGCGTTCCAACACCTTCTTCTGTAAGTACAACCATAAAGACAATTTCTACAATTAAAAAGGTAAGAGAGAGCATTGAAAATGTAAGCATCCACGTTCTATTCCTGGCATATATCCATTGATATATTAAAGCACTAATAGGAATGATGCCTGTATTTACCATAAATAAAGCAGCATATATAACACAACATATTATTCCGTACAAAATTGTATTAATATTGATAGGAAACAAAAGTGAAAATTGACTTGTATAATGATTACTTCCCCTTTTAAATCCATTCACTGCATAAACCATAAAATACATTCCTAAAAAAAATATCAAACAAAATGTATCATATACCATCGTTTTGAAAAATATTTTTCTCTTCTTCTCAACTACTATTTCTATCAATGTGCATATGTTTAATACTAATGGAATAAAGAACATATATGTTTTGGTGAAAATTGATAATACTGTAAATAAAGCTGCTAAAATAGGATATATATTATATTTTGTATGATTTTCTTTTTCATATACATAATACAAAAAATAAACAGTCCATAAAAACAATGGATAACTCAATACTTCCTGCATTATATAAGCACAGTCAAACATATATGGCATAATCATTAAGAAGCTACTAAGCAGTACTGCTTTTCTACAATTATTTAAAATAGCTTTTGCCAATAAGTATATTGGAAATATTGAGGATGACATTGTTACTACACCAATTATCCTCATAATGAAATGATCTTGCTAAGGCAATATACAATTCTTCATCTACATTAATATGGACAGTAGACGTAAAAAATGACACTATTATACTATACACAATAACTATACTTAGAAATATAACTATAATAATTTTGTCTGCTTTTTTCATTTTTAATTTTCCTTCCAACTCCAAACAAACTAAGGAGCGCGCCCTAAACGTATAGTATACATCAATGTCAAAAAAACAGCTCCTAAAACGTATTTTCAAATAAATCCAAATACTTATTCGCCAATAATTCCGCATCATAAACTGAAGCGTCTAATGAAGCCTGCCCATTCCCTTTAGTATCTATGCAGTCCTTTATACGTTCAATCCATTCCTCTATATTCATTGGGTCCTCTACATAAATGGCCCGGTCTTGCGTCACTTCTGGCAGGCTTGCACACCTTGTCGTAATCACTGGCCGCCCTAATACCATAGCTTCTATCGGAGGCATACCAAATCCCTCAAAAATACTTGGATATAGGAATACAGTACAATTCTTATATAATGTATTTCGAGTAGCATTATCTATATAACCTGTTAAAATAATACTTTTTTCTAAACGTTTTTTCTGTATCATTTTCTGTATTTGTTCCGTAGCATTACCGTTTACACCGGATATTACTAATTTATGCGGAATTCTCATGTTCTCTGATATGATTCTTTCCATTACATTAATCAATGTTATCAGATTCTTATGCGGAATTAATTGACTCACTGTATAAAAATAACCGCCATCAATACCCAATTTTTTATTTACTTTTGTAAAATCACATTGTTCCTCTTTTTTAATTAAGATAGGATTATAAATTGTTTCTACTTTGTACTCAGATACTCTCAATCTTTTTACAATATCCAATTTTACCCAATTTGATATTGCAATAATTTTAATTGACTTTCTTGCATCACAATACCAGCATAACTTAGAATAAAGAACTTCATAAAATGGATGATACTCCGGATAGTGCCATGCCTGCAGATCATGTATTGTATTGATGTATTCAATCCCTCCATTCAAAAAAGGACGACAATAGACGGGGGTAAAGCAATATTTAATCTTTGCCTTTTTTAATAAGCGATTCTGATATAAATTTTGCCAGATAATACGCTTTCCAATATTGGAATTTTCCATATTTACAGTTATCATAGAGATTCTTTTATCCGTCAAATAATGCCGAAAAGAATCCGCATTATCCCGCGATGTAAGCAAAACAAAGTTAAATTCTCTATCTAAATTACAAAATCCATCCAAAAGGTTACGAATATAAGTTTCTGTACCTCCTACTTTCCCCGGACGAAGCCACAATAAATCTATTGCAATTCTGATACTTCTATTTTGGAATGAACGAACTGTGTCAAAGTTCTTAAAATTCTCAGAAATATAATCCACCATGCAAACCTTACCCCATTCTTCTTCAATGCTCCATATGCTTCCTTAATAGAAGTTCCATAACTTCCTACACTGCCAGTACTTGTCCCTCCATAAAACATACGAATCAAAACTTCTGGTATATATGCTAATTCTATTTGATTATCTTTCAAAATTCTAACCATAAACTCAAAGTCCGCAGAACACTTATATGAGGTATCATATAAACCATACTGTTGATACACTTCCCGCCTCAAATATAGTGTCGGATGTCCCGGCATCCATCCACTGCTGATTTTCCCTTTTCCCATCCTCCAATATCGGATTACCTTCGTATCAGTTGCATAAACCAGATCAGAATGCACCCCGAAACAATTTTCTCCTCCGTTTTCAATTGCCTGTATATATTTTGAAATCACATCATTTCCAATAAATAAATCATTAAAAAAAGCAATTACATCTCCCGATGACATGGCATAACCCTGATTCATAGCATCATAAATTCCATTGTCAGCCCCTGACATCCAAATTACATTTGAATGTTTATCCGCAAAACTTTGTATAACATCCAATGTACCATCTGTAGAGCCGCCATCCTTAATTATAATTTCAATATCCGTATAATCTTGCCGGTCTATGCTCTCTAAAGTACGAATTAAATTTCTTTTGCAATTATAAGTGGTCAGTATCAATGAAACTTTCAATAATTTACCCTTCCTTTGCCATACCATCATATCCAGAACTTTTCTCTAATTCTCTCACTCTTTTTTCAAGAATAGCATTTGCCTGCACCAAGATTCGAATCCGGTTCGTCTGGCGTGACACAATAGAAGTTAATGCCATTAATATAATTATAATAAATCCAATACACAGTACGAACAATCCGTTCATATTGCTTTCTATGCCTAGAAGTCTTGTTATCCAGACGAGCATATCAGGAAAAATAACCATGCCTCCCAGAACAATTCCCGCAAGAACCCATAAAAGTGCATATTTTAATAATAATGATTTATTTTTCAAAAATATTAATATCAAAATGAAATAAAAAATCAACCCCAATATTAGAGTTGTTCTCAACGTCACAGGAAGCATTTTCATCTCCTTATTCCAAAACTAATACGACAAATTACAATAGCCATACTAACCTTAATCATATAGTAAACAGATTTCCAAAGATTAATAGAGCTAACCCCGCCAACTCTTTCATTCATTACAACTGGTATTTCTTTAATTCTTCCTTTATTCATAACGGCTGCCACAATTGCTTCAGGTTCAGGATAATCCTGTGGATAATCCAGGGCATAAATCTGAATAAATCTTTTGTTAACTGCACGGAAACCACTTGTTACGTCCTTAACCTTCACACCCGTACATATCCAAATTAAAACACTCAATAAATTTATTCCCAATCTTCTCGTAATCGAAGATTGAAAGCCTTCTTTTTCAATAAATCGCGAACCTATAACAATATCCGCATCTCCCTTTTCTATTGGCTCGATTAATTTTCTCAAATAGGAAATATCGTGCTGTCCATCTCCGTCTACCTGGACTGCAATCTCATATCCATTTTTTAAAGCGTACATATATCCCGCCTGTACGGTTCCCCCAATACCCAGGTTAACAGCATTACTCATATAGTTCGCATCTAGCTCCTGTAATATTTCTTCTGAATTATCATTCGAGCTATCATTTACTACGAGGTAATCTGCAAATGGACAGACAAATTTTAACTCTTTAATCAAATTCTCTATATTCTCAGCCTCATTATAGGCGGGAATAATTATTAATGTCTTCATATTTTCATATGCCTTTTCTAAAAAATTTCCCAAACCATCGCTTTCACTTTTCAATTCGAACACTATTTAAACCAAAATAATTTCTTAAATCTTGATTCCTCCAATGATTCACATCTTCCGATATATCAGAAGAAAACAACGTTTCCGGTTTATCACTATAATCTTTTACTATCACATCTTGTGCAGATGAATTTAGCAAGACTTTATATCTGTCAAAAGCCTGTTTTGAATATCTCTGTGCCTCGCCCTGCTTCAACTCCTGTACTGCCTTAGCGCTCCATGCACCATTCCAATCAGAGCTCCATACACCGTTCCACTTAGCAAGATATAAACCCATAAGCATAGTCAATACAAAACAAATCCATTTTGCATTAATAAATGCCACCTCGTTACTTTTATACTTCATATCAACTTTATTCATAACCCAGCCCGATATATAAAATACATTTATAAAAAACAGAATTATAAAACTATACCAAACTATATTTTGCAATCTTCCTGCTCCAGCAGCACCTGTAGCATACAAAGAAGGACAATACATTGCACAAAGCCACATCACAGAGCCAATCAACAACAAAAGTGGATTAGAGAATTTGAAATTATTTTGTTTAAATGCGCAGATGACCAACTTTAAAATAATCGGCATGATTAACAACGCCACAATAACCGGAGCTAAATCTAACCACAAATTAATATTTTTAATTCCGACTGAAATAGCGCTTTTAATCGCAGATACAGCATCGATTTTAGTAAGAGCGCTTTGACGTACTTTAGTTCCTGGAGATAATACGTTAAGTAAAAACCCAACAGTCATAAACAACAGAATGCCCGCGTAGTACCCCCCCCTTTTATAATTTTTCAATATAATTTCCATTATAGTAGTGCCAAATACAAATAAAAGCCCCATAAATGCAGTTACATGATTGCCGCCTTCAAGTATAAAACCTAAAATACAACAAATTACAGTATATTTAATAACATTCTTCTGATCAGTTGCCATATGCAGACTAATTTCAGCACATATCAAAAGTAACAATATAGCAAAAAACAGACCATAATTTACAGCGCCATTATACCAATATAAACCTTCCACACATGATGGCATCCATTGAACCATCAGAAACGAAGCTGCACTTCCCACTGCAATTCCATCTAAAGTAGAACCTCCTAAAACTTTTTTAATAATATATGAAAAAAAGAAACAGGTACTAAATATAATAAGAAAAAGCATGATAATGCCAGTTAAAAAATAATACTTTTCGCCAAATATAGCAGGTTGAAGTGACAGAAAAAAAGCGGAAGAATACAATCCTTGCCAATTGTTCCAAAAATGTTTTGTTGTTTTTAATGCAGCCATTAATAATTGTGCTATTGAGTGTGAATTGCTCCATTCATGGAATGTTATAATCGAATAGCTATAATCATCTGCCGAAGGATGGCTAAAGAAGCATAAGATAACAAGCGGAATCAATGATACTCCCGCTAAGGCAATCACAAATAGAGAGTATACACTTTCTTTATTAATAGAGAATTTCCTTCTTTTTTTCATTCAATTTCTAACCTTTCTATTGATAATTCAACCTCAACAATCATATCCTCATCTTCGGGGCTGAAACTGTAGGCAATTTCGTCGTCAGGCTGCATATATAGCACTTCTTATTCTCGCTGTTCGGATAAAAGTATATCCTGCCCTGAATATTTCCTGTATACCGTATATGGTAACTGGCCAATACTGCTTCACCATTTACCTCAAATGTATGTTCATCCCTGAACTTGTTTAAAGTTTCCGGTGATTGTGGCGACATTTTAGATGCAAACATATCATTTCTCACTTCACCACCATCCCAATCCCGAAACACACTCTCTATCTCATTTAATTTCATCCGTACTTTCTTAAAGTGCTGCTGTTCTATGTCCACTTTCAGCTGTTTTAATGCCAGATCGCCAAATACTAAATTAGGATAATAATTTGATAGATTTTTTATAAAATCATCTTTGCTAATATTCCCTTCTACCTCCATACGCTTTCGGACTTGCCACATATTTTTATGATCTTCAATGTCAGAAACACTGCTAACATTTACAACTTCAACTGTTGTTTCCTCTTCTTTCTCTAAAGAATAAAGCATTCCTTCCAGCTGAAACCCTTTAAAAATATCATGACCACTTATACTGAATAAGACTTCGTCATGTAAAACAGCATACAATATACCTTCTCCATGATTCCCATTTACATATAGTTCAAATGGCAAATCCAATCTTTCCTTTAAATCCTGTCTGTCACATAGCCCCTGATAGCGCCTCACGATATCCCTATCCATTTCCCTATTTCTCCATTGATAGCTATAATAATGATCTGCAATTGGGATTACATTAAAATCAATATATGTTCGAACAGCTCTATCAAATCCTTCCTTTACAGCCTTGCTATATGTATTAATAAATTGATAAAAGCAGGAAATACCTTCCTCATACTCAATTGTATCATTTAAAGATAGTTCATTAAAAACAAGCTGCATAGTCTCTCCCACTTAAATTATTTCGTCAAGCGCTTTCTCCCACTCGTCAAAAAATCCATCCGGCCAAAAATTCAATTTACCATTTGGCAGTATCATAGGTTTTTTTACACTATGTACACATTCATTACCTCTTATCTCTTTCTCAACAAAAAAAAGCTTTACCCATGTATTCACTATACTTTTCTTTTTTACTGATATACGGATACCATTCATAACATGATCACTATGCGTCTCCACAAATAACTGTATCCCATTTCCTGCACACTCAGCCAGCAACTCACCCATTTTACGCTGCCCATGAGGATGCAGATGCGCTTCTGGATTCTCCACAATAACAATATCACCTTTTTCCGCTTTTAGCAATGCCACAATAACCGGTAAAATGTAGGAAACACCGAAGCCTATATTGGTTGGACGATAATTTCTTGTCCTGCCCTTATCGGTATAATAATAACCAATCTTTGTTAGATTCGTATTTTCAATATCATCAATATCCAATTTAACATTAGGAGAGATTTCATTCAGCCAATATTGTACAGCCTCTTTTAAAGTATTATCCTTATAACGTTCCATCCCCCACTTAAGAGGCCTGTTCTGATGCCTTAGCAGGTAATGTACCGTATATTCACCATTGACTCCAAGATTTTCTATGGAATCCACATGATAACTAGATTTATTATAAATTACTTTAGGTGCATTCCGTTCTGCATTTAAGTATTCAAAATTACCTTCTGTCAGATCAACCGTTTGAGTCTCTGCATTTATGCAATCAAGCACATCAGCTTTTTCATCATACAATAATTCATATCTAGCACTGTTAGAATCACAATGAATACCAATCGTAACTACATCCTCCCCGGCGCCTTCAAACAATAAATCCTTACCCTCTCCAATATTTACAAGCTCTCCATTCAGGCATATCTGATTCGGAAGAAATCCTTGACGATGTGACTGCTCAATTAATAGAATTGATTGAATGATTGTTGATTTTCCCATTCCATTAAGACCTGCAAAAACATTCATATGTCCTAATTTAAATGACATTTCGGAAAAGCATTTAAAGTTTTTTAAATAAACACTCCTTATCATTTCTCCAAGATCCCCCCTATTAAACTTTCAATTCGTTCAAACCGCCTTTTTACCGCTGCAATTTTAGAGCTTTTTAAAGAGTCATTAAATTCTTTATCATCCCTGCACAGCACCATAAATGTATCCAATACATCAACCCGCTTTTCGATCAGCTTCTGTTGTTGTTTCCGCGTCTTTCTAGCCAAAAGTACCGTCCATACCTCAAAAAGCGCTTTATTTACCTGTCTTCTTTTTCCCATATCCGGCATCTTGCGAAAAGCAAATTTTTCAAATATCTCATATACTGTTGTCAAACTTTGAATATATAATTCTTCTACCATACATGCATATATATCATCGTATTTCTGATTGATATATTCCATCGCTTTATTGAGAAAAAAATCAATGGAGCCTTTATATTCATCTAACGGCAACTCATAGAATGCTATAAATCTCAGAGCAAACTCACGGTCAAGCATCCGATCTCCTCTTATAGAGTACCCTGTCGCCTTTTTAAAGATTTCTAAAGCAGACAACCGTTTCAAATAATCTGTTGCAAATCCCTGATACAACGCATGACGAATCTCCTGTGGTTCCAGGCTCAAACCGCCTGTATTAATTCTCTTAAAAATATTATATTTTAAATTCACCGGCGCACCCGGATTAATTATGTAAGTAATAATTTGTGTCTCACGCATTCTTCGTTTATAAACTCTTGGCAGATCCCCATAAAAAGTACCATTTAAATCGCCTAAAAATTCTAATTTTGACAAAGACAACGTCTGATCTACAAAAAATTCCTTAATTGCTGTCAATCTCTGCAATCCATCTATCACTATCCACCTATCATTATAGCTTCCATCGAAGTAAAATGCAGGAAGTGGAATTCTGAGAATCAATGACTCGATCAATCTGCTTTTCTGCTCTTCTGTCCATAACCCCCCTTTTCGTTGAAAATCTGGCATTAAATCGATCTCATCCATCTCCAACCGATCTATAATCAAAGACAGTGACATATTTTTTAATGAAATATCAATATCAGATGGGTCATATGGTTTGATTTGAATTTCCTCATCATAATTCTCATCCATTTCCTCCACATCCGAATCGCCACTCACAATTTGTATACCATTCCGCTCAAGGTATTCTCTGCACTGCCTGTTAGCCGTATTGTCCTCCTTTAATTTACCGATAATCTCATAAAACAGCGAATCCGTGATTGTACTATCTCGATATTCTTTTCCGATATTGATAAGTTTGTCCAAATCTTCCAATACTTTTTTGTTAATCATAGTCATAAAATCCATTCGCCTTTCTTATAATAATTACGGAGGTATTTACGTATGGAGCCCTATTACAAAATTGAATTCTTTTTTAAAGACGATCAAAAAGAATTTTTCTGGTGTATTATTAAAATAACCTCTTCGTATACCTGTAATATCGGACATGGAATATCCAATTCATATAATGATGCAGTACAGGAAGCGTATGGTTATTTTCAGAAAAACCTTGTATAAATTGTTATATTTCCAAATATTCTCTCCAAAATTCCAACGAGGTCAGCTCTTTATACCGTTTCCGATATTCCTCACATACCCGGTCAAAATTACGATCAAGCATTTTCGATACCCTTCGATATTCTTTACAAATATGAATCACTTCTTTTAAACTGCGTTTTGTCACATAAGCCTTTCCATTCAAATCGTAATGAATAGCTGTTCCTGCACGGAAAAATTTAATTACCGAGGGATTCGGCTCAGCGATCACTGGCTTCTTTTTTGCTGGAAATAAAAGACCATTAAAAGTAATACTAAAACAAACCTGTTTTATATACGATTTTATAACCCGGAATGTCTGAATAACCGCTGCCTGCCTCTTTGAGACCGATTTTATCTCCAACGTCCTCCATGATCTTGCCTGACTGTTACGCTCTGCCTCATCACGCGTAATTCCTAATTTCTCAATTGGCTGCATTTTATAGTTCATCGCCATGATTTCCCGATGCAATATCTCTCCGTCCTGTGCCATCAGCCAGTCGATTCCTCTCAAAAAGTCTTCTGCTCCACGCAATCTCATATAGGCATATCGATATCGCAGTTTCATCATATTTCGTATGATTTCATTACACATTATTTTTTTATGCAATCGCAGATTTACATTCGGTTTATGAAGCGCTGCAACCAACATATCATTTCGCTGGTCATAATATTCCATTATTCCACTGAATTTACTGTCAAAATCCTCATGCCAGACACTGACTCCATTTAAAATCACCATCGTTCGACAATTGCGAAGGCCGTATTCTATATCATCTTTATGCACAAAAATTGGCAGCGGAAGATTCGTTTCTGTCACCATTGTCATAGGCATACAACAAAACCACCATGCAAAATACTCTATTTTCTGATCCTCTTCTTCATTCAAAAGGACTTTAATGGGTTCCCTCATATCAAGGATCTTATGATTGGCAGCAATGCGAAGGTCTGTCCAAGCTGCCCCTGCCTCATACTGCATATAAGGAGCGCCTAATAAAAACATTGCTCCCCCTACTGTCATATCCTTATAATCTTCCTTACGCATAGAAAGAAACGCCATCATTTTCTCAATCGCATATGGATTAATGATCGCATCATCATCCATAATCAGAACATGTGTTGCCCTTGCATCACGAAGTGCCTCTATCATACCACGTGTAAAGCCGCCTACTCCACCTACATTTTTGTTTGGATATATATGAATTTTATCATTCGAAAGAGACTCTTTGTCCAACGTTTGTCCATTATCCGCGACATATATTTCCACATTGCCTGTCGGTAGAAGAGTTTTTTTCAATAAAAGTATATTTCTCTTTACATACTCCTCCCGTTTAAATGTACAAATATCAATCGCCAAATGACAATTTTGAATCCCAGTTTTACACTCTCCTTCGTACCAGCCGCCTGATAATCTTGCATCTGATGTCTTTTTTTCAAGCGAAAAGGCAATCACTCCCCGAAACCTATCTCCTGAAAAAACTTCTTTTGGTATCTCTATACAACTATTATCTTCGGTTATCTCAGATTTTAATAGACTCTGCTTTCTTATTCTCGTTCCTTGACGTTCTAAATGATATACTTCTATTTTCATACTTCCCTTCACTTGAAGTACCAGAAATAAAGAAAAAAGATTTGTATATTTTTTCCACTTCCCTATAGAAAATGAATTAAAATACGTATCTGCATGCATTTTATTATTTTTCATATGAAAATAAAGTTCCTTATCCTCACATATTTCTGGAGTCGGAAACAAGATTTTTTGAAGTATCATATAACAATTCATTTCCTTTCTTAAAATTTATACACTTATATTATGATAAGCTTTTTTATAGGTTTGATTATGCAATTGTCAATAATAAATGTCAGGGCTAAAGAAATTGCTAAAATTATAGCTACCTCAATCATCCATTTTACAATTCCATCTGCATTACCCATTTTTCCTGTAACAAAATTCAAAATATTCATATGGAGCATATATATTCCGAAAGAATATTTTGAAAGAAATGATAGAATCAATTTAAATTTTTTATTTTTAACAATACATTTTCTTTCTATAAACAAGTATATTCCAATAATTGCAAATGTATAAATTGGTGAAATATCAAAAATGTATTGTGATCTATTATCAAAATATACTTTCTGAAACAGTGTCAATAACATTGCAATAAATCCTAATATAATATAAATTCCACTCTTTTTATCAATTAACCTGTCACAGCAATAACCCAATATAAAATAAAAAAGCCATTCATTAAGAAACCAACCGGAATAACTATAACTTATCATAAATATATTTCTTACAATAATTATACCTACAAAATTCCATAATAACGCAATAACCACTAAAATTTTCAACTCTTGATCTGATAAACTCCATAACATTTTGGCTAAAAACGGAGCTCCTATTAGCATTCCGATAAGAGGATACATAAACCAAATATGACCATTTGCATTAGCGCTGAAAAAAGCATTTACAAGCCCATACATATATTTCTTTAATCCCAATTCACTATATATATGCCAATTGGAATACATATACAAAATAATTGAATATAAAAAATATGGAATTAAAATATTTTTAAACTTCTTCAAATAATATATCTTATATGATGAGATTAGGTCATCACTGGGTTGAAATCTTAAATTAAATTTTCCACTCAGCATATAGAACATACCATTACACGTAAAAAATATAGCTGGTTGTGCAATAAGGATAAGCGGATTATCCGTAAATCCAAATGGAAGATGCACACAAATTACAAATAACATTGCTACCACTCTAACAAAGTCAGATTGTGTTTCTCTATTATTTATCACTATATCATCTCTCTTGGGTACCATGTATTAACCTTTCTATTTAAAACTAATGTACTTTATATATAATTCCGGCATCATTTTGATATTCTATTTCTAACGTAGCTAAATAATCACTAATATCCCAGGGAGATTGCCCTGCCTCTTCATATAAAAGGCATAAATACTTACACTCTTCCTTCACTGTCTCAATAAATTCATCAGAATCAATATATGCAAGTCTTTCACTTTCATTTTCCCATTGATATGCCATTGTATAATAGCAAAATTGATGATAGCAATAACGTCCAATATAAGGAGTTTGTATTTCCTCCCCTTCCGTTAATTGCGCAACCTTCTGAAACAGCTCCTGTTCTTCAGGGCTAATACACATGTTTCTTTTATCGCCTTTGCTATAATTCCAATTATGCAAATCAAAAAACTGTGATATTGTCATCCCCTCATTAATTTTCTTTCCCCGGTTCTCAGTGGTAGACTGTATTTTATTTTCTAAGCCCGATATTGAATAAAATACGATTAGGCTTATTGTAAAAAACGTCGCGGCAATCATCTTCAAGGCTTCACATCCCAAATTAACCATAACCATAACCGCCACATAAAATATCATCATCCAAAATAAATAATAAGACTTATAATAATAATAAGTTGACATCTTTGCAATATATGTTGCAATCAACAATGCACATACAAACAGACCACCAAATAACGACATTACATAATCTAATTTTATTTTATTTTCTTTTATACACCAATATATTCTATAAAAGAGAAATGGAAGCAGGAAAACAAAATGACTGAATAAGTTTCTATATATATATCCTTCTCGCGTAAGATCACCATATGGCATAAATTCAAATATTATCACAATACAAATAGCGCATAATACCGCCAAAACAGGGATAGAAAATCGAAACCATTTTTGGGCATGAAATTTTTTTTCTAAAAATTGATGGCTCAAAAAAATAACCACTGAAACTAAAATAATTGGAAAAAATAAAGGATATGCCTTTAGAAGACCTATCATCGAAACCACAAGGCCACATCCTAATAATGGTATTGAAATCTCATCCTCCCGATACATAGAAATGAATATACATACCATTATCACACAAGTAACTCCAGCCCCTAAATAAGAAGTACCAAAAACCATATTGTTCACTGGAAACCCTGACGTATACAATACAGTAGCAATTATACCAATTATGATATGAATATTTGACTTCAAATGATTTCTTATTAAAGCCCAGAACATAACTGAAGACATAAATATCATTGCAACATCTGTACGTATAATAAGTTTGAAATCATGATATGGATGCATAAAAGGATACAAAGCCTCAAACCATAATCCTGTATTAATTGCCATAAATGGTATACTGGCAAGAGAATGTTTCACCGCAAATTGTCGTGCAAAGAGAAGGTGTCTTGTACAATCTATGGTAGAACGGTAATTAAATATATCTAATGAAGTACCAAACTGATGCATTCCCCAAAACAACGCTAATGCGATAAAAATACCCATCGCTAAAACATCTACTTTTTGCAACTGATATTTCTGAGACTCTTTCTTTCTCCAAACGCTTCCCCAACAAACTAAGCCCAAAATAAAATCAGCTACACTAATTGTAAGAATAGATATTCCATGGGGAATAAATGATAGCACAACGGCTGCCAATACCTGATAACACATAACAAAATATAACGATATAAAAATATGACATACAGAATTCAATTTTTTTTCGCTTTTTTTAATAGCAAAACATCCTGACAAACAAAATACTAAACAAAAAAAATAGAATATCGAACTCATGGTAACTCCCTTTCCACAGCAACATTATTTCTCTTTCAAATACCCCACCCAAAATTCCGCATTTGTAATCTCATGGTACCGATCGTGATATTCCATACAGACTCTGTCAAAATTCTTTAAAAAAAGCCTTCGAACTCGCAGAAATTCGCAGTAGCAGCGAACTACTTTACGTATATCTCTCTCTGTTACAAACCCCATTCCATTTAATGTATAGTGAAGTGCCCTTTTCACACGATACGTTCTGTGTATACCTGGACTCGGCTCTACTATTTGCAAGCCTTTTTTAGGCGGAAGCAATAAACCATTAAAAGTAAATCCCAACCGTATCCGTTTCCATAAGGACACAGCTCTACAATATATCTGATAAGCAATCCTTTCGAATCGTGTACTCTCACGGGCTCCTCTATGTTTCCAATCACGATCCGTGGCACACCGATCACACTCTTCCTGTGTTACACCGAATTTTGTTACTGGAAAAACTTTGTAATCCATCGCACAGATTTCCTGATGTAGTGCAACTCCATCCTGTTCCTTCAACCAGTCAATTCCCTTTAAAAAATCCTCCATTGCACGCAAATTCATTCTTGCATACCGATAACGCAATTTCATCATATTACGGGTCATCAGAGCACTCAGACAGCGCATTGCCCAGTGCCTGCTTTTTGTGGGATAATGAATTGCATTTGTAATCAAGTCATTACGCATGTCATAGTACTGGTTAACACCAGTAATTTTATCATCAAAAGCTTCATGCCACACACTGATTCCATTCATAGTAACAAATCCCGGTTTGCATACCCGTAGACAATACTCCACATCGTCTCTGTGAATAAAAACAGGCAGCGGGAGATTATCCTCTGAAATCAGTCTTAAAGGCATACAACAATACCACCAGCCCATATATTCATTTTTTACGTCTTCTCTCTCCGTGCAAACCACCATATATGGATTACGCATGTCCATTACATGATAATTAGGAATCAACACCCCCTTATTCCATGAAGCGCCACATTCATACTGAATATGTGGCGTATCCAGCAAAAAGAGGGCCCCACCTACCGTTATGTCTTTATACTTGGGCAAAAGAAGCTGCAAAAAGACCATCATTTTCTCTATTGCATGAGGGTTAATAACCGCATCATCATCCATTAGCAAAATATGAGTAAGTTTTCTCTGTTCTTTATCATGCAAAATATTCAACATTCCTCGCGTAAATCCACCCACTCCACCTGTATTTCTATTTGGTGTGACTTTTACATAATCACTTTCCAGCTTGCCTTTGTCAAGCGTCTGCCCATTATCCTGAATATAAATATAAAGATCATGAAAAAGTGAAGATTCCTTATTCTCAATCAAATAATCATTTAACATTTGCATATTACGCTCTACATACGACTCACGTTTAAAAGTACAAATATCAATAGCAACCCGACAGGGCAGTACTGTCCTTTTTTTCTCAGTCGCATAATATCCACCCAAGAAACTGACATTTTCCATCGCAGTTATCTCAAAAGAAATAATTGTATCCTCTGAAATTCCCGTAAACGGAATTTCAATCTCTCCCTTTACATCCCTGTACTCCTGACTGAAAATCTCCCTATCTTTAAGTTGATAATTTTTTGTAATCGTTTTACCAATAATACGTATTAACGCACTTCCTCTAAGTTTTAATAATAATTGATAGCACCGAATGCCTGTATATTTTTCCCATTTAGCATATGAAAAAGAATTAAAATACGTATCAGCACTCAATATTGCACCCTTTGGCAATACGATTCTTGTTTCTGTTTCTCCAAATCCCCAATGGCATTTATGCTTTATATGATAATACATATCCTTTTCACTACATATATTTTTATCGGGAAATAATAATTTTTGTATTTTCATTGTCACTGTCTTCCTTTTACATATTTATCTAATGCGTTAAAATTAACCTTGCTTATTTGCATATTGATACTTTTCTTTACAATTTGTTACCAGTATAGATAATCCTCCAAAGATTGGGGCCAAATATACAAAAGGATAACCATATCTAGGAGACCAAAAAAAATTAGGTCCCATAATCACAATTATAAAGTTAATGGCTACCGGGATATATGAAATCAAATAACCATATTTTTTATTATGAAGTAATTTAAAAGTACAATAGAGTATAATCCAAAATGAAAATCCTATATTCTCTAATATATATATAAATGGTAACTTTTCAACACCGCCAACAATCTTTTTTAATTTTTCTAAAGGTCTATGCAAAACAATCGGCGTTGCGTATTGCAGATCCTCTGTAATTCGTGAACCTTGAGGATCCCAATAGTTCCAATAATTAGTTACCCCTGGATAAAAAAAACCATAAGATTTATGAAAAACTGCTTCTATATATGTTATTGGATGATGTATAAAATATTGGCACCAAGTAGAAACAAATCTATCTCTCTCTTCTTTTGCACAGCCTTTGGCTATCCATGCTATATGATCAAGATATTGGGGATTGTACACCTCTATAATCCTGTCATAATCCATCATAAGATTAATAACCTCTTTATCTTCATCAGAAATTTCATCCGGATATTTGCATACAATTCTTGCCATCTGCTGCATCATATTATAGTCTAAGATGCTTATTGCTTTAGTATTGGAAATAATTTGAGCTGATTCAGAAGTCTTGTCCTGATTTTCATTCTGAACATATTTAGGAATTAATTTATAAAAAATATCTTTGTTTCCAATATTAATTAAAATTATAAATCCGACCATAAGACAAGTAAACTGAAGTATCTGTTTATAATTCTTGTTTCTAATAGTAAAATATATGATAAGAACAACTGTAGTTGGAATAAATATATAGATTCCATTAAATCGAAAGGTACACATAAGAAAAATGGATATAAAATAGGTAAATCGATAACCCAAATATTCCATCCAAATATTATTAGAACGAATGATTTCAAATATCATAACACTATATAACATTAACCCAACAGAAAACAAGTTATCCTTAACCATTGTTGTTGCATAAATAGGGTAAATTGGCAGTACGCCTACGCATATTGTGCAGAAACCAATCGCAAGCTTATTAATCCCCTGTTTACATAAATAATTTAATACAAATGCAAAAGCCGCCGACATTACTAAAAACTGTAAAAAATTATATAAAAACAAACCTAAATTTTCATCAAAAATTTTTCTTCCAATTGCTACGCACAAACCAAATATTACTGTTGTGATTGGAGGATGTCCCGACTCATTCATCGCATAGCCAAGATAAGCATCTACCTGGCGCACTGCATCATAATTAATTCCTCCTGGATATTTTAATATAATATAGGGTAACCATGCTATACATATAAATAACCAGCGTTTTAGAAAATCATATTTTTTTATATATAAAGAACCGCCTATATTATGCTGATCTATAATGTTTTCAATCCAATATAAAACAGTATAAAATAAAAAATAATAGCCTCCAAAAATCAAACCACCTTTTAAAACATTACTTATGCTCGAAAAATAAAAATCCCATCCCCCTGCATAATAAAACCCATATCCCATCATCATACACATGGAATAGATACCTGATAATGCACTCAAGTAAATATGATTATATTTTATTCCTTTATTTATTTGCCAGTAGTAAAAATACCACAATATAACAAAAAATATAAACATTGTAAAATCAAAATCATGCAAAATTATTTTTTTATTCATATTTTCAATAATGAAATCCGCATGTACTTCGTGCACATAATTACTTGAAATTAATATTTCATCTTGTAAAAGAAAACAAATTACTGTTATAGCTGACAATATCATGCTTTGAATCACTTTATAATTTACTTTAAAATCCTTTTTTATCACTTTATATTTGCCCCTCTCCTACAACAAAATTCACGAATCTGATTTAAAAGGCTTGAAAGAATCAACGTAATTATTACTGTGCCTACTATTGTAAACATATATTGTACCATTGCATTTCTTACGCATAATCTAAAAAAATCTCGTATAGGCCATATAAAAAAATACTGTATTAAATATGCATAGAAAGTATTCTTTCCAATCTTACATATTATCTGGCCCACTTTGTTTGGCATAGTAATTTTCAAACTCATTACAAACACAAAGAAACCTATAGATGCCAATGCCATAAATAAACTACCGGAATAATAAAATGTATATTGAAATTCTCCATGAATCGAAAAAAGACGACGTGTTCCAAAATATCCCATAAGTGATGAAACAAGAAATAGACCAAGTCCATATAAACATATTTTGCCGGGCCTCCTTTGAGTTATATTTTTAAACTCATACCCTACAATAATATACATTACATTCACATCAACGAAACTATACAAAGAAGGTAATCTCAAAGTCGGTTCCAGAATTTGGAAATTAGACATGAACAAACTTCCCAAACATATAATAATCATCCATTGTCTTGCTACTCTTTCTAAATTTCCTTCTTTACATATAATTCTTAACACAGGATACCATAAAAACACTTTAATATAAGCAAATATATACCATAAATGCCAACAACCAGAAAAAGAAGTATCCCAATTTCTCAAATGTTCCCATGCATTTAAGAAATTTTCCTTATTTAGGTAAAAACATTCAAAAAATCCTTTTTCTTTTGCCACCCACGGAAAAAAAATTATATATAAAATAATTGATATCGCAAAAGGAAGTATTACTCCCTTGAACATCTTTTTAACTTTATCAATATATCGTTTATCATCAAACAGAAAATATCCTGTTATCATGAGAAAACATGGAACCGCAACTATATTAAATATATTCCACAGACAAACAATATCTACCATTTCTCCATTATAAACATATCCAGGGCTTATTATATGATTAGCAATAACCATAATAAAACATATAATTCTTAATATTTCAACATTTATATTTCTCATTTCTCTACCGTAACATGCTTTCCTAAAAATCATCTTTTTAATATCTTATTTGGCAAATATGCCATTGCTCTTCCCAGCTTCCACGCTCTTGATGCCTGCATCCAGTCTATTTGCTGTTTAAGCTGTGGTACTTTCTTTTTATAACTGTCCGCATAATAATGTGCATAGAAATCCATTGGATTCGTAAGCAGTTCCACTACCCAATCCCAATCCATATCATCAAAAACTTCTTCCTTTAATTCATTTTTCTCATAAGATAACTTAAATTCTTCATAAAACCGATTAACAAATTCCAGTTTTCTCTCATCAGCTATCTGATTAAAATTCATCATATAACTATAATATTTTCTTAAATTGTAATAATTTATAAAACGTTCTTCAAATATTGGAGAATTCAAAAGAAATCTATAAATATACTGATATTCCTCACAAACCCAATAAACACTTGCCTTTTCATATAAGAATGGAACCGGGCTTTCTTCCCTGTGTTGATATAATGGTTGATTAAAAAAAGATACACGTTCTGCATAGCAAAGTACCTGAAACAAAAAGCCTTCATCACGCCAATACTTACCCGGCATTTCATTATATCGAATACAATTCTCCACTAAAAAAGAACGTTTATATATTCCTCCCCATACATTTTTTACATATTTAAATATAATAGGAGTTTTTTCAGGCGAAATAACTCTGCCATATAAATTACAGTTCACTAATATCTTTCGATCAAAGGCATATTCTTTATTCTTTTCTTTATATACAAATTGATTAAAATCACAAACAATAAAATCAAGTTTTTCTTTTTGAGCGGCATTATATAATAGTTCATACATATTAAGTTTTATATAATCACTGGAATTTACTATTCCGATGAAGGCGCCTGTAGCAATGTTTAAACCCTGATTCATTGATTTTCCATATTCATTTCTTAAACCATCCACAAGGATTATTCTTTCATCATCTTTTGCAAATGTTTTGACAATATCAAGAGAGCGATCTGTTGATTCATAATTAATACATATAATCTCAATATCACTTATAGTCTGATTTACAATACTATTTAGGCACTCTGTTAAAAAAGGTTCCGCATTATAAATAGGGATTAATATCGATATCTTAGGACTATTACATTTGCTTATTTTTCTTAGGCTAAAAGGATGTTTCTCATTCCTGGCATCCATTCCACTGACTTCACGATACTCTTCGAATGACATCATTTTAATTTGTTTATACTTTTGATATTCACCCTTATCCCAAAAATATTCTTTATTTTTACTTGAAATACCTAGCTCTGAAAAATATTCATTTTTTAATTTATCATATAAAGTCTGAAATGCCGGCATAGTTAAAGTATCAAGATGCCATATAGAAAAATGCAAAGCATAATTAATATAACTTCTTTCAACTTGTTTATATATGCCTATTTTTTTTAACTCTTCTCTTAACGAAAGTAACGCAATATAAAAACAATTCCATGATTTCTCACGTGTCGCAGACAGAGAGTTTTTTAAATTTATTCTTTGATGCACCAGAGTTTTGTTTAAAATACAGATTTTACTTGCTCTTACAAGCGCCGTATAAGTAAAAAACATATCATTTGTAGTTCGAAGATCTTGAAAAAACAGTTTATTTTCAATCACAAACTGCCTTCGAAACAATTTATCCCATGTCCAACCTACAAAAACTCTGAAAATATTTTCTGATATATCTTTATACGTAAATGGTTCAAAATCTGGCAATTGGCTTTTTAAGATCGATAAATGCCATGGATACCTTTTTTCTACCTCCTCCGCAAACATATCCATCTTAAAAACACATATATCTACCTCATCTATTTTTGCTTTTCTATATGCTGACTCTAACATATCGAGTTCAAAAACATCATCAGAATCCAAAATCGAAAGGTATTCACCTGTAGCATGTTGTATTCCCAGGTTTCTTGCTATCCCTGCGCCAGAATTTTTCTGATAATATATTGTAATTCTTGAATCTATTTGAGCATACTTCTTCAAAATATTACAGGATTGATCCGTGGAGCCATCATCAACACATATGATTTCCATCTCTTTCATAGTTTGATTGACAAGACAATCCAACGTCTGTTCAAGATATTTCTCAGCATTATATACCGGCATAACCACAGATACTTTTATCATACTTTCCCTTCCCTGAACCCACCAAACAATAATTTTAATCTGCGGAATTAGAATCTCTAAAGAATAAACCGCGAATTTTACGTGGAACACACGTCACCATCCGTCCCACCTTATACGATTTACTGTTTATCATTAAGTCATAATTTATTTTTAATCCTTCCTGTTCTATCCGCGGACGCATAAAAGAATTAAATAACCATAATTCTACTGGTGATTCGCTATCTATAATCTTCCGCCGATCAACTTCAGGCGTATTGTTGTACCTGTCAATAAAAAGAGTTACCAATTCGTCAAGAACATTCACCAGTGTCTTTTCCTGCTTACTGGTAAACGTATGATTTTTAATATATTGATATATTTCCTTTAAACAGACGTATGTGCCCCTGGCATTTTCTGCCCCTGCTTTTTTTGTCATTGTGGAATCCATACGAATTCGTCGGTTAAATAATATATCATTAATACAAGCTGTTCTTCGTGCTCCAACAATAATCAAAAATGTAAATAAATTATCTTCGTGAATGATTCCTTCATAGAAACTTATACTCTGATTTGAAAAATACTGTCGGTTTATAAACTGTAAGCAAGGACTAACTATATATCTGCCCTCATCACACATATCTCCAAGCATTTCAATCCCTGTTAATACTCCCTTATCATAGTTTCCCCTGTTATATGAATCTTTAAAACCCGCATGTGTCTCTTTGAGTTTATCATTTTCCCAAAACGTCCTCCCGCTAAAATATAATACGTCTAAATTCAGCCGTTCGGACTCATCATATAAAGTCTCTAGTGCACCTGGTTCCAAATAATCATCAGAGTCCATAAAATACAGATATTTCCCTGTTGCCTTACGCAATCCAAGATTCCGCGCAGATGACTGACCGCCATTCATCTTTTCATAAACCGATATACGCGTATCCTTCTTCTGATATCGCCTTAAAATATCACCTGACCGATCTGTTGAACCGTCGTTTACACAAATTATTTCTATTTGCGTTAGCGATTGTCCAATAATACTATTAAGACATTCTTCTAAGTATTTTTCTACATTATATACCGGAATTATCACTGAGACATTAATCTGCTCTTTCATCTTTACCTCATTCACTTCATCAATATCATTTTGAAGCAGTGTTTTAATAACAATGTATTTACTTGCTGTTTATTTTTCTCATCTCCTGCAATATTTCTTCAGTTTGTTCAGGATTGTATTGGCGGCACACTTCTACGGTATCTCCTACCATCTGCACCTCACCCTTTTTTATATAAACTGCGTGATCGCATAATTCAAGCACATCTTTCAAAGAATGCGAAACAAAAAGCAGCGTTGTCCCTCCACTGAGCATCTCCTGCATCCGGACTTTGCATTTCTCCCGAAATTTATAATCTCCTACCGCAAGCACTTCATCCACAATCAGTATCTCCGGTTTTACCATCGTCGCAATCGAAAAGCCAAGCCGGGCTCTCATACCGGAGGAGTAGTTTTTAATTGGAGAATCGAGGAAATTCCGAATATCCGCAAATTCTACAATTTCGTCAAAATGCTCCTTCATAAATTTCCTGCTATGCCCCAGAACCGTTCCGTTTAAAAAAATATTTTCTCTCGCAGTAAGATCATCATCGAACCCCGCCCCTAACTCTATCAGAGGTGCCACTCTTCCCCTTACTTCAATATTTCCCCGGTATGGCTTCAATATTCCACTGATTGTCTTCAAAAGAGTCGATTTTCCACACCCATTGTCTCCAATAAAAGCCCATGCTTCACCGCGCCTTACATTAAAGCTGATATGTTTTAACGGCAAAAATTCCTGAAACATCAGTTCATGACGCATCAGTTTAATAAAGTATTCTTTTACGTTATCAACCCTCTGAGATGCCAGATTAAAGCGCACCGTCAGATCATTCACTTCAATAATATACTCTTCCACAACTTTCCTCCCGCATACACGGCTATATATATAAGATAAACTCGTCCTGCTTCCTGATAAATGTAGCCATCCCAACTAGCAGCATCACAATAGAAATTACGCATCCGCGAAAGGCAAATGTCGCATCAATCATTGCTCCATAGACCACAATGCTTCTGAACTGATGAATATACAGATACATCGGATTAAAATGCATAATCAGCCATCCCAATGTAGGATCCAATAGTTCAAACGGATAGAAAATAGGCGTCAGATACATCCATGCCATTGTAAGCACTGAATAAATATAATTAATATCTCTGAAGAAAACATTCATCTGCGCAAGAAAAAGCCCAAGCCCAAGCGTAAATACATAGAGCTGCAGCAAAACAAACGGTACCAGCAGAAGATAACCCGTAACAGGCGCTCCGGTAAAAACCATTACAACAAACAGAGCCGCAAGCGAAAATACGAGATCGATCAAACCGCTGCTGACCTTTGCAACCGTAAAAATATATTTCGGGACATAGATCTTCTTAATTAATGATGCATTCATCAGGATTGAACTCATTGCAAAATCCGTAGACTGTTTCATATAATTATATAGAATCTGTCCTGAAAGCAGATAAACGGGATAATTTGGAATCCCCTGCTCAAACATAGACGAAAATACAATAATCAGCACTACCATCGTTAAAAGCGGATTTAAAACGCTCCATATATATCCCAGAAAACTTCTTCTGTATTTTAATTTGAGGTCTCGAATAACTAATTCACGCAGCAAATCTTTATATGCCCAAAAACCCATTAATCTTAATTTTAACTTGTTCACAAACAGCCTCCACACCATAAATCAATCGATAAGCAAGCTTAGTATATCATACTTTTTAATTAAAATATACTCTGATTTCACTTCCTTCACCATCTCTGCCTGCCAAATTCTCCCCGATATCCGTCAATCAACCCGTACCAGCTGACTCTTAGTTTCCTGAATTTTTCCTTTTTATACAGAAAAGTCTTTAAAATCACTTTTATTCCATGAATAAGAGCTTTTTTCTTTCCACTGTAATTTCGTATGATATACATATAATTCCGCACATAATAATAAGTATTACGAAGCGTCTGTTCTCTCATTGCTACAATCTTTCCGAATATACGCCGGTATCCCATCCCCGAGTCCGGGTGATAGTATCTCGATTCCACTACAGTGACAAGCTCATATCCGGCAAGCTGCGCACGTTTCAGATACTCCGTATCATCACCGTAAATAAAAAATTCAGCCTTGACGGTTCCGACTTCTTCCACAAGCTTCCTTGAAAATAAGGTACTATTAAAGGAACTAATCTCTCCTCTGATTTCCCCGTCCACAATCTTTTCAGGAATTGCAGAAATCTTGCGCTCTCCAAAAAGAGTAAAAGACAGCGTATCATCACCGCCCTGCTCCGACGGATTGCACAATACAAGCGAATTCAACATCATTTTTCTCTGCGGGAATTTTTCCATATGCCGTACCAGAATCCCCAATGTGTTTTCATTCAAAGAATATCCATCATCATCCATAAGCCAGATATATGCATATCCTCTTCCATACGCCTCCTCAATACCGTGACTGAACCCGCCTGCGCCACCCGTATTTTCATTTGCTCTGATGTAAATAACACGCGGGTCATAATTCTGCTCCCGAATCAATGTTTCCGTCCCGTCACCGGAACAATTATCGTAAATTAAAACATCGGCAAGTGTTGTCTGCTTTAATATACTGTCAACATTTCTGATCAAAAGTTCCTTTCGATTATAAGTTACAATTACTGCACATACCTGATTCATATCTTCCCAAATGATACTGGAAGTTTCAGTAAAACAGCTTTTCCCACTGATCAAGTGTATTCTGTTTCGTGAACCTTTCCACGTATTTTTTTCCTTTCTTTCCCATCTTTTGACATAGGTCCGGATTTCTCAGCAATTTTTCCAGCCTCGCACAATAAATATCTTCCGCATGGTCTGGCACAAGGAAGCCTGTCTCTCCATCCCGAACCAGTTCTCCCGGTCCGGTTGGCACATCATATGCTACTACCGGAAGCTCTGCATTACATGCCTCAAGCAAAACATACGGAAACCCTTCCGTATACGAAGTCATTGCATACACTGAACCCTGCTTCATCAATTCGAGTACCCTGTCATGTGCAATATTTCCGGTAAATGTCACACGAATTTCACCTGCCAATGCTTCAAGCTTTGCCCTTTCCGCACCATCCCCGATAATAACCAGCTTCCACTGTGGAAAATTGGGAGAAACTTTTTTCCATGCACAGATCAGGCGCTCAAATCCCTTCTCTGGTGAAAGACGCCCAACAGACAATACGATCTTCTCCCGTTCTACGTCTTTTACTGCCTGTAGTTTCTTTTGCACCTCATCCTCCAGGTAGTTGCCTATGCTGATACACTTACAGTGACAGTCCTTCCGCATAATTTTCTCTGCCTCAACCCGAAGCGACTCGGTCAATAAGACAAAGTAATCCAGATAAATATATTCTCTTCCTATCCACTTTGCAAGTCTTTTATCGAAGTGTTCCCCATAATGGGACTGCCCTATTTTCAGCACACCGGACTGTGCATATCGGGCCAGAATACGGTTGTGTTCAAGCCTTGTTGACAGAATGACTCCAGCCTTCACTGCCCTTATTTTATTCATTATAACTCTGTTCTTTCTGTATAAAATGCCAACCGACCGCATCCCTTCCCGAAACGCTGTCAGCAAATGGCACTTCCGTAATGCTGTCAGGAATTCCTGACGATTCGGCTTGTCCCCTGTCAAGTATTCGACGTCTACGGAAGGGTGGAGCCTGTATACCGGCTCACAAAGCTTATATACACACCAGATTGTCACTGGATAACCACGCTCAGCAAATCCATTGGCCAGATTACAAATTGCCATCTCCGCCCCGCCATGATATAAATGCAGAGCTGTAATATAAATATGTCTCTTCTCCATGCTCCTCCTCTCCACCATATATAAAAAGAAGGAGCATTACCCACAACTGAAAACTCAGCTATGAATCAATACTCCTCTCCCTTCATCAAGTACGGATATAAAACTTTTTTAAGTTTAACACAAATATAATGTAATTTCAATCTTTTCAAGAAATAATTTATACCCGATAGATATACCATATTAAAACTGATTCTCAGAAGCCAACTATATAGAAATTATAGCTGCCAAAATACAATATCTCTGCCTTTGATGCAAATCAGAAATTCATATCTGCATCCCTTAATTCTTTCACAAACCCAAAACCCACATATACCCATTAAGCATTATATGTAAAAAATCAGCCTCCGCCGGTTTACAACAGAGGCCAAAACTCATTTAATCTTCTGTATCTTCGTAACCTCCCAGAGGAACCGTACATTACTGTTCCAGAATCGTTTCAAACGTTTCGGTTCCCGGCAGATTCGGTAAAGCCATTCCAGATTCAATTTCAGAAAAATCTCCGGGGCACGCTTTTTGCAGCCGGACAGTACGTCAAAAGAGCCTCCTACCCCCATAAAAATGCCTTTCGTGAACTTATTATAATGTTTTGCAATTAATAACTCCTGGGCAGGCACTCCCAGCGCCACGAGCACAATATCCGGGCTTAAAGATGCAATCTCCTCCATTACTTCATCAGCATCCCTCTCATATCCGTCCTGATAACCGGCAATCACCGCATGTTTATATTTCTGCCTTGTTTTCCTGACAAGAGCCTCCACAGCTTCCTGAGACGCACCATAAAAATAGACGGATTTTCCTTTAATATCCGCAAGCTTCAGCATCAAATCCGTAAATTCCACGCCCGGGATGCGCTTATTTTTCCCATATCCGACTATCTGAAGCGCCTTGATGATTCCAATACCATCCGGTACGATTGTTGTGCTCTCATCTAAAAGCACCGCATCAAATTCCGGTATATCAAGCCCCATCATCAATGTCTCAGGATTCGCCGTAATCAGAAACATCTTGTCCTGCGCATCCAGTGCGGCATTTACAAGCTCATACAGGCGTCCTCTTCCGCCACGGTATATTTTCTTTAAATAACCGATCAGAGAAAACCTCTGCTCAACAGAGAGGCCTCTATTTCCGCTTCCATCAAAAAAGCGAAGTCCTTCCGCATTTTTAAAGAGAATGTCGGAAATTCGCGGGCTGAAATAAGTTGGTATCTTATGTTCCGAACAATATTCCGCAATAATATTCCGGTCACTGACTGGCACATCACAGATTGCAACTGCATCGTATTTTCTGATTTTCTTAATTACCTTACTGCGCCCGGCCGCAATTCCGATCGAATCTGCAATCTGATACTTGCCATTCCAATTACTTGTCATACGGCGAATTTCTGTTTCCGGATAATTGCCGTATACAAGCAGAATTCGTATTGGCGGAAAGACCTTATCAAATATATGGTTCAAAAGTTCCGTCAGAAGCAGAAGCACCGCAATATCGCCGATTGTCAAAAAAAGGAATCCCCATATCGGCACGAAAAAAGTAGCCAGCAAAACCGTCAGCAAATAAAACAGTATGTTCGTACATAATACCGACAGCGTCTGTGAGATCAACACATTTCTGCGCTTCATATACCCAATCTGACTGCCATCAAAAAGCCACGAGAAAAAGGCAATCAAAAATGCATACATTACTGCCATCATAAGAAAACCCTTAAAATAATAAGGGAATACAATCATTGCATTATAACGCCGCACCCATACCTCAATAAATGCCAGTGTCGCAAGAAAGATCAAAAGGCATGATGAAAATAATCTATACATTTTTTTCAACCGTTCATAATATCTACGCATAATTTCATCCTTGTCAAAAAAATCCCCTCGGGCGACTGCGCACCCGAGGGAATATTATTTCAGTATTTGCTATGAGAGTCGCATAATACTATTTTAATTCTTATTTCTTCTCAAACTTGAGCATCTTATAATGCTGCTCTCCAACAGGAGATGTAGCAACTACAAGGAGGCTATTGTTCTCTGTATATTTAACACCCTTAAGTACTGAGCTGTAATAAGAATTGTCAACATACTTAGCTTTTGCACCCTTGCCCTTTGTAGATCTGTTCAATGCGCCAAGAACTACTTTACCTTCAGAGTTGATAGCTCTTACTGCAATTACATCAGAAGTTGTGCCTTTTGCCTTTACACCGAACTTAACATTCTGTGTCTTCTTTTCATTTACATAAGCATCGCCTTTGAACTTGAATAATTTACCGCCTGTCATCTTGAAGCTTGTAGCTGTACCTTTAACAGTAACTTCAACAGGATTAGATAATGCTACGGTAGCTGTCTTACCATTCTTGATTGTACGGAAACCATAAACATAAGCAGTTCCAATCTTCTTAGCAGTTACTTTACCAGTCTTAGCTACTGTAATTGCTTTGTTTGTCTTATGGTCTTTGTCTTTTACTAACTTGTTAAATGCTTTACTGTCAAATGCTCCACTTGCTGATACAAATTTCTTCATATCTTCATCTGTGATCGGCGCTTTTGTAACAATGTATTTCAGGCCATATGACGAAGGTGAAGGAATGATCTGAGCAGTCTTGGATATAGAGTTCTTATCAAGAACAACGCTTGTTGCTCCCTTATCTGTCATAAGCTCAACCCATGCGCCCTGTTTAGCCATATCTTCCATAGAAACTACATGTACTTCATAAGAGCCAAGTACTTTACTGCCCTGTTTCATTTGTACAAAAGCAGTTCCTGTTTTCTTTGTAGCTGTGATTGTAACAACACCTGTCTTTGCATTTGCTTTCACGCTCTTAATAAGCTCTTTGCCATTCGGATCTGTTACTTCACCAGTAATCTTCTCACCTTTAACAACATTTCTAAAAGTTGCCTGAACTGTAGCTTTCTTGCCTGCCGGAACATAAACTACATACTTGCTATATAACTGGCTTGCATCCTGTGTATAAGTTGCAACAACATGCATATTCTTGGTAGCTTTTGCACCGTCAAAGCTAAATGCATCTTTTACATCTTCCAGTTTACCGATGAGTGTTTTGCCCTTTTTCCATAAACTTGTGCTATCATCAATAGACTTAAATCCAGCGAATGTCTTTCCATCTACATAGTTTGTTTGAAGAGCATTCACCTTCTGTGTAGCAATAATATCATGACCTGCTTTTACTTTATAAACAGCGATTACAGTACCAAATGTATCTTTCTTTGTACTCTTTGCAATACCATCATATACTGTAACGGTGATAAATCCTTCGCCCTTTAATGCTTTCTTTTTCTCGTTGCCTTTTGCATCAAAGTCATTAATCTTTAATCCATCTACATTACTAACAACGATCTCTTCAAGATCTCCTGCATAATAATCTTTCTGAAGACCATTCTCAGCAGTTACTGTGTTCTTGTTATACTCATCCGGCGCCAGTGTCTCACCTTTGTCAGTTGACGGTACAGACTCACCAGGAACTGCATCATATGCAGATACTAAGTTACCATTAGCGTCTACAAGTCTATCAGCTTCTTCCGGTGTTTCCTGAATAAGATAACTCTGTTCAATCGTAAAGTTATAATAATATGCCGCACCATTAATCATTACCGGAACTCTGGCTTCAATAGTACGATCTTTTGCATCTTTGTTCTCAGGATACTCAACAAGAAGTGCCAGTTTGCCATCTACAACAGCATCATCAAGTACCCAGAGCATTCCTGTACTATCATAACCATTCAGCTCTGTAACTTTGCTATCACCATTTACAGACACTACTTCTGCGTAAGAAGCCAATGGCGCACAAACTCCTGAAGCTGCTACTTTGCCGTCCACTGGAGAAACAATTACTTCTCCCGCTACATATGTGCCTTCAAATTCTCCAGCCTCTACATCTGTATAAACTACTTCTTCAGCGCCTACTGCCTCTTCTTCCTCAGCATCGCCAACAACAACTTCTTCAAATACCTCTTCCTCAGCTGTTTCTTCTGCCGGAGCTGCCTCTTCTGTTTCAGCTGCTTCCTCTGCCGGAGCCGGTTCTTCTGTCTTAGCCTCTTCAGCTGCCTCAGCCGGTTCCTCTGCTGTCGTCTCTTCTTCAACTACTTCCGGAGCTGCTGCATCATCTTCAGATGCTTCTACATCAGCTTCCGCTGTCACTGCCGCGGTCTGTACATCCTCACCAGTTACTTCTTCCGCAAATACAGGAACATTCACTGAGAGAACGGTCAGGCACACTGCCATGAACATTGCAAGGAATTTTTTCAAGCTCCCTGCTTTGAGATTAAGTCTTAAATCTGTCATCTCAATCATACCTCCTTGAATTCTTTTAGTTTGTTATTTTTGTCTTGATATGTATTTAATACGTATCGACACTATTCTTATTTACTTTAACTCCGAACGCCCCAAATGTCAACAGTTTTGTCAAAAGAATGTGAGGAAATATTGTCCAAAATAAATCCCTGTTTTCCATCAATTTGCAGAAATCCTGCCAAAACAGCTATCCTCCATCCCGGGGCCCCGTACCAGTAAACAGCCTCCGTATCGGCATGGTTCAGTGCCTCTGTCTTCCATATATTCCCTTGCGGTCCTTTCAGAAACGGGCAGTCCCGTATTTGTGTATTTTCTTCAAATAATTTCCTCATACTTTTGCCCAAAATCATGAGAAAAGGCCGTACTTTCCACTGGCAAAAGTACGGCCTCCAGACTTTCAATTTCAATTTTCACCGCTGAATCGTAAAATCATAGGTATACGTCCCGTCATAATTTCCCACAAACCGCAGCACAATGCTCGCAGTCCCCACGGCCCGGTTATTCATATAGGTCACGGTATAGTCTTTTCCCTTTTTCAGTTTACATCCATCGACCTTCACGGTAAAAGGCGGGCGCACGGTCCTTTTACCGCCTTTCTTAATCGTTTTATCAAGTCCCTTTATGATACAGCTCTGCACCATACGCGGCTGGACCTTATAGCTGAGCAGTTTTACGGAACCCTTATAATCCCCGAGTCCCTGCAGATACAGATAACCTTCTCCTGCATCAACACTCTTCTTATATTTTATTTTATAATCCTTCCCTTTTGTAAGCGTCTCACCATCAAGTGTCATAATCTGGTTTACCACCGGGCGAAGCGCTTTTCCAGTATAAACAGCCTCCTCGCCATCATAAGCGGTTGCCACATTGAAACTCTTTCCATTAATCCGGAAACGTATCACTTTCTTTCCCGAGAAATCACCGCTTGGAAGCGCCGTAACCGTAATCGTACCCCAGCCGATCTTCTTATTTAATCCGTACGTAACGGCATACTGGTCTTCCGGTATCACCCGCCCGCAGTAGCTCAGTACGGGAACCGGAGTCTTCTGTGTGCCGTCATAAACCTGATCTTCAATCTCGTCAATATCACTTCCATATTTAAGCGAACTTAAAGGCGTCTTTTTAATTGCAAAGCTGATTGTCTTTGCTCCGACAAAGTTCTGACTGTCCTTGCAGGCAGTAAGCACTATACTTGCCCTGCCCTCATTCTTATTATCAAAATATTCTACGTCGTAATCTTTTCCCTCGACAAGATAATTTTTCCCGCATTTCAAATATACGTTCGGACAGATCGGCTCACCCGTATAACGCTGAGTTTTGACTTTCGACGCCACACATGTTTCCAGGTTTTTCGGCTCTATCCGGAATTCAAATTCTTCGCTTCCGGAATAATCATTGATTCCTGTAATTGTATAAGTCGCCTTGCCCGCATTGACATTATCACGATACTCCACAGTATAAGTCGTTCCCTCTTTACGCTGGAAAGAAATAATCTTGTCATTTGACGTATTTCTGATGCGCTCTGTTAAAACAAGGTTCTGGAATATTTCACTTCCCGTATATACTTTATCCACAGGATCATTTAAAGCAAACCCGACATCAAGCCCCAGCGGAAAAATAGGGCGTCCGATGATAAAATACTCTTCAATTCTCGTTCCCGCAAATCTTCCCCCCGGCACTGCCGTAATCACCGCCTGGGCTGTTCCTACCCGGTCGCAGTTGCGGTAAGAAATCGTATAATCTTTTCCCTCCTCAAGTTTTACCCCTCTGTAGCTAACCGTAAGCTCCGGTTTTGCCTCAAATTTCTTCCTCTTTCCTTCCCCATCTTTCCCCGGATCCCTCTTATCATACAGATATTTTCTGTCATAGGTGAAACCGGTAACCACTATATTGGCATCGGAATAATCCGCAAGACTCGTTCGGTCCGTGATTTGGAAATTTTTCACAACACTTCCTGTATAATTCGGTCCAACCCCGCTGATCGTCATTGTCGCATTTCCACGCGCCGTATTGTCCGCATACCTTATGGTATAGTCAGTGTCCTCCGTCAGCACCTTGCCATTTGGCAGTGTCAGAACAGGTTCCTGTGTATAGAATCCTTTTCCACTTACATATGTCTTATCTCCCACACGGCTGAGTTTGACTCCGGTCGCAACATTTACCGGGGCGATTGTGAAAGTCACGGTTCTCGAAGTTCCTTCGTAAATCGTACCGTCTTTTCCTTCTATATTAATTTTCGCCGTACCTGCATTAAAATTATTAGAATATACAGCGGTAAAATGTACATTTTCCTTAAGCGTATCTTTTCCGTCTTTTATGATTACATCAGGGCGTATTTCCTCACCACCATTATATGGCTGTGACTTTATCGTACTCATAGGAAGCTTCGCGATATCCCGCCCAAGAATTCTGAATTCAAGCGTCGTACTGCCGCCGTATCCGCCCTTGCCGGTTACAGTCACAGAAGCAGTTCCGGGCATGACATTCCTTCGATATAACAACGTATAATCACGGTTCAGCTTTAATGTCATTCCGGTCTTCGAATCCCTGACCTCAGGCCGCACCTGTATCGGCTTTCCGGCATAGCTTACATCCCTGATCTGATTCACGGAAATTGTTCCTGAAGCAACATCATGTCTCCTGATTTTGAACGTTGCCTTGCGGCTGCCTGTATAATTGCCGCGCCCCTTAATCGTCACATATGCCGTTCCTTCATTTCTGTTCTTTCTGTACGTAATCCTTACGGACTTATCCGCAAGAAGGCGGTCATTATGATAAACCTTAACCGGCTTCTGCGCTGCGCCATTATAATAACAGTCCTCCAATCCTTCAATGCGGATCTCTTCATCATTGATATTTTTCTTAACAATATTAAATCGTTTTGTAATCGTACTCTCCGTAATGTAATTTCCGATTCCGCGAATCGTGACGCTGCCGGCATTTTTTCCGACCTCAATATTCCTTCCGTAACTGATCGAATAGTCTATGCCCTTCTTCAGCTCTCTTGTACCGTAATAAACTTTGACATCTGGAATAATCTGCTCCCCGGTATATGTCTGAGGTTTTATATCGGGTACCATATCCGCATCGACATAATACGGCCCGATCATCTCACTGTCCCTTGTAAAAGCTTTGATACGCATCACACTGGGGCGCTGCTCACCCTGAGTCACACGCTTCGCCGCATCTGTCCATTCCAGGCCATCCGTCCCATAAAAACTTCTTCCCGGCTCAACAGCCGCCGTATATTTGGCCCATCCGTTGGAATAGCTCTCATCCGTCATAAATGAAACGGTGCCATCTTCCTTCTCCAAAGAAATGACTACGGAAAAATATTCTCCCTCCGGCACCATAACCGGCGTATCAAGTTTTACAGTATGGTATCCCGCATAGGCAAAACTACCCGTCTGCGGTTCTGCAAATACAGCTCTTCCGCTTGTCGGATTTTCCTGCGGGCTTCTAAGCCCCGTATAAATCTGGATACTGTAAGAAGCTGCCGTGCTTGCCGTCGCAAAAGAAACCGCTTCAATACTTTCACCGCCTGTTTCTTTATTTCCCTTTGCCTGAAATACATTCGCACCATAGATCGAATCTCTGAATGCCATTGTCTGGAGTCCACATGCAGCATCATAAAAATAATTATGATCGTAATTATCAGCGCCCTCTACATCGTAAACGACCGCCTTATTGCTGTCTATGCCAAGCGCCGCATCCTCATACGACATATAAAAGCAGCCATTAACTCTATTACCGTCATTCCCGTAACTGTCCTTAATCAGCCATGCTCCATCTTCCGATGCAGGCCTATTATTGTTCGAAGTATCCGTATTCCCGCATGATTTAAAATTACTTTTCGGGTAATTATCATCCCATCCGATAATTGTGATCGCATGATTTACCTTATCCGTTCCCTGATAAAAATAAGACGCCGTGCCATCGTCACATTTTATAATATTTTTACCACTGTCTTCCATTTTGCAGTTTACAGTAACCGAACCAAATTCCGTAATCAGCGCCTTTATGTAATCTTTATCGCTCGCTTTCACCCAATACGCATTCTGCATATGGGAGATATCATCGTAAGCAATGCTATCATCGTATTCCGTTGCACGCCCATCTACAAAAGGCGCCTTTGCTTCTTCCACAGGACCCACCCATCCTGCGAGTTCAAATGTAGCACAAATCGTATTACCCCCGCGTGTGTAATAATTTTCATTTGTTCCTTCAACTTGTATGGAAGCTCCTGCCGTTCCGCCCAGCTCATCATCCACATGATGGTAGAAGAAATAGCCAAGATGTCCCGGGGAGATCTGAAGCGTATCTTTGTCCGCGCCTTCAAACTGCTTTTTCAGCATATTGCTTTCTATCACGCTTGAGGCTGAGAACGCCCAGCATAACAAAGAATTTGATTGATGGCGGGGTTCTGTTACGTAACCATAGTTACGCGCATCATATTGCGCCGGAAGTTCCGCACCCGTCACATCTTCATATAATGATGCGGAACGCGCTACTGCACTTCTTCCGCTTCCCAGCTGCTCTTCCAGACTCTCAATCACAAGATCATCCGGCATAACACCATAATATTCGGTTTCTGCAGCATTATCGGATACCGCATTGATGGATATGGTATTTTCTGACACACCGTCTTCAGATACACTGGCTGTCGATACTTCAATCTCCTCGGTCGTATCGTTCAGCACGCCCTCTTCAGCCGCTTCGCTGTCCGGAACAGTATCGTCAGGAGCGGCGATCTCATTTTCGGATTCCGTATTTTCGGGAACCACATTGTCCGAAATCATATTGTCTGAAGCCGCATTGTCTGATGTACTGTCTTCCTGAACAAGATTTTCTGAAATAACATCCCCCTGGACAGAATCTCCGCTGTCAGCTTCCCCGGAAACAATCTCGCCCTCTTCCGCTATAGATTCTTCCACCACAGGCGAAGCCAGAACCATCGCCGATGGTTCTGAAAACGCCATTGAAAAACAGAGGAATGCTGCCAGTATTTTATTCCACCGCTTTAACCCCATAAATTAACCACACCTTTCTGAAACTTGCTCTTTATTCTTTTATAGAAACATTAATTTTCAGTTTTGCACACTTGCTGCCGCTACCGCCATTTGGATATACGAGATAATTCAACGTATATTTCTTTCCTACACTGACTTTCGAAGCATCCGCCTGAATCTCCAGCATTGCCAGATGGCCATATGGATCTACTGTCACTTTCGTTGTAAACGCCCCCTGAGGTATTTTAACATTGAAATTTTCAACTATGGACTCCTCACTGATCGATGCAAATACCGGACTGTTCACCATATAGCATACCGCACCAGAAGCCCCCTGTGACAGAGACAGTTTTAAGGATGCCTTCGTTTTATTTTTCATGGTTACATTCGATTGGACGGTCTTAATCTTCGCAGGAATTGTTCCACTGAATTCCTTTGCATCATTTCCCGGTCCATGAAGCGTATACACAATTCCATAGTTTCTGGTCTCTGGATATATCTTTGCATCCTCTTTCAGACGCACCGTAACAGATCGGATATCCCCGTTGCCGTCACGCTCCTTCTCAAGCAGGAACTGTCTGTTAAATTCATTTTGATCAGGGTCTGAGATACGGACATCTTTCAGCACAAATCCCGTATTTGAAATTTTAGGCACATACTGCGCATCATAGGCCATGCGTTGTACAGCGTCCAGTTTATTGCCCGATTTTGCTGTCAGCGTTATTTTCGGTTCCTTTGACACACGCTTCGCCGAAATCGTCTTTTTCACTACTTTATAATTCCACTCGGGACCGTAGTAAAAATAGAGCGTCGCCTTTAATGCGCTTCCTTTCGCCGCTTTGTCTTTAATCGTAATCCTTGCTGTATTCTCGTTTACAAGCCGTACATCCAGCCCTTTTCCCACTTTTGCCGGATTGTCAATATTGTTAAGCGGTTGTATTTTGGCCCCCTCCGTCACAGCATAGACATACGCATAATCTCCTGCCAGCTGCTCATTCAGGACAACTTTTGTCGTATTGATCTGCATAGCCGGATAGACCGTTTCCGCTTTGACCAGAACTTTCAGAGTAACTGCTTTTAACTCCTCTTTCCGTTCTTTATCATAAGCTTTCAGTTTATACGTATACGTTCCCTTTTTCACGGATGCAGCATTGCCTGATGCCGTAATTTTAAATGCGGGCAGTCCATTGTATGAAATACTTTCCAATGATAATTTCGGCGCATATGGAATTTTATTAACCTTTGTAGGCAAAAGAGAGCCTTCCTGAATCTCATAATCTCCAAATGAGTTGAAATAGCAGATTGTCTCTGCCGTCGGATTCTTCTTTGCAAGATAAAGCGTAATGCTTTTCTGTGAAAGCTTTGCACTGTGTCCCACAAGCTCACTTCCATCAAAAGGTGTCACTGTTCCGTCAGTCGGGCTTACTGTTCCCACAGGCAGCTCCTCCAACTCATTGTCGGAAACAGTCTCCTCTTCGACCGGCACCTCTATGATCTCTTCCGTCGTCTCTTCCCCATCCGTTCCGGAAACCACCGGAGATTCCTGTTCTTCCTCAACGGGCGGTTCTTCCGGAATCTCTTCTGCCGATACGGACTCCTGAATATCCTGCGCAGTCCCCTGAAGATCTGTAACAACCTCTTCTGCCAGTGCAGGTAGTGAAAGATTCATCATTAAAACGAACCCCAGCATCACTGCTATAAATTTTCTTCTTCTGCTATTTAAAAGTATATTTTTATGCATTGCCTTTTCTCCTGATTCATTACTTTACGGGCAAAGACCCGCAAAACTTTTGGTTTTCCGGGTTCAAATCTCCCTTACTATTCTTTTCAGACATTATATCACAACTTATATTTGATTGCACGAAAAAAATAGCATAAGAAAAAACTCCCAGAACCTTACATTTAAGGTCCTGAGAGCTTCTATAGAGCGATAGACGGGGCTCGAACCCGCGGTCTCGACCTTGGCAAGGTCGCGCGTTACCAACTACGCCACTATCGCATCAAAAGCGGGTGATGGGAATCGAACCCACGTATCTAGCTTGGAAGGCTAGTGTTCTACCATTGAACTACACCCGCATATTCACAATGCCCAGAGCCGGAATCGAACCAGCGACACGAGGATTTTCAGTCCTCTGCTCTACCAACTGAGCTATCTGGGCGTCCGGTCATCTTTTCCTTATCCGCATGAAATATTACTGCCGCGAACAAAAGATATTGTATATCATAATCAAAAAAATGTCAACCCCATTTCTGAAAAAACTTCCAGAAATTTAAAATAAAAAACCGGCTTCGGGAATTACCCCGAAGCCATAACGCCCTAAGCGCTTATTGTAAATTTCTCCACATGCAGCTTCAGCTCTTCCGCTGTCGCACCCACATTCTTTACCACTTCAAGAAGCCGGCTGGACCGATCCGCCACAGTAGCGCTTCTCTCCGCTATCTCCGACGTACCAAGCGCACCCTCGTTCGCCGCTTTGCTTACATCACTGATGGACTGAAGAACACCATCAATTGAAGCCAAAAGCTCCTCGGATATTGCACTGAAATCCGTCACCAGTTCATCCACATAAGCCGCATCCTCATTATATGCATCCGCCACTCTGAGGAAATAGTCAAAATACTTTGTAACATCTTCCGTCACAAAATTCAGAAGTCTGGAAGAATCATTGGAAAGATTTTCAACAGCCCCTGTGACATCCCCTGTCACCCGCTGTATATTTTCCACGGTCTTCTTTGACTGTTCCGCAAGCTCACGTATCTCATCCGCTACAACCGCAAACCCTTTCCCCGCTTCCCCGGCTCTTGCCGCCTCAATCGATGCATTCAATGCCAGAAGATTTGTCTGCGAAGTAATATTCATAATTGATTGTGCAAGGACGTCAATCTGTTCAACCACTTTGGCACCCGCCAGAGCTTTACGAAGGCTTTTACTGATCTCATTGCCAATCATATCCGCCTTTTGTCTGCTGTCTTTTGTAGTATTCATCGCCTTTAACGCACGCTCGTGAATACTTACGGCTTTCTCAGCGCCTTCCTGCGAACGCACCGCGATATTCTTGGATACAGTTTCAATTTCCTGAGACATTGTCTCGATCTGAGCCGCTGATGCGGCAGTTTCCTGCATGCTGGCAGAAAGCTCTTCCGTAGCTGCCGATACCCCTTCAATCTCACCGTTCAGCTCATCCACATTCGCGATGGCATGTTCTACACCATCCGCAAGACCCAGACTCCCCTTTTTCACACTGCCAAGCACCTCATCCAGCGCACCGGACAGATTATCCATTGCTCTGGAAAGCTTTCCAAACTCATCTTTACGTTTTACCTGTTTCTCATCCGCCCTTTCGGTCATATCTCCGGATTCAAGTTTCCCCAGAAAAGCAACCACCCGCTTCATAGCCGAAGTAATATCTACAATTACATATATCGTAAGCACAATCGCTAACGCAAAAAAGAAAGCGACGCATCCCATCATAAAGCGAATCCACTTATTCGCAGTATCGTGAATCACTACATTTTCTTCCGCAAGCTTCGCATCTATGTAATCCGTATAATTACCGGTCCCGATTACCCAGCCAAAAGGTGCATATAATTTAGAATAGCTTCTCTTCGGACTCGGCTCCGACTCTCCTTCCTTCGGAAATACGTAATCACAGAATCCCCCTTCCGGTTCCTGTCCTTTTGCAATAATATCCTTTATCATCGCGTAGCCTTCCGCATCGGTAGCATTCATACGATTCGTTCCTTCTGTCTCACTGCCCAGAAGTACAATATTATTCCCTTCCAGATCATCCGCCCAAAAGTACCCCTCCTCACCGTAGCGAAGTTCACGCAGCACATCGGCCCCCCGCTGCTTTGCTTCCTCCAGCGTACACTCACCCGACTCGTACAACCTGTTATAATGATCCAGCATGGAAATCGCATTTTCCACCTGCTGTCTCACATTATCGTCATACCCGGCCCGAACCTCCTGTTCCAGAGTCTCAATGGCACGTTTTTTCAACTGATCAATTCCATTCAGTGCACATCCCGCCGAAGAAATAATCATAATTAATATGACGACCAGAATGAGATCAAGTTTGTGTCTGACTCTTAAATTTTTCATAACTCTCCATTCCCCCTTTGTATTAAGTTGAATAATTTATTATACCATACGCCTTTTTAATTTAACAGAAAATTTTCCATAGATTCCGTTCCTTTTTGATACAAAAAAGAGCGAAAATACGGTCATAATACCGTACTTTCACTCTTTTTATTTTACACTTATTCCCAAAAATGATATTCTCTGAAATTGAACCACTTCTTCTGGATGCCGGCGACCGGAATCGAACCGGTACGGGTATCGCTACCCACGGGATTTTAAGTCCCGGGCGTCTGCCAGTTCCGCCACGCCGGCAAAATGAATGGGTGGAGAAGGATTCGAACCTTCGAAGGCATCGCCAGCAGATTTACAGTCTGTCCCCTTTGGCCACTCGGGAATCCACCCATTACCGGATGAGAAAGTTATACCATATCCGCATCTGAATTACAAGATTTTTTTTCCGTTTTCAGAACAATCGCTGATGTTGCAGCAAGCGTCAATGTTATATGACCATATTCAATCGCATACTCCGTCGGTTCCGTCGTAAAGCCTTCCCTGTCAGTCTTCATCAGACTCACCATTTTCCCCTCTTTCGGCGCTCCGGTGGTCCAGACGGAGACCGTCAGAACCTTTTCGTAGTCATTATTATTCACTACAACAACATACTGATTTTTCCGCGAAAAACGACCGTAAGCAATTACGTTATATTCTGACATAAGACATCTTATGCTTCCGGTACGAAGCTCTTTACTTTCCTTGCGAATACGTATTAATTCTTTATGAAAACGTATTAAATCATGGTCTTCCCTTCCCCATGGATACGTACGCCTGTTGTCCGGGTCCGTGAAACCGCACACACCCGCTTCATCGCCATAATAAATCGTAGGCGCCCCAATCCATGTCATCTGCATCAGAACCGCCTCTCTCAAAACAGCTTTGTCCACTCCCTGCTCCGCTGCTTCACATCCGAGCGTATTCATCCGTCCGACTTTATGATTTGTACGTGTCAGAAACCGGGAATGATCATGATTGGAAAGCTCGTTCATCGCCACATTCAGAGAAGAAGAAGAGAATGCTTTGCTGTGATACCTCATGGCTCCCCAGAAGCTTTCTGCATTGCCAAACTGGTCCCCCCGATAATCATCGCTGTGCTTCTGCATTCCGGTCAGAAACCACGTCACCGGCTCCATAAACGCATCATAATTCATAACCGTATCCCATTCATCTCCCTGAAGCCAGGCAGAAGGATTTCCATAATGCTCTGCAATGATAATAGCGTCCGGATTGCACTCTTTGACTGCTCTTCGGAATTTTTTCCAGAATTTATGATTTGTTTCCGGCGTATGTCCCAAATCCGCTGCCACATCAAGTCTCCACCCGTCTACACTATAAGGCGGCAAAACCCATTTCCGGGCAATATTCAAAATATATTGTTCCAAAACAGGGGAATCCTCGTAATTCATTTTCGGGAGCGTATCATGTCCCCACCATCCATCGTAATTTGTATTATACGGAAAAGATCCCCCATAAAATTTAAAAAAAGAATGGTACGGACTGTCTTCCGTGATAAAAGCTCCCGGCGCATACCCTTGCTGATTCTCATAAATGCGTTCTCTGTCCATCCATTTATTAAAGGAACCACAATGATTAAATACTCCGTCAATAATCACCTTAATTCCTCTGTTATGGCACTCACTTACCAGTTTCGCAAAAAAACGATTGCTTGCTTCCAGATTTTTTCTGCTTGTCACACGGCTGATGTAACGGCTTGCATTCTTATTCTCATGATCTCCCGGCTGCAGCACTTCACCTTCATCCTCAACAATCTTTGCGATATGTGGGTCAATATAGTCATAATCCTGTATATCATACTTGTGATTTGATGGAGATACAAAAAGAGGATTAAAATAAATTGCCTGAATTCCCAATTCCTGAAGATAATCCAGTTTATCCCATACTCCCTGAAGATCACCGCCATAAAATTCCCGCACCCCCATCTGGGCCGGATATTTGTTCCAATCGTCAACTTTTACGGAATAATCACCGATATAAAAATATTCATTGGTGAGAACATCATTTGACAAATCGCCATTGCAGAAGCGATCTACATAGATCTGATACATAACGGCGCCCTTCGCCCAATCCGGCGTCTTGAATCCGGGTATGATACGAAAACCATCGTTTTCTCTGATATTTCTGTCTGCTCCGCCCGGATAATAATACATTTTTATACGACCGCAGTTTACTTCAAAAAAATAACAAAACGGTCTGTCGTCCACCTTAATATCCAGCTCATAATAATCAAAGTCTTCTTCCGAAAAAGCCTTTTGCATAAGCTGTCTTTCGTTCTCACACAGGAAAAATACCGAATCCACATTATTCTTTGCTGTCCGGAACCGAATCTTTACAACACTGTAAGCATTTGGCTCAGCAGGAATAACATAATCAGGCGACGTGTCCGAAAAAAGCGCACGTCTGTTAAACACGGGCCTCATATTAGAAATATACATTTGCTTTTTCTCACTCATGGATGTTCCTTCAAAGTCCATATCTGTTCCATACCTCACTATTTATAATTTAAAATCAGCCTTTACATTGTATCTTATTCATTGATAAATTACAATATACGGCAGCGAATCTTTTCAGACAGTAAAAGAGACAGCCTTACGCGACTGTCTCTTTTGGAGAAGGTATTTCTTTCTTATGGGGTATAGTCGTTAAACTATATCATGTATTGGGGGGGGGTACTCTTGAATTATATATTGCCCCACCTATAATTGACAAGACATAGCATGCACAAACTTTACAAAAATGATATTCCGTTTTTATTAATTTTGCACAAACAGCCCTTCAAATTCTTCTCTCGTAACTTTTTCTTTTTCCAGCAATAATTGTGCACAGGACTCCAGCACACCACTGTATTCCTTAATAATCTCAGTTGCTTTCTCATAACATTTTCCAACGATCGCCTTCACTTCCTCATCTATCTCACCGGCAATCACTTCACTATGACTCCTCGTGTGTGCCAGATCTCTTCCAATAAAGACTTCGTCATCGTCATCCGCATAATTAATCATACCGAGCTTTTCGCTCATTCCATACTTCGTCACCATAGCGCGCGCGATCTTAGTTGCCTGCTTAATATCCTGAGATGCACCGGTCGTAATATCTTCAAATGTAAGCTGTTCCGCAATCCGGCCGCCAAGAGACACCATAATATCATTGAGCATCTGGCCCCTTGTCTTATGCACATCGTCTTTTTCCGGAAGCGGCATTGTATAGCCAAGAGCTCCAGGGCCCGTCGGTATAATTGAAATCATATAAACAGGACCGACCCCCTCCAATACATGGAACAGGATCGCATGCCCGGCCTCATGATATGCCGTAATCCGCTTATCTTCATCCGTAATCAGCCTGCTTCTCTTCTCGGCTCCGACACCAATCTTTATAAATGCTCTTTTAATGTCCGCCTGATTAATATACGCTCTGTTTTCCTTTGCCGCATAGATAGCTGCCTCATTTAACAGATTTTCAAGGTCTGCACCGGTAAGTCCTGCTGTTGTCTGCGCGATCTGCTTTAAATCCACATCATCGCTCAATGGTTTATTCTTCGCATGCACATGAAGGATTTCATCTCTTCCCCGAACATCAGGAGCGCCGACATAAACCTTACGGTCAAACCGGCCCGGACGCAGAATTGCAGGGTCCAGAATATCCACACGGTTTGTTGCAGCCATTACAATGATTCCTTCATTGACTCCAAATCCATCCATTTCCACCAAAAGCTGGTTTAATGTCTGCTCTCTCTCGTCGTGGCCGCCGCCCATGCCTGTGCCACGGCGTCTGGCTACGGCATCAATCTCGTCGATGAATACGATACAGGGCGCATTTTTCTTTGCGTCAAGAAAGAGATCACGAACTCTGGATGCGCCGACGCCGACAAACATCTCTACGAAATCCGAACCGGAAATACTGAAAAAAGGGACACCCGCTTCACCTGACACTGCTTTGGCAAGCAATGTCTTTCCGGTTCCGGGAGGACCCTCCAAAAGCACGCCTTTGGGAATTCTTGCTCCTACGCTTATATATTTTTTCGGATTTTTCAGAAAATCCACAATTTCTTCCAGGTCTTCTTTCTCCTCATGCAGCCCCGCCACATCCTTGAAGGTCACTTTTGTACCTCCAACTGACATATGAGCGCGGCTTTTGCCAAAATTCATCATTTTGCCGCCCCCGCCGCCTCCGCCTGCTGCCTGATTATTCATCATGGTTATCAGAAGGAACATCACGATCAGAATGACAACGCTCGGCAGTACATAAGCGGTAAACCAGCTTTCGCGTTGTACGTTATTCATCACATAATCCGGAAACTTTTCCTTCAAATCCTCTTCGAGCGCTCCCGTATCCGCCACATAAAGATGATGGACGCTTCCGTCTTTTACCGTAACCGCCGCCACTCCGGTTGGCGTTTCAGAATTCGGCTGCACCTCTACGGATACAATATTTCCGTTCTTTAAATCCTGTTCAAATCTCTGATTGTTGTAATCCTCTCTCATTACCCATCTGTTTGTCATGGTGTAAATCATCAGAAATACGGCCAAAATTAAAAACAGATAAATAATGGCTCCTTTACTGTTTCTATTCAAAACGCTTCCTCCTACTCGGGTTTTATAATTCCAATAAACGGAAGATTCCTGTATTTCTGTGCATAGTCTAACCCGTATCCTACCACAAATTCATCCGGTATCTGAAATCCGGTATATTCGGCCTTTACATCTGTTACCCGTCTTTCCGGCTTATCAAGCAGCGTACAGAGCGCTACCGATTCAGGATCTCTTTTCCTGAGAAGTTCCACAAGATAACCAAGTGTTCTTCCCGTATCAATAATATCTTCCACTATAATCACATTTTTTCCACGTATCGGCTGATCAAGATCCTGTATAATCTTCACAACGCCGCTTGATTCCGTTTCATTTCCATAGCTGGAACATCTCATAAATTCCATTTGCACAGGAAGTGAAATCCTTTTTGCAAGTTCACATGCAAAAAAAGCCGCTCCCTTCAGAACACATACCAGAAGGACTTCCTTTCCTGCATAATCCTTACCGATTTTCTCTCCAAGTTCACGAATTCTTCCACTTACTTCTTCTTCCGAAAACATGATACTGATTTTGTCACTCATTTTCATTTACCATACCCTTTCTCCTTTGTTACGCTTACCTTCCATATCCGCTCCGTCAATTCGGTAATCTTACATTTTTCACTGATACGATATCCAAGTATCCATAAAATATGATTGCCGTCCGCAAGAAGAAATATCCGGTTCCGCTCGTCTATGGGAATTTTTTCATCAATAAAAAAAGATTTTAACTTTTTTGACTTAAGACCTGAATTCACATAGAAATAATCTCCTGCCTGTCTGGTCCGCAGAACGACACTAGTATTAATTTTATCATAGTCAAGCCATTTCGTATAGGTTTCGTTGGGAATATTCCCTTTTTTTTTCATCTCTTCCACCTCTTTGGGCGCCAAAAAAGATGTTTTCAGGACTCTGCCATCCGGCAGAGGCATTTCTCCCTCCTTCGGTATCATCAGAGGCATCATTCCACCGGCATGAATGATTTCAAATTCTTTCCGGATTACAATCGTATTATAAATGCGGAACGCCGCCATGCCATACGGAAGAAGCACACGCCTCCCCGACTGTTTCGTTGCAAGATCTGCTATATCCTTAAGATTCACCGCCGCTATATCTTTCCATTTTCCCGTCATCTCACAAAATACGCGCTGCAAAACATACGCGGCAATAATTGGTTTCTCCTCCGTAAAAAGCCGTATGTCAAGAATAACCTTCCTGTCATTTTCAGTTTCGATCAGATATCTTTCATACGCAGCCTCCGACACCTCTGTCATATACGCTTCAATTTCCCTCATGCGAAGCGCAGCCTCCGCCATATGGGAAACCGCCTTTTCATTCACTTTCTGCGCCTCCGGAATCATTCGGCTTCGGATCCGGTTACGCGTGTAATCCTCGCTCCCGTTCGTCTCATCCTCTCTCCACTCCATATCATTTTTCTTAAGATAAGCTCTGATTTCTTCCGCCGTAACGCAAAGCAGGGGACGAATGATCTTGCCACGCACAGGCGGTATGCCGCCAAGTCCTTTTAAGCCTGTTCCCCTGCACAGATGGAATAAAAGTGTCTCCGCCACATCGTTTTGATGATGCGCCACTGCAATTTTATCCGGGCATTCTCTCTCAAATGCCTCATAGCGTGCCGTACGCCCGGCTTCCTCCACTGTCATATTCCACTCCCTCGCAAGCGCACGGCAGTCAATGGCTGCCTCATGAAATGAGACATGCAGCCTTTCACAGACTTCTCTCACATACCTTGCGTCCGCCTTTGAAGCTTCCCCCCGTATTCCATGCTCCACATGTACGACGGAAAGATACATGGGAATTTCTTTTCTTAGTTCACATAACACAAAGAGGAGGCACATGGAATCTGCTCCTCCTGATACGCCAATGACAACCCGGTCACCTTTTTCAATCATATGAAATTCTTGAATAAAATTTTTTATCTTTTGAATCATTTCCTATTTTCTCCAGATGCCTGTAACAAGTATCGTCATATCATCACGTATTGGCTGATCGGATGCTAAAATCACGTATCGCATCAACCGATCTGCAATTTCTTTCGGATTTCGGCTCTCGATTTCCATCAGAAGCCTCGCAAAGCGTTCCTCCGGCAGTTTTCCATTCAGACGGTCAAGCACGCCATCCGTAATCATGACTATAACGTTTTCATCATATAGCTTTTTTGTCCCCTTGTCAAAATCCGTTTCATGAAAAATACCCAGAGGAAGATTTTCAGAAGAAATAATCTCAACACCATCTCTGCAACGGACGAAAGAAGATGCGCATCCCGCCTTTAAATATGAAAGATATCCTTTATAAAGATCAAATCTGCAAACATCCAGCGTCGTAATGATGCGCTCTTCACTCCGTCCAATCATGGCGCCATTAATCATTGCCGCTGCAGCTTCCGCCGAAAACCCGGCTTCTGTAAACTGTTCCAGCAGTTCAATTGACGTCCTGCTCTCATACGCCGCCGCCGGACCGGAACCCATGCCATCAGAAAGACTCATCAACAGATGCCCCCTGTCTGGTCTTGCAAAGGAAAAACTATCACCGGATTCCGTCTCACCATCTTTCATCTTCTTCGCATATCCGGTCAACACCTGAAACGGAGGCTCTTCCTCAAAACATATTGTATCAAATTCCCCGTCAATCAGAGATTTTGCATGAATAGATGGTGTCATATCCGCCTTCAAAACAGCGGACAGAATCGTTGCGGCATCTCTCGATGCAATCCGGCTTCCCCAGTCCGCTTTCACATTCATATATACTTCCAAATGCTTGTCCTTATTCTCCACAATCAGAATATCGTCCGCCGTTAAGCCTTCCTTTTTAAATGCCCGCTTAATTCTTTCTTCTTTTCTGGAAGAAATCTCTCCAATATGGCCAATATCATCTGCCATATTTTCTATAATTTTTGATACTTCCATCAACTGATCTGCAACCATCAGACGACTTTCCGAAAGCCTGTTATGCCAGATAATGTCACTGCGCGTTGTCATTCTTCCATATGGAGAATCCTGTACACGGCATTCCTCAGGTTTTCGATCCGGCAGATAATAAAAACTTCTCGAGAGCCCCTCAAAAGATCTCGCACATGCCAATAACCGCTCTTTTCCAGGACCTTTCAGCAAAAGTTCCCCCTTATTCTGTTTCTGCTCCTTCACGCGCCCCAGCTCCTCCCTTAAAATGTTGTAGCGTCTCTTAAGGATTCATTATACATTGCCATCCGCGCAGGCTTTGTCAAAAGAGAGCCTTCTGGAAAAAAAGATTTCGACAAAACAAAAGAGCCCCTTTCTGGACTCTTTCACAAGCTTACTTATCCGGCTGAAATACAATTTCATCATCGTAGACCAGACCCAGCTTTTCCTTTGCCACCTCTTCTGCATACTTCTTTGTCTTTGTATATTTCTTAAGCTCTTTCAGTTCCTCTGTCCTCTCATTTTCGGCTTCGATCTGTCTCGTAAGCTCCTCCTCTTTTTCAATGCACTGAAGCTGTTTCGACCGAAGTTTAAAGCTGTTAATTGTAATTACAACGAAAAGCATAGCGACTACAACGGTAATGCTCAGCATCGCCAGCCTGTTCTGCTTTTTCTTTCGGAATGCAACCCGTCTCATAGCGCCTCACACCTTTCCTTTTTCATCTTTTTTATCTTTATGTTTATATAATTTTATTCTATCCGGTTTTAAACTGCCCGTCAATTTATTTTTTAACAGCATGCCAAGTACAGCTCCTCCAATCGAAAAAAAACGGATGCTTCCATTGCTTTCACGAAGAAACATATCAAAAACCACAAACCCCGTTACAATCCAAAAGATTAAGTCTTCTCCTGCGATCACAGCATGATTGTGCGGAATCAAATAACGCAGCAGCCGGAGCACATCATATACGAGAGTAATCACAATGCCCAGGAGAAAGAAATGAAATAAAATCTGTAACTGCTCTAATATTTCAGGACTCATAATTATCGAAACATCCTCGCAAGAAAAGATTCTCCGTTTTTGGCTGCTTTCCCTTCCTCAGAATAGGTAAGACTGTCAATCCTCCCCGATATATCTACCTCACCTTTTTCCAGCGTCAGCCGGTTCACATGAAGATCGGAGCCTTTTAACATCAACATACCCTGATCTGTCTCAAGAAGAATTTCCGTGAGATCAAAAGACAGTACATCCACAACACCGCTCAATGTACATGATTTTCTATTTGTCAGAAGAAGCTTATGCACTCTCTGTTTGCTTGCCGATTCATCCATACTAATCCTCCATGCTGCCAACAACCTGCAACTTGAGGCGTCGGCACAAATTTGACGATTGAAACATCTTTGATTCTTCAATGTTTCATACCACTATGTCTCTCCTGACACAGCCATAGTCTTATATCATATATATGAAAGAACGGCAAAAATATGACTTACAAATATCGGAAAAGCTCCGATGCTTCTTCTTTTTTTACTGTTTCCTGTATGCTTACTACCTCTACTTTTACAGGTTTTGTTCCAAAATTAATTTCTATAATATCTCCTGGTTTTATATTCGTTCCCGCTTTCGCACTCTTTCCGTTCACCATTACACGCCCGGCATCGCACGCCTCATTTGCGACCGTGCGCCGTTTAATCAGACGGGATACTTTCAAATATTTATCAAGTCTCATTCCTTCCTGTCCTCTCATAAAACATGCAAAAATGGAACCGGCAAAAATCCGATTCCATCTCCGATATCACCAACTCTAACCAAAATTAAGCATTCACCATATCTTTTAAGGCCTTGCCAGCTTTAAACTTAGGCGCCTTAGATGCAGGAATATTCATTACCTCACCACTCTGAGGATTTCTTCCTTCTCTTGCCGCTCTCTTAGATACTTCGAATGTGCCAAATCCTACCAACTGAATTTTATCTTCTTTTTTTAACTGCTCTGCAACAACATCAGTAAATGCTTTCAGAGCCTTCTCAGCATCTTTCTTTGATAAACCGGACTGTTCTGCCATAGCTGCAATTAATTCTGTTTTGTTCATTTCGAACTCCTCCTCTGATCCATGAGTTTTATTTTCTGTTCAAACGCCTTCTAACTAAAAACGCCTATAAATACTTATACTCGTTTCAGATGTATTTGTCAAGGAATATTTGGCGTTTTTACGGCATTTGCGGCATTTGCACGGACTTTCTCCTCGTGCTTTTCAAGCACTCTGTCCAGGTGTCTTTTTACCTCAGATACTGCGTCAGGAAGTTCTCTGTCAACCCATTCTTTTCCTGTTTTTTCCTTCTTTTTAATCTCATCCCAGTTTTTTAAAACTTCACCTGAATCTGATACCTGAACCTTTCCAAACACATGCGGATGACGCCGTATCATCTTCTCACTGACTCCGGTTATCACATCGTCCATTGTAAATATACCTTCTTCTTCCGCAATCACCGCATGCATTACAACCTGTAGCAGTACATCGCCAAGCTCCTCAGCCAGATTTTCACTGTTTCCGGTCCGGTCATAAATATTCACTGCCGAAATAACCTCCGCCGCTTCCTCCGACATACACGGCTTTAAACTCGCATGCGTCTGTTCCCGATCCCAGGGACAGCCATCCTCCGCTCTCAGACGCTCGATAATTCCTTTAAATTCTTCAAATGTATACGTTTCGCTCATTATTCCTCTTCTTTTACCAGATCACTGAATGAATACGTTTCATCCTGATCTCCATCCTCCAATGTAATCGTATAGCTTCTTGGCACATAACCGTCTTTTCTGAGTGTAATGACATGTGTTCCGCCGCTCTTCGCAAAATGAAGAGGTGCAATGCCTTTATAGGCGGAATCATAATATACCTCAACGCCTTCGGGACTGTCAATATAAAGCTGATTCCCGTTCGTAGACGTAGTATCATCCGGATACGTATCACTTTCCACCTTAACACCCTGATCATCAACCGTTATCGTCTCTTTCCCCCCACTGGTTCCGGATGACGAACTTTTTCTGCTGCTGGAACTTGTCGAAGATGAGCTTTTTCTTGACGATGACGAAGACGCCTTATTTCCACTGATCACATTATCGCTTTCAGGTTTCAGCTCACTGTTGATCTTGGAAGCGCTGACTGTCGATTTCTCCTCCTCTTCATCAAGATCAATCGTAATTGCCGCCATTTCCTGCCCAACACTGATATATTTCTGCACTTTCCTGTATCCATCCGCCCGGATTTCCATTTTATGAATACCATACTCTACCTCCACCGGCAAAAGCAGGCTATATTCATTCCCATCAATAAAAAGCTTCGCATCCGCGTCCGAAGGGGTGATTGTAAATGCAATCTTTCCGGTTTTTAAAAGATCGCCTTTCAAATCACTGATATCACATAACGTCTCTTTGTCACGCTCAATTACAACTTCTTTATTTCCGCCAAATCCATTATATGTGACACGGATATCATATTCTCCCTCCGGTACGAGCAGGAGCATATTTTCCGAAAGCGGCTTGATAATCTTCTGTCCGACTTCTATCCATCCTCCGCGAAAATACTCGTCCCCCTGAAGTCGCAGATAGCCATGTCCTTTATCAATCGACACAGAGAATACATGACGTCCGATTCCTCGCACAGTCAGAAGATCACCTTCATTTATATCCATCAATTCCCCGGTCGTATCCCCGGAAAATATTACAAGATTCTCATCCATCTTATAATTATTTCTTCCGATGGTCATGATTCCCTTTCTTTCATTAAAATCATGACGTTCCACATCCTGCATGACAAATGCATCCGCACAAAGAGACAGCGTCTGAAGTGTTTTACTATGTACCGACAATACAAGCTCCACAATTTCACCAGGTGTCAGCTGTGCCGCTGCTAAAGCCTGTCCGTACTTATCATAAAATTCTGTAGTTCCCGTGTACGTCAAATCGTATTTTGCACCATTTCCAACAGTCTGAAAAGTCAGGCGGCTGTTTGCAATATCTTTACGAATCAGAATCGCAGTATCCGAAGCCTTCAAATCTTCTTCCTCGATTTCCTGTCCGGCCATAGTTTCATCTTCGATCGGAACACTCGTCTGCATTGCAGTAAAACTGCATCCCGTACACAATACAACAAACGCCAGTGTCATCAGTAACTTTATTTTCCTCATTGTATTCATTACGCCTTTCTGTTATAAAAACAAAGCAGGCATAGACTCAGAAACACGGTGTCCCCGGGTCTGCCTGCCAATAAGTATACCACTTTAGAGAGAAATTTGAAACAGCTCCTTTAAAAACAATAATTTCCTGTTTTCAGATTCTATGAGATGAGACAATTTCTCGGTGCTTTTTTCAGGATGAAATGCTTTTCTACTATTATAATAATGGTTTGTAATCTTCCAGAATTTTTCAGGAAATGCAAGACGCAACGCAAGATTATCCCATTCTGCCTCCGAAAGTTTGCGGACTTTCATATATCCGTCAAGGACAGCGCGGCCAAACTCCGTATTCCAGTTATTTTTCTCACACACCTTGCGGCAGAAATTACCTAAATCTCTGACAAACGTATCATTCGTAAAATGCTCAAAATTAACAACCGCCATATCGCTCGCAGCATAAATCAGATTATGATACGTATAGTCGCCGTGGCAGATCAGTCCTTCTCTTTTTACATTTCCGTAGAAGTCCTCTTCCGGCAGAAACAGGCTTCTTTCTCCGATTTTCACCGCCTGGTCATAGAAATAGGAGAACCAGGAAAGATAATAATTCTCAAATTCACTCTTTCGGCTTCGCGCGCGGATAAACGCCCTTGTCTTGTTCATCTCTCTTGTTCTTTTGGCAAACTGATGGCTCAGAGTATCTATCATCGTTTCTTCTCCCACAAGCTCCGGCATCTTCATTAAATCATGGAGCATTGCAAGTTTCTGCGCAGACATCCTGATCTGTTCCTGATTTTTCACATCACACTCTGTCCCTTCAAACCAGTTGCGCACATAGTAAGTTACCCTGTCTTTGTCTTCGCTAAGAAGTTCCCCTTCTCTATTCGGCACAAGGGAATCAACGCGCACAAGAGAATTTTCCTCAATCTGCTTAAGGAGCTGATTCTGCCTCTTAAGCCTCTTCACATTTCCGCCGTATTCTTTTAAAAGTTTGATTCCCTGATCGGTCACCAGAACAAGAGCCCCACGCCCCCTGTAAGTACGAAAAACCGTAAAATCATATTTTTCTAATATATTAATTCCCTTATCATTCAAAAGAAAACCCTCCCAAACCTTATATTCAGCACGCGCAGTCTCTGCCGGTCATTCTAAGATATGAAAGGGGGGGTAAATTTATTCTTGTTTTCATTCAAGTGTAAGGAGTGCACTGATATTCTGCTTCACATAATCAGACAGATATTCTTTTGTATTACATGAAGGCTCCTCAAGCACAATCGAAAGTATATGTTTAAGGGCGCTTCCAATCCGGGGACCGGAAGGAATCCCCGCTTCTATAAGATCTTTGCCTGTTATGGCAAGATCTTTGATCGAGAGACAATCCCTTTCGCGTAAAATCGTCTCATATATTTTTCTAATCTGTGACAAATACGAAAGTTTTTCTTCCCTTTGATACTTGCTCTGTGCATAAATATCGGCTTCCATCACTGAAAGCAGAAGCGGAAATATCTCTTCTCCAACTCTGTTCACTGCCCTGCGTACACCTGCCGGGCATGCTTGCGGTTTGTAATCATGGTATTTTACAAGCAGTTTCACAATGCCTGTTGTTTCATTATCAAAGTGAAGACGCCGGAGTGCTGTTCCCGCTATTTCTTCACTGACTGCCGCGTGACCGTGAAAGTGGTCAATTCCTTTATCATCTGTTGTCTTCGTCCTCGGTTTGCCTGAATCATGAAAAAGCAGAGCCAGACGGATGAATTTAAGTTTCTTCTCATCTTGCATGTCTCCTGCTTTCACATGCTGCAATGCTTTCAAAATATGTTCGCCAACAGTATAGCAATGATGGGGGTGATTCTGTTCCGTTTCCATACAACAGTCAAATTCAGGAAGCGTCTCTTTCGTGATACCAATCTCATACGCTGTTTTTAAAAATTCAGGATGGTCTGACACCATTAGTTTTACAAGCTCCGTCTGAATACGCTCGGCACTGATCTTTCTGAGGTTTCCGGCAAGATATTTCGCTGCATCCCGCGTCCCCTGCTCAATCGAAAAGCCAAGCTGAGCCGCAAAACGCACCGAACGCATGATACGCAGAGCATCTTCTGTAAAACGTTCCTTTGGATTGCCAACCGCACGAATCATCTGATTCTCCAGATCTTTTATCCCGCCAAATGCATCGACAAGACCGCACTGCTCATTATACGCCATTGCATTAATTGTAAAATCACGCCGTCTCAAATCCTCATAAAGGCTTTTTGTAAACACAACATCCTTCGGATGTCTGCCATCCTCATATTCTCCGTCAATACGATAGGTTGTAACCTCAAAGCTGTCCTTATCCAACATTACCGTCACAGTTCCATGTCGAATTCCTGTATCTATGGTACGCCGGAAAAGCAGCTTGACCTCCTGGGGGTTCGCAGAAGTCGTAATATCCCAGTCACTTGGTGTCCTGCCTAGAATGCTGTCTCTGATACAGCCGCCTACCGCATAGGCCTCAAAACCGGCATCATTCAGAGTCCGTATAATCATATTCACTTTTTCGGGCAGATCAATCTTCATATACGGACTCCTTGCATTCTGAATTTATTGAACCAGACGAACCGTTTCTCTCGCGATCGCAAGTTCTTCATTTGTCGGTACCACCATTACCGTAACTTTATCCTCTGGTTTTGATAAAATAATTTCTTCTCCGCGTATCTTGTTCTTTTCCAGGTCAACACTCGTGCCAAGATACTCCAAATAACCTGCAATCTCTTCTCTTGCTGCCGCATTATTCTCACCAACTCCGGCCGTAAACGCAATAATATCAACACCACCCATTGCCGCTGTGTACGCTCCAATGTATTTTGCCACACGGTATGCGTACGTGTGCAGCGCAGTTGTCGCCTGCTCATTTCCATCCTCAGATGCTGTTGCAAGGTCACGGAAATCGCTTGACAGACCATTTGAAAGTCCGAGAACACCTGACTTCTTATTCAAAATGGAAACAACATCATCCGCCGTTATTCCTTCTTTATCCGCCAGAAAACTGATAATTGCCGGGTCAATATCTCCACTTCTTGTACCCATAATCAGTCCCTCAAGCGGTGTCAGGCCCATACTGGTATCTATGCAGACTCCGCCATCCACCGCTGATATACTCGCGCCATTTCCCAGATGACATACTATGATCTTTAAGTCTTTTCTGTCCTTTCCAAGTATTTCCGCTGCACGGCTGCTTACATAATCGTGGCTGGTTCCATGAAACCCGTATCTTCTTATTTTATACTTCTCATAGTATTCATAAGGAATACCGTAAAGATACGCTTTTTTCGGCATCGTCTGATGGAACGCCGTATCAAATACACCTACCATAGGAACGCCTGGCATGATTTCCATGCAGGAACGGATTCCGACAAGATTTGCCGGATTGTGAAGAGGAGCAAGGTCATTACAACTCTCCACCTCTTTGATTACTTCGGGGGTAATCAGCGTTGCTTCTGAGAACTTTTCTCCGCCATGCACAACTCTGTGGCCTACAGCGCCAATCTCCTTCAGAGAGGCTATAACCCCGACGGACTCGTCCGTCAGCTTTTCAATCACAATCCGGACTGCTGCCGTATGGTCCGGCATATCGACTTCTGTCTTTACCTTTTCTCCCCCCGCTGGCTCATGGATAATCGCACTTGCATTGATTCCAATCCTCTCACAGAGTCCTTTTGCCAGAACTTCTTCGCTTTCACTGTCAATTAACTGATACTTAAGTGATGAACTTCCGCAATTGATTACTAATACATTCATGATAATACCCCTGCCTTTCTTTTCTTAGTATGCCTTCCCCCACAAAACCAGATGGTCTGCAGGTCTGCCGCAGCATACACACTTATTGTTAATCGGTTCATTTCCCTCAAAAGGCATACACCTTGAGGTAGCGCTGGTCTCTTCTTTGATCTTGTCTTCACACGACTGATCTCCACACCACATTGCTTTAATAAATCCAGGTTTCTCCTCCACCGTCTTCTTAAATTCCTCATAATCATGCGCTTCATAAGTATGCGCCTGAACATGCGCTTTCGCTGTCTCATACATATCCTTTTGAATCTGTTGTAACAGCTCACCCACTTTTTGTGCAAGATCGCCAAGGTTACACTCAATCTTCTCTCTTGTATCACGTCGCACAATCACGCACTTTTCTGCCTCAATGTCTTTTGGACCAATCTCTACACGAAGCGGGATTCCGCGCATCTCCTGCTCGGAAAATTTCCATCCCGGACTCTTATCGGAATCATCCACCTTTACACGGAAACCTCCATCCGTCAGACATTTCTTCAGCTCATCCGCCTTCTCGAGAACACCCTCCTGTTGCTGGCGGATCGGAATAATCATAACCTGAACAGGTGCAGCCTTAGGAGGAAGTTTCAGGCCGGAATCATCCCCATGTACCATAATGATTGCACCGATCAGGCGTGTTGTCATCCCCCAGGAAGTCTGATGTACGTATTTCAGCGTATTGTCCTTATCCGTATACTGAATCCCGAATGCTTTTGCAAAACCATCTCCGAAGTTATGGCTGGTTCCCGATTGCAGCGCTTTTCCATCATGCATCAATGCCTCTATTGTATAGGTCGCTTCTGCCCCGGCAAATTTTTCTTTGTCGGTTTTGCGTCCCCTGATTACGGGCATAGCGAGAACTTCCTCGCAGAAATCAGCATATACATTCAACATCTGTACCGTTCTCTCTTCCGCCTCTTCCGCTGTCGCATGAGCCGTATGTCCTTCCTGCCATAAAAATTCTCTCGAGCGCAGGAAAGGCCTTGTTTCTTTCTCCCATCGCACAACAGAACACCACTGATTATAAACTTTCGGAAGATCACGATAAGATTGTATTTCATTTTTATAAAAGTCACAAAACAGTGTCTCGGAAGTAGGACGTACGCAGAGACGCTCCTGCAAAGGATTCAGCCCCCCATGTGTCACCCATGCAACTTCCGGTGCAAATCCCTCTACGTGATCTTTTTCCTTTTGCAGTAAACTTTCAGGAATAAACATAGGGAGATATACATTCTCCACACCTGTTGCTTTAAACCTTTCATCAAGCTGTTTTTGAATCAGCTCCCAGATCGCATAACCTGCCGGTTTGATAACCATACATCCTTTTACACTTGTGTAATCAATTAACTCCGCCTTTTTTACCACATCTGTGTACCATTGAGCAAAATCCACGTCCATAGATGTAATAGCTTCTACCAATTTCTTTTCTTTTGCCATAAGTTCCTCCTTGCATAAATTCCTGTTTATTGAACCGGGAAATCAGTTTCCCGAATCATTTCAGCTCAATTACAATATAATTATCCTGACCGTAAATCCGGTGATACATACTTTCATGAAGTAGCGGCCAGTCTCCATATGCATCCATGTACATTCCGGCTTCCATATTCCATGAAATATTTTTTAATCCATAATAATGGAAAAATTTATATCCGCCCCAAATCCACTCTTCTTTAAACATAATAGGAATCAGTCTTGTAAGCATGTTACAATTATTGGGACCATCTTCTATAGCAGGCGCAAGACCAATTGTTCCATTCAGCTGCACAACCACATTTTCTCCACTGTTCACTTCCTGGAGCTCTGATAAATCTCCAATTACTTCGGCTATCCTAAAGTCAGTATATTCGTCTTGTACACTCAGTGCATTTCCATAAGCAAGTGTAAAAGTAATAAATGACCATCCAAGAGCAACAATTAATACTCTGGTAATCCATTTCCATCTTTTATTCTCAGTCTGCATCGTGGTAGCAACACATATAAGGACAATGTAAGTTCCAACCCCATACAAAGCTCTTGGCACAAATAAAGGTCTTTCCAATATTGGATAAAGGCCATAAGACAACAGCAGCATAACACATTCTACAAGTAAAGATATACAAAAGGCTAAAAATTTATTATGTTTCGTATTCCATACTGATACTACGATAAACCATATACTCAAAATGCCTATAATTACTAACCACTCAATTTTAAAATCACTAAATACATATTTAAAATATTCCGAATAATTATCTAATGTATTACTTATTGAACCTATTTTATTAGATACATATCCATCCACATGTCCCATAAGAAACAAAAAGAAAATACCTACGCCGATTAAATAAGACAAAGCTGAAACTATCACAAATCGCAATATTTTCTGTATACCCCCCCCCACTCGATTCCACATTAAAAATGTAAGCAGGAGTACACACATAGGAAAAATCCCGGACGAAGCCTGATACGTAGTGCACATAATAATCATGCTTGCAATCGTTGCAATGCTATATAGCCTAATATCTTTTTTACAAAATATTAATGGTGTAATCGAAGCCAGAATAGATAACGCCATATACGGAGCATCATATTTATAAGACAGACACTCCAAAAAATATGGTGTAATCCCCAATGGAAGAATAGCAGCAATATCCCATACAGAAAATACATTCGTTTCTTTAATTGTCCAAAGAAGCAGACATCCGGCAAACGCTACTATACATATAGCCATAATCTGTGGTAAAGGTGAGATGTCTGCTAAATGTATTCCCGCATGTACGAAATGTGATAAAACGCTGGAAAACCATCGACTAAAATTGCTCCACCCTGCATACCCCTTAAATACTCTCCCCATATCATCTATATAATTGAAATTCGCTCTAATTAAAGGATATAAAGATAACGTATAAATAAAAACCAACAATCCAAACGCCTTTTTAATTTGCATTTTTTTCTCCATTATATTTACTCCTCCTATAACAAAGATTTTACTAATAGGTATCGTTATAAATAAAATTCAGGCTTTCCAGATAAAAGCAAATCATCGGCTGATTCAAAAAGCATTAATTCCAGCCCTGACAAACCTTACGTTTATTTCATAAATTATATAATATAAAAAGCTCCCGAATCCCCCACACTGCTGCTAAGGGACCGAAAGCTCGGCGGTACCACCCTTATTAATCCGAAATCTTCCGGATTCTCTCATACACCGTTAACGCCGGTTCTACGTGCACTTTCATGCATGGCTCCAAGATAGGTTCTGCAAATCCTGCATGGGAATTTCCACCATCCATTCCCTCTCTGTGATGCGGTGTCTCACATACTGGTTCTCTTCCACGCCGATTGTTTTAATCTTAGGACATTGAAAAGGATTTGTCAATGGAATATCCGAAAATCAGGCTTATCGTATCAAAACTTTCTTTCCCTGAAAAGCAAATCCATACTTCCGTATGTTTTCTTCCGGTACTCCTTTATGAATCAGCATCTGCGCATACTGCCTGTCCTCGATCTGTTTAAGCGCCGACGCAGCCGTATCTTCCAACGTCTCCTCCTCATCCGCATCATAAACCTTGAATTCTATTATAATTGCCTTATCTTCTTTGCGGCGCGGCTCCAGCATAATATCATATCTCCCGTAACCACTCTCCCGGTTGGAAGTTACCGTATACGTATCATTCATTTCCACGAGCAGCCCCAGAACAAAACCATGATAGAAACGTTCCGGTTCGCTCCCTGATGGCCTCTTGCCGCTGTCAAAATAACTGATTGTATCAAGCGCGACTTTATTCATATATATATTCATCAGCTTCCGGTCATCATTTAACAACGCCTTTATAAAGCCATTGTAACTTCCCTTGACACATCCGCTAAACCATCCGCGTACCATAGAAGCAAACATTCGACTCACTTCATAATTTGTCAACGCAAGTTCATACTGTGCTTCACCCCAACCGGATATCAACAAAACATTATCCACCGACAATACTTTCAGATAACCGCTTGCAAGCAGCAGACTCCATATCGCGTTCTCATTACCATCCAACTGGTTGTAAGCAATCTGCTCATCGATTTCTGAACAAATCGATTTCCCATTTAACAGACACTCAAACGTCTGCTTTATTTCCACACTTCCCCCGCGTATTAATTTTCCGACCAGATTATTGGAGCTTGTATTCGCCCAGTATGCAGCAAACTTTCCGGTATCCAGAAAATTCAGAATAGACCACGGATTATAAATATCCCTTATCCCGCCAAACGTAAAGCCGTCATACCATCTCCTGACTTCATCCTTCTGCGTATATCCATATTCTTCCATCGCCGAAAACACTTCCGGCTCCGTAAAGCCAAACACATCCGCATACTCCCCTGATGTTGTTGTTACCACTTTTAGATTATTCAAATCCGAGAAAATGCTTTCCTTACTTACCCTTGTGATTCCGGTCATGATCGCCCGCTCCAGATACGGATTCGTCTTAAAGGCGGCATTAAACAGATTTCTTGTATAGATTACCAGTCTATCCCAGTACCCATGCACATATGCTTCCTGCATCGGCGTATCATATTCATCTAACAAAAGAATTACCTTTTTCCCATAATACCGGCTTAGGTAATCCGACAAACGGTGCAATGTCAACGACGCCGTGACATCATCCATATCCTTTGATACACGATTAAAATACTCGACTTCTTTCTCTCCCAGCAGACCGCTGCTTTTCAAAAAGCTGTTCTTTTCATACAGTTCCGTAAGCATCTCATTTATTTTCTGCTTCACCGACTCATAGTCTGCTTCCTTGATATTCGCAAATGACAGGCTGATTACCGGATACACACCCTGTAAATCGCGGTACTTCCGGCTCTCCCAGATCTTAAGTCCCTCAAACAGTTTCCCCTGTCCGGCATATTTTACCGAAAAGAACCGCTCCGTCATGCTTATTGTAAGCGTCTTCCCAAAACGGCGCGGACGGGTTATCAATGTTACGGCATCCTCACTGTCCCACCACTCTTTTATAAAATGCGTCTTATCGACATAAAAGCAATTCCGCTCAATAAGCGTCTCAAAATCCTGCACACCGATTGCCACTGTTCTTGCCATTGCGCTTCCTCCCCGCATGAATGGAATACAACAAATATTTGGTTGTATTTTACACGCAACCGCTTCTTTCTGCAACCACTTTCTTATCTTTTTAAGCTGTCAACCGTAGTTCGCAGCCCTTCTCTCATATGTATCTGCGGTTTCCAGCCAAGTTTCATGATTTCCGCCGTATCCAGCAACGCTTTCGTCGCCGTCGAGTAACCAGCCTGCTCTGCCGCATCCGGTATCTCATAGACTACATTCGTTCCATTATCCTGTGCCAGCCATTCGGTAATTTGTCGCAATGTTACTTCCGACTCCATATCCGATATATTGTACGCCTTCCCACATTCTCCGTCTAACAATACCGTAAAAATACCTGCTGCCGCGTCTAACACATAGGTATAAGAATAGAGCTGGCTGCCTGCACTTTTCAGAATAATATCCTCTCCTGCCGCTGCTTTTTTCATAAACTGCGCAATCGCTTTTGAGTCGGAAAGCAGCATAGTCGGACCGTACACCCTGCTAAGCCTCGGAATCACATAATCTAAATGATACGTCTGATTATAAGCATTGCAGAGCGTTTCTCCTGCCCTTTTGCTCTCCGGGTATCCTGCCCTCAGTGTATTGCAGTTAATATAACCCAGGTATTCCTCGTCAAACCGTTCCACATCACCACGGTTTTCTCCATAGATCTCCACAGACGACAGAAAGCAGAAACGCTTTGTCTTATGCGTTGATGCATAATCCAACAGATTTTTTGTACCCACAATATTTGCTGTAACCGTACCAATCGAATCCTTTGAATACTGTAACGGATGTGTATTGCTCGCCGCGTGAATGATATAGTCTGCCGGACCGCACTCTGGTATCGGTTCATTCACATCACAGGAAATATATCGAAAATGATCACACTCCCAATATTCTGCGAATCGTTCTTTGGCCTGGTCTGCATTTCTGCTTAATGCAATCACATGAACCGGAGTATTTTCCAGATGCATCAGCAGATCAACCATACATTTTCCAATCATGCCGGCAGCGCCTGATATCATAATAGATGCGCCCGCCAATTTTCTCCAGGGTATATCCTGCCGTATATAATTCTGTAATTGTTGTTGATAAGTGCCCATTTTCCGCTCCTTATTTAATAATATATATAAACTATATCAACCATACTTTTCCTGTATGTACGAGATTCAGATTCTCTCTGTTCTTTCGAAAATAAATTGTCGTCAGATTCTCACCCAGGTAACCTGCAAAACGGTCCGCACGCTCCCGGCCCTTCGGACTCGTCAGCTCTTCCGTCCGCTCTAAAACAGAAAACATAAACTCACAATAGTCATCAAATACTGCTCTCTTCGCAATAAGCATATTGAAATTATAAAAATACAATTCTTTTGAAAGAGAAGACAGATAGGCTTCATAATATTCCGGCGCAGTTTCTTTTAAAGCCTGAAGCATAGCTTCCCAGTCATCCTCAGAAACATAACGGGAATGTTCACAGTCTATATTAGGATAATAAACAGATGGATAAGGTAGTATTACATCTGCATGTCCCTGATTAATAAGCTTGTGTAATTCTATATCGCTTAATTCGAATATACGCCGATAATGGCACAGGCCCTTGTAAGCCGCCTGACAGTTCTTCCATGCATAGTACATTGCCGTCAACTCACTGTAATTACGATTTTTATCAGAAATGTTTGGCCCCTGATCATCTCTCAGCGGCTCTATCTTCTGATCAGTCAGGGATGCACCGACCTGTATCGGGCATACATAGTCCGGTATAGATTCTTCATACTGCAAAGTACGATCTACATGACACTTTGCCTGAAAGACTTTGATTTCCGTATCTGCGCTTTCATTTCCTTCCTCAATACGTCTTAGCAGCTGATCCGCTGTTTCAAAATCAGGAAGATCCCTGTAATAATTCTCTAATAACTGATTCTCCAGACGATTTCCTACAAAAATAATCTGTTCCTGTGAAACGCCCCGTTGCAGCAATGCATCTTCAACTGACGGATGATGCACTTCCGGGACAGCAATTAAATAGCGCATTTCTGCATCTTTCACGGAATATTCGTCAATTGTCTTCACCAAAAGTCCGTCAATTTCAGAAGGATTCCCTTCCGGTGAAGATACAAGAAAGCATTCCGGAATCCGCATATAATGCATTTTTAAAGCCGTATATATACTTGTCGCCACAATTCCCGCACCATAGATACAGAAGGGAGAATGTACCATAATTTACCTCCTCTGATTTCCCCATGCCCTTTCATGCTTCGGAAATCCCAAATCATATGGAAATCCCATGTAATCCGGGTATTGAAACTCAAGCATGGCTTGCATATTCTTCGGCACCCAAAACTCCATATTTTCATACGGAGCTTTTCTTAAAGGATATATTTCCTTTGCAGGCATCCATCTGTTTACATTCTTTAATCCCGGATACCCCGCATTATCATCTATGCCCGGGAAAAGATTGTTTGTCATTTCAAGAGAAATCTTAGAATTCTTCTCCCGTTCACTTTTTAAATAGTTTACTTTTTCAATTTCATTTTCAATACTGTCTACTTTATTATTTACTTTTTTCAGCCATTCCATATGATCAGCTATATCATACGAATCACTGTAAAAATCAAAAATCCAAAAATCTATGCCCGGCTTATATATGCTTCCATATGTACTCTTATAAACATAAACCATTGCAGATCTGATATCGAAAATATATTTATCCGGATATACCTGAAAAATATCATACCAGCTCACACATTCTCCCGAATTACTGTACCAGGTATAATCACAGCGCGTACCAACCTCACAATGGAGCTTTGCAAACTCCATAAGTTTATTGTAGTCACTTCGAATGATGCCAAAATCCCAGTCATCATCCCAGGGAACAAAACCTTTGTGCCTGTAAGCGCCAATCAAATTTCCAAATGTCAAAAAAGGCTTGATGTCTAATTCCGCTATAAAATCCAGAAATTCGCTTACAAACTCCAATATACCTAATTGTTCCGATCTTAAAGCGCCTGTTTCCGCTTTTAATGTTGTTATATCTACGAGATGTTTTAAATATTCAAATTGACTTTTTGACCTATTTGCAAGCTCTCTGTAATACTCTTTAAAAACCCTGACACGTCCTTCTTCTGTCTGTAGTTTTTCTATAAATTCATCTGCACAAATTATAGTCTCGGCTAATACTGTATAGTCAAAGTAGTCTTCAATTCCCGCTTCATCCAGCTGCGTACATATTTCCGCCATATAATCGCTGCCTACACTCACCACAACAATATAGTCTCTCCATATTTTCAGAAGCGTCTGAAAAGATATTACTTTTTTTCCGGCTGATTCTTTCTGTTCCTCTGCCTTTACCATATTGTCGCAAAAACAATATACATTATCTTCTCCAAAATAAGAAAGCGCCCGGTTTCCCCAATATCCTGCTCCAAATAATATTAATTTCACTCTGCATCCTCTCCTGTATTCTGTAACCCATCTTAAGACTTCACCAAACTCGACTATAATTTAAACACAGACAGTACCGCTGTCCCCTTGTCACTGCGCTTACCAATACCTCTTCAGATTGGAAAACACAATCCTGTAGTCTCGGCAATGCTTCATAAAATATATAGTCGTTACATGTTCTGACAGCCAGCATCTCTTCTGTTTCTCGCCATCCCGCTTCTCCATCCTGTATTCAACCTCATCCAGTATTCGAAATGAAAACTGGCAGTAATCCTCTAAAATGTCGCGCCTTGCAATAAAAATATTATTCGGATAAAAGATTTCATGTTCCGAGCACCACACTGCTGTCTCATAATAGTCCGGTTCCATCTCTCGTATAGTCTCAAGCATCACATTGTAGTAAGCTTCTACTCCCCAGTTCTTATAATACCCTTTTAAATCCGGATATACGATTGCCGGCATCGGAAGCGCCACATCAACGCGGCCATCCAGAAGCAGCTGTAATACAACATCTGATTCAAACTCACGCCGGTAATGACAGATACCGGAAAATGGAATATTCGTATTTTTCCATAACCAGTATAGACCAGTCATTTCATTATAATAAGGATTCTTCTCCGACATATTGTCACCATCTGCATCTGTCACTTCACATACTCTTTTATCAGTGAGCGCTGCTCCCGCCTGTATAGGCGTGACCCAGTTGCGAACTTTCCTTTCTTCATCCAACTTTATATCCTGCGCACATTGAACACGGTAAGTCATCAATGCCCTGCCGTCCCCGAATCCTCGGTCAGATACACTCATATCAGTCATGTAAAACGGGATACCTGCCCTTTGATAGTAAAAAGCAACACATTCCGCTACCAAAATACGCTCCATAATATCCGATAAATAGAAAACATTCTCAAAGATACTATCCCCCAGACTTTTTCCTATTGCATGATGGTAATGTTCCATTGCCACCACTAGCACAGCCATATCTTCCGTTAAATATTCCGGAACGTATTCATTTAAAACACAAACCGGAATTCCTTCAATCTCCCGCGGGTTATCAACACTCTCCCTGTTTCCTTTCATTTCAGTTACAAGAAAACATTCCGGTCTGTTTATATCCAGAAAGCCAAGCTTACGCATCTGTATTATTTCTTTTGCCCTGTTTCCCGCGCTATAAATATATAAATGTTTGTATTCTTTTAGCTTATGAAGCAGAGTGTCTAATTCTCTTTTCGCACATTCATATATAAGATCGTTCATATGATTTTTAACCCATTTTTCTTCCTGATATTTTTTGATAAACTTTTATTACTTCGTCTGCATTATTTTCTTTTGAATATATCTTTCTCGCACGCTCCTGACCAGCTTTTGCAATTCTCCTTGCTGCCTGCGGATCTTTTACTGCCTGAATTATATGCGCCGCCAAATCTCTTGCATTCTCTGGCTGATACAGCATGCCGGTTGCGCCATCCTGAATCAGTTCTGCCGTTGCGCCGGAATCGGCTCCTATAACCAGGCAGCCTGCCAGCAGCGCCTCTACAGTTGTGCGTCCAAATGCCTCATCTTTCGAGCACATAACCGCAATATCTGCCATCCGGTAAAATTCTTCCACCTTATCCTGTTTCCCCAGAAAGCATGCGACATCCTGAAGCTGATACCGCTCTATGATACCTTTTAATTTTTTTATGTAACTTCCTTCCTCTTTTCCTACAAATCTTATTTGAAACTGTACCGGCCATTCCTTTTTTAAAATAACGGCTGCCTGTAATAACTCCTCCTGCCGTTTATGTTCGATTATAGTCCCAACCATTGTAATCGTAACCCGGTCTTTATTTTCCAATATGGTTCTTGGAAAATAGTGCCTCTTAATGTCTACACCGTCATATATAATTTTTACTTTCCGATCACAAATTCCCCCGATGCTTCGTGCCATATAATTTGAAATAACAATAATCCGGTTCGAATGATTGATCCACTTAAGCGCCTGTTCACGGTGCATAAAGTCATAACTCTGGTTCGCTATATTTTCCCTGAGATGCCATACTACCGGCAGCCTTTCACGTTCAGCCGCAACTGCCCCCACATAAGTATAAGTTGTATTATTATGGATGAGCTGCACATTATGCCTGCAAAAATACTTTTGCAGTCTTTTCACTGCTTTGCGATTTTGACTCAGCTTCAATATCTTGATAATTCTGCTGTCATCTTTATAAATGCACCAATGCTCTGACGGAACATAAGTATAATCAATTCCTCTGTCGATCAGAATTTTTTCTCCGTCCCCATACTCAGGAAGAATAACCCTGCATCTTACCCCCTGCGCGTTCAGTTCATATCCCAAATCCGCCATACAAAGAAAAGCACCGGAAGAACTGTTATTATCCGATGCCATCAAAACCACGTCTACCGGCTCTCTATCGTCTTTTTTATTTTTCAGAAATTCCCGAATGTAATTCCCGGACAGACTCTGATATAAAACGGATTTTGTCAGAATTATATTATAGAAAGAATACTTTACCAGCAGCGCTCTCATTTCATCATGAAGTTTTGGCAGTGCAGCCACTACCACAACCGCCGTTCGATTATAAACTGTCAATTCATCGAGTCTGCGCAAAGGAATACCAAGATAGGAAGACTGCATAGGCTGGTTGGTTACTGCAAAGCATAAAATTTTATGTGTCAAACCATAATATGCGAGACGTTTATATACAAGCTCTCCTACCATTCCTGCACCGTAAATAATAATGTGTGGCGCCTTTTTTAATTTTTTAATTAATTGTTTTTCTAACATTTTTAGACCATGCCTCAAATTATTTTATTGTGACCGATTCTTACGCAACTCACTATATAATAAAATATCACCAAATACGTCATCAATTACGTCATAGTTTGAAAATCTGTTCTTTATCAAATTACTTACTATATCATCTGCAATCTTCTTCCCTGTCGTCACCAGTACAAAAACAGGCTCACCCCTTAAAAATTCCTGTAATGATAGAATAGGTACTCCATTTAAGTGCGACTCCCTTATTCTCAAATCTGAGACAATAATCTTAGAAATATGTTTTGATATATCTATATTTTTGCTACTTAAGTAACATAAAAATGCTTTTGTAAGCTCTCCCGCCCCATATAACGCAATTTGCTTCTCCTTTTTAATTTTGGACAATAATTCCTGCTCATATCGTTCCTGAGAAAACAATATCCTTCTAAGCGGTTTTATAATATAGTCAGGTGTATTATAAACATCACAAACTATTTGATTTATCCTCATTAAAAGTTTCAAAATCTCCAAATCATTAGAAGATATACTTTCAAATATAATAGATGAATATTCATATTCCAAACGGTCTACAGTATTATGAAATAAAATATCTAACCTATGCTTTTGAGCAAAAATCAAGTTATCCATAACTCCCTTTAATAAGTCTACTGCCTTTTGCATATTAAAACGCGTAATAACATCAGGCATCCTATAACAATACAAGCAGTTATCTAATACTACAAACGTTTCCGCTGTATAAGACGCCCTTACTAAAAAAGGAGGATCTTGATACCTTCGATAATCCGGAAAAAAAATTTCATTTTCAATTAACATTTCTCGTTGAAATATATACGTCGTATAAAAATAATCAGACTGAAAATCTTTATAGTTTACGATTCTATTGATTGTTTCTATTGGAAATATTTCCAGATTATCCGTCTGTTCATTGCTTTTTACTCTACGAATCTTTCTGCTTGCACATAGTAATACATTGAAGTTTTCACAGGCATCGTACATAGCTTCCAATGCACTATTATCAAAATAATAGTCGTCAGCGTCTAAAAAGGCCAGATATTTCCCTTGTGCAATCCTCATTCCCCGATTCCGCGCAATTCCTGCCCCCTGATTCTCTTGTTGTAACAATACCACTCTGGAATCTTCCGCCGCAAATTTCTGCAAAATACGCAATGAAGAATCTATAGAACCATCATCAATACAAATAATTTCTAAATCTTTTATAGTCTGATTCAACACACTCTTTATACATTGCTCTAAATATTCTTCACAATTATATACAGGAACTACAACCGAAATTCTTGTCATATATTAACCCCCAAAGACTCCAAAACAATCACATTCCTGAATTCCTTTTCTGACAGCATACCTGTCACCGCATTTCTGCTCCGTTTCGCAACACCCACAATTACAGCTATGCTTTCCCGTTCTTCCATATAATCATCTATTTCCCTCACCACAATTCCATGATAATTCTCCACATTCCCGGCAAGCACAGTAACCGCAAAACCTTTTACTTTATTGCGGTCCTCTTCTGCCATTTCATCATAAATACGTTTCCCAATAAGTCCTGCTCCATAAATAACCGCATTTTCATACTGAGCCAATTTTTCATGAATTTCCTGCCGAAAGCTCATAAACATATCATAAAATTTCTGCGGATTCTCCATAATTTGATATAAAATTTTTTTCCGGTCATCTGACAGTACACTTACGTCTAATTCTCCCCTATCCCGGAACTCCACAAGCTCATTTCCAATCAGACACAAAAATTCCTTTCGGAATTCCGGTGCAAGCCTTTGCAGAGTATAGATGTAACTTCCTGTTTTTTCACTGACAAATTGGGGCTGAAAACTTCCTAATTCTGCATTGTGCTCCCGCATCCTTCGATATATATATGCATACTCTTCTATCACACAGTGCATCTTCCCTTTACTTAATATGGAAGAATTCGGATTATCCTGTCTGTAGCAGTAAAACGCACCATCCACAAGCATCATACGCCGGGAAAACGCAAGCGTCTGAAAGCAAAATCCTATATCCTGATATGATGCTCCAGGTGTCTCATTGTGACGAATATCATACTGCTTCAAAAAACTTCTTTTAAAAAGCCCCGCTGGGTTAATAAAGTTGCCACAAAAAATATCCCTTTTATCATAAGGGTTTATCACAACATTATACAAAGATAATTGATCTGTTACTGTACAGCTTTGAAATATTCGGTTTTCTGAATCTCCATAAAAGCGAATATAATTAGAACTTACCATATCCAGATTATAATTAACGGCACTCCGATACAATGCTTCAATCATGTTCGCCTTAATGTAATCATCCGGCTCCACGATTCCAATATATTCGCCATTGCAGGCATCCATCCCAACATTCATGGAATGGCCATAACCGGAGTTGGCTTTATGTATTACCTTCACTCTGCTGTCAGCCGATGCATACTGGTCTAACATAGACGGACTTCTATCTGTGGAACCATCATCCACACAAATCACTTCTATATCGCGAAACGTCTGGTTTAATACACTTTCCATGCATTCTGTCAGATACCGCTCCATATTATATACTGGCATAATCACTGATACCTTTGGCATTACACTATTTCCTCCCGCATAGCTAAAATTCTCTATAAAATTTTTTGTGCCAATTTCAACGCTGCCTTGATCGTATCCTGCATATCATAGTATCTGTACTCGCCTAATCGTCCGCCAAAATATATGTTTGCCTCACAATCCGCGCATTCTTTATATAAACTGTATTTCTTCATATTTCTCTCATCATTGATCGGATAATAGGGTTCTATTCCTTTTTCCCACTTTAAGGGATATTCTTTTGAAATTATCGTATGATCCTGTTGGCCAAACGCAAAGTGCTTATGCTCTATAATTCTCGTATACGGCACTTCTATATCCGTATAATTCACCACAGCTACTCCCTGATAATTATCCGTTTCCAAAGCCTCTGACTCAAATCTGAGACTCCTGTATTCCAACTCACCAAACTTGTAATTATAATAGGAATCAATCGTACCCGTATATACAATTCTCTCTGCCTTACTGTTCCATTGGTCTCTATTTTGTAGATAATCCGTATCACAGATCACCTCACATTTTCCAAACATTTGTTCCAACACAGGAGTATAGCCTCCTATCGGAATTCCCTGATACGGGTCATTGAAATAATTATTATCATAGGTAAACCGCAGAGGAATACGCCTCATAATTGACGGCGGCAATTCTACACACTTCTTTCCCCATTGCTTTTCAGTATACCCCTTAATCAGCTTCTCATAAATATCTATTCCAACCAGACCCAGTACATGTTCCTCCAGATTTTGAGCCGGTTCTGTCATCTCTTTGCTCTGACTCTTAATGATATCCTTCGCTTCTTCAGGAGTTGAGATATTCCACATTCTGGAAAATGTATTCATATTAAAAGGGAGATTATATAACTCTCCCTTATATTTTGCAACAGGGGAATTAATAAAATGGTTAAACACTGCAAACTGCTGCATATAATTCCAAATTTCTATATCCGATGTCCGAAAAATATGCGCACCATATTTATGTACAATTATATCTTGTACTTTTTCTGTATAGCAGTTTCCCCCTATATGGTTTCTCTTTTCGAGCACCAGGCAGGTTTTTCCTCTTTTGCTGGCTTCATGTGCAAAAACAGCATTAAAGAGACCGGCGCCTATGAGTAAAAAATCGTACATTAGTGTGCCTTTCTTTTTTACACTTCATACAAAATATCTTCCAGAGACAGAATCGGACAATCTAATTTTTCGCTTAATTTCGCCTCTATCTCATCAAAGAATGTAATTGCTGTTACAACAACCGCATCTACCTCATCCAATGTTTCGTCCAGAGTCACAATATCCACATCTGCATAAAGGGTGTCTGCCTTCTTATCAATTCCATACGCTATTGTTATACTTGATCCTCTCAATTCATCTACCAATGTCTCTCCTGCATAGCTCATTCCGTAAATAGCAATTTTCTTATATTCATTCTCCTCAAAATAAGATGCAAGATGCTTACCTTCCTGTTTTACCTTAACCCATTGATTCATCATGAGAAACAGTGCCAGGTGTTTGTCGGAAAACTGACGCGCTTCCGTTAGTTTTCCACCAATAATTTTACCTACACCAGTTGCTCCCCCAGCTATACCTGCTAATAAAGACAAAGCTCCAATAACTCCTTTTTTCATGTTCATTCTCCTTTTCTGTGTTAATATCATCTATCTGTTTAATTTAATCCAATCCAAAGGGATGATATCTGACTTCCAGTTTTTGGGGCATATGACGAGTTTATTCGCATTCGGGTTTAAATATGCAGCCCAATAACTAAAAGTGCTGTTTGCAATAATATTATGCGAACAGTGTTTCATGATAGTCAGCTCTTCATAATCCGAAAATTTCATTTCACTGATATATAATTTATCACCGGCAATCTCCATATTTTGTTTTACCCAATCAATATCATCTGAAAAGACAAGAAAAACCGGATTGTTAACTTTCTCATTCATCAGATAAATTGCATTCGGGTAATAGCTTCTCTGGCTAATGTCCTGAGACAACTTTACGAAATCACCTTTGCGAATATGCACGCTTACCGTATTCCTGTTTTTCATAATATAGCGCAACTCATTCGGCAGTTTTATTGGTGTTTTTAACATAAATTCTCGCATTAAAACTTTTTTAATATCATCATAATATGATAAATTAAAATAGTATCCGCGGAAATATGCGGGTAATATACGATTCTGTTTCATCAGACGATCCTTTTCCAACCATTTCGCTTCATCACAGTACCTCCATCTTTTGCATGATTCGTTATCCGCAACAGGAAGCGTAATTTTGAAATGATCAAGCCCGTATTCTCTGCGATCATTATTATCCAGATAAACACTAGTCTGTCCCCGCTGAATTAAATCTTCATTATTTATATAGCGAGTATCCAAACACACTTTTTTATGGTAAATTAATTGCATTCGTTTTGCGAATGCATATTGGAACATCTGATTTCCTAAACCATCGGAAATTTTTACTATATGCATTATTTTCTCTTTCTGAAAAATTTATAAGCTTTCCTTAATAAAATAAAATAATCCGTATCGATACTCTCCGTTATGCTCATCTTGATCGTATTTATGGATGTCAACATTTCTTTCTATCTTTCCGGATGCCGCACAGGAAAACTCTTTCAAATGTAACGAAGAAAAGCAGTCAATGACTGTCTGCGCATAAAAAACTCTATGCGCATTAAATTCAACTCTTTCTTTTCCAACAGGTAAAGAAAGGAAAAGTTGTCCGCCAACCTGTAATTTTTTCTGGATATTATCAAAACATTTAAAACATGCCTCCGGATCCACAGGGTCTCCATATCTGCCTAATCCAAAATGTTCAATAGAGCACAATGCAGATATACTTTTAATGCTATTGTCTGATATCTGAGAGAGGCTGGTAGCATCATCAATTATAGTATGCAAATGCTCCACTTCGCCGGGAAATTGACGAACATCAATCATAGTAACATCTATATCTGCTGACAAAAGATGTGCAATTAATCCGTCTATTCTTGATCCAATATCAAAGTGATCTTTTATTCCCGATCGTATAATTAACTTAGCAGCCCATAAGTCCTGCCAAAAATAATTATCCATAACGCCTGCAAAGGCATACTTGTCTTTCGTGACCGGCCACATAAATTTTTTATTGATAGCGAAGTTTTCCCTTTGATTCAGCTTCTGATATGTATCAATATCCTCTTTCAAAAAAGTATCATAATGTAAACCAAATTCACTGCAATACAACGTGTAATTTTTTTCCTGTAATACTTCTTTTAAAATCAACACATCCGTGCACCCAATCTGCTGGTTTAATCCATATAAAAACACCATTTTCGACAGGTCTATATTTCTTTCTACACACAAATCGTTGATCTCTTTCACATATGAATTTGCTACAATAATATAATCATAATTCTGAGGTATTTCGTTAATGGAATAAACAGGTTTATTCATAAATAAAGACCTTTTTTTATTAGACTCTATGAAACCTATAACTTCACCACAATATCCATTGTCTAAAAACTTTACCGCTAAATTTCCTGTCCCCCAAACAAGTAACTTTTTCATGTTATCCCTCCAAATCCTATTTGCATATTAACCTATCTATTAAATTCTTATTGGTGAATTTATAGCCATGAAATAGGTTTCATTCCTCTTCATCCCATGTTCTTCCAAATATTTCATGATATCTAATCTGCTGTTTAAATCACTGACTGCAACAAAAAGCAGATCACAATTCTCTATTTCTTCTTGATCTAAAATAGGGTAAGTTAAATATTCCCCTTTTTTCTTTACATCAATAAATCCTGCAAATTGTTTTATACAATTTATAATAGTCAACCATTCCAACACAATTTTACCAAAATACCCTGCTCCCCAAATAATAACTTTTTGAGGTTTTTTTTGCTTTACTATCCGGTCAATATGGTACAAAAACCATATATTACATTTCGTGTATGAATCTGCCCCATTCAGAATTTTATTTTCTAAAAATTCATTAAACAGTTTTTTTATTTCTTTTTTACATATATATCTGCTTTTATAGTCTTGTAAAATCCAAGTATAATAATCTTCTAATTTATTTCCTACAATAGCGCATGTATGATTCTCTTTGAATGTTGTATCAGCATTCCTTATAATATCCTGTATTTTATTCTCATTTCTGAAAACCATATACCTTTTAAATGCCGCATATATATCATCACTTTCATACCCCTGCAAAGCGAGACAATTATAACCATCTTTCATAAGTTCAGGAACCCCTGCTACAGGTGTTGTCAGTACCGGAACATGATTTGCTATACTCTCCACAATAACCCCTGGATATGATTCAACCTTGCTTGCTAAAATCATTAAATCTGCATTACAAAAATAATCTTCTACGTTATGCACAAATCCTTTAAATTTTACATACTCTTCTAATTCATTTTCACGCACAAACTGCTTACATATATCCCCATACACCGACGAATCATTCCCCAAAAATACAAGGCGTACCTGCATACCATCATTCTTACACTTTAAAATAAATTTAATAACTTCTAATTGATTCTTTCTCTCATAAAAAGCTCCTATAGAAAGAATGTGAATCAGATCCTTATTTTCCTTCTCTCTTCTGATAACTTGTTTTCTATTTTCATACGCAACCCTTATACATTTGGAGTGAATATGTAATCCTTTGCCCCACATCTCCGAAAAAAGCTCAGAATCTGCGCTATGATAATGAGGATACACATCCAGCCATTTTATTCTAAAAGAATCCTGATCTGTTTGATATATATTCATTAAATGCGGAATTTTCAATTCCCTGGCCGCCATTTCAACTGCTACATTAATTTGCGCACTGCAAACCAAATCCGGCCCTTCTTTTTTTATCAAATCGTAAATTTTATCATACTGTTCAATAGAGGATAATATATCAATGCCTTCTGTACATGTAGATATACTGTACTGCGCTGTCACCGCACATATCCCATACTCCCTGCACAAAACATCATATTCCAGCGCATGCTTCTGATCTTTATCATTTGGTATTACAACCATTACATCATGTCCTCTGCTCTTCATAATGTAAGCCTGTAAAAGTAAAACTTTATTCGCTCCCCCTACAGAAAATGGGAAATCTAAAAAATAAGTTATTTTCATGAATAGTAATTTGTATGATAAGACCAATAAGCTATAATCATACTTTTCCTTTCACACTATTTATATGCCACTATAATACAACTGTTTTTATCAAATGCTTTTCCGCCCATCTCACAAATCACTTGAAATAATTGCGGACTAACTTCCTGTTCAATTTGTAAAAAATATTTTGGCCAAACCTCCTGAACCTTCTGTACTGAATGCACAAAATATCCTGCAGCTTTAAAAAGATTTCCGAGTGTCAGGCAATTCCATGTATATAAGTGATTATTAATCTCGCTTCTGCAATATTCTGTATCACAGGATTCATTTGGAACATGAAATATAATTTTTCCGCCATCCTTTAATTTATCTTTTAATTCGCGCAATATCTCAAACGGATTCTCGACATGTTCCAATACACTTGTTGAAATAATAACATCTGCATAATCATCAGGAATATCTCTTATATTTTTTACACTATTAATTCCTAATTTTTTTGCTTCCGCTCTTGCAAAATCATTAATCTCTATTCCTGTTTTCTCTTTTGCCATAATATTATGTAATAAATATCCGCCGCCTGAACCAAACTCAACAACAACCATATCCTTCTCTATATATGGCAAAAACATTCCGACTTTAATTTTCCCTCCAAACTCCCCCATTTGCTTTTGATAAGAAAAATATTGCTCATCATAGTACGCTTCGCCCCCCCCCCAGGTCTATTTGAGACACTGATATAAAATTATATATATTCGCATCCAATAATTGCTGTTTTATCATATTTTCAAAGTTACTGCATATTATAATCATGAGTCCTTCGTTGTTCTGAAGACATAATTCTTCAAAAGATATTACTTTTACATCACATATCTTCTGGTTCTGCTTATTGCTATCATTATCACAAAATGCAATTACTTTATAACCTCTGCTAACCAGATTCAGCAAAAGCTTATTTCCGACTATTCCTGCACCAAAAATAATAATTTCCTTGTCTCTTAGAAATTTCAAATAATCAATGTCATTATTTATATACACTTTTACTTCTCCCATCCTATTTGTATCTTTTCTTTTGATACATGATGATTCTGTACCAAATCGTGTACAATGTTCATACATTCTTCTCTATTCTGAAGCATAACCACAATTTTTTCATAATCACAATTTTCTATAGCAACTGGTTTAATAATTTCTTTCCCTGCGAAATATCCCTTCTTATACAAATCTATAAACTTGTCAATGTAATAATTCTTGTTTATCTCTTTTTCATTTTTTAGAAAGAAATTGCCAATCCCATAAACTAATATTTTTTTCTTGTGATTATCCGAATCGTTTGCAGCAGTATAACTTCCATATAACTCTGCAAATGCAGTAATTGTTTCACTCGCAAAACCAATTTCATCTGGCAGACTAAATTCTTCTCTCTTCTGATTAATACATTTAATATTGCCTTGATCTGTAACTCCGCAGTGTACTCCTGAACCATCGAATCCGATATTTCTTATAAATGACTCATAGGGATTGATACATATTCCCTCCTGCATAATTACATTCAGTGCCCAGAAAACTGCCCATGAATCACAGACTCCTCTGACATTACCAACTAATGTTTCCTCTAAATCCCGTCCCCACATTGCAAGATTTCTGGACATCTTTTCATTCTGTTTCATTTTCCTGACAAGCTCATAATCCTTATTATATTTAGCCCACCTGTCTTTCCACGTTCCCCATCCCCAGGAAGAAATGCGCCCACAGCCATACACATCATAAGTTCCTCCCTGCAAATGAATAGGCCAACTATATCCGCTAACAGAATATACTTTTTTATTATTCTGATATTTAAGAAAACATTGCGTCATATAACTCATAAAATTTTCTGTCGGAACACAGTCATCTTCCAAAACAATAACTGCATCATATTCTTTCAGAACATAGTTAATACCTGAGATAATGGACTCTGATAATCCTTTATTATATTCCGATATATGCAGCTCTGCTGGGCAAAAATCTATCTCTTTAATCATGTGATTGACTTTTGTCCACTCACCATGATGCTCATCCATTGCCAACCCATCTTGAAACACAAATAACCTTTCAGGCAGCACAGTATTTTGACTCAATGCCTTTAAAACTTTATCAGTATGTTCACTTCTATTGTATGTAAAAAGTGCTGTTGCAACTTTCATTTTAGCTCCTTTAAAATATCCTTTATTATTTAACAATATGCATCATAAATAATATCCTTTAACGATTTAACGTTTGTTATCCCTTTATTTTGCAATTCATCTGCAATCTCATCATAAAAACCCATTGCAGTAACCACTACGCATATCGTGTCCCTATTCATACCTGCAATATCATTAATTGAAATTAATGGAATATCTTTATAATATGTTCCCATAGAGCTAATCTTTTTATCCGCAATTGCAACGATTTTTACCGGCATATTTTCTTTCTCGCATTGTTCCAACAATCGCACAGCAAATTCCGACGCGCCATATAGAATTATTCCTTCTATTCCTTTCACTTTTAAATTTTGCAGAATAGAAATGTTTTTATTCTGTAAACGTAGCCATTTATTCGCCAATTCAAACTTCTCGGCATTCATTTTTTCTGACATGCTCTTCTCCTTATAAACACATTGCCTTCTTCCATAAAAAGGGGACTAACAATGTCCAAATTGCTTGACCATCTGAAAAACTGTTTGTTTTACATTTATAAAATTCATCTACCATTATTTTTGCATATATAGGATTCAATAATTCACATTCATAAAATTCTTTTGAATGTACCGTATCGAGAATAAATTCTTTCATATCTCCTTTCAGCCATTCTGTGAGAGGAGAATTAAATCCTACTTTCGATTTTCGATACATTATCCTCTTATCCATAAAAGGAATCGCCATATCCCGAATAATTTTCTTACTATAGCCATGATTAACTTTCGATTTCCAAGAAACAGAAAATGCAAAACTTACAATCCTATAATCCATAAACGGCATTCTTATTTCTAAGCCATTTCCCATACTATATCTGTCATAGCATCTTAATAGAGTTGGTAGCACCTCTTTGTGAGTTTGCTTATACAGTTTACGATTAAGAAGATCAAGGCATTGTGTTTCTTTTGAAAATTTATCTGTATCACTTTGTTCAAAACTCTCTATCATATTTACAAATTTATCGTATGAAAGTCTGCTTTCTTCTAATGACATATCATTATAAGTCTTCCATATCTCTTTAAAACTCTCAGAATCTTTCTCTACTTCCATTGCCGCATAAATAATGTCAAAATTATATCCTCCAAAAAGTTCATCTGCACCATGCCCATCAACTGTAACTTTTACTCCATTATCCACTATATTTTTATATGTTTGCATAAAAGGTATCGGACTCGTTATATATGGATCTTCACATATATACATATACTCAAGCAACTTTTCTGCTGAAATAGATGCATGAACCATAACCTTCTGAACATCCAGCCCAATATACCTAGCAGCTATCTCTGCATATTGTGTTTCATCAATAACCGTATCTGGCATGCAAGCTACAAACGCGTGCTGCCAATCCTTATTAACATCCTGCGCATCTGTCTGCGAAATATACTTCATAGCACCTGCAACCGCGCTGGAATCTACACCTCCACTTAATGCCGTTCCGATTGGCACATCACTCCTCATACGTATTCTACAGGCATCCAAAAATAATTCCCTTAAAGATTCAATCTGCTTCTCATATTTCTCTGGAACCTCAATAAGATTATCTAATGTATTCCACCATTTGCTTAAACCAAGTTTTCCATTTTTAAGATATCCAAAATATCCTGCTTGAATTTTTTTTATACCTTTAATACAACAATTAGGTGATGATTCATATGAAAAATAATTTTTTGACTCAAAGATATAATAATTAATTTTTCTTTCCTTCATAATCGGAAAAAAAGCTTTCATCTCTGAGGCAAAATAAAAATTATTATCTTGCTCATAGTAGTATAATGGTTTCACCCCAAACCTGTCTCTACTCAAAAATAATTCCTTCTTTACAGTATCCCATATGGCCAGTGCCCACATGCCATTACATTTATATTGAAAATCCTTTCCCCATTCTATGTACGCATACAAGACAACCTCCGTATCACTATTTGTCTTAAACTGATATCCAAGTTCCTCCAATTCCTTTTTTAACTCCGAAAAATTATAAACCTCGCCGTTATACACGATCCAGTACCTTCCTGTAATATCACTCATCGGTTGGTTCGCCGCATCCGAAGTGTCAAGAATAGAAAGCCTTGCATGGGCGAATATTGCTCCTTCCAACTGTCTAACTTCTAATGCATCAGGGCCTCTATATGCTATTTCATTAATGCATTTATAAGCATTCTCCCTCTGCAATTTTCCTATACATCCAAAAATACCACACATGACTTCATCTCCCCTTTTATTCACCTCACTATTGCAGCATAAGTTCTTGAATAATCTCCTCCAATGTAATCATTGGGCAATCCATACTTTCACGAAGCTTATCAGCAATTTCACTATATTGATTAATAATCGTAATAATAACGGCATCTACCTTAGGCATATGCTGATTTGGGCTATACACCTTTATTTCGCACATGATTTTTTCACTATTTTCATCAATTCCAAAACACGCATTTATACCACTCTCACGCAACTCATGTAATAAATGAATCCCTAATTTACCCATTCCATATATTGCGACATTATGATATCCGTACTTTTTAAAATACATTGAAAAATTTGCTGTATTTTCTTTTAAACAAAGCCAATTATGCAGCAGTGAATCATGCCTCGACATATCTTGTATCATTTTTCTCCAATAAATGTCTTCTTCTGTATAATAATTTTCTTCTTCATTATTCCCTTTATTTACTGATTGCTCATTTCTACATTCAGCAATAGCTTTTTTGAGCGATTCCAAATACCCAAAACCGTATTTTTCATCTGGTTCCAAATACATTCCTTCGCCCCATTCATTCCATGCATTTACAAATACAAATTCATTGTCTAATAATAGGCTCCTTTTATACAATTCTTTAAAATATGTATAAAATTTCAATGGTGAAGCACCCTTCATTATAAAACTGTTCTTTCCCATCCTCGGCGAATTATCGAAATCAACCCCTCCACAAAAATATGTCTTACAGTTTTTTTCAATTCGGCTACTTAACGTCATTTTCCACATTTCATCATAAGAATCCACTTTCCAATCTGGCTGTTTCTCAAATGTTGCATTTAATCCCCGAATAACTCCTCTTCCAGATCCAATTAAATAAATTCCCTGGAAACCAGACTGTTTAGCTCTCATGTCAAAATAGTCCGCCATATCCCATAAAGAAAAAATATCATCCGGCCTATAAATAATAAACACAGGTTTGCCATCCAGCTTAATATATCTTTCATCTTTAAAAAAGGGTAGTAAATATAAAAAGTGATCTTCCCACTCCTTCTCCCTGCCATAACTCTGTTTTAGTAATATTCCAGTTTCAATTTTTTTTTCTGACGTTTCATAAATATTTGACCATATACACGCACCAGTCAACTTCTTCCATGTTTTAGTCCACGTCTGATTTGCCCAATAAAAGCAAAACGGCATTTGAATATCCGTCCATTTTAATAGATTTTCTGCCGGTTTTTCCAAAATCCGTCTGCCATTTTCAAACCAGTAGTGATATATACACATTCCATCTACAAAATACTTTTTCATTAAGTCGGCCTGCCATGCCATTGTGTCATGTTCTAATAAATTATAATAATTTTTATTTAATGGCACTCTAGGTTGATTATGTCCTTCAAATAACTTTTCAGCACCTTTTACCGCTGTCCACTCAGTAAAGCCTTCTCCCCACCACTCATCATTTTCCGGAACTCTGTGAAATTGTGGTAAATAAATAGCCAATGTTCTTAACATCTATACACCCTTTCTCGTACAAACATTATAAATAAATTCACATGATATACTTTTTTCTACAATTTTAATATTTTTTTAATGCTCCCATCCTCAACCCAGTCACATGCTTTCTCATAATCGTCATTTGTATCAAATTCAATCCATCCATTGCAAAAACTTTCTGCCTTAACTGTCTTTCCGGACTCAATAACTGCATTCAATAAATCCGTCATGTACGCCTTTCTCACTGGCTTTCCAGACTGCTGCCATGGTTTATCCCCAAAAACACAATAAGCTTCTTCCATAATCATTTCTACATGCTTCAATCCCTGTTTCGAAAACTTAAGCAACCCAATATATCTTGCGTCTATATCCTCAAGAACCGGCGCTTCACGACCTAATTCAACAATATTTCCATAACCATCTAATGACAGGCTTTCCGTATCGAAATCGACTTTTCCATACCGTTTTTTCCAATATTCTTTCCAATTGTTATCAACTGCGACTACGAAATCATTCGATGCTTCCATCATTCTTCTCAGCATTTTCTCTTCAAATAGAATATCCGAATAACTTAAAATAACGTCATCGTCAAACTCCTGTCTTGCCGTCATCAAGGACTCCACCATATTTGTACTGGCATAATTTTCGTTTGTATAATATCTGATTCCTTCATATGAAATTTTGTTTGCAGCAAAACCTCGAATTATAACAATATCGTTTATATTGCACCTTCTATACAGTTCTATCTGTCGCTCAATAATAGTTTGTCCCATAAAAGAAAGCATACCTTTTGGTAAATTTTCTGTATATTTTTTTAACCTTGTTCCTTGACCTGCCGCTAATATTATCGCTTTCAACTGAATATGCCTCCTTTTATATCTTTATAATCATTCATGCGCGAATACACTATCCAACTCTTTCTATTCACATTTCTTTATCTTTCTAAATTAAATATTTTTTTCACTCTAATAATATCTTCGGATGAAAAATGTACTTCGCGCTCTGGATGCCACATCGTTCCAATCATCGGCAGCTTTTCATGACATATAGCCTCAATCACACCATCCGCACTCTGAGCTGTCACATATAATCCACAATCACTTTTTAAGCAGACACATGCCTGATTATGATAACTATTCACTTCATAGCCGCCTAATCTCTCTTGCACTAAATGGCGCACTGCAACATGCCCTTCTACATCTATAAGCTGATTTCCAAAATAATCCAAAATTGACTGCATTCCCCTACAAAATCCGTAAAGCGGTATTGTATTGTTTATAGCAAGTTCAATCAGTTTCTTATCCATCGCATCGCGTTCCGCAGCATTGCCACCATAAGCAACCAAACTATTGCCTCCTGTTAGCACAATTCCTGATGGCTTTAAATTCATAATGATTTCCTCTGCCAATTCACTTCTATTTGGCACTGGTATTGGTAAAAAACCACATGCATTAATGAACTCTGCTATTCTTTGATCTGCACAGTCCCTTCTCTCCTGATAACTGTCAACTATCTCCACACGCTGCGTATAAATTATTGTTTTCACATGTTTTCCCCCAGATGTAGCACTATCTCTGTTTCTTTTCTATTGCTAACATTGCAAGATGTTTCAAAACGGGATGTATAATAAAATAGGTTTCTGCTTCACTCTTCATCTGAGGATGACCTATCAATTTACCCTTTTCCAAATATTGATCTATTACTTTTATAAGCACTTTTGATCGGATATAAGGTTCAAAAATATAGTCTATATCTACCTGTTTTTCTGGTACACTAAATGTTTCCTGAACTATAATTTCTCCCTCATCTATGCCTTCACTCAGAAAAATGGCGGTAGCGCCAAAGATTTTCTCCTGTAAATAACTATAATAAATAGTTGTGCTTCCACGATACTGGGGCAATAATCCTGCATGCACATGTATATATTTTTTATTTAATCTAAATAAATGAGATTTTAATATGTAACCTCCATATCCAGAATAAATCAAGTATATTTGCTCCAGCCCCTGTATAACATGTTTCATTCGCTCTGAGTTTATATCTTTATTATCAACTAAGATATATGGAATTTCTGCTTTCTCTAGTGAATATAAAATTGGCATGTCAATATCAAAATATTTCTCATCACCGGTATTCTTTCTATATGACTTGGCATCCTCCTGCATTTGCAAGATATAATCAGAATATACAATGCAAATTTTGGGGTATTTTTCTTCAAATATCATTGCCTGAAGGTATGCTTTTGTCCTTGCCGTATCAGACGCTAACAATGCAAACTCTTCCAGTATCATTCCACCCCCCCTCCCAATTTATTCCTTTTTCATCTGACAGCTGATAAAAAATGTCTAATTCCTGCTTAACCACCTTACTTAAATAATCCTCACACAAACAATCAAGCTCATTCTGTATAGAAAGTAAAGTATCGTCTATTTTTAACAAACAGTTAAAATACTTCAGACATTTTGTATTGTAATACATAGAAATCATGCAGTCTGCAAGTAATAAATAACTTTCATAATCCCTAAAATCTGCACCCTCTAATGGCTTTCTTTGATTGTCATAACCTGTATAAATTCTCTTGCGAACCTCAAAGCTTTTTGTATATCTATTGACAGCATCAATTAAATCCTCGTTGCATTTTTCAAGTCTCAATTCACATAAAATTCTTTTCAAATCCTTCTTTGTCGGGTTATCTTCTATTTTGGCATTATCAGAAACAGCTCTATGGGCCGTATTTACCTGTAATTTATTCTGGAAATCCCACCTCGAGTCCAGATATTCCATTATAAAAGATATTCCATTATATTCACTATACATGTATGTCTGTTTTTCATACAAATTATTGTCGGTAATATATTTATATGCCATATCCACTCCTCTTTAAAAAACTTACAATATCACAAACCGCCTCTGATACCGTTTTAACTTCAGTATCAATCACAATATCGCAGTTTTGTGGAGCCTCAAATATATCATCAGCCCCATTTAACCCCCTCATTTCTCCATTTTTCTGCATTTTATAATATCCCTTTACATCTCTCCGCGCACACTCTTCATAGGAACACTTGATATAAACTTCAATATATTCTTTTTCAAACTGTTCCCTCACTTTTTTTCTCATCTCCTCGTACGCTGCCACTTGCGAAAGAATGACAGATATACCGTTATTTAACAGGTAATGAACAACCACACGTACTGCCTGATTACATTTCATTCGTTCCTCATATGTGTATCCAAATATGCCTCCAAATTGACTTCTTATGACATCACCATCAATCATCTGCAAATTACACATGCCTCCTTTCTCTAACTCTTTTGTCAGAGCATTTGCAATGGTTGTCTTACCACTTCCACTTGTTCCAATCATATATATCAAAAAGCTTTTACTCATAATATATCCCCTTTATTGCTTAATTTTTATAACCTGTCTCTTCAGGCAGTCAATCATTATTCTTTGATATCTGCCCCATTCCAAATAATTTTGCTCTCCTACTCCAATAACTGCTGGTATTCCAAGTTCTGCACATCGTATCGCCATATGTGAATTGGCCCCTCCAAACTGTGTCACAAGTCCACCAATTTTTTTCGAAAATAGAAAATCATATCCAGGATCTGCCGCCCTTATGAATACAACATTTCCTTCCAGCTTTTGTTCATCCCTATTGTCAAAAATAACAACATTCGATGTAATACTTTTTTGTGTTATAAAATTGGGCTCCTCACTTAACAAATAGAACGAGTAAATGTCTTCCGGCTTAACAATAATACTTGGAAGCTTAATCTGCACTGCACTTTGATATTGGACCTTATTATCTCTTATATTTTCCTCAAAAATAGTTTTAATATCTCCGGTATATAAATCAACATATAGTTGTCTGACAATAGAAATATCCAGATAAGCCATATCGTCAATAGATATTCCGACTCTCTTACCCAGCTCACCAACAAGTTGTAATATCTCACTTACAGACTTTGTAAATACAAACTTCAAATATTCTCTGCCTTCAATAGAATTTTTGATAAAAGATATTAATTCTTCAGCAGTTATGAGCAGACCATTTTCTTCCAACTCCAGTTGTATACGTGACATTTGTTTCTTAGAAAACAAAAAAGTTCCTGTCTTTTCTTCAATATCAATTGAACCAATGTCACCAAAATATTCATCAAACGCTTCATCATATCGTTTTGATAAAATATCATATGTACCTGGACGAATATGTCCATACTTCTTAAGAAAATCTTCTTTCGAAATTGTTCCCTCATACATTTTTTTCAGATCGACGTTCATTATTTTATTGATTGTATTGAGAGAATTCATATATGTATCATATTCTTTTCTATCAATGATCCCACTGCTTACAAATGATCTTAAAAACTGCACAGCAATAAACCCTGCTCTGGCTACCCCCGCAAAAGGCAATGTTCCATATGTCTTACATTCTTCAATTAACCAATAAATTTTATCTACAATTGAAATATCCGATTGAACAATCTTCTTATAGTTTTCTTCCAATGTTAATACTTTTGCTATATCAGCTTTATATAAGCCCTTATCAGGAGCAATAATATTATTTGTCAATTCAAGAAGCGAAAATTCAATCCTTGTGATTTCATTCTCATTAAATCCATAAGCAAGCAATTCTTTCAGTTTATCGTGTAATCCAAGATAATAACACGAATAAACAATTTCAAATTCAATCTTATCATGGTACTTTGGATATTCAGACAACCTATTCAGATAATAATTAACAAGTTTTTCTGATATCTTTGAATTCAGACTCTTTGGAATAAAAGAATTAAACGTTATCCTCGTGTCAATATACGGAATACCACAAAATGAAATCATCAATGGGTGCATCGTCAAATCACGATACCCGTAATCATATCGCTGATGTGCCCATACACTGTCTGTGATCAACTCTTTATATAAAGAAATTGCCAATTTTTTAGGACGAACTCCTAAAATCTCTGCCGGATTCCAGTCCGGCATAACACCAAAGCAAGTAGTATGTCCCAATAAAAATGGGTGCTGCACTGATAACTTTTTTGCCTTTTTATAAATTCTGCTTAAAATAGGGCTTAAATCAATTTTTTCATTTATATTTCTGTTACACCTAGCAATTGGCCTCACCTGAAAAATAAACACTTCTCCTGTATTGGTAATTGCAAACTCAATATCTAAAGCATCATTTTTAAGAAAACTTTCAATATGACGACACATTGTAATAAGGCTTCTCATGTCTTTATCCACAATGAAATGACTGCTATTTTTATAATGCACAAATGTTCTCAATGCATTGGAACTTCCAGACGTTACTGCTGCCGAATCATTGCCCTCAAAGAAATTTATTGTATAGTAATCTGCAAAGGTATCAATATCAGAGGTAAATACCACACCCGACTTCTTTATATCACTAAGCATGGGTTGAACTAAAATTTCTTCATCCGATTCCGTATGATATGACTGATATACTCTTTCAACAGCATCTCTGATTGAATTATAATTAGGATACACATTCAAAAACGACTCAAATTTTCCGGCATTAGAATATTCTAAAGTATCCTCCATTGAAGAAGACGAACGAATGACAAGAGGCTTATTATCAGCAAACTTAATTATTTCATTAATCACATCAGAAATATTCTCAAAAAAAACATTGCTTTTTATAATCATACTTGGAAGAATGTTTACAAATGACAGATTTTCTTTTATGTAATTTAACATTCCTGCTTTGGTGTATTCCATTGTTAACCTCTCCACTCGAATTTCATAAAATATTTTAACGTCTAAACCATTTCTCTATCTTTTCAGTAAATCCTTTATTATATATACTAAAAAAATGAGATTTATTTATCTTCATAAACTTAAGTTCCCTATTCCTATCTTCTATATCCTTTTCTGCAAACTTATATATTTTTTCTGTTTCACGCAAAAGGTATTTTCTCAGTTGTTTATATATCTGCTTTAAATGGCGTATTTCTCCGTCTGTAAAAAAATCGTGAAAATGCATGCTTTTTATATTCTTTAAACTTGGACTAAACTTAATGTTATCTTTTCCGTCTATGTCAAAAAACTCTAATAGATTACAGGTATTAGCCGGGTCCATTTTTGTGTTATATAATTCTAATCCTCTTATCGAAACTAGTAAAATATACTCTTCAGTTGCAACTGCATACCCCTTGCTTAACGACATAACATCAACTTTTTGATTTGCATATATATTTCTTGAAACTATATACTTTCTGTTGCTTTCAAATAAAGTATCGAATAATATACTCAAAATTTTCTTTTTTATGTCCAATGATGAAACAAGTTTATGTTCAATTCCTTTTTTTTCTGCCGCATCCCATATAATTAACGGTACATGTATAATACTGCTATATGGCTCTATTGCATGTGTGTATCCATTATGAAGCCTATGACCCCAATAATCATCTCCATGATCGCCATAGAAAACTATCACCGTATCGTTTTTACCGTTCTTCCTTAACATTTCAAGAACTTTTCCGCATGTATCATCAATTTGCCTGTATCCTTCCTTCCATCTGGCAAATGCATGGCTTCCTTTGATCTCTTCTGCATCTCTATACGAAACATGCGAAGCAAAATTTGCAATAAACAGTGCAAACGGCTCCTCTGATTTTATACTTTCATCTATACATTCAATAAAATCTCTATAACTTTTTGCAGCCTCAACTTCTACATCCTTTCCAAGTATATGACCATTAATTATTTTAGAATAGGTAGTGATTCGGGGCCAAATAATTCCTTTTACACTATATGTTCTATCTTTTAATTCATCAAACAAAGACCTGTGTCCACCCATATCATTAAAATTATTTTCTAACTTTGTACATTTTTCTCTATACATTCCCCCATAACATAAATCCGACATTACCATTAATGTAGAGGTCGCAGATGAATAATAATTTTTATAATATGTACTTTCCTGAATAATCTTATTAATATTGGGGAACAAATCCGTATTTGTCTTTAAAATCAGCTCACTGACACTTTCTAAGTGTATCAAAATAAGGTTTTTCATTTTCACCACACACTTCTATTTTAAAAAACTATATATTCTGTTACCTATTTTATTTTGCTTATCATTAACAATTCCATTCGCATCATTTACCATAACTAACCTATCAAATAATGCCTTTTGCATACTATGAGACTCATATAAAATCTGTTGATCCCATATTGACTTCAGACAATCATTATCCAAAATATAGTTCTTTGGTGCCTCTTTCAACTCAATAGTATCGATTTCGAGTATATAATTATTTTTCAATGAAAAAATTCCTATATATCTGTTATCCCTTAAATACTGCCAAAAATACTTAAATTTCCAACGTCTTTGTAAACTCTTTTTTGTTTCTTCTTCATCCTTTATCGTCAACACATGTATTTCAAAAGTATTTTTGTCTATATATAAAACAAAATTTGTTTTATATGGGATAGCCCATATGTAGTTTCCTACTGCTTCTATTCTGCAAAACAATTGTGTATCATATTTTTCTAACTCATGATCAATAAGCTGCGCTGAGTTATGAAAAAAATTATAATTACCAAACTGTTTGGGAAAGTTTTCAATAACTTCAACTTTATTTGTATCCCAAACATATATTTTTTTACTATATCCGCTTAACCAAAATTTATTTCCATCAAAGCATATTAAAGCAAGATTTTCTTTTATCTGTGGAATTGTATACACAACCGTTTCTTTTGAGTCCATATCAAACTGATATATTCTGCTTGAGTTATATGACGTGCAATATATTTTTGTTTCAACTTTAATGCAACATGAAAGAAAGTTATCATCTCCTTCAACACCAATCGGATAATACTCTATTTCTTTTGTATTAATATCCACAATGATAACCTGAGTTAGTCCTCTTGATACGACATAAAGCTTATTACCATATTTCCAACAAGATTCCATATAAAGCTTATCCTGACTATGATTTTCCACTTTAATATTCTTGAATGTCGCATGCATTATATTGTATATCCAAATCCTATCACCATAACACGGCATACAAAATATCTCATTATTAACCTTAATACACTTTGTGTTTAACATAAATTTGTCAACACCCTCATTAGGTATTTTTGCAACAAATTTACATTCACCCAATTGTAAATCTAAACAACACAATACATCACTTTGTGCATCTATAAACCATGCGGAATTATTTTCAAAGTTCCAATCATGGCCACTCCATCTAAAATTCATATGCGCCTTCACTAGCTATCCATTCCTCCCATACATATTCCCATTAAGTTTAAACGATTTATATTTATAGCTTTTTAGACATTTATCAATTATTTGAGCTGATGTAATATTCCTTTGTTTTTTTCTGCTGCATACCAGCCTGTTTATATACGCTTTTCTTTTCGATTCATCTAGCTGTTTCACATAAATGTCCATAAAATTATCAGGTAATTTTTTAGATATGTTCGCAATCTTACATCCTAAATACTTTGCTAATATTCTTTGTGCGTGCATGCATATTTTGTAATCGTTTAACTGGTTAGTTGTATACATAACAAACTTTTTCTTATACAACATAATATATGATATAGCTGTACTAAAATCAGTAATTACAAAATTACTATATTTAATCAATTCTCTGGACCTTCTATCCACCATCTTTCTGCCCCCAAATATGGCAGCATCCGAATATTCAGCCTTCGGATGTAACGCAATAATTACTTCCATGCCAGTTTGAGATTCCAGGAAATCAAATAATCCACATATTTCATATTTATATATATCCTCTGTTACCCAAAAATCCTGCCCCGCATTTAAAAAATCTGAATGATGCGTGTGTGCTTCATCTAAAAAAACAATGTAGTTGTATTTTTCTAATCCTTCTTTCTCTAATACTATTAAATCTTCATTTGTATCCTCATTAATATATTTGTCATAATCAGGCGTATTAATATATTTTAATTTTTTAGGATCTAAGATATCGAATTTATTAGCTAAATGCCATAAATTTTCCTGAGCAGCAACAAATACATACATAGGAGGATATAAAATAGAAAAAAACAAACTTTTTATTTCTTTTATATGTTTATAATAGTAGTAAACTATATCTTTCCATTTATTAGGAAACTTTTCATTTACGGATTGCATTACAAGAGGCGGATAAAAATAATCACAGTATTGAAATCCTTTCTGCCGTATTAAACGTCTTATTAAATACCCAGTCTCATGATTCTCGCCCAAACTTGGATATACAAAAAACACAGTTTGCTTTCGATTATTTTTCTTAATTTCACATTTAAAATCATTAACCTGATCAAAATATTTTACTTCATAATCCCTAAACATATGTATAGGTTCTTTAGCTCTTCCTTTATAATGAACTTGAACTAATGACCATATTTCAACCTCATATCCCTTTTGCAAGTAAAATGGGCAATTAAATATATACCAATCTTTATTTTCAAAAAATTTTGAAAACACAAACACTATTTTTTTTATCACTTTTCAATACACCCTTCATAGTAGTACGATCTATATAAATCTTCCCTTCGGTCCCCTTTTATGGGGAATTTGCTTCTAACTTCCGAAACATTATCATGTAAATCAAACGTTAAAATCTTCTCCACATCAGATGCTTTCAATACCACCTGCCCCAGGGGATCGATAACGCAGCTGTCTCCCGAATAATCAATTCCCCGCATTTCACCGACACAATTCACCGCAATCATATATACCTGATTTTCAATTGCTCTTGCCTGAAGCAGACATTTCCAATGTTCTATTCTCGCCTTCGGCCAGTTGGCCGGAACTATAATAACTGCTGCATCCTTTGATGCTATCTGAAAGATCTCAGGAAAGCGCAAATCATAACATATAAAAGTGGATAATTTAATGCCTTCATATTCAAATACAACTATGCTTTTCCCACCCTGAAATTTTTGGTCTTCTCCAGCGAATGAGAAGGGATGAATTTTGGCATAGTCTGAAATAATCTTTCCATCTTTGCTGACAATCGTATAATGATTTTCTGACTTTTCTCCACAATCTCTGACCCAGCCAAACCCAATTGCAAGATCATTCTGTCTTGCACAGCGTATCATTCTGTTAACTGTTTCCTGATTGCTTTCTTTTGTAAGATCTGTGTTCATGGAAAACCCTGTAAAACTCATTTCCGGCAGGAGAAGCAAATCTGCTTTTTGTTCGCATGCGCATTTTATATTCTCCTCTGTGCGTCGGTAATTTGCTTCTTTATCTTCCCAAATAATATTCATTTGACATAAAGCTAATTTCATGTCTTACCTCATCCCGCTTCCAAACTCACTATGTATAATTATTTCCATAAATTTAAATCGATCAGAGCATTTTCAACGATTGCACTGGCTATTTTATAATCATATAAAGAATCAATTTCAATAGAGTTTTCCTGTGGCATTATATATGGCACCGCATTTATTGAATGAAACGATTTATTCTTTTTAAAATAATCCCATCTTGCTATATACATACAGCCATTCATTGTATATTCTTTTTCCTGATCCTGTCTCCGGCCGCTTTTCAATTCTTTTATTGCCTCATAGAAATATGACAGCCTGTGATCAGAATCCAGCGGGTGGATAAAAACACTGTTCACTTCAACTTCTTTCATCCCTAATAATGTATCCGCATGATTCTTTTCAATCAATTCAAATGCTTTGTCAAAATCTTTGTAACTGGCAAACGGTGATGACGGTTCCAGCAAACATATATAATCATATTTTGAAGTATCATTTTCCTCAATCCACTGCATCGCATGCTCCACTACATCCATGCTGTCCGCTGAATCTGTCGCCAGAAAATCAGGGCGAATAAACGGGATTTCCGCTCCATAGTCAGCGCTGACAGATGCAATCTCCTTATCATCCGTTGATACAATAATTCTCTTATCGACACTGCATTTTTGAGCGGCAATAATTTTATAGGCTATAAGAGGCAATGGTCCAATCATTTTTATATTCTTTCGGGGTACACCTTTGGAGCCACCTCTTGCTGCAACCACAAATAATACTTTCATTTCTGACCTCTAATTATATTTTCTAAATACAGGCTTAATAACATTACCTTCTATAAACTGCTCCACATCTCCGTTTAATGATTCACCGTAAACCTTGATTGACTTTCTGGCCGCTTCCAGCGTCCTGTCAATTTCTTTCTCCGTATGTTCATACGCAATTGCAATATAGGGCATAAGTATCCCTGCCTTTATCATCTCCTGGCAGAATACGGTACGATGCATGAATGATGCTTTCCCGTCTTTTCCACATACTACAAAATTAGGCGAGCATTCCGCACCTTCAATATAAAAATAATCCTGCAAAGAATATTCCTCTGCAATTTCCCTAAGGCCGCTGACAATTCTCTTTCCCATTTTCCAGATATGATCTGTAACATTCAATTCTTCATATACATGGATTGTCTCAATAAGTGCACCCAAACTACCCATTTCCGCACCATGTGTCGTGGAAATCAGAAAAACACGCTCTCTTCCCGGTGTCAGTCCTCCCAAATCCATAATTTCACGTCTGCCTCCCAATGCGGCAACAGAAAACCCATTTGCCATTCCTTTCCCAAACGTAACCAGATCCGGTTCCACACCGTAATATTTACAAGCCCCCTGTAAGTCCCATCGAAAACCCGTTATCATTTCATCAAGGATATAAACTACGCCATATTCCCTGCACAGTTTTCCCACTTCCTGAAGAAAATCATCTTTCGGTTCCTCCGAATCACATGGCTCCATAATCAAAGCCGCAATTCTGCCTTTGTATTCCTCAAATAAATTCCGCACAGAATTTATATCATTAAAACTGAATTGAAGAGTCAGAGCTTTCACTTCCTCCGGAATACCAGCATCCATAACTGTGTCTCCAATAAACCAGTCATCATAGGAAAAAAATGAATGTTCCCTGCACCGCGCCACATACTTTCTGCCTGTATAAGCACGGGCGAGCTTTACAGCCGCTGAGGTTACGGTAGAGCCATTTTTGGCAAACTTCACCATATCAACCCACGGAAACAAACTACACATAAGCTCCGCTGCTTCCACTTCAACCTTAGATGCCTTTGTTGCTGTATTTCCATTATGTATCTGCCTGATTGCAGCATTCGAAATTCGGTCATAATCATATCCAACCGTAACTGACCTGCAGGCCATTCCATAATCAATATACTCATTTCCATCTACGTCCCATGTATAAACGCCTTTACTACGCTCGATCACCTTCGGGGCATTGCCGGGAAATACTTCATCCGTTCTGCTATATGTATGTGCTCCCGCTGGAATAAAGCAATGCGCCTTTCTGGAATACTCCTCATTTTTTACCATATATTTCTCCTCCTCGGCCCCTATTTCGAAGCCACGATAAAGTACCATGGCATCATAAGCGCCGCTGAAATCTGCAATCTCTTATTCTCTTCAGTTTTTATCGTATAAGTGCCAACATCCATACTTTCAGGTTTCGGCAGATCTATATCTATTTCAAACGGAATAAAGTGAAACTCACGATACCCCAATGTCTCTAAATGTTTACGAACACGTATCAAAGAATATATATTGTAATATTGTTTTTCATACTCTTTACCATTTGACACACGATAATAATTTTTAAGAGTTATGCTATATTCAATATCACCTTTATAAAATAAAGAAGATATAGCTATCCACTTTGGATTCAGCTCTGCCAGCTGTCTTAACGGTTCATGATACTCGGAAAGCCACGATAATGTCTGAAAACTGATAATGCCATCAAACTGGTCTCTCCATTTTGTATCCAGGTGGAACCAGTCACCCTGGTATAACTCACAGTTCACTTCGCCCTTCAGTTTTTCTGCACCATAACAAATTAGCGGGTGTGATATATCAATTCCCGTAAACCGGCTGTTCTTATACCGCCTGCTTAAGTAGGCAAGGTTCGCCCCCCCCCCGCATGCAATATCACAAATCCGTTGTGGCATATCAACACCTAAATATCCGGATACCTCAAGCCAATCTACGAATTTTTCTGTACTTCTGTATACACTTTCATACTGCTTAATATGATATTCTTCTGCCTTCATACTTTATCTCCCTGACTTTCAATTTCACCGATTAATTTTAATGTCTCTTTATCTTCCTTAAACCCATATGCTGTTTTTTGCCCTTCTGTAACCTTAAAAAACTCTTCTATCTCTTTCGCATATGCATATTCATTGATAAACTCCCCGTATCCTTCCTCATGGATATAGTCCCCCGCCGGA
>RAZD01000061.1 GCA_003612525.1 bacterium C-53 | reverse complement strand
TTGCTCCTTTGCTTATTGATTTTATACTATATGACCTTAAAAAATCTGTCCAGTTTATTGTAGCCTATCCACTCCCCTCCTTAGGGTCGTCCGTTCTTTGTTCATTACAATTATTTTAAGGAGGAATTGTCATGGACAAAGTATCAGGAAAGTTGACAGTATTTTTTGAAGAACCCTTTTGGGTGGGAGTGTTTGAACGTGTATCAGACGGAAAGCTATCTGTGTGTAAGGTTACGTTTGGCGCAGAACCAAAAGACTATGAGGTATATGACTTCGTTTTGAAAAATTACTATCGGTTACGATTTAGTTCGGCTGTGGCAACAGATGTAAAAGAAGCTGGTCGCAATCCTAAACGGGTACAGCGTGAAGTGCGGAAACAGGTACAGAATACCGGGATTGGAACAAAATCGCAACAGGCTTTAAAATTACAGCAGGAGCAGTTGAAAACTGAACGTATGACTGTAAGCCGGGAACAGCGGGAAGCAGAGAAACAGCGACAGTTTGAACTGAAACGGCAGAAAAGGAAAGAGAAGCATAGGAGCAGGTAATTGCTCTTATGGAATAGGAGGACGGGAAATGCCAAAATCATTTACCGATGAATTTAGAATAAACAAAAAAGTATTTGAAAATACAAAGGCGTTAGACATTATTTTGGATGTCGATTCAAATTATTTTATTGATCCAGCGCTTTTAAGAGTATGTAAAATTCCAGAATTTATAGATGCTTCAAAAGTTACAGAGGAATATTTTTCAAATATTATTGTTTTGGTAAAACATTCGAAGACAATAGACGATATGTATTGGAAAAAAGCGGATAAATTACTTACATTCAAAGAAATTAAAGGAACGTGTTTAGGATACTCAAATCAAGGAACTAATGGAAATGCTATAGGAAAAGAACTTCGTAAAAACATATTAAAAACTATTAAAGAGTTACAAAAATCTGGTGAAGTAGACCCGGTAATTTTTGAATTGCTAAATGTTTTTCAAGAAAAAGTTGGGTGTGATAGGGTAAGCGATTTATTAACATTTATTTTGAGAGAGCATATTGTGAAATATAATATCAGAATAAATCAGGAGTTAGGGGTGGCAGTAAGTGAAGATGGATTGTGTGAGAATCCTTATAATCAAACTAAAGTTTTGTTATTGCCGAAACAGATTCTTTCTCCTTTGCCAATAACAGAGAGTTTTGATGATATTGACTTTGCCTGTTCAGAAAATGAAAGGGTAAGAAAAGAAATTAATCAATATCTTGATTTGGGAGAAAGAACTAAATTAACAAAAGAAGAAATAGATTATCTTTTGAAAACAAAAATAAGTTATAGAAACGAAATGATTTCCAACTATAAGAAAATTATTGCAACGGAATATGATTTTGACAATGATCCTGTAGGAGAAATAATATGGTATCGAATTTCGAAGCAAAAGGTAGATGATTATCCTCTAAAACTGGTTCAACCACATTGCATAGAAGAAATGCAAAAAGTAGTGGAGAATATATGCCGACAATTTAAAAAATTAGTTGAAGATAATGGGTTATGGAGATTATTGTATGATGAAAATTGTCCGAAGCATGAGTCAGCAGCACAACTTTTATTTTTTGGTATAGCAGATGCTTATTGTATAGCTAATAACATTGATTTATCAAGAGAAGTGCATAATGGACATGGTCCTGTTGACTTTAAATTGTCAAAAGGTGCAAAACAGAAAATATTAATAGAGATTAAGCTGACATCTAATCCACAACTTATGCATGGATTCAAAAAACAGTTGCCGCTTTATATGGCACAAGAAAATACAGAGAAAGCAATATATTTAGTTATCGATAATGGACATAGAAAACGCTTAGATTCTTTTCAAGATTATTATAATACTTTGACAGCAGAAGATAGAAAAAAGGTTAAATATATACTTATTGATGGAAATATTCAAGAATCAGCAAGCAGGGCATAATTTCATATTTTCTGTATAAAATTTTAATGGAAAGTTTTATTGACTTTCCACTTTGTGTTTGCTAGAATGTAAGCACAAGGAAAGTTTACCACTGACCGATATGTGGTATATAAATGGTTGGGTTGTAAGTTTACCGCTGACCGATATGCGGTATATAAATGGTTGGGTCGAAAGTATAGTCCTTCGCCGTAAGGCGAGGGACTTTTTCGTAATGAGGACATGCAAATGAAGAAAACAGGCTTTTATATTATCAAGGACCAATTTTTTGAAGATATGCCAGACCCGTATCTCAAAGGAAATAAGGCAGGAAACAGACCGCATTATTACTGTTTTGAAGATTCAAGTACCGGGATATACTGGATGATACCGTTGTCCAGCCGCACTGATAAATACAGGCGGATTATGGAGAAAAAAGAAAAAGCCGGGAAACCTTGCGACATTCTCCATATCGTCAAACTGGACGATAGCCGGGAGAGTGTATTTCTGATACAGGATATGTTTCCGATAACGGAAGAATACATAGAACGGGAATACACAATCGCCGGAAATCATCTAATGATGACGAGTGAGCATACCGCCAGAGAAATTGAGCAGAAAGCGAAAAAAATAATGGGTATGTTAAAGCGTGGTATTAAACTTACTCCAACGCAGCCGGACGTTATGGCGATATTAGAGAAGCTGAGGGAGCGCAAATAGGTTTTCTTTGTTGTGAAATAATTACATGGTGCTAGCACCATGTAGATAGGGTAGACAAGGAGAAAATAGCGCTCTGGCTGGCTCTATTTTGGCTCTAAAAATTTTGACTGGCACAAATACAAGAGCGATTTTTGAAGAATATGGATAATAAATGCTTGAAAAATGAGGAAAAAACAGCCAGTTCGCACTATCCGCTGAGGAGTTCGAATAAGGGATATTTTGGCCGGAAATCCAGTAAAATCAAATGTTTACGGTTAGAGGGAAGTAATTTCAGATTAGGCGGTATAGCCCGGATTACAAGGGCTGTACCGTCTTTTCAAATTTCTATGCGCCTTGCCGTTTCGGTTGCATGACAGAAAGAAAATTGAGTTCACCTACAAAGTTGAAAACAATATCCACTTTCTGTACCCGTTTCCCGTCCACGTTTTCCGGCGCATGGACTATGATTTTCTTGATAAATTCATTTACGATTGTGGGAGTGAGTTCCTTTATCCCCACATACTTGCGGATAATCGCGGCGAAGCTGTCAAAATCGTTCTTGTTCTGTTCGTAGGTATCGACTTCCTGCTGGTCTGCCTTGACCTTTTCTTCCAGTTCCCGCTGTTCCGCTTCATATTCTGCGGACAGCTTCAAAAACCTGTCGTGGCTGATTGTGCCGCTTATGTCGTCCTCATAAATCCGCTTGAAGATACGGTCAAGTTCCGCTATCCGCTTCCTCGCCTGTCCGACCTCACGTTTCCTGCGCTTCATTTCCTTTTCTGTTTCAGCGGAGCGTTGCTGATACATCATTTCATGGAAAGCCATGATGTCATCAAAGAAAAGGGCAGTCACGTCAAATATCCTGCTCCATACGATTTGCTTCAACACTTCCTCGCGGATAAAGTGAGCCGTACAGCTTCCCGTATTGCTCTTGTACTTTGCACAGCGGTAATGGTCTTGTGAGCCGTTAAAACTTTTACAAGTAGCGAAATGTAGCTTACTTCCGCAATCTGCACAATATACCAAGCCGGAAAACAATCCCTGTCTGTCCGCTTTTGTGGGGCGACGTTTGTTCGCTCTTAGCTCCTGCACCCGTTCAAAAACGGCGTCCTCAACAATTGCTTCATGGGTATTGAAGAAGATAGCCTGCTGTTCCTTTGTGGTTGGAATCCGCTTTTTCAATTTGTGGGATTTGGAATAGCTTTTGAAATTTACGGTATGTCCGCAATAGTCCATACGTTCCAAAATGCCGACAATCGTGCTGTCTTTCCAGTTGTACGGATTTTCGGGAAGTCCTTTCCCCTTTTTCTCGGCATAGTAGGCTTTGGCAGTCGGTACTTTATCTTCCTTGAGGATTTTCGCTATCTGCATAGGGCCTTTCCCGCCGATACATAAATCAAAAATTCGTTTCACCACAGCGGCGGCTTCTTCGTCCACAATCCATTGCTTCTTGTCAGTAGGGCTTACCATGTAGCCGTAAGGCGGCTTTGTCAGATGTTCCCCCGCCTGTCCTTGCGCTCGCTTGATTGCCCGTACCTTTTTGCTTGTGTCTTTGGCGTAAAAATCATTAAACAGGTTGCGGAACGGGGTAAAATCGTTGTCGCCTTTCGCACTGTCCACCCCGTCATTGATTGCGATATAGCGCACGTCACGCTCTACGAAAAAGATTTCCGTATAGTAACCGACTTTCAGATAATCGCGCCCCAATCCTGACATATCCTTGACAATGACTGTCGCCACGTTTCCGGCTTCAATCTCTGCAATCATGCGGTTAAATTGAGGTCTGTCGAACGTCACACCCGATACACCGTCGTCAATGAAAAAAACGGGATTGGAAAAGCCGTTGTCCGCCGCATATTTGGAGAGGACTGCTTTCTGGTTCACAATGCTGTTGCTGTCGCCCTCTAACGTATCTTCCTGCGAAAGACGGGCGTATAATG
>RAZD01000060.1 GCA_003612525.1 bacterium C-53 | reverse complement strand
CCTTTTGTATATCTGCTGGAAAAGGAAGTGAATAAATCTTGTGAATTGTCATGTGATGAAAAAGTCATATCCATACTTAATGAAAAAGCAAAGCGTGAGTATGGGGACACACTGATTTCTTTTTTGAAATCAAACAATCTTTACAAAAGTTCTTTAGCTTCCGTTACATTGACAGAGGGAGCAGAACAATTAAAAGAAAGGTTAGGTGCGATTATGAAATTTAGGAAAAAATCAAAAGCGATTATTGCTATCACTGCTATTTTTACGGTTGCTGTTTGCGTTTGCTTTTTTGTAACCGGCGCATATGCCGCCCCTTCTGCTGCTAATGATATGAAAACATGGAAGGACAGTGAAATACTGAATGAAATATTGACAGAAGACGGAGTATACTACATTTTTTGTGATGGTGCAGGGGAAGATGACAAGCCGCTTTCTTCTGTTTCTGCCGGAAGCATTAAGTTTGTATTGGTACGAAAAGATAGTTATACCTCTATCGGACCATTTGACAATATGGAAACGCTTATGGAAGATGTTGCCGAGCAGTGTGAGTATATGAACACTCTTACACAGGAAGAAAAGAAATTAGTCATGGAAGCTGTCGCAGATATTTGTGGAAATGTCGAATCAGATAATAAAAATTCAATTTTTGAAATGGAATTGGATAGATACTATGATGATACAGACCCGTTTGTAAATGAAAGGCTATTCTGTGTATCCGAGGATATAAGTACTTTAAAAGCAAAAATCTCTTTTCAAATGGACGGAAAAAGTGGACTTGTTGAAATAAGAGATAATGAAACAGATGAACTTATCTGGGCAAATACATGGAATGAGAATATTGAAAATGATACTTTTACAATTTCATTAAATAATATTTTGAAAGAAAATGAGTATGTTATAAGATTTGTTGGAACTGAAATAAATTATGCAAAAATTGAAGTTATTTTCGAGAGTGGTTTAGTGCGAGAAAGGGAACGTCCACGTAAATCAAATTAAGGAAAATAATAGCTTCTATATTTATATTCTGCCAGTTGTAGTCAAGGGGCGACAGTCTAAAATACTATCGCCCCTCTGAATTATAAAAAGTAACCAATAACCATGCACCGCCCCATGTGGGAGAAAGGGGGAATATTTATGCCTTGCACAGAAGCATACAAAGAACATATCATGTATACGTTCAACGGCTTTTGCAAGACCGTCATACGCTTTGCGGCACTCAACGCATGGCGTGACAGGAGCAGACGGCGGCAGAAAGAAATATCCCTTGAATACCTCACAGAAGAAAAGTTTTACCCTTTAGGCACAACAGACGAATATTTTGAAGCACCCTATGAAGAATACCCCATAACGATATGCGGGCAGACAGTTATCCTCACCAATGGGGAGCTTGCCGCTGCCCTGTTATCCTTGCCAAAGAAAAACCGGGAAATCATTTTCCTTTACTTTTTCGGGGATTATACACAACAGGAAATCGGGGAAATGTACGGACGCTGCCGGAGTACAACCGGGTATCAAATCCGCAGGACGTTAAAACTCCTGCAAAGGAAAATGGAGGTGCTTTCACATGGGGAATCCGAATCTTTTGCCCTATGAAACGATTGTCCGGGCGACCAGCGGAGAGCCGGAAGCCGTGGACGAGGTTTTACGGCATTACAGTAAGCGTATCCGAATCGCCGCCATTGAAAACGGGCATATCGACAGGGATACCGAGGACAACATAAAACAGCGGCTTGTCGCTGCCCTGTTCAAGTTCCGTTTTGATGAACAGCCATACCCCAAAACTGAATAACCGCCGCCACATAGAACGGCACACCAAGACAGGAAATCAAGAAAAGATTTCCTGTTTTTTTGCGTTTATTTTTGGCATTTTTGAAAACCGCCGTATTACCCCACGAAAAGGGAAACATGACACGCTCTTTGTTTGGCAATTTTCAATTTTCGGTGGTGTGGGGAATGAAAGAAAAATGAAGAAATTTTTCAAAATTCCCGCCTATTCCGACTTGTGTGGTTTTGTAGGTAATGAGGGGGAATTTACGCAAATCAACGTCCATTTTGCTTTTCGTTGGTTTGTAGGTATTAGAGGGAGAAATGTTTCCGCAGCTTTGGCAGAATCCCCGCCCTGTCCGTCGAGGGTATCAGAAAATTCCATAAGATATTTTCGCCAGAACGCAACAAACCAGCCACCAATAGCCGGATAGTAAGCGAACAAACCACACAGCGCAGTTTCTTAGAGCAAGATTCTACCACAGTACCAAATTTCGCTAATCGCTCATTTTGTCCTATGGGAATCTTGTTGGGGTTGCCACCCCAAGCCCGCCTTTTTGCGGCTTGCGCCGCTTGAAAAAATCCACCCACGAAAGGAGGTTCACAGCCATGAAAAGATACAACACGCCACACCGCCACCGGGTAATCAAGACACGCTTGACCGAGGAAGAATATGCAGAGTTTTCCGAGCGTGTCACCCTCTGCAAAATGAGCCAAGCCGAATTTATCCGGCAAGCCCTTATTAAGTCACGAATACGCCCCGTCATTACCGTTTCCCCAGTCAATGATGAACTACTCTCTGCTATGGGGAAACTTACAGCCGAGTACGGGAAAATCGGCGGCAACTTGAACCAGATTGCCCGCTGTCTGAACGAGTACGGCGCACCCTATAACGCCCTCTCCCAAGAGGTACGAGCCGCCACAGCGGAGCTTGCCGCCTTGAAGTTTGAAGTCTTGCAGAAAGTAGGTGAAGCAGTTGGCAACATTCAAACATATCAGCTCTAAAAATGCCGATTATGGAGCTGCCGAGCAGTACCTAACCTTTGAGCATGACGAGTTTACCATGAAGCCCACACTGGACGAAACCGGGCGGCTTATCCCCCGTGACGATTACCGCATTTCCTCTCTGAATTGCGGTGAGGAAGATTTTGCAATCGCCTGTATGCGTTCCAATCTGAAATACGGCAAGAACCAGAAACGGGAGGACGTAAAGAGCCACCACTATATCATCAGCTTTGACCCCCGTGACGCACCAGACAACGGCTTGACCGTAGACCGGGCGCAAGCATTGGGCGAGGAATTTTGCAAGACGCATTTCCCCGGACACCAAGCCCTTGTATGCACCCACCCGGACGGGCATAACCACAGCGGAAATATCCATGTGCATATTGTAATCAATTCTTTGCGGATTGCCGAAGTGCCGCTATTGCCCTACATGGAAAGACCAGCCGACACAAGGGAGGGCTGCAAGCACCGCTGTACGGACGCAGCTATGGAGTATTTCAAAGCGGAAGTCATGGAAATGTGCCACCGGGAAAACCTCTATCAGATTGACTTGCTGAACGGGAGCAAGAACCGAGTTACCGAGCGTGAGTATTGGGCGAAACGGAAAGGACAAGCCGCACTGGATAAAGAGAACGCTTCCCAAGCCGCCACAGGAGAGCCGCCCAAACAGACCAAGTTTGAAACCGACAAGGAGAAGCTAAGGCAGACCATACGGAAAGCCCTTGCCGCCGCTGCCACCTTTGACGACTTTTCCTCTCTGCTGCTCCGGGAGGGCGTGACCGTCAAGGAGAGCCGGGGAAGATTATCGTATCTCACGCCGGACAGGACGAAGCCTATCACCGCTCGGAAATTAGGTGATGATTTTGACCGAGCCGCCATACTGGAAGCACTCACCATAAACGCACAGAACGCCGCCAGAGCCGCCGAAAAGCCCCTACCCAGACAGGAATACCCCCGCAGCATAAAAGACCGCTTACAGCGTGGCAAAGCCGCTATAAATGCCCCGAAACAAGACAGCGTACAGCGCATGGTAGACATAGCCGCCAAGAAAGCCGAGGGCAAGGGGAAAGGCTATGAGAAATGGGCGACCTTGCACAACTTGAAGCAAATGGCGGCTACCGTGAGCATTTACGAGGAATCCGGCTTTTCTTCCCCGGAAGAACTGGAAGCCGCCCTTGCCGCCGCCAGTACAGAACTGCATGAAACCACCGGGAAACTGAAAACCGTGGAAAGCACTTTGCGGGAGAAAAAAGACTTGCAGAAACAGCTATTGGCGTACATCAAGACCAAGCCAGCCCGTGACGGATTGCGGGCGCAGAAAACCGAGAAAGCCCGGAAAGCCTACCGGGAGCAGCACGAAAGCGAGTTTATCATTTCCGAATCTGCCGCCCGATATTTCAAGGCAAACGGCATTTCCAAACTGCCAGCTTCCAAGACCTTACAAACGGAGATTGAGCAGCTTACAAGGGAGAAAAACAGCCTTTACAACGAGTACCGGGAGAAGAAAGAGAACGTCCGGGAATTGCAGACCGTGAAAAGCAATCTTGACAAGATATTACGCCGTGAGCCGGAACGGGGAAAGGGGCGGGAAAATGAACGGTAAACGCCCCTACATGGACTACCCACAGTACAGAGCCGCCCGCCGCCTTGTGCATGAGTGCTGCAACTACGATAACGGCAACTGTATCTTGCTGGATAACGGCGAGCCTTGCGTATGCGTCCAGAGTATCAGTTATTCGCTTATATGCCGCTGGTTCATTACCGCCGTTCTGCCGCTGGACGGGAAACTGGAAGCCGCCCTACTCCACCGGGCAGACAGGAAACGCTGTACCGAGTGCGGCGGGTATTTTCTCCCCAAGTCAAACCGTGGGAAATA
>RAZD01000059.1 GCA_003612525.1 bacterium C-53 | reverse complement strand
TACCCTCAAAACCAAATACTGAACCATATCATCCGTTTCTGTCTCTCCATTCCGTATCCCGCTTCTCTTCCCTTCTTCAGGATAAGCCCTCAACCGATTAGTACCATTCTGCTCCATACATTGCTGCACTTCCACCTATGGCCTATCTACCTCGTCGTCTTCAAGGGGTCTTCTGACTTTCGTCTGGGATATCTCATCTTGAGGGGGGCTTCACGCTTAGATGCCTTCAGCGTTTATCCCTTCCGGACTTGGCTACTCTGCCATGGCACTGGTATGCCAACAGATCCACCAGTGGTCCGTCCATCCCGGTCCTCTCGTACTAAGGACAGCTCCTCTCAGATATCCTGCGCCCGCGCCGGATAGGGACCGAACTGTCTCACGACGTTCTGAACCCAGCTCGCGTACCGCTTTAATGGGCGAACAGCCCAACCCTTGGGACCTGCTACAGCCCCAGGATGCGATGAGCCGACATCGAGGTGCCAAACCACTCCGTCGATGTGAACTCTTGGGAGTGATAAGCCTGTTATCCCCAGGGTAGCTTTTATCCGTTGAGCGATGGCAATCCCACTTTCATACCACCGGATCACTAAGTCCTACTTTCGTACCTGCTCCACCCGTCGGTGTCACAGTCAAGCTCCCTTCTGCCTTTGCACTCTTCGAATGGTTTCCAACCATTCTGAGGGAACCTTTGAGCGCCTCCGATACCCTTTCGGAGGCGACCGCCCCAGTCAAACTCCCCGCCAGACATTGTCCCCCCGCCGGTTTACGGCGGCAGGTTAGAAACCCAGTACTGTAAGGGTGGTATCCCAACATCGGCTCTGTGAAAACTGGCGTCCTCACTTCTTCGCCTCCCACCTATCCTGTACATACAGCACCGGATCCCAGTATCAAGCTGGAGTAAAGCTCCATGGGGTCTTTCCGTCCTGGCGCGGGTAACCAGCATCTTCACTGGTACTTCAATTTCACCGGATGCATTGTCGAGACAGTGCTCAAATCATTACGCCTTTCGTGCGGGTCGGAACTTACCCGACAAGGAATTTCGCTACCTTAGGACCGTTATAGTTACGGCCGCCGTTTACTGGGGCTTAAATTCAAAGCTTCAAAGAATTTCTCCTTTTAACCTCTCCTCTTAACCTTCCAGCACCGGGCAGGCGTCAGCCCATATACTTCACCTTTCGGTTTTGCATAGACCTGTGTTTTTGCTAAACAGTTGCTTGAGCCTATTCTCTGCGGCCCTCTATTTCAAGGGCACCCCTTCTCCCGAAGTTACGGGGTCATTTTGCCGAGTTCCTTAACAATGCTTCTTCCGTCGGCCTTAGGATTCTCTCCTCATCCACCTGTGTCGGTTTACGGTACGGGTGCATGGCAGTCTATAGCGGCTTTTCTTGGCACATGGCTCACACGCTTCGCTACTCTTTTTCGCTCCGCGTCACGTCTTTGGATTGCATGGCGGTTTTTCCAACCATACTCCTCCTCCGCTTGCACCGGCTTTTCCTCTTCCGGCTCGTGCTCTCCACATGCGTCCCCACAGTTCTGCTGCCATCCAGTACAGGAATCTCAACCTGTTGTCCATCGGCTACGCATCTCTGCCTCGCCTTAGGCCCCGACTTACCCAGAGCAGATCAGCTTTACTCTGGAAACCTCGGATATTCGGCCAAGAGGATTCTCACCTCTTTCTCGCTACTCATTCCGGCATTCTCTCTTCTTAACACTCCACAACACCTTTCAGTCCTGCTTCTTCGCGTTAACAATGCTCCCCTACCGATCATTCTTCATGATCCCCGGGCTTCGGTGGCGTGTTTTAGCCCCGGACATTTTCGGCGCAGGCACTCTCGGCCAGTGAGCTATTACGCACTCTTTTAATGTATGGCTGCTTCTGAGCCAACATCCTGGCTGTCTTTGAATCCCCACATCCTTTTCCACTTAACACGCACTCCGGGACCTTAGCCGCGGGTCTGGGCTCTTTCCCTTTTGACCGCCCAACTTATCTCGTGCGGTCTGACTCCTCCAGAGCATCTCCATGGCATTCGGAGTTTGATAACCTTTGGTAAGCTTTGACGCCCCCTCGGGTATTCAGTGCTCTACCTCCATGTGACTCCTGAAGGGCTAGCCCTAAAGCTATTTCGGGGAGAACCAGCTATCTCCGGGTTCGATTGGAATTTCTCCCCTACCCACACCTCATCGCCACCCTTTTCAACGGATGTGCGTTCGGCCCTCCATCTGCTTTTACGCAGACTTCAGCCTGGACATGGGTAGATCACCCGGTTTCGGGTCTGCACAAACCGATTTTCGCCCTATTAAGACTCGGTTTCCCTCCGGCTCCGGACCTTAAGCCCTTAACCTACCGGTTTGCACAACTCGCCGGACCGTTCTACAAAAAGTACGCGGTTCCACAATCGCTCATGGTTCCACAGCTTGTAAACACAAGGTTTCAGGTTCTCTTTCACTCCCCTCCCGGGGTCCTTTTCACCTTTCCTTCACAGTACTCTGCTCTATCGGTCACTAAGGAGTATTTAGCCTTACGGGGTGGTCCCCGCTTCTTCCGGCAAGGTTTCTCGTGTCTCGCCGTACTCTGGATCCTGCCGTGCATGCTCTTACTTCGTGTACGGGGCTTTCACCCTCTCCCGCCGGTCTTTCCAGTACCGTTCCACTGTATTTGCATGTCACTTCTGCAGTCCGAACCCCGGTGTGCACGCACTCCGGTTTGGGCTCCTCCGCTTTCGCTCGCCGCTACTTACGGAATCACTTTTGTTTTCTCTTCCTCCGGCTACTTAGATGTTTCAGTTCACCGGGTTCCCCTCCGCACGCTATGGATTTACGTACGGATACGCGGATTCTTCCCGCGTGGGTTTCCCCATTCAGATATCTGCGGCTCTCTGGATATTTGCTCCTCCCCGCAGCTTTTCGCAGCTTATCACGTCTTTCTTCGGCTCTTAGTGCCAAGGCATCCACCCTGTGCTCTTCCTAGCTTAACCTGTTTGTTTCCGTCCTTCTTTGAAAGCTTTCTTCTCTTCCTTCTTTTCAGAACTTCTTTCTTTTACTTCTTTTGCTTCGTTTCCTGGTTTTTCTTTCTCGGATGTCTTAACTCGTCTTCTTTTTCTTT
>RAZD01000058.1 GCA_003612525.1 bacterium C-53 | reverse complement strand
TATTCTGGCAGCCACCTGCTCTCCCATACCGTCTCCAGTACAGTACCATCGGCCGCTTAAGTCTTAACTCTCGTGTTCGGGACGGGTACGCGTGTTTCCCCTAAGCGCATCGCCGCCAGAATTCTTCCTTTTCAGATGGTTTCTTTTCTTCCCTTCCCATCCAAACAGTAATGCATCCCTTACTACTTCTTTTCCCTTAGAAAGGAGGTGATCCAGCCGCACCTTCCGATACGGCTACCTTGTTACGACTTCACCCCAGTTATTGTTCCCGCCTTCGACGGCTCCCTCCTTTTCAGGTTCGGCCACCGGCTTCGGGCGTTAACAACTCCCATGGTGTGACGGGCGGTGTGTACAAGACCCGGGAACGTATTCACCGCGGCATTCTGATCCGCGATTACTAGCGATTCCGGCTTCATGTAGTCGAGTTGCAGACTACAATCCGAACTGAGACGTTATTTTTGGGATTCGCTCCGGGTCACCCCTTCGCTTCCCTTTGTTTACGCCATTGTAGCACGTGTGTAGCCCTGGACATAAGGGGCATGATGATTTGACGTCATCCCTGCCTTCCTCCGGGTTATCCCCGGCAGTCTCTCCAGAGTCCCCAGCTTTACCTGCTGGCTACTGAAGATAAGGGTTGCGCTCGTTGCGGGACTTAACCCAACATCTCACGACACGAGCTGACGACAACCATGCACCACCTGTCTCCCCTGTCCCGAAGGAACGACGGCATTGCCCGTCTCTCAGGGGGATGTCAAGCCCAGGTAAGGTTCTTCGCGTTGCTTCGAATTAAACCACATGCTCCACCGCTTGTGCGGGTCCCCGTCAATTCCTTTGAGTTTCATTCTTGCGAACGTACTCCCCAGGTGGATCACTTAATGCGTTGGCTTCGGCACCGAAGAGTCCTGACTCCCCGACACCTAGTGATCATCGTTTACGGCGTGGACTACCAGGGTATCTAATCCTGTTTGCTCCCCACGCTTTCGAGCCTCAACGTCAGTTACAGTCCAGCAGGCCGCCTTCGCCACTGGTGTTCCTCCTAATATCTACGCATTTCACCGCTACACTAGGAATTCCGCCTGCCTCTCCTGCACTCAAGCTCAACAGTTTCCAGAGCAGTCCCGCGGTTGAGCCGCGGGCTTTCACTCCAGACTTGCTGTGCCGTCTGCGCTCCCTTTACACCCAGTAAATCCGGATAACGCTTGCCCCCTACGTATTACCGCGGCTGCTGGCACGTAGTTAGCCGGGGCTTCTTAGTCAGGTACCGTCTCTTTTCTTCCCTGCTGATAGAGCTTTACATAACGAATTACTTCTTCACTCACGCGGCGTCGCTGCATCAGGGTTTCCCCCATTGTGCAATATTCCCCACTGCTGCCTCCCGTAGGAGTTTGGGCCGTGTCTCAGTCCCAATGTGGCCGTCCACCCTCTCAGGCCGGCTACTGATCGTCGCTTTGGTAGGCCGTTACCCTGCCAACTGGCTAATCAGACGCGGGTCCATCATATACCACCGGAGTTTTTCACACTGAGTCATGCGACTCCGTGCGCTTATGCGGTTTTAGCAGCAATTTCTCGCTGTTATCCCCCTGTATATGGCAGGTTACCCACGCGTTACTCACCCGTCCGCCACTAAGATACAGGATACTTCGTTCATAGTAAACTACTCGCTCCGTTCCCTGCACCCCCGTTCGACTTGCATGTGTTAAGCACGCCGCCAGCGTTCATCCTGAGCCAGGATCAAACTCTCGTTTTCTATCGTTTGATTCCGGAATCAGATCAACGTCTGCTTCTCTGTTCCTTCTTTACTTCGCTTTCGCTTGGTTCGTTTCTTTTCGTTCTCTGAATTTTCTTTCTTTGTTTCTTTAGAATCTTCAGGGTTGCATTACTGTTTGGTTGTCAAGGTGCTT
>RAZD01000057.1 GCA_003612525.1 bacterium C-53 | reverse complement strand
ACCGTATTAAATTCATGGATATAGGGGAACTGGATTTCTTCCGCCAGCTCCGCATCTTCCATGCCGCACCGTTTTAAGACAGTGTAGGCGATACTGTCCGCCAGCGTTTCCCGGACACGCACAGCGATATTCAGTTCGTCCAGTTCCTCCAGAAAACTTCCCTCTTTCAGATATTCCATATCCGAAGCTAATTCCCCATAACAGTCCTGTGCAATCTGGGAAGCAATCTCCCTGATCCTGTCCGTAAACCCGGCTTCTTTGTCAGTGTCCCCGTAAATCCCTTCCAGACGGTCAAGCGCCGCTTCCTGATGTTCCCCCTTCATCTCCCAAAGCCGGGGAAAACGCCCGATACGCCTTGCCTTATGCACGTCCGATATGTCAAAGACGTACCGCAGTCCGGTGTTGGGACTCCCTTCTTCATCAAACAAGGCGATACCCTTTGCCCCTTTGTTTACCCAGCAGTGCATTTTTTCATTCCATATCTCTATGGAAGCACAGGCTGTTGCGTCCGGTCTTTGGGCATAGATAAGGAGCTGGTCTTTGAACGGGTATTTGTAGAGCCTTGATGCTGTGTTCAGATATTTCTTCCAGCTTTCTTCATTTCTTGTCACTTCCCTTGATGTTTCTGCGGAAAGTATGGAAATTAAGTCATATTTTCTCATGGTAAACCTCCATTTCCTGTCTATTGTTTTTTGGCAATAAAAAAGGCGGCTATGGTTCGTTCATAAGCCATTGCCACCAGTGACGGTAAACTTTATTCAATTTTTGTCTGCTCCTTTCCTCGGATTTTTCATATAAGAAAAGCACCTAAGATTTCCTAAGTGCATTTTCTGTCTTTAAATCCTATTTTCTAAAAAATCTTATGAATTACTCGCTTTATTGCATCATGTGAAATTCCAGTATTATCTAAAATCATAACATATATCATACATCTGGCTAACTGAAATGTATAGGCGTGAATATCCTCTATGTCTTTCGGGTGTCCATGTCCTATTTCATTTCGCATCTTAGAAAATATCTGACCTAAATTGATGTTTCCTTCAAAACGAATTTTCATTCGCTGTGCTAACATTTTCTTATAATCATTTAAAATATCTGCATACTTCTTTAACACATTATTAAATTGTTCTTCTAAAGAAAAATCAATTTTATCAAGGTCATCTAATAATTTCTTTGCATATTTTACAATTTTGTCTTTCTTTTTTCTTGATGTTTGCTGTTCTTTTAATTCTTCAGCAGCACTTTCAAACCTCTTTTTTATATATTCCAATAATTCTTCTTTTAAAGAATCGCTTTCCTCTTGATCCACTAATTTACAGGACTCGTCAATCACCACATCATTTGCTAATTGCTTTATTTGCTGGAACTCTGCATTAGTTTCTATTTTTGTTTCTTGTGTACGGTCATACTCTCCTTCAAAACTTAAAGCACATTCCAAAAAACTTGTATGGCTTAATTCCTTATACTCTGTATCATTATCTGGAACAAATAACTCATCCGAAGTATCTCTTTGACGCCTCTCTGCAATATATTGAAAAAGTTCTCCAAATTTATCTCCAATATCCCTTGTAAGAATTGTATTCAAATCAGAATTTGTATACTCACCTCTATCTATCGTTCTGAAATAAACAATCCCTGTTTTTTCAATTTTTTTATCGCTGTTTCTCTTATAAATCTTAATATCATCAAACTTTATATTTCGGCGGAAACTCAAAAATTTCATAAAATCAAATACCCATAAATAACAGTCTGGTATTATATCCGTTCCAACCGATTCTTTAAAATCAATATAAAATCGTGGCGTACATGTACCTATATTACGTTCTCCCCACCTCTCATTATAATAAATAGCGTAGTCAATTCCTACTTCACATAAAATCCCATTAACCATTGCCGGATATTTTGTATTTATTTCATTCCAATATCGAGGTTCTTTTACAAATAAGCGCTCATTCCAATCTATCCCGTCATCAATCTTCTTCATCACGTTAGCACTACCGCCAGCAAATACATCTATTGGCTTTCCGGTAAACATGATTCTATCAAATTGCGAAAGAGTATCAGGCGGATTATTACTGCTCGAATAAACATACCCCTTACATGAAAGGCTTCGCCCATTATATATACATCCAAACATTTTAAAATTACGATTATTAAAAAGATACCCCTCAACAATATCCTTTTCTATCCTTTCATGCTGCAAGCGGAAAAAATGTTCTTCATCTACTATAATCCTAAAATTCTCATCATTTTCTGAAATAAAACGAACTTCATTTTCTTCAAGACCACTCAAGTATCCTTCTAACATATATCCTCCCATAATATTTATATCTATTTTTCATTAACATATTATGGGAATTATACCACTCTATCAATCGTAACTCAATTTCTTCTTAGAATATTCAACATTTTGATTGCAGGGTACTTAACGCACCCTGCAATCAACCATCAATTAGGCATAGAAACCATGCTCCTCAATGCCTTTTTCCAGAATGGTATGTATCAGTTCCTCCAGCTCCACACCGTTTATCTCACTGACCACAATCAGTTTTGCGAGAGTATCCTTCTGTACGGAAATGGCATACTGTTCCTCATCAGCACGAAGCTCATGGACACAGATACCAAGCCCGTCCGCAATCCTGCACACCACGCCAAGCTCCGGCTCCCTGATGCCCGCCAGAATATCCATAATCGTCCTTTCCGGCACTCCTGACATTCTGGAAAGCTCCATAATGCTGATTTCTTCCTCTTTCATCACATTTAATAATTTATCTCCAGTTGTAAACATATCTTTTTCCTTTCTACTGTTTTATGATTTTATTTGTAGCCGCTATCCGGGGCAGAATAATATCCTGAACGTATGGAACATTTATTTCTGTTGCGATAAAATTCCGCCCCTGTTTTATGCACTGGACAATCTCACTGCCCGAACCTGCAAACGGGATAAAAACCAGAGCATCTGGCATACTGCTTGCAAGGATAATCCTTTCCGCCAGTTTTTCCGGCTTTTGTGTCGGGTGTCCTGTTGATTCCTTGTAATTTGGCATAATCCTCGGAAACTCCCAAACATTGCCGCAGGATTTCCCTTTCGGGTTTTTTCTCTTGTCTTTTTCTCCCCCGGCATGGTATGGAATACGGATTGTGTCATGGTTGATTTCATGGAAAGGCTTGCTATAAAACCACATAAATTCTGCTTCATTCCGGTAGATTGCCTTGCCCGGACGTCCTGTACCATAGTTCCACACAATCAGATTCCTCTTAATCCACGCAAACTTATCCAACACACTGACAGATAGCTTGTCTATCATCTGGCTGCTTCCCCAACAATAAAATGCGCCTGTCGGCTTGAGTACCCTGTAACACTCCCCAACCCATACAGCGCACCAGCCTAAATATTCCGGCACAGACTGGAACACAAAATCAAAATCCCCCATCATATGGTAATATGGCGGATCAGCAATAACTAAATCTATGCTCTCCGAAGGCAGGCATTTTAATATATCCACACAGTCTGCCGCAATAATCTGGTTTTTCTCTATCCCATTTTCTTTTGAAAATAAATCCAACCTGCCATATTCCCCCTTATTTTTTCTTCCCGCCAGAAGGTTTCTTTTTGGGAAACTCCATGACAAACTTAAACTGCACCCCGCTTTTTTCTTCCCCGTCTTTGGTGTAATGGTATTCTTCCGTCCCACTCGGAATGATGTAGGCATCATATGGTTTGCCCGCCTTGCTCTTTAACCCTTTTAACAGGATTTTCTTCCCGGAAAGCATATCTTTCACCTGTGCATCGGTAAGGGCGGCTCCCATTATCCGGCTCACGTTCATACCGCATTTTTTCACGCAGTACGCACCGAATTTCCCTTTTACCACCTGACCGCCGCAGTTCGGGCATACCCCAAGAACCACCTGCTCCTGTGCGAACATCTTTTTCTGCTCGTCACTGACCTCATGGTAGGTGTGTATCAGTTCCGACACCATGTTCTCAATATCCGCCATGAAGTCCTCCATAGGAAGCTCCCCTTTCGCTACCAGCGTCAGGGCATTTTCCCAATCGGCGGTAAGTTTCGGGGACTTCACCACATCCGGCAGCACCGTAATCAGCTTCAATCCGTCCTCTGTGGGTATGATCTGCTTTTTCTCACGCTTTACAAATCCGTCCTTGACTAACTTCTCGATAATGTCCGCCCTTGTCGCTGGCGTACCCAAGCCTTTCCTCTCTGCGTCTGCCCCAATATCTTCCGCCCCGGCACGTTCCATTGCGGATAATAATAAATCTTCCGTAAAGCGCTTCGGCGGGGAAGTGAAATGCTCGCTGACCTTTGCCTGCACACCGTCAAATGTCTGTCCCTCCGACAGTTCCGGCAGCTTCTTTTCCTCCTTTTCTTCCTCCTGATTCCCGGAGATTTTAAAGGAACGCTTAAAGGCATCCTCAAAAGATTTCCACCCGTTATGCGTGACAGACTTGCCGGAAACCGAAAAAGTATATCCATTGCATGAAAACTCCGCTTTGACTGTTTCATACAAATGCTTCTCCCCGGTGGCGCATAATAGGCGGTTCGCAATCAGGGATAAAATTTTGCGCTCCGTTTCCGGCAGTGCCGCAAGGTCAGCTTTCCCTATCTCCATTGTGGGGATAATGGCGTGGTGGTCTGTCACTTTTTTGCTGTTCAGAATCCTTTTTATATCCGGGCTGGACGCTTTGTTTTCCTCAAACATGAGGGAGCTGAACACCGCCTCAATTACACCTTTTGCGGTCTGCCCCATATCATCGGATAAGAACTGGCTGTCCGTCCTCGGATATGTGGCTAACTTTTTCTCATAAAGGCTCTGCGTGTACTCTAAGGTCTGCTTTGCGGTAAAGCCGAATAAACGGTTCGCATCCCTCTGGAGCGTGGTAAGGTCATAGAGCTTCGGCGGCATGGCTGCCTTTTCCTCTTTTACAACAGACGTGGTAAGAGCCTGCCCGTTCCGGCAAGCTCCCACAATCTCATCTGCTTTCTTTTTATCATCTATGCGCCCGGTGGCGGCATCTATCCCATCCATCAGGATATGCGCCATGTAATATGTTTCCTTCTGGAAATTCATAATCTTTGCTTCCCTGTGTACCAGCATCGCAAGGGTGGGTGTCTGCACCCGCCCCACCTTTAAAACTTTCCCGCCATACAGGACGGTGAACAGCCTTGTACCGTTAATGCCCACAAGCCAGTCCGCTTCCTGCCTGCACAGTGCGGAATGGTACAGGTTATCGTAATCGCTTCCTGGCTGCAAATTCTCAAATCCCTCACGAATGGCGGTTTCTTCCATTGAGGAAATCCACAGGCGTTTGATTGG
>RAZD01000056.1 GCA_003612525.1 bacterium C-53 | reverse complement strand
ATTACAGGAAACAATCCTTAAAAGTTGCCTAACCCTGATTATAAACTGTCCAATATTTGGGGTTCAGTTCATGGCCGGTACAGGTAGGCTTATTGTCTAATCTTGGAGGTCAACCACTTTGTGGGCGGTTATTTCCTCTTTTGTATCTATAATATAGCATAATCCCCGGATAAGTTCAAGAATAAATTCCGTTAATGCAAACCGTTAGGAAAGTAATAGACTGGCAACAAGGGGCAGAAAACGCCTTTATGTATGGTTATCTTTTGGGCGCATAATCACAACAAGACACTTCTACACATACTGAATAACCGTTACATAAAACCGTATTAGAGGGTATCTGTCAAAAACAGATGCCCCTTTTACTTTTTATGCGTTTTCCCAATAATCCGCCTTACTTCTGATGTTTTCATACAATGTATATTTCTACTGCCTGTCACGTCATTTACATAGCCCTTTTTCAGATAGATAAAATATCCCTCGTCTTTGGTATAGGACAAATCCTCTATCATTTCATAATATTTTCTTGGCACTTGCCACTTTTCAAGCATCCGTTCCTGTTCTGCATTAAAGCCCTGCTTTTTCTCTGCCATTCTGCTTGTACCGTCCGCAAGGTCATTACACACAAGCATATAAAGATATTCATTGATACTTGCCCCTATTTCAGAACATATTTTCTTTATCCTGTCCTTTTCGCCTTTGGGTATGACAAGGTTTATCCTGTCGTAATGCTCTTTGATATGCTGATTTTTATATGATGTTCGTGTCATAGCTTTCCCCCCTTTGCTATCTATGATATTTTTTGAGAACCTGCATAATAAGAAACATATCAAAACAACTATTTTAACTGCAAATTCCCTTGTTTACTGGCTTTTAAGCATTTTAGCAAAGTCTTACGCAAGACACAACACAGAAACCATATATAAATGGTGCTGTACTAGTGTTGTAGTAGTGCTATATGGCAAAATTTATGACATTTTATGAAAATTATTGAACACTTAGAAAATAAAGAAAACCCTTGAAAATACTGATGTTTACAGTGATAAGGAAGTATAAAAACTAACTTATCATTAACGCTGACAAACAGGGTGCCAAAAAAGACGTGCAAGAAGTAATTGCCTTTTACACGTCTTTTTTAGTAAATACAAAGTAACTATAGGAATTTTCAGCCACTATTCATTTTTAGCACAGGAGACACATTTTCCTGTTCCAGAATCTCCATGCTCATAATCGTCCATATCATATAATATTCCACATGCGGGACATGCAAAATATTTTCCAACGCAATCATCGCACACATATCCAGCATTGTAAAGTTGATGAAAATGATGTCCTTCTTTTCCACAATTTTTACATTTCATTGAAAATTCCTCCATTTCATAATTTAATTGTCTTAAATCAAATTCATTTTACTATTTGGCGTATTAATGCTTTGGTCTTGCAATAATAATTATCTCCGAGGGAATCCTCTACAAAAATAATCAATCGCTGATTTTTCCTCAAAACTTTATCAGAGACAGCTTTTCTAAGTGCATTTTTAAAGTTTTCTATCTCAAATAAAAAATTTACATTTTCCTCTGGCTCAATCCTAATAGGAAGATTAACTTTGGCATTAGAGTTAAATTGCGCATTGTTTATCCACAATTTTTTCTTGTTACCTTTAACATTAATAGAATTGACTTGCACTGCCCTAATGCCTTTGTTTTTTATGGAAACACAATAAAAACATAATGACCTGCCAGATATTTCATCTAGTGATACAGCTGATGTAAATTCAACTTTTATAACCTTTTTTAATGGTTGCTTATATTGTTTGACAGCAATGACTACAGCACCGGCTGTTATTAAAGAACCTATTGTGGTTCCAATGGCTCCAAACGCGCTCCAAAATATATTCCAGTCTATTTATAAAATCTCCTTTTATGTAAAATCATACCATTAGGGGCTCATATAATCAATTAGAAGAGTTGATTTTTTGTCAATATTTTTTGTTACGCAATAGAACGCCATTTTTGACAGCAGACATATAAAACCCTTACCCCGCCATTTTAACACCCACAAAACCGCATAAATCAAGGACAAAATACCCCTACTGCGTAACAATCCCCATAATAAATTGAGGGCGCAAGCAGTTTACTGATTTCGTCCTCTTGACTACCCACAAGCAAAGGCGGGAAAAGCTGTCAAGGGCGCGTAGCGCGAAGTCTACCCTTGACAGCTTTTCCTGTCTTTGCTACTTCCTATCGGTCGAAGCGGAATTTCAATATAGCTTCAACCAGTTTAGCTTTTAACCTGCCCTGCGTATCGTCGTTGATATGCCCCTTATACATAGACAGGTATTTGATATATGCAGTGTAGTGCCACAATACTGCGTCTACCGCTTCCGGTTCTCCAGCAACAGCTTTTTGAATTACCTCAAAAGGTATCAGTTTTTTGTTCCTCATGTTTCAATCTCTCCCATTCTTTCCGCAACTGTTTCAGCGCAACATTTCTTCGACTGTTTATTGTACTTCTGCAACGCCTGTACAGTCTGCCGATTGCTTCATCACGATAGCCGATGAAGTAATAAAGCAACAAGACTTCCCGCCTTAATTGCGGCAATCTTGATAATGCCGTTGCTAACCGTTCATCATCAACGATAACTTCCTTTCCAAACACAAGAAATACAGCCGGCTTGTCCCGTTTTTCAAAGTAACTGTCCATAGCAGACGGTTCAAAATATCGTTCTGACATCAGATAGTCAAGGGATATTTCCCGTTCCGCTTTCCGCTTCAAATCTCGCCATGCGTTAATGGCTTCATGGCGCAGGACAACCTTGCAGAACGCATTGAACGCATATTCGATATGTTCCATGAACTGTTCAGAATATCTCATTTTCACTCACCCCCTTTCTTCCCAGTAGGGGGCTATTACAACAAACACCCATACAACCTGAAGCGGTACAGACGTTTGGGCAATATGAGTTATTAAGACATACTACATGATGTGTGTATTCATATCCATAGGCGCAATAGTCCTTATTAATGGCTCGGCTTTTTTTGACAGGTCAACGGCTATACGATTTTGTTGCTGACATACTTTACATTCCATCACGATTCCCTTTGTTAGCTGTAATACACAATCTGCTGACTTTGTAAAAATTGCTTTCTTGAACATAAAGAGAGCCAACAAACTGTGATTTCTCACAAGTCTGCCGGCTCTGCGTCTTTTATGCGTCTGGCTCTTCACTTTATTTAAATTGTTTCTCGATAACGGTTATATGCAATTCTTTTACGTCAATCAAATTTTCCTGTTTACATTTCGGACAGTAAAGAGGAAAATTTTTCAATTCTGTATCCAACCGAATTTGTAACCTTGTTTTGCTCCCGCAGACAGGGCAATAAATCCACTCTGTTTTCCCGCTCATTTTCTATTTTCTCCTGTTAAGGCATTTTCAACAGCTTTCTTTATGACGGTGCTTGAATTTGTTGCCCCCGATACTGCGTCAACATCTATTTTCTGTTCTTCAATGATTCTGTCAACAACAACTTCTGCGCGGCTTCCACGCCCGTTTTTATGCTCCAGAATATCAATGTTTGTAATCACTCCGTTTTGAACCGTTACTTCCACTTTGGCATAAACAAAATCCACGTCATATTCTCCGGCATAAACTCCATCGGGAACATTGGAAATATCTAAATTGCTGAATGTTGTTTCTTTTACTGACCTTTTATAATCTGCCACGTTTTTCAGATAAACCGCCGTAAAAATCAAAACAATAAGAAAAAGAAAAATTGCTGTAAAGGACTGGATTCTTTTACGGGATAATTTCATTTCAGACACCTCTCAATCTTTTTCATTGTTCTCTTAGGCAGTTCTTTCTTATTTTTTGCATTTGCACATACCACTTTTCCCGCCGATTTCATGCCTGCAATCTTGAAAAATTCGTCCATACTGCGGATTGCCCCTCTGCTCTGTCCGAATATCCACGAAAAAGGCGCGGGCGTATTGCAGGAAGTCAAAATCATATATTGTTTCCCCCGTAAGCGTGGTTTTGGAAATGTGTTTGTTTCTTCCATAGCCGTTCCCAGTAGTCGGTCAAATAAGTTCTTGACAGACGCCGGAACATTTGCCCAATAGACAGGGGCGGCAAGGATAACAAGCTGACTCTTATGTAATAGCGGGGCGATTTCCTGTATATCATCTTTCTGAATACAAATATGTGTATCCATGCAAGCCCGGCAACCGGTGCAGAAAGAAAGATTCTTTTCATACAGAGTGATTTTTGTTACAGCATAACCCGCCTGTTCAGCTTTATGAACTGCGAAATTCAGCATGGCTGCTGTTGTCCCATTTGTATGAGGACTGCCTAAAATGGCAAGTGCAATTTTTTCACTCATAAACTTTTCTCCTTAATCGCAAGTGAATGATAAACAAGGGAAAAACCATATTCCAAAAACTTTATTTTAGATAATCCCATTGACTTTTTAATATATTCTTCTTTGTTTGCGGCAAGCTGAATGATTCCGGAAAGCATACCCCAAAAATTAAATATAGCAGGCATAATATCCAAATCATTTCGCAAATCTCCCTTTTCCATGCCGGATAACAAAAAGTTTTTTATCTTTTCATTTATTTCTTCTCCAATTTGATAAGTTTCCCTTTCTTCCGGCAGATACTCTTTGCTCTCAAAATCAATGTTGATTTTATCCAATACCATTTTGAAATAAAAAGGAAATTCCTCTTGATACTGTACCAGCCCGCGGCAGATAAAGTCATATCTTGCTTTCGTGGTTTCATACTGTATCAGCGCAGAAGAGATATAGTCATAAAGTTTTTTCATACTGTTCAATACCAAAATGCCGACTATCTCCTCTTTATTTTCAAAATATACATATAATGTTGCCTTGCTGTATCCGGCGGCTTTCGCTATATCGTCCATAGAAGTCGCGGAAATTCCCTTTTCCATAAATAAAGCAGATGCCGCAGACACTATGTTTTCCCGGTGTACACTTCTAGGCTCTTTCTTTCTTCGTCCCATACGCTTCTCCTTGCAATAATTAAACTTACAGTTTAATTATATAGAGAGTATTTCTTTTTGTCAATGAGGTTTAGAGATAAATGTATTATGGCAACTTGTAAATCCTTATCTGTATCGGAAATTTTATCATTTTATTTGGCATTTCTGAAACTTCCCCGTATTAAGAAGCAAGGAAAACTTTTTGAAGAATTTCTCTCAAAACTCCGTCAAAATCGCCCTGTGTGGTGTTGTAGGTAGTGAGAGGGTTTTCAAGAGGGTTTGGGATTCTTCCCAACAAGCAAAATCTGTCCGGCAAGCCATGGCGCGGACGGGCAGATTTACGGAAAAGGGTACCCTTTTCCTATGCTTGCTCCGAAACTTATCACTTAGAAAATACGGAAAGGAAGGGAAAAGAATGGATTGGGAACTGGAAATCAAGGACAGCGGCTATCTGCCGGAAAAAGGGAAGCCGACAGAAGAAACCGTCTGCTACAAAATCGGCGGCACATACTATGAAGTGTCTACCTCCTGCGGCGGCTCGGAACGGCT
>RAZD01000055.1 GCA_003612525.1 bacterium C-53 | reverse complement strand
TTGTATTTTTTATACTGCTTTACCGCAAAATGCTCCGGCTCTCTTTCCTCCAGCTCATCGAACATCAAATCTACAGGGTTCTTAAATTCCTCGTCATCCTCCCTCGCTTCACTGGCATTTATCATGTCAAGCAAAGTAGTGAAATTCTGTTCTTCCTCCACGCACTCATACCAGATGTACCCAATCAGTGCGGTGTAATAGAGCTTTTCGGCTTTCACCCAGAAATCCTCGCCGGATTGCTGCCCCTCCCCTTTGGTGTTTAAAATGATTGTGTTTACGAGTTTCAAAATGTCCTTCTCGCTCCGGATATAAACGAGAGGATTGTAGTGCATGGACTTTTTAAAGTTAATGGTATTCAGCACTTTTACCCGGTAATTGTTCTTTAAGAGCATTTTTCCGCACTCTACTAATACTGTACCCTTCGGATCAGTGACAACATACGATGAGTGCATCTGCATCAGGTTCGGTTTTACAAAAAACCTCGTCTTGCCTGAACCGGAACCGCCAATGACAAGGATATTTTTATTCCTCGCATACTTCGGCTGTTTTGGTCTGCCGGACATCATCAGTCTTTCCGTTTCTGTGAGTAACACGTTATTCTCAAATACCGGATCGACATAAGGCTCAATATCCTTTGCATTGCCCCATGAAGCGTTTTGTCAAGTGCTTTTTTGAGTTATTGACGCAAGCCCTTGTTAGTGCGGTGGGAAACGGGGCAGGAAAAAGGGCGCAAAACGCGCCTGTGGACATTTAGAAGCCGTTTTCGCGGGTGGGTAGTATAAAACCCTTGCCCGGTGGGTTTTCGTGTCTGAAACGCCTTAAAAATCAAGCCTTTTCAAGCCCTATTGCGTAACACTCCATTCTGTTCTTTGGGAGAGGTCGGGGGCGCGGGGGCAGAGCCACCGCATAACCTACCGCCCGCCGCCGAAGTAGTGCAGACGGTTTTGCCGTTAGAATGGAGCAGACGAAAACAGGGGCAGGATTTTTTTATCCTGTTCCCCGTTTTCGGCGGTGAAATGGCAACGGCAAAAATCCAGACGGTCAAGGGTTTAAGAGTGGAGATTTTTTCGCGCTCTTTGCGAAAAAATACTACTCGTCCCTTGACGGTCTGGATAGTCGGAACGGACGTAGAACGGGGGATTGCTTTTCGTAATTGGGTATGCTATAATTTCCCCCAGTACAAACCGATAAATTGGGATTTATGAAAGTGAGGGAAATATATGTGGTTTTGGTGGTTCATATTTGTTTGCGATTTACTTATTCCAATCACAATGATTATTGCTGGTAATATGATGTGGAAACATGCTCCTAAAAAAATCAATGGAATAATCGGTTATCGAACAGCACGTTCTATGAAAAATATAGACACATGGAAATTTGCACAGGCGCATTGTGGCCGCTTATGGCGGAAAATTGGTTGGGTTATTTTGATACCATCAGTTGTTATCCATTTTCCTTTTTATCATAGTTCAGAGAATATAATTGGAACGGTTGCGGCGATTCTATGTACAACACAATGTCTGATTTTAGTATTAGCTATTTTCCCAACAGAATACGCCTTAAAAAGAACGTTTACTGAAGAGGGAGTACGAAGATAAATTCCAGTTTATCGGTCTAATAAAAGTCCAAAACAGGGCAGCGGTGGCAAGCATTGACAATCCCGCCGCCCTGTCTGTTATCGCTCCATATCCTGCTTTCTGTGGGGCTGTTGTTCCCGCTGTTCCTGCCGCAAGATACTGTAAACACTCTTTCTGATTTTCTCCGCTTCTTTCACTTCCTCTTTCAATGCAAGATACCGCTGATTAAGCGTTTTCCTCTCGGCGGTCAGCTTGGTGTATTCTTCTTTCCATGTCTTTGTCGGGATTGTGGTCTTGCCGTTCATTATGCCTTTGAGATAATCTTTCGCTGTTGTGAATAAGATTTGCTCGGCTTCGGTCAGCGGCTTCTTTCCCTTACACTTGAAATAAATGTCGGCTTGCTCTAAGTGCTTTTTCAGAGTGCCTAACCGCCGTTCAACGGGTTTCAGTTTCCCTTGAATATCCAGTTGTTCCCCTATCATGGACTTGAATTTTTCATCAAGCCCCGTCATATCCATGATGTTGTTGGTTTGCAGGAAGTTCAGCATTTTTGCCGCGTCTTTGAGGTTATAGAGGGATTGGGAATATCCCGGTTTTCCCGTCTGTACCTTGCGTGACAGTATGCCTTGAATATAGTCGGCAAGGGTGGGCGGCTCGGTGTTCTCGGCTTCTTCCTTTAACCAGTTTTGCAGTTTGGAGATACGCGCCTTTAACTGCCGTAACTTCTGGTTAGTCACTTCGATTTCGCGGTTAAGGTCGCCGCGCTCGGTGCGGATGCCGCGCTTCTCCATAGCGGAAGCGGCAACGCCTAAATGGACGGTGGGTATCTGGTCTATCCCCTGCCGTTCATAACTGCGATGGTCTACGCGCTCCGCGTGTCCGTTCTGCTCCAATGCCTGATTGCAGAGTTCCGCCCATGCCGCCCGCCATTCCTCCGCTTTGGTCTGTTCGTTCCAGTCGGTAGCGGGAATGGATTTGCATTTGTACTGCCGCTTTTTGGGGTCATAGATTTTATTCCCGTCCCTGTCAAGAATGTACTCCTTTTTCTGCTTCGCTCCCCACTCGCCGCGCTCGTCAAAAGGGCGCATTGTCAGCATGATATGGGCGTGGGGGTTGCCGCCGCCTGTGTCGTGTAGGCATACGTCGGCGCACATTCCCGCCGCCACAAAATGCCGTTCCACATACTCGCGGACAAGGGAAATGCCTTGCTCCCTCGTCAGTTCGCGGGGCAAGGCAATTTCAATCTCCCGTGCAAGTTGGGCGTTCTTCGCTTTCTCGATTTTCTCCACTTCGTTCCATAAAACCGCCCTGTCCGTATATTCAGCGGGGGCGTGGTCGGGTAATAAAATCTCAGTGTGGACGACACCGCCCTTGTGGGTGTAGTCGTGGGTCATTCCGTCAAACTCATTTGTGATTTTTTCCCCCGCCCGGTAAGCGGCGGCGGCAACAGCGGACTTGCCCTTGCCGCGGGATATGACTTTGATACTGCAATGGTAGATTGCCACGCGCCGCGCTCCTTTCTGCGGGTAACTCCCGCCGTTTCCTTTTGTGCCGACAGGCACAAAACGCCGTCTGCAAGACCGCACATACCACATTTATGTGGTATATAAGTGCGCCCTTGCTTTTTGGCAAGGGTAGGGGCGTAAGCCGTTACCCTTGTGCCGCGCCCCCGTCCGCGTCCGCGTCTGCGCCGCCCTCGCGGGCTGTATGGGTGGTTCTGGCGGCGGACGGCGTGTTACCCTGTGCCGCCGTTTCCGCGCCCTGTGCGGGGGGCTGTGGGGGCATACTGGGCGGTCAATTCGTCCAGTATGCGGCGGGCGTGGTCGGCGGCTACGGTCTTTTCAAGGAATGTTTTGAATTGTTCCTCTGTCAGCGGTATTGTGTCGGGGACAAGGCTTTCAAAAAGCCCCATGCGGCGGCATAGGCGTTTCGTCCTGTCCTTGCGTTCCTGTGCCTTTTGCTCCTGCACAAGCTGTCTGCGCCTGTTTTCAAGCTGTCGGATTTCTTCTTCAATGCTCGTGATTTTTTCGGCTTTGGTCTTTGCCACGGGTCAATCGCTCCTTTCATGTTTGGTATGGATTGGATGGGATAGGATGGGATGGGAATGGAATGGATTTTTACAGATAACCGTTTTCCCGTTTTATTCCTGCTTGTCGGCAAGTATCATTTTCAAAATCTTGTCGCGGAATGTTTCTGTGCCGCTGTGGTTGAAAAACAACTCCGCAACAATGGTCTGCCCGTTCCTCTGCGTTGTGATGATACCGTCCGGCTTTCGGGGCGGGGTGGGGGTTTTGTTCTTTTCTGTCAATAGGTCGCTCCTTTCTTTGGGCGTGAAAAAGGGATTTCCCGTAATTGGAAAATCCCTCTTAGCTGTTGGCTGTTTGGTTTTATTGTGCGGTTGCGGCGGCTTGCGCCTTTTTCCTCGCTCTGTATTCCCGCGCTTTGATACGGTCATACTCCCGTTGCTTTTCAATGTTTCTGGCGCGGTAGGCTCTGGAATATTCACGGTGGTAGGCGCGGCTCTTTTCCTTTTTCGCTTCTTCGATTTCCTCCCGCATTTTTTTGATTTCCTGCTCTGTCGGCTCGGCAAGCTGTGTCAGTTCGTTTTCAAATCTGCCGATATGGTTGAAGTATATCCCGATATGCTGAATGGCGTATCTCGCCCGTTTCTGGTCGCGCTCATGCACTTCGATTTTGCTGATAAACTCATTGAGGATAGCGGGGGTGAGTTCGGCAAAATCGGCGTATCGTTCTGTCAGTTTTACAAACCTCTGCGCCCGCCCTCCTGCATTTTCAAAAGCGGACAACTGCTCTTTGATTTCCGCAAGCTCCGTTTTCAGTGTGTAGTATTCTTCTGAATACTTCTGTGACATCTGCTCATAACGGTCTTGCTCAATCGCGCCCAGTGCGTTGTCCTCATAAAGTTTGTTCAGAACCTTGTCAATCTGTTCAAGCCGGGTTGTGATTTGCGGTACGCGTTTCTGCTGTTTCTTTGTCCGGTCGGTCTGCTGTATGGCAAGGCTTTTTTTCACTAAGGCTTCAAAGTCTGCCCGGTTGCTGATGGAGTATTCCGCGATTTTTTTCAACACCTCCGAAACGGTCTGCATGAGTAAATCCGCGTCCATGATGTGCGGGGAATGGCACTTCGGGTTTCTGGCTTTTCCCTTGTGGTACTCACTGCAATAGGCAACGTGCCGTTTGCCGCCGTTCCTGTAATCTATCCGTATGTGCATTTTTGCGCCGCAGTCCTTACAGAAAAGCAAGCCCGACAAAGGGTGGATTTCCCCGTCCCCGTTGGGTCGCTTTACGGGAATGTTTTCCAGAATCCGCTGTACGTTCTCAAAATCGGTGCGGTCAATAATCGGCGCATGGACGTTTTCTGTAATGTGCCACTGGCTTCTGTCTACATAGTGGTTTCGTTTATCCCGGAAATGCTTGGTGGTCTTGAAGTTGACCACATCACCGCAATACTCCTGCCTTGTGAGGATATGGGTCAGCGTGGCTTTGTTCCATTTGTAGCGGTTTTCCTCGTTCAGCGGCTTGTTTTTACAAGTTCCCCGCCCCCGGTCTTTCATGTAGAAAGTGGGCGTTGGGATTTGTTCGTTTTTCAGATATATGGAGATTTGGTTTCGGTTTTTCCCGTCCAGAAACAGGCGGAAAATAAGGCGGACAACTTCGGCGGCTTCTTCGTCAATCAACCAGAAATCTTTATTGCCGGGGTCTTTTACATAGCCGTATGGGGCTTCGGTTGCGATTGGCTTTCCGCTTGTGCCTTTTGTGCGGATACCCGTTTTTACTTTCTTGCTGATGTCCCTTGCATACCATTCTGACATGATGTTGATGAACGGCGCAAACTCCAACGTGTCGGGCTTTTCGCTGTCTATTCCGTTGTTTACCGCAATAAAGCGCACGTTGTTCCGTCTGAATATCTCCATAGCGTTTCCCACTTGGAGATAGTCGCGCCCCCAGCGGGTCATGTCTTTCATAATACAGACACCGATTTTGCCGTTTTCCACGTCCTCAATCATGCGGGAGTAGGCAGAACGGTCAAAAAATCTGCCGCTTTCGTCATCATCAATGTAGTGCCGGATATTGGTTAATTTTAACTGTCTGGCGTAGCTTTCCAGAAATTTTTTCTGGTTCTGTATGGAGTTGCTTTCTCCGCCGTCCCTGTCCTCGTCCCCCACGGATAAGCGGGAGTAAAGGGCTGTGATTTTGCTGTAATCATTCATGTGCATATCCTCCTGCGTCAATATAGGTGTTGCTTACAGTTAAGATTATGCACCTCACCTCGCAGAACCGTACTCCATGCCATGCCGGAATTTCTTGGCGTTCTTGGCTTTGAAATACACCACAAGGCGGAG
>RAZD01000054.1 GCA_003612525.1 bacterium C-53 | reverse complement strand
CTGTCTTTTCACAGTCCGTCATCACGTCAACCAGACGTTCCCGGTAGCCGGAAAGCATGGACTTCATGCCGGAAATTCCTTTCTGAAGAACTTTGCACATCTCCGCCTTGCCTTTTTCCTTAAAAGCGCTGACTGCCTGTGCCGCTGTTTCCACCAGACGGTTTCTTGCTTCTGTCAGGCGTTCCGACAGGTTCGTGATTTTCTCCTGAAGGTGCGACACTTTCTCCATAAGGTTCTCCGTAACAGACTTCGGCTGTTTCTCCTGCATCTGTGAAAGCTGTTCCCGGACGCCCTGTAATTCATCCACCATTGCGGAAAGCTGTACTTGCATCCCCGCCACATACCATAAAATCCTGTGACTGCTCTTTCATGTTCTGCTGGTTAAGCAGTTCCATGAACTGCTTTAATACGTCATTTTCCTCCATGACCTGATTTGTGTTCTGTCCTGCTGTTTCCATTCCTCTAATACCTCCGTTTAATTTTTAGCATGATAAAAGCAGCCATTTCTGGCTGCTCTCAGCATACTGTCTTTATTTACCCTTACATTTGAGTGAATATTACTGCCCTTATTCGTTTTGATTTCTGCAATTTAATCCTATCTCCTTCCTGCTTTTATCGCTGTAAATAAACATTAAATATAATACTTAATTTTGACTCATACTAATTTCTTTTAAATTACATCTTTTAGCTGGCAAGCTATATTTCTTATATTTATATAAAATATATCCTGCAAAACTATTTTCATGTGTAGAGATTAGTAATTGTATATCCGGGAACTCTGTTCTCATCAACTCAACAAACGAAACTATATTTAAATCATCCATGCATTGAACCGGATCATCAATAAGCATTATGTTCAATCCTTCATTTACGAAAATTTTGTGTAATGCCAGCGAAAACGCTAACAAAATACCTGATAATTGTCCAGAACTCATAGTATATAATACATCATGTTCCTCATTAGGAGTCGTAAATCTAATAGAATTCAATTCCTCTTTTCCATCTTTATCTCGAATGAGGATACCTTGACCTCCTTGATAAGATTGTAAAATTCTAGCACTGTAAATGTAAAAAGGAATTTCAATCTGCGAAATTATATTTCCTTGATACTTATCAATACTAGCCTTCCAATCTTTCATATATTGATTAAGTTTTTTACTAACTTCTTTTTCAAGACATTCCTTTTGACGTTTTAACCGTTCAACTTGCTTTGTCTTTTCCCTCTCTTGTAAAGCAAATTTGTATTTTAGAAATATCGCTTTTTCTGATATATCAGTTTCCTTTAGTTCTGCAATATCTCCTATTGAGAAGAAATAATCTGTTAAAATAGTGTCGAATTGATATTGAGTCTTCTTCTGATAATATTCTTCTGGAAGAATACATATCGTTTCTTTTATAGTATCTTGAATTTGTTGAATATCCTTTTCAATACTATCTACAGAATTTTCTTTCGACATATTAATTTCAAAAGCATTATTCTTTAAAAATTGTTCTATGTATTTATGTTTTTCAATAATATCACTTTCTTCAAATTCCATAAAAGAACTAAGCAAAACATCTTTCTCCAACTCGGAAATCAGTAACTCTGCATTACTCCAAACGTTTTTCATAAATATTTCACGAATTTCATCAATAGTATCCTTCATTTGTTTTCCCGCTGTTCCAAGCAGAGAATTCACGTCTTTGGTTGTTTTTTCAATATTCTTTGATAGTTGTTCCTTTTCTTTCCAATCATAACCACAATAAGGGCATTTCCCCTCCCCTAAAATCGTTTCATCATCAGAAATTTTAATCAACTGTTCACGTATTCTAATTAATTCGTTCATTGATTGTTGTGTTTCGTGAATATTCTTTTCAATCTGCCGATACTCTAAAACCTTTTGAACTAATTTTTCACAAACCTCTGGTTTATTTACATACCCTCCTAGTTGTCGATATTCTATATTTATAAAATCTAATTTCTTTACTTTTCTCGCTTCATCTTTTAAAAACAATAGCTTTTGCTTTTTTTCTATATATTTTTCTATATCAGCCTGTATCTTCTCAATAATGATATATGCCTTTAATCGTGTTTTTAACATTTCATCATTCAAAAAGTTATTATATTTAATATTTCTGAAATCATTTTTTAAATTTTCTCTGTTTAAGACAATTTCTCTAATTCCGTCTAATATATGTAATATCTGATCCAATGATTCTTTTGTAGAAATAACCGGATTCTCAACATCCCATACAATATCCTTTTTTAACAGTTTTTTATATTTTGCTTGTGCGCCAGGAATATTTTCCAAATCATCACATAAACTACTTTTTATTTCTTTTATCTGCTTTTCCAAATAATCAGTTAATTCTCCTACCCTTTTTCTTGCCTGTCTTATATTTACAAGCTTTTGTTTTTCATCCTCAATTTGAAATAATGAATTAATACTGCCCATTCGACCAGATTCATTATTTTTAAAATAATCAAGCCTATCTTCCTGCTGAATATAATATAGCAAAGTATATAACGTCTGAGATGTATCCCCAAAGAATTTTTTTTGCATTTCTTCTAATTCTTTTAAATCAATCAAATTATCATCTGTATACTCCACATCTTCAAAATCTGTGATTAAATACGTTTTCGTAACCTCTTTTATTTTTTTAGGATTGTTTTCAGTAGAACTATTCGCTTCCTCATGCCCTTCTATTTTTTTTACCAATACAAATGTCTCACTATTTTTTATAAACTCGGCTTTTATAATTACATCTTTTTTATAATCCTTAGCAAAGAACACCTTTTGATACTTGTATTTTCCATCTAAAACCTCACATGTTGTCACTCGCTTAATATCACCTGTAATTAAAAATTCAATTGCATCGAAAAGACTCGTTTTTCCATATCCATTAGGTCCATCAAATATATTTAATCCCTTGTTAAATTCTAAGGTAAAGTTTTCAAACAGTTTATAATTATCTAAAAAAATTCTACTAATAGCTATTGTGTTATTCATTTTCATCCTCCAAACTAACAAAACCCCAATCTTCCAATATTTTATCAATAAGCTCAGGCTGTTCTAAATTCCTTTCAGAATCACACAATGTTTGAATAATACGATCTAGCTTTCCTACTTCATCATCATTGCATTTCTGTATCTCTTGCAAAAAATCAGGTACACTTTTTATTTGTCCCTGTGTTTTAAACTTTATTGGAATAACTGGAATTTTAATGAGTAATTCCGAAACCAATCTATATACCTTTTCGTTACTTGCATTCTTTTTAAATCTGCTAAAATTATTTGTATCCAGAATATATGTTTGAACAAGTTCATTAGGAGTTTGTCTGTGCTGTTTACATAACTTTTTTAATTCATCCGCTTCTGCTTCACTATAGGAAAATACATATTTTTTAAAATAAAATGGATCATCTTCTATCTTTACTTTTAATGCATCTAATTTTTCTGAATTAATGTCATTTTTAACACAAAAAACCAACGATGTGTTTTTATCCATATCCGGTAAATATATATCACTTTCTCTAAAAAAATTAGCGATTTCAATTATGAAATCTTTAATACTAGACAAAGGAACTAATTGGGATTCTAAAGTCTGTAAAACAATAAAAACCTGACTTCCAACATCTTCATTTTTGAATATATCTATTTTATATTCTAATTTTTCAAATTCTATTTCTGTTTGAACAACATCCTCATATCCACAATCAAACAGTACACTTTTAATGATATTTATCATTCCACTATTCCTCCATCAAATTTGCTATTGCGTTCTCTAAAGATGTCATTTTAAGATTTTTACAATGGTATATATGATTATCTTCAATTTTAAAGTCCTTTAGATAATCCCCAGCCCCTTCGTATATTGAATTTACTTCTAAATCTTTGCTTATCAAGCAATCATAATCCATTAATATCTCATACAAATCCGGATTTGTCACAATAGCTCCACACGCTCGCATCAATGCCTTTTTACTTCCCTCATTATTTCCAACAGTAGTTAATAGGTTCATTTTTTTATCTTTATCAATATATGAAATATAATCCTTATCTTTTTCATAAAGAGTATCTATCTCCCTTAATCCTTTAAAAAACGGATTTCTATATCGATCTTCATTGCAATAATCTCCCCAATTCATATCATCTATTTTCTTTAGAATATTTGGATTGATAGCATGTATTAGATCTCGAATTTTATCTTCTGACATTTGGGATACTTTTTCATAGAAAGCATGTACTTCACATTTTTTACAGTAAACTTCTCTTTCTTCCTCGGTATCCCATTCATCAACACAAAAATTATGGTATTCTTCGCACAAAATTAATAGTTTTTCTTTAATCCTATACAAATAATATTCCTCACATCTTGTTATAGAATCATCACTATCCAGCACTTCTTTAATGCAACTAAATTCTATACTTCGCTTATCCGTTTTATTATAATGAACATGCCTTTGAGTAATATGTTTGTCTATCAAACCTTGTAAACACAAAAAAATCATATTACAGAAACTCTGATCTACACATTTCCAAGTTTCTATTCCTATATTCCTCCAATATTCAACAATTTGTTCTTTTACTAAACTATCAATTTCTTTCAACCCACAATATAAATTATGATTCGGATATGTAAACATTTCAATTTTTTTAACATCTTCATCCTTTATTTCTTTTTCACACAACTCTATTTCATCCTGTAAATCAATAAGAATCTTGTCCAAAATTTCATCCACATTATCTACAGTGATTTTCCTATTATGAAAATACTTTTCATTATATTCTTTTATCAGCTTATTTATATCTGACTTTCTTCCCGGCTTATATATCTTTTCAATCTCTTCTTTTTTATATAAGCTACCTTTATAACTTACAAGACTATTTTGTATCCCCTTTATGTGATTGCAATTTATTATTAATTCTTTAACTCTATCATTCCATTCTGCATTTTTATAATCTGTTGGCTTACATACATGTAAATATGCCCTCTCAATAGTTCTCCATTTAGCAACTTTATAATAAAGTTTTGATAAAGCATCCTCATAATCACTTATATTTTGTTTGTCCTTTGCTTTTACTTGATGAATAGTTCTATATTGTACACCTTCATCGCTTTTATATAATATCGAAAAATCCTCTAACCACTCCAACTCAACACAATATTTTTCTATTTCATCAATTTTGTTTTTGCTAATCAAATCATTAATTTTTTGCAATACTACAAACAAGGCTATTTTACCTTGATAATTATAACCACTCCAGCTATTAGTTGCATCCCAATTTTCTTTTTCTAATGCAAAATTTATGCACATGTTACCCCTTCTTTCTTAACTTCCATCCATAACATATGCTTTATTATACCAAATCCACAAATATAAATAAATCATATTTTCCACATATTACCGATATTGTGTTCATTTAAGGGCAGCCAACTTTTGACTGCCCTTCATTATTGCCTACAAACTTTCCTCTTTGCCTTTACCTTTTGAAATATCCGGTTTTTCCGGCGCTTTCTGCCCGTATGCCTTCTCCCGCATCTCGGCAAGTTTCTCTTTTACGGAAATGCGCCCTCTCGGACTGTCGGCTAACATCCTCTCCTTCCCATGCTCCGCCACCTTCTCCGATACTGCCCGGTTCACCTGCGGTCTGAAAGGCGCATCCGCCACCGCTTCCGCATCACGCTCCATTTCCCCGGTATCCAGTTCCTCCTGTTCCCCGTCATTCTCCGGCTCATCGTCCATATCAATTCCATCTCCGCCCTTTTCATCCATGTTCAACAGGGCATTTAGCTCTGTCAGGCGTTCCAGTTTCTCCGCAAGCTCCGTTTCCTGTGCGAATGGCTTTGTGACCTCCACCTTTGCGGTTTCAAGCTGATGCTCCACGTTCTCCAGTTTCTGTGCCACTGTTTCCATTCTCCCGGTCATGCCCTCTAAAGCGTTGCTTAACCTCTGCAAATTTCCCAACGGATCAGTGCCGATTTCCACCTCATGGGTGATGCTGCCCTTTAAGTTGACCGTAAACTTGGAAAAGAACGAATCGAAGGAAACGCTCATCTTAAACCCC
>RAZD01000053.1 GCA_003612525.1 bacterium C-53 | reverse complement strand
TCTCTATGCTGTTTTATTCTGTTTGTACCGGACTTTCCCCTTTGGACGGGAAGCTCGGTTTGCAATTCAGGTTACAAAAATAACGTTCAGCATATTCCACATGGTTTATTCCACCCATCTCTTTTAGCTTATCTGATACAAGTTCTTGATAAAAGCCGTCTAAAAAACCAAGCATATTATCATTTTCTATTTTTATCATTATCGTACTTGCTATTATAATGGAAGCGTTGTGTTTCTGAGCCAGCACCCTGCACAGATTCAATAAATAACTGCTCTCGTTCAATATTACATATTTAGGTTTTTGTCTCTGATAAATCTTCTTTAAATTGTAAAATAATGCAACTGCATTATAGATTTCCTTAAAATCTTTCCAAATGATCACCCTATCAATAGTATTTCTGTCCTGCGTTCGTACGATCGAATCATATATGTACTTACCAATCGGAATTCTATCTATCTGAACCTGCAAAAGTTTGTCCCCCGTGTGACAGGTGAAAAATACGTATAAAGTATGAAAAAGAGTTTTCAGCCGATTCACTGCTCCCGCCATTCCTTTTAATCTGGTATGTTCAGTGCAAAATCCAAATTTTTCCGCAAATTTACTTTTCTCATTATTATCATACTGGTCAATCAACCTGACTACCTGGCATTGTGTTTTTTTCGCAATTGTATTTGCTATCAAATAGCTTGTTATATCTGAATATATTAATTCATATGTTGTAATTTCTGGAATATAGATATACCCTGCATTTAACTGATCTCTTGTTTCTCTTTTTTTTAAAATATCAAAACAATCCATTCACTTCACCCTTACCGTCCTTTTATCTGTTCCAAATACATATTTAATGCATGGCAAGCAGGCATGCCTTCCATTATTATAGGTTTCAGTCCATCATCCCGCTCATCGTACTTCTCCCAAAACATTTTCAATTGTTGTCCGTTTCTAAAATGATAAGGAATCGCATGAACTCCATTTGCAGAGTCTAACTCCATAATGCATCCCTCTGCGTTTAATAAAAGCGTACGGCCCTCTTTTTTTACATCATAAATGACCTTTGGGATTTTAAACTGAGCAACCGAAACATTTCTTAATTCTATTTTTATTGCACACTCGTTTACATCTCGTGGGAAAAGCCATAAAATCCCCTCATCACAAAAGCTTGAATAATAGCAGCCGCTGTTAGATAACTTTATCTCTTCTTTTTCCTTAAAATCACAACTGATTTTAAGAACCTGTCCATCCGCTGTCGAAATATACAAAAATCCATTATATTCGTTGAGTGTAAATAAACCTCTGTTTTTTAAATCTACATGAACAATTTTCTCCGTATTCTTTTCCAAATCGTACACAAACAGATCACCATTCCGTAGCAACGGTATATATAAACAATTATTCTTTATTACAGAATTTAATCCAAACATGGCTTTTGATTCCCGATACTGTGCTTTGCCTATATATTTAATTTCCTGCGTCAGAATATTGAATCTCCCAATCGCATTCGTACCGCACATTTTTACAAAAATAATTTCTTCATTATATTGTAGCGCATGCGCAAATGCTCCCGAAACTTTCGGATATTTGGCAGGAATAGCAACTGGTATCCGTTGTACACAGTCTCTATCCTTATCATAAACAACAATGAACTCTGCTTCAGTAGGAGCTAAATAAAAACGACCATCGCTAACTTCTATGTCAGAGTATGAATACGACATTCGAATATCACCGGAATATCCGCTTCCAAGTCCTACACACTTTACAATTTCTCCATTTTCCTTGTTTATCTGCGCTATTAGATTCATCGTATCCATAACAAGCCAAATAAAATTACCATCCACGGCCATCCTGCTTCCTCGAAGAATCATATCCCATTGGCTTTTTATAATATCTACACTTTGCACCATTGTAGGCTTTTTCGATAAATAATACATTTGCAATATACTGCTTCGATCTCCGTAGTATGCATCGGAAATTCCTATCGCTCGATCTACATCAGACGTATCGTCATAAATCCCCCATCCTTCGTCCAGATACCGGCACACAATTTCACGATATTTCCTCCATAACTCGGGACGCATGGAAGATATCGTAGCCTGAATCAGCGGATGAGGCCGCCAAAGCAATGCTATTTTATCTCTCTGGCCCTTAAATACGCTTAGCACATATTCTATTTTCTTAAGCATCCTTTCGTTGTCAGACAATAATGCAGTGATACTGGTATTATAGAATACAATTTTTTTCCAGCTTTTATCTTGCTTTTGTATAATCTTTAGCCATTCACACGGAATTTTAAAATTTTCTTTTTGTAAATTTTCCAACTTATCAATCTTAGGCGAACCAGATCCCAAGAATTTTTCCTTTAACTTTTTTCTATCTAAATGGCAGCCCGACAGCCCATATGATTTTGCGGCTTTGATATACTCGTTTATATATATCTCCTTCATTTCATCGGACTGTAAAATCACCTTATCTGCATTCACAATTCCAGGAAGGAAACAGAAATGGCTCATTTTTTTTACTGCCTCCTTATCCCCTTTTTTGATATTACCCAAGATGAAATAGGGAATATATATTAATTTTTCCGTATGTTCCTTCAAGTTCTTGCTAAAAAATCTGGGATGTACACATGTTACATAATTCCAATCATCGTATGGATTGTGAATATATATCGAATCAGGATTACGCTCCTCAAAATTGTATGTCTGCCAGTCTATCACTTCGATATTATCAGGGTATTCCCACCCTTCATAATGCATCTGCCCAAGACTTCCGTCCGGATTCTTATCATAATATGGTATGGGAACACAGTACGCATCACAATCATCTTTCGCTTTCGCTGTAAGATAAATACTTTCCAGAGAATCCCACATAGACGCCTTGTATGGAAAAAAAACAATTTCTTTCCTGACTGGTATATCACTTTTTATACTGCTTTCCATCTTTAACAGTTGTTTCTTTAAAACTTTATAAATGCTGTTTGCATTCACATCACTATTATTCTCTAGTTGGTCATATACAAAAAACAAAAGCTCGCAATACTCTTCAATGTGCGATATGGATGAAATATCCTGACCTTCTGATTCTTCTATTGCAGTTCCAATGCTAATTGCAGATTGCTGACAATCAGACAGAATATTCTGTGCGGATGCATACTGTTTTCTGCTGACAACTTTTTTAATTTCTTCATGCGCCTCATGAAGTGTAACAAGCATCTCTAAAATACACGCCTTCTGTGTTTTCCTCATATGTTCCCCCATAGATGTTGATTTTAGAAATTCACCGGCAGAATTTTTTCTTTATTTCCAAACCGGTTCCTTTAATACCCATTCACCAAATTCATTTTTCTCAAACAGCTCCCTGTTATAAAACCCTTCAACAATATTCCAGAACTCTGCTTCCGAATATCCGGTAAACTCCACAAAATCTCTGACACACATACTGTCAAGCTTTCCATCATGAATGCGGACTGCCTCTACTGCCTCTTCCCTTGTTATCAATCCATACCGCACGAATCTTGATGCATAATCAGTTGCACTGCCATGTCCAAACTTTGGATATTTCATCCATGAATGAACCAGGTATGCCCTGCTGTCTATCTGATCAAAATTCTCAACATGATGACTTCTGTCCCACTCATGTTGTAAATCATGAAATCCTCTGGATTTTGCAAATTTATAATTAAAAACACTATTCCACTGTTTAAAATATGATATATAAATAGGATCCAGCTTCTGCATTTCCTTCTCTGACGGCGGCCTTAACATTGATAGTGTTCTGGAGTCTATTCCAATTGCAAGCAATTCCTGATCGTCTATATCACTTGCCACGCCATTCTTTAACTGCTCCCTGGCTGAATAAGTCTCCTTATAGTCAGTTCCACCATATTCATAACTAACATTTTCACCATAAACCAACAATGGCGTGTTAAATCTGGAAGCCATGATCAGGGGAAATGTATAGATCAGTCTATCCAGAAACCATGTGGGTTTTCCATATTTTTCAAATGTATATCTCATTATTTTTTTCTGTGCCTTAATATCTGGCTTCAAACTGATAATATTACATCCAAACTCTTCCGAAATGTTTTGAATATTATGTCTTCCTGCCTCTGTCATCTTAAAATTATCCTCCACACTAAAAAGGATTGGATTCATTTTCATGACTTCTTTCATCAGATAGACCTAATAATGACTGTCTTTTCCCCCACTCACTGCTATGGCACAATCATACCCCTCTCCATTCATTCCCCTGTATTTATTGCATATTTCTTCAAATTCCGTTTCTCTTTTTTTCCAGTTAATCTGCTTCCGGCGATCGTAGGACTGGCAGGCGGAACATATCCCCTCTTCGTTGAATAATATCCCTGGTCTTGTATCCGGCATAACACACCTCTTACAATATTTCATAATAATCCTCCTCGTATCTATTTCATTTCAAATTCGTTCATTCTGCTTTCATTATTTGCAAACCTCATTACTCCGGATATCCAGATACCTTCCATTGTCCCAATAGTGTTCTGCCAATAACTCCATCATTTCAAAATCCTCTTCACTGTCTATATCAAGCACTCTGCTGTCCTGCATCTCCCAGATCAATGCATGCCTGTTTTCCGCACGCAGATCAACCAGATACTCCCTCGCATAGACATAGATCGATGCATTCATGTCAAAGCACTCCGGCGTCTGCTGTCTCGCCGTATACTCCGATGGATTCACTCTCTCATAAAACCCTTTCTCATTTTTACAGACCATATTGAAATACGGATTTCTCCTTGCCTCGACTACGCTGTAGGCAAAGTTGCATCTTTCATTCTCCACCACTTTCCGAATCGTTCCTTCCACGTCTTCCACGTTCCTTAAGGGCGATGTGAGGTCCAGATCAACAATCAGGTCATAACGTATCCCGGTCTTTTCTTCCACAGACAGCATCGTATCCCGGATAACGTCCCCTTTTGCAGCGGTGTCGCCCGCCAGTTCCTCTCTCCGCTCTATAAAGATGCATTCCGTCCCCCTGCCTCTGATCTGGTCCGCCAACAGGGGGCTGTCCGTATTCACTGCCAGTTCAATCCGGTTTCCTTCATCTGCATGTTTTTTTCTGTATTTCTCATAGATTTCCAGTGTATAATACACAAGCGGCCTTCCACAGAACATCCGGACATTTTTCCCTGCCGCACCTTTCGACCCTGCCCGTGCACATATCGTAAACAATACATTCATACTTCCGTTTCACTCCTCTGTCATAGCGGTTTCTAAGGTCCGGTACGCATCCCCCACCGTGTTGAAATTCTTCCGGCGCCCTTCCATACAGTCAAGAAAATATTCGATCTCGTTTAAATAATGATCCTCTTTCGGAAACTCCATTTTTCGTACCAGCCGGTCCCCCTGATACTCATAAATCACATCCGAAACCAGGTCCGCATCCATCCGTTTATCGTTCGTAAACAGCTGTAGCATGCGTTCCGTTTTCTGCCCGATATAATCCAGATGCATCTCCAGAATCATCCCTGGATATCTTGCCAGATACACGGATACATCGTCGCTGTTTATTTCAAGCTCTGATACATGTTCCTGTATATGGCATACTTTTTCCGGGATGCCGAATAAGTATTGTATGTAATCCCATTCATGAATCAAATCCCTGGTGACCCCTCCGCCCATATCTTTATCCGCCGAATACACGGTCCTGTAATCCATCCCTTCCCTCCATGACGGCAGATACGACGTGGACACCACCCTTACCGATATGATTTTTTCCTCTTCAACGATTCTCTCTTTTATGTATTTCAGAATCCCCTTGTGGCGCAGAGGGCATGCCACATAATAAATGCCGTCTTCCTTTAACGGCAGATCATCCGGATTATATCCGGGAGAATCAAACACCGGTTTCTCTATAAACATATGCTTTGTCTTCGGGGCCAGCTCCTGAATCGTATCGTAATGCAGGGATGTCGGATTCGTGACAAATACGGCATCATAGTCTCCCGGGAGACACTCTGCGGCGTCATACTGCCGGCAGATTCTGCTCTCCCACTTTTCCCCTAAAGGCGTACGGCTGCTCCGGAGCGCATCGATCTGATACGCTCTCCCCCGCCTTTCCAGAGCGGTGATTAAATTTCCAAGATGCCTTTTCCCTATGGACCCAAGACCCACCATACAGATTTTCAAACCATTCCCTCATTTCTCTATTTCATCAATCAGCTTTAAGGTATTCTTATCCTTTTGAAAGTCATAAAAAGGCTTCCTGCCTTTCAGCGCCTGAAAAAACGCCTCCGTCTCTTTCGCATATGCATATTCATTGATAAACTCCCCGTATCCTTCCTCATGGATATAGTCCCCCGCCGGA
>RAZD01000052.1 GCA_003612525.1 bacterium C-53 | reverse complement strand
TGATAAAATCGCCAACTATTAAAATACGGTGGAATTTAGTCCTGCACTGGAATTTACTTTTTCAAGTCAGCGAATCTTCTTATCTCATGGAAGAAACGGGTTCTTTTTTGATGGTGGAAAAGATTAGTTGTGAAGTTCGAGGGAAGATCATTTGAGTGGTCACAGTCTTTTTTATAATGGGCGAATATGTCCACCCTCTTTACTTTTGCGATTGCTAAAATTCTGTAGATTTTTTCATATGCAGTAAAAGCAAAAAGGGAGAAAAAGATCAATGACAGACCTTACATGAAAACAGTCGATTTCATGTAAGGGATAATCTGGAATATTTCCATATGTACAGGATAGAAAAATCATATATGAAAACAGTTATGGATTTCATGGAGGGATTACGGATGGAAAATAAAATTTTTGCTTATATGAGAATATCCACAAACCATCAGAAGACAGACAGGCAGAAACAGACGATTATTGAGTACGCTGTGAAGAACGGATTCTGTATTGATGAATTTGTTTCTGATATTATCACAGGTGGAACAAAAGCGGATAACAGACCGAATTATCATAACATGAAGGGACACTTTAGAAATGGTGATTCATTACTTATATCAGATGTGGATCGTCTTGGAAGAAATGCAGATGATGTGATTATGGAAATAAAAGATTTACAGTCAAAAGGAATCAGGGTTGTTGCTTTAGATGTTCCGTTTCTGAATGACTGGGAAAAGATGAATGATGATAGTTTGTCAAAGATGATTATTGATATTTTTGTCACATTAAAGGCGCATATAGCACAACAGGAAAAAGAAAAGATACACAGCAGGGTTATGCAGGGACTAGAGGCAGCAAAGAAAAACGGAAAGAAACTGGGAAGACCGTCAACGGGAGTGCCGAAAGAATTTATTAAGGAGTATAACAAATTTCAGTCTGGAGAATACGGAAGTATTTCCGCTGTACAATTTGCAAAATTACAGGGTATTGCAGTGAGTACTTTTTATAAATATGTAGGGATACTGAAAGGAAGTCATGCTTTGAAACAGCATTGATCTTCCATAAAGAAAAGATGAAAATACGGAGAATTATAATAATATAGAAGGTAATTGGAAAGAAGGTGGAAAATGAGAGTCAGTGTAAGGAACGACAGAAGTAATATAACAAAAATATTGTATATGATGGAGGATAGGGATATTGACAGGATTATTGGAAAATGAGGCGTTTTGTATGGGTGTAGCTTTTGGAATTCATTTATACCAGATGACGGTTATGAAAGCGCATGAGAGAAAAGAACCGCTTATAATTAACGACACCCTGTACTACTTTCAGGATGGACGGGAAAGGTTGGAGCAGGTGTTAGATGAAATATGTAGGTAAAGTATGGGAGCAGGGTATTTTTGAGATGTTTACAGAGAATTCAAAGTAAAAAACAGGTGAGATTCGTTTCAGAGTGATAAACACCAGAGAATACAGGAGGAAACAAGGATGAATCAAACAACAAAGCAACAGGGAATTGATACAAGAGAAAGAATCTATCGTTTTCTGGTAGAGTTTATTTCAGAGAATTCTTATGCGCCAAGTATAAAAGAGATAGGTGCTGGAGTGGAACTGCGTTCTACGTCAAGTGTGTACTATCAATTAATAAAGTTGAAAGAGGAGGGGAAAATTAAGATGAAACATAATTCACCAAGAACCATACAGATAGTCGGATTTGAATTTGTGAGGATGGAGGATTCTGTGTGAGGATTGATTTAAAACCATGCCTGTATTGTAGAGGAGGTGCAAAAGGGCATATTAAAACAGTGGAATCATTCAAAAAGATACATAATTATTAGGTGCTGATATAACAAATGGCAAAAGATAAGAGCCTTTCTCCAAATGGAGAAACCCTCTCCGATAAAAATGACGGAACAGGAAAAAATGCTGTGGTATACAGAGGATTTGTTAAAAGTTGCGTGGTATGAAGTAAATGTTTTGACAGAATCATTATGGTGGGAAACAACATGAAAATTAAGAAAAATAGCAGAAGAACAGAAATTGTTAAGTTTGAGCAGTGGAAGGGATTATGATATGGAAATGGTTGCAGATGAATTGTTGCATGATGATACGGTGAGATATAAGAATCAGAGAAAAGAAAAATTGGATAAAATGCGGAAGGAAGAGAGGGATTCATAGCGTGGCATTGTCAGTGGCGGAAGATGTTGAAAAGAATGAACGCCTGAAAAGAAAAGTGTATGAGGAATGTGCGGAGTGTGCGAAAGAATACTTATCATCGGAACAGATGCAGAAATTTGAAGAAGCATTCTTTACTGCTGCTGAAGGGTATATATTTGGGGAGAGGAAAGAATAGGATTATTCTTATTGTTGGTTGATTATGAAAGAGGTCATAACTCAAAGGTTATGGCTTCTTTTATTTTGAGGTTAATTCATAGTATATTGATAGGGAATATATGATGTTTGATCTATTGTAGTTTGGTGATGTTCGGTATGTGATGTATGGAGATCTGAAAAGTACAGGATTTTCAATGGTTTCGGGAGATTTTTATTGATCTGGTGGTCATGTACAGATGCAAAATTGAATGATTTTAAGATGTGTTCGGGATGTGGGTATAGATTCAGCATTTGAGAAAGTATAAGAATAACTCAAATGCTTTATTTTTGTGCAATTTTAATGGATTTGCGGGAATGGAGTGGAGTGGTAATGAGGGTGATTTAGGGTGTGAAAAGGGTGATATTTTTGAGTTCGGGATGTGCTTCGTGCTATGACTAAATCCTAGTATTTTAGTATGATTTGGTAGAAATACAGAAGATTATATTTTAGTTAAAATTTAGCATGGTAAATTGGTAAAGATGTAGAGTGTTGAAGAAATTTGGGTTTTATCAGGAGTTTGGACATATTGGTAGTGCAGGAGGGTGTTTTTGTGAATTATGTTCGACAATATTTTACATGAATAATGTAATATTATTATATAATTAAACAAATATCAGTAAACCTAATATTATGACAATTAATTAATGTACACAAGAAATATTTCATAAAGACTAACCACAATATTTTGTGGTCATAAAAATTTATATACAAAATGTATTGACATATGGATTTTTTTTATGTTATTATCTGGAAAGTGAACAAAAGAGAATTTTAAATTTACACTCGATAATTGCGAAAAATAACAATACTAAGGATAGATGAAAAAGATAGATTATTGTTATTATTATGCGTTTTCGAGTGCTTTTTATTATATTTTGAAGGAGGTTATTTATTATGGCTAAGAATGCACCAACAGGAGATGGACAGAGAAAAGGAATGGTTAGGAGAAGATCACAAATATTTAATCCGGTAACAAAGAAATGGGTAAAACGAAATACGGAAACTGGACAGTTTATGGATGTTAAGCAAGGTCTTAAACCGTTTAAAGGTGTAAGAAAGGAAAAATAGGAAGGAAATGATGAAAATGAAAGAATGTTTATATCATTATACAAGCATAGAGAATTTGGCACTTATTTTGAAAAATAAAACTATAAAATTTAATAATTTATTAAATGTAGATGATCCAGAAGAAGCGGAAACGGAAGATCTGGGGCTGTCTGGAAAGTATTGTCTTGTAAGCTGTTGGTCAAAAAATAGTGAAGATATACTTCCGATGTGGAACATGTATACACCTGGAATGAAGGGTGTTAGAATAAAAATGAAAATGAATCCTTTTAAGGAATACACATATGATGTAGGGGAAATGCATTTTTCTGAGAGAACAACATCGTATATTGATTATAAAAGTGATTATGCAAAAAAGGTTCTTATTGCAGCAAAGTGTCCTTTGGCATTAGAAGTTGAGTATACAGAAGACGAGAATTTATTACATCCGAAAATAAAATGTCAGAACGAAAATAGTATAAATATTTCGTTTGAAAAATTAGGGAAATATAAAAGAGAATATTGGAATTTTCAAAAAGAATATAGATACAAAATTACAACAGCTCCATGGAGTATTGATGAGTTAGAAAAAGCTAAAACAGTAGAAGATCAAATGCAATTGTTTAGCAGACTTTTGGATGAAAACAATCAGCAATTTTGTGATGAAATATTTTTGAGACTTGCGGATGATGCATTTAATGGTATGGAAGTATTATTAGCACCGAAAACAACAGAGTCAGAATATATCATTGTACAAGCATTATTAGAAAAATATTGTCCTAATATTCAGATAAAATTAGAAAAAAGTAAGATTAGAGTTAGATAAAATATAAGTAAATGATAGCTGCGAAAATCAAAACAGAATACTTTAGTCTTGAAACAAATGAGATCCAGTGTGACCGAATTTACCCAAAATTCTACAATTTTCACCTATATTTCCCTTAAAATTGTTGAAAATACGTACTTTTTGAATAGGACCATGTTACATATCATCTGAAAAAGCAAAACACTAGCTCAGGCATATTACAGGATTCTCTTGATGATATATACATATTAAGATATAATATGACTATATTAATATTAGGGGGAACATATTATATGGAAGCAATCCGGCCATCTTCAGATTTAAGGAACCACTATAATGAAATATCTAAGCAGTGTCATGAGGAAAGAACTCCCGTAATTATTACCGTGAATGGAAGAGGCGATACCGCTATATTAGGATTACAGGATTATTACCAGATGAAATCAGAACTGGAATTATTACGTACGCTGGCAGAAGCGGAAGATGATGCTGCAAATGGAAGGGTAGCACCAATGAAGAATACGTTTGATGATATACGGAAGTCTCTCCTGGAAAGGAAAGACTGTGAAGTATAGAATTGTCAGAACGGATAAAGCAGATGAGCAGTTACGGGAGATCATTTTTTATATAGCGGATGATTCCGGGAGTGTAGATGTTGCATTGAATTATCTGGATAAAATTGAAAAAGCGATTAATTGTTTATCGGATTTCCCTATGTCTGGGAGCATTCCGAGATATTCTATTTTGCGGAAACAGGGCTATCGTGTACTTATTGTGGAGAGACATCTTGTATTTTATAAAGTTAATGAGGATGAAAAAGTTGTAACCATATATGCTGTTGTTGATGGCAGACAGGAATATAAGAATCTGATTTAGGATGTAATGTTTGTTTGGGCGGTTGCGAAAATGAAGATAATAAAGCCAGTCCATAATCAAGACTGGCTTGTATAATGAAATTGATAGATTTGAATTGTAAAATATATAATTAGGACTTACTCGAAAGTATTATTTTTCGCATTTTGTTTTTGGAGTAATGTGTAAAAAATAATACCCTGTTTTGATGTTTTAAATTGATAATATTCTGTACCTCTTAGCATCTGTATAGCTTCAACTTCTACCAAATTATAAGCTTCCAAAAATTTGCATTTTTCATAATCACAACTTTCTGCATACCCTGTTATAGACGAAAAAGACTTATAATTATCTATAAAAAAATCAAAAGCATTAATATTAAGTTGAGGAAATGCTTCGTAGAAAATTTTGTTTTTCAATATATCAACTAGTTCATCAAATGTATAATGTCCAAATTGTTCTTTTGATTTTGCATTTAATTGTTCTTGAAGTTTTTGTACTTGCTTATTAAGTGAATTGTTTTCTTTTAATAGATTAGCGTTTTCTTTCAATAATTGAATAATGTTGTTTTCATTAGAATTGTGAACCCATCCAGTAAGATCATATTCATTTAAAAATTCATTAAGGGTTGAATGTATGGCTATTTTAATATCCTTACAATCATCAACCATACGAATGATTTTTGACATTACTAACGATTTAAAGGTCTGGTATTTATCAGGTGCTTTTTGCTCCATAACATCAGATAATCCTATTGAATTTATTTTATTAGTCAAGAATGATTCACTTAATACAACGGCAAAAACAGGGATACCTTTGTTTAAAGCATATTCGTATTCAAGTTGAGTATAACTTTTATTAGATATTGATTCGATAGAGCCATAACGTCCACCTAATATTAACATATATACATCTGATTCATCAATCCATTTGTAAATGGTATTAAGCTGAGATTCATTTCCAGCTTTAAATAACTCCATACCAGCAGGAATATGACCAGCATCAAGAATAGCTTGCACAGCAGTTTGACGCTCTTCAATGAGATCAGTATATGTAGACGAAACAAAAACTTGTAATTTTTTATTCATTAGTATCAACTCTCCGTGTTCTCTATAATGTAGCTTATTTTATCAGATACTTATCTTATTGAAAAGAATAAAAAGGAAATTTATAATATTTTTGGTTATATTGTAAAAATATTCGCTACAACTTAAAATCACAGTTTCATAGCTCATAAAATACATAACAATCAAAATAAAACTACCAATGTACAGTATATATACAAAGGTAGTTCTTCTTTTTTATATTCATTTCCAGATCAGGAATAATATAACGAACATTTGTTCTTAAAATTTGTTGACAAAAACAAACGAATGTTCTATACTTGTCCTCATAAACAGCAATTAAATATAAAAGACCTATCCTCAAATGAACTGAACCCCAAATATTGGACAGTTTATAATCAGGGTTAGGCAACTTTTAAGGATTGTTTCCTGTAAT
>RAZD01000051.1 GCA_003612525.1 bacterium C-53 | reverse complement strand
GACGAAACGGGTGCTTGTGACGTCAACCTCCGAAGTCTACGGGACGGCACAGTATGTCCCCATAGACGAGAAGCATCCGTTTCAGGGGCAGTCGCCGTATTCCGCAACCAAGATCGGGGCGGACCGGCTGGCGGAAAGCTTTTACCGGTCGTTCGGGCTGCCGGTGACAATCGTGCGCCCCTTTAATACCTACGGGCCGCGACAGTCGGCAAGGGCGGTGATTCCGACGGTCATCACGCAGCTGCTCGCGGGAAAGCGGGAAATTAAGTTAGGCTCCTTAACGCCCACAAGGGATTTTAATTACGTAAAGGATACGGCGGACGGATTCATTTCCATCTATGAATCCGAGTGCACCATCGGGGAGGAGATCAATATAGCGACGCAGAAGGAGATCTCCATCGGGCAGCTTGCAAAAGAGTTAATCCGCCAGATCAATCCGGAAGCGGAGATCATCTGTGACGGGGAAAGGCTGCGCCCGGAGAAAAGCGAGGTAAACCGGCTGCTCGGATGCAATGAGAAGATCCTGCGGCTGACGGACTGGAGGCCGAAGTATTCGCTGGAAGAGGGATTAAAACACACGATTGAATTTTTAAAAGAAAATCTTGACCGATACAAAACGGAGATCTACAACCTGTAAAGAAAACAGGCACAGCCGGCAGAGGGATGAGAATGAACGAGGTATGCATTGAGGAAGACAAAACGATATTGGAAGCGATGAAACAGCTTGATACAAGCGGGAAAAAAGTGCTGTTTGTGCAGAAAGAGGGAAAACTGCTGGCATCGCTTACGGACGGGGACGTGCGCAGGTGGATCCTGAAAAACGGGGGCTTGCAGTTCACGGTGAAGCATGCGGCCAATTATGAACCGAAGTATCTGTACGAAGGGCAGGCGGACTTAGCGGGGCAGATGATAAAGAAGTACGGGATTGATGCGGTGCCGATTGTGGACGAAAACCGCTTTATCCGACAGATTGTGTATGCAAACAAGACAATCCCGGAACAGAGCAGGTTTGAAGGGGAAATCCCGGTAGTCATGATGGCGGGGGGTCTGGGGTCAAGGCTTTCCCCCTATACAAACATACTCCCGAAGCCGTTAATCCCCATCGGGGACTATCCGATTGCGGAGCATATCATCCGGCGGTTTTGTGCCTACGGGTGCAGAGAGTTTTACATGATTGTCAACTATAAGAGAAACATGATCAAAGCGTACTTTGACGAACTGGAGAAGGATTACAGGCTCGAATTCATAGCGGAGGAAAAAGCACTCGGGACGGGCGGGGGAATCAGCCTTCTGAAGGGGAAGATAAAAAGCACGTTTATACTGACAAACTGCGACATCCTTATAGACGATGACCTGACGAAGGCCTATCGGCAGCACAGGGAATCCGGGAACCTGATTACAATGGTATGCTCGCTTAAGAACTTTACAATCCCGTACGGGGTGGTAAACGTAGGGCAGGACGGAGCCATAGAATCGATGCGGGAGAAACCGGATATGTCCTTTTTCACAAACACGGGCTGTTATTTTGTGGAGCCGGAAGTGGTGGAAGGGCTTGCATACAATGAGCCGGCGGATTTCCCTTCCATTATAGAAACGTATATAGGCGGAGGGAAGAAGGCGGGCATTTACCCGATCGGAGAGGACGCATGGCTTGACATGGGGCAGCCGGAGGAGATGGAGAAGATGAAAGCAAGATTAGGGTGCGGATAAAGATGGAAGACATATTGCTGGTGGGGCTCGGCGGCCATGCGCACAGTGTGGCGGACAGCATCGAACAGGGCGGGAAGTACAACATCATAGGATTCCTTGATAAGGAGGAGATGCTGGGGAAGCGGTTCCGGGATTACCGGGTGCTTGGCACGGATGATGCAATGGAGCGGTATTACGCGGACGGAGTCAGAAATGCCTTTGTCACGATCGGATTTCTGGGATACGGAAGCGTAAGGGAACGGCTGTATAACCGGCTGAAAGAGGCAGGCTATACTCTGCCGGACATTATTGACGGGACGGCGGTTGTGTCGGACCATGTGAAACTTGCGGAAGGAATCTTTGTCGGAAGGAAGGCGGTCCTTAACGCGGGCGCCGAAATCGGGAAGATGAGCATTATCAATACAGGAGCCATTGTGGAGCATGACTGCATGGTAGGGGCGTTTACACACATAGCGGTGGGGAGCGTCCTGTGCGGCGGCGTATCGGTGGGAAGCCGGACGCTGGTCGGGGCGAATGCGGTTGTGATACAGGAGAGAAGGATTGGGAATCACTGCATTGTAGGGGCAGGGAGCGTTGTAAGAAAAGATATGGAGGATAACCGTATGATGCTGGGAAATGAAATCGTCAAAAATTTAAGGGGGGGGGTATAAGCTGAGCCGCCTCCGGGGGAGCGCCGCATGAGAATCGGATATTTTGGAGACGGCATATGGGCGCATAAAGCTTTTGAGAAATTCATCCGCGACGATACCATTGAACTCGTGTTTGTGACCGTCCGGTATGACAAAAGAGACAAAGTTCTGCTGGAACTGTCAGAAAAGCACAGGATACCGGTTGAGCTGAGCGACAACATTAATTCACCGGAATTTATCGACCGGATGAAAACCTATGAGGCGGACCTGTTCGTCTCGATGTCCTTCAACCAGATTTTTAAACGGGAAATGATTGACCTGCCAAAGTACGGTACGATCAACTGCCATGCCGGGAAGCTGCCCTTTTACCGGGGGCGGAATATCTTAAACTGGGCGCTGATCAATGATGAGAAGGAATTCGGAATCACGGTGCACTACATGGATGAAGGGATTGACACGGGGGACATCATTGTGCAGAGAACCTATCCGATCGGAGAGGAAGACGATTACGGCACACTGCTTGCAAGGGCCTATGACGGGTGTGCCGAAGTGCTGTATCAGGCGGTGGAGCGGATACGGAACCATGAGGTAAAACGCATCCGTCAGGCGGACATTGATCCGGTGGGGACTTATTTCGGGATACGCTGTCCGGGGGATGAGGTGGTGGACTGGAAGCAGAGCAGCCGGGAGATCTTCAACTTTATCCGGGCTTTGTGCAGGCCGGGTCCGCAGGCGGTTTCATGGATTCGGGGAAAGAAGATACAGATGAACCGGGCCAGGATGGTAGAAGGCGCGCATGTCTATAAAAGCACGGCCGGACAGGTTATCGGAAGGACAAAAGAGGGGTTCCTCATAAAGACGGGGGACACGATGCTGGAAGTTACGGAGTACAGCTATGAAGGAAAAATCAGGACAGGGGACAGGCTTGGGAATCATGAATAAAGTGTTTGTCATAGCGGAAGCGGGCGTAAATCATAACGGAAACCTTGAGACAGCGAAACGGCTGGTGGATGAAGCGGCGGGAGCGGGAGCGGACGCGGTGAAATTCCAGACTTTCCGGGCAGAGAGTCTGGTATGTGCGGATGCAGAAAAAGCCGCGTACCAGAAGGAGACAACGGACAGGGAAGAGACGCAGTATGCCATGTTAAAGCGTCTTGAGCTGACGGAAGGGATGCACCGGGAGCTTCTTGAGCGGTGCAGGGAGAAAAAGATTGTGTTTCTGTCGACGCCGTTTGACATAGAAAGCATCCGGTATCTTGCGGGCCTTGACATGCCGGTGTTTAAAATCCCGTCAGGGGAGATTACAAACCTGCCGTATCTTGAGGAGATCGGGAAACAGAGGAGAAAGGTGATTCTTTCGACCGGGATGAGCGGCATGGAAGAGGTGAAGGCGGCAGTGGAAATCCTTAAGAAAAACGGGGCGGAGGACATTACGCTGCTGCACTGCAATACCCAGTATCCGACCCCGGTGTGTGATGTAAACCT
>RAZD01000050.1 GCA_003612525.1 bacterium C-53 | reverse complement strand
GTTACAGGGACGCGGGCGGAATACGGCCTGTTAAAACCCCTGATGGAAAAAGTAAATAAGGATGAAGAGCTGCTGTTACAGCTTGTGGCGACGGGCATGCATCTGTCTCCGGAGTTCGGGCTTACGTACCAGGAGATCGAACGGGACGGTTTTGAGATTACGGAACGCAATGAGATGCTGTTAAGTTCCGATACGCCGAACGGAATCACAAAATCAACCGGTCTTGGGATGATCGGATTTGCTGACAGTTTCACAAGGCTTCAGCCGGATCTCGTGGTGATTCTGGGGGACCGGTATGAAATGTTTGCCGCGGCCGCAGCCGCCATGCTGCACAGAATCCCGATCGCCCATATCCACGGCGGGGAGCTGACGCTTGGGGCAGTGGATGATGCCATCCGCCATTCGATTACAAAGATGAGCACGCTCCATTTCCCTTCCACGGAGGAATACCGGAAAAGAATCATCCAGCTCGGGGAGGAGCCGGAACGGGTCTTCTGTGTCGGGGCGCTGGGCGCCTGGAATATAAGGACCCAGAAGCTGATGGAGAGGGAGGAGCTGTCACGGAATATCGGGTTTCCGCTGGACAAGCCGTATGTGGTGGTGACCTTCCACCCGGTGACGCTTGAGAAGGATACGGCGGGGGAACAGTTTGAAAACCTGCTGGGCGCACTGGAACGGTTTCCGGAATACCGTATTGTATTCACGAAGGCGAATGCAGACACGGACGGAAGGATCATTAATCAGAAGATGGAAGCGTATGTAAGCCGGAACCGGGAAAGGGCGGCTGTGTTTTCCTCTCTGGGGATGGTGAGATACTTAAGCGCGCTGAAATACAGTGAAATGGTCATTGGGAATTCCTCAAGCGGAATCCTGGAAGCGCCCCTCTTTGAAATCCCGACGGTAAATATCGGGGAGAGGCAGTCCGGGAGGGTGCGGGCAGCGTCCGTGATTGACTGTAAAAACAGCAGAGAAGCGATTGAGGCAGCGGTCTTAAAAGCAGGGGAATTAAAGCGGAGCGGGGCATTGAAGAATGGAAAGAGTCCTTATGAGAAAGACGGAACGGTGGAAGCCATAGTTTCTGTGATAAAGGATTTTGTATTGCAGAACAGAATGGTGCGGAAGAAATTTTATGACATTTGATACAAAAAGGGTGTGCAGCGTATGAAGATTTGTGTAATCGGCCTGGGCTCAATGGGGAAAAGAAGAATCCGGCTTTTAAAAAGAATCCGGCCGGATGCCGTCCTTACGGGCATTGATCAGAATCCGGAAAGAGCGGGAAGCGTTTTTGAAGAATATGGGATAGACACGTATGCGTCTCTTGAGGAAATAAAGGCGGAGCAGGACTGCGCATTTGTATGCACGCCGCCGCAGTATCATGGAGGCATCATAAAGAGCTGCTTAGAAAAGGGGCTTCATGTGTTTTCGGAGATTAACCTGATTGATGACCTGTACGATGAAAACATACGGCTGGCAGAGCAGAGAGGGAAAACACTGTTTCTTTCATCGACGCCTTTCTATAAGGAAGAGATGCGGCTAATCGACAGTAGGGTGAAAGAAAACGGCAGAGCCTGTGGATACCGGTATCATGTGGGGCAGTATTTACCGGACTGGCACCCGTGGGATGCGCTTGATGATTTCTTTGCCAGCAGTAAAAAGACGAACGGGTGCAGGGAGCTTCTGGCCATTGAACTCCCCTGGCTGCTTCATACATTCGGAGAGATCGAACATATGCATGTGGTGAAGGGAAGGTTTACCGGTTTAGGGCTTGAATTCCCGGATACGTATTTTATTCAGATGGAACACGCAGGCGGGAGTGTGGGAAGCCTGGTCATAGATGTGGTGAGCCGGGAGGCGGTACGGAAACTGGAAGTCTTTCATGAGGATTTTTATATCCGATGGGACGGGACGCCGGATTCGCTTTATGAAAAGGACATCCTGTCAGGGGAGATGAAACAGGTTCCGGCGGGGGACTATATCCATGAGGAAGGATACGGGGAGTTTATCAATGAATATGCATATGCGAAAGAGA
>RAZD01000004.1 GCA_003612525.1 bacterium C-53 | reverse complement strand
CTGATTTTACAAGCCTTTCGTCCCTCATTATCATAGAAGAATCTAATTTACAGACTTTTTTTCATACCCTCTCTGACTTTCCACATTTAGTTGTTTGATGTATTTACAAATAAAAGCTGTTAGAAATCGACAGTAAAAATGACTTGGTAATTTTCTTTCAGTGCATTCTCATAAAAAGCAAGAATGTTTTCATTCCAGCTTTAAATTTTCAATCTTTAAGGTTACTTCCTGCGTTTCTTAAATTTTTCTTTTGCGTACTCATAGGCTTCTTGGATATATGGCTTCAGTTCTCCGAAGGTCTGTTCAGACGGGTTTCATGCACATATTCACGCCATCCATGCGTAGACGGGATGGGGGAGTATCTCATCCAATACGGTAAAGTCATAATCCATATCTACAACGCCGGCTGCTGGCGGACGTTTTGGGACTGCGCCAAATAATTCCGCAAAAGTGCTTTTCCGTATTCCAAGATTCACACGGTAGACGTTCTCTCTGTTTAAATCAGAGCCTTTGTCATTGTCACCGTCTTTTTCCTTAACCGTCAATATGTAAACGCCACGCTTCAGCACATAGTCTGGGTTATAGAAAATCCCTTTTTCGCCTCAGCTCTCAACTAAGACTGTCCCCTCAAGATTTTCAAGGCAGTAATTCAATATCTGTCACAGGTTTTCGTAGATAGGTCAGTGTGTCCACTTTATTTCTATCATTTTAAATCCTCAATATCAAAACTTTCTGTTTTCAAATTACAATAATGCCTGCCTCTTATTGCAGTAAATTTCAATACACAGTAATCTGGGTCAGTTACACCCTGCTTGTAATACATGGTATCTCCAGTACACCAAATTTCTTGCTTTATTTTATCATCCAGCAAGATTTCCATTGTACCGGTTAGCATAATGCCCTCATATTTGAAGCGTCCCTTGTTGAAAAAATAAATACTTGCCTTTGGATTTTTTATAAACTGTTGCGAGCGCATAGCGGATGTATTTGTTGAAAAATAAAAACAATTTCCCTCAATCTTGCGTGGCGCAAACATTGCCTTTATATTGGGGAAACCTTCTTCATCTACGGAAGCAATAAATGAAACTTTTTGTTTCTTGACAAATTCAATAATATGTTTTCTTGTTTTCATTTGGAAATTATCCTCTCCATAAAAATTATTGGTTTGTATGTAGATTTTCAATCAAGGTTTTAAGGATTCGAGCAAGATACTGCTCAAATTGTTTTTGCTCTTCCTCTGGAAAGCCTTGATAAAATAATGCATTCATCTGCTGAGATACCATTTCATATTTTTCCTGTAAAGATTTTGCATACTCGGTGAGTGACACAATCATTTGTCGGCGATTGTGTGGGTTAATATTTCTTTCTACAATTCCCTTATTTACCATTCCATTGATTACAACAGATACAGTATTTTTTGCAAGAGAGGTTTTTTCACTTATTTCACTAATCGTAAGATTATCTGATTTCCACAAAATAAATAAAATTCGTCCCTGCCCACCACTTATTTCAATATCATTTTCAAGTAGTAACCTTTCGAAAATCCTATCTTGAAGTTGTTTGATTTGTGTAATATAAAATCCACCCTTCGTTTCCATATATATCACCTTAATTCCTATTAGAACATTTCTATATAGAATAAATATACTAAATTAACTTTGAAAAATCAATCTCTAATAAGCAAAAGCTCCTTTGTCAGACAAAAATAGGTGTTGCGAGAGGGATTATTTCTGTGACCAGAAGAATGTATAGTACTGAATTTTATACGGAAATTGTACAATCCGTCTCTGAAATAATCCGTATTTGGGGTTATCAAACGCGAAGACACCATTGCGTCCGTAAAAAATGAAATGTTTTTATAATACTGATTGAGCAGGCAGAGATATCTCAGTTTTTATAGATATATTCAATTATTCTATTGAGTGGTATAATGAAGTCGGAAGAGAGCAGTTAAAAATCATTCCACTTCCACCAGTCGAAGAACAGCATAGAATCGTAAAGAGATTAGATGCTTTGTTACCGCTGTGTGAGGAAATGAGGCAATAGGAGCAGAGAAAAGGTGGCAGCTATGGAGCTTATATATTTATACATAAGAAACTATGAATCTGTATTTGAAAACGAAGAATTCAATTTTTCCTCGAATTATATAGCAGCATTGAAAGACAGGCGTCTGTCTGTCCATAAAAATGAGAAAGCTGTGAATGGGTATTACGGCGAGAATGTAAATAATGTCGTTATGTTTTTTGGGCAAAATGGCATGGGAAAGTCCACCTTACTGGATATTCTGGGAATGAAAAGGAATGACAGAAGTAAAGATACATATGAGAGCTGTAATGGACAACAGCGGATAAAATCCTCTTATTTTATGCTGTATTATCTGTATGACGACTATTTTGGATTTGAGTTTGTGGATGATAGTTTTGTGAAAGGAAATGGGAGAATCGAAAATCTTGATATGCAGGGAGCGTCGGAAAATGGTGCGCTTTATAAGCTGCCGATGGGAACTGTTTTCAAATTAGAGGATGGCATATTTAAGTATTGCGACAATATTTTGCTCCAGTGGCTTAGGAATCAGGATGTTAATAATAAAGTAGAGTATGCGTATTTTACATCGGATAAATACAACACAAGAATAGGAAGCAGATATAAAGAGTATGATTATTTATTTGAAAGAAAATATTATCTGGAAGGAAACAGTTATCAGTACCTTTATCAATATTTTGTAAAGTTAGAAGAGATTCATAGTGATTTGTTAAAGGAGCGGAGTATTTCCATTATAAATATCATCAAAGTAGATGAAAATCTGATGGAAAGAGAGCGGGAAACTGTCAGTTATCTTTATGACCGAAAAAATGAATTGGACCAGTTATTTGGACTGAAAGACAGGATTCAAATACAAATGGAAGAATTGTCAGGGGTGCGGCAGGAACCGGATGAACGATGTATGAAAGACAAGTTCCTGCATACATTTTATGCGGAGCTTATAGAGTATTATTTTCTGGAGCAGTTGGTGGGATGGAGTGAAAATGAAGGGCAGAAAATTGATATACATACGCCCATTCCTGATATGGATGATTTTGAGCTGGAAGTAAGCAGTTTAGATGAGAAGGACAGAGGAAAGCTTGCCTGTCATCGGTTATTGAATTTTCAGAATGAATATATTCGATTGTTATACATAATAAAAAGAAATACGGATGAATCAGGCGCTGTTGATTTAAAATCAGTGCTTAGGTATACGCTTTCGAGAGTTGAAACGGCCGCAAAAGAGACGGTAGATATTGGGGACAAAGAAGCAGTGCTTCAATTAGCAGCATTATTGGAAGCGCTTCCGGAGCATTATTTTCAAAGTAGAAAAAAAATAGAAGTAAATTGCGACACAGGAAAGACAGATGAAAAAATAATAGAATTGTTAAAGTGGTACGATCATTGTTTTATGGTCAGAAATGACGAGGGCAGCGCCAATTGCATTTCTAAAATTGTAACCATTCAAACGGCTGAGATGTCAGAAGGATACAGGGTGTTCCTGGATTTGATTTCCCGGACGGTAAGCGCTGTATACAGTATAAATCCAGGTGATTCTCTTGTGCTGTTGATGGATGAGCCTGACAGGTCTCTGCACCCGGAGTTGTCCAGGAAATTTCTAGATACATTATTGGACTGCATTCATCAGTGCAAAGACAGAAAAGTACAGATTGTATTAACCAGTCATTCCCCATTTATTGTCACAGATGTCCTCCCTGAGAGTGTATATGCCATAGACAGTGAGGATGGACGCAGAAAAATCAAAAGGAACAGGGATACATTCGCGACGAATATTTATTACCTGCTTATGGATTCCTTTATGCTCAAAAATACATTTGGAGAATACTCCTATAAACAGCTGAAACATATGATGGAACTTTTAAACAGCAACAATCATCTGGAATCGGGGCAGCTTGAATGGATAGAAAAGGTGATAGACAGAATCGGAGAAAAGGCAGTCAGAAACAAGATGATGCAGCTGTATCAAAAACGGGAAGAAAACAGAAGCGAATTAGCTGCCAGGATTTTAAAGGAAACAGATGAAAGCAAGATAAAAAAGATAAGGGAAATACTTAGAGATCATGATTAAGATACCGGTATCAGAGGATCAGAGATATGAAATAGAGGCGATATACTGGAAGTGGTTGAGCAGATATCATTTAGGTGAATTTTTAAGTGTGGTGGAAGCGGATACGGACCTGAAAGAATTAATCGTCAAAGATGGTGAGGACAGAGAGACCGCTCTTAGAAAATATCTTTTGTCGGATTCTGATAAGCTTGCACAAATTAAGTCAGCCGTTGACAGGAGAGGAACAAAGCTGAATAAAAAAACAGCGGATTATCTGAGGGCCAGATATAAGAATTATAGAGATTCGCAGGCTGCGAAGGTTGCAAGTGTGCTTGGATTGACTGCGTGTCCGTATTGTAATCAGAATCATATAAATGCAGGTTATGGCAGAAAGGGAAAATTCAGATTCTGGGGTGATTTAGATCATTTTTATGGGAAAAATGCATACCCGGAGATGGCAGTGTGCCTTTATAATTTGATTCCGGTGTGCAAAGTCTGCAATTTAATAAAGTCTTTTCAAAAGACCGGAATTGTAAATCCGTACGACTGCAAAACAGAAAGTGGCATCAAATTCAAAACAGAGTTTGACGAGACGTTTGACCTGGATTATTTGCAGGGGAAATCACAGAATTTTAATATTGTAATTGATAAAAGCGGGCTGAGCGAGGAGGACAAGCGGGAAATAGAACTGTTTGATTTGGAGAACAGACATAGGCAATTGAAGCGCAATGTGCAGGAAATCATTGTGAAATCAAGAGCATATGACCAAATCTATGAAAAATCTTTAAAAGAAGAATTTGAATTAAGCGACAGTGAGCTTAGTGCATATATTTTCGGGTATACGGAAAATCATCTGGACAGAGTTTTATCGAAATTCAATCACGATATTATGAAGGAATTCAGATGCTAAGGCAGCGCGGAAAGGAATGAGGCAAATACAAATGAAGCATGATATGACAAAGGGAAGCATAGGGAATACATTGGTTCTGTTTACGGCACCGCTGATATTAAGTGGTCTGCTGCAACAGATTTTTAACTGGGTAGATGCGTTTATTGTTGGCAATGTAGAGGGGGAGCTGGCTTTAGCGGGAATTGGGGCAACGACATCTCTTTACAATTTGTTTGTCACTGTAATTGTGGGATTTGCGTCAGGTATATCGGTATTTGTCGCACAGCAGTATGGAATGGGAGAAGAAAAGCAGATCAACAGGATTCTGTCTGCTATGGCTGTGGTGTTAGGCGGTGTGTTTTTGTGCATATCGTTTTTGGGGGTTTTATTTACAGTTCCTATTTTGAAAATACTGGATACGCCGTACAATATTTTCGAGGTAGCCAGAGAGTATATGCGGATTCTGTTTTTAGGAATTCCGTTTTTAGCTGTTTATAATACATATGCGTCTGTTTTGCGGGGAATGGGTGACAGCAGGGCGGCTTTTTTATCTGTTTTTGTGTGTTCTCTGATGAATGCAGCTTTGGACATCCTGTTTGTTGCAGTATTGCATTTTGGCGTTGCCGGCGCTGCCGGGGCAACTGTTTTGGCGCAGGCGGTGATGGCGGTTTTCATTGTTATTTATGCTGCGAAAAAATATCCCCTGTTACGGTTTCGATTGTCTCGGACGTGCATAGATTGGGCCGTTATCAAAAAAGGAGCCGGCCTCAGTCTTCCACCGGCTGTCCAATCGGGTACAAATTCCGTGGGCAATCTTGTCTTACAACGTTTCATGAACGGATTTGGCGAGAAAACAGTAGTAGCGATTACAACGGCTTACAGAGTTGATTCAGTCATTTTACTGCCGATTGTCAATTTTGGCTCAGGCATTGCTACAGTTGTGGCCCAGAATATTGGCGCCGGAAATCAGGAAAGGGCAAAAAAGGTACTAAAAACAGGCGGCCTTATGATATCCGCTATTTCCGTGTGCCTGACAGGAATCGTTCTTTTGGCAGGAAAACATCTTATTGCTATGTTTGGACTGACGATGGAATCGGTAGAGATCGGCAGGATGTTTTTTGAAAGAATTGCAGCCTGCTATATTGTATATGGGCTGGCAATGGCTATGCGCGGGTTTCTGGAAGGAACCGGCGATATGCTGTTTTCCGGGATTGCCGGGATGACTGCTTTAGGGGTCCGCATTGCAGCCTCGTATTTGTTAAGGCAGGAATGTGGGAATATGGTGATAGCCTATGCAGAGGCATTTTCATGGGTAGCGCTGCTTCTGATTTATGTGTTCCGGTACTTTGTGAAAAACAGAAGAAAACGTTAAAATTGTATTGAGCAGTCGGTAGAGAAAAGATATTGTGGCTGAAATTGTAATGTATATATAATCATAAATCCAGTCTCATATAGATAGATGTACTCATAGGGCTGTTATTATAACAATCAATTGTGTAAAATCCAAATTTTTCATACATATGAATTGCCTTTTCTAAAAAGGGGAGAGTATCTAACAACATATGGGAATAACCGATTTCTTTTGCGTCAGTTATAATTTTCTGCACCAGTAATTTACCAATTTGTTTCTCTCTGAATTGTGGTCTGACATAAAGACGTTTCATTTCACAATTCTTTTCATCTATATTTTTTAGTCCGATACAACCTGCAGCTTCTCCATTACAGTAAGCCAAATACAATCTTCCAAAAGGCATACCATATTTTTCTTCTAAATGATTTATCTCTTCATCATAATGCTGAATATCAAGATAATTTTGAAATGAACGGTCATTAGCTATTAGCATGTTTGTATATTCCGAAAATAGAATATTTATTTCCTGTGTGTGCATATAGGCTAAAACAATTTCTACATTCACCGGCCTTCCTCCTGAAATTAAATTTATTTTCTATCTTTTTGGTGTAATATATTTCCGATTCATACGATTGATTCGCATAACCTGTCACAATTTTCTTTATTCATATTTTTTAGCAGAAATGTGTCGAAAAGTCAATTTAATTTATTCTTGAGTTTCCGCAGTTCTGTGTACAGAATGGCGGAAACTCAAGCTATAAATAGTTGTATATTTCTTTTGTGAGTGGTATTATAATAAAAATAACAAAATTTATATGATGTTGGGCAGGATATAAAAAATATAAGAGGGTATGAAGCTTTAAAAAGTATTTATAGACTTTTTGAACAAGTACAATTAGGCGAAAGCCGCACATGTGTTTTCAGGAGCGACTATATGGATTTACCTGGTGATACAATATATGAATATAGGATGGAGAAAGAAAGTTGATATGAGTGATTTATTATCATATAAGAATTACAGCGGCATAGTTGAGTATTCAAAAGAGGATAGTTATGGCTCTGGAAAATAAATTAGACATTAATGATTCAGCAGAACTTGCGAGAGTAGAAGAGAAAATAAGCAAGACGAAAGCTATTAAATTATATGAAAGCAAAATTGTTGAAGATTTTGAAGTTGGTAAGTTTTCTGGATTTGCTAAAATTCATAAATTTTTGTTTGATGAGTTATATGATTTTGCTGGAAAAATAAGAAAAGTAAATATTGCAAAAGGAAACTTTAGATTTGTTCCCATAATGTATCTGAAGACTGCATTAAAACATATTGATGATATGCCCCAATCAACATTTGATGAAATAATTGAAAAATATGTGGAGATGAATGTAGCTCATCCTTTTAGGGAGGGGAATGGAAGAAGTACACGTATATGGTTAGATTTGATTTTGAAAAAGGAATTAAAATTTGTTATAGATTGGAATGCAGTTGACAAGGAGGACTATTTGCTTGCAATGGAAAGAAGCCCAATTAAGGATGTAGAAATTAAGGTTTTACTGAAGAACGCATTGACAGATCAGATAGATGATCGGGAAGTATATATGAAAGGGATTGATGTAAGTTATTATTATGAGGGATATAATACCTATAAGGCGGAAGAATTGTAGGATAAAACATAAAAATGATTTTAGACCGTAATCAGGCCTGTCAGGATATTCAATTGATACAAACATAATGCACATATGATAAAAGGGAATCGGTGAATGCGCCGGTTCCCTTACTGTACATGCAGGCTGCTGCCTTAAGCAGGCGTTAGATTGTTCGATTGGATAAAGGCTAAAGGAGCAGCGTGTGCCGTATTCCAAACTGGTTAGACTTGTATATATGATTTTTCTTTCACCGGATGACGTACCACGGTTTTCAGCTTGCTGATGGCGCATTTTCTCGGGTCAGACAGATAGATTTCATGGTGCAGGCGGGTGGCGGTGATATCAAGTACATATCCCTGCGCTTCTGCATATTCATGCATGGCGTCAACTGTCCTGGGCTCATCATCATAAGGCCCGATATGCATACATTGTACGCATTTGCCCTCATCATAAGAAAAATACTCTGCCTTCGAGAAATCCAGTTTTTTCTTTGCTGACGCTTCGGCCGCCGCCCAGTCGAATTCTTCTCTTGTCACAAAATCCGGCAGGCGGATCATAGAAATAAACTGAAAGTTTTCCTTATGAGCATAGTCGACGCCTTTGACGCCTTCCTGCCACCACAATCCTTCTAATGGAGGCACTACATATTGAAAGTATCCATCTATTTTATGATTGCCTTTATAGCTCATTTTAATAGTAAAAGCAATACCATAGAGCAGGCTTATGGATGATTTATATTCCCCGTTCTCATCATTTGGATTCCCCTGTCCGCGGACTGCAACATAATGCATCGGCGGTATGGTCACTATGCCTGGTTTTTTGGGCGGCATGTAAAATTCTTTATATTCTTTCTTATAATCAAATGCCATCTGTGTTTCTCCTTTTTCTTTGTCTTTATTTGAATGTAAGCAGTATTGTATCATGTCATCCGTTTTCTGTATTCCCTCGGGCTGATCTGATAATATTTCCGAAAGGAGGAGGAAAAATGTTCTGCGGATGAGTACCCTAAATCTTCCGCAATCGATGTGATGCTTCTTGTCTTTTCTGAAAGCAGTATGGCGGCGGCTGACATTTTGGCTTCTGCCTTTTTCTGAAGAAAGGATTTTCCATAATATTCTTTCAACAGCCGCTGCGTCTGGCGCGGGCTTAGTTTCAGCCGGTCGGCGAGTGTGTCAAGCGATAAGGAACGGTATTCATAGAGGAAATATTCTTCAATAATAACAGATTTCGAGTCAGTCAGGTTGTTTCTTGCAAAAGAGGTCTGGGAAACCTGACACTGCTCATAATTGCGCACCATATAGATCAGAAGCTGGGACAGAAGCAATTCCACCTGATGCTGATAGCCGGTATAATGGTATGCCAGTTCATCGAAAAGCAGTTTCATAAGCGCATGGATGCCCTGTGAGTCTTTTCCAATCCAGAATGGCATGGCGAGAAAAGGATCAATGACAGGTGAGGGGGTCTTTCGCCGGGATGCGCTGCGGAGCTTTAAATAGATGCAGTACTCCTGCATGGGGTCCGGAGGTACGGGCATCTGAGCATGTTCCACATGGGGTCCGGTGACATAGAGTGTTCCGGGCGTGATATCGTAATGGTTCCCTGCGGCGGTCAGCTTTCCATAGCCATAGGGAATAAAATGGATTTCGTAGCAGCCGTTGCCGTGGCTATGGGAGGGGATTGCATGGTTAAAGTGTTCAAAGACAATATTCAGTGCATGAATAGAAACACCATCCATTGAAAAATGAATATCCATATCCGTGTAAAGTAATTTCATTCTGGTTGTTGTACCTTTCTGTGCGAGGCGTCGAACTGGTATTCTGAAATACATTTTACCAGTGTCATGATCATTGGTCAATTTCAAAATCATTACTTTTAATAAAAAGATATAAAAACACGACATTTTATGAATAAAAATGGCAGAAACGGTACTTAAAAAAATTCATGGATGGTATATAATGAAAATATCATTTTAAGTGGGAACGGACAGCCGTAAGGCGGCTGTGATGTCTAAGATTATGAGCGCTGAAGGTGCGGAAAGAGAGGAAAACGAAATGGCTGAGAAAATGATGAAAGGCGCTATCCTGCCTGGAAACAGTACGGTAGAATTGAAAGATTTTGAAGTGCCCGTGCCGGGACACGGACAGGTTCTGATTCAGACGAAGGCAAGTACGATCTGCGGAAGCGATATCCGTTGTATCTACAAAGAGCATACGGGCAAAGGTCCGGAAGGATATATTCCCGGTATGGTGGCAGGTCATGAACCCTGCGGCATTATTGTGGAAGAGGGAGAGGGATTAAAACGCTTCAAAAAGGGCGACAGAGTCATCGTATATCATATTTCAGGATGTGGTGTCTGCAATGACTGCCGGAGAGGATACTATATTTCCTGTAAAAGCAAGTTCCGTCAGGCATACGGCTGGCAGAGAAATGGCGGTATGGCGCCGTATCTTCTTGCGGACGAGAAAGATCTGATCGCTCTGCCGGATGAGCTTACATACAAAGATGGCGCGCAGGTTGCCTGCGGTTTTGGAACCGTGTATGAGGCAATTGAAAAGATTGGCGTATGCGGCAATGATGCAGTTCTTGTTACAGGACTTGGCCCGGTCGGGCTGGCAGCGCTGATGCTTGCAAAAGCGATGGGCGCCGATAAACTGATCGGCGTTGAGATGAACGATTACAGGATTGAGCTTGCAAAGAAACTCGGGCTTGTCGATTACGTATTTAAGCCGGGCGAGGATACGCTGGAGCAGATTCTTTCCGTAACCGGCGGCAAAGGTGTGGAGAGAGCGATCGACGCATCGGCAAATGACGCCGGAAGGCAGCTTGCAATCCGCGCAACGAGAGAGTGGGGCAAGATTGCATTTGTAGGAGAAGGCGGAACCTGTACGTTTAATCCAAGCCCTGATATCATACATGGACAGAAGACAATTTACGGTTCATGGGTTACGTCGCTCTGGAGAATGGAAGAGCTCGTAGAGCGTCTGGTACGCTGGGGCATTCACCCGGAAGAGCTGATTACGCATGAATTTCCTCTTGACAAGGCAGCGGAAGCATACCAGTTAATGGCAGGAGGACAGTGCGGCAAAGTGGCAGTAACCTTCAATGACTGATAAGGAAAAGACGTATGGAAAGGTGTGGTTGTTCATATGGAAAATAAGATTGACCAGAGTGTAATTCCCCGGAGAACTCTGTATAGCGGTGAGGAAATTCCCGCTGTGGGACTTGGAACATTCGGCTCCGATAAATATGGTGCGGACACCGTTTCGGAGGCAGTTTACGGCGCGATTCAATGTGGCTATCGTCTGATTGACTGTGCAGCAGTCTATCAGAATGAAGAAAAGATAGGAAACGTGCTCCGGAAAGTTTTTGCAGAAAATATTGTGGAGAGAAAAGACTTATTTGTTACATCAAAAGTGTGGAATGATATGCATGGAGAGGGGAAAGTGCTGGAATCGTGTAAGAAAAGCCTGTCTGATCTGGGACTTGATTTTCTTGATTTGTATTTCGTCCACTGGCCGTTTCCGAATTATCATGCGCCGGGATGCGACGGGGATTCGAGAAATCCGGATTCCAGGCCGTTTTCGCTTGATGAATTTATGGCGACCTGGAGACAGTGCGAAGAGCTTGTGGACAAGGGGCTTGTGCGCTATATCGGCATGAGCAATATGACGATTCCAAAGCTTGAAGCGGTGCTTCCGCTTTGCCGGATTCAGCCGGCGGCGCTTGAGATGGAGCTTCATCCGTCCTTCCAGCAGCCGGAGCTCTTTGCATATGCGAAGGAGCATAATATACTGCCGATTGGTTACTGCCCGATTGGTTCTCCGTCGAGACCGGAAAGAGACAGGACGGCAGAGGACGTTGCGGATACGCAGCTTCCGGCGGTTCTTGCGGCAGCAGAGGCACATCAGGTGCACCCGGCAGTGATCTGTTTGAAATGGGCGGCGCAGAGGGGGCAGGTGCCGATTCCGTTCTCTGTGAAAGAGCCTCAGTACAGATCGAATCTTGAGTGTGTTACGAAAGACCCTCTTACGAAGGAAGAGATGGAAGCGATCGGACGCGAAGATAGGAACTGCCGTCTGATCAAAGGCCAGGTATTCCTGTGGGAGGGCGCAAAAGGCTGGGAAGATCTCTGGGATTTGGACGGAAAGATTGTTACGTTGTAAATGAATTTGAAAAATGTTCTGCCGGGGTTAGAAGTGATATTCTGACCCCGGCATTGTCATTGATTATTTGCATTGGATAGGGATTTCGATTTGTATAATGTAATCCTCAATCCGGTCAACCACAGTTTCATTGATTCCTTTTTCGTAGGAATAGCCGCAAAGCGTAAGCCCCTGGCTGCGGGCGTACTGAAGAATCGCCTGATACCGGAGGGGCAGCTTTTCCCATCCTCCTTTGTGGAAGGCTCTTATGTACTTTCCTTTGGGCTGTATATGCAGTCCCTTTGCCTGTGTGAGGAACGGAATTTCGATGAACAGCATGGAATAGTCATCGAAATTTCCGTTTAACAGACTGGCGACGGGAATGATGGAACCGTAAGAAGCATCATGGAGCCGCCCAAGCTGGTATCTGGCTGTTTCTGCTGTAATGAGCTCCACTTCTTTTTCAAAGGAAGTGTGTTTATCGATCTCTACCGTTACGAGACAATGCTCTTCTTTTTCAATGATGCTGATTTCCGATAAGTCCATCGTCAGTAAAGTAACCATATTTTGATGATGATTGCATAATGTCTTTCGGATGGCTTTCAGATGGATTATGTTTCGGTCAAGTTCCGCTGTCTTTTCTTCCAGGAGGCATTTTAAACGTTCCGCAGAACGGTTTTTCATGAATTCCTGTATCTCGTGAATGGACACATCCAGTTCGCGCAGCAGCAGTATCGTTTCCAGTATCGGACTTTGGTAATAATTATAATAACGGTATCCGTTTTCCGGGTGAATTATAGCCGGCTGAAACAGCCCGATTTCGTCATACCACATCAGCGTTTTTTTGTTAATGCCGTGCAGTGCGGCAAACTGGCCGATTGTAAGAAGCTTTCCCTTTTCGTTCATTTTTCCTCCATTCCAGAGCGTTTTTTGATATTTGGACATTAATTGCAGGTTTTTATATTAAACCGTATGATTTATCATACGATATAAGGAGAGTGAATACAAGACGGAAAACATGTGTTTTAAAAGGCTGGAAATCGTTAGATAAGTTTTATATAATAGAATTATTACATTGGAAAAAATAAGAGATACGAATGGAGTAAAAATGAAAAATTTACGTAAATTATCAGGAGTAATGATCTTTCTGATACTGGGATTTATGGTGATTGCACTGTTTCAGTACCAGTCGGAAGAGGATATGTCTCTGCTGCCGGATCAGTTTGAGATCTATTTAAATGAGAACTGGACGATGGCTTTGCTTGATGTTCCGGAGTTGTCTGTGCTGAGGGAGGAAGATGATGAGAAAATGCAGGAGGCGATCGAAAGCGCGGCTGAAGAGGCTGAATATCGGGAGATAGAATTGCCATATTCCGGTGCGGGCAATGCATCTGATCTTGTCGTTTTTAAGAATGTGATTTCGCAGGAATATGTGGGACTGACACTTGGTTTTTCAACTTCGGATTCAGCTGTGCGGGTGGTTCTGGACGGTGAGGAGATTTACCGGCATGGAATTTCGGGAGATGGCGCGTCCTGGCATGCGACAGGATACTATGAAAATCTTGTGACGCTTCCTCAAATGTTTGAAAAAGGTGAGCTTCAAATCGAACTGATACCTTCTTATCCGGATGCGGCGCTGTCCTTTGACAATGTGAAGCTGGAATCACGTGATGTGGTGGTCATAGGTTTAGTGGGAAATAATATTGCTGATATCGGGTGTTGTCTTTTGATTTTGATTGCGTCAATTATTATGTTTGTGCTTGCGCTGATACGGCGTTATACAGGTCAGCCGGTCAGAGGAGAGTTTTTTTTAGGGCTTGCTGAGCTGACGGCAGGGATCTATTGCTTTATCGGCACGGATACACTGAACATCTTTTACAATGTGCAGGAAGCGTATGAGATGCAGGAATATCTGGTGCTGATGATTCCACTGTTTCTGGCAATGTATTTTGACCGGAATCTGCATGTGGTATATCCGCGCCGCTTTTCTGCATTGTTATGGTGCGTGAGTCTGAATGCCGCAGTACAGATTTTATTGCAGCTTACAGGAATACAGAAGCTTGAAAATATGATGAATGTGTCGGCAGCTGTTGTGGGTGTGGTTTGTGTGATGGCTATTATGAGCCTGATAGAGTATGACTACAGGAACAAAAGATATCAGACGCTACTGTCTGTCTTATCCATGCTTGTTTTGCTGGCGGGTGGAATTGTGAATGTGATCCTTAACATTGTATTTGAAGATGTGCATGCAAATACGGCAGGCCAGTACAGTATGACGATGTTTGCAATTATGATGGCTGTCATGCATACGCTGCAGATCTCAAAGGAATATCGGGCAGGTGCGGAGGAGAAGGCAAAAGCGGCGCAGCAGCAGAATATACAGCTGGCTCAGGCCAAGAAAGATGCGGATGCGGCAAGATATGAGGCGCAGACTGCAAATGAGGCCAAAGGAAAGTTCCTGGCGCATATGTCTCATGAGATCCGTACTCCGATTAATGCGGTGCTTGGCATGGACGAGATGATTCTGCGTGAGACGAAAGAGCAGAACATAAAAGAATATGCAATGGATATCTATATGGCCGGGCAGACGCTTTTATCACTGATTAATGATATTCTTGATTTCTCGAAAATTGAATCCGGTAAAATGGAAATCGTACCGGTTGAATATGATATCAGCAGTCTGATTCACGATCTGGCAAATATGACTTCGCAGCGGGCGGACAGTAAAAATATTCGTTTTTTGGTGGAGGTAGATAATGAAATTCCTTCCCGGCTCTACGGAGATGATGTTCGAATCCGCCAGGTACTTACAAATATTCTCACAAATGCGGTCAAATATACGCATGAGGGAACCGTATGGCTTCGTGTCCGGTGGCGTAAAACGGATGAAACAGCAGTGCTGATGTTTGAAGTGGAGGATACAGGCATAGGCATCAAAGACGAGGACCTGCCAAAGCTTTTTGCGGAATTTGAGCGGATTGAGGAGGACAGGAACCGCAATATAGAAGGCAGCGGACTTGGCATGAATATCACAATCCTGCTCCTGTCTCTGCTTGGCAGCAGGCTGCAGGTTGAGAGTACATACGGAGAGGGGTCAAAGTTTTATTTTGAGCTGGAGCAGAAGATCATAGATGATACGCCGATCGGGGATTTCGAAGCAAGAGTCCAGCAGATGGCGGAAAATTATAATTACACGACCAGGTTCTGTGCGCCGGAAGCGAAGATACTTGTTGTGGATGATAATGCCGTCAATCGCAGAGTGCTTAAGAACCTGCTGAAAGATACGAAGATTCAGATAACAGACGCGCAAAGCGGTGCAGAATGCTTGAATCTGGTCCTGAAGAATCATTATGATCTGATTTTTCTGGATCACATGATGCCCGAGATGGATGGCGTGGAAACGCTTCATCATATCAAAGAGTTCTCTGATTACCCATGTCAGAACACTCCAATTGTTGTGCTGACTGCAAATGCAGTGTCCGGAGCAAAAGAAAAATATATGTCGGAGGGCTTCGATGATTTTCTTTCAAAACCCGTAGTTCCGGCAAAGCTTGAAACTATGATTAAAAAGATGCTGCCGGCGGAACTGGTACAGGACGGTGTTTTGGAGGAGCTGCCAGAGGCTGCGACACTGCATGGGGGCATGAGTGTACCGGAAGAATGTGTGGAGAAGCTTCCTTTTGTGGACGGGCTTGACTGGCAGTATGCGTGGATGCATCTGCCGGATATGGAACTTCTGAAATTTACGGTGAAAGAGTTCTATGCACAAATTGATTCGGCTGCCGATGATCTGAAGCAGGCATATGAGCGGATTATGGAGAAGGAACAGCTTGAGAAGTACAGGATTCAGGTACATGCCATGAAGAGCCTTGCAGCATCCGTAGGGATTCTGCCCGTATCTGGTGTTGCGAAAATATTGGAATATGCTGCAAAAGATGGTAGAATAGATGTGATTATGGCTGTAACGGAGCCATTTTTGGAAGAGTGGTGCAGCTATCGGGAGAAACTGAAAGGAGTTTTTGGCATAGGAACCGATGAACGAAAAGAGGTGACTGACTATTCCGTTATAAAAGCCCTTGTTGATATGGTGCGTCTCAGTATGCAGGAGATGGATATAGATGAGGCGGACCGTCTGACAGGACAGCTTAAAACATATAAATATCCGGATGAAATGGAACAAAATATTCAAGAACTTGCGAAGGCAGTCACAAACCTGAATCCGGAAGAAGCAGACCGTCTTGCGGACCTGCTGATCGGACAGATGGAAGGCAGATCGGGAATTGGAGGATAACATGAAGAAAATATTATTAATTGGCAAGCTGAATAACGTGGTAATGGAAACAAATAAATTTTTGGCGCAGTATTTTCATGTACAGCTTTGCTCGGAGAACGCAGGTGTCTTGGAAGGAATGATGAAAATTGTAAATCCGGATTTGGTTGTGATCAGCCTGATTGGTGCTTATGATATTGACAAGTCGATGTTTTTTCTATTGAGTGATCAATATACTCAGATTCCTGTGCTGACAATCGGCACGAAGGAGGAAAGCAGTCTTTTCTTTAAGTATTATGCGGACAGCCAGTTTGAAAATCTGATTCGCCCGGTAGAAAATACGGTGATTATGGATGCAGTGTGCAGAAGGCTCGGCGTAGATAAAAGCAAAGTGGAGAGGGAGGCATGGGAAAGAAAAGACAGCGCCGGGAAAAAGCGGATTCTTGTTGTGGATGATAACGGTACGACGCTTCGGACAATGAAAGCTATGCTTGAGGAAGATTATGATGTCGCGCTTGCCATTTCCGGCGCGCAGGCAATGACTTCGATCGGGAAAAAGCGGCCGGATCTGATCTTACTGGACTATGAAATGCCGGTGTGCGACGGAAAGATGACACTGGAAATGATTCGTGCGGATGACGACATGAAGAGCATTCCCGTCGTGTTTCTGACGGCGATCAACGACCGCGCGAATATTGAGGCGGTACTGAAGTTAAAGCCCGCCGGATATTTTCTGAAACCGGCGGTAAAGGACCAGCTGCTTGCGGAAATAGACAAAATACTTAAGTCTGTCGAAGGCCGGGAAAGGTAAAGTATGCCGCTTTGAATGGGGTACATAAACGGGAAATGAAAGTGTCGTATGGTTTTTCGGAACCATAGGGCATTTTTTGCATATCCATTTCATTCCTGTATATACTATCCTCCATAGCATTGTATCGCGGCATTTTATATAGAAGCGGAGGTTTCATATGAAATCAGTATGGACGGCAGGGACGGAAATCAGGGAGCGGGAATCTCTTCCGGGAGATATGGAAGCGGAGGCTGTTGTAATCGGAGCAGGGCTTGCGGGTATTCTGACGGCGTATTATCTGAAACAGGCAGGGATTGAGGCGGTTGTTTTAGAGGCGGACAGAATCGGGAGCGGCCAGACGAAAAATACTACGGCAAAGATAACATCGCAGCACAATCTGATTTATGACCATCTGATACGGACTTTTGGCGCGCGCATGGCAGGACAATATGCCAATGCAAATCAAAATGCCATAGAGGAATATGAGAGGCTGGTTCGGGAGAAACATATAGAATGTGATTTTACCAGGGCGCCGGCCTTTCTGTATTCCGTGACCCACAGAGCGATTCTGCTCAAGGAGACGGAGGCAGCCAGAAGACTGGGGATAGAGGCATCTTTTGGGACGGACTGTGAACTTCCTTTTCCGATTGAAGGCGCTATGAAGTTTGAAAATCAGGCGAAATTTCATCCGCTTAAGTTTCTGTCCCGAATGTCGGAGGAAGTGACTGTGTATGAGCGGACGAAGGCGCTTAAGGTGGAGGAAGATCTGATAGAGACGGATAAGGGATGTGTGAGGGCGCGATGTATCGTATTTGCCTCCCACTTCCCTTTCATCAATATTCCGGGGTATTATTTTGCAAGGATGTATCAGGAGCGGAGTTATATAGCAGCGTTTCAGGATGCAGAAGATCTTGAGGGAATGTATCTGGGGATTGACAGGGACGGCCTCTCCTTCCGGTCATTTGGAGAGACGCTTCTGATCGGAGGAGGCAGTCATCGGACCGGCGTAAACCGGCAGGGCGGGCAATATGAGATGCTAAAGCACAGAGCATCTGCCTGGTATCCGGGCTGCCGTGAGACGGCTCACTGGTCGGCTCAGGATTGTATGACGCCTGACGGGATTCCTTATATCGGGCGGTTCTCGGGAAGGAAACAGGACTGGTATGTTGCCACTGGATTTGGGAAATGGGGAATGACTTCTTCTATGGTCAGCGCACACATACTGACGGCTCTGATTACCGGACAAAACTGTCCGGAAACGGAGATTTTTTCTCCGCGCAGAAAGTTTACGGCAGGAGCGGCGGGAAAGCTGGCAGTACACGGCGCGCATTCGGTGAAAGGTCTGACGGAGCATATGCTTCCTGCCGGACAGGGTAGGGTGATTCCCAACTGTTCTCATATGGGATGCAGGCTCAAGTGGAATCCGGAGGAAGAAAGTTATGACTGTCCGTGTCATGGTTCGCGTTTTGACAGAGACGGGAATCTCATAGACGGTCCGGCGCAGATGGACTTAAGAAGGAAGTAGCGGCTGTATATGCCTGAAGAAACGCAGGCTGTATTTTATGGTATGCAGCTGGGATTTCTTTTATTGAATATAAAAAGATGGGTCCGGATTTTCCCGTTTTTTAAAAAATGTGTTATGATAGATAAAAGGTGATGGTGTTTCAGTAATGAAGATTAGAACTGGTAAAGGGGTGTGAAGGGTATGAATTACGGGTTGAGCGGTGAGGTTCGTCAGGCGCTGCAGGATATATATTACAATGAGAGAACGGGGCGTGGCAGTGAGGCTTTTGCCCTTCTTCAGAAGGCCTCCGATGCAGGAGACGGCGATGCCAGCTGTGTGCTGGCCCGGTGTCTTTGCGGCTTCCGGTATGTGTGGAAGGGACATGGTTTTGTGGAGGACCATGAACGTGCCGTGAAACTTTTACATAAATCTGTCGAGCAGGGCAGCGCTCTTGGCGTCCTGACAGCTCTGCAGTACGGCGAAGATATGGTGTCAGGGGAGGAGTCTGCATGTTCTCCTGATCTTTCGCAGGCTTTTGATTCGGTATTGAAAATGGCGGAGGAAGGAGAGGCTTTCTGCCAGTATATGATTGGCAATACGTATTTCTGGCAGGATTTTTTAAAGATTCAGAACAAAAACAGGGATTCATTTGAAAGCGGGGCATCTTACAGGGAATATCTGAGAGAGAACATTTCAAAGTGTGAGGACTGGTTCTGGAAAGCATTTAAAGGCGGCATTTATTTTGCGGCCAATAACCTGAACCACTATTATACGAAAGGAAGCGCAGACATCATTGCGCCCAGACCGGAAAAGGCAAAAAAACTGTGGAAAATCGGGGCAGAGGCAGGACATCCTATTCATCAGTATATCTATGCCGGAGAACTTCAAAAAGAGAATCGGAGTGAGGAGGCGCTGTACTGGTTTATGCAGGCGGCGGATGGCGGACATCCGGGGGCATGGAGTAATGTAGGATACTGTTACGCTGAGGGGATTGGAACGGAAAAAGACGAGAATTTTGCAATTCAATGTTATGAAAAGGGGATGCGATCGGGAGATATCAGCTGTCATAACCGGCTTGGCAGAGTGTTTCTTCTGGGGCTGGGCGTCCCGACGGATTATGAAAAGGCATTTAAGCTGTTATCTTTTGCGTATAATGAGGGCAGCAGATGGGGCGTTTTTTATCTGGCAAAATGTTATTTTTATGGATGGGGTACGCAGCAGGATTATACGCAGGCCCGGAGATTTCTGGAAGAGATGAAGCAGAGTGACAGCGAAGCGGACTATCTGCTTGGCATGATCTACGGGCATGGACTTGGGACTGGTAAAGATACTGCGAAGGCGGCGGAATATTTGCAGAGAGCAGGCGATTATGAGGAAGCGAAACAGGAACTTTTGAATTACAAAAAGACATTTTTGGGAAAGTGGGTCAGACGTTAGAAGGAAAAAGAATGGAGGAAGAACACGGACTTGTTTTTTGAACAAATATTTTAAAAAAGACAGGGATGAAAGGATAAAGTAAAGTTGACACAGGCATGCAAAGCTTGTTAAAATGGTATGGGCGAATATAAGTAAATTATGGAGGAATACAAAAATGTATCATTGCCATATTCATTTTTATCTGACAGGACAGGCGCATAGGGTATTTGAGATCGTAAAGGGGATGTCTCCCCTTCCGCATTTTACGCATGAATTTTCTGAAAGTGACGTGCCAGAACAGCCGTTAGCGGTAAAAGCAGATGTGATTCTGGCAGATGTGCATGAATTGGATGCAAGAGATGCCTTGCGGATACTGACCGCAGGAAAACATGAGGAAACGGAACTGATTCTGCTCGTCGATCGGGAGCAGATTGCATTGCTGACCGACTATATGCCTGATATAGAGGATCTGTGGCTGATGCCAATGTCTGATGAGGAGATAAGCTTTCGGTTTTTAAGATGGCAGCAGGCGTGTAAGACAAAAAAGGATTGTTGGCAGGCGAATCATTATCTGGAATCTGCGATCAATAATACTCCGAATCTGATTTGGTATAAAAATAAAGAAGGGATTCATGTAAAAGTAAACGACAGTTTCTGCCGTACCGTGAACAAAACGAAAGAGCAGGTTGAGGGGCGTGGTCATGCATACATATGGGATGTGGAGCACGATGATCCTGCATGCATTGAGTCAGAAAATGAGGTAATGAGAAAAAGGGAAACCTGTGTATCCGAGGAAACGATTGAGACAGGCGGCGGAAAGAGGACGCTCACGGTGTATAAGTCTCCTCTTTATGATATAGACGGAAGTGTGACAGGAACCGTTGGAGTGGGAATTGATGTAACGCAGGAACATGCTTACCGAAAAGAAATCATGCATAAAAACCGTACGATGGAAATGGTCTTTATGGCGATGGATTGTGGGATAATGTGCCATACGGTGGACGGGTCGCGGATTATCAGCATCAATAAGGCGGCTCTGAAAATTCTGGGATATGAGTCCCAGGAGGAATTGGTCCGCCAGGGATTTGATATGGTTGCCGAGACAGTTTTTGAGGAAGACCGGGAGAAGCTTAAGGCGGCAATCGGACAACTTGAAAAAGAAGGTGACTGTGTCAGTGTGGAGTACCGCATACAGCACCAGGATGGGGAGATTTTGCACATTGCAGGCAATATTAAACTCCTGAGAGAGGACGGAGAGCTCTTTTACCAGCGCTTTCTTCTGGACTGCACGGAACAGAAACGGCAGGAAAAGGAGAATGAGAGGCGTCAGATGGAGTTAATTCAGGCGCTGGGAATTGATTATAAATTAATTTTTAATTTCAACCTTGATACGGGCAGAGGAGTTCCTATCCGAATCGCTTCCGGGATGAAATCTGTGTTTTCAGGCAGCAGGAACGGGGAAGTCCTGTTAGAAGATGGCATGGAACATTATATACAGTCATATGTCTATGAAGAGGATAAGGAAATGCTTCGGCAGGCTGCCTCACGGGACAGGCTGAAATCGGAACTGGAACAGAAAAAGGTTTACTACATAAATTATCGTACTGTAGAGGGAACAGAAAACAAATATTATCAGATGAAAGTCGTGCGTACGGGCGCCTGGGCAGATACAAGAGGCATTGTTGTGGGATTTCGCAGCGTGGACTCGGAAATCCGAAGTGAGATGGAACAGAAAGGCCTCCTGGAAGATGCGCTTATGCAGGCGAACCGGGCAAGCAAGGCAAAGAGCGTATTTTTGTCCAATATGTCGCATGACATCCGGACCCCGATGAATGCGATTGTCGGTTTTACGGCTCTTGCAATTGCCCATATTGAGCGCAGGGAGCAGGTGGAGGAATATTTAAAGAAGATCATGACATCTGGAAATCATCTGCTCAGTCTGATTAACGATGTTCTGGACATGAGCCGGATTGAGAGCGGGAGGATGCATCTGGAAGAGAAGCCATGCAGCTTGCCTGAAATCCTGCATGGACTTCGGAATATTTTGCAGGCGGATATCCGCGCGAAACAATTGGAATTATTTATTGATACGGTCGACATTCAGGATGAGGAAATTTATTGTGACAAACTCCGGCTGAATCAGGTGCTTTTGAACCTGATGAGCAATGCTGTGAAATATACGGCCGCAGGCGGAGCGATCAGTCTGAGGATTATTGAGAAATCCGGTGCGCCGTCAGGAAGTGCAAATTATGAGTTCTGCATTAAAGATACGGGAATCGGCATGAGCGAGGAATTTGTATCGCATATTTTTGAGCCTTTTGAAAGGGAGAGAAATTCCACGATCAGCAAGATTCAGGGAACCGGGCTGGGTATGGCAATCACCAAAAATATTGTGGATATGATGAACGGCACAATTGAGGTGAGAAGTGAACAGGGGGTTGGCACAGAATTCAAGGTATCCTTTACGTTCCGCTTAAACTGTGAGGAGAAGGGGCCACAGGATATACCTGAGCTGAAAAATTGCCGGGCGCTTGTCGTAGATGATGACTTTAATACATGTGACAGCGTATCTTATATGCTTCAGCAGTTCGGAATGCGAGCGGAATGGACTTTGTCAGGGAAAGAAGCGGTGCTTCGGACCCATCAGGCGGTTATGCGAGGCGATCATTACTCCGTATATATCATTGACTGGCTTCTGCCGGATATGAATGGCGTTGAAGTTACACGCAGAATCAGGAAAGAAATAGGAGGAGATGTGCCTGTGATCATCCTTACCGCATATGACTGGGAGGATATCGAAGAAGAGGCAAAAGAGGCCGGTGTTACGGCGTTTTGCAGCAAGCCGCTGTTTATGTCAGAATTGAGGGAATGTCTGAACTCAATCGTAAGTGGAGAAACAGAAGAGGAAGAAAATGAAGAGGAGGCCACGCAGCTTCGCACAGGGCGTATTCTTTTGGCAGAAGATAATGAGCTGAATCAGGAAATCGCTGTGGCAATCTTAACGGAGGCGGGATTTACCGTGGATGTCGCGGAAAACGGACAGCTTGCTGTGGATATGCTGGCAGGCTCAACTCCGGGGTATTATGAGCTGGTGCTTATGGATATTCAGATGCCAGTGATGGATGGGTATGAAGCGGCAAGAGAAATCCGCCGTCTCGACGATGGACAGCTTGCTTCCATACCGATTCTGGCGATGACGGCAAATGCGTTTGAGGAAGATAAGAGGAAAGCTTTGATGGGTGGAATGAATGGTCATCTGGCAAAGCCGATTGATGTTGAGGTGCTGTTTGATACTTTGAGAAAGGTTTTGAACTGATTTAAGGAGTTTGTATACTATGGCCGGAGTGTTATCCCTGACAGGAAGATTGGATTTCCTGTCGGGGATTTTCTATGCAGCTTTGTATGAATCAGATAATGAGACGGATCCCTTTCCCCTCTAATTCGGTTTTCATGGTATCCGGTATCAGCGCATCGGTGATCACGGTCTTTATTTGATCTTTCAGATTCAGCGGCACGACGCCGTGTTTATGAAATTTATTGCTTTCGGTCAGAACAATGACTTGGCTTGCCTGGCCAGCCATATCCCGTACGGCCTGTGCCCGCATCTGGTCACAGTTTGTGAAGCCGGCCTTTTGCGTGTATCCGTCTGTTCCAATAAAAAACAAATCTACAAGAAAGTTTTCAACGCACTGGCGAATCATAGGTCCTACCATGACCTGGGAGTTCGGCTGATAGATTCCCCCTAAAAGAATGATCTGGAAATCCGACTTTCCACGAATATAATCGGCAATAAAAGCGCTGTTTGTGATGATGGTCAGTTCTTTTTTTGTAGCGGCTACCTCATCGGCCAAAAGAGCGCAGCAGCTTCCGCTTTCAATCATAATGGTGCTGTTGTCACTGACAAGTCCGGCCGCTTTCCTGGCAATTTCCCTTTTTTCCTCATAATGATATGCAATTCTTCCGCGCAGATCGTCTGCGCTGCACAGAAGGGCAAAACCATGTTCCCGCTTTATAATGCCTCGGCTTTCCAGAGCATCCAGATCTTTTCGGATTGTGACCTGCGATACGCCAAGCGTTTCGGAGAGAAGCGACACTTCTGCTTTATTTTCCTCAATCAGCAGCTCCAGTATTTTATTTTCCCTGTTCTTCATATAAAAACCATGCCTTTCCATAATTTCAGAAATCCGCTATAAGTATAACACAGTTTTTTGCTTTTGCAATACAATGCAATTGTGAATGAAAGTATATTTCTAAAAAAATGCATTGATTCCACAATTGATAAAAGTTTGTTGATAGTCCGTCAGATCTTCCCTGTGCAAGGATGGCACATTTTCATAGAGATAAGCCCTGTCCAACAGACGATACTTGTTTTCCCCGAATTGGTGAAACGGAAGAAGCTGGCACCGGCCGGCGCCTGCCCTGTGCAATGCATCCGCGAAGGCGGCGGCGTCTTGTAGTGAATCATTAAATTCCGGAATGACAGGGATTCTTGGCAGAACGTCTTTTCCCTTTTCAATCGCGCGTTTCATATGAAAAAGAGGGAGCTCATTGGATACGCCGGTGCCTTTTCGGTGTTTGTCTGCGTTCCAGTGTTTTAAATCAAATAGAATCATATCCACATACTCTGTTATACTGTCAAAATTGTCTGTTTTCGCATATCCTGTTGTTTCACAGCATGTATGAAGGCCCCTTTCTTTTGCGGCAAGCAGGAGATGCAAGGCAAAGTCCGGCTGCGAGAGAATTTCACCGCCGGATAATGTTATGCCGCCGCCGCTTTCTTCATAAAACACCTGATCCTGCATGACAATATCAATTATTTCCTGCACCGTCTGTCTTTTTCCTTCCGGCTTCAGAGCGTTGTCCGGACAGGCATCTGTGCAGCGCATGCAGCCGGTGCATTTGTCCGCCGAAATGTGAATGCGGCCGTCATGAAGGGATATGGCATTCTCGGGACATATCTCTATACAGTGATGACAATGGACGCATTTTTCCTGATTCCATAATATCTGTTTTTTCATAAGCTGGCTTTCCGGATTGGAGCACCACTGGCAGCGCAGGGGACAGCCTTTCAGGAATACGACGGTTCTTATGCCCGGGCCGTCGTGAACGCTGAATTTCTGAATATTGAACAAAATACCTGTTTTTTTATAATCTGCTTTTTTCATAGGAAACCTCCATATATGAAACAGTATCATATTCGTGTTATTGTGAGTTGCTTGTATGATTTTATTATATCATATATGAGACTTTGGTCAACTAAATAATTTCAAATAAAATTATTATTATTTTCGAATGAAATAATATTGACTTTATTATGAGCATATGATAAATTAAAATTACAAACAGAATACAAAAGAGTTACGAACAAAATATAAGGAGGCTGCTATGGGAGATAAGACATATTTCGGGTCATTAACAGACAGAATGAAGGCTTTCAGGGAGGAAGTTCTTGATGAGAAGCCATATATTGATGCGGAGCGTGCTGTGCTGGCAACGCAGGTTTATAAGGAGAACCAAAATCAGCCCAGAGTCATGGTACGAGCGCTGATGTTGAAGAAGATTCTTGAATGCATGACAATTTATATAGAGGACAAAACGCTGATTGCGGGAAATCAGGCGACGAAAAATACGAATGCTCCGATTTTTCCGGAATATACGCTTGAATTTGTGATGAATGAGCTTGATTTGTTCGAACAGAGAGATGGTGATGTTTTTTATATCACAGAGGAAACGAAGGAGCAGCTTAGGAACATTGCACCTTTCTGGGAGAATAACAATCTTCGTGCAAGAGGTGAGGCGCTTTTGCCGGATGAAGTGAGTGTATTTATGGAAACAGGTGTTTTTGGCATGGAAGGGAAACTAAACGCCGGTGACGCTCATCTTGCGGTTCATTATGAAAAATTGCTGTCAGAGGGTTTAAAAGGGTATGAGGAAAGAACAAAAGCTTTGAGAGACGCTCTTGACTTTACGGAGCCGGAGAGCATTGATAAAAATGTATTTTACAATGCTGTACTGATTGTGATTGATGCGGTCCGTAAATTTGCGCTGCGTTATAGCAGGCTGGCCCGTAAGCTGGCAGACGAAGCAGGGAATCCGGAAAGGAGAGTGGAACTTCAGGAAATAGCGGAAATTTGTGCGAAAGTTCCATACGAACCGGCAGGTTCTTTCCGGGAAGCGGTACAATCTGTCTGGTTTATACAGTTGATTCTGCAAATTGAATCGAATGGACATTCTTTAAGCTACGGAAGATTCGATCAATACATGTATCCATATTATAAGAAGGACGTAACGCAGGGGAAGATAACAAAAGAAGACGCGGTTGAACTTCTGACCTGTTTGTGGATAAAAACACTGACGATCAATAAGGTAAGGTCGCAGGCCCATACATTAAGTTCGGCAGGGTCGCCGATGTACCAGAATGTCACGATCGGCGGGCAGACAACGGATAAGGAAGACGCGGTCAATGAACTGAGCTTCGCAGTGCTTCGGTCCGTTGCGCAGACACGCCTGACACAGCCCAACCTGACGGTGCGGTATCATAAGAATCTGAATAAACAGTTTTTTGATGAATGCATTGAAGTGATGAAGTTAGGGTTTGGAATGCCCGCGTTGAATAATGATGAGATTATCATACCCTCTTTTATGGGCTGGGGCGTGAAGGAAGAGGATGCATATAATTATAGCGCCATAGGCTGTGTGGAGACAGCAGTGCCTGGCAAATGGGGGTATCGCTGTACAGGAATGTCTTATATCAATTTCCCGAGGGTTCTGCTCTGCGCGATGAATGATGGCATTGATCTGACAAGCGGCCGGCGGTTTACAAAAGGTTATGGACATTTCAGGGAAATGGACACTTATGAGGAACTGATGGCATCCTGGGATAAGACTGTGCGTGAAATGACCCGTTACAGTGTGATTGTGGAGAATGCTATCGATAAGGCGTCTGAAAGAGACGTACCGGATATTTTATGCTCTGCGCTTACAGATGACTGTATAGGAAGGGGAAAGACAATCAAAGAAGGCGGTGCGGTCTATGACTTTATTTCGGGCCTTCAGGTGGGAATTGCAAATATGGCCGATTCGCTGGCTGCCATAAAGAAGCTGGTGTATGAGGAGAGAAAGATTACAAGAGAGCAGCTTTGGAATGCAATCCTTGACGATTTCAAGTCACCTGAAAATCAGAAGATACAGAGAATGCTTGAGGAAGATGCGCCAAAGTACGGCAATGATGATGATTATGTAGATCAGCTGGTTGTGAAAGCGTATGATTCTTATCTTGATGAAATTAAAAATTATCCGAATACGCGTTACAAGAGAGGTCCGATCGGAGGTATCCGTTATGGAGGAACTTCTTCAATCAGCGCTAATGTCGGCCAGGGAATGGGAACTATGGCGACGCCGGATGGCAGACATGCGCGTGAGCCTTTGGCCGAGGGCTGCAGTCCTGCACATAATGCGGATAAGAACGGACCGACGGCGGTATTTAAAACCGTTTCAAAATTGCCGACGGAAAAGATTACCGGGGGTGTGCTCCTGAATCAGAAGATGACGCCTCAGATGCTGTCTACCGAGGAAAACAAGCAGAAACTTGAAATGCTGATACGGGCTTTTTTTAACAGGCTGCATGGCTATCATGTACAGTACAATATTGTATCAAAAGAAACTTTGCTGGATGCGCAGGAACATCCGGAAAATCACAAGGATCTGATTGTCCGTGTGGCAGGGTACAGTGCGTTTTTCAATGTACTTTCCAAAAAGACGCAGGATGATATTATCGGAAGAACGGAACAGGCGTTGATGTAAAAAAGAATAGATATTCACAGGAGGAAAAGTGATATGAAATTAATGATTGATGATGCGCATATAGATTTAATACAAACAATTTATGAATATTATCCGGTGGATGGTGTGACAACTAACCCCACTATTTTGGCAAAAAGCGGGAGAAATCCTTACGAAATTCTGAAAGAAATCCGTGCATTTATCGGAGAAGAGGCACAGCTTCATGTGCAGGCAGTGTCAAGAGAGGCGGCCGGTATGATAGAGGAAGCGCACCGCATCCGGGAGGAGCTTGGAGAGAATACATATGTGAAAATTCCGGCCCTGAAAGAAGGATTCAAAGCTATGAAAGCGTTGTACGCGGAAGGGATTCCTGTGACGGCAACGGCTGTTTACATGCCAATGCAGGCATTTCTGGCGGCAAAATGCGGCGCATCCTATGCAGCGCCTTATATTAACCGTATTGACAATATGGGGTATAATGGTATTCAGGTGGCAAAGAATATTCATGACCTATTTAAAAATAACAATCTGAAAACGGAAGTGCTTGCTGCAAGCTTTAAAAATTCTCAACAGCTTCTGGAATTGTGTGAGTATGGAATCGGAGCGTCTACGGTTGCACCGGATGTAATGGAAGGCCTTGTAAAGAACCAGGCGGTTACGTCGGCTGTTGAAGACTTCATCAAAGATTTTGAAGGACTGACAGGGGCTGGCCGGAATATGAGCAGCTGTTAAGGCGGCGTGGAGGTCATGGCAGGGATGGAAGTTTTGGCGGTGGATATTGGTGGAACATGGATCAAGTATGCGCGTATGAAACAGGATGGGACGGTTCTGACCAGAGGTACGGTAAAGACACCGGAGAGCGGAAGAGAGGAACTGATTGAAACAATTGGCAGAATCTATGACGGAATGCCGGAAGTGGATGGAATTGCTATTTCGATGCCGGGAATTATTGATTCGGAACGGGGATATTGTGCTATGGGAGGCGCCCTGCGCTACAATGACGGATTTTATATGAGGCAGAACCTGCATCAGAGATGCCCCGTAAGGATTTCTATGGAGAATGATGCAAAGTGTGCGGCGATGGCGGAAGCTGCCGCAGGCAGTCTCCGCGATGTGGAAGACGGATTTGTCCTGATTTTCGGGACAATGATCGGCGGCGGATTCATCAGGAATGGAAAGCTGCACAGAGGCAGGCATTTTTCGGCAGGCGAAGTTTCCTACATTAATCTGAAAGAAGACAATGCGGCGGATTTTGACGATATTTGGGGGAAACGTTGCGGAACGCCGGGGTTATGCAGATTGTATGCGAAGGAGAAGAATCTGAATCCGGAAGAGGTGGACGGAATTATGGTATTTGAGGGTGTAAGCGCCGGGGAGCCGGAAGCTCTTAAGTGTTTACAGGAATTTACAAGAGGGATTGCCACTCAGATTTTTAATATCCAGACAGTGCTTGACCCGGAGCGGATTGCGATTGGAGGGGGTATCAGCGCGCAGCCGGTATTTATCGAGTACATTAAGAATCATCTGGAGATCTTATATCAAAAATGTCCTTATTATGTACCCCGGGCGGAGGTAGTAGAGTGCAGGTTTCACAATGATGCAAATCTGGTCGGCGCTCTTCACTGCTTTCTGGAGTCTGCACGGGCGTAAAGGAAACGTGAGAGGAATCATTTTACAGAAAGAAGGTTGTATTTGAGTACCTATGTAATCAGTGATATTCATGGCTGTTATACAGAATTTCAGCGTATGCTTAAGAAAATTCATTTTTCCGACGCCGATCGGCTGATTCTGGCAGGGGATTCGATTGAACGGGGAAAAAAGACCTATGATATGCTTAGGTGGATGGAGCAGCGTCCGGAGAATGTCTGGCTTATACGTGGGAATCATGAGGAAGAATTTGCGTCATACATTGACTTGATGCTCTGCATTGACGGGAAAAGGGATACGCAGTCGGATTTTACATCGAATCAGGACGCTTTGGCTTTATATGGACTTGTGAATGGAATTTTCAGGAAGCAGAGGCTTTCTGTCCCGTGCTTTGACCGGTACGGTACAATCGGCAGTCTGCTTGGAGATTATGATGTGAATCTCAATGACCTGTGCAGATGGATGAAAATGATTCGAGATATGCCGTACTATTATGAAACGGAAGCCGGAGGCCGGCCCTGCGTGATTGTCCATGCAGGATATGCCGAGAACGTTGAAGAAATCAGTGCATTGTTTCCGAGTCTGGAAGACTTTTATCTGTATGCCAGGGAGGAGAGCTGTCAATTGGGTGGAAAACGAAACGGAATGGTGATAGCGGGACATACGCCCACGATTGTAAAGGAAGTATTCTCCTATAACAGAGGGAAAGTATTCCGCTGTTACGATCAGGAGAAAGACTGCGTTTTTTATGATATTGACTGTGGATGTGCTTTTCGAAGACGCATACTGCATGCAAAACTTGCATGTATCCGCATAGAAGATGAAAAAATATTTTATGTATAAGGAGAAAATCCTACACAGGTGGCAGAGTGCAGAAACTCTGCTGCTTTCTTTTTCACTTTAAATGTGATATGATGAGACAATCAAAAACAGGTTCTTATCATCCATCAGCCAAAGCAGATGCAGGCAAGGTTTTAAGAACATGTAAAAACAGATTGGAGGGCTTGAAAATGTATCAGGCACAGGAAAACAGATATGAACAAATGAAATACCTTCGATGCGGAAAGAGCGGTATTCTGATGCCGCGTGTGGCGCTGGGATTATGGCATAATTTTGGTTCCGTGGATTCATTTCAGAATATGAAAGAAATGATATTCCGGGCATTTGACCTGGGGATTACACATTTTGACCTTGCGAATAATTACGGACCGGTGTATGGTTCGGCAGAGGAGAACTTCGGGCGTATTATGAAGAGCGACATGCGCCCTTACCGGGATGAAATGCTGATTACAACGAAAGCAGGGTATGATATGTGGCCGGGGCCTTATGGCGATCATGGTTCCAGAAAATATCTGATGGCAAGCCTTGACCAGTCTTTGAAGAGAATGAAGCTTGATTATGTAGATATTTTCTACCATCACAGACCCGACCCCGATACACCGCTTGAGGAGACAATGGGAGCTCTTTCCGATATTGTAAGGCAGGGGAAGGCGCTCTATGTCGGACTTTCCAATTATAATGCACAGCAGACGAGAGAAGCCGCTGAAATTCTTAAGCAAAACGGAACGCCGCTTCTGATTCATCAGCCGAGATACAGTATGCTCGACCGGTGGGTGGAAGATGACGGTCTGCTGGATGCGCTGTCTGAAATCGGAGCTGGATGCATCTGTTTTTCGCCACTGAAACAGGGAATACTGACGGATAAATATCTTCATGGTGTGCCGGAGCATAGCAGGGCGACGAGAAATCATTTCCTGAAAAAAGACAGTATCACGCCGGAACTGATTGGAAAAGTATCTGACTTAAATGAAATTGCAAAAAGGCGTGGACAGTCGCTGGCGCAGATGGCCCTGTCATGGGTGCTTCGCGGCGATCGTGTAACGACAGTTCTGATCGGTGCGAGCAGGCCGGAGCAGATTGAGGATAATGTGAAAGTGGTACAGAATCTGTGTTTTACGGATGTGGAGCTTGATGAGATCGAAGCCATTTTAAGAAGGTAAGGGGCAGGGGAAAGAACAGAATCAGGAAGGAAGTGTACCAGGCTTTATGGGAGAAAGGCTGACAGAGAGTGATATTGAGAAGATAAAAAAGGAGATTGAGCACAGAAAACTTGTTGTGCGAAAAGAAGCGATAGAAGCAGTCAAAGAGGCAAGGGCACATGGAGATCTCTCGGAAAATTTTGAGTATCATGCGGCAAAAAAGGACAAGAATAAGAATGAGAGCAGAATACGATATCTGGAGAGAATGTTAAAGACTGCGGAAGTCGTGCATGATGAGTCAGAGGACGATGAGGTGGGGATGAATAACACGGTGGAATTATATTTTGAGGAGGATGACTTTACGGAAACATATAAGCTTGTGACATCCATCCGCGGAAATTCCCTGAAGGGGTTTATCAGCATTGAGTCGCCGATTGGCAAGGCAATTTTAGGAAAAAAGGTAAATGACCGTGTTTTTGTAAAAGTGAACGACAGCTATGGCTATTATGTTGTAATCCGGTATATTGACAAGTCAAGTGATGACGAAGATGATGAAATAAAAAGCTTTTAGCAGGCAGATTCAGGAAAAAAGAGGCATTTTGCATAAAAAGAGATTGCAAGATGACTCTTTTTTTAGTAAAATTAAATTCGATTACTAGGTCTGCATCGATGAGGATAGGACAGACCGTGAAAGGTGGATATATTATGAGTAACAAAAATGAGTTCAAGCCATATGTTCCGGCGGAAAAGACGCTCCCGGAACTGACGGTGACCTCTATTGTGCTGGGTTCAATTTTGGCAATCCTGTTCGGTGGAGCAAATGCGTATCTGGGACTCCGTGTCGGTATGACTGTGTCGGCATCGATTCCGGCGGCGGTTATTTCTATGGGAATTATCCGTTTTGTTTTGAGAAAAGACTCGATTCTTGAGAACAATGTTGTCCAGACGATTGGCTCAGCAGGAGAGTCGGTGGCAGCGGGGGCAATCTTTACGATGCCGGCGCTGTTTATGTGGGCGCAGGAAGGCGGTACGGCGATGCCTTCTCTGGCGGAGATTGCACTGATCGCTCTTTGCGGCGGTCTGCTCGGTGTATTGTTTATGATTCCGCTGCGTACGGCGCTGATTGTACAGGAGCATGGGACGCTCCCGTATCCGGAAGGACAGGCGTGTGCGGAGGTTCTTTTAGCAGGAGAAGAGGGCGGAAGCAAGGCAAGTTATGTGTTTACCGGACTTGGGATTGCCGCTGTTTACAAGTTTATTGCGGATGGAATCAAATTATTCCCAAGTGAAGTTGATTTTGAGTTTAAAACTTATAAAGGTTCCGGCATTGGTGCGGATGTGTTGCCGGCGCTGGCGGGCGTCGGATATATCTGCGGTCCGAAGGTTTCTTCTTACCTTCTGGCAGGCGGTACGGTCGGCTGGTTTGTAATTATGCCTCTGATTGTGCTGTTTGGCGGGGATATGGTGCTTTATCCGGCGACAGACCCGATCAGCAGTCTCGGTACATGGGGGATCTGGAGCAATTACATCCGTTACATTGGTGCGGGCGCGGTAGCGGCAGGCGGTATCATGAGCCTGATTAAATCTTTGCCCCTGATTATCAATACATTCCGCAAGGCAGTGACCGGTATTGGAAAGAATACGGGTACGGACAGGACAAGCAAGGACATTCCGATGCATTTTGTTCTGATTGGGATTGCAGTGATTGCGGTTGCAATCTGGTTGATTCCGGCAATTCCCGTGTCTCTTCTCGGGGCGGTTATCATCGTAGTTTTCGGTTTCTTCTTTGCGACGGTTTCCTCACGTATGGTTGGATTAATCGGAAGCAGCAATAACCCGGTATCCGGTATGGCGATTGCTACGCTGCTTTTTACATCAATTATATTGAAACTGACAGGCAGCACAGGAATGCAGGGTATGATCGCGGCGATTGCCATTGGTTCCATTATCTGTATTATTGCGGCGATTTCCGGTGATACGTCACAGGATTTAAAGACCGGATATCTGGTAGGTGCGACGCCTTACAGACAGCAGATCGGTGAGCTTATTGGTACGGTTGTATCTGCGCTTGCGATCGGCGGCGTGCTTTACCTGTTAAATGCAGCATGGGGATATGGCACAACGGAGCTTCCGGCGCCTCAGGCGATGCTTATGAAAATGGTAGTGGAAGGCGTTATGGGAGGAAATCTTCCGTGGGGACTTGTGTTTGTAGGCGTATTTATTGCAATTGTTGTGGAGATTCTTGGAATTCCGGTACTTCCTTTTGCAGTTGGCCTTTATCTGCCGATTCATTTGAGCACTCCGATTATGGCAGGCGGTCTCTTAAGGTGGTATTTTGAGAATAAGAAGAAAGTTTCAAATGAAGCGGACAGGAAAACGATGGTGGATACCGGTGTCCTGTATTCATCCGGTATGATTGCCGGCGAGGGGCTTGTCGGAATCCTTTTGGCCGTATTTGCGATTGTAAAAGTAGGAGACAAGACAGTCGGTGATATGCTGGTCGGATTTAACGGCGTTCTTCCGGCAGCGGTGCTTGGCAACTGGGGCGGTCTTGTGTTCTTTGCGCTGCTGGTCGTTACGCTTGTTATGGCTATGACAGGTTCGGTGAAAAAGAAGGGAAAGAAATAAAGGATGGCGTTAAAAAAGGGCAATAAGGAAAATTTTCTTGATTATGTCCCGAAACATAATGATTTGTACCCTTATGAGAAGAAGGAGAACGGAAGAATTGAGGTGCGGGTGCATAACCGGGGATTGTTTTTTCGACTTACGCAGATTCTCCTTAAAAAACCGAAATACAGTTATATAGAGCTTGATGAATTTGGTTCCTTTGTGTGGGAACAGATTGATGGAACGCGCGATGTATATGAGATTGGGAAGCAGGTAAAGCGTCAGTTCGGTGAAAAGGCGGAACCGCTTTATGAGAGGCTTTCCCAGTATATCAAAATATTGCGCAGAAACAGTTTTATTGTATATATGAATAAAAAATAATTGTGAAAGAGACGGACACTGTGCCGTCTCTTTCTTGAAAATTGTGCAAGTGTCGGTATGGAGGATTTAAGATGGCAGGTTTATTGGACTATTTGGACTGGCGTGGTGATATTCCCATTCTATGCGATTCGTTTAATGAAGTGGACAATCTTGTGTTAAGCCAGCTTTCGTATATTGATTTTGAAGGGATTGTTCCGGGAAACTTTAAGGATACTCCTGTTACGGTGAAACAGGCTTCGGAAATCTTCTTTGATTCCGGACTTTACCTTGAGCGCAGCAGCGTCGGGCCGATGATGTCCGAACAGATTCTTTTCATGCTGAAAAAAATCAGGCACATTCCGAGATTTTCAGGTATGAAAATGACAGGTTATGTCAATCATGTGGATAGGGAGAGGGAGACACAGTTTGCCGCTGTGACAACTCTTATGCCGGATGGAACCATCTATGTTGCATTTCGGGGAACGGATAATAACATTATAGGATGGAAAGAAGATTTTAACATGAGCTTTCTCACGTGTGTCCCGGCACAGGAGATGGCTCTTTCGTATCTGAAACAGGCAGCCGTCCTTCCAGGGAGAATCAGGGTGGGCGGACACTCAAAAGGCGGAAATCTTGCGGTGTATGCGTCCGTATTTTCCGGAGAGGAAGTTCAGAGGCGGATTGTGGATGTTTATAACAATGACGGGCCGGGCTTTATGGAGGATACTGTAAAGGGAGCGTCATTTGGCGGCTTTAAGGACCGGATTCATACCATTGTACCAAAATCCTCCATCGTGGGAATGCTGCTGGGGCATGGGGAGGATTACGAGGTGGTAGACAGTATGCATTCAGGTATTTTTCAGCATGACCCATTTTCATGGCAGGTGCTGGGCCCTTCCTTCATTCACCTGGACGGGGTGACGGACGGAAGCCGGTTTGCGGACAGGACGCTTCGTGAATGGATTGGCGCTATGGACGTAAACGAGAGAAAGCGGTTTGTGGATGGCCTGTTTGAGATTATTGATGCGGCGGAGTGCACGAAGCTTACGGAATTGTCGGAGGACAGATTGGGAAAAGCAATCAAAATTGCAAAGTCATGGAAGAATTTTGACGAGGATACGAAGAAGACGATACAAAGGACTGTCCAGCTGCTGTTTCAGATGGCGCGGCGGAATCTGAGACAGCGATAATACAGGATTTGTATGAAGCTGGTGCAAAATTCCAGGGAAAGAATTGCCATATGAAACCGTTTAGTATATAATGATGAAATTAGAGGAAAGAAAGGACAGATGCAGATTGGCGCGGGAAATGAAATTTAAGATGGAGATTGACTATGAACATATTGTTCCCGGGGCACGGGTCGAAGTTGAGGAATCGAAGCTTCAGGGTGGTCTTGTCGTCTATTATACCATTGTTCCGGCAATCGCAATGTCAGGAAATTTCAGGAAATCGGAAAGTCTTAAGAATTTGGAAGGGATTGTCACACAGGTGGAAAAGCAGGGAGTTGCTTCTTATGTGACAGTGGAATTTGAAGCATGATTACAAATGTACTGGAATATCTGGAATATTCCGCGCAGGAATTTCCAGATAAAATTTCGTATGCGGACGAAACGTTTTCTTACACCTACGGGGAACTTTTAAAAACCGCGAAAGCGATAGGAACCGGGCTGCTTAAGAAAGAGACTGCGCGCGGACCTGTCATTGTCTATATGGACAAGTGCCCGAAGGATATTGCAGCATTTATGGGCGTACTATATGCGGGATGCTTTTATGTTCCGGTGGATACGGCGATGCCGGAACAACGTGTGGAACTGATTATAGAGAATCTGAAGCCTTCAGCCATTCTTGTGGATGAGATCAATATGGAAAAGGCGGAAAAGGTGTCTTCCGGCATCCCTCTGCTTAGGTTTGCGGAGCTGACAGGGACGGAGTCGGATGAAGCGCTCCTTGCTGAGACACGGCGTTGTTTTCTTGATACGGACCCTGCCTATGTGCTTTATACATCGGGTTCGACCGGTGTGCCGAAAGGCGTTGTCGTACCGCATCGTTCGCTGATTGATTATATGGAACATTTCTGTGGGGAAATCTGTATCACGTCCGGGGATGTGATTGCAAATCAGGCGCCTTTTTATTTCGATGCGTCCCTGATTGATATCTATTGCACGCTTAAGATGGGGGCATCCATGTGGATAGTTCCTCTGGCGTATTTTTCAATGCCGTTAAAGCTTCTGCAGTTTTTGGAAGACCACAGAATTACGACCATCCGCTGGGTGCCGTCTGCGCTGAATATGGTATCTGCGTTCCGGGGGTTGAAGACGCTTCGGCCGTCATCGCTTGGCAAAATTATTTTTGGCGCGGAGGCTATGCCGACGAAATGCTTTAATTACTGGCAGAGTTACTATCCGGAAGCTGTTTTCGTGCAGATTTATGGTCCGACGGAGATTACGGGAGTCTGTACTTATTATATCGTTGACCGCAAATTTGAAGATACCGAGACGATTCCGATTGGCCGGCCCTTTTTAAACAGTGGCGTTTTTCTTTTGAATGAGCAGAACGGTCTGATCGCAGAGTCGGATGTGGGGGTTATCGGTGAGATCTGTGTAAAGGGGACGTGCCTTTCGCATGGATATTACAATGCACCGGAGAAAACGTGTGAGGTGTTTGTTCAGAATCCGCTGAATGACTCCTATCCGGAACTGATTTACCGGACTGGGGACCTGGCGTCTTATAATGACAGAGGCGAACTTGTCTTTGCGTCGCGCAAAGATTACCAGATTAAACATATGGGGCACAGGATTGAGCTTGGCGAGATAGAGGCCGCTGTAAATTCGCTTGACGGCGTGAGTGCGGCGTGCTGTCTGTTCGACAGGGAAAGGAGCCGTATCCTTCTGATTTATGTGGCGGACAGCATCACAGAGGCAACTATGATCGGACTTTTGAAGGAAAAACTGCCACGCTACATGATTCCGAGTATCTATCATCAGATCGGTACAATGCCTTTGACGGCAGGAGGCAAAGCGGACAGGATGAAACTGAAGGAAATGTATTTAAAGTAAAAAAGAGAAGGAAGATTGAAATCAGAAATTTTCAATCGCGGGATTTGTGTCTGTGCGCTGCAAAGCCATATGGCTTGTCGCAAACTCGTTATGAACAAAAAGCGGCGCGGAAATGGAGAAAAAGATGGAAGACGTAATCAATATTTTAAAAGGACTCCACCCGGAAGTGGATTATGAAGTGGAAACAGAGCTGATAGACAAAAGGATTCTCGATTCTTTTGATATTGTGACGCTGGTAGGAGAACTTATGGATGAATTTGATGTGGAGATCGGAGCGGAACACATGATTCCTGAGAATTTTAATTCGGCGGAGGCGATTTATGATCTTGTGACGCGGCTGGCGGAAGAATAGGGGGCGTATTTGTTACAGATCAGTTAATTTGGAGGTTACCCATGTCTTTTGTTTCTTTCGGCTTTGTTTTCTTTATGATAGTATGCCTTGCGGCATATTATGCGGTTCCGAAAAAATATCGGTATCTTGTACTTTTAGTGGCAAGCTATAGCTTCTATATCCTTGCTATGAGGCGGTATGTGTTGTATCTGATCGTGACGACGGCGACGGTTTATGGGGCGGGGCTGTGGATTGACCGTATTGCAAAACAGCAGAAAGCCTATTTGAAATCGAATAAGCAAGATCTTTCCAAAGAAGAGAAGAAGGCATACAAATCATCTATGAAGAAGAGGCAGAAAACGGTTCTCGTTCTCTGCCTTCTTCTTAATTTTGGCGTACTTGCATTTTTAAAGTATGCGAATTTTGTGATTGCCAACGTGAATCTCTTCCGTTTGCGTTTTTTCGGACGTACGGATTATTTCGGATTTTTTGACCTGGTGCTGCCGCTCGGGATTTCTTTTTATACATTTCAGGCAGCAGGATATCTGATTGACCTGTATTTTGGCAAGTATGAGGCGGAGCGTCATTTTGGGAAATTCGCGCTTTTCGTATCTTTTTTCCCACAGATCATTCAGGGACCGATCGGTCGTTTTCCTGAGCTTTCGGAGACGCTTTTTGAGGGGCATGACTGTGAGTTCCGCCAGTTGGTTTACGGTTTTTATCAGGTGATGTGGGGTCTCTTTAAGAAGCTTTTGATTGCAGACAGAGTGGCCTCTTATGTGGGGAATACGATCGCTTCACACAGGGAGCTTGGCGGCGCGTATATTCTGTTTGCCATTTTTCTTTATTCCATGCAGATTTACGGTGATTTTTCCGGCGGGATTGACATTACGATCGGTGTGTCAAGGATGTTCGGCGTCCGGATGGCAAAGAACTTTGACCGTCCATTTTTCTCCAAATCTGTAGCAGAGTACTGGCGCAGATGGCATATTACGCTTGGAACATGGTTTAAGGATTATATTTTTTATCCGCTTTCGATCGCAAAGTGGACGCTGAATCTTGGGAAATGGACGCGCACTCATATAAGTGAAACAATCGGAAAAAAAGTGCCCATTTACGTATCCATGTTTATTGTGTGGTTTACAACAGGACTATGGCATGGTGCGGAGTGGCGGTATATTGTATGGGGACTGCTTAATTTCCTGATTCTTGCTGTCAGCACGGAGCTGGAGCCTTATTACGACAGGGGGTATGCGTTGCTTCATATTCGTCAGGACGGGAAAATACGGAAATACTGGCAGGTAATCCGCACGTTTACAATTATGTCGTTCCTCCGGGTGTTTGATATATCGGCGAGTGTGGGAGATGCGTGTTCCGTGATACGGGGAGTATTTCACAATTTTTCTGATTTTAATTCTGGTAAAATAGCGGAGCTGGGGCTTCCGCCAGAGGAGTTAAGGGCAGCGCTTTTTGCCTGCCTTGCGGTTCTTGGCGTCAGCCTGTTGCAGAGGAAGGGCAGTATCCGTGACCGTATTATGGAACAGAAGCTTCCGGTACGCTGGGTGTGTATGGCAGTTCTTGTAATTACAGTGATTATATTCGGCTCTTACGGAATCGGATATGATGCACGTGATTTTATCTATTTACAGTTTTGACGGAGGAATTGGAATGAAGTGGAAAAGAATACTGATTTTCACAGCGGGACTTGTGGTGATTGCAGTGGCTGTGGCAGCGCTTAACCGCATTTTTATTCCGAAATATGTGGATAATAATCAGGATGGCCGTGTAACGGCAGAATTCTACCGGGAGAAGACGGAACTTGATATTCTGTTTTTTGGCTCAAGCACAGTTTATAATGCGATATCGCCTGTCTGTCTGTATGAAAATTATGGTTGTACTTCTTATGTCAGGGCAAATGCTTCGCAGACTTTGTGGCAGTCCTATTATTTGCTGGAGGATGCACTTCGGGATCACCGGCCAAAGCTTGTCATGGTAGATATGAGCTTTATGAAATACGGTGGGGAGTTTGTGGAGGAAGCATCGAACCGGAAAGCGCTTGACGGGATGCGTTTTTCCAAAAGCAAATACGACTGCATCAGGGCTTCGATGTGGGAAGGAGAGCAGATGATTACGTATTTCTTTCCTGTGTTTCGATTTCACTCACGCTGGAAGGAGCTTACGAAAGATGATTTCTATTATGCAGCCAGGGTGCCGGATGTGACTTACAATGGATTCATTATGCAGTTTGATATACCGGATGAGCAGGTGATTTATGACAGGGAACCTCGGGAAACTTATGATTTTCCTGAGAAGGCATGGAACTATCTGGACCGTATTTGTGAATTATGCAACAGGGAAGAGATCCCGCTTGTATTGATGAAGACCCCGACGTATGTAAATAACTGGTATGACGAATATGATGATGCCCTTACGGAATATGCGCAGGAACAGGGGATTGAATATGTAAATTTTGACTGGTACAAAGATGAAATGGGAAATGAACTGAGAACGGATTATGTGGATTCAGGAAGTCATTTAAATCTGGTGGGCGCCGAGAAGTTTACAAAGTATCTCGGAAATTATATTGTGGGGCGTACAGGAGAATTTTCTCATGAAAAGAACGCAGAAATTGACAAAATCTGGGAGAAAAAAGTGATAAGATACGAGAAGGATAAGACAGAAGGAATGAAAGAATATGAAAGACGTCTGCAGGAATTGTCATTGGATTTCTGAGGATGCCTGACAGGAAGGGATGGGGTAAGAGATGGAAGAAAGCAGAAAAATATCTTTGGAGCGTGCGGAGGAACTGAAAAAAGAAATCTGTGGATTTATGGAGTTTAAAAAGACGTATCCTTTGGCGACGGATCCGGTTATGACGGAGCGTGAGGACAGACAGAAGCAGCAGATTATGGCATATTTGAATGCTTCGAATGAGCAGTGGGAGGACTGGCGCTGGCAGCTTCAGAACAGAATCAGCGATGCCGGTGTTCTTTCGCAGTTTATGCATTTCTCTTCGGAGGATGAAGAAATGATACGGGAAATTTCGGAAAAGTACCGCTGGGCGACAACTCCGTATTATCTATCCCTGATGGATTTTGAAAATCAGGAGTATGCGATTAATCGTATGGCCATACCGACATCCCGCGAGCGTGATACGCAGGGGGAGCTTGACCCGATGGATGAAGAGCACACAAATCCGGCCGCATGCATCACAAGACGTTATCCCAACCGACTGATTATTAATGTGACAAGCGCATGTGCGATGTTTTGCAGGCATTGTCAGCGAAGACGCCTGATTGGAGAGTGTGACAGTACGAAGAGCCGTGCGCAGGTGGATGAGGCAATTGCATACGTGAGAGAGAATGAGGAAATCAGAGATGTGCTGATTACGGGCGGGGATCCGATGATGCTGTCCGATGAGTTTCTGGAATATGTGGTCAAAGGTTTACGGGCGTGTTCGAATGTGGAGATTATTCGTATTGGTACGCGTGTGCCGGTTACGATGCCTCAGAGAATCACGGAAGAGTTCTGCAGTATGCTGAAAAAATATCATCCAATTTATATGAATATTCAGTTTAATCATCCAAGAGAGCTTACAAGAGACGCCGTAAAAGCGTGTACGCGTCTTGCCGATGCCGGTATACCACTCGGAAATCAGATGGTTTTCTTAAAAGGAATTAATGATGACAGATACATTGTGCAGATGCTGAATGAAAATCTGCTGCGTGCTCGTGTAAAGCCGTACTATATTTTTCATCCAAAACAGGTGGTCGGTACAAGGCACTTTCAAATGACGGTTGAGGAGGGACTTTCAATTATGAAATACCTGCGCGGCCATACGTCCGGGATGGCGATTCCGCAATATATTCTCAACGCGCCGCATGGACTTGGGAAGATACCGCTGCTTTATAATTATATTCTTGAGAGTGATGAGGAGCATGTGAAGCTGGAAACATGGGAAGGAAAAACCGCCGAAATCAGTTATTTCCCACGTTGATGATAACATTGAGCAAAGCATGGAAAATGGCGGATATACGCTAAAAGTGATAAAAAGTGCCGGTATTCTATGGCGCAAAACCGCTATTTGTGATATAATATATGTCGATAAAAAAGCACATGTTTGCAAATTTGGCAGGCAGCAAAAGGGAGGGCTGACTCCAAACCACACAATCATGGAGTGGTAAAGATTGGAGGCTGAAAGATGAGAAAAAAAGGAAAGTTATACTTTTCCGTAAAGATGAAACTTTTGTCAGTGGCGATTTTGCCAATGATTATTATTGGCGTATTTGTAACGGCTTTTGCGGCAGGCAGTATTCGCGAGGGAATGCGTGACGAGGCATTCAAGGGACTTCGGGGTATGGCTATGTCCGTGCAGGAAATCTATGCTGCCGTTGACCCCGGAGATTATGCGGAAGATGCATCCGGGGTCGTGGTGAAAGGCGAGTTTATTGTAAGCGGCAATTATGAATACGTAGATAAATTGAAGTCGGATACCGGCTATGATGTCACAGTGTTTTACGGTGATATGCGTATTTCCACTTCCTTAAAGGACAGTGGTTCCGGGGAACGGCTCATCGGCACGAGAGCGTCGGATGCTGTGATTCGGGAAGTGATCAATGGGAAGAAGGAATATTCAGACGACCAGATTGAAGTCAATGGTATGCCGTATTATGGATATTATGTGCCTGTCATTCAGGGAGGAAACGTCGTCGGAATGGTATTTGCAGGCCTTCCAAGTGATGAGGTGAATACATATATTAACCAGAAGATTCGTACAATTATCGGAATGTGTCTGGTAGTGCTTTGTGTGGTTCTGGTGCTGGCGGTGCTTGTTTCTTCTTCTCTTGCGCGCGGAATTCAGAAAGCAGAGAGCGTAATTCTGGAGCTTGGCAAGGGAAATCTGAATGTGACGGTGGACCAAAAGGCTCAAAAACGGAATGATGAAATCGGATTCATGACGAGGGAGCTTCAGACTTTGATATCGGAGCTTGTCGCTATTATTGGGAATGTGAAAAACTCATCTAAGGTTTTGTATGAGTCGGGGAATTCTCTGGAGGAGATGGCGATGCAGACGAGTCATTCGACAAATGAGATCGGACATGCGGTCGGTGAGATCAGCAGAAGTGCGGCCAGCCAGTCCGACGAAGTGGCGACTGCATCCATGAATGTCGGAAATATGGGCGAGGTGATTACGGAGATCGTAGGAAGCGTGGAAGGGCTTGGAAGGACTTCGGCAGACATGAAGCGTGCAAGTGATGAGTCTACCATAATCATAGAGGAACTGAGCAAGTCGAATGACAGGACGACAAAGGCGATTGAGAAAATCGGGCATCAGGTGCATGTGACAAACGATTCGGTACAGATGATTCGTCAGGCGGTGGACCTTATTACCTCGATTGCAGATGAAACAAGTCTTCTTTCTTTGAATGCAAGTATTGAGGCAGCAAGGGCCGGCGAGCATGGAAGAGGATTTGCTGTGGTTGCGTCACAGATTCAGAAGCTTGCCGAGGAGTCGAATGGTTCGGCGGGAAAGATTGGGAATATTATTGATGATCTTCTGAGGGAATCTGAAGAGACTGTTGTAGTTATGGATGAAGTGGAAGAAATTATCAAAGAGCAGCGTGAGAAGCTCAAAGAGACGCAGGTTAAGTTCCGCGATGTGATTGACGGTGTAAATGCGACGCGTGAGGAGACGGAAGTCATAGAAAGCCAGACAGCAGTCTGTGATGAGGCCAGAGAAAAGATTGTGGATGTAATCTCCAATTTGTCTGCAATATCAGAGGAAAATGCAGAAAACACAGAGAGAACAAACGCATCTATGCAGGAACTGAATGCGACAATCAGCCTGCTTGCAAATTCGGCGAAAGGCCTCAAGGAACTCTCCTCGGAGCTTGAGAAAAATATGGAATTTTTCAGAATATGATTGTAAAGTCAAAGTGCGAAAATTGGCTTGACATTAGAAAGGGGCGACAATCGGTATGAACTGGCAGCCCCTTTTCTGATGCGCAGTTTCATAGTCCTGGACTGAAGGGTTATTCTACCTGAGGGTTCCGGGGTGGAAGGATTGATATTCTTGCGCAGGTCAATTATAATAAAACAATGCAACAGGGATTTCCGCGGTCTAAGAAAAATCTGCTATTGTAAACACATACGAAAGAAAGGAAGTAAGAATGGCAGTTACGAATTTGGAGATATGGCGGTTGAGAATATCATGTCCAGCATTGGAGAGGATATTGAAGTCGGAACAAGGCCGCTGGATGCAGGACTTTCAAACCTGGGACGTGTAAATGCAGCCAGCACGGAGGATAATATTCCGGGAGAGGGAAAAATTTTCTTTGATATCCGTTTTACTGTATATCATAAGGAAACGGAAATGAAATTTTTAATTAATTTGGAAGCGCAGCATTCGTCAGATCCCGATAAATTAGGGTATCATTATCAATGTAAGAGGTGGGAAAACGATAAAACATTCCCAAAACACACTGATCTCTATGCTGGAGAAGCTGCTTTCTGAGGCGAGCGTAGAGGAAAAGAAACATATACTTACAGAAGAATATGGAATGATAATGACAACTGAATTTGAAGGGAGGATGCAGACTATGTGTAATTGGTCAGAAGTTATGCTGGAAAGAGGCATAGAAAAAGGCATGGAAAAAGGCATAAAAGAAGGCATAAAAAAAGGGCATAGAGAAAGAGCGGGTGAATGCTGTTGAAAGGATGATTCAGGCTGGGGCCACAAAAGAACAGATTGTATCTTTTGGCTATACTGAAAAGGAATTTGTGGAAGCAGAATGTGCTGTATGCACAAAAATATAGGTAAATTGTGTAGTGTGGGGTGTAAGAGATGTGTGGTTTTCCGGGAGCTGTTATGGGGATGATTCATGAAAAAATTATTGAATCAGGCATAAAAAAACGGCTTGGTGTCATCGACCGACTGATGAAGGCTAATCTCAAAGCGGCACCTGAGTTTCAACTCAGGTGTCTTTTTATTCGCCTCTTTGTAACAGGAAAAATCATGTTCGTGTATTTTCTGACTTGACAAATGTCCGCGTCGGTAGTACACTTTCAAAAAATAAAAGTTTTAGGAGGAGACAAATTATGAAGAAATTATTGGTTATGGCACTTGCTGTCACTATGACGGCTTCGATGCTGACCGGATGTGGAAACAGTGCGTCACAGCCGGCGGCAGATAATGCATCATCTGGGGATGAGGCAGCGGCAGATGCAGCGGGGGATGAGGCAGCAGGAGATGATGCGGCAGCTGAGGCGCCAGCGGCAGACGGCGCGGTAATAAAGATTGGCGGGATCGGACCTGTGACCGGTGGTGCGGCAGTATACGGACAGGCGGTAAAGAATGCGGCTGAGCTTGCAGCAAAGGAAATCAATGAGGCAGGCGGAATCAACGGAGCTTTGATCGAATTTCAGTTTCAGGATGATGAGCATGATGCGGAGAAGGCCGTAAATGCGTATAACACTTTGAAAGACTGGGGTATGCAGATTCTGATGGGTACGGTTACTTCCAATCCCTGTACGGCAGTTGTTGAGAAATCACAGGCAGATAATCTGTTTCAGTTAACACCTTCAGGTTCTGCAATCAAATCTATTCAGTATGATAACGCGTTCCGCGTATGTTTCTCTGACCCGAACCAGGGGGCAGCATCCGCTCAGTATATCGGAGAGCACAGTCTTGCTACAAAGGTTGCGGTAATTTATGACAGTTCCGATGTTTACTCTTCCGGTATCTATGAGAAATTTGCAGCGGGAGCAAAAGAGCAGGGAATCGAAATCGTTTCGGCGGAAGCTTTTACGGCAGACAGCAACACGGATTTCTCTGTGCAGCTTCAGAAGGCAAAAGACGCAGGCGCGGAGCTTGTTTTCCTTCCGATTTACTATACAGAGGCTTCTCTGATTTTGAAACAGGCGGACACAATGGGCTTTGATCCTTTATTCTTCGGATGTGACGGACTTGATGGAATTCTTGCAGTCGAGAACTTTGACACGGCTCTGGCAGAGGAAGTTATGCTTCTGACTCCTTTTGCAGCCGATGCAGAGGATGAGAAGACGCAGAGCTTCGTATCAGCGTATGAAGCTGCTTATGGCGGCACTCCAAATCAGTTTGCAGCCGATGCATACGATGCAATGTACATCATCAAAGCGGCAGGTGAGAAAGCAGGAATTACAGCGGATATGAGTGCATCTGACATATGTGAGGCTATGAAGACAGCAATGACGGAGATTACGGTTGATGGTCTTACCGGAGAGGGAATGACATGGACAGCGGACGGAGAGCCTTCAAAGGCACCGAAGGCAGTTAAGATCGTAGACGGCGCTTACAAAGCAATGTAATATACCGGAATAACCAAAAGGGGTTGCAGGCGGCAGTCAGCGGCCCCTTTTTGATTTTGAACGGCCGGATTCTTTTGCTTGTTACCGGATTCGTATTGTGATATAATCGTATGCGTGTTTATTTATTTTTCTGTTTTTTGACAATATACGGAAAGGTCATGGTTGATGTTATGAGTTTTGTGTCTTATTTATTAAATGGTATCAGTCTGGGCAGCGTTTATGCAATCATAGCGCTGGGATATACGATGGTGTATGGCATTGCAAAGATGTTGAATTTTGCACATGGCGATGTCATCATGGTCGGAGGATATATCGTGTTTGTATTTGTGAGCACGTTGGGACTTCCGCCTCTTCTTGGGATTTTCGTGGCGATGATTCTCTGCACGGTGCTCGGAGTAACCATTGAGCGGGTGGCATACAGACCTCTGCGTATGGCGTCTTCGCCTCTGGCGGTTTTAATCACCGCGATCGGCGTAAGCTATCTGCTGCAGAATCTTGCCCTGCTGATTTTCGGAGCAAACACAAAATCGTTTACTTCCGTTGTGGCGATTCCTCCGCTGAAGCTTGCGGATGGACAGCTCACAATTTCGGGAGAGACAATGGTAACGATTCTTGTCGGTATTATCGTGATGGTGTGTCTGACGCTGTTTGTGAATAAGACAAAGGCAGGCCAGGCAATGCTTGCTGTGTCGGAGGATAAGGGTGCGGCGCAGCTTATGGGTATCAATGTAAACGGAACGATTGCGCTGACATTTGCCATTGGTTCCGCACTTGCTGCGGTTGCAGGTGTGCTTTTGTGTTCTGCGTATCCTTCTCTGACCCCTTATACCGGCGCGATGCCCGGTATCAAGGCTTTCGTTGCGGCTGTATTCGGCGGGATCGGTTCGATTCCGGGTGCTATGATTGGCGGAATTCTTCTCGGTGTCATAGAGATTTTCGGGAAGGCATATATTTCGTCTCAGATGGCGGATGCGATAGTGTTTGGTGTATTGATTGTCGTGCTGCTTGTGAAGCCCACGGGAATTCTTGGCAGGAATATTCAGGAAAAGGTATAAGAAAAGTTCACAGGCGATAGAAAGGCATGGTTATAAAAATGAAAAAAAGTATGAATAAAAATACAAAAAATAATTTTATCACATACGGAATGGTAATCATTGTATTTGCCATTGTACAGCTTCTTCTGGCGACAGGCCACGTATCAAGCCTTATGGGTGGACTTTTGGTGCCGCTTTGTACTTATGTGATTCTTGCAGTGTCGCTGAATTTAACGGTCGGAATTCTCGGGGAACTGAGTCTGGGCCATGCGGGATTTATGTGTGTGGGAGCATTTTCAAGCGCATTTTTTTCAATGGTGACGAAGAATACGCTGCCGGGTGGTCTGCGGTTCTTCCTGGCGCTTCTGATCGGAGCGGCAGCTGCCGGACTGTTCGGCATTCTGATTGGAATACCGGTTCTTCGTCTGAATGGGGATTATCTGGCGATCGTGACACTTGCGTTCGGTGAGATTATCAAAAATCTTGTAAATGTTTTCTTTATTGGGAAGGATGAAAACGGTTATCATTTCTCCATGAAAGATGCAATCTCTCTTGATATGACGGTGGACGGGGAGACAATTATCAACGGGCCGCAGGGAATTACGGGAACCCCGAACGATTCGACTTTTTTGATCGGTGTGGTTTTGATTTTAATCACGTTGGTAGTCGTTTTGAATCTGATTCATTCACGTGACGGACGTGCGATTATGGCGATTCGTGATAACAGGATTGCAGCGGAGTCTATCGGAATCAATATAACGAAATATAAAATGATGGCATTTGCAATTTCCGCATCACTTGCGGGTGTGGCAGGCGTCCTCTATGCACATAATCTTTCTACACTTACGGCGCTTCCGAAGAACTTCGGCTACAATATGTCGATCATGATTCTGGTATTTGTGGTACTTGGCGGAATCGGGAATATTCGTGGTTCCATTATTTCGGCTGTTGTGCTGACGCTGCTTCCGGAGCTTTTAAGAGGTTTGAGCGATTATCGAATGCTGATCTACGCGGTTGTTCTGATCACGATGATGCTCTTTAACTGGAGTCCGAAAGCAATTGAGTGGAGAGAGCGTGTTCTTCCGAAAAACTTGTTTGGCGGAAAAACGAAGGAGGTATAAGAGATGACAGAGAAGAATAAAATCATGCTTGAAGTGAAAAATCTTTCCATCTCCTTTGGCGGCCTTCGGGCGGTGGATGAATTCAGCATATCGATTCGTAAGGGACAGTTATATGGACTGATCGGCCCGAACGGGGCCGGAAAGACAACGGTATTTAACCTTCTGACCGGCGTATACAAGCCGAACGAAGGGAGTGTAGTGCTGGATGGAACCGAGGTTACAGGGAAGAAGACGATTGAGATCAATCATGCAGGCATCGCGAGGACTTTTCAGAATATCCGTCTGTTTAAGGAACTGACAGTGCTTGACAATGTGAAAGCAGGACTTCACAATCAGTTCCATTATTCAACAATTGAAGGCATCTTGAGGCTTCCGCGGTATTTTAAGGTGGAAAGAGCGATGGACGAAAAAGCGATGGAGCTTTTAAAAGTATTTGATCTTGACAGGGAAGCGGAGTATCAGGCGCAGAATCTCCCGTATGGAAAGCAGAGAAAGCTTGAGATTGCAAGGGCGCTTGCGACAAATCCGAAGCTTCTGCTTTTGGATGAACCGGCGGCCGGGATGAATCCGAATGAGACGCAGGAATTGATGGATACGATCCGTTTTGTGCGTGACAATTTTGATATGACAATCCTCCTGATCGAGCACGATATGAAGCTTGTATCCGGTATCTGCGAGGAACTTACCGTGTTAAATTTCGGCCGGATTCTCGCACAGGGAAATACCTCGGACGTTTTAAATAACCCGCAGGTTATTACGGCATATCTGGGTGAATAGGAGGTTTTTGCAATGGCAATGTTGGAAGTAAAAGATCTGGAAGTCTATTATGGAATGATACAGGCGATCAAAGGAATCTCTTTTGAAGTAAATGAGGGGGAAGTCATTGCCCTGATCGGAGCAAACGGAGCCGGCAAGACAACGACGCTCCACACGATTACGGGTCTGCTTCAGGCGAAGTCGGGATCCATCGTTTTTGAGGGAAAAGATATTACAAAGACGCCGGGATATAAGATCGTATCAATGGGGATGGCGCATGTGCCGGAAGGCCGGCGTGTATTTGCAAACCTTTCTGTGTACGAGAATTTGAAACTGGGGGCATATACAAGAAAAGATAAAGCGGAAATCGCGGAATCCATAGAGAATGTATATAAGCGGTTCGGACGTCTGAAAGAACGCAGGGACCAGATTGCGGGGACACTGTCAGGCGGGGAGCAGCAGATGCTTGCGATGGGAAGAGCTTTGATGTCAAAGCCGAAAATTATACTGATGGATGAGCCGTCGATGGGATTGTCGCCGTTGTATGTGAATGAAATTTTTGATATAATAAAAGAAATAAGCGAGAGCGGGACAACGGTTCTGCTGATCGAACAGAATGCGAAAAAGGCGCTTGCCATAGCGGACCGTGCTTATGTTCTGGAAACAGGCAAGATCGTACTTTCAGGCGATGCAGATCAGCTTATGAATGATGAATCAATTAAAAAGGCATATTTGGGCGAATAGTGTGAAAGGCGGAAGTTCGGATGGATAATTATGTGATAACGATAGCCAGGGGATATGGCAGCGGTGGTAAGACAATGGGAAAGATGCTGGCGGAAGAGCTTCATATAAATTATTACGATAAGGAGCTCGCAAAGCTTGCCTCGGAGGACAGTGGCATTCATGAAGGGCTTTTTGGGATTACAGATGAGAAAGTAAAGCACAGCCTGTTTCAGAGGAAGTCGGGCCTGACATCGGAGGAGAGCCTTTTTGCATTTCAGGCAGATACGATACGCAGACTGGCGCAGAATGAATCCTGTATTATTGTAGGACGTTGTGCGGATTATGTTCTGAAAGGGTATCCTAATGTGGTACGGCTGTTTATTTATGCGGAGAAAGAAGCATGCATACGGGAGGTTGTAGAGCGGTTCCGGTTATCAGAAAAAGAAGCGGCCAGGAAAATTGAGACAATCGATAAGGAAAGAAGCGCCTACTATAAATATCATACCGGGCGTGACTGGGAAAATGCGATGAATTATGATCTCTGCTTAAACAGCGGAGAGTTGGGCCTTAAGAAATGCGTGCAGATTGTCAGGGGATATATGAAAGTGAAGTTTGACCAGTAAGATGAGGCCGGCACAAAAGCGCCGGCCTTTTTTGCAGGCAAGGGGGGATATTTATGATTTATAAATGCAGAAATTGCGGAGGCAATACAGTGTTTGATGCAGCAAAGCACAGGCTTGTCTGCCCAAACTGCAGAAGTGAGGACAGCGGAGAATCCGTTGAGTCGGGCAAAATGACGCAGTGCGTGATGTGCGGTGCGGAGCTTGAAGTGAAGGATTTTTCATCGGCTCTGCGATGCGGTCATTGCAGAACGTGGCAGATTCTTACGGAGCGGACTTCAGGCGACTATGAACCACATTTGGTGATTCCATTCTGTGTGGGAAAGGAACAGGCGGAGGAAATTCTTCGAAAGGAATTTAAGACGAGACTGTTTACTCCGGGCAGCTTTCTATCCGGGAGCAGTCTTGAGGAACTACAGGGGAGTTATGTGCCGTTCTGGTTGTATGACTATGACAGCGAATGCGATTTTGAGGCAGTTGGCACAAAGGTGCGTACATGGCGGAGCGGAAATACAGAGTATACGGAAACCAGCAGATATCGTGTGGTAAGAGACCTTTCCATAAATTTTGAAAGAATCCCGGCGGATGCATCTTTTGGTATGGAAGATGGAATCATGGATTTGATGGAACCTTATGAGTATAAAGAACTGACGCAGTTTGAACCCATGTACTTGTCCGGTTTTTTTTCGGAAGTCTACAACGATAAGCCGGAAGTGTTCGAACCAAGGGCAAAAGATAAGGCACGGGGCGCGTCGGAAGAATGCCTTCAGAGTACGATCGGCGGATATGTGACTCTGAGCCCTGTGAAAAAGGAGTTCAATATACGGCTTAAAGGTACAAAATATGCATTGTTTCCGGTATGGATTTATAGATACCGCTATCAGGGGAAAGAATACCCGTTCTATGTAAATGGACAGACAGGCAAAGTTGTGGGGAAAAGCCCTGTTTCAATCGGAAGCATAGCGGCTGTCGGATTCTCATTTTTTGTATCTGCAGCGGTGACAGCAGGTGCCCTGCTTCACTTTCTGGAGGTGCTGTGATGAAGGGATATATAAGATACATAAAATATGATTTGATTTTCATTGCCTTTCTCCTCGCCGCCGGTTTCCTTCTGTCAGGGATAAAGAAAGCAGGCACGGACAGAGCGGAAAGGATGAATGCGGAGTGCGTGACGCAGGAGAGGGTTTTTGACTATGCGGATAAGCTTACGGACGCGCAGGAAGAAAAACTTCGTAAACTCATTGCGAAGCGGGAGAAGCAGATACAGGCGGACATCGTGATCGTAACGCTTGACGAGCAGATGACAGATTATGATGTGATGGTGTACTCAGACGATCTTCAGGATTCATGGAAGTTCGGTTATAATGAGCCTTATGGAAACTGTGCAATGCTTGTCGATAACTGGGGGACCGGATATATGTGGTTTCACACAGCGGGAAATGTTCTGAATAAATATAATTCGGATGCGCGTATTGATTTTCTGCTTGATAAAACGTGTGAATATGTAAATATGAGTCCATATCTCGGATATCGCGCATATGTGAATACACTTACAAAAAATATGCAGGGAACCGTATTTTTTACATGGTATGTACCTCATCTTGCAGTTTTCATTTTTGCGTTGATTGTGACCGTAGTATTTTTGTGGATAAATCTGTATAAGAGAGGCGCAAGAAAGACAACGACCTCCTCAACCTATATGAAAAACCAGGCATATCAGGTAAGAAGAAGAGAGGATTTATTTATCGGTAAAAATGTTGTGCAAAGACGTATTGAAACAAGCAACCGCGGAGGCGGAGGGGGCGGAGGGGGCGGCTCCCACCGCTCAGGCGGAGGTCACAGTTATGGCGGCGGCGGAAGGCATCATTAAAATGTTAACCTAAAAATAAATAGGTTGACAAATGCCTGGAGTCTGTTATAATTTTCTTGATAATAGTGTGAGAAGGATGTTTGAAGACGTCACGCGAAGGGGCGTTGAAAAGGTCTGAGTCTCATATATGCGAAAGGAGAAAATTATAATGGAGGCAAAAACACGAACAAACACGAAGGAAATTGCAATGATTGCATTGATGACAGCTGTCACATGCATATTGGGACCATTGTCAATTCCGATTGGTCCCGTGCCGATTTCATTTACGAATCTTGCGATTTATCTGTCGGTAATTCTGCTTGGGGCACGGAGAGGGACGATTAGCTATCTGGTTTATCTTTTGATCGGTCTTGTCGGTGTTCCCGTATTTTCTTCATTTACGGGAGGACCGGGAAAGCTGTTCGGGCCCACCGGAGGATATCTGATCGGGTTTATTTTTCTGGCTTTTATTATGGGAATTTTTGTGGATCGTTTTCAGGGACGGATTCCGATGTATTTTGCAGGGATGGTCCTGGGAACGGCAGTAACTTATGCATTTGGGACAGTTTGGCTGGCTTATCAGGCAGGTATGAGTATGCCCGCTGCGGTTGCGGCAGGCGTGCTTCCGTTTTTGCCGGGTGATTTTGCAAAGATGATAATTGCAGCATTAGCCGGGCCGGTAATCAGGAAGCAGATTGTGCGGGCCGGCTTTTTGGAATAAAGCTGACAATTGCGCTATAGGCGTGGAAGGTGGCAGAACATGATAAGACGTGAGATTACATACAGACAGTTGTTTTATTATATACTCGCAGTATATTTCCTTGTGTGGATGATTCTTGCGCTTATCATAATCTGCAATTCGTTTCATGTGTTAAGATATGACCGTATCAGCGGAAAGGCGGTGCTCTTTTCCTCCTTTCTGGTTCCTTCATTTGTGCTTTATATATTCATGAAACGACGGCAGGAGATTGATACGCCAATGGAGTTTCTGTATTGTATGGCTGGAGAAAAGGGACACGCAAGGACCGCGCTTGTGACGTTCGCTTTTTGTATGGGGCAGCTTCTCCTGTTTGTTCTGTGCGGGAGGTATGTAAACGGTCGGATAGGGGCATTTCTTCCTGTCCTGCCGCTTGCGCTGATTCTGGAGGGGCTTCAGGAAACTGGTTTGCGGGGGTTTTTAGCAGAGGCGCTCAACAGAGAGCTGTCGTTTGGGCTTTCAGCCGTATTAACCGGGACAATATGGGGTGTGCTCTATCTGCCGCTTTTCATGGTGGAGGGTGCGCCGTACCGGGAAATCGGTTTTCTGTTTTTCCTTTTGAACTGCGTATTTCAGAGCATTGTTTTGAACGCCTTGTACCTGATTACGAAAAGTATAGCTGCGTGTGTGGCGTTTCGCACGTTCTGGTCAGCGGCTTCTTTTCTGTTTGGCGGTCTTATGTTTACAAACAGCTCCTATACGATCTGCTCCACAGTGGAAATGATTCTGATATTTAGCCTTGTATTGTATGAACAAAGGAGGCAGAAAAAGGACGCAGAGGCCGGAACAATGTCAGGAATGTGAGAATGTGTGTAAAAAATTCTTGAAATTATGGGAAAATCATGATACTATTATTGAAGAAGTTGAAGTGCAGGTATGGTTCATCGGTAGAACGCTGGCTTCCCAAGCCGGAGAGACGGGTTCGACTCCCGCTACTTGCTTTGCAAAAAGCCGGAAACCTGAGATAGACGATTCATCAAGGGATTCCGGCTGCTTTTGGCAGTTTTTTCATTGGAATGACTGTGTGCGCATAGATTTACAGGTCAGGGATACATGGAGGCACATGAATGGAAAGATCTAAGAATTTTATTGAACAGATCATTGATAAAGATTTGGAGGAAGGCGTTTATGATACCGTTCACACACGGTTTCCGCCGGAGCCTAACGGATATCTTCATATTGGGCATGCAAAATCCATTCTTTTAAATTATGGACTTGCAAAAGAGTACGGTGGAAAATTTAATATGCGTTTTGATGACACAAATCCTACAAAAGAAAAAGAGGAATTTGTGGAATCCATTAAGCGTGATGTGGAATGGCTGGGCGCTGATTATGAGGATAGACTTTTTTTTGCATCGAATTACTTTGAACAAATGTATGATGGCGCGGTGAAGCTGATTCAAAAGGGCAAGGCGTATGTGTCTGATCTTACGGCTGAAGAGATGAAAGAATACCGCGGCACGTTGACTGAGGAAGGAAAGAACGACCCGAACAGGGATAGGAGCGTGGAAGAGAATCTGCGGCTGTTCGAGGAAATGAAAAATGGCAGGTATGCGGACGGAGAGAAAGTGCTTCGTGCGAAAATTGATATGGCGTCTCCGAATATGAATATGAGAGATCCTGTAATTTATCGTGTGGCGCATATGACGCATCATAATACGGGAAATAAGTGGTGCATATATCCGATGTATGATTATGCACATCCGGTGGAGGACGCGATCGAAGGAATCACTCATTCGATCTGTACGCTTGAATTTGAGGATCACAGGCCTTTGTATGACTGGGTGGTGAAGGAACTGGAATACCCTAATCCGCCGAAGCAGATTGAATTTGCGAAACTGTATCTGACGAATGTCGTGACGGGAAAACGATATATTAAGAAGCTTGTGGATGACGGGATTGTAGATGGTTGGGATGATCCACGTCTTGTATCGGTGGCGGCTCTCAGGAGAAGAGGATTTACTCCGGAATCAATTAAATTGTTTGTGGAGTTATGTGGTGTGTCAAAAAGCAATTCTTCTGTGGACTATGCAATGCTTGAATATTGTATCCGCGAAGATCTTAAATTAAAGAGACCGCGTATGATGGCTGTCCTTGACCCTGTCAGGCTTGTGATTGATAATTATCCGGAAGGGCGGACGGAGTATCTTGAAGTTGCGAATAATCTGGAAAATGAGCAGCTCGGCTTCCGAAAGGTGCCTTTTTCAAGAGAACTGTATATAGAGAGAGAGGATTTTATGGAGGAGCCGCCGAAGAAGTATTTCCGGCTGTTTCCGGGAAATGAAGTCCGCCTGATGCACGCTTATTTTGTGACGTGCACCGGGTTTGAAAAAGATGAAAACGGAAAAGTGACGACGGTGCATTGTACTTATGATCCTGAGACAAAGCAGGGAAGCGGATTTGCGGGCAGGAAAGTGAAGGGGACGATACACTGGGTGGAAAAAGAACAGGCAGTGAAAGCGGAAGCGAGACTGTATGAGAATATTATTGATGAGGAGAAGGGTGTTTATAATGAGGACGGAAGTTTGAACCTGAATCCGAATTCGCTTACGATACTGAAGAACTGCTATTTGGAACCCAATTTTGCGGATGCCAAAGCATACGACAGTTATCAATTCGTACGGCAGGGTTTTTTCTGCGTAGATGCAAAAGATTCAAAACCGGAAGCGCTTGTTTTTAATCGTATTGTATCATTGAAAAGTTCGTTTAAGCTTCCAGTTGATAATAAATAATTTTTTTGTGAAAGGTATGGTGGATTGATATGGGTATTTTGGCGGGATTAGAGGGATTTGGATTAGGAAATTTGGAGAATTCAGATATTTTTGCTGAGGAGGCTGAGGAGAAAGCCAAGAAGAAAGCAGAAGCGGTGCATCAGACGACGGAGGAGGAGCTTGTATTTGAAAAATCATATAAGTGTCCTGTCTGTGATAAAGATTTTCATTCAAAGACGGTAAAGATGGGTAAGGCGAAGCTTTTGGGAACGGATCTTGATTTGAGGCCGAAACATGAGACGATCGACTCTTTGAAGTATGACGTAATCTTATGCCCGAACTGCGGATATGCGGCATTGTCCCGTTATTTCCAATATATTGCGGCTCCGCAGGCAAAACTTATTAAAGCCAATATCTCGTCTAAGTTTCAGAATAATCCGCCAAAAGGTGATATATATACTTATGACGAGGCGATTGAGCGGTATAAACTTGCACTGGCGAATGCAGTTGTCAAAAGAGCAAGGAGCAGTGAGAAAGCGTATATTTGTCTGAAAATGGCATGGGTTGTCAGGGGAAAGGCGGAAAACCTTGATGCAAATGATCCTCAGTATGAAGCTCTGAAGAAGGCATGTCTGGAGGAGGAAGACGAACTTTTAAAGAACGCATTGGAAGGTTTTCTTGCTGCACGCCAGTCAGAGGCATTTCCAATGTGCGGAATGGATGAATCTACGGTGGATTATTTGATTTCCGTGATGAGTCTGCGTTTTGGACAGCTTGATGTGGCAGCAAAGCTTGTGTCAAATCTGATTGTGTCCCCGTCGACAAATAAGAGAATGAAAGATAAGGCGAGAGATTTGAAGGATATGATTGTGGAAAAAGTGAAGAAGCAGGGCAGTGCAAAATAATAATAGAAAAGAACATGCCGCGCCAGACAGAAAATTGAGCTGTTGGCGCGGCTTTTTTTCATGAATTCCTATGGCAACAATGCAAAACACCCCGCTGATATCGCGAGGTGTTAAAATATAATGGTTATTTATTTTCGTCAGAATCATCGAATTGGAAATTTTCTGTTTTGTCATCGGAGTCTGCAATATTGTGCATAGTATCGGCAACAGCGTCTTCTACGCTTTCGCCGGCTTTTTTGATTGTTTCTTTTGCTTCTTCTACGGTTTCTTTGGAGAAATTGAGAGGGACATACTCACGTTTACCGTCGCTGTCCGTTTCAGTCTTCAGGAAATCCTCAAGATCGTCGTTTACGTCGTCTTCAAAGTCTTCCAGAGAATCATCTTTGCTCTTGTAATAATAATATGCACCGGCTGCGGCGCCAATTACGGCTGTCAGAGCTAAAAGTCTGCCTATTTTCTTTGCCATTTTCGTCCTCCTTGTCTGGAACTTGATAGTTATAATTTATTGTAATACTATTTTCAGGAAAAAGGAAGACAATCATGAAAATATCATAAAAATTTTAGATATGATTCAGATAAAAGTTATGTGTTTTTTCGTGGATATATGATAGAATAGAAGCTAATGTATGATTTTGGAGGGAATAGTGTGAAAAATAAATTTTTCACACACAAATTTGTGCCTGCGGCCCAAATTCGCAGGTTACGGAAAGGCATGGTTATTAAAATGGAAAATAAATACGATGTGATTATTATAGGCGCAGGACCCTCGGGAATTTTCTGTGCATATGAGCTGCTCGACAAAAAGCCGGACCTGAGAGTTTTAATGATTGAAAAGGGGCGTTCGATTGAAAAGCGTCAGTGTCCGAAACGCGTGACAAAAGAATGCGTAGGATGTCAGCCTTGCTCAATTACAACAGGATTTGCGGGCGCCGGCGCTTTTTCGGACGGGAAACTGTCCCTGTCACCGGATGTGGGCGGTACGCTTCCTGATATTCTTGGCTATGAGAAAGCGACGGAGCTGATTGGAGAATCGGATAAAATATATTTGAAGTTCGGTGCGGATACGAATGTATACGGCGTGGATAAAGAGCGTGAAATCCGTGAGATTCGAAGAGCGGCGATTAATGCCAATCTGAAGCTTGTGGAGTGCCCGATACGCCACCTGGGAACGGAGGAAGGGTATAAGATCTACCATAAACTTCAGGAGCATTTAAAAGAAGCCGGATGTACCATGATGTTCCATACGATGGTGAAGAACATTATTGTAGAGGATAATGTAGTCAGGGGTGTTGTGACGGATCAGGATGAAACATTTTATGCGGATGAAGTGGTGGCCGGCGTCGGACGGGAAGGCGCAAACTGGTTCAGCCATATCTGCAAAGAACATAAGATTGAGACAAAGGTCGGGACGGTGGATGTCGGAGTGCGTGTGGAAGTAAGAGATGAAGTCATGCAGTTTTTGAATGAGAATCTTTACGAAGCGAAACTGATTTATCACACGCCGACGTTTGACGATAAGGTGCGTACGTTTTGTACAAATCCTTCCGGTGAGGTGGCAGCGGAGTATTATGAAGACGGGCTTGCCGTTGTAAATGGCCACGCATATAAATCAAAGGAGTATAAAACGAATAATACGAACTTTGCAATTCTTGTGTCAAAGAATTTTACGAAGCCGTTTAAGACGCCGATTGAATATGGAAAACAGATCGCGCAGCTTTCTAATATGCTTTGCGGTGGGAAGATACTGGTGCAGACATTCGGAGATTTCAGAAGAGGCAGAAGGACAACGGAAGAGCGTCTCTGCCGGAATAACCTGATACCGACTTTAAAAGATGCGGTTCCCGGAGATTTGTCGCTTGTATTTCCGCACCGTATTATGGTGGATATTGAAGAGATGCTTCTGGCGCTTGATAAGGTGACTCCGGGAATTGCGAGCGAGGAGACACTTCTTTATGGCGTGGAGGTGAAATTCTATTCAAATAAAGTAGTGGTGAACAAAGATTTTGAAACAAGTATCAGAGGGCTTCGTACAATGGGAGACGGCGCGGGAATTACGAGAGGATTGCAGCAGGCGTCTGCGAACGGAATCAGTGTGGCAAGAAGCATTCTCGAGGGCATGTGACAGATTTTTGGAGGGCTGTTTTGAGATTTGGAAAGAAAAGGTGCATGTTTCTTCTGCTTGTGATTCTGGCAGGAATCAGTATAGCCGGATGCACGAAGACACAGGAAGAAGAGAAAACGGAAATTGTTCTGACAACAGATTTTAAGGAAAATGAAGTGTTCCGCATTAATACGGAATCCTGTACCACGCCTGAAATGATGGTGTATATGAGCACGCTTCAGGCGCAGTATGAATCGGTATTCGGCAGGGAGATCTGGGAAAAGGATCTGGGAGGTTTTACGCTTGAACAGCAGCTTAAGGATACGATTCTTGCGCGTCTTGCGCAGATTAAGGTCATGAATCTTCTGGCGAAGAATTACGGTGTGACGCTCAGTGAGGAGGAGAATGCCCTGATTGAGAAGGCAGCGGCAGAGTATCTGTCGAAGCTTAAGCCGGGAGAAATCAGCGCAATGGGGGTTACAGAAGAGATGATCGAAATGCTGTACCGTGAATATGCGATAGCGAATAAGGTGTATTCGGAAATTACGAAGGATATCAATCCGGAAATCAGCGATGATGAAGCGAGAAATATATCTGTAAAGCATATATTGATTAAGACGTATTCGCTTGATGAAAAAGGTGAAAAGGTAGAATATACCGAACGTCAGAAAGAAGATGCACACAAAAGGATACGTGAGATACAGAAAAAGATTCGAAACGGCGAAGATTTTGATTCGCTTGTAGAAGAATACAATGAGGATGACAAATCAGTTCATATATTTGGAAAGGGCACTATGCCAAAGGAATTTGAGGAGGCGTCTTTTAATCTGGATACAGATCAGATCAGCGGGATTGTTGAGACGGAGTATGGATATCATATTATTAAATGTATCAGCACGTTTGACCGGGATGAGACGGATCAAAATAAGGTTAAAATTGTAGAGGAGCGCAAGAATGAGGCGTTCAACCAGGTGTACGTGGAATTTGTGAAGGGGCTTTATTCGAATCTGAATCGGAAACTCTGGGATTCTCTTACGTTTGAAGACAACCCTGATTGTACGTCAACGAATTTCTTTGATGTATATAATACTTATTTTTAGTGTGAAATCTGTTAGTTAATAAAAATTTTAGAATTTTGCAAACGCCGTAAATACGGCATTTGAGGAGGATTATTAGCACTCGCTTTTGGCGAGTGCTAAATTTTTGTTGACTTTTATTTTTTCCGGGATTAGAATGTGTTTATGTAAAAAGCTGTGAGGAACAGCAATTGGACCGAATAGCAGAATTCAGAAAGGAGCATGATTGTTAAGATGGCGCAGAAACATGGAAATCTGTCAATCAGCAGTGAGAACATATTCCCTATCATTAAGAAATGGATGTATTCCGATCATGATATTTTCTACAGGGAACTGGTTTCAAACGGCTGTGATGCAATTACGAAATTAAAGAAACTGGAGATGATGGGAGAATACGAGGAGCCGGAAGGAAAGAAGAACCAGATTACGGTTACGGTAGACCCCGAGAAGAAAACAATTCAGGTGCTTGATACAGGACTTGGCATGACTGCCGAAGAAGTGGAAGAGTATATTAATCAGATTGCATTTTCCGGTGCAACGGATTTTCTGGAGAAATATAAGGATAAGACAAATGAAGATCAGATCATCGGTCATTTTGGACTGGGCTTTTATTCCGCATTTATGGTGGCGGATCGTGTGACGATTGATACACTTTCTTATAAAAAGGATGCGCAGTCTGTTCACTGGGAATGTGACGGCGGTACGGAATTTGATATGAATGATGGGGACAAGGATTCTGTCGGTACCCTTGTCACGCTTTATTTGAATGAGGACAGTCTTGAATTCTGCAATGAATACAGGGCAAGAGAAGTTCTTAAGAAGTACTGTTCTTTTATGCCGATTGAAATCTATCTGGTGAATGCACAGGAAGAGCGCAGGAAAGCGGAAGAAGCTGCCAGGAAAGCCGAGGAAGACGCAAAGAAGGCGGAGGAAGAGGCAGAGAAGGAAAAAGAAGCAGAGGATGCCGGGGAGGAGAATAAGGAGCCGGAAGAGGAAGTGAAAGAGCCGGAAGCGCCGAAACCGTTGAATGATACCACTCCGCTTTGGACCAAACATCCGAATGATTGTACAGAGGAAGAATATAAGGAATTCTACCGCAAGGTATTTATGGATTACAAGGAGCCTTTATTCTGGATTCATCTGAATATGGATTATCCGTTTAATTTAAAAGGAATCCTTTACTTCCCGAAAATCAACATCGAATATGAATCGATTGAAGGTGTGATTAAGCTTTATAACAATCAGGTATTTATTGCGGATAATATTAAGGAAGTTATACCGGAATTCCTGATGCTGTTGAAGGGTGTGATTGACTGTCCGGACCTGCCGCTGAATGTTTCAAGAAGCGCACTGCAGAATGATGGATTTGTGAAGAAAATATCTGAATATATCACAAAGAAAGTAGCCGATAAACTGTCTGGAATGTGTAAGACGGATAAGGAAAATTATGAGAAGTACTGGGATGATATCAGCCCGTTCATCAAATTCGGCTGCTTAAAAGATGATAAATTCTGTGAGAAGATGAATGATTATATTCTGTTCAAGGATTATGATGGAAAATATATGACGCTTCCGGAATGTCTTGAGATCAAACCGATCGATGTGGAGGAGGAAGAGAGCGATGCTTCCGGCGGTGAGAATCCGGATACGGAAAGTTCCGATGCGGAGACAGTGCAGGCGGAGGTAGTCGATGAGGACGGCAATACAATCAGCGGCGATGACTCCGAGGAAGAACAGGAAGAGAAGAAAGAGAAAATCATTTATTATATCACAAATGAGAAGCAGCAGAGCCAGTATATTAATATGTTCCGGGCTGCAAAGATGACTGCGGTGATGCTTCCGGATAATATTGATCAGCCTTTTGTACAACAGCTGGAAAGTAAAAATGAAGGTATCCGTTTTATGCGGATTGACGCGGATGTGACAGACACAATGAAGTCAAAAACATCGAAGAAGGAAGCGGAAAACTTTAAGGAGAAAGCGGAAGAAGTTCAGAAGACGCTTCGCAAAAAGACGAAGAAAGATAAGCTTGAAGTAAAAATAGAGAAGCTGAAAAACAAGAAAGTGGCATCCGTGATTACGCTCAGCGAGGAAACGCGGCGTATGCAGGATATGATGAAGATGTACAGCCAGCCCGGAATGGATATGGGCATGTTTGGAGGCGATGGCGGTACAACCCTGATTCTGAATGCAAACCACCCTCTGGTACAGTATGTTATGAATGAGGTGGACGGAGAGAATACGAAGATGATCTGCGAACAGCTTTACGACCTGGCAATGCTTTCGCACACACAGCTTCCGCCGGATGAAATGACAAAATTTATTCAGAGAAGTAATGATATTATGATGCTGCTTGCGAAATAGCATGCATGGTGCGGATAAAAAGGTTCTGTAATATTGATGAGTCCTGTATCCCCTGAAAGGGGTATGGGACTTTCTGCTGTGAGGAAATCATTTTGTGATTATTATTGATTCGAACTTGCGTTCGCAATCTGAATAAGTTATAATGTTTATTATAACAAATCATTTAAGTGAGGACAGTATGTATGGGAGATATAGAAAGGCATATTAATTATGCGCTGGTTGAAGATGTCAGACCAGCGATGTATTGTGCTATGAAATACTGGGGGAAAAAGCCTCATAATATTTGGAACGATTTTATATGTTGTTATTGTCCAAAGGGCGGTGTGGTTCTGGATCCTTTTGCAGGGAGTGGAATTGTTGCATTTGAAAGCCTGATTTCAGAAAGAAAAGCCATTACATTCGATTTGAATCCATTGTCGGATTTTTTTATTGAGGCAACATTATCTAAGTTTGACGAGGCAAGATTTACTGATGCAGTGAATTGTATTGCAGAGGCGGTAGAGAATGATCCGGTATACATAGAGCATTATCTGAAGGTTGCAAAAGAGGAAGTGCTTATTGTCTATAATTATGTGTGGTTGAAAAGTGATATTATAAAGATAAGGGTTAAGAATAGCAAAGGGGAGTGCCTGCCGGACCTGGAACCAGATGAATCAGACAGAGAACGAATTCGTAATATGGATAAAATCAATATGAAATACTGGTATCCGACGGAGAAACTGCCGCTTACCCCATCAATTAACCAGAAATTTATTGAGGATTTGGGTGGGGACGATTTCAGTTGTCTGTGGACGCGAAGAAATCTGTACTTGCTATCAAAGATATTTGATTGTATTATGAGGGAAGAGGAGAGGATAAAACCTCATCTTCTTGCAGCGTTTATTCATACGCTACACCTTGTATGCAGGATGGTGTATCCACGTTCGGAAAAAGGGGACAGGCGGTATTCTGGAAGCTGGGGAAGAGCGGATTACATGATTCGAAATAAATCAATGGAGCAAAATCCTCTCATTGTATTTTTAAGATCCTGTTTTGAAAAGCAGGGAATTGTTAAGGCAATGAAAAATGCTGGCGAAAGACTGCCAGAAAAGAGTAGAATTAACGAGATAAACAGATCAGGACGCATAAAGAATAGCTATGATTTAAATTATGGAATTATGGATATAGCAGATTTATGTGATGTTGTGAAGGATAAGAGCGTTGACTTTATTATTACTGATCCTCCTTACGGGGGCCTTGTGCAGTATCTTGATTTAAGCCAGATATGGCTAGTGTGGCTGGAAAAATATAATCCTAAATTTAAGTCTGATCAAACGGGTGAGATAACGGTAAAGAAAGGATATGTTGATCGTGCGGAGTATAGAAGAAAACTTGTGAATGCATTTCGAAATCTTCATAAAGTTTTGAAAGATGATGGTTATATGGTTGTTACTTTTCACAGCCAGGAGATGCAGGACTGGAATGACTTTGTGAACTGCGTGAGGAGTGCAGGTTTTAAGTTTGATAAAGTGACGCATCAATATAATAAACGTTCTGGAGAGTCAAATGTTTCGATGCCTTATGGGACAACGGGGTCTGATTTCTATATTCGCTGCGTAAAGACAAGAGACGTTGACTTTACGGATGACCAATCGGAATTAGAACATTTTATTCTACATAAGACAATAGAAATTATTGCTGCCAGAAATGAGAAGACGCCGTTCACGTTTATTGTAAACGGGTTGCTCCCTGAACTTCTGCAGGCAGGATATTTAAGAGTAGATGAACCGGATGAACTGCAGAATATATTAAAAAAGTATGTTGGAGAAGACAGGATTTTTAATGTTGCTCATAATGAAACGGCAGGCGCGGGAGATTATTGGTGGTTTAATGACCCTAAAAAGTATATCAGTTATCCGAACATACCTCTTAGTAGAAGAGTAGAGGAAGCGGTTTTGTCTTATCTGCGAAGAAAAGTTTCCGTAAAGTATGATGATGTTGTTGCGGAAATTTTCAGAATGTATCCGAACGGACTGACGCCTGATCCTCGGGGAATTCGAAGGACGCTCGAAAAGTATGCGGTTCCTGTGTCTGGAAAGTGGAAATTGCAGGAAGATGTTTTGAAAGAGGCATCGAAACATACGGATATTATATATAAGCTGATCAAAATTGGAAAAAAGAATCAATTCAAAACATTTGTGGGAAAGCGAGAGCAACCGGAGAAATGTGAGAGTGGGCAGAAGCTGCGGGACTGTGCAGATTTTTCTGATATGTCAGAAATTCTGGGTGGCAGTTATGTAAAAGAGCGTATTGATCGTATTCATATGATAGATACCATATGGATCGATCAAAACAATATAAAATGCATATTTGAGGTGGAGAATTCAACAAATTTTACAATGGCCCTTCAAAGAGCATCCAATTTGAATGAATCTATTCCTAAATTCATGGTAATACCGGACGAACGGGAGAACGAATTGAACAAAGTATCAGATCCGGGATTTATAAAGATGTTCCATGATTATAACTGGAGATACCTGACATATCAACAGATTAGAAGGATGGCGAGTAGCCAAAAAACAGAGTTTTTGACAATATCAGGCATGAGTAAAACAGTAGGTGGCAGATAATATGGAAGGAAAAAGAGAAAAGCGCCCGAGAAAGCCAAAGGAACTTGAAAATCAACCGGGCCGCTATGATCCCAGAAATACTTTGAATGATCTGACAGGAAAGGAATGGCTGCTGCTGACAAAGAGTTTCTGGGAAACAGAAACGTCTGTGATTGACAAAGGGGCATATAAACATCCGGCGCCATTTATGGTAGAGGATATAAAAAAATTGATTTCAATGTATACGAAAAAAGATATGGTGATACTTGATCCTTTTGTTGGAAGTGGTACAAGCTTAATTGCAGCGGAGCTTCTAAGTCGCAAGGGAATTGGAATTGATCTTAATCCTGGATACAAGGATTTATATGAAGAGAGAATACAGGCGCTTGGTATAGTCCCACACAGTGAATATCTGATCGGAGATTCCTTAAAAAAGATAGATGAAATCAATCTGGTAGATTATATTGTAACCTCACCTCCTTATCATAATATCTTGCGGAATAATTCCAAAGGAACCAGAAACCATACAGGTAAAAGTTACAGAATGTCCGCGCGGGATGGAATAGAGTATTACAGTGAACTGGAAAATGATTTGGGGAATTTTGAACAGTATGAAGACTTTTTGAATGCATTTAGTAAGATTATGAGAAAGGCATATCAACATTTAAGAAACAAAAAGTATACCACTGTTATTATCAGTGATTTTACAGTCAATAAAAAAGAAGTATGTGTCCAGGGAGATATCGTACGAATCATGAGTGAAGCCGGCTATGAATTTTCGGGAACGACTGTTTTGCTGCAGCCTGTAAAACCGTTATATCCTTTTGGCTATCCGTATGCATACAAAATTAACCATCACCATCAAAATATCATCACATTTAGAAAAATCGAATCATAATGTGGTATAACGAAACAGGGACTGTCGGTTAATAGACAGTCATGCCTCCCTGTAAAAGGATGGATAACGACAACAATGTCACTTGGATAAGACATTAAGAGAGTACCGCTCGACCTGAAAAGTATGCAAGGAGTCTATGTTGTATGTGCTTGGCAGAAATATCAATAAATATCATCGTTTCTTGTGCAGCAAACTCCAAAAATTTGAAGGCAAAAAAAGAAAATATTGTTTAATTAAAGGTATGGTTTCATAGAAAGGGAACCTTTATTTAGTATAGACAAAAATAATTATTACCCCTATAAATAGAGATACTCCGCAAAGTATCTCTATTTATCTTTAAAAACAGAAGAAATCGGCATTAGCCGATTCCCTCTGTTTTTCATTTCTTATGGGTTTGTCGGGATACCGAGCGGATTTGCCGCTTCCCCGGTATTCGGCGTAACGCCGCCGGGTTGATTCATGTCGCCCATCGCGTCCGGTGTAATGCTCCCTGGCAGTGTGATGTCACCGCTGCCAAAAGGAAGGCCGTCAAGTACAGTATGCGGACACCATCCGGTACCGCCTTCTCCTCCCTCGCCTTCCGGTGAGGTGATAAAGATTCCCTGTGTTGAGAATGGACACGTAGCTCCGGCTCTTAAGCCTGTTGCGGCGCATACCGGGCCGACAACATGGCAGTCGCAGACTTCGACCGGTTCCGTTCCGGCAATAAAATATTCGTTGTGTGCACTGCCGTCAAGCGTACACAGTCCGTCCACGGAAAGTTTGCCGGATTTGTTGCATACGGTTGCATTTGTGATTCCCTCGGGAGTGGTAAAGCTTTTGTATTCCAGCCCCTGATGGATTTCTTCCATGACACCCCGCCAGATTTTCTTGGCAAGTGCTTTTTCCACTGGAGTGGATAATTTCGTGTTGTTGTCGTAGCCTGCCCATGTCGTGCAGGTATAGTACGGCGTATATCCGGAAAACCATACATCATTGTAGTCGGATGTAGTTCCTGTCTTTCCGGCGATTGCCATATTGCCGAAATTAACGCTGCCGCCGGTTCCTTTTGTGACAACGTCAACCATTGCATCAGTCAGAAGGAAAGCGGTTGCCGGCTTAATCACCTGTCTTGATTCCGGCTCATTTTCCAGAAGGATATTGCCGTCATGGTCAAGAATTTTTGTATAGTATACGGGTTTAATATAAGTGCCGCCGTTTGCGATTGCGGCGTATGCAGCGTTCAATTCCACATTCTTAACGCCATAGGTGATACCGCCCAGTGCGAGAGACTGTGTGATGTCACTGACAATTGTTCCATCTGCCCGGACTTCCCTGTCAACGAGTGTTGTGAACCCGAAGTTTTTCAGGTAGTCGAATCCAAGCTGGGGAGTGATATCCGTCAGGCATTTTACCGTAACGATATTCAGTGACTGTTCAATTCCATAGCGCAATGTACAGATTCCCTTGTAAGCGCTGCCATACCAGTTGGATACGGGTCTGCCATTTGCGTAATTAAACGGAGCATCCACTTCCACAGAAGCAAGTGTTTTCCCGGCACTGTCAAGGGCCGGTGCGTAAGTGGATACTACTTTAAATGTAGAACCTGGCTGGCGTCTGGTATCTGTAGCCCTGTTCAGGGTCAGAGACGCTTCTTTCTTTCCGCGTCCGCCGACAACTGCTTTGACATAACCTGTAGACTGGTCAATCACGGTCACGGAGATCTGAGGCTGGGGCGTTAAGTGCATGTCTTCCGCAATCACTTCCTCTCCTGGTGCAAGTACGGCGGCTTTGTATTCAGCTACGGCAGCCTGTGCGGACGCTTCGTCGTCATAGAGCATCCGGAAATTGGAATTTGTCTGTTTAAAATAGGTCTGGAACATTTCTGAACTGTAATTTTTTGTCTCGCCGGAGGCTGTCTTTGTAGACAGCTTGTAATCGAGCAGCCATTTGACGGTCTCAGGATAGTTTGCGGGGTCCGCAGTTACTCTGTCACAGATTTCCTGAATCTGAGGATCCTGTGTAGTATAGATGCTCAGTCCGGAGCTGTACAGGAGATTGTATGCCTGTGTATCCGTATATCCTCCCTTTTCCTTTAAGTCCGTCATGATCTGGTTTGTCAGCTCATCGACAAAGTAGGAATAGATCGTAGTGCTTTCTGTTTCTTCGTTCACGGTCTGAATGCGTGAATAGACATCATCATTCATTGCTTCGTCGAAAGCCGCCTGTGTGATATATCCCTGGTCCAGCATATTGCGCAGTACCTTGTTACGCCTTTCTTTGTTGTTTTCCGGGTGGGAGATCGGATTCAGCCTTGACGGATTCTGTGTGATAGCAGCAATAACGGCCGCTTCCGACAGATTGATTTCCGAAACTGGCTTGTTGAAATAGCGCAGGGATGCAGTCTGTACTCCCAAGGTATTCTGACCAAGATTGATAGTGTTCATATAATATTCAAGAATGGTTTCTTTGTCCATAACCTTCTCAAGCTCAACGGCGAGGTATTGCTCCTGAATCTTTCTTTTTACTTTTTCTGCAAAAGAGGATTCGCTGGTCCAGCCGGTGAAGACATTATTTTTCAGAAGCTGCTGTGTGATGGTGCTGGCGCCTTCTGAGAATTTTCCGCTTGTAATACCAATTATGCCGGCGCGGATAATGCCTTTGATATCAATACCATTATGGTCATAAAAACGTTCGTCTTCAATTGCAACAAATGCGTGCTGCAGGTCAACCGGAATTTTATCCATTGTCTGATAGGCCCTGTTGGAATTCTGCGCAATCAGCTTGGTGGTCTGATTGCCCGCACTGTCGTATACGACGCTCGAGTAACCGGAAGGACGTACATCCAATGTGGATATGTCGGGGGCGGAATCGAGAATTCCTTTAAAAAGACCGACACCCGCGCATAAACCGATGATACCTACCGCAACGATGCAGATCAGCAGTGCCTTAAAAAAGGTTACACCGAACATCTTGCCAAGTTTGGCAGTTTTCGAGGTCAGTGTTTTCTGCCTCTTTTTAGCACCCTTTTTTCCATAATTCATATGTGTTGCCTCCTTATTTGACCTATTATACCAAAAAGGAGTAGACAGGTCAACGACGCGGATTCGCGCAGAGAGAATCCGCTTCTTTGATTTTTGACAAAGCGGTACACTTTTATACATAAATGTGGTATAGTGTGGAGTGTAGGAAGAACTTTTAAAGACATCCTGTGAAGAGCAGGCTGCCGGGAAGTGCTGTATCTCATACAGAAGAATGAACAGGGAGGGGATTATGAGCCAGAGTTATAAAACAGTGTACCGTGGTGGGACCGGGGAGATTACGGAGAAGAAGTCGAGGTTTATTGCGACGGTGGAACCGGTGGCAAGCGAGGAAGAAGCGGCAGCATTTATCGGACGGATAAAAAAGCAATACTGGGATGCGAGGCATAACTGTTCTGCTTTTGTGATCGGGAGAAGCGGCGGGCTTACGAGGTGTTCGGATGATGGGGAACCGTCGGGAACCGCAGGCAAACCGATGCTTGAGGTGCTTCTGGGACATCAGCTGACGGACTGTGTTGTTGTGGTGACAAGGTATTTTGGCGGGACGCTTCTTGGGACAGGCGGACTTGTGCGCGCTTATACGCAGGCAGTGCAGGAGGGGCTTAAGAACTCTGTGCTGATTGAGAAACGGTGCGGTTACAGGACGGAACTTGTCATCGATTATAATGATGTGGGAAGGCTGCAATATCTTCTTTCACAGGAAAATATACAAACACTTACAACCGAATACACGCAGAAAGCCGCTTTTGTTGTGATGGTTCCGGAAGATCAGAAAGAAAATTTTCTGAAAAAGGCGGCTGAAGTGACGGCGGGCCGCTGTGCAGTCCAGGTGTTGGAGCAGTCTTTTTATGCGCTGATTGATGGCAAGGTGTTGCTTTTTGATGTATAAGTATGCTATAACTGTATAGAAGAAGAAAGCAATTCGAAAGGCAGGTGGTTTTTTATGAAGTCAAAGAAATCAGGTAAATTGTCAGACGTTCCCGGGCGAAGTAGCCATACAAATAGCGAATGGAACAGAAACCACAACTGTATATGGAAATAGATGCGGAACCTGTCTTTTCAGGGCAATTTCCGCGTCTTAGAGGAGAATTGCAATGGAAAGAATTCGTGAATTAATCGCAAACAAACAGTACACGCTGCTCCGACAGGAATTATCTGACTTAAATGAAGCGGATGTTGCAGCAATTCTTGAGGAACTTTCTGAGGAGGAACTTCTTAAGATTTTTCGTATTTTGCCAAAGGATATGGCGGCGGATGTATTTTCTTATCTTCCGATTGAAGTGGAGCAGATGATTATTACTTCACTGACAGAACGTGAGGCGGCCAATATCATCAATAATCTGATGGCTGATGATGCAACCGATCTCATGGAGGAGATGCCGGCAAATGTGGTAAAAAAACTCCTTGCAAATGCAAGTCCGGAGACACGCAGAGATATTAATCATCTGCTTCGGTATCCGGAAGATTCGGCGGGAAGCATAATGACGGTCGAATTTGTGGATTTGAAAGAGATGCTTACGGTTGAGCAGGCAATTAAGCGTATCCGCAGAATTGGAATTGACAAAGAGACAATTAATATCTGTTATGTGCTCGATGCGCAGAGACATCTGGTGGGTACGGCCGCATTGAGGTATCTGCTGATTAGCGACCCTTCCGAAACAATAGGCAGCATTATGAACGACAACGTGATTTCAATCAATACGTTAATGGACCAGGAAGAAGTGGCTATGATGTTTCAGAAATACGATTTTACTTCAATGCCTGTGGTGGATAATGAAGAACGTCTGGTAGGCATTATTACCGTGGATGATGTCGTTGATATTATGCGGGAAGAGGCGACAGAAGATATAGAGAAAATGGCGGCGATTGTGCCGAGCGATAAACCGTATTTAAGGACAGGCATTATAGAGACATGGAAGAAAAGGATTCCCTGGCTGCTGCTTTTGATGGTGTCTGCGACATTTACGGGAAAAATTATTACCCATTATGAGAGTGCACTGGGAACTTATGTGGTGCTTACTTCGTTTATACCGATGCTGATGGACACGGGAGGGAATGCAGGAGGCCAGGCATCTGTTACGATTATCCGCGGCCTGTCTCTGAATGAGATCGAATTCAGGGATGCATTCCGTGTGATGTGGAAGGAAGTAAGAGTTGCCATTTTGTGTGGAATTACACTTGCGGCGGCTAATTTCATAAAGATGATGGTGATTGACTGTGTAAGCATTCCGGTGGCGGCTGTTGTATGCGCTACCCTGATTGCGGCTGTGTTTATCGCAAAAGTGGTTGGGTGCACGCTGCCGATGCTTGCAAAGAAAATTGGATTTGACCCGGCGGTGATGGCGAGTCCGTTTATTACGACGATTGTAGATGCTTTATCTTTGATGATTTATTTTCAGATTGCAACAAGAGTTTTACAGATTTCATAAGATGTATTTTGGGACTCATTTTGCGCTTTAAAAGCGCATTTAAGATAAAAGAGGGATAACAATGGTAAAGCGTTTTTTTGTCAGGACGAGGCAGCTTAAGAGGGGCATGGTCATAGATCAGTCCATTGTGGACAGGGCGGAACGTGTACTGATTGCAAGAGGGACGCTTCTTGAGGAATATCATATTGCTGCTCTGCTGAAACTGGGGATTGCCGGTGTTCACATCCGGGAGGGTGAAGAAGACCCTGTTGAGGAAGAGAAAGAGATTGTTGTTTCAAAGCAGACAATGAATACGATTCAGAAGCTGACGGTAGCTGACCGCTCCAAAGTTATGCTGACGCAGAGTGTGAAACAACGCGTTTCCGAAGGAATCCAGTATCTTTACAGCAATGCCGGCGCGGATAACTTTTCGGATGCGGCGAATCACATTGCGGATGACCTGATGAAGGCAATTTCTGACAATGATGCGATTGCCGTGGATGTTAATATGCTGAAAATCAGCGATGAGTATTCATTTAAGCATAGTGTTGATGTGGCGACAATAGCGATGATTGTCGCAAAAAAATACGGCATGTCGAATGAGCAGATCCATGAGATTGGAATTGCAGGGCTTCTGCATGACGTAGGCAAATCAAAGATCCCCATTGAAGTGCTGAACAAGCCGGGAAAGCTGACCGATAATGAATTTGCGCTGATGAAGCAGCACACCCTGTTCGGATATGAGATCTTAAAAGAGAAAGAGGAGATATCAAAAGCAATCAAACTTGGTGTGCTCCAGCATCATGAGAAGATCAACGGCAAGGGATATCCGCTTGGCATCTGCGCGTCAAGGATACATATCTACGCGAAACTCCTGTCTGTCTCGGATATCTATGATGCTCTTGTGACAGAGCGCCCATACAAGAAGGCGTTTTCACAGCGTGACGCGGTGGAAATGATTATGTCAATGACGCCGGAACTTGATATCACTGCGATTGAGAGCTTTCTTGGGAGCGTGATTTTATACCCGGTGGGCTCCACCGTGAAACTGAGCAACGGAGAGAGTGCGAGAGTTGTGAAAAATAATCCGAATTCCATTCTCCGTCCGAAAGTAGTGTCTTTAAAGACAGGGAAGGTATATAATCTGAGTGAAGACCTGAATTGTGCAAATCTGATTATTGAATAGCGGACAATATAGGAGCTTAGATTGAAAAATCACGCTGATGCACTAATTTTTCAATCGGGCAATTTGAGTCAGGGCCTCAAATATGCCTTGATCGCAGTAAACTGTTCTGACATGGGGGATTAGTGTGAAAAATATTTCTAAGCCAGTAAAAGACACTGCCTAAGAAGTATTCAGTTTTTCATTTCTATTTGAGCCGCCAAAAGCGGCATGGAAGGTTAAAATGAAAAGGATGCCTCCTGTAACATTCAGAGGGCATCCCTTTTTCTTTCTGTTATTTTTTCATAGCGGCGCGTTTGCGAAGCGTCGGGTCCAGAATTTTCTTTCTGATACGCAGGCTTTTCGGCGTGACCTCCAAAAGCTCGTCCGTATCTATAAAATCAAGCGCCTGTTCCAGACTGAGGATACGCGGCGGGGTCAGACGCAGCGCCTCATCCGCACTGGAAGAACGCGTATTCGTAAGCTGTTTTTTCTTACATACATTGAGCTCGATATCTTCTGCTCTCGCGCACTGTCCCACAACCATACCGGAGTAGACTTTTTCACCCGCACCGATAAAGAGTGTACCGCGTTCCTGTGCATTGTAGAGGCCGTAAGTGATGGACTCGCCGGATTCGAATGCGATCAGAGAACCAAGTTTGCGGTACTGGATATCACCTTTGTAGGGACCATAGCCATTGAAAATGGTATTGATAATGCCGTTTCCCTTCGTGTCCGTCATGAATTCTCCACGGTAGCCGATCAAACCTCTTGACGGGATATTGAATTCCATGCGCGTGTAACCGCCGCTGATGGAACCCATATTTAAAAGTTCCCCTTTTCTCATACTGAGTTTTTCGATGATGCTTCCTGAGAATTCGTCCGGCACATCGACATAGGCAAGTTCCATAGGCTCCGTTCTTTTTCCGTTCTCATCCGCATGGTAGAGTACTTCGGCTTTGCTTACGGCAAATTCATAGCCCTCCCTGCGCATATTTTCAATCAGAACAGACAGGTGAAGTTCACCGCGCCCGGATACTTTAAAGGATTCGGTAGTTTCTGTTTCTTCCACACGCAAGGACACATCTGTATTCAGTTCTTTAAACAGACGGTCACGCAGGTGACGTGAGGTAATATACTTTCCCTCCTGGCTTGCGAGCGGGGAGTCATTGACACTGAAGGTCATTGCAATTGTCGGTTCCGAGATTTTCTGGAACGGAATCGCAGAGGGAGCTTCTGTGGAACAGATCGTATCGCCGATATGAATGTCTGCTATTCCTGAGATCGCCACGATGGAACCAACGGACGCTTCTTTGACTTCCACTTTATTTAAACCATCGAATTCATAGAGTTTGCTGATCTTTACTTTCTGCAGTTTGTCAGGGACATGATGATTTACAAGAACTGCATCCTGATTCACTTTAAGGATTCCGTTGTCCACTTTGCCGACGCCGATCCGCCCCACATATTCATTGTAGTCAATCGTACTGATCAGCACCTGGGTCGGAGCTTCCGGGTCACCTTCGGGCGCCGGTATGGAGTGAAGAATCGTTTCAAAAAGCGGAGTCATATCTTTTCCGGGAGTATCCGGGTCAAGGGAAGCGATTCCGGTCTTTGCGGATGCATAGACAAAAGGACAGTCAAGCTGTTCGTCCGATGCGTCAAGGTCCATGAAGAGTTCCAGAACTTCATCTACGACTTCGGCAGGACGCGCCTCCGGCCGGTCAATTTTATTGATGCAGACGATGACGGGAAGCCCCAGCTCCAGCGCCTTCATCAAAACAAATTTTGTCTGGGGCATTGCGCCTTCAAAGGCATCTACAACCAGGATAACGCCGTTTACCATCTTTAGGACACGTTCAACCTCGCCGCCGAAATCGGCATGGCCGGGAGTATCAATAATATTAATCTTTGTATTTTTATAAAAGACCGCCGTATTCTTTGAAAGAATGGTGATACCGCGTTCTCTTTCAATATCGTTTGAATCCATAACTCTTTCAACGACTTCCTGATTCTGGCGGAACACCCCGCTTTGCTTTAACAGTTCATCGACGAGCGTTGTTTTGCCGTGGTCTACATGAGCAATGATTGCAATATTTCTAACATCTTCTCTTTTTGTGATCATACGAATCCTCCATGCTGCCAACAACCCGCAAATCGGAGCGTCAGCACAAATTTGACAATTGAAAAATCCTGATTTTTCAATTTAATTCTTTACGCCTTTCCTGCTGCTGTTTTACCCAGTTTTTGAGCAATTATCAAACATACTCAAGTATTTTATCACATCTTCGCAAGAATACAAGAAAAAAAATAATTGGAATATTTTTACATTTTCAAGCATAGACATAGTATTACCGAAACGAAGCATTTGCTTTAGAAAAATACGAAAGGGTGACAGAAGTATGACAGATAAGGTAATTGAGAACAATCAGGTAACAATTATGGGGGAGATTGTAAGTGATTTTGCTTACAGCCATGAGGTTTATGGCGAAGGATTTTATATGGCCGATCTTTTGGTGGAGAGGCTTAGTGAATCCTCCGATGTAATTCCTCTGATGGTGTCGGAGAGGCTGATGGATGTGACACAGGATTACAAGGGGTGTTGTCTGAAAGCTTCCGGACAGTTCCGCTCCTATAACCGCCACGAGGAAAAGAAAAACCGGCTGGTTTTATCCGTGTTTGTGCGTGAAGTAGAATTTCTTGATGTGATAGCAGAGAATGCAAAGACGAATCAGATCTTTCTGGACGGCTTTATATGTAAAGCTCCGGTGTACAGGAAGACGCCGCTTGGAAGAGAGATTGCTGATTTGCTGCTTGCCGTGAACCGCCCATATGGGAAAAGTGATTATATTCCGTGTATCTGCTGGGGAAGAAATGCCCGCTTTGCATCTACGTTTGAGGTTGGGGCAAGAGCTCAGATATGGGGCAGAATTCAGAGCAGAGAGTATGTGAAGAAATTATCGGAAGAGGAGACGGAGAAAAGAGTTGCTTACGAAGTATCTGTGAGTAAGCTGGAATATCTTGAGTAAAAAAGAATACATATTGAGTGAATATAAGTGCCTGCATTTGGAAGAGGATGCAGGCATTTTTTCAAATTCTTATGGACAAAACTATTAGGACTTTTTTAAGAAAAACTGAATAAAAATTGCTTTTTTCCATATTTTATGCTATCGTAAATGAAATAATAAAAAGAGGGATGACAGCGTGTATCATCCGTTATCCGGGTTTAAAGATGCTGTGAGCGGCATCATGGAGGTTCGTATGAGTCAGGGGTTTGTACAAATTTTTGCAGGCGACGGAAGAGGAAAGACCGGAGCCGCTATCGGCCAGGGAGTCAAAGCTGCGGGCGCAGGGAAAAGCGTTGTCATTATCCAGTTCCTGAAAGGAAAGCCTGCCGGAGAGTTTGAGATGATCAGAAGGCTGGAGCCGGAGATGAAACTGTTCAGCTTTGAGAAATCGGAAGAGTGTTTTTTTGAGCTCAGCGAAGAGAGGAAACATGAGGAGATTCAGAATATTCGAAATGGCATTAACTTTGCGAAGAAAGTTCTGGCAACCGGGGAGTGTGATCTGCTGATTCTTGATGAGATACTGGGGCTTCTTGACAATCAGATTATTGGAATTGATGATCTGAGGGCAATTGTGGATGCGAAACCGGAGGAAGCGGGCATTATTATGACGGGCATTCACATACGGGAGGATGTCTGCCAGATGGCGGATGAGGTGACGGAACTGAAAACAATTGTTCAGAAATCATGACCGGAGCCGCCTTAAGATACGCTCTGGCGTTGACAGGGAAGTTGTACGGTGTTATGATACAGATAATCGAATTATATATGGATAGAGGTTGCGCTTTTCATCAGTACTTTTGCGGATGTCGCAGGGGCAGAGGAAGGAAAAGGAAAGGGGACGGCGCCGAAAGAAAATGGAGTCTGCATCTGTTTTTTTGGGCATGCTGCGAAGAGCTGCATGACTGTCATCCGATATGGGTGGGGCGCTATCTGACTGATTTCCATATGATTATGCATATGTGGAGCCGGCGCTTGGCGACCGGCTCTTTTCTTTCTACAGGCAGCGGGTCAATGTCTGGCCTGACTGCGCATACATTTAAGACAAGACGAATGATATTTTAAGAGGCTGCGGCCGGAAAGGAGCTGTTATGGCAGTATTTACAGGAGCAGGTGTGGCGATTGTTACACCATTTCATGAGAATGGGGAAATTAATTATGAAAAGTTTGGAGAGCATGTGGATTTCCAGATTGAAAACGGTACGGATGCAATCATAGTGTGCGGCACAACCGGAGAAGCATCGTGTCTGTCGCATGAAGAGCATCTTGATGCAATTAAGTTTGTGATTGATAAGGTAAAGAAAAGAGTGCCTGTGATTGCGGGGACTGGTTCAAATTGTACGGAGACGGCAGTGTATCTTTCAAAGGAAGCAGAGAAGCTCGGCGCGGACGCGCTGTTGGTAGTAACGCCGTATTATAACAAAGCGACACAGAAGGGACTTAAGGAACATTATACCATAATTGCGGAGGCAGTCAGCATTCCGATTATCCTTTATAATATTCCGGGGAGAACGGGCGGCGTGAATCTCCTTCCACAGACCGTGGTTGATTTGTGCAGAAATGTGCCGAACATTGTAGGTGTGAAAGATGCGACCGGAAATTTCTCGCAGATTGCAAAGATGATGGCGCTTGCGGACGGGTGCGTGGATTTGTACTCGGGCAATGATGACCAGGTAGTGCCGCTTCTGGCGCTTGGCGGAAAAGGCGTTATTTCTGTCTTATCAAATATTGCGCCCAGACAGACACATGATATGGTTCAGAAATTTCTTGATGGCAGCGTAGATGAGAGCAGAAAGATACAGTTAGAGGCGGTTGAACTGATTGAGGCGCTGTTCTGCGAAGTCAATCCGATTCCTGTGAAAAAGGCAATGAACCTTCTTGGAATGGAAGCGGGGCCTATGAGACGTCCGCTTACCGAGATGGAGCCGGAAAATGCAGAGAGACTTTTGAAGGCAATGAAAGAATTCGGACTTCTCTGATCGGATTTGGAAAGGCAGGGACACTTAGATGGTAAAGATTATTATGAATGGCTGCAACGGGAAGATGGGGCAGGCAATTTCAAAGATTGTGGCAGCGGATGAGGAAGCGGAAATTGCAGCAGGGATTGACCGGTATCAGGAAATTGTCAATCCGTATCCGGTATTTGGCAGCCTTGAGGAATGCACGGCAGAGGCCGATGTGCTGATTGATTTTTCAACGGCGGCGGCAGTGGATGATATGGTAGACTGGTGTGTCTTAAAGAAGATGCCGGTGGTGATCTGTACGACGGGGCTTTCGAAGGAGCAAATCGAACATATAAAAGAGGCATCGGAGAAAACAGCGGTTCTCAGATCGGCAAATATGTCACTGGGCATTAATCTCCTCTTGAAATTATTGAAAGAAGCGGCCGGTGTTCTGGTTCCGGCTGGATTTGACATTGAGATCGTTGAACGCCATCACAATCAGAAGATTGATGCGCCGAGCGGGACAGCGCTTGCTCTTGCCGATTCTGTGAATGAAGAGTTTGACGGCGAATATGAATATGTGTATGACAGAAGCCAGGTGCGTAAGAAGAGAGAGAAGAAAGAGATTGGAATTCAGGCGGTGCGCGGTGGAACGATTGTCGGCGATCATGACGTGATATTTGCAGGGGAGGATGAAGTTGTTACATTTTCCCATACAGCCTATTCCAAAGCTGTTTTTGGGAAGGGGGCCGTACAAGCGGCAAAGTATTTAAAAGGAAAGCCGGCCGGTCTGTATGATATGAGTGATGTGATCGGCTGACCCTGAAAATAAGGAGATGATTTTCAATGAACATAGACGAATTAGAATTTAAGCTGTTGCAAAGTCTTGCCAGCCAGTATCCGACAATAGCAGCCGCATCGACGGAAATTATTAATTTGCAGTCCATCTTGAACCTTCCGAAGGGAACCGAACATTTCCTGACGGATATTCACGGAGAATATGAACAGTTTAATCATGTTTTGAAAAACGGTTCCGGTTCGGTAAAACGCAAGATTGACGAGGAATTTGGCAACACGTTAAGCAGCAGGGACAAAAAGAGCCTCGCTACGCTGGTTTATTATCCGGCGGAAAAGCTTGAGCTGATTCAGAAGGAAGAGGATAATATTGAGGACTGGTATAAGATCACGCTGCATCGGCTTGTTCAGATTACGAAGCGTGTTGCGTCCAAATATACGCGTTCGAAGGTCAGAAAAGCGCTTCCAAAAGATTTTGCCTATGTAATTGAAGAACTGATTACGGAAAAAGTCGAGGTGCAGGATAAGGAAGGATACTATAACGCTATTATCCATACGATTATCAATATCGGGAGAGCGCCGGAATTCATTATTGCGCTCTGCAATCTGATTCAGCGTCTGGTAATCGACCATCTCCATATTGTGGGTGACATTTTTGACAGGGGGCCGGGACCGCATATTATTCTGGATACGCTGATGAATTACCATTCGGTGGATATTCAATGGGGAAATCACGATATTGTCTGGATGGGAGCGGCGGCAGGCCACTGGGCGTGCATTGCAACCGTGCTCCGGATGTCGGCGCGTTATGGAAACCTTGATACGCTTGAGGAAGGATACGGCATTAACCTGATTCCGCTCGTGACGTTCGCTATGGACACATACCGTGATACGGATTGCAGCTGTTTTAAGATATCTTACAATACAAGTTATAATACGAAGGACCTTGACATTGATACGAAAATGCACAAGGCAATGTTCATAATTCAGCAGAAACTGGAAGGACAGGTGATTATGCGCCGTCCGGAGTTTCACATGGAAGATCGGCTTCTGCTTGATAAGATAAATTATGAAGACAAAACGGTGCTTGTGGATGGAAAGTCCTACGCAATGAAAGATGTGGATTTTCCTACGGTTGACAGGGAAAATCCATATCAGCTGACAAAAGAGGAAGAGCAGCTTATGGAACGTCTGCAGCATGCATTTAAAAGGAGTGAGAAGCTCCAGAAGCATGTCCGGTTTTTATTTGCGAAGGGAAGCCTCTACAAAACATTTAATTCAAATCTTTTGTACCACGGATGTGTGCCGATGGATGAAAACGGTAATTTTAAATCACTTGTGGTGGACAGAAGGAAATATTCGGGAAAAGCGCTCTATGATGTGCTCGAGAATTATGCCCGCAAGGGATATTATATTACAAAGGATACGGCCGAGCGCAGAAAGGGGCAGGATTTGATCTGGTATATCTGGGCCGGTCCCAATTCGCCGGTGTTCGGAAAAGATAAGATGGCGACATTTGAACGATATGTCATTGCGGATGAGGAAACGCATAAGGAGAAAAAGAACAGTTATTATGCGCTTCGTGATGATGAAAAGGTTGTAAATAAGATTTTGCAGGAATTCGGGCTTGATACAGAGCATTCCCATATTATTAACGGTCATGTTCCGGTGGAGCGGAAGAAGGGAGAGAGTCCAATTCTGTGCGGCGGTAAATTGTTTATCATTGACGGCGGTTTCTCCCGCGCTTATCAGAGCAAGACAGGAATTGCAGGATATACGCTTGTGGCCAATTCACACGGAATGCGTCTCGTGGCGCATGAGCCGTTTGAATCGGCGGAGGCGGCTATAAAAAATGAGACGGATATATTTTCGGATTCCGTTATCGTTGAGACGACAGCGCACCGTCAGCTGGTTGCGGATACGGACACGGGGGCGATTTTGAAGTCATCGATTACAGAACTTGAAAAGCTTTTGAAGGCATATGAAGAGGGCCTGATTATAGAGAAGGTGTAGGAAAAAAGATATGGAGTTTCGGCCATGCATTGATATACACAATGGGAAGGTGAAGCAGATTGTAGGCGGCAGCCTCGATGATCTGGGAAATCGGGCGTCAGAAAATTTCGTGGCGGAACAGGATGCGGGTTTTTTTGCGGATTTCTACAGGGAAAAAGGCGTTTACGGAGGCCATGTAATACTTTTAAACGCAAAGGATTCCGAATATTACGCTGCGACGAAGCAGCAGGCGCTTCTGGCGCTTTCTCGTTTTGCGGGCGGATTGCAGGCAGGAGGCGGGATAGACCCGCTGAACGCATCTGATTTTTTAGATGCGGGCGCGTCTCATGTCATTGTGACATCGTATGTTTTTTGCGACGGTCGGATTCATTATGAGCGTCTTGAGGAGATGAAACGTGCGGTGGGGAAAGAGCGTCTGGTGCTTGATTTAAGCTGCCGGAAAAAGGATGGAAACTATGTTGTAGTGACAGATCGCTGGCAGAAGTTTACACAGGAAGTGGTGACGCGGGAATTGATGCGGACACTTGCTTCCTGTTGTGATGAATTCCTGGTTCATGCGGTGGATGTGGAGGGGAAATCTTCGGGGATTGAGAAAGAACTGATACCGATTCTTCTCTCTCAGGACGAATGTCCGGTGACTTACGCGGGCGGAATCGGAAGCCTTGACGATTTAAGATGTCTGAAAGAACTTGGTGAAAACAGGATACATGCGACGGTCGGAAGTGCACTGAGTCTGTTCGGCGGCAGTCTTTTGTTTGATGAGGTGCTGAAGTTATGCGGATAATACATTGTGCAGATATCCATCTGGGTTCGAAAATGGAGGCCAGGCTTCCAAAGGAAAAGTCAGATGAGAGGAAAGAGGAAGTGAGGCTTTCCTTCCACCGGATGGTTCGATATGCGAAGGAAAACGATGTGAAAGTGATTCTCCTGTCAGGTGATGTTTTTGACTCCGACAGACCGCTTAAGAAGGACAAGGAATTCTTTTACACGGTTGTAAAAAACAACAGTGATATTGATTTCCTGTATCTTCGAGGTAATCATGACAGCAGGGAATCTTACACGGAATCGGATATTGCGAATCTTAAAATGTTTACCCGGGAATGGACGCATTACCTTTACGGAAACATTGAGATCTGTGGCATTGAGATGGAGGAGGGCAACGCGTCCTCCCTGTATTCGAAGCTGAATCTTATGAAAGAACGTGTTAATATCGTAATGATGCACGGTCAGACGGATACTGCGGAGGGAAAAGATAAGATTCGTCTTGCGAAGCTTTCAGGAAAAAATATTGATTATCTTGCACTCGGACATCTGCATTCGTATGCGGAAGGTGCGATTGATGAAAGAGGGCGGTATGCATATAGCGGCTGTCTGGAAGGACGGGGATTTGATGAGTGCGGGGAGAAAGGGTTTGTTCTGCTTGAGGTCTCGGACACCGTGAAAAGCGCTTTTATTCCGCATGCACGGCGCATGATCGAGGAGGTATCCGTCGATGTGGGCGGCGCTGACAGCGCATACCAGGCATATCAGAAGGTGAAATCTGCCATAAAATGCAGTGCGGATAATTTAATCAGGGTGAATCTGACCGGAGAGGTCAGTTTTTATGATGATACGCTTGCGAAGGAAGTTGAAAAGCTGCTTGGCGGCGATTTTTATTTTGTTTCGGTAAAAGACAGGACAAACCGGAAGGTTGATATGGAAAAGCTTTCAGGTGATCTTTCTTTGAAAGGTGAATTTCTCCGGACTGTTTTAAAAAGTGAACAATACACGGAGGAACAGAAACAGAAGATCATCCGTGCCGGACTCAGGGCATTGCTTTACGGCGAAGTGGAATAACAGGGAGGGTTTGCGCGGTGAGAGTATTGTCGTGCCACATAGAAAATTACGGAAATATCAGCGATACGGATTTTGACTTTCATCCCGGGATTACTGAATTTTTAGAAGAAAACGGGTATGGGAAAACGACGCTCGCGTCATTTATAAAAGCGATGTTTTACGGACTGCCGATTTCCAGAAAAGGTTCCAAATTTAATGACAGGCGTCATTTCTATCCATTTCACGGGGGCAAGTTTGGTGGAAATCTTATCTTTATAAGCGGTGAATGCGAATACAGGATTGAGCGTTTTTTTGATTCGTCATCCGGAGCAAAAGACAGCTTAAAGGTGTACTGCAATGGGAACCTTATGGAAGAGTCCGGTGTGGAACCGGGAAAGAGCATATTCGGGCTTGACGCGGAGTCTTTTGAGCGGACGGTTTTCCTCACATCGGGTGAGATCGAAATCAGCGCGACCGGAGATCTCAGTGCAAAGCTTGGCAGTTTTGTGGATGATACGGATGAGAATCATAATTTTGATACGGCCGTAAGCGTTTTGGATAAGGCGAGGAAAGAGCTTAAGGCAGCAAGAGGAAAAAATGACCTTATTACCCGCCAGAGGGAAACTATAAACCGTCTTCGGTCAGAAATAAACCGTTTGAATGGAATATCGGAAGCGCTTGGTGCGCTTTACGGGCAGAGAGAGGCGCTTTACGGTGAGGTTAAAAGACTTTCGAAGCTTGAAAAAGATGAGGGAGAGAGGAAAATTCTCCTTCAGAAATGGGAGACTTATGATACATACAGGGATACGCAGGCACGTGAAACAGAGCGCATGAATCAGATTGCACGGAAGTATCCCGGCGGATTCAGGCACACGGAAGAGGAATTGTCAGAGATTGAGAATCAGATTGCGGATGCAAGGGTATTGGAAATGCGGATAAGGGAGCTCCGTGAAAAGGAACCGTCCATGCGTCAGCAGGAGCTGATTCATAAATTCAGGAATCATGGTTCGTCCGGGCAGGAGAGAGAAAGACTGGCTGAATGTGTGAGACAATATCAGAGGAAAACAGAAGAGCAGGAGGCACAGGCGGCCCGTATAGCCCGGAACGCATCAGAACGGAATGCTTCCGGAGCGTTTCTGGTAAAGCTTTTTCTGGTGATTGGCCTTTTTCTGGCTGTGGGCGGATGTCTGTTTTTGGACGCTCTTAGCGGCGGCATTTTGGTTGGAATCGGGATTTTCATATTTGCAATCGGGATATTTCTGTATCTGAGGATACGCCTGGCGTCGTCTCTGGGTATGAGGAAAGAGGAATTGCGGCTTCAAAAGGAAGCGGAGGATCTCCGGTCAGAGATTCGTGAGCGCCTGGCTGCTTATGAATATTGCAGTCAGATGGGAATTCTGTATGATTATGCCGCTTTTGTGAAAGACTATGAAGAGTATGAGGCCTTTTGCAGAGAACGGAAAGAGCAGGAGCGGCTGCTTCTTGAGGATGAGCGAAGGTTAGGAAAAGTGATGAAAGCCACGGAACAGTTTTTTCGGGCATACGGGCTGGGGGCTGGAGCAGACAAAAGTGCATTCCTTGCGCAGTTGCGTTCGGACAGTGCGCAGTATAATCATATCCTTAAGAACGTGGCTTATCTTGAGAAGGCAGCTTTCGATTACAGGGAGAAGAATAATCTTCCGAAACGTCCGGAAAAGAGTGTTTCTGATATGGATTTCCGACCGGAGGAGCTTGAAGAAAAGCGGAGCGCACTGGCAGCGCTTGACAGGGAAACGGCTGATCTGGAAAGAGAGCTTGAGAGTTTTGAAGAAAAGCAGAAGCAGCTTGTGTCTGCCGAAGAGACGCTTGAAAATTATCTTGAAAAATATGAAATATATACGGCATCCATCGAACTTCTGAAGCTTTCGGAGCAAAATCTGCGGGACAGATATGTACGGCCTGTAAAAGAGCAGTTTTTAAAATATGCGGATGTCCTTGAAAAAACACTCGGAGAAAAAATTACGATGGATAAGGATTTTAGGATTTTCTATGAGCGTGGCGGTGAGAACCGGACGGAGAAGCATTTAAGCGCAGGACAGAGGAGTATCTGCCAGCTCTGCTTCCGGCTTGCGCTTATGGAGCAGATGTTTGAGGATGAAAAACCGTTTCTGATTATGGATGATCCTTTTACCGGTCTTGATGCATTGCATATGCGCAAGGCGGCAAAGTTATTAAAAGAACTTGCAAAGGGGAGACAGGTGATTTATTTCAGCTGTCATGAAAGCAGAAGATTAAGCGATATATAAGAATGGAAAAAGAGACTGCCGATATCAATCATGCAGTCTCTTGTAATTCCAATTCCTCATTCTGGATACACCAATAAAGCTTATTCTCAATAAAAAACATTGTATTATAGAGTCTGTTTATTATAGGAAAGGTACATCGAAAAAATCTGGAATTATAATTTGGTTACGTTTGTTGCCTGAGGTCCTTTTTCACCGTTTACAACTTCGAACTCTACCTCTGCGCCCTCTTCGAGAGTTTTGAAACCATCCATATTGAGCCCTGAGTAGTGAACGAATACGTCATTTCCCTGCTCATCGGAGATGAAGCCGTAACCCTTTTGGTTGTTAAACCATTTTACCGTACCTTTGTTCATTATGATACCTCCAAATCGAAATAAAAAGTGTCGGTTGCTTCGTTTTGCAACAATGATATGATAGCATATTGAATGGTAAAAGTAAACAATAGAAATCTTTTTTTCGGAAAAATATTTCCGAAAACGGTTGAAAATGTTTCCTGGTGATAATAATTATGATATAATGGGCGTTAATGAGGAGAATTTGCCTGTTTATTATAGCATTTTATTGGAGACAGCGGAGGGAACACACTGTATGACAGATGACGGAAAAAAAGAACGTGGAAGGTATACGGTACTCCTGGTATCGGACAATGCTCAGCAGGTCAGGCAGTTTCATATGTCTGCGGATATTCCTATTCTTATTTTGGTTTGTATGTTTGTCCTTGTTTTCATGGGAGGTTCTTATGTGGCGTATACGGCTTCTCAGGTGGAACAGATGCAGAGGGAAGTGGACCTGTATAAAGGACAGGCAGAAGCGGTTTCAAATGAGAATATTGTTCTTCAGGCCGATATGGAACTTCTTGTAAAGGAACTTCGGGATGCGAAGGTGCAGATTGATACCGGAAATTTTGCAAAAGAAAGTCAGGAAAAGGAAACGACTTTGCAGTTTATTCCGTCCGGACTTCCGATGGATGGAACCGTATCCGTCCCTTCGGAGTTCACGAATGAAAATCAGTTTATTACGTTTCAGGCCGGATACGGCTCAAGAGTTGTGGCGTCGGCGGACGGAACGGTAAGCTATGTCGGGGAGGATGCGGAATATGGATATGTGGTTCATGTTGATCATGGAAATGGGTATATATCCATTTATAAAGACAAATCGGAACCTGTTGTGAATAAGGGAGACAGGGTGATCAGAGGGATGACCCTTTATGTAATGAAGGAAGAGATGGAATTACTCACCTATCAGATCACATATGACGGAGGACTGATCAATCCGATGACGATACTGGAAATAAACGGGTAGCTGAAAGGAGCTTTTACAAAAATGGAACGACAGAATGCATGGGATGTATATTCGGATGAAGAGGTAATGCAGTTGGAGGAGCTGTGCGGCCGCTACCGTGCTTTTCTCGATGAGGGAAAGACGGAGAGAGAGTGTGTTGATATCAGCGTGCGTGCGGCGGAGGCGGCCGGTTATCGAAATCTTTCTGAAATTATAAAGGAGAACAAGACATTAAAAACAGGTGATAAGGTATATGCGGTCTGGATGAAAAAGTCAATTGCACTGTTTCAGATTGGAGAGGAGCCGCTCGAGGAAGGAATCCGTATTTTAGGGGCGCATATAGATTCTCCGAGGCTTGATATAAAGCAGAATCCTCTTTACGAAGACGGCGGGCTGGCATTTCTGGACACGCATTATTACGGCGGAATCAAGAAATACCAGTGGGTGGCTCTTCCGCTTGCGATTCACGGCGTAGTGGTAAAGACAGACGGAGAGTCCGTAAAAGTTACAATCGGGGAACAGGAGGAGGATCCTGTTTTCTGTGTTACGGACCTTTTGGTCCATCTGGCAGGCGAACAGATGGAGAAGAAGGCGTCAAAGGTCATAGAGGGCGAAGCGCTTGACATTCTGTTTGGCAGCAGGCCGTTAAAGGGCCAGGAAAAGGACGCGGTAAAGCACGGCATACTCAGACTGCTTCAGGAGAAATATGGTTTAAAGGAAGAAGACTTTATGTCTGCGGAGCTTGAGGTGGTTCCGGCCGGCAAAGCAAGGGATCTGGGAATTGACTCAAGCATGATTCTTGCATACGGGCAGGATGACAGAGTCTGTGCGTTCACGTCTCTTGATGCCATGCTTGATGTTTCGGAACTGAAGAAGACTGCCTGTTGCCTTCTGGTAGATAAGGAAGAGATAGGGAGCGTCGGTGCGACAGGAATGCGTTCTCGTTTCTTTGAAAACATGCTTGCGGAAATTATGAATTGCATGGGAGTGTATTCGGAGCTTGCGCTGCGCAGATGCCTTGCTTCTTCCAAAATGCTTTCTTCTGATGTTTCGGCAGCATTTGACCCGGCGTATGTGTCGGCATTTGATAAAAAGAATGCGGCATATTGTGGAAAAGGCATTGTATTTAACAAATTTACCGGGTCCAGGGGGAAATCCGGTTCGAATGATGCAAATGCGGAATATATGGGGGAAATCCGCCGCATCATGGAAAAGAATAAAGTGGCTTATCAGACTGCGGAACTGGGGAAAGTGGATATCGGAGGAGGAGGCACGATTGCCTATATCCTTTCGCTGTATGGTATGGAAGTAGTAGACTGCGGAGTTGCGGTTCTGAATATGCATGCACCCTGGGAGGCCACAAGTAAAGCGGATATTTATGAAACGAAAAAAGGGTATATGGCGTTTTTGAAGGATGCATAGGCATACCATATATAGATTTTAGAAAGGCTTTTTTATGGGTACAAGAGCTACAATCGGGCTGTATATTGCGAATGTTGAGGATGCGTTCTGTAATTCTTTGTGCAGAGGGGCTTTTTCGGCAGCGAAAGAAGAGGATGTCAGCCTTTTGGTATTTCCGGGGAAGTATCTGCGACGTCATTGTCAGGAGGATTCCGAGCAGATCTGTGAATATCAGCATAATACGTTCTATTCTTATTGTTACGAAGAAGGAATCGACCTTGCCGTGGTGAATATGGGAAGCATGTTATGCAGGGTGGACAATGGGAAAATAAGGAGTGAATTTCTGAAGCGTTTCAGAGAGGTTCCGGTTCTGGCCGTTGCGTCAGATGAAGATTCCTGTTCTTATATAAAGTACGATAACAGAACAGGAATCCGGGATGCGGTCAGGTTCCTGTGCAGGGAGAAGAGATGCAGTCATATTGCGATGGCGGTCAGTGGCGCAGGGAGTGATGATATTTATGAGCGTTTGAATGCATATAAGGATTCTCTTATGGAAAATAGTCTGCCGGTGGAAGACGAACTGATTGCTTACGGGGCTCTTACAGATGGCTGCACAGAGCCTGTGCAGCAGATGTTAAGACATCGTCCGGATATTGAAGCTGTCATCTGTAGCGATGAGGCTGCCGCGGAAGGTGTCTATGAGGCGGTACGCGGTGTTGGCCGCACAATAGGAAGAGATATTTATGTAATTGGTTTTGATGGCATGGACGACTGCTGCAGAATGACACCGCCTCTTGCATCGATCGGAGTGGATGCCTCCCGGCTTGGATATGAGTCTATTAAGACTGCATGCAGGATGCTTCGTGAAAAAAGAAAAATGCAGGTAGTTCTTAAAACAAAATTTGAACCCCGGGAGTCAGTAGGATATCAGCCGTACGATCTTCATGGCGGTCTCGCTTTTCTGCATGATCTTGTGTCGCGTAATGCAGATTTAAAGTCGGTCAGCAGCAGCGTCACGGACTTTATTTTTCATGAACCGGTCTGGGATTATCAGGCGGAATACCAGAAAAAGTTGTTATGTACGTTTTTTCAGAAGCTTTTTGACCGGTATTTTGACGGATTGATGAAGCGAAGTTCGGCGGAAGATATTTATATTCAGTTCCGGAACATGGCTTCAAGAGGTATGATGGGGTATGTGGAACCGGCGGGGTTGTTCCGGCTGTTTGATGTTCTGTATCAGATTTTCTGCGTACAGAACAAGACAATGACGGAGCGTCTGGAATTTCATAATCTTCTGGAAAAATTCAGACAGTGTATTATGGATGGCATGTCGGCCGGTCAGTTCAGGGCCAGGAGGAAATATGCGAAGATGTATCATGCCACAAATCTTATTACAAGAGATATTCTTATGTTTGGCGGCGAATCGGAGGACAGTTATCGGGATGTGCTTGACAGGATGAAACCGCTTGGAATGAAAAACGGATACCTGTACATATGGGAAGAACCTCAGGAGTGCAATCGTATGGAGTCTTGGCATGCACCGGAATCTGTTCTGCTTAAGGTTTTCCAGAAGGATGGGGAACTTGTGAAACTTCCGAGAGTGGAACAGAAGATGCGGACATGCGATTATGTAAGGAATCCGTATTTTGACCGTGAAAAGCGGTTTACGTACCTTGTGATTGATATTTACTCGAAGTCGCAGCAGCTGGGATTTTATCTGTGTGATCTGGAGTATGAAAATCTGCATTATGCGGAATTTCTTACATATCAGCTCAGCGCGGCAGTGTATTTGATTCATTTGTATCAGTGTCAGCGGAGGATGTACAGGGAACTGGAGGAGAGTCAGGAACAGCTGAAAGCGAATCATATGGAGTCTGAAATGATGTCAATGTCAGATGAGTTGACAGGATTGTTGAACCGGTACGGATTTATGTGTACGGCGCAGAAACTTATAGATTGTGCAAAAGCGTGTGGCCAGGCAGCAGTCATTGTCGGATGTGCGGATATGGATAATCTGAAGGATATAAACGGTGTCTACGGACATGAAGAAGGGGACGCTGCGATACGGGCAGCAGCGGGAATACTGGAGGAAACATTCGGAACGGACGGCATCGTAGGGCGTATGGGCGGAGATGAGTTTGCGGTTATTTTGCCGCAGAATAAAAAAGGAGACGAGAAGCGGTATCGAAAAGTTCTTGAGGAGGTTACGGAGAGTACGAATAAAGAATGCACAAAACCATACAGAATACAACTGTCTATGGGAATTGGTGAGTTTGCCTGCCGTGAGGATATGGAGATAAAGGCCATGCTTGAGGAAGCAGGCGACCTTTTATACAAAGAGAAGAAAAAACGTAAGGAACGGAGTGCGGAATAAGGGGAAAGGAGCCTGTATATGAAGATGGGCGCAAAAAAGGATATAAGAAAAGGGCCCCTGAACGTAAACGGTCGGAGGGGAAATACACATAGCAAACTGATTTACAGTCTGATGGCGGGATTTATGGTTCCGATTGTTTTGATGGTGATTCTCGGAGTGGCGGCATACCGTCAGGCGGCCGCAAGTGTGATGGAGAAATATGAGGAATCGGCGGCTGCAAGCGTTTTGGCCACTGCAAAATACTGCGATGTCATGTGCTATAATATAGAGTCGAAAATAAATGAGCAGATTGTAGATCAGGATTTTCAAAATTATTATCAGATTTACTATAAGAAAAGTGCGACCGAGAGTCTGCCTGTATATCGTGCCGTAAGGACGAAAATAACAAATATGAGAGGCACTACCAGTTACATTTCCGATTTTGCAGTCTTTGCTGAGGCAGGCCAGGGGATGTCCTCAAAAGTAAAAACGCTTGATAATACCATCTTTGATGAGTTTATGAAGAATGAAGGAACTGTATTCAGTGAAAAGAAGATACAGAAAAAATGGATGGGTTATCGCTCAGCAATGGATCAGATACTCGGACTTAACGGGACAGAATACGCTTTCTATTATGTGCGAAAGATGGTGAGGGCGAATGGATTTGTCGTGATTGACTTTGATATGGAAACGATACAAACCATGCTGGATGAAATGAATTTCGGCGAGGGCAGCTTATCGGCAGTGGTGACTTCAGACGGCAGGGAAATATTTGGATCACAGATGGAACCGCCGGCAGACGCCGTCTTTTACGATCAGGATTTTTATCGCGAAGCAGCGGCATCGGAGGATGGGATTGGAAATGGTTATGTTCAGTACGAAGGCGGAGATTACCTGTTTTTACAGGCCCCGATTGGTGAAACGGAGCTCCGGTTATGCAGCTTGATTCCAAAGTCCATTATTCTGGAAGAAGTCACGGAAATGCGAGGTATGATTCTCGTACTTGTCATCGTGGCATGTGTTCTTGCGATCGCGGTAGGAACTGTGCTTGCGGCCGGTATCAGCGGAGTGCTCAGCAAGACGACAAAATCTCTTGCAATGGTTTCGGAAGGAAATTTTACCGTGGAAATCAGTACGCGAAGAAGGGATGAATTCAAATTGCTGACAGACAGCCTGAATGAGACGATACATAAAGTATCGGCGCTTCTGACAGAGATTAAGGGGTTCGGGGCGGGAGTCAGCGGTTCGGCGGATGCTGTTTCAATGAGTTCGGAACAGATTGGGACATCCATGCAGGAGATAAACCATGCGATTGAGGAAGTCGCCAGAGGAGCCGGAAATCAGGCGGACGAAACGGAGAAGAGTTTGCAGAAAATGTCTGACTTTTCCGTACATATCAATGAGGTATGTGAGAGTTCGGCGGCGATGGAGATGCATGCGGATCAGGCGATGGAGATTATCACAAAGGGAAGAGGCATTGTAGAAGGATTAAGCGAGAAGGCTGAGGATACGTCAAGAATTACAAAAACGCTTCTCGACAATATTGAAGATGTGCGTTGCCGGAGCCGGAATATTGGCATGATTGTGGAGACAATCAATGAAATTGCAAGCCAGACGAACCTTTTGTCCCTGAATGCCTCCATTGAGGCGGCGCGTGCGGGAGAGGCCGGAAAAGGATTTGCAGTTGTGGCTGAGGAAATCAGAAAACTGGCGGATCAGTCCATGACAGCTGGAAATGAAATTAAAGGAATTGTCAGCAGCATACAGACGACGATGGACCGCACCGGTGAATCAGCATCGGAAGCGGAAAAGAATATAACATCGCAGTCAGAGGCATTGGGAGATACGGTTTCTTCCTTTGAGGAGATACATCTTTTTGTACAGCAGCTTGTCGGGGATCTGAAACACATCGTAGGCAGTATGGAGAATATCGGCGTCAGGACAGAGGAAATTCTGGGATCGATCCAAAATATATCGTCAGTTTCGGAGGAAACAGCGGCTTCTGCTGAAGAGGTAACAGCGACGATCAGCGGGCAGATGGATGCGGTTCATGCACTTTTAAAAGAAGCGGAAATGCTTCGTGAGAAAGTAACGGATTTAGAAACGGCTATGGGAAGATTTATCATAGAATAAAAGGAAGTGGTTTACAGGAGGCTGTCTGGTTTCAGACAGCCTCCTGTTTTCAGAAACAATTAAAAGGAGTATGATTCCTTCTTTGTTATTTTGTGGATTTCTCTGCAAACTGTGTGGTTACGAGATCTTCATAGGGAACATGTTCCGGCAGTTCACCTGCGGAATCCAGGATATTCTGAATTAACTCGAAACTGTCTTTTGAGAAGATCAGATCAGATTTCCAGGTGTCCTGTTCATAATAACGATTTATGATTGTGACAAGTGTGTCATGATCGGTTTCTTTAAATTGCGGCTGGATTGCGTCGGCAATTTCTTCCGGAGTATGAGACGCCGTAAATTCCATACCTTTTTGAAGTGCATTTGTAAAGGCCTGAAGAAGTTCCGGATTTTTGTCGATCAGGCTCTTCTTGGCGCAGAATGCGGTATAGGGAACATAGCCGGAATCTACGCCGAGCGAAGCGATGACATAACCGTCGCCCTTTGATTCAAGCGATGTTGCGCCGGGTTCAAATTCTACGGAATATACGGTTATGATGCAACAAAAATTACAGAAAACAGAACCCTGAAATCTGGTGTGTTTCAGCGTTTATATAGATGGATTCGATACAGCTTTTCCAGAATGCATTTTTGTGCGCTTTGTCAAGACTGTTGTACAGGCTCTTCCAGTTGTCAGGGCAATTGTCAGCGTGTGAATGCAGGGCGTGATCATCAGACAGGGATTTTTCAAGTATTTGATATTGCCATTCGTATTCCTCCTCTTTGAGTCTTCCTTTCAGGAACAAAGTATTCAGCCGTTTCATTTCCGATTCTGCAGACTTTTTTGTGCGTGCCAGGCTTTTAGCGTCTTTTTTTCTGGTTGTAAGGTGAAAGGAATCTGCTATTGACGGGAAGATACAGGATATCATATATGCTTCCACCTGTTTTTCGGATGGGGTTGCGCCGAAATGACAGTTATATTTACCGGAGCAGCGGTAACGTATATAGATGCTGCAGCCGCCGTCTTTTCGCTGGTATTTTCTGCGAAATCCGGTACAATGTTTCCGGCAGACCGGACATTGTATCAGAGAGGAGAAGATATAGGTATCATTGTGAGAACCGGTATGTGTATGATGCTCTTTGAGCTTTTGTATGAGAAGAAACTGATCGTACGTTATGTAGGGCTCACAGAAAGAATGGTTTGCACCGCATCTGCCCGCATATTTTTCATTCTTAAAGAAACGTTCAATAATAGAATCAGACGGAGCATGGTTTCCATATTTATCATGAAGAAACCGGGAAACGCTGCGTATGGAACAGGAAGTAAAATACTGTTCGAAGGCATCCTGTACGAGATCCTTTGTCTCAGGGTCCTTTTGCGGATGGCCTTTGGCGGCGATGTAGCCATAGGGAAGCATGCGGCTGCTGATCAGCTCTCCATTTGCGCGTTTATAGTCAAATACGGCTTTAATGCGTTCTGAAGTTCGGTCGGATTCCGCCTGATTGACGGAGAGCATAATGTTAATGACCATCTGGCCGTTTGCCGTGGACGAATCGTAGCTTTCAAAAATGGTTTTCCAGCAGCAATGATGCGCTTCGAGAATTTCCTGTGTAATCTGGTAATCTTTGATATTGCGAAACCACCGATCCAGCTTTGTGACAAGTATCATATCAATTCTGTCCTGCTGTACATCCTTCAGAAGCCTCTGCAATTCTTTTCGAATGCGCATTGATTTGCGGGCGGATATTCCTTCATCTGCATAATATCCTGTAATTTCATATTCGTTTTTAAGGGCGTATTCCGTGAGCGCCTGCTTCTGGGCAGGAAGCGAGAGGCCGTTCAGATGCTGTTCTTCGGTGGACACACGGATGTAGATGGCGGCTCTTACTTTTTTGTTCATTGTAACCTCCATTTCTGTTCAGTCCGCGAATTTGGGCATAAGCACAAATCCGTTTGTGAAAAATTTATTTTCCACAGTCTTTTCTTTGTTTACAATTATTATTACAGAGTATGAAAGAGAATTTGTAAGAATGTGGGAATCAACGGATGCATGATAAAAACAGATGGAGAATATAAAATTATAGAATGATTTAAGAATGAGGGGAAATATGGATGGAAGAGCGGAGAATCGACATGGAACTCACCGCAGAGCGCGTTCAGAGGATAAAAGATACGCTGCTGCGGCAATACTGTGACCAGTATGAGGTAGAGATTGTGAAGATAAAAGAGAAGCGTGGTCTGGAAAAACACAATCAAAATCCGTAGATAAGGGATGCCATTCTAAGACCGTCGAACAGAAAATAGTGGCCGAGAAACAGAACAATCGCGTAGATGAAAGGTTCAAAGACAGAGTAGGAATCCTTTGGCTCGTTTTTTCTGAAAAGCACAAGTCCTGCCTGACAGATTTCATAGCCCAGAATAGCGCCAAGCGTATTCAGAATCAGATCATCAATATCCGTTGCGCGGTAGTTAAATAACTGGCTTAATTCGATGGAGAGTGAAAATAAGAAGCCGGAAAGGAAGATAATTCTGAATTTTCCGCTTTTCGGGGAAATCAGAGGAAGGAGAAACCCGAAAGGCATCATCATCAGGATATTTGCGAAATAGCCGAACGCGTCAATTTCCTCGCTGAATGGAATGAGGTGAAGATTGATCTGCCCCATGTCATACTGGAAATAGCGAAACGTTTCATAAAGGGTGCCGGTGCCGGTGACATGAAATACATATGCCATATAGACGGCGAATAAAAAGGCCGAAGTGACATGAAGCTTTGACATACGGATTCCCTGAGACTTGTATTTTTTGGCATATAAAAGGAAAACAGCCAGAAAGGGAATGAATTTTGTAAGAAACTCATAGGTATAAAATAAAAAGTCCATAAAAGATACATACCTCCGGAATGGAATCGTGAATACTTTCTTAGTTTACTATTATAATTGAAAGAATTTGAGTGGAAAATTCTTGATATTTTCTTAATTCCCATTCTTTTGGTGCGGGAGCGCTGCATATTCTACCGTGTAATCGCCCTGCCCGCCGGAAAATGCGGCGGCGGTGGAACCGAAATCGATGGACTGGTCGATCGTGAGATCTGAGGATGGCTCTATATTATTGTTTTTCAGAATATACTCAAAGATCATTTCCGGCATACCGCCTGCGCGCCCGCCGAGCACAGTGCTTCCTTTGAGCATAGACCAGTCAAAGTTCTCAACGGGTTCACGGCTTACAAGGAAATTGCCTGCGCGCTGGGTTAGCTGGGCAAAATTGACGGCATAGTCCTCGGCGCCTCCGATGTATGTGTAGATGGAAGCTTCGGGCAGTGTATGGAAAGTCTAAACCTGGGGCAGAAAGTCAATAACCTGTATGTTTTTACTGTCATCAAAGGATATGGACGCAATAAGATGGTGCCAGAAGCCGCGTTTATGCGCTCTGTCGAGTATATGGTAGAGTCCTGCCCACCCATCTTGAAGCGCTTCCCTGAGGGAGTTATTACAACATGCAGCATCCGGTGCAGCAGGCTGCCGGGCGTTTTGAATACGTTCCTGAATAGAGGCGTATTTTGCATCGTATTCGGAGCATGATAGATTGCCGCGGATATATAAGTCATTCAGCCGTTTTAACTGCCCTTCATATGTCTGTATGCGGATGGCCGGCTTTGCCGGCCGCAGGGCACGTACCGTCGGAATCCGGACAGGCGGAGGAAGCATGAGGAGAATCTCATCCGTCAGGTATTTTTCCAGGCGCAGTTCGGAGAGGGAACGGTTGAAAGTACAGGAGCGGCCGCTTTGATGCTTCCAGCAGCGGTAATAGTGATTGATATGCCCGTAGCGTGTTTTTACAGAAGTGCCTGACAGGGCGCTTCCGCATTCCGGACATCGGAGCAGTCCGGAGAAGAGATAGACGGATGGGGTGTCAGCGGAGGCGTAGACTTTAATATTTCTGGCATTGACGCTCTGGATTTCTTCCCACTGGTCAGGCGTGAGATAAGGCGGGCAGAAGCGTTCATTCGTCTGGTATCGGCCCGCATAGATTTCGGCGGTAAAAAAGTGACGGAATGTCTGATATGAAAAAATATCTCCATACTTTTTCATGCAATAGCGGTAAACGGTCTGCTTTGAATGTGTTTCAAAAAATTTTTGGTACACATCTCTGACGATAGGCGCCTTTTCTTCATCTATGACGAGATGTTTTTCTTCACAGCGGTAGCCAAAGTAAATCAGGCTTGCGGTTGTGATCTCGCCAAGTTGCACTTTGTGACGGAATACGGATTTTATTCTTTCCGATGTCCGGTCGCATTCGTTCTGGGCGACAGACAACATAATATTGATTTTCAGTTGACCGTCGGCGGTGGATGAATCATAGTCTTCATAAATCGTTTTCCAATTACAGTGGTGCTTTTCCAGAATTTCCTGTGTGGCGTAGTAGTCACGTATATTTCGAAACCACCGGTCAAGTTTTGTGACGAGAATCAGGTCTATTTTATCTGCTTTCACATCTTCAAGAAGCCGTAGAAAATCATGGCGGTTCTGCATTTTCTTCCGTGCTGTGATTCCTTCATCGGTGTAATGGCCCACAATCAGGTATCCGTGGTCTCTGGCATATTGGTCGAGGTCACTTCGCTGTGTTTCGAGAGAACGCCCGAATTCTGCCTGCAATTCGGTGGAAACGCGGTCGTAGACGGCACAACGTATCGGTTTGTCAGGATGGCTTGCTTTTTTCAAAGTTAGATTTCCTTTTTCTTTTTTTCATTATATGATCGAATTGTTCGAACATTGAAAAAATCCCCACACATCCGTCAAAAGAATATTGTGGAATAAAAAGCCCCGCAGAAAAGCGGGGCGGAAAATCGTATTACATGATCAGAAAAGCCCTTTCCTGTTCCAGTGTTTCGGGAACCGGTTTTCCGGTATTGCGTACCTTTTGGATAATCATATCTGCCATATGGACTTTCTGTGACTGTTTTACCTTATAACGCTCCAAAAGATCGGTATAAAGCGGGTTAATTGCAAGTTTGTCACGAAGCTCTTTCGGGAACGGACAGTATGCAAACAGAATGCCCCGGGCAATTTTATTCAGACGGGGTGAACCCTGGCCTTCGTATTTAATCCATGAAACATAATCCATAATAAACACGTTGCGGAAATTATTCTTGGCTTTTTGCAGCGCAACTTTCATTTTTTCCTTCGCGTCGGTAGACAGGTCATGATTCTTGCGGTAGAACTGGACATAATCGCAATACTCTGAGGTAAGAGAGCGATCGGAAATATCATTCCAGTGCACGCCCTGAATACGTTTACATAATTCCCAACGGAATTCGCCTGCCAGCTTGGGCAGAATATCACTGATATCTTCCATCATGAAGATGGAAATCATCATACGTGCCGCTGTATCCCGCCGTGAGGAGGATATCTCCTGCCACAGAGCGCCTCGTGTTCCGACATTCGGAGTAAGAATGACATATGGCAGAACTTCTTTATGTACACTCTCAGAGTTGATTCCAACGGAAGGGTCGGAAAAGATGGTCTCACGATAGAAACAGCTATAGTCGATGGTACGCAGGTCGTCAATTGCCTGATGTACCGTTTCCGGGGTCTGACAGATCGTCTCAAGCGGTTTCAGTATGTTATGCTCGGATAACAACGGACAGAATGTTGAAATACGTCCGAACGTCATCTTATTGGTTGTGATGAACATATTGCGGATTTCAAAACTAACCCTGTGATTGTAGTCATTTAAGAATGCCTTTTCCTCATCCGTTGAAATATTGCCTGATACGCGCTGTTCTCTTAAGTAAGCGGGGTACTCAAGGTCAAATTCATTTTTGGATGGCTCATCTTTGCCGGTATGGATGCGGCAGAGCCATTCATACATGGTAAATACGCAGCCTTTCGGATCGGGTTTCCAGTTTTCCGTCATTTTATAAAGGGCAGCAGCATTGGAAAGTCCTGCAAGTTCTTCGTCCATATAACCGAAATTGAAGAACATTTTCAGAATAATCGGAGTTTTGGGGTCCGACAGGCTTTTCATAAATGCGGCTTCATAAATATTATAGAAGTGTTCCGAAATCTTATTACGGAGTTTCCTTGCATCATCATCCGTAGAATTTTTGTCGGAAAGCTGTTTGTAGGAATTGAAGAATTCCAGGAAGGCTTCTCTTTCCTTCTCGGGGTATTCTGCATAATCAAGGATTGTTTTCAGTGATCCTGTGATATTTTCATAGGCATCTTTGTGCGAAGCCTCCACTCCTTCATGGTCTTCAAGCAGCATTTCATTGATATCACGCAGATGCTGACGGTATTCTTCCACACGGCTTGTCAGGACTTCCTGATCCGTGAAATAGGTATTCTGAAGGAATATGATCAGTTTGCTGACAGCTGCTTCAATCGGCGTCGTGTCGTTAAAGGGATTCTTCGATGCCTTGAACATAAGGTTGGAATACAGGTCGAAGAAATTACCGCCGGATTCGTTGATGATCGCGTTTAATGCATCGCCCATATAATCGGCAATCTCATTATTCAGACTGAACAGTTTTGCGATCGACTCAGCGCTGTGGGAGATCGTTCCGTAACTGATGCTGCCGGCCTGTGCAAACTGCCCTTTCTTTAATTCCGGAGGCATTTTATGCATCGCCATATAATATTCCGGTATCCAGTCAGGAAATGCGTTTTCAGGCTGGAAAGGCTCTAACTGCTCCAGCGCCTGAAAAGATTGTGCCGGTACACCAAAGCGCTCACAAAGTTCGATATAGGTTTTATAATTTTCTTTCATAAAGCGGCAGAAAGAATCCGCCTCCGAAAGAAAGTTTGAAGTAACATTCCATGACAATATAACATTTTTGATTGCAGCGGCGGTCAGCGCATTTGCAATTTTAGGATTTGATTTGATTACTTTCGCAATATCTTTCGAACTGTTATATGCGTAAGAATAAAGATTGGTATCCTCAAGCGCTTCATACCGGTAGGAATATTCCGAACCGGGGGACTCTATAAGCCCTAAAATACTTCCGTTTCCGAATGTGATGCTGCTGTACGAATTGGATACGCGGATGCTTCCTTTCAAAACGATATCCAGTGTGTTTACCTGGTTATTTTCCGTATAAATTACGGTACCCTTTTTAAGTTCTTTCATTGACATTTGCTAATACCTCCAAGATGTCTTTTCTGCCGCTGCAGGCAATAAATTTTAATTATAATCCATGTGCCGTAAGGCCGTTCTGGTCACGGCAGGATTACTTCTTATTATATCATATTGAGACGGTAAAAAGTAAAAAAAATTGAAATACATGATATTTTTTCAATGATCTTCTTAAACAGCATCTTTATGGAGATAATTTCGTGACCTGGTAGATAATGGAATTCCCTTTTTTCCCTATTCTCGTAACCGTACTCATATAGGTAAGAATATTGAGCGCGGTCTGGGCACAGGGGAGAGGAATGCGTGCGGTTTTCGCAAAATCTTTTGAAGTAAATTCAGCGGGAAGCCCGCCAGGAATAAATATTCTGTAGTCTTCCTTCGTATCAATCATGATTTCATAGTTAAAGGACAGTGGGATTCGCTCCTGAGTCACTGATTTTCTCCGACGGCCTTTATAACAGCCCTGAAAGAGACGGTATTCCTCCACGTCCAGAAAGATAAAATGAAAGTGGAGGTTTGGCTCTTTCAGAAAAGACTTTATTTTGTAAAGTTCAGGTATGGCGGAGTAGATGGAGCCATGTTTGGGTGATCGTCGTCTCGAAAGGATTTCGCCGGTGTCCCGGTCAATCATGACAAGCCATTTTGTATCAGGAATGGGATGCACAATTGTTACGGGCGCTTCATTGAGAAACGGTGCAAGCTTGCGGCGCAGACGGTCAAACCCTCTTGTCTGTATCTCAACAATGGCGGAACCGTCATAAATATCCGCTACATAACCGCAAAACGGCTGTTCCTGATGGGCTGGGTTGGAGTCCATATAGTCTTTCAGTACGGCATGAATCGTTTTTTCCGAAAGTGTGCCGATTCCGCCCGACAATTTTTCTCTTGCTGCATATTCTCTGCACAGATTAAAAAACAGTTCCTGATCCATGAATATTCCTCATTTTGGGGTATGCTTTTCGTATGCTTCGTAGAAGGCTGACAACTCTTTGTATTCTTCCTGAACCCGTCTTGTGATGCTGGGATCGCCGGAGGGATTGTCGGGATGATAGATTTTCAAAAGATCAAGGTAGCGTTTTTTTAATTCGGTGCGGTTTGTGACACCGCGGAAGAATTCTGAGGTAATGACCGGGCTTTTGGCTGTAGTGGGGTTCTCTCTGAATTTCTCCTGTTTGAAGTAACTGCCATTAAATGAGGACTGTTTTCTCTCTTCCTGATAGCGCTTTTCCGCTGTCCTCTGCCGCTGTCTGATTTTTTCCCGGTAGAGGCGTTCCGCTTCCCGGCGTGCCTCCTGTTCTTTTCTCTCTTCTTCTCTTTTCAGAGCCTCCTGGCGTTTTGCTTCTGCTTCCAGAATTCTTTTTCTGGCAAGAGCCGCCTCCAGTTCAATTGCTTTCTTTGTTGCTTCATCCAGTTCGAATTTTTTCCGGGGCGGAGCGGGAGTGGGTGGCGGAGGGGGCAGTTCTTCGGGAATCGGTGTTTCCTCCTCCTGTTTCTTTTTGCTGCTGCGGTATAAGTATACGCATGGGAACAGTGCGAAAAGCAGGCCTATTAGAACAAACACCCATGCGGCAAGCCATCCGCGTCTTAAGAGTCCCAGAAAAAGACCACTTGTGACGGAGAAAAAAGCCATTATACTGAATGCGGCATGTATGCCTTCACCAAAGTAATTTGAGATTTTTTCATCCAGGCGAATCAGCTTGGTTCCTAAATTAGATAAAAATTTCACGTCCGGTATCCTTCCATAATGATTTTACCAGTTCATCCAGTCTTTAAAATTATAACAGATATTAGTACAATTTGACAATTGTTGAAATAAGTTTGAATATTTCATGAATATTTCATATTTGAATGGAAGAATTTGTGTTATACTTTTTTACATGATATTTTATGCCGCTGCTCTGCGGCCAGATGGAGGTTAGGAAAGAGATGCAACATGAATTAGAGAGTGGGGAACTTTTTTATCAGACGTACGGAGAAAGCATTCGGAAATTATCCAGATATATTCCGTGGCTTACGGGGAAATCGGGAGACGACGTGTCACATAAATATTCCGGTGAGTATGGAGAATCGGCAATTGCGTTTCCTGTTTTTGACAGTACATTGATGAATTTTCTGAAGGAAGCAAGGGAGACGAATCTGATTGACAGGAATTATCCTTATGCGTATACGGGCAGGTCCATCCGCACAAAGGAGGCGGAGGAGAGGGCGATAGAGGATGCATGGCTTCGGGATGTCGATTTCCTGCGCGGCGTTTTCAGCAAATATGTTCTGGAAGGAATGACAAAGTCCAATATCTGGGCGGAGGCAGTGGAACGTAAGATTTTCCTGAATGTTTTATGTAAGCTTAAGGAGATTGCGGAATACTATCACGGACCGTTAGGAGAGTGAGTTAAATGAATGGAAAAATATTTCACCAAAAAGGTGAGGCGGTTGTCGGAAAGACAAAGCAGGTTTTAAAAATAGTGATTTTTGTGGCAATTGCCGGACTTCTGGCAGGAGGTTCGTGGTATACGGTAAAAGAGGAGGAGCAGGCAGTCGTATGTACGCTTGGAAAACCCCGTGCGGTGACGGAACCGGGGCTTCATTTCAAGGTCCCCCTGATGCAGTCGGTTCAGAAGGTGAATACGACGATACAGGGGATGTCGATCGGTTACCAGTCCGAGGAGGAAGAAGAGCAGGCAATGATGATTACGGGGGATTACAATTTTATCCACGTGGATTTTTATGCCGAGTACCGGATTTCTGACCCGGTGAAAGCCGTATATGCTTCACAGGACCCGGTCCTGATTCTGAAGAATATCGCGCAGAACTGTATTCGTACAACCATCGGTTCCTATTCGGTTGACTCCGTATTGACGACGGGCAAAAATGAAATACAGTCAAACATCAAGGAGATGATTCTTGACAAACTGGAAGGATTTGACATTGGGATTCAATTGGTCAATATAACAATCCAGGATGCGGAACCGCCGACAACGGAGGTCGTCAATGCATTTAAAGCGGTTGAGACAGCGAAACAGGGGAAAGAGACAGCGCTGAACAATGCGAATAAATACAGAAATGAGCAGATTCCGGGTGCAAAGGCGGAAGCGGACCGGATTCTTCAGGAGGCGGAGGCAGAGCGGCAGAGCCGTATTAACGAGGCGGAAGGACAGGCCGCAAGATTTAACTCCATGTATGAGGAGTACGTCAAATATCCTACGATCACGAAACAAAGGATGTTTTATGAGACAATGGAAGAGGTTATGCCGGACTTGAAAGTCATCATTCAGGGGACGGACGGGAGCGCTACATCGACAACCATTAATGAGATTCTCCCGATCGGCAGTTTTGATACCAGAGAAAGCGACAGGGTGTCTTCCGACAGGACAGACAGTGAGAGCAATGAGGATAATGAAAGTGACGGACAAGTAAAGGAGTAAAGAATGGAAAAATTTAATTCAGACGGAACACCGCAGAATGAAGGTGGAAAGAACAGGAAAAAGAGAAAGTTTCCGGTTTGGATTCTTCTGATTCTCGTGGTGGCGGCCGGACTGTCTTCTGTGGTTGTGACCTACGATAATCAGTACAAGCTGATTCGTCAGTTCGGAAAGGTGCAGCGTGTGATTACGACATCGGGGCTGTCTTTTAAGATTCCGGTGCTGGAATCTGTAGATACGATTCCAAAGGAGATTTTGATTTATGATCTGCCTGCGTCGGATGTCATTACCTCCGATAAAAAGACGATGATTGTGGACAGCTATGTGATATGGCGTGTCACGGATCCGCTGAAATTTGCACAGACTTTAAGTTATTCCGTGGCAAATGCGGAGAATCGAATTGATACGATTGTGTATAACGCAACGAAAAACACCATTTCCAACATGACGCAGGACGAAGTAATCAGGAGTCGTGACGGTAAAATGACCGTTACCGTAGAGAGTGACGAATCGGTAAGCTCAAATGACATTGCGATAGAAAAAACAGAGGTGGTTCAGATTAAATCGCTTACAGAGGAGATCATGGATCATATCGGAACCGTCTATGAGCAGTATGGAATTGAGATACAGACCGTTGAGGTGAAAAAACTTGATCTGCCGGATGACAATAAGCAGGCGGTTTATAATCGTATGATCTCGGAGCGCGAGAATATTGCGGCGCAGTATACGGCGGAAGGGGAATCCCAGGCACGCATGATTAAGAATACGACGGATAAGGAAGTATCGATTATGAAGTCCGAGGCGGCTGCCCAGGCGGAAGAACTGAAAGCGCAGGGTGAGGCGGAATACATGAGAATTCTGTCAAATGCCTATGCGGATGAGAATAAGAGTGATTTTTATAATTTTGTAAGAAGCCTTGATGCGGCAAAGCAGAGTATGACGGGCAGTGACAAGACATTGATACTGCCGGCGGATTCTCCGATTGCACGAATCTTTACTGGCAATAATCCGTAAGAGCATTCATGCGGGAGGGTAAGTCCGCCGCGGGAGTTTTCATTGCAGAAGAAAAAGGTTTCAGGCGGTCCTGTTTTTCGGTCGCCCGAACCCTTTTTTACACGTTTTGCACTAAATTTGTCATGATATAGAGAATTTGTTCGTCTACAAATTTTTCACTTACGCCCATCGTGTGGGAAGCTACTTTCATGCCCTCAAGCACCAGCATGATGTTCCGGGCGGTTCCCACCGGATTTTCACAGTAAAGCTCTTCGCTCTCCGTTCCGGCCAGAAGAAGATCTGCGAGTACCTTCACGGCGGTCTCAAACGTATGTTTAATGATGTTTTCTTTCTTGCTTACCTTATTTGCGAAGAAAAATTCATAGGTAGCGACAGTAAGTGTATTGGTCTGACTTAAAATTTCTTTTTTCTGCTCCTTCAGGAAAAAACGGAGTATATCCGTTATCGAAGAGTCTTCTTTAATATTGGCGGCAAAGTCGTCATCCGTATCTGACGCCTCCAGTCTCAGCACTTCAAGAAAGATTTCTTTTGTACTCTCAAAATAGAGATACAATCCTCCGCGGCTGATTTCACACGCGTCAACAATGTCTTTCATTGTAACGTCCTTGAATCCTTTTTCCATGAAAATGTGTTTTGCGGTTTCAAGGATAAACTGTCTTTTCTGCACCGATTTTTCTCCCATATGTCCGTATCCCTCCTGCTGTTCTTTTGTGTAAGACGGATAAGTTTTTGATGTCTTACCTCTTGCGCGACGTTTTTAGAAGTGTTTCTCACATTAACTATATGACGCATGTGTCATAATGTCAATAACCAAATTATGACGAATAACAGCTGGATTTTCAATGCATGGCATATGCGCAAAAAATACCACAAGATGGGGTATTTAGGTCTTGTAATCTCACAAGAAAATGGGGTATTATAGAAAAGTAACAAAAATGAAATGAAAAAATCGTGAATTATGCAAAAACCAAAGGAGACTATATACATGGTAAAGCGAATTTATGTTGAGAAAAAAGAGCCTTTTGCTGTAACGGCACGGGAATTACAGGAAGAGATGAAAAATTATCTTGGAATCGAAGGTATTTCCAGGGTACGTGTTTTAATCCGTTATGATGTGGAGAATCTTTCGGATGAAGTATTTCAAAAGGCATGCAGGACTGTCTTTTCAGAGCCGCCGGTAGATTGGCTGTTTGAAACGACTTTTGAAATGCAGGAAGGAGACAGAGTGTTTTCTGTTGAGTCTCTTCCGGGGCAGTTTGATCAGCGTGCGGATTCGGCGGAACAGTGCGTGAAATTTATAAAAGAGGATGAGGAGCCGGTCATAAAAACGGCTGTTACTTACTGTATTTCCGGTACGGTTTCGGATGATGAATTTGAAAAGATAAAAGGTTACTGCATCAATCCCGTGGATTCGAGGGAAACGTCGGATGAACAGGTTCCGGAAACGCTGATTACCGTATTTGATGAGCCGGCGGATGTTACGGTATTTGATGGTTTTACGCAGATGGGTGAGGACCGGCTGAAAGAGCTCTACGATTCTTTGGGACTTGCAATGACATTCAGAGATTTTCTTCATATAAAAAAATACTTTACCGATGAGGAGAAACGTGACCCGTCGATGACGGAAATTCGTGTGCTTGATACTTACTGGTCAGATCACTGCCGTCATACGACATTTTCCACGGAACTCAAGAATGTGGAATTTGAGAAGGGGTATTTTAGCGCTCCAATTGAGAAAAGTTATGAAAATTACAGAAAAACGAGAGATGAAATATTCGGGGACCGTGTGATGGAAAAGGGCGGAGATAAGTTCGTCTGCCTGATGGACCTCGCGCTGATGGCGATGCGCAAGCTGAAAAAGGACGGAACGCTTAACGATATGGAGGAGTCGGATGAAATCAATGCCTGCTCGATTGTCGTTCCTGTCGAGATAGAGGAGGACGGTGAAACGCGTACGGAGGAGTGGCTTGTCTGCTTTAAGAACGAAACGCATAATCATCCTACGGAAATAGAGCCGTTTGGTGGTGCGGCGACATGTCTTGGCGGTGCGATTCGTGACCCGCTTTCGGGACGCGCCTATGTCTATCAGGCAATGCGTGTAACCGGTGCGGCAGACCCGACGGTGCCGATATCTGAGACACTGCATGGGAAACTGTCGCAGAAGAAGCTTGTAAGGGGCGCTGCACACGGATATTCTTCCTATGGCAACCAGATTGGACTTGCGACAGGTTTTGTAAAGGAAATCTATCACCCTGACTATGTGGCGAAGAGAATGGAGATTGGTGCGGTCATGGGCGCTGCTCCGAGAAAGAACGTTATCCGTGAAAATTCGGACCCCGGAGATATTATTATATTGCTTGGCGGAAGAACCGGGCGCGACGGCTGCGGCGGTGCGACGGGATCTTCGAAAGTGCATACCGAACAGTCCATAAAGACGTGTGGTGCAGAGGTGCAGAAGGGGAATGCGCCGACTGAACGTAAGATTCAGCGGCTGTTTCGCAGGGAGGAAGTCAGCCGGTTGATTAAAAAGTGCAATGACTTCGGCGCCGGCGGCGTATCGGTTGCAATCGGAGAGCTTGCGCCGGGACTGATTGTTGATCTTGACAAGGTGCCGAAAAAGTATGCGGGACTTGACGGAACGGAACTTGCGATTTCCGAGTCGCAGGAGCGTATGGCAGTTGTGATTGACCCGTCTGATGTGAAAGAATTCCTAGGCTATGCGTCGCAGGAGAATCTTGAGGCGGTTGAGGTTGCTGTGGTGACAAAAGAGCCGCGCCTTGTCCTTAACTGGAGAGGAAAGGATATTGTAAATTTAAGCCGTGCATTCCTTGATACGAATGGTGCGCATCAGGAAACAAATGTCTTTGTTGAAGCGCCGAAGGAAGCGGATAATTATTTTAAGAAGGAAGAGAAACCGGAAGATGTCAAAGCGAAATGGCTGTCTGTCCTTGCGGACCTTAATGTGTGTTCGCAGAAAGGGCTTGTCGAGATGTTTGATGGTTCCATTGGAGCGGCAAGTGTATTCATGCCATATGGCGGACAGTATCAAATGACAGAGACTCAGACGATGATCGCAAAACTTCCGATGCTGAAAGGAAAGACCGACACTGTGACGATGATGAGCTTCGGATTCGAACCGTATCTGTCCTCATGGAGTCCCTATCACGGCGCCGTCTATGCTGTGACGGAGTCGATTGCAAAGATTGTGGCTTCCGGCGGCGATATGAAGAAGATACATTTTACATTCCAGGAGTATTTCCGCCGGATGTCGGAGGAGCCGGAGCGTTGGAGCCAGCCTTTTGCGGCGCTGCTTGGCGCATATGATGCACAGTTGGGATTTAAACTTGCTTCGATTGGCGGTAAAGATTCCATGTCAGGCACATTTAATGATATTGATGTACCGCCGACGCTTGTGTCATTTGCGGTTGATGTTGCAAAATACGGAAATATTATTACACCGGAACTGAAAAAGGCGGGGAATAAGATTGTGGAATTCTCCATAGAAAAGGACGAGTATGATCTTCCGCTTTATGAAAAGGTCAGTGCGCTGTATGAGAAGATATCGTCACTGATCGCGTATGGCACAATTGTGTCCGCATATGCGGTGGAAGGAATGGGTGTTGCCGCCGCGGTATCAAAGATGGCGTTCGGAAACCGGTATGGCGTAACGGTGGATGAGAAAGTGCCGGCGGAGCATCTTTTCAGGGAAGGAATCGGCAATATCATTGCCGAAGTTGCAGCAGACAAGGCGGATTTGCTGCCTGTGAATGCACGGTTAATCGGTGAGGTGACAAATGAGGAGGTTTTCACATACGGCGATATCAGCATTTCAATGAAAGAAGCGCTTGATGCATATACCGGGACACTTGAGAAAGTATTTCCAACGAAGGCATACAAAGGAAAGGAAACCGCTGAGTCAAAGATTTTCGGAACGAAGAATGTCTATGTATGTAGAAACAAGGTGGCAAAACCGACCGTGTTCATTCCGGTATTTCCGGGGACAAACTGTGAATATGACAGTACAATGGCATTTGAGCGCGCAGGCGCGGATGTCATCACAAAAGTCTTTCGCAATCTGAGTGCAGAGGATATCAGAGAATCCGTAGATGTATTTGAAAGCGCGATCGCGAAGGCTCAGATCATTATGTTCCCGGGCGGGTTCAGTGCGGGCGATGAGCCGGATGGTTCCGCCAAATTCTTTGCAACGGCGTTTCAGAACGAGAAACTGAAAGAGGCGGTTCATAAGCTGCTTCATGAGCGTGACGGTCTTGCGCTTGGTATATGCAATGGATTTCAGGCGTTGATTAAACTTGGTCTTGTACCTGGCGGAGAGATAACAGGACAGACAGAGGATTCCCCTACGCTGACATTTAATACGATTAACCGCCATATATCCAAGATGGTTTATACAAAGGTTGTTTCGAATAAATCCCCGTGGCTTCAAAAGGCGGTGCTGGGTGATACGTATGTAAATCCTGCTTCCCACGGTGAGGGGCGTTTTGTTGCGTCAAAGGAGTGGATTGATCAATTGTTTGCAAATGGGCAGGTGGCGACGCAGTATGCGGATTTCGCCGGGAATGTATCTATGGACGAAGAGTGGAACATCAATGGTTCCTATGCTTCAATTGAGGGAATTACTTCGCCGGACGGACGGTGTTTTGGTAAGATGGCCCATTCTGAGAGGCGGGGGACGGCAGTCGCGATGAATATTTATGGCGAACAGGATATGAGGATTTTCGAATCAGGCGTGGGATATTTCAAATGATAGATAACGACTATCCTTGTGCATACCCGAATATCCTGTGGAGGCAATTCGGGGCAGTCCCAAAAAGAGAATAAGAGGCAATAGAACGACTTTGTAGAGAGGAAGATTTCTTTCTATGAGGTCGTTTTGTATTTGGAGAAGAAAGCTTTGAAAATAAAAGGAATATAAGGAATTCAGGTGCAAATACGGTTTGAATCAGAAGGGTGTGTTTCCTGCCGTATGAATCCTCTTTTTTTTATATAGTGGTTATAATCTCTTTGTTGACGTACTTTGTAGCAAAAGATATAATTATTTGAAACAGATGGCGAGCGAAAGGAATATAAGAAATGCTGATTGCAGATAAAAGAGATTATAGAAGGGGATACGAAAAGCATTACCAGTCATATAAACGACTTAAAGTTGAAAATGCAGATATAAATAGTAGAAGATTACTATTGGTTTATAGCGTAGAATGTGGATTAAAATATAAGCTATTAGATAAATGGAACGAGGAAAATCCTCAAAAAATCTTGGAAGGAACTGATGATAAAAAGATAAAAATTTTGAAGTCTCATAATCTGGAGAAAATATTAAAAGAGTTAGGGCAGCAGGGGAATTTTAAATTTCCACGATTGAAAACTGTGCATAGAGATATTGTAGATGCAGAAAGTTTTCATCAGTTTTACCGATACTGTATTAAATCACAGGAGAAGCAATCAGATAAGGAAGAAAAGGTAGAGGATTCGTTAAATGATATTGCATGCTGGATTAAAGAAGGGATGAGAAGACAATGATGTTATATACATGGAAAGACATAGAAAGAGAGTTGTTGTTAAACAAAGATAACTGGAGGGGTGTAATTTCTGATGCTGAAATATATACCGACGAAGTAATTATTTATTTAAAAGAAGAACAAGCAGAGACAGCAGCTAAAAAAATATTAAAGGATATTTTTGGAGAAAAATACGATGGCAAGAAGATATTGCTGGATTTGGCGGATGAATGTTTAGGTGTATCTTTTAGGGTTGATGAGAATGAGGAAAATAATAGTGTAGTCACGCCGCTTTTTAGGAATGTTTTGTATCACAAGACGGCGTATTTTGATGAGCTGTTAGAAAAAGAATTGCCAGGAATACCTGTCCTTGCTTTTCACTCGTACAAGGGAGGGGTAGGACGTACATTATCTTTACTGGCTTTTGTGAAAGCGTGGTCTGAGTTAAATAATTTAGAGAATGCTCAAAAACTTCTTATCATTGATGCAGATATTGAGGCACCAGGAATTACGTGGCTTACTATGAGACAGGAAGAGGCAGCATTCAGTTTTTTGGATCTTTTGGAAATTACGCAGGAAAAGGATAATGCGGATGAGATTATTGGATTGATTGCAGATAAAGTTTTGGAATTGATTGTTAAAATAGAGACAGAGAAGGGAAGGGCAGAACACATTGTTTTACCAGTGTATAGATATGTGGAACAATTGCTTGATATGTATGCAAGTCCTGAAAGCCTTGCAATCAGTTATAATAAAAAATATATATTAGCAGAAGTTTTATCGAAATTAGGAAAGAAAGTAAATGCAGGTTTGGTGTTGATTGACTTGAGGGCAGGATTAAGCGAGTTTTCTGCGCCACTGCTTTTTGATCCCAGAGTAAAAAAGTATCTTGTAACATCAACATCTTATCAGTCTGTTAAAGGAACAGAGATACTTTTACGGCAGTTAAGCAAAGGCCTGCCTCTGGATGAAAATTCCAAAATACCAGAAATTTTACTGACTATGGTACAAAATGGAATGAATACGGCGGAAATCATTAGCGAATTAATTGCCGTCTATCATTCGAATATGATTGAAGGAGATGCATCTATAATGGATGATATAGTAACTGAGCTTCCATTTGCAAGTGAACTGGTACATTTAGAAACACTGCCTAAAATAATGGCAAATTTAAGTGGTAGAGATTTTTATAAAAATATATATGAAATTGTCAAAAACAGCTATATGGTTTCTGATGCAACAAAGAGCGCAATTTTAAAGATACCAAGAAACAATGTGATAAATAATATTCATAAGTTTGCAGCAAATCAAATTGCAGCAGAAGGGAATGGAACATTTGAAGTATTGATGACAGAATCAATTCAGAATTTAATTAGGAAATATAAAAATGCTATTCCCAATACAGTAATTATGGGTGCGAAGGGATCAGGTAAAACTTTTTTATATAGAGAAATATTAAGGAATAAATATTGGGAAAAATTTGTAGAACGTATGAATAAAAATGAATCTGAATCGAAAAGACTGGATGGTGATAAGAGTATACTGACAGTTCCTCTTTTGGCCTCTGGAAATGCGGGAGGTTTTTCAGATATCATAAAAAATACCATAGCCAGTTATAACCAATCTGGTATGAAGGGGAAAATTAGTAATTCAGTGTATGTGGACAGTAAGGATATGCTGTTAAAGCATATAAGAAAAGACCATGACATTTTAGAGTGGAAGGAAATTTGGAAAGAAGTTGTTTTAAGCGCATTTGAAAAAACATACCAGTCATTGACGGAACTTGAGGAAGAATTGCAACATAAGCATATTAAAATTGTATTTTTATTAGATGGTTTGGAGGAGATTTTTGAACACACGATATCGTCCGAAAATGAGAAAAACGCAATTAGGGCATTATGCAGAGACTTAGTTGACGAAGTGAAAATAGCCTATCACAATGTGGGGCTTGTGATATTTTTGAGAAAGGATATGGCAAGGGATTCTTTAACAATTAATTATGAACAGTTTTATTCTTTATACCGTGCCATTGAACTGCAATGGTCTAATACAGAAGCATTAAGATTGGCAGCATGGTTGACAAGTCAGGCAGTACCAGATTTCTATCAGGAAAATATACCAATTGAAACGGCGCCGGGAGAAGTAATTGAACAAATACTGAATAGGCTATGGGGAGTTAAGCTGGGAAAGCCGACATCTAATGAAGCAAATTCTTCAAGATGGATTTTGGCAGCATTATCAGATTTTAACGGACAGCTACAGGCGCGTGATATTATAAGATTTTTGGCAAAAGCAACTGATCATGTAGGTAAAGCGGTATATGAGGACAGATATTTGATGCCGACAGAAATCCGAAGGGCGGTTTCAGAATGTTCAAACGATAAGATTGGCGAGATAAGAGATGAAATTAAGGCATTGGCACCGATTTTTGATAAATTAGAACATGCATCAGAAGAAAAAAAGGTTTTACCGTTTACGGCAGATACGTTTAATCTTACTCAAGTAGAAGAAAAGATCATGAAGCAGGAGGGATATTTAAAAATAGATAATGACCGATATTATTTGCCGGAAATTATCAGACATGCTTTAAAGTTTAAGTACGGAAAAGGTGCGCGGCCCAAAGTGCTTTCTCTGTTATTGAAATAGGTATTCATTTAGTCCCTTATGAAACGGCTGGAGACATCCATCTATGTGATTGTTTAAACCGCATGGATGGATTTTTTCGAAAAGTTCGTGTCATTAACTTGACATAAGGGGCTTCTTGGCAAAGATTTTATACAAAGGATTCCCCTCAGGATTTTGTGAGTTCTGTAAGTTTCTTTACCGGAAATGACTCTTTGTACTGAAGATTCAGAATCGGGCTGGTTTCGTATGCGGCATTTTGATACCATAATACGGCGTCGGCCCATTCTTTGCGGTTGTAGTAATAATCGCCTAAAAGACAGCAGATTTCCGAACAGCCGTCAGCAGCGATTATCTTGAGCGCATTTGTGAAAAACGTATGAATATCATTCCGGTAGAAAGCATCAAATGCAAGGATGCAGCAAGCTTCCTTTGTTTCTTCCAACGAAATGGAGGAATTTTTCAGGAATTCACGGAAAGCGGGCGCTGCCTTAAAAAAGTCTTCCTTCTTTCCTGCAATCATAAGCTCCCTTGCATACATTTCACGTAGCCTTCTGGACAGAGTTACCCCCTTTTCCCAGAGCGAGAAGAGCGCATCCAGATCGCGCCCGGCATGGTTTCCTGTCGGACAGTGAAGAATTTCGATGTCACTGTCGAAAATGACAGGCTCCGTCCGTACGGTCTCATGAATCGGGTCCATCCACTGAAAAGTGCGGATGCGTCGAAAGAGTTTGGGGCGGTATTCTTTGTCGTAATTGTACACGGTATTAAAAGATAATTGATTTACATAGTACATCTGTACAATATCAATTTCAGGCAGCATTGCTTCTTTCAGGTAGAGAAATCTTTGCTGATTCTCCAGATCGAGCACTTCATCAGCGTCCGCCGAGTAGATATATTCCATCGAAGCTTTCGAAAATACAAAATTACGTGCCTTCGAAAAATCGTTATCCCACACATAATCATAAATTTGATCCGTATATCTGGAAGCGATCTCTTTTGTACGGTCGGTGGAACCGGTGTCGGCAATAATAATTTCATCCACCATAGGTGCGAGGGATGAGAGGCACCGGTCCAGTATTTTTTCTTCATTTTTAACGATCATACAAAGGCTTACTGTAATCATTTCAAATTTTACCTTTCTTTTTGTCTGATACCCACAGCCATGCCATGTTGCGCCGCATGTCTGTCCTCCACCAGTTTTTTTTCATAGCGGATAACACCGTTGTTGTCATAGGGGTCATTAAAATAATACCCCTCTTCATCATATCCAATTAGAAGCATACAATGTTCATTTGATATCCAGGTAAAGGTTTCTCCTGTATGAAAGAGTTTCCATTCCGGCCCCGTAATGGGCACCCTCATATTGATGCAGGCCCAGAAAATCACGGGCATTTTATGGTCAATGTATTTTTTCAGCAGATCGGTCATGGGCGTGCCGGTTTCATTTATAACCTGATACTTTTCCCCGATCACTTTTTCAAGTGCATGACAGATGACAGGAGCGTAGCAACCAAAAGAAGCTTCATTGTAGGGACTGCCGCAGAAAGATTCGTAAGGAGAGGGGCCATACAACTGGCCGTCCCTCTCCTCGAAGGCTTTCTGTTCCAGATATTCTGCAATAAATTCATCTACCGTTATATCATACCCAAGATATTGAAGAAGCATAACCGTGCTGACGCTTTCACAGCCGGTTGGGTACTTTATGCTCTGGGTGATGTATGGAACTTCAATTTTTATCATTATCTTTTTCTTTTGGCCTCCCTGCTCTTTTCGGAAAGATTCATAAAAGTGAGGAAACCAAGAAGCAGAGCAAGACTAATCAGGAGCACAATCCACCAGATGCGCACAAAACCTGCCAGAATGTATCCTACAAAGCATACCGCTGCCACTATCAAAGCATACTGCATCTGTGTCGATACATGATTAATATGATTGCTCTGTGCGCCTGCCGACGACATGACGGTTGTGTCTGAAATCGGTGATATATGATCGCCGCAGACAGCTCCGGCAAGAACTGCCGATACGGAAATCACCATCATTTCGAGGCTGTCGGCGGAGGAGAACATAGCTGTCACAATCGGTACAAGAATTGCAAAGGTTCCCCAGCTTGTCCCTGTGGAGAAAGAAAGGAAGATTGCGACTGCGAACATAACGGCCGGAATGATGATGCTGGCAGACGTGTTGCTGCCTACCACTCCTTCCACGAAAGAGGCAATTCCAAGCGCATCGCCGATACCTTTCAGGGACCATGCGAATATCAGGATGGTGATGGCCGGAATCATCAGTTTAAACCCATCGACTAAACTGTCCATGAAGCCTTTAAAAGTAATAACTTTTCGCGGCAGATACAAAATCATCATGGAAAATACCGTAATCATCGTTGCAAAAATGAGGCTTGTCTCTGCATCGCATCCTGCGAACGCCGTAATGATATCGGTTGCGCCCCCTAGGAATCCCGTGTAGATCATTGCGAATATCGCGGATGCGATTAAAACCACTACGGGAAGGACAAGGTCTATGACATGCCCGTTTGTTTTGGAGTTTTCCTGTTTGATCTGGTCAAATTCGTCTTTGCCGGAGGTAAACAGGTCGCCTTTCTCCGCGTTTTTTTCATGCTTTTTCATCAAACCGAAATCAAATCCGGACAGAATCATATAAAGCACCATCGCGATCGTAAGCAGCGCGTAAAGATTATACGGAATCGTTCTTAAAAAGAGCTGAAATCCGGTAATCCCCGCATCTTCCGGTACATAGGAATTGACGGCGGCCGCCCAGCTTGAGATCGGGGCAATAATACAGATAGGAGCCGCTGTTGAATCTATAATGTAGGCAAGTTTTGCTCTTGACACTTTATACCGGTCTGTCACCGGACGCATAACAGAGCCTACGGTCAGGCAGTTAAAATAGTCGTCGACAAAGATCAGCATGCCAAGCCCTGTTGTTGCAAGCAGTGCGCTTTTTTTGGATTTGATTTTGCTTCCCGCCCATTTTCCGTAGGCGGCGGAGCCTCCCGATTTTGCCATCAGTACGACGACCATACCCAACAGTACGTCAAAAATCAGAATGTTTAAGTTCATGCTGTTTTTCATGATATCGAAAAATGCCACGAATGCATTCCAGGGATGAAAGCCCGTATACATCAGAGCGCCTACTGCCACACCGAGGAAAAGTGAACTGTAGACTTCCTTTGTAATCAGTGCAAGCACAATTGCCAGGAGCGGCGGAAGCAGTGACCACCATGTCCCAATAAAAAATGAACCATCCATCATATAGATACCTTCCTTAAAAAGAATTTTGCGGCCGTATTATGATCTTCCCGCAGATCATATGGCGCAATACTTTACTATTGTAACGCGAAAAAAGTAAATATACAACAAAAAGCTGAAATTATTTGCCATTTCTGCCGCATTTTCGTGAAAAAGCATCTAAATATTGTGAAATATTAATGAATTCATAAGAAAAAACACTATATTTAGATTGACGTGTAGGAAATGCATTGGTATGATAGGAATGGAGAATTATGAAGAAATAAAAAAGAATAAGATGAGGAGTGTTGATTTTGAAAATAAATTGTATAAAGAGCCGTGTGACTGCTTTGATCCTGCTGACATTGGCTCTGGTCTTTTTTGCAGGAAACAGTGTTCTGGCATCGGAAACAACAAGTGCGGAAAAAGGGATTATCAGAGGAAACAATGTAGAGATTCATGCAGAGACATCATCGGGAAGCGTTGTGGACGGTCCTGTTATTGATACTCTGAATGCAGGTTTTGAAGTTATCATTCTGGAAACACGCTACTCTTCCCGCAATGCGGACAGAAATAAATGGTACGAAATCCTGTATACAAAGAACAATGAGAGAAAAACGGGATGGGTGCGGTACGATTTTGTTGATACGTCAGGAAGAGGGCTTGTCGCAAAAGGACAGGTTCGCTATACGGATATGGATGATGTGCCGATCTATGCGGATGCGTCAAATATTCCGGGCAGTCTGGTCTGCCGTCTTGATGCGTCGTATGCGGTAACGGTAAAAGAGGACGGGGTAACAACCGGCTCCGACCAGCATACCTATTACCATGTAACATTTACGCCACCGAAAAATTATGGAAATGTGTCGGAAGGGTTTGTACGGTTTGATCACCTTATAGAAAAGGACCCCTTCCAGACAGACCTTGAAAAGGAGGGCTTCCCGGAAGATTATGCGCAATTGCTGCAAAAGGTTCACGAGCTGTATCCGAACTGGAAATTTACTCCGGTGTATGTAGGAGAATCAAGCCGTCAGGCATATAACTGGGATGATGTGCTGGCAGCGGAATGCAAGACGGATGTGAATCAGCATTACAGTCAGACGGCTGCTACCGGACTCTTTGCAAAATTAAAAAGATTCGGCCTGACGCTGGAAGCGAATATGCTGATTGAAAAGGCGGAAAAAGACGGTACGGATACGTTAGTCGAGGATGTGACAGGTGCGGGATGGGTAAGTGCACCGAAAGATTTGATTGCGTATTATCTTGATCCGAGAAATTTCATTTCGCCGGATGCGGTAAATGACGGGACCATCTTCCAGTTCGAATCGCTTCGAAGGGAAGAGTTCCAGACGAAAACGGGTGTTAAGAAAATTCTTGAGGGCACTTTTATGAGTGAGAAAACCGTTGAAGAGGGAAAGATGTATGCGGATATCTTTATGGAAGCGGGAGAGACGTACGGTGTCAGTCCGTATCATCTTGCGGCCAGAGTGCGTCAGGAACAGGGCGTTGACGGTACGAGCCCGTTAATCAGCGGCAAGTACAGCGGATATGAGGGATATTACAATTATTATAATGTAGGCGCATATGGAAAGAATGAGACGGAAGTCTGGGAAAATGGTCTGGAATACGCAAAGGACAGTGATGAAAATACACTTCGGCCGTGGAATACGAGATACAAAGCGCTGATGGGCGGTTCTAAATTTGTGGCTTCCAAATATGCAAAATGTAATGACTATACGCCGGCAAGGAGGTATTCGCAGGATACCTTATACTTCCAGAAATTTAATGTGAAGAAGAATAATGGAAAAGTCGAAGCGTCTCACCAGTATATGCAGAATGTGGCGGCGCCCAGCAGTGAGGCAAAACTGTTAAAGAGGGCACATCCGACTTCTGATCTTAAGGAGGAAGAGCTGGTATTTAAGATTCCGGTTTATGCAAATATGCCGGCGCAGCCATGTCCGAAGCCATAAAAATCACATGAGATGTCTAAGAATGGAGAGTTTGGAAATAATCCAATAAATGGAAGGGAGAAGTACAAATGAAATTTAAGAAACTGCAGATTGGAATAATGGCATGGATGATGGCTTCTACAATCGTGTTTTCCGCACCTCTTAAAACATTTGCTGAACAGGAGTCGGAAACTATAGAAGCAGATGCAGAGGGCGCTGCGGCAGAAGGGGCCGTAGATGAGAACGGAAATCCTGTGGATGAAAATGGGAATCCGGTGGAGGCAGCTCCGACGGAATCAGCGCCGCAGGGCGGAGTCGTTATGAGCGGGCTTCCCTCAAATAATGGAAAGGTGATTGCGTCGCAGTTTCCTGAAGAATATATACCGGAAGGCTTTCACAAGTCTACCTGTACGTATGAAGGACAGACCATAGAAATCGCCTATATGGATAATGGAAACGGAGAAGTTGTTCTTGCATACCTTGCGGATGCGGACGGTTCTAACGGTGATTTCTACCTCTGTGATATTAATACGGCGGAGATGTCGGATTTTGTTCAGATTTACGGCGGAGAAGGGAAATATATTATTGTCCTTGACCCGCGTGATATGGTTGTTGCGCCTGCCGGATTCACAAAAGCGAACCTTCAGTGGTATGGGAAGTCTGTTTCGGCATGGCTTCTTCCTGGAAATGGGACAGGGGAAGAGGAAGAGCAAAAAGATGAGGCGAAGGCATCCGTTCCGGCGCTTTTTGAGGCATGTGCCGGTGCGGGAAGGACAATGACCGTATATGCGGCAGGTGCAGATGGTGATGAAGCGGGAGAGTCCGGAGAGGATACGGCAGATGAGAGTCAGAGCGCAGGCGCTTCCTCAGAGGCGGAGGATGGTTCCGGTGTGGTAGCGGCAGACCCGTCTCAGTATTTTATGGTATATGCAATTAATCAGGATGGCGTAATCGGATTCTATCTCTATGATACATCGGAAGGAACTTATCAGCGTTATGTGCAGGTGGACAGCGGAGAAGGCACGACGGTGGACAAGTATCGTTCCAGTGCACAGAACCGTCTGATCGTGATTGCTGTCCTTGCAGTTGCTCTTGTTATCTGTCTGTTTGTGATGATTAATCTTATTCTGAAACAGCGTGACCATGATGATTATGAGGATGAGGACGATGAGGACGACGAAGACGATGAAATGGAACAGATGCGTCGCCGCGTTGCAAAGAAGGAAAAGAGTCACATTCGTACCGGACGCAGAGAACTGAATTACCTGCTTGACATGGATGATGAAGAAGACGACGAAGATGAGGATGACGACGAAGACATGGAGGATGAGGAGCCGGACTGGGAGCATATGCAGATCAGTATGCCTGAACCAAGACAGAATGCGGGCCGCCGCCGTGAGGAGCCTGCTCCTGTAAGAGCGATGGAGAGGAGGCCGGTCGCAAGACAGACAGTGTCGGCGCCTTTACCTGCGCGGACAGCTCCTAAAAGACCTGCTTCTCCACAGCCTGTCTCAAAAAGGCCTGCTTCCGCAAAGCCGACGGCTTCGAGAAAGGCATCGAGGCAGAAGCCGGACCTTGACGAAGATTTTGAATTTGAGTTTCTTGATATTTAAGTATTATGAAGAATGCCTGAAGGCATTCTTCATATATTCCTGTGAAATTTCATGCCGCCGGGACGCCGGCGGCTCTATTTCTGATTTGAAGAAAAGAAATATTTTACTTCTCGTTCTGTTTGTGATAGTATATGTATAACAAAGGAGTGTGGATTGAAATGATGATTGAAATTGATTTTAACAGTGATGAAGCATTGTATATTCAGCTTCGAAATCAGATTATCATAGGAATTGCAACTTCTGAGATTTGCGAAGGGGATGCGCTTCCGTCAGTGCGTCAGCTTGCGGAAGATATCGGAATTAACATGCATACGGTAAATAAGGCATATACTGTGTTAAAGCAGGAAGGCTTTGTGAAAGTGGACCGCCGGCGGGGGGCAGTGATTGCCATAGATATAGACAAGCTTCATGCAATGAGTGAAATGATGCGGGAATTGAAAGTAATATTGGCAAAGGGACGTTTGAAAGATATTTCCCGCGAGGAAGTTCATGAAATGATTGATGAAATATATAATGAATATGGAGGGCAGTAAAGATGTCACAGATCTATACGGAAAAGGCGGAGCGTGCGTTACAGCATGCGAAGCGGTCGGCTCGTGAGCTGCGCCAGAGTTATGTGGGAAGCGAGCATATTCTTCTGGGACTTTTGAGAGAAGGAACAGGTGTTGCAGCAAGAGTTCTTATGAATAATAAGCTTGACGAAGATCAGCTGGTCGATTTAATCCGTGATTTAATCGCACCCGGAACAAATGTGGCGGTTGCCGATCGCGACGGATTTAGTCCGAGGGCTGAGGGTATTTTGGAGCAGAGCCATCAGGAAGCCGTGCGGTTTCTTGCGGATAAAGTAGGTACGGAACATATCCTGATTGCATTAATTAAAGAAGGCGACAGTGTGGCTACGCGCCTTCTTAACACGCTTGGCGTGAATATTCAGCGGATTTATGTGGATACGTTAATTGCGATGGGGGAGGACGGCAATCTCTATAAACAGGATTTCCAAAACGGAAGACCGATGAAAAAGGTTGCAGGGGCAACGCCTACGCTCGATCAGTACAGCAGAGATCTGACGGCTCTTGCAAGGGATGGAAAACTGGACCCGGTGATCGGAAGAAGCGATGAGATTACAAGAGTTGTTCAGATACTGAGCAGAAGAACGAAGAACAATCCGTGCCTGGTTGGAGAGCCGGGGGTCGGCAAGACTGCGATAGCGGAAGGTCTTGCGTTAAAAATCATAGAGGGAAGCGTGCCGAAAACGATCGAAGGAAAACGGGTTGTGACGCTTGATCTATCCGGAATTGTTGCAGGCAGCAAGTACCGGGGTGAATTTGAGGAGCGTATCAAGAAAGTGATCGGGGAGGTAATCGGTGACGGAAATATACTGTTGTTCCTTGATGAACTTCACACGTTGATCGGCGCGGGCGGTGCGGAAGGCGCAATCGATGCTTCCAATATTTTGAAACCATCCCTTGCCAGAGGCGAAATACAGCTGATTGGCGCGACGACGCTTGACGAATACCGCAAATATATTGAGAAGGATGCCGCGCTTGAACGCCGTTTCCAGCCGGTTACGGTAGAAGAACCGACGGAAGCGCAGGCCATAGAAATACTAAAGGGAATCAAGGAAAAATACGAGGAGCACCATCATGTAACAATACCGGAGGAAGCAGTTACGGCTGCCGTCAAAATGTCTTCACGCTATATCAATGACAGGTTCCTTCCGGATAAGGCGATTGATGTTATGGATGAAGCGGCGTCAAAGATACGGATTTCCGGTCTGACGATTCCGCCGAATATGAAGGCGCTCGAGGAAGAGATTGCTTCAATGGAACATCAGAAGGAGCATGCAATCAAATTTGCGGATTATGTAGGCGCGGGGGAAATTCAGCGTGAACAGCGCAAGAAACAGCAGAAATATCAGCGCATGAAGGAAAAATACGAGGAGCGTCTTCTCGACAGAAGCCTGACCGTGACAGAGAGTGATATTGCAGATGTTGTGTCCATGTGGACAAAGATTCCCGTGAATAAACTTACGGAGCAGGAAAATGCGAAGCTGATGCGTCTTGAAAGCATTCTGCATAAGCGTGTGGTGGGACAGGAAGAAGCTGTAACGGCAGTTGCAAAGGCTATAAAGAGGAGCCGTGTCGGGCTGAAAGACCCGAAGCGTCCGATGGGTTCTTTTCTGTTTTTAGGGCCTACGGGTGTCGGAAAGACAGAACTTTCAAAAGCGCTTGCGGAAGCGATGTTTGGTTCGGAGAATGCCCTGATCCGTGTGGATATGTCGGAGTTTATGGAATCTCACAGTGTTGCAAAGATGATCGGTTCCCCTCCGGGATATGTTGGATTCGAGGACGGCGGACAGCTGAGCGAGAAGATTCGGAGGAATCCATATTCTGTTGTACTGTTTGACGAGATTGAGAAAGCACATCCCGATGTGTTCAATGTCCTGCTTCAGGTGCTCGACGATGGCCATATTACGGATTCCAAAGGCAGAAAAGTCAGTTTCAAGAACGTGATTATCATTATGACCTCAAATGCCGGAGCGCAGCGGATTATCGATCCGAAGCGGCTTGGTTTCGGCGCAGCGGATGATGAGAAGAAAAATTATGAGAATATGAAAAGCGGTGTGATGGAAGAGGTAAAGAGAATTTTTAAACCTGAATTTATCAACCGTATTGATGAACTTGTCGTATTCCATCCGCTGAATGAGGAGAATATGAAGGAAATTGTGACACTGCTTACCGAGAGTCTGATTCGGCGCGCAAAGGAACAGATGGATATTCATCTCGTGATTACGCCTTCCGTGAAAAAATATGTGGCTGAGAAAGGCGCCAATAAAAAATTCGGGGCAAGGCCGCTTAGAAGAGCGATACAGAGCATGATTGAGGACGGACTTGCGGAAGAGGTGCTTAAGGGTAATGCAAAACAGGGAAGCACCGTGACTGTCAGTGTACAGAAAGGCGAGATAAAATTTAAGTAGAATTGTGTTGGAATGTTTGTAATTTTATATTATAATAGGAGAAAAGATATACCAAACAGGAGGACAGAATTATGTCGGTGATAGATGAATTAATCCGTACGGAATCAGACGAGACAATCAGCTTTGGAAATCATACGCTTGCACAGAAAGCAAAGAAGGAAGATTATGAGCACTGCGGTGATTTATATAAGGTAAAAACATACAATACTATGACAAAGCTTGAGAAAAACGGTGCTTTTTTGTATGAATCCGTACCTGGTACAAGTGTGAGTCATTTGAAGGAAACAGATGACGGTATGGAATTTACTGTTGAGGGCGCGGATGATGCACAGATCACGGTGGGACTTGCGGATGATACATCCTATGAGGTATTTGTGAACGGGGCAAGCGCTGGCACGATGAAAACGAATCTTGGCGGAAAACTTTCCGTGAGTGTTGAGCTTGCTGAAACAGGTGAAGTAAAGGTTGAAATAAAGAAACAGCAGTAATTGCAAACAGGATGGAACAGATAAGAGCTGTTGCCGGAAAAGCAGGATGAAAAGGCTTTTTCTGCAACAGCTTTTTCATTGCATAGGGGGAAGAATGGCAAAGGCAAAACAGACAACCATGTATTATTGTCAAAACTGCGGACATGAATCGGTAAAGTGGATGGGCCAGTGCCCGATGTGTAAAGAATGGAATACTTTTGTTGAGGAAACCGTGACAAAAGGCGGCAGTGGAATGGGTGGTGCGATAAAGAGCGGTGCAAAAGACAGAAAGAAAGCGGAGCCGGTAGCGCTCACCGACGTATCCATGAAGAGTGAGGAAAAAATCACTACGGGAATCGTTGAACTGGACCGGGTGCTTGGGGGAGGGATTGTTCCTGGCTCCCTGACACTTGTCGGCGGGGACCCCGGTATCGGAAAATCCACGCTTTTGCTGCAGGTCTGCCGGAATCTTTCTTCATCCGGACGGAGAGTTCTTTACATATCGGGAGAGGAGTCCTTAAAGCAGATAAAGCTCAGGGCGGACAGGCTGGGAAAATTTACGGAGAGCCTCCTGCTTTTGTGTGAAACGGATTTAGAGGCGATTCGCGAGGTGATAGAGCGTGTAAGGCCGGAGACGGCGGTTATTGATTCGATTCAGACGATGCACAATGATGAAGTGGCGGCGGCATCCGGCAGTGTTTCGCAGGTGAGGGAATCGACAAATGTATTGATGCAGATCGCAAAGGGACTTGGCATATCCATATTGATTGTCGGCCATGTAACGAAGGAAGGTACGGTAGCCGGGCCCAGAGTGCTTGAGCATATGGTGGATTCGGTGCTGTATTTCGAGGGCGACCGGCATGCATCCTATCGGATTTTAAGAGGCGTGAAAAACCGATTCGGTTCTACAAATGAAATCGGGGTGTTTGAGATGCGCGAAGAGGGGCTTGCAGAGGTCAGGAATCCATCTGAGTTCATGCTTTCAGGGAGGCCGGAAGATGCGACAGGGACTGTGGTCGCCTGTTCGCTGGAAGGAACAAGGCCGATTTTAATTGAAATACAGGCGCTTGTATGTCAGAGCAATTTTGGAATTCCGAGGCGGCAGGCGACGGGGACGGATTTTAACCGTGTGAACCTCCTTATGGCTGTTCTGGAAAAAAGGCTTCACCTGAAGATGTCGGATTGTGACGCGTATGTCAATATTGCGGGCGGGATGCGGATAGTAGAGCCGGCAACCGATCTTGGCATTGTTATGGCAATTGTATCGAGCTACAAAAACCGAAGCATTGATGAAAAAGCGGTGGCATTTGGGGAGGTCGGGTTAAGCGGTGAAGTGCGCGCGGTGAGTATGCCGGAAATCCGTGTACGTGAAGCGCAGAAACTTGGATTTACAACCTGCATTCTTCCGCAGGTGTCACTTGCGCATATGAAAAAGGTGGAAGGTATCCGACTGATCGGCGTAAGCAGTGTCAGGGATGCAATTGACCTGATTGTATAGAACCCCTGCATTTATGGGATGTTTCAGGGGAGTCTGAATCACAAAGAAGTGGCAGCATGAACATACATAAAGCAAAAAAACGCCGGAATATAATTCCGGCGTTTCATCTGACAGGGGAAGAGGGATTCGAACCCCCGTGAACGGTTTTGGAGACCGCAATACTGCCGCTGTATGATTCCCCTTTAACCTGCCTTATATTTATATCACAGGACAGCGGCTTTGTCAACTGAAAAAATTTTGTATAGAAAAGATCAGGATATAAGACAATGTTCCAATGACTCCTGTGCCGAATATGATCTGGACGGCGCTGATTTTGAATTTCCGTAGAATGAGGAATGCAGACAGAAACAGAATGAGTTCTACAACCCGCAGATCATCCCACTGGAAAGAATGTTTATCAGCCTCAAACAGGCCAAGCATGAGTATGGAGAAGCCGGCATTGGCGATTAGAGCAACCACGGCAGGCCTCAGAGCCGCGAGAACTTTTTGGACACCGGAAAATTTTCTGTATTTATAATAAAAATAGGCAAGGAGCAGGCAGATAATAAAGGAAGGCAGGATACATCCTACGGTACAGATGACTGCCCCTGCAATTCCGGAAAGTCTTGTGCCTACAAATGTCGCGGAATTAATGGAAATCGGACCGGGGGTCATCTCTGCGATTGTGATCAGATCCGTAAATTCTTCCATTGTCATCAGATGATGTACATTCACGATCTGTTCCTGAATGAGTGGAATTGCGGCATAACCGCCTCCGACACTGAAAAGTCCTACCTGTATGAAACTGAAAAAAAGCTTTATGATTAACAGCATCAGTGGGCCTCCTTATCTTTTTTGTACATGTCAATGATTAAGTCTGCGATTCCGACAAAAAGGCAGAAGATGATGATGAGCATGGCGCTTATATCAAGGACAACCGCTGCGATAAATGCCGCACACATCAGTGTGATATAAAGAAACTGTTTTGTACGTATAACATTAATTGCGAGATTTACCACAACATCAAAGATTACCGCGGCGACGCCGGCGCGCATGACTTTAAGTGCGATGGCAATGATCTGATTTTCTCTGAACTGCTGATAAAAGACGGAGATGATGGAAATAATGATCATGGGCGGAAGGGCGGTTCCGAGGATTGCGACGAGTGAGCCGATAATGCCATTCATGCGGTATCCGATTATGACCGAGGCGTTAATCGGAATCGGTCCCGGAGAAGACTGCGCAATTGCAGTGATATCAAGCATTTCGTCTTCTTCAAACCATTTTAATTCTTCAACAAATTTTTTCTTCATCAGTGAGACAATGACAAAGCCGCCTCCAAAGGTGAAGGCGCTTAATGTGAAAGTGGCGGTAAAGAGTTCCCACATTAACCTGCCCTTGCTTTTTTCCGTTTGATTCATGACATTATCCTCCTTTCTTTAATTTTCTACCTCTTATTATTTCAAAATAAAGACAAAATATTTATGATGTTTGTAATGAAAAGATTGCCATATGAAAGGCGGCATATTATAATAACATAACGTAAGAAAAAGAGATACGAAGGGAATGGATATGAATAAAAGAGTAAAGCATCTCACGCAGACGCAGTTCATTGCGGTGGGATTTTTTCTGATTATTATGGCCGGTACATTGTTGCTGATGCTGCCGGTGTCAAGCCGTTCCGGTCAATGGACAGGATTTCTGTCGTGTCTGTTTACAGCGACCAGCGCAACTTGTGTGACGGGACTTATTGTTGTGGACACGTACTGTCATTGGTCACTTTTTGGAAGGCTTGTTATCCTGCTTATGATTCAGATTGGTGGACTTGGATTTATGACAATCGGCGTTTTCTTTTCGATTTACCTTAGAAGGCGGATTGGGCTTAAGACAAGAGGCATTATTCAGGAAAGCGTCAATACGCTGCAAATCGGCGGTGTTGTCAAGTTAGTTAAGAAAATTGTAAAAGGCACATTGTTGTTTGAAGGGGTGGGAGCTGTCCTTCTTGCGCTCCGGTTTATACCCCGGTTTGGATTTTCGGAAGGCATTTTCTACGGTATTTTTCATGGGATTTCCGCCTTCTGTAATGCCGGATTTGACTTGATGGGCCGGTATGAACCTTATACATCACTGACGCCTTTTCGGGCGGATCCGGTGGTGAATCTCGTGATTATGGCGTTGATACTGATTGGCGGCCTCGGGTTTGTCGTCTGGGATGATGTGGCAAATAACGGGCTTCGGATGAAAAAATATCAGCTCCATACAAAGATCGTACTTTCCGTGACGGCAGGCATTACAATTGTCGGTGCGCTGCTTTTTTACCTGTTTGAGTGTAATAACCTGTTGAAAGATGCAGGGATTGTGGAGGCGGCGCTTGAATCACTGTTCAGCAGTGTGACTCCTAGGACTGCAGGGTTTAACACAATCGATACGGCGGGGCTGAGCGAAGCGGGCTATCTTCTTACAATTATAATGATGTTTATAGGAGGAAGCCCCGGCTCGACTGCAGGAGGTATCAAGACAACGACAATTGCGATTCTTGTAATGTATGTATGGTCTGAAATCCGTCAGATCAACGGATGCAATATGTTTGGCAGACGCATTGGGGACGATACGATCAAAAAGGCAAGTATTGTATTTCTCATTAATATGATGCTTGCTGTCGGCGCGGCGCTGATCATCGTAGGAATTCAGCCGGTTGCCCTGAAAGATGCATTGTTTGAGACATTCTCGGCGATCAGTACGGTTGGAATGACAACCGGGGTGACAAGAGATCTGAATACGGTTTCGAGAATCATAATCATTCTGTTAATGTATCTTGGCAGAATCGGAAGCCTTGCATTTGCGCTTTCCCTGACACACAACAAGGTGAAGGCGCCTGTACGTTATCCGGAGGGACGGGTGAACGTTGGATAATTATTTCAGATAGAAAGGAACGGAATTATCATGAAATCAGTTTTAATTATAGGATTAGGAAAATTCGGACATCATTTGTGCCAGAACATGGTACGGCTTGGCAATGAAGTGATGATCGTGGATGATCGTGAGGATGTAATGGAAGATCTTCTGCCCTTTGTCACAAGCGCAAAAGTGGGAGATTGTACAAATATTGATGTATTAAAGAGCCTCGGCGTCGGGAATTTTGATTTGTGCTTTATCTGCATTGGCACGAATTTTCAGAGCAGTCTGGAGATCACGAATCAGATCAAGGAACTGGGCGCGAAATATGTTATAAGCAAGGCGAACAGGGACATTCATGCGAAGTTTCTGTTGAAAAACGGGGCGGACGAGGTCATTTATCCGGACCGCGATATTGCGGAGAGGCTTGCGATACGTCTGTCTGCGAACCATGTATTTGATTATGTTGAACTTACGGATGGATTCGGAATTTATGAGATTCCGCCAAGTGATGACTGGGTTGGAAAGACAATCGGTGAGGTGAATTTCCGTGCAAAATATCATGTCAGTATTCTGGGAACGAGAAAGGAAGAGCGCACTTCCCTGCTTCCGGCAGCCGATCATGTATTTAAAAAAGACGAGCATCTGATGGTGATAGGAAAGATGGAAGATGTGGATCAATTGTTGAAACGTTTGGAATAAGCGTTTTGTTTGTGCACAATCGTGCAAAAAACCAAAAGAATTATTGATAAAATGGTCAAAATGCTATAAAATAGTCCGTAAGAAGGTGAGAACAAAAGACAGAGCATTCAATTGCGGAAGGGTACGGTCAGATTTATGAAAAAAATACAGATAAAATTTCTTGCAGTGATTTTAATTATCCTTATTATTGCAGTCATATCGATGTCTTATTTGGGTGCAAGCATGAATCGCATGGGGAAAGTCAGCACGAATATGCTACAGACGGAAGTGAGCAGACTGATTATGCTGAATGAGATCGAGACATATTATGATGAGATTTATCAGATGGCGCTGGCTCATATAATGGTGGTTAATGTTATGTCAATGGATGACTACGAGGCTCAGATTGAGGATAAGATGAAAAAGATGCAGGAGACGCTTGTCCTTTTTGAAGAAAGAATCACGGACGAGTCTATGAAAGAAGTGTATGATAAGCTTGTGGTGAAGATTGATGCTTTTCGATCTTCTGTGGAAACGGTTGTGCGAAACAGCAGGGAAAGGGATAAGTCAAAAGCCACCATTTATGCGACGAGCATGCTGAAGCCGATTAACGGTGCAGTGGCCGCATATATGGACGAGCTGAAAGAAGCCACGAATGCAAATTTTGCAGCAGGAGAGCAGGAATTATATGCAGCGGTTTCCGGCAGTTCCATGATTATTGGCGCAAGTTTTATTCTTCTCTTTCTGGCGGCGGTTTTGGCCTTTCTTGTAGCCCGTTTTTCAATCGTACGACCGATTAAAAAGGTAACGAAAAGCCTGGATGTAATTATGGATGGAATACATAAGAATCAGGGAGATTTGACAGAACGGATTTCCGTAAGAACAAAGGATGAAGTTTCGGTGCTTGCGGGAGGAATCAATGAATTTCTTGAGATTTTGCAGGGAATTATTTCAAATATTATTGAGACAGGAAATCAAATTGCCGATAAGCAGGAAAGTGTCTTAAAAAATGCGGAACAGGTCAATCAGGCGGCAGATGATACTTCGGCGACGACAGAAGAACTTGCGGCCGGGATGGAGGAAGTTACCGCGACTGTAAATACGGTGAACCATAATACGCAGGACGCACAGTCCTTTACGGAAGATATGACGAAGACGGCGGAAAACGGTTCACAGTATGCGGACGAGATTCGTAAGCGGGCGTCAGAACTTCAGCAAAAGGCGTTTGAAAGCAAGACGACAGCGGGCGCGATGATAGAGGAAATTGACCAGGCAGTAAAACATTCGGTGGAAGACAGCAGGCAGATTGAGAATATTACTACACTTACGGAACAAATTCTGGGCATTTCCCAAAAGACAAACCTCCTTGCTTTGAATGCTTCCATAGAGGCGGCACGTGCAGGGGAGGCAGGAAAAGGATTTGCAGTGGTTGCAGATGAAATAAGAGTGCTTGCCGATCATTCGAAACAGACGGCCAATGACATTCAGGTGATATCCGCCAATGTTGTTTCAGCGGTTGCTCTCCTTGCGGAAAATGCAATGAAGCTGCTGCGGTTTGTGAATGAGCGTGTTCTGGCGGACTATGATATGCTGGAGCAGACAGGTGAAAAATATCTGAATGATGCAATCACGGTAGAAGGGATGATGAGCGATATCCTGGAAAAGTCGGGCAGGCTGTATGACATTATGCAGGGTGTGACGGATGCGAATGAGGGAATTGCGGTTACGGTGAGCCAAAGCGCGCAGGGCATTGGAAACGTAGTGGAAAATACAAATAAACTGGCTGACGAGATGAAAGGAATTACACAGAATCTTGAAGAGGTGCAGAATGTGGTCGGCATATTAAGAGAGCAGGTGAAATGTTTTCATACATATTAAAAGTTCAGACTTTCTCTCCTGTGCCTTCCGGTCCCATAAATCCAATGTCGGCTTCACCGGACAGCAGAGCAGTCATAGTCTTATCGGCTCCGTAGCCTGTTACCAGTGTCAGGTCAATGCCTTCTTCGGCAAAGTATCCGTTTTCAATCGCCGCATACATGGGTGCATAGAAAATGGAGTGAGCTACTTCATTTAGGACAACAGGGGTGGATTTGGAAGCATTCTTTGGTGTTTTATCGGCGCCGCATCCGATTAATGCGGTGCCGAGCAGCAGAATGGTAAGTAAGGCTATAAATCGTTTCTTTTTCATAAATCCTCCTTGAATCTGTCAGGACAGTTTAATGTAATATATGGTATTCATAATGAAAGGTTACTCTTTACTTTTACACTTTAGTATGTTAAAATTCAAATAGTTTAAAGTATGAAAGCATTTGGAAGGAGAATGGATTCATGAATAAGAAGTTACGGACGGAAGCCGTGGACAACTTGTTTGATGCGATTTTGAGTCTCAGGGATAAGGAAGAATGTTATATTTTTTTTGAGGATTTGGCCACGATCAATGAACTGCTTTCTCTTTCCCAGCGCTTTGAGGTGGCGGGGATGCTCAGGGAACACAAAACGTATCTGGAAATTGCGGAGAAGACGGGAGCTTCGACTGCTACAATCAGCAGAGTGAACCGCTCGCTGAATTACGGAAACGATGGATATGGCATGGTTTTCGAGCGAATGGAAAAACAGAGATAAATATACCGTATAAAATACAACCTTGCCGTATTTTATACGGTATATTTTATTTTTTTCTGGTTTTTTCAGATTCCGGCAGCAAATCGATCAGCTTTTCAATCATATGCTTTTTGATATAGACATCAAAACTCAGCATACAAATGAAAGTGTAGTAGTGAAGAAAATCGGCCTCGTCGCCGGAGGCATTTTCAAATGTTTTGGTTGCTGTATTGAATTTGGCAACAATGTCTTTTGCAAGGATACGTACCTGGCTTTTTTCAAGACTGAAAACTTCGTTATATATATCTTCCAGCGAAAGCCCGTCGGTCTTTCCGAAATTATTTTCGCTGATCGGTGAAAGCAGCTTATTAATATCATTGATAGACAGGATATTTTTAAAATAGTAAATAAAGATCAGCAAAAGAAGATGGTCTTTGCTGTACTTCTTTTTCACAGGCGGCGGAAGCAGATTATTTTTCGCATAATTATTAATCATGGTCTTCGTAAGTATCTTATCTTCGTCATGACGTTTGGTGCTTCCAAGCTGCGATTCCATAAATGTGGTCACCTGATCCATATACAGGTCAATTGCGGGTATGTCTTCCGGTTTGATATAATCAATGCGGTCGAGACTTTTTAATATACTGTTCAGCATATCATCCGGGTCAATAGTCATGCTGTTCCTCCATGTCATACATACATTTTGATATGTTTTTATACATTATATAGTTTTTAAAACTACTTGACAAGCAGAACTTTATCTTTTTGCAATACTGTGAATATTGTGGTAGAATAAGTTTGTTACTGTTAGTGTGAGAATGTAGAATAAGTTTAAGTGAAAAACAGGCATTCTCCTTTTGAGCCTGTGTTGCGGCGAAGCTGTGGCATGGGAGTGAATAGACGGAGGAAAATTATGGCGGGAATACTTACAAGGTTTAAGGATATTATGGCGGCCAATGTGAATGCGCTGCTTGAAAAAGCGGAGAATCCGGAAAAGATGATAGATCAGTATTTAAGAAATCTGGAAAGTGATCTGGGAAAAGTAAAGGCGGAGACAGCGGCGGTGATGGCTTCCGAGACGCAGGCGAAACGGAAACTCACGGAATGCAATGAAGAAATTGAGAAGATGACAGCTTATGCGAAACGGGCAATAGAGGCTGGAAATGATAATGACGCAAGAGTTTTTCTTGAGAAGAAGGCCGCTCTTGTGGAAAAACAGGCAGGTCTTTCACAGGCATATGATGCAGCGGCCGCGAATGCAGCGAAAATGCGGGAGATGCATGATAAACTGACAAAAGATATAAGAGAGCTTCAGGAGAGAAAAGACGCGATCAAAACAAAGATGGCTGTGGCAAAGACTCAGGAGAAGTTAAACAAGCTTCAGTCCGGTATGGCTTCGGCTGGAAGCAATATGGCGGCATTCGACCGTATGGAGGAGAAGGCGAACCGTATGCTTGATGAAGCAAATGCGATGCAGGAGCTGAATTCGTCGAAGAATTCTGACCCGATTGCGGAGCTTGAGGCAAAATATAGTCAGGATCAGAAATCAGCAGGAGTTGAGGATGAGCTTGCAAGAATGAAAGCGGAAATGGGATTGGCGTAGAAAGAATTTCTGATTGCATTCGCAGGAAAAACAGGTATGGAGGATTAAGGAAGTTATGGGGATTTTTAACGGGCAGTTTGCCAATGTAGTTGAGTGGCAGGAGCACAGGGATGATGTTCTGTTCTGGAAGTGGACGAATAAAGAGATTAAGAAGGGCAGTAAATTGATTATCCGTCCGGGGCAGGATGCTATTTTTTTGTATAATGGAAAGATTGAGGGTGTATTTACTGATGAGGGAAGTTTTGATATTGAATCGGAGATCATTCCTTTTCTTTCTACTTTGAAAGGATTTAAGTTTGGATTTAATTCCGGAATGCGTGCGGAGGTTCTCTTTATTAATACAAAAGAGATTCTGGTAAAATGGGGCACGAAAAATGCGGTTAATATTCCTGCACAGGGACTGCCGGGAGGTATGCCGATACGGGCATTCGGTACGTTTAACTGTAAGGTGGCCGATTATGCGACGCTGATTGAGAAAATTGCGGGAATCAAGATGCAGTATACAGTGGATGAAGTACAGGAGCGTGTCCTTTCCATGCTTGACCAGCTTTTGATGAAGTGGATTGCAAGCGAAGGAAAAGATATGTTCAATCTTCAGGCAAATGCGCATGCAATTGCAAAGGGAATTGAGACCGATCTTGATATGGAAATGTGCAAGCTTGGTATCGGAATTACAGGTATGACAATTCAGAGTTTCTCATATCCTGAGGAAGTAAAGAAGATGCAGGAAAAAGCTGCTTCCCAGTCAATGATCGGCGATATGAATCGTTACCAGCAAATGGCGGTCGCAGACGGAATGAAAGCAGGAAGAGGTTCCGGTGTGGCGGCTGATATGGCGGGAATACAGATGGGAATGATGATGGGACAGCAGATGATGAATCAGATGCAGAATGCTTCAGGATCGTATGCTGCGCCGTCAGGAAATACAGACGGGCCGAAGTTCTGTCCGAACTGCGGGACGCCTACGGGTGGAAGCAGATTTTGTGGGAACTGCGGAGCGAAATTAAAGGAATAGGTAGGGAAGAATGTTAAGTCTGGAAGCTTTGAATGATAGGCAGCGGGAGGCTGTGGTGTGTACGGAAGGACCGCTTCTGATACTGGCGGGCGCCGGTTCCGGAAAGACGAGGGTTCTGACAAACAGGGCGGCTTATCTGATTGAGGAACTGGGAGTGAACCCGTGGAATATTATGGCGATTACTTTCACGAATAAAGCAGCCAGGGAGATGAGAGAGCGAATTGATGAGATCATTAAAGTGGGCGCCAGAGATGTATGGGTATCCACCTTTCATTCCACCTGTTTGCAGATTATGTTTCGGCACGCGCAGAAGCTGGGATATGACGGGAATTTTGAAATATGTGATGCAACAGACCAGCGTTCTGTTATGAAGGATGTATGCAAGCGGCTGAATATTGATACAAAGATGTATAAGGAACGAATGCTTTTAAACGAGATTTCAAGGGCAAAAGATGAATTAATGACTCCGTCTGAGTACAGGGCCGCAAATGAAGGGGATTACCGGAAAGAAAAGATTGCGCTTGTCTACGAAGAGTACCAGAAGACGCTGAAAAAAAATAATGCAATGGATTTTGACGATCTTATTATGAAGACCGTGGAGCTTTTTCTGGCGGAACCGGAAGTGCTTGAATATTATCAGAACCGGTTCCGATACATTATGGTGGACGAATATCAGGATACGAACACGGCGCAGTTTGAGCTGATACATCTGCTTGCGAATAAACACAGAAATCTTTGTGTGGTAGGAGATGATGACCAGTCTATTTACAAATTCCGCGGCGCCAATATATATAATATTCTTGATTTTGAAAAGACGTATCCGGAAGCTGTGGTGATCAAGCTGGAGCAGAATTACCGTTCCACACAGAATATTCTGAATGCCGCGAATGGCGTGATTCGGAACAATCAGGGACGTAAGGAGAAATCTCTCTGGTGTGATGCGGCGGAGGGGAATAAGATTCATTTTAAACAGCTTGACACAGCGGCGAGTGAAGCCATGTACATAGCGGAAGATATTAAAAAGAAAGTATCGTCAGAAAGAGTGCATTATGGCGATTGTGCGGTCTTAATCCGTACGAATGTACAGAGCAAGGAACTGGAAGATGCATTTCGCCTGTTGCAAATTGACTATGATCTTGTGAAAGGGCTTAAATTCTGGGACACAAAGGTAATCAAAGATCTGACTGCGTATCTGATTACGATTGCAAGCGGCAAAAATGATATGCGCACGGCGCGTATTATTAATCTGCCTAAGAGAGGAATTGGCGCTGCAAGTATAGAAAAGCTTCAGGCATATGCGGAGATGCGTGGAATCAGTCTGTATGAGGCATGTGAATTTGCGGATGATGTGCCGGGGCTGTCAAAGGCGGCAGATAAAATAAAGGGATTTGATTATTTGATTCAACGTCTCAGAACAGTCATGCGCGAGGGAAGTTTTGGCGAACTTCTCGATGCGGTTGTGGACGAGACGGAATATATGGAATACCTCGGAAATGAGGCGGAAACTCCTGAAAAATATGCGGAGATGCAGGAATATATTGCAAAACTTCGGGAAACACTGACCGTGTATGAGGAAGAGAATGAGCAGCCGGATTTGATGGAATTTATGAGGCAGAATGGTGTGGAAGGCTCTGCGCTTGATAAGTCGCTTGACGGTGCGCAGACAGGGATTGGACTTCTTACGGCGGAGCAGGAACAGGAAATGAAAGAGCGAAAAGTCCTGATTATGACCATGCACAATGCAAAGGGGCTTGAATTTCCGCATGTCTATATGGCGGGGATGGAGGATGGCCTTTTTCCTAGTTATATGACGATTACGGGGGACGATCCTCTTGAGATGGAAGAAGAGCGAAGGCTTTGTTATGTTGGCATCACGCGGGCAAAGGAAGATTTGACGCTTACCTGTGCAAGACAGCGCATGGTAAATGGGGAAACACGGTATTCTACGGCTTCGCGCTTTATCAAGGAAATTCCGTTCGGCCTTCTTGATATGAAGGTTCCATCCGTGAAGATGAAACAGGCGGACGAACCGAACCCGTCTACTTATCAGAAGGCGAAAGAAAGTTTTCACCAGAAACCATATGTGAAGCCGTCTGCGGTCCGAAAGCGTTATTCGGAAGGGAATCCTTATGCAGCAGCTCTTAAGAAAGGGGCTGAGATAAAAACGGACGGTACGCTGTCCTATGATGTTGGTGACCGGGTAACGCATGTTAAGTTTGGTGAAGGCAAGGTAAAGGAAATTAAAAGCGGCGGACGCGATTACGAAGTGACGGTTGATTTTGATACGGCAGGCGTAAAAAAGATGTTTGCTTCCTTTGCAAAGCTTGTAAAAGTGTGATATAATGCTAGATAAATGCAGCCGTGTTGGAAAGGTGGTAGATAGTTATGTGCAAATGTACAAAAGTTGAGGAAATTATTAATGCAGCGAAAAGCGGGTCAGAAGATATGATCGAGAATTTGAAAAAGCGTGAATTTATTAAGAATGCAAAGGCAAATGATATTCTGGCGGCAGTGAAGTTAAACGAGCTTCTTGGTAAGAAGGAAGAGGAGAAGAAAAAGCCGAGTCCGCTTCTGATCGCACTTGCGGTAATCGGTGCAATTGCAGCTGTTGCAGCAATTGCGTATGCAGTATATGTTTATTTTACACCGGATTATCTTGAGGATTTTGATGATGATACGGATGAAGACTTTGATGAAGATTTCTTCGAGGATGAGGAAGACGAGGAAGCGGAAACAAGTATGGATTCCGATGCGGAGTAGTTGGGTGCAAAGCGGAAATTTATGAATGAATGATTTACGGTAAGGAGTCCTGTGAGCAGGGCTCCTTTCTATTTTTAGGTTGGAAATTATGCAAACATAGATCAGACATGGAGGTAGAGCGTGAAAAAGGGTCAGATTTTAGAAGGTGTGGTGGAATATACTGCATTTCCGAATAAAGGTGTAGTTCGTACAGAGGAAGGACGTATTGTCGTGAAAAATACGCTTCCGGGGCAGACTGTGAAATGCTGTGTGAATAAAGTCAGGAAAGGAAAAGGGGAAGGGCGTCTTCTCGAAGTAACCGTTCCTGCGCCAGGTGAGACAGAGTCATCTTGTGTTCACTTTGGAGTCTGCGGCGGCTGTACTTATCAGAGTTTACCATATGAAGCGCAGCTTAAGCTGAAGGAGGGGCAGGTACGGTCGTTGCTGGAGGAAGTTGTTGCAAAGTATGAGAACAGGGTATCTCCTGACTGGTTTGAGGGAATTAAGGCCAGTCCGAGGCAGTTTGGTTATCGAAATAAGATGGAATTTTCTTTTGGAGATTCCGAAAAGGATGGTCCGCTTGCACTTGGCATGCACAAGCGTGGTAGCTTCTATGACATTGTATCTGTGAAGCACTGTCAGATTGTGGATGAAGATTACAGAAAAATACTTAGCTGTACACTTTCTTACTTTACAGGTAAGGAAACGCCGTTTTATCATAAGAGAACGCACAGAGGGTTTCTGCGCCATCTTCTTGTGAGAAAGGCGGTAAAGACAGGAGAAATTCTCGTTGATCTGGTGACAAGTTCACAGACACCGCCTCCGACGATCTGCCTGGAGAGAGGGCTTTTGGAAGATTATACGCAGGAACTTATGGAGCTTAAACTGGACGGCGCTATCTGTGGAATCTTACATACGGTAAATGACAGGGAAGCAGATGTTGTACAGAATGACGGGACGGAAATTCTGTATGGCAGGGATTATTTTTATGAGGAGCTGCTTGGTCTGAGATTTAAGATCACTCCGTTTTCTTTTTTCCAGACAAACAGTCTTGGCGCAGAGCTTCTCTATGAGACGGCAAGGGAATATATCGGTGATGTCGGGAATAGGGAGCAGGTTATTTTTGATCTGTACAGTGGCACAGGGACCATTGCACAGATGATGGCTCCTGTGGCGAAGAAGGTAATCGGGGTGGAGATTGTGGAGGAGGCTGTTCATGCCGCAAGGGAAAATGCAGAGCTTAATGAGCTTTATAATTGTGAGTTTATTGCGGGGGACGTATTAAAGGTTATTGATTCGATTGAGGAAAAACCGGATTTTATTATTCTGGACCCACCTCGCGACGGCATTCATCCAAAAGCGCTTCCGAAGATAATCGGGTATGGGGTGGAACGCATACTTTATATTTCCTGCAAACCGACGAGTCTTGCACGTGATCTTGCAATGTTTTTTGAGAATGGGTATTGCCTTGAACGCGCGGTGGCGGTGGATATGTTTCCGGGGACGACGGGGATAGAGACGGTTGTAATGCTTTCCCACAAAAAACCGACAGTGTAATCAACGTAGAAGTGGAGTTTGGCGAGGGTGAGGGCAAAGTGCCGCTTGATAATATTGCTAAGAGAGCCGAAGTGTACAAGCCGGAAGAGCGGGTTACATACAAGCGAAGTATGGTTCAAAGTACATACTGCATACATCGCAGAGGTAAAAAGGGAGTTAGGATTGCCGATGTATGATGCTCCTAATGCAGTAGAGGAATTGGAACAGCCGAGGAAACATCCGATAGCGGAGAAAGTGGAAGCCATAAAGGATGCCTTGAAGCATTTTGAAGTAATTTGAATAGACAATATACCGATTTATAAGGCAGTAAAGGCAAATATGGAGGAATGAAAAGATGTTAAATAAGAAACTATTATTTATTAGTCATGCAGAAAAGGATAGTGTATTAGTTGAAAAGTTTGTTGATTTGCTTTACGATATGGGAGTTCCAGAGGATTCTATGTTTTGCAGTTCAATATCGGAGATTGGGGTTCCAGTTAAAGATGATATTTACGAATATTTGCGTAATTTGTTAGATTCTGAACAAGTTATTCCTATTTTTATATTATCAGATAACTATTATGCCAGTGCGGCATGTTTGAATGAAATGGGAGCAGTATGGATGAAACAGAAAGATTATCATACGTTTCTATTACCTGATTTTGAGTTTTCTAAAATAAAGGGAGCGATTAATCCTAGTAAAAGAGGTATTTCATTATGGTATAAATCAGAAAGAGAATTACAAAATTTGAAAGAGGACTTAAATCAATTCAGAGAGCAAATGTGTAATCTTTTTTACATAGAAAAACAAAAAAATTGGGAACGAAAGAGAGATGGATTTATTAAACAAATTCAAGGATATAAAATGGATAGGGACATTATTGTTATCAATTTAGAAGAGTGTGAGGGTTTTTGTATTGGGGAATATCAGAATAGAGGCTGTAGTGTTACATATGATAACATCAAAGATAAAATTGATTCCTACGTTGATTTTACAAGAACAAAAGCCGCGATATGTTCGGTCGTTTTTTTTGTTGGAGAATTGGATGTAAGTTATCAGTATAGCATTGGCAAAAAAATAATGTTTGAGTTAAAAGCTGCTGATAGTATATCGAATATAGAAGTAGAATGCAGGTTGAAAAACAGAGATGTTCGTAAAAAGGTTGTAACGTCGTCAGATTGGGAAAGCTATAGTATACCTTTGTCTGAATTTGGAGGGGATGTATCAGAATGGAAATCCTTAAAAGAGATTAAATTTTTACTAAGAAGGAAGAATAATTCTGGTGGAAAAATCGAAATAAGAAATATGAAGATAAAATGATTGTGGAGGGTTAGATGACAAAAAAGAAAGTTGATGTAACCATTCATAGTTCAGCGGCTGAATATTTGACATATATTGCGGCTGTTGGAGATACGGCTGAAAATATGGAAATGCGTTATGAAGATGAAAATATATGGTTGACACAGAAAATGATGGCGCAGCTTTATGATGTAAGCTTATCAACTATAAATGAACACATTAAAAAAATATATGGGGATAATGAGCTTATTGAGACGGCAACTATTCGGAAATTCCGAATAGTTCAAACTGAAGGCTCGAGGCAGGTGAGTCGCGAAGTCGTCCATTATAATTTACAGATGATAATTGCTGTTGGTTTTAAGGTAAACAATGACCGTGCAGTCCACTTTCGCAAATGGTCAGGACAAGTTGTTAAGGATTATACTATCCAGGGTTGGACGATGGATAAGGAACGTTTGAAAAGAGGACATATGTTCACAGATGAATATTTTGAACGGCAGTTACAGAATATTCGCGAGATACGGCTCTCTGAGCGCAAATTTTATCAAAAAGTTACTGACCTCTATGCTACGGCTTTTGACTATGACAAAGATGCTAAAACTACCAGACAGTTTTTTCAGACAGTGCAGAACAAAATGCACTGGGCTGTTCATAGGCATACAGCGGCAGAACTTATCGTTGAACGAGCAAATGCAGAAAAAGAGCATATGGGATTGACGACATGGGAATCAGCCCCAAATGGAAAAATTGTAAGAACTGATGTTTCAATTGCTAAAAATTATTTGAGTGATGAAGAAATGTCTTATATGGAAAGAATTGTGTCTTTGTATCTTGATTATGCAGAACTGCAGGCTGAACGTCAAATTCCTATGAGTATGGAAGACTGGGCAAAGCGGCTGGATGGATTTATGGAATTTAATGGAAATGAGATACTTACGGGTGCTGGTAAAATTAGTGCAGAACAGGCAAAACTTTATGCGGAGACAGAATTTGAAAAGTATCGTGTTGTACAAGACCGAATATTTATGTCTGATTATGATAAGTTTTTAATTGAAATGGAAGAAAAATCAAAGTAGATTTATAGAGTTAAAATAGTGGGAGACATAATTAATTATGCAATAGTATGCCGCATTTTGTGGGAAAAGGGATGCACGCACAGTATTAGTATTGTAAAAATATTGCCCATATTTCCGCAACTTTGTGGGGATATGTTCTAATTTGGTACGCATGCGGAGACGTGCGTCCTTTTGTCGCGTAAAAAGTCAGGAGTCAAATCTACCTATTGAGAGATTAAGGATTATATTTGAGAGCATTATCAAATAAAAGTCTCGTATCTCTCCCCATCACAAGTTAAGAAAAAATGCGTACTAGATGTAAGGAGAAGTTCCAAAAGGAATGCGACACGCTTGATGTCATATTCCTAATGCTAAAATAAAGCGAAGGAGGATTTAAATATGCCATTTACTGAAATATGTATTTATCAGGTTAAGCCACAAAAAGTAGAGGAATTTGAAGCACTGATGCTGGAAGCGAAAAGTCTTTTGGAAAAACAGGAGGGATTGCTTCTGCTTCGTTTTGCGAAAAGAGGGTATCATATAGATATGGAACAAATCAAAGAGGGACTTCCACCCCTTAAAATCACCCGCATTGTAAAAAGTGTTAAGTATATGCTTTATTGGGAATTTGACACAAAAGAAAGCTACGGAGCAGCACAAAAAAATCTTTACAACAGTTATTGGAAATCTATCGAAAAGTGCTTAATTGTTCCGCATGACAAATATTTGGGGGAGAGTATATTTTAATGGTTTTAGTATATTCAAGATATGTATTGTTTGGGAAGTCATTCTGATACTATGTCCCAAAAGATGTGCGGTGATTTTCCTGTTTTGCACTTAAAGAAAATTCAGACGATAATTCAGATGATTTGAACAATCTAAAACAGCTTGCCATAAAGTATAAAAGAGACAGGGTAATGATATGCAGATAGACAGATTTATTTAAATTGTGTTTCTTTTGTTAAGACATGAGATTTTTCAGAAAATAGAAGCGACCTAACGGCGGTTTTGAAATGACAATCAAAACTGCCGTTTTCTTTTCTGAAAAAGAAACTACAGAAGAGGTATGAAAGATGGGCGTCAAATGAGAACATGTAGTGAAATATTCAGTGTTCTCCTACAGACTTAGGGTTAGAGTTTTTAGCGCTTACGCCCAATACTCTAAATCCAGGTAAAGGAGAATACTCATGGACATTTCTGCTTTGACTCCGGATAATCAGGTGAAACTTCAGTACTGGCCGGATAGCAGTCCACTATCTCGTAATTTTTATTAAATTTTAGCAAAAGCGCTTGCTTATGACGTAACGTAATGAGGTATGCTATAAAACAAGGAGGTGTGATATGAATAAACATAAAGCTATACCACAAGGTTATATGACCGTTGGCGAAGTCGCAAAAAAAATGGACGTTACTGTACGGACGTTACAACATTACGATAGAGACGGATTGCTTTCGCCATCTTCCATGAGTGAAGGAGGGCGTAGGTTATATACGGATAAAGATATAGTAAAGCTTCATCAGATTTTAGCTCTCAAACATTTAGGATTTTCTTTGAACGACATAAAAAATCGGCTTATTCCGCTTGATACACCAGATGAAATTGCTGATGTTCTAATGGAGCAGGCGGCCTCTGTCAGGCGAAAAATAGAAAATCTGTCTGAATCATTGAGGGAATTGGAAGTGTTGCGGGAAGAAGTCCTTCAAATGCAGTCAGTTGATTTCAAAAAATATGCTGATATTATTGTTAATTTGCAGATGAAAAATGATTTTTATTGGCTGATTAAACATTTTGACGACCAGACGCTTGACCATATTCGCAGCCGTTTTGATAAAGAAAGCGGAATGGCTTTTATGAACACTTTCATACAACTTCAAAACGAAGCAATAAGACTTCAAAATGCAGGTGTTGCCGCAGATAGTGAGGAGGGACAAAATTTTGCAAAAACTTACTGGGATATGATAACAGATTTTACTGGTGGAGATATGAGTATGCTGCCCAAACTCATTGAATTAGGGCAATTTCAAAATACGGACAATGAATGGAAAGAAAAGCAGGAAATTGCCAACGGATATATTGGGCAGGCATTGGACTTCTATTTTTCCCATTTAGACATTGACCCGTTTCAGGAGGAAGCAGAATGAATGAGGCTATAAAAATTAGTAATTTAACAAAGCGTTATGGAACTCATGTTGTGCTGAATGGTTTGGATTTTTGTGTACAACAAGGAGAAATTTTTGCTCTGCTTGGCGTAAATGGCGCAGGAAAAACCACATCTCTTGAATGTATTGAAGGTTTACGAAACTATGACGGCGGAAGCATTGCCGTAAATGGAGTCATGGGCATTCAATTACAGTCGGCTTCTTTACCAGAGCATATGAAAGCGCTGGAGGCTGTCAAGCTGTTTGCGAAATGGAATAAGACACGTCTTGATAAAGAAGCGCTTGACGCTTTCGGCATTTATGAGTTTGCAAAAAAACAGTATTACCAATTATCAACAGGGCAGAAGCGGCGGCTTCATTTGGCGCTTGCTTTAATACGAAATCCGGATATCCTGTTTCTTGATGAACCAACCGCAGGACTTGATGTAGAGGGACGCGTATCTTTACATGAGCAAATCCGGCAGTTAAAAGCAATCGGAAAGACAATTATATTAGCAAGCCATGACATGGCAGAAGTTGAAGATTTGTGTGACAGGATTGCCATTCTTTCCGATGGTAAAATTGCCTTTATTGGGACGGTTGAACAGTTAGGCAAAACAATCGGAAAGCATTATAATATTACAGTCCAAACTGAAAACAGAATGGAAAAATATGAATCTGAAAATATCGGAGACGCTTTACTTGCGCTGCTTATGCAGTATAAAGAAAAAGGAGAAACCATAGTAGATATTCAGATAGACCGCGGTTCACTGGAACAACACTTTATAAAAATTGCAAAGGGGGAGTAACAATGGGAGCATTTCTGTATGGAGTTTCTTTACAATGGAAATTAGATATAAGGAGTAAGACATTACTTATAACTTGCTATATCGTGCCACTTTTGTTCTTTGCGATTATGGGCGGTATATTTACATCGGTTATGCCGGAAGCGAGATATACGCTTATTCAGTCAATGACTGTATTTGGTGTGACAATGGGGGCGTTGATTGGTCTGCCTCCCTCTCTTGTTGAAATTTATAGCAGCGATATGAAAAAGGTCTATAAAGCAAATGGTGTTCCGTTATATCTTGGTCTTGCTTTAACCAACATTTCGGCGTATATTCATTTGTTCATTATGAGCATTATTTTATATATTGCTGCGCCGCTGGCTTTTGATGCTGAAATACCAGAAAATCCAGGTACGCACTTCATCAGCCTTGCTATTTTTATTGCGGTATCACTTGGCATTGCCAGCATAATTGGTCTGGCAGTGAAAGACCAGGCAAAAACTTCTATGTTTTCGATTATTGTTTTTTTACCGTCTATCATGCTTTCTGGGATTATGTTTCCGACTGAACTGCTTCCAAAAGCGTTTGAAACAGTAGGAAAATTGTTTCCGGCTACATGGGGATATAGACTAATGGCAGAAAGTGTATTTAAGTTCGAAAGCCTTTTGCCACTATTCTTGATTTTTGCTTTAGCTGCTGTTATGTGTAGTATTCTGTTACGGAAAATTGATAAGTAGCAAAATCTGGCCGGCCGGTCAGCGGCAATATTAGAACCAAAGATACAGCCACAGCGGATAACAGATTTTGAGCAGATTTCAATAATTTCTGAAAAGGAACTGAAAGAAGTGTTAGGACAGTTTGACGCTAATTCGCTTGTAACAGCTTTAATGGTGGCATCTCCCGAAACCAATTGTTTTTGTGAAAGATTGTTTCCCGATATAGATTTTGAAATGGCAAGAAAAAATATAGGCAGAATTAGGATAGAAATTGTTGAGGATATGCAGAACCAAATAATTGCTATGATAAATTTGCAGACGGTTGACAAGGAAATTTAGTATTGATAAAAATTCATATGAATTCCATTGTAAATACAGGACTTTTTTTGTATAATTGAAGTGTAGCAGGAGTAGATTATATTGTATCTTATGTCACGGATTTTAAGAAATCGAGGTATTAAAGTGCAGGACGATACAAAACAGATAGAGGAAGTCATGGCAAAGCGTACCGCAAAAAACAGCGTATTCCTTGACCTTTTCCAAAACAAGCGTTATCTGCTAAAGCTGTATAAAACGCTCCACCCAGAGGACACCACAGCGACGGAGGATTCCCTTACAGATGTGACGATCACAAATGTATTGACGGATAATCTGTATAATGATTTAGGCTTTATTGCTAATAATAAGTTGATGATACTTGTGGAAGCACAATCTACATGGACAGTGAATATTTTAGTAAGGGTTTTGCTGTATTTAGCGCAAAGCTATCACGAATATTTTCAACGTACCAGCCAAGACTATTATAAAAGCAGAAAAGTCAGAATACCCAAACCCGAACTGTATGTGATATTTACAGGCAATAAGGGCAGAAAACCCGATAGAATATTATTGTCAGAGGAATTTTTCAAGGGTGCGGATATAGATATTGAGGTTAAAGCCAAAGTGATCTATGAAAGCGATACAGATGACATTATCAATCAGTACATTATTTTCTGTAAAGTTTTTAACGAACAGACAAAACAGCATGGAATGACACAAAAGGCAGTTACGGAAACAATTCGCATATGCAAGGATAGGAATGTTTTAAGGGAATATTTAGCGCAGAGAGAAAAGGAGGTTGTGACGATTATGATGAGTTTGTTTAATGAAGAACAGATAATGAAATCGTTTATCAGAAGCGAAAGGCATGACGCAGACAGGGAAACCGCAGAAAGAATGATAAGGAAAGGTAAAATGTCACTGGAAGAAATTGCGGATTATGTCCCGTCATTACCACTTGAGGAATTAAAAGAACTTGAAGCCGAGGTTATGCAGTTAGCGTAATCGACAAAAATTTTTAATATCAAAATAACAGCGTAAAGGTGCATGGAATAGTAAATTGTAAACCATGCGCTTTTTTTGCGCCCAAAAGGAGGAACATGAGCGACGATATTCAGACCAACACCACAGGGCGATTAACGCCCTGTTTGCAACAGAAGGTTGACAAGACAAGGTATTTAGTCGAGGTACATTTCTCTGATACGAGTACCCAAAGCGTAGAGGACAAGCTAAAGCGTGTCATTCTCTATGACTTAGAGCATAGAAAACAGGAAAAATCAAGAAAAAGTGATGAAAAATGATGAATATGTCCTTGACAAGTAGCAACAGGCAGTCCAGCTCCGCTGATGCTTTTCCCAACACAATAATATAGTTTTTTAGAATTCAAAGAATTGATTCGCTGCGCTGAATATTTATCAAATGCTTTTGGAGTTTGATAGAATTTATGATAAACTATCTATGACCTATATGTAAGAAGATCAAGTTCGCATTTGGTATTGAGAATATAGGGAGAATTTTAGACAACAAAGGGAACATAGTACAGGGAGTAAGAACTATGGATTTTTTAAAGGTCAATCATATATATTGCGGTTTGGCAGAAGAACTTATGCTTCAGATAAAACCGGATTCGATAGCGGTCAGTGTATGGTCACCGCCTTATCATGTTGGGAAGAAGTATGAGAGTGATCAGTCATATGAAGAGTGGACTGAAATGTTGAGACGTGTAATTAAAAATCATGTCAGGGTTCTTAAGTTGGGTGGTTTTTTGGCAATTAATGCAGGAGATATTCTCTGCTTTCCTGATCTTAACATGCCTCGTATTCAGGCAAACAATGTCAGTATGAGAAAATGCAAGGTTACTGAAGAGGATGTGAAAAAGGCGGCGGCGGAATATCCCGACTATAATAGACACCAGCTTGCTAAACTTCTTGGGTGCAGTGAGCAAACAGTGGACCGTCGTTTGCATGGAAATAATATCCGTGGTGGAAAATATAACACACAGACTCGCGTGAAAGTTGTTGGAGGCATGTTAGAAGAAATGGCTTTGAACGCGGGCCTGTATCTCTATGATAGAAGAGTCTGGGTTAAGGATGCTGCGTGGGCGAATAGTAATTGGACGACAAATTCTTATCGTGCTGTTGATGAGTTTGAGTATGTTTATATTTTTTGGAAGCCGGGAATCACAAAGGTAGACCGGAAACGATTAACAAAGGAAGAGTGGATTGAGTGGGGAAGTCGAGCTATATGGAATATACGTTCTGTTCAGCGAAACGATGACCATGAGGCTAAGTTTCCGATTGAACTTCCGAGAAGGGTTATAAAGCTTTTTTCCGATGAAGGAGATGTAGTTCTTGACTGCTTCATGGGGAGTGGAACCTCAGCTGTCGCAGCGTTAATGGAAAAGCGTCACTATATTGGAATAGATAAAGAGAAAAAATATGTAAAGCTCGCAGAAAAAAATATTGAACGATTCTCTTCACAAAGTTGCGCTGATGTCATTATTTGAATGTGGTATGGCAAAGTCAGAGGATGTTATCAGCGCGAACAAATTCCTCCACCCGCCAAGTGGCAATTTCGCTCAACAGAGCAAACGAAACACGAACTCGAATTTTACGAGGATCCTTTGATTTGTCGTCTTTGCCAGGGAAGAATAATTCAGGACAGCTATTCAGATAACCAGGATTCTTTGAAAGAAGCAGTCCATTTGGAACACAAATATTTTTGATGCTTTCTAACGGTTGCCCTGTTAACCCATCTGAAGCTAAGCTGAGCATTCGATAAACTGGTTTGACGAATAAATGAATCGTTGGGGCAACATCCCCATTCGTAAGGGGATAGATTGGAGAGATTGCAGGATAGAATAAGTGAGTCGTTCTTTTGCCTTTCGCAACCATAGTTGAGTTTTCCATATTTTTATTCGGAGCATTCCAGATACCATCACCTGACACTTGATATGGTGAAATAACAGTATGGTCGAAATTGTCGCGGGGGCCGACTGATTTGATATCAAGAAAAAAGAAAGCACAGTTCGTAAATCCATGAGTTATATCGGCAATATCATCTGAATATAAAACGAAACGATTATCAGCTCCAGAAGGAAGCCCAATTTCGGAAACACGGTACAATGTACCGATTATACGAATCAGCTTATGGCCGATAGAATGTTCTCCAACCTCTATCCAGGGGATCTGGTCTCCAACAGGCTGGCGGCCTCTATCGTCAGGAGGATATTTTGCCCAGAAAGCGTTGAGGTATGATGATTCATTATAATTGGCTTCAATTTCATCATAGTTTTCCATTATAATGTTATTAACGAGCTCTGCACAGTATTGCTCTAAATCGATTAGCTGATTAGGACAGGAAATGAAGTAGTCACGGGCTCGGTTATAGTTATGAAACAGGAGATTGCGTTTTTCATAAAACATTAGCGTCAGTCCTTTCAATGAATAATTTATACGGCTCAATTTTAAGAGCCTCCGCTATTTGCTGAATGTTGTCAATAGAGATATTTCTTTTCTCTCTTTCAACAGCACTTATATAGGTGCGGTGTAATCCTGTGAGTTCAGCTAGTTTTTCCTGGGATAATCCAGCTTCAGATCTGTAGTTCTTAACGTTTGTAGCAAAAATATGTAAAAGATCCATGTAACCACCTTGTATTTCAAGTTTTTGGGTATGTATATTATCCTGTGATGAATACAATACGTCTACAGACAATACGTCACGTTAGCAGCAAACGTTTAATTGTAGATAAATATATTACTTGAGGCAGTTGCAATGCTTTCACATAAAAATCCAGCATAACCAATGCGAAAGCGGAGTTTGGAGGTTTTTATGGTGATAAATGTGGAGAGGAGAAGTGATTAAAAATGAGAAACCCTTTAGAAGTTCCTGCTTATAACGATATGATGTGTGAACTATTTCAGGCTGTAAGAGAATTAGGTGGATCCGGCACAATCAGAGAAATAGATGACAAAACAATCGAGATCTTAGAGTTGTCCTCAGAAGTACTTGAAATCATGCATGGTAATAGTAGTAAGACAGAAGTTGAATATCGGTTAGCCTGGACAAGAACATATATGAAGAAAGTAGGAATTTTAGAAAACTCTTTGCGTGGGGTATGGTCCTTAACAACAAAAGGGAGAGAACTGGAAGAAATTCATCCTGAAGAGATTGTACAAAAGGTTCGTGAAATGACTTTTTTAAAAGCAAAAGATGCTCATAATATAAATACTGAAGATGAAAATCTGGACAACGATGGTGTAGATATTCCAGATGAGATACAATCCTGGCGAGAAAAATTAAAAAATGTTTTGATGAATTTAGAACCAGATGCCTTTGAACGATTTACGCAAAGATTGCTGCGAGAGTCCGGATTCACACAGGTTAAAGTTACTGGAAAGACAGGAGATGGCGGGATTGATGGCATGGGAATTGTAAAATTGAATGGTATAATCAGTTTTCACATGTTGTTTCAATGCAAACGATATACAGGAACGGTAGCAGCAAGAGAGATTCGAGATTTTCGGGGCGCTATGCAGGGGAGAGCTGATAAAGGTCTTTTTATAACTACCGGAAAATTTTCAGTACATGCGATTGAAGAGGCAAACAGACCAGGTGCCACTCCAATTGATTTAGTTGACGGAGAGGGATTGGTAGAGAAATTAAGAGAATTACAGTTAGGCGTTACTCCAGTGAATGATTACACAATAGATGAAGCATGGTTTTTGTCAATTTAGAATGACGAATTAAGCTGGAATGATTAGAAACAATAAATGAAAGGTACCGAATACGGAAAGCGCTGTTCACATATTCAGAAACGGGTGCGATTATGGAAGTGTGCAACAAAAATTCAGCAAAACCAATGCATAAAGTAGGTTAGATTGAAAAATCAGGATTTTTCAATCGTCAAATTTGTGCCTGCGACTCAAATTCGCAGGCTATGGAAAGGCAGGGTTATTTTTATGGGTGAGAAAATAACATTTAGTCCCGGTTCTTTTTTTCATGGGACGAAAGCGGATTTGAAGACAGGAGATTTCTTGACAAAAGGTTTTTTGTCCAATTATGCGGACAGAAAAGCAAAGTATGTTTATTTCGCGGGGACGCTGGATGCGGCTGTCTGGGGTGCGGAATTAGCAGCCGGGGACGGTAAGCAGCGAATTTATGTTGTAGAGCCGACGGGGGAGTTTGAAGATGATCCGAATGTGACAGATAAGAAGTTCCCCGGCAATCCGACAAAGTCTTACCGTACACAGGAGCCTTTGAAGATTGTTGGCGAAGTGGTCGGATGGAACGGGCATTCGCCGGAAGTATTGCAGAATATGAGGGAGAATCTGGAAAGGCTGGAGCGTATGGGGATTGGGGCAATCGAATAGTTTTTCTTAGGATTGATGCGTACCAGAACAATCCGGATGGGGAAACAGGCACATACCGGAAAAGAACAGATGAAATGGCCGGAAGTACGTCTGCAAAGGGAGAAGACAATATGTTTCTGTTTTCAAATGGTAAGTCTAAAACAATTGATTTCCCCCGGCTTTCAGGTATAATAAAATAAGAAAGCGAAGGGGCATCATGACTAGACGAAACAATGGCCCTGGATGGTTCAGTCAGCTTGAAAAAGAAAAGGAGAGAAACCTATGGCAAAAGTATTAATCAGCCCTTCAAAGTATGTGCAGGGTGCGGGAGAAATGAAAAATATCGGCGCTTACGCAGAAAAAAGCGGAAAGAAAGCGCTGGTTCTGATCAGCGAAGGCGGTGACAGAAGATTTGGCGCAATGATTCGCGGGAGCTTTGAAAAAAGCGAATGCACGGCAGAATTTGATTATTTTAACGGAGAATGCTGCAACAGTGAGATTGACCGTCTGACAGGCATTGTAAAAGAAAAAGGCTGCGATCTCGTAATCGGAGTCGGTGGCGGAAAAATCTTTGATACCGCGAAGGCCGTTGCTTACTATGCAGGGACGCCTGTATTCATCTGCCCTACGATTGCGTCCACGGATGCTCCGTGCAGTGCGCTTTCAGTCATCTACACGGAAGAAGGGGTATTTGAAAAATATTTGTTTTTATCCTCGAATCCGAATCTGGTATTGATGGATACGGACATTATTGCGAAGTCTCCGGTCCGCCTGACTGTTGCCGGAATGGGGGATGCGCTTGCGACGTATTTTGAGGCAAGAGCATGCCAGAGAAGCGGGGCGACATCTTGTGCGGGAGGAATTACCACAGAGGCGGCTATGGCGCTTGCAAAATTATGCTTTGATACGCTGATGAGCGAAGGCGTAAAGGCGAAAGTCGCGCTGGAAGCAGGGGTGTGTACGCAGGCAGTGGAGAAAGTGATTGAGGCGAACACGCTTCTTTCCGGAATCGGATTTGAGAGTGCGGGACTGGCGGGCGCACATGCGGTGCATAATGGTCTGACGGTTCTGAATGAGTGCCATCATATGTATCATGGAGAAAAAGTGGCGTTTGGAACGATCACACAGCTTGTGCTTGAAAATATTCCGAGAGAAGAACTGGAAGATATTATTGGCTGGTGCATGGAAGTCGGACTTCCGGTGACGTTAAGTGAACTCGGAGCGGAAAATGCATCGGATGAGCAGCTTATGGAAGTGGCAAAAGCCGCGTGTGCAGACACGGATACCTTCCATAATATGCCGTTTGAAGTGACCCCGGAAACTGTATTTGCGGCAATCAAGGCAGCGGATGCATACGGCGCTTATATGAAAAGAGGCGTTGTGGACGCTGAGTGAAGACTCCGGGAGCATGCATCAGTCAGAGCAGTGTTGAAAACGGCACGGGATTTTGGGAAACAGCTGTAAGCGCAGGAATGATAATGAAGAGAGGGGAGGATGGCACTTGGAACAAATGACACTCTTCGGAGGTGAGAAGAATCAGCCGCTTGCGGCGAAGCTCCGCCCGCAGACACTGGAGGAATTTGCGGGTCAGATGCATTTGCTGGGAGAGGGCAAAGTGCTCCGCCGCCTGATCGAGAGCGACCAGATCTCTTCAATGATCTTCTGGGGCCCTCCCGGTGTGGGAAAGACAACGCTTGCCCGTATCATAGCGAACCGGACAAAATCCTCCTTTATTGATTTCTCCGCAGTGACAAGCGGAATCAAAGAAATCCGCACTGTGATGCAGCAGGCTGAGGACAACCGTCTGTACGGAGAGCGGACCATTGTATTTGTGGATGAGATTCATCGTTTCAATAAGGCGCAGCAGGATGCTTTTCTGCCGTTTGTGGAGAAGGGAAGCATTATCCTGATCGGGGCGACGACGGAGAATCCGTCTTTTGAGGTGAACAGCGCGCTTCTTTCGCGGTGCAAGGTATTTGTGCTGCAGGCATTGAAGGCGGAGGAACTGGTTTCGCTTCTTACGCGTGCACTGAACGATACGCGTGGTTTTGGCAATACGAAAGTGCGAATATCACACGATATGCTGTCAGCAATCGCAGCGTTTGCAAACGGGGACGCGCGGATGGCTATATCCACGCTTGAGATGGTCATTTTAAATGGTTCGCTTGATGAGGACGGTGTGATTACGGTTACACAGGAAACGCTGGAGCAGTGTATTTCCAAAAAGTCTTTGCTCTATGATAAAAAGGGAGAGGAACATTACAATTTGATATCCGCCCTTCATAAATCCATGCGTAATTCTGACCCTGACGCATCCGCTTACTGGCTGGCGCGTATGCTGGAAGCGGGGGAGGACCCTCTGTATATTGCAAGGCGTGTGATACGGTTTGCAAGTGAGGATATCGGCCTTGCCGACCCGCATGCGCTCCCGCTGTCGGTTGCGGCGTATCAGGCATGCCACTTTATCGGGATGCCGGAATGCACGGTGCATCTGACGGAGGCAGTTATATATATGTCTCTTGCGCCGAAATCAAATGCTCTTTATATGGCGTATGAGCATGCGAAGAAAGACGCTCTGGAACATCTGGCGGAGCCGGTGCCGCTTGTCATACGCAATGCGACGACAACTCTTATGAAAGAACTTGAGTACGGCAAAGGGTACCAGTATGCGCATGATACAGAAGAGAAATTGACCAATATGCAGTGTATGCCGGATTCCCTTCTGGGGCGTGAATATTATCGGCCAACCAGTCAGGGACAGGAGGCGGAGTGGAAGGAGCGGCTGGAACGGATTAAGAAATTCCGGCAGGACTTCTGACAGATGAATCATTTGATTTTCCGTCATTGATGGGAACCGAATTGAGTGAACGTAAGGAATAGGGGCTTTTATCACGTGCAAAGTGGATGAAAGCCCCTGATTTTTGCGCTGTTTTATGGGTTTCCATAAAAAGTGCAACTTTATCCCAAAAATTTTCTATTTTCATGGTTCAAACTCAATTTTATAATACAATAAGGAAAATAGAATTCAAATCAGGAATGGGGGATTTTGATGTTAAGGATTCTTTTGGTAGATGATGAGAAGACGGAACGGGCAGGGCTTCGTTTTCTGATTCATAAATTCGCTCTGCCGCTTGAGATTGCGGAAGCATCGAATGGGAAGAAGGCGCTTGAGTATATAAAGGAACACCGGGTGGATATTCTGCTTACAGATGTGAAGATGCCGTATATGGACGGACTGGAGCTGGCGCGGGCGGCAAATGTTTACAACGAGAACATTGTGATCATTATTTTCAGTGCATACGGGGAATTTGAGTATGCGAAACAGGCTTGCGAAGTGAATGCGGTAAACTATCTGCTAAAGCCCATAGAGGTAGATGAGTTCCGGGATGTGATGGAGAAGGTGATAGGAATTTGTATGCAGAGACGCCGATGGGAGGAAAAGAAAGAATCGCTGCTTGTGGCGGATAAAAGCCTTCTGCTCTTTAAGCTTATGAATTCCAAAGCTTCCCATGAAGAGATAGGGAAAAGTCTGGAACCGTACGGAATCCGTTTGCAGAATAAGTACATAACGATATTAAGCATCGAGACGGAAGGAAATTATTTTGAATATAATTACGACGAGTTTCTTCGCATCCTTCGGAATGATTTAACGGCTGCATATGAGTATATTAATCTGTATCCGAACCTGGCCAATATTTTGATTTATGAAGGAAACAGGCTGAATGAAGACAGAATAGACCGGATGACGAAAAGGCTTTACCTGGATATGACCTCCCAGGGAAAAGAAAAGGTTTCCATGATTGTGGGGAAACAGTGCTTTGGGTTTGCGGATTTCGGAAAACATATGCAGGAAATCGAGCGGCTGAGGGAAGATACGTTCAGCTGTTTTTCCGGGATTATTTATTCGGACAGAGTAAACGGGCAGAAAGAGGAACGTCTAACACGTACGGAGCATATGAAGCAGGAAATTTTAAATTGTATATCGGAGCGCAATCTTGAGGCCGTGGCGAAACATGTTGCGGCTTATTTAAGCTGTCTGAAGGACGAAAAGTCTTCCAGCGCTATGTATGCAAAATATATTTTTCTGGATATTGTGAAAGCATTGTACGAAGAGTACGGGATTTATAATAAAAGCATTCTTTTTGAGACGACGGAGGAGATCATGCGGTGCAGCGGGCTGCATGAGGTGGAAACCGCTTTTCTCAGGGTGATGGAAACCGCGGATTCGATGCAGCAGGGGCAGACGACAGATGTGAGCCAGGCTGTCGCAAAAATCATTCAGATTGTGAAGAATGAATACATGGAGGATTTGAGCCTTGAGGAAATTGCAGGCAGGGTTTGCCTGACGCCTGCCTATGTGAGCTATATTTTCAGGCAGGAAACAGGGGAGAGTCTGATTAAATATCTGACGGATTACCGGATGCATCAGGCGAAAAATCTGTTGGAACAGGGCAGAATGAAGATTGTAGAGGTAGGAAAAGCCTGCGGATATCCGAACCAGTCTTATTTTAACCGGCTGTTTCGAAATCGTTTTGGAATGACGCCGAAACAGTACAGAGAGCAGGCGGGGCAGCAGTGAGAAAGGTATGGTTTAATATGAGATACGGATTTTGGAGCTGGTTTACGGGAAAGGCATCCATACGCACGAAACTGATTATCAGTTTCGTGGTATTGGTTTCCATTCCCATTTTTATTTTGGGAGTGTATTCCTTTCATGTTTCCAATCGAAACCTTCTGGAGCAGACGGAGAAGACTATGGACAATAATCTGGGCCGGCTTGTGATGGAGATGGATGCCCGGTTTGGCAGAGAGACGGATTTTACCAAGTTTCTGGCCTATAATCTGACTTTTCGTGAGACACTTGAGAAAAATCCTTTTGACAATGTGGAAATTGCGCAGGTTCTGAATAAGACCGTGGAGCCGATTTTCTGGTATTTTATCAGCAGTGATTCCAATATCAAGGGAATTCGGATTTTGTCGCCTTATATACACAGTGAAGTCGGGTCATTTCTGGAACCTTCCGCCGCCTATGAGGAGGAAGCGTGGTATCAGCAGCATCAGGAGAATTTCAGGACGGAGTGGACGGTGGAAGGGGAATCTCTCTATGCAACAAGAACGATCCTTGACACCGCGACTACCAGCCGTCCCATCGGCGTGATGCGTACGGAATTCTTCCTGAATCGTATGCTGGAGCCGGCGCGGAGCATGGATTATTTTTCAAACGGCATTCTGATTGCGGACGGGGAAGGCAAAGTAATCTACCGGAAAGATTCGCCGGATACGCGCATTGGCGATCAGATACAGGCCGGTATCGGAAATATGGACCAGATGCGGGTACCGGGATGTATTTTAAAGACCCGGACGTTAGAAAGCACCGGATGGAATCTTTATTATTATGTGGAGCGCGGCATGATATCAGATCAGGTGGATTCCATTCTGTTTTCTACACTGATGGTGATCTCAGGCTGCATGGCGGTTGTCTTTGTCTTTATAAGCATCCTTTCCAGAACATTGAGCCGGAGGCTGTTTTATTTGAAAGAACAGGCAGAGATTATTTCCGGGGGAAATCTCGATCATCCATGCTACACCGAGGATACGGATGAAATCGGCGTTGTGACCAACAGCCTCGGAAGAATGACAGAGCGGCTCAATGATACAATCAATCAGGTTTATAAGATAGAAATCGAAAAGAAAGCGACGGAGTTAAAAGCATTGCAGGCAATGATTCATCCGCATTTTCTCTATAATACATTGTCGTCGATTAAGTGGAAGGCGCTTGAAAAGGGGGAGGATGAGATCAGCGATATCACGGGACTTCTGGCAAAATTCTACCGGACATCGCTGAACAGCGGAAACCAGATCACTACGGTGGAGCGGGAACTGGAAAATATCCGTGCATATGTAAAGATTCAGCAGATGACGAAGGAAAACAGGTTTCAGGTATGTTACGACATTGATGAGCGCGGGCTTTCCTGTAAGATGCTGAACTTTCTGTTACAGCCGATTGTGGAAAATGCCATTGAACATGGCATAAGTTACATTGAAGAGGAAGGAACAGGCATTGTCAGGATTGAGTTTCGAAGAGACAGGGAGACCCTGTACTTTTCGGTCAGCAACAGCGGTCCGGTAATGGATGTGGAACTTTTGGAGGAGATTCTGAACAAGCCGGGAAAAGGATATGGCATTTATAACATCCAGCAGAGAATTGCGATTTCATATGGGGAAGGTTATGGCCTATCCGTTCGAATTACGGACGAGGGCTATACATGTTTTGAAGTAAAGATTCGCGAAATTCCATGAAAAAGGAACAGAATTCCAAAGAATGTGCCATAGTAACGGAAGAAAAGAAGCCGTAGAATAAGCTTATCAAATAAAAGGGAGGATACAAAACAATGAAAAGAAAATTTGTAAGCGTATTGCTGAGTACCGCGCTGGCAGCATCTTTGCTTTGGGGATGTGGAAGCAAAGCGCCGGAGGCTTCGTCACAGGGAAGTGCGGCAGATCAGGGAACCGATGCGGAGGAGGAAGCACAGGCGGACGCAGATGATACGGCGGCGGAGAGTGCGGGAAGTGATGGAAAGACGGTCATCCGCATGACTTACTGGAACAGTGAAGATACGGTATCTGCAATGCTTGATTATTTGGCAGAAGCAGTGCCGGATGTTGAGATTGAGTATTTATTTGTGGATAATTCCAATTATGACACGATTGTGGATACACAGCTTTCAGCGGAGGAGGGGCCTGATATTATCTGTGAATCTCCGGGATCTGCCTTAAAGCATGCAAGGCTTGGCTATCTGGCGCCGCTTGATGATCTGGCAGCAGCGTATTCAGATGCAGGAACCAGTGTGTATTCTTATGACGGAAGTGTCTATGCGCTCCCGGGAATCAGCTGGTTTGAGGGAATCTTCTATAATAAACAGCTGTTTGAGGAGAACAATATTGCGCTGCCGAAAACGTTTGATGAATATATAGAAGTTTGTAAACAGTTCCAGGATCTTGGGATTACACCTCTTGCGGCTGGGCTGAAATCCTGGGAACCGATGCTTAAAAACTCTATGGCATTTGTGGCGGCTGAATATCTTTCTACAGATGAAGGGAAGAATTTCGGAAGCGATTACAGAGAAGGGAAAGTAACCCTTGACGGTACATGGAATTCGTATCTTGAAAAGTGGTCAGAGATGATTATAGACGGCATTTACACAACCGATATGACAGGAATTGACCACGATCAGGCTCTGGAGCAGTTTGCTATGGGTGATGCGGCGATGTTCTGTTCCGGTCCCTGGGATTTAGATGCAATCACTGCAAAGAATCCTGACCTTCAGATTGATATGATGCCTTTCTACGGCCTGAGTGAAAGTGCGGGCTGGTTGATCGGAGGACCCGGATGCGGATTTGCGGTGAATGAACACTCAGCGAACAAAGAGGCAGCTATGAAGGTGGTTGCGGCTATTTCCACAGTGGAGGGCCAGACTGCACTCTGGGAGAATAATCAGGGAGGTTCCTCCTATCTGGAAGGCGCATCCTTCGATCTGCCGGAAGCATACAACAGCGCAGCGGACGCGCTGGCAGCAGGGAATGTGTACTGCCCGTGGAATGAGTGGGGTGCAGCAGCGCCGGCTCATGAAGAGTATGGTACGCAGATGCAGAGCTTTCTGCTCGGAACGCAGGACCTGCAGACAACGCTTCAGAATGTAGATGCGGCAGTAGCAGAACTGTTGTCCAAATAGTACGGTAATTTATTTTACGGTGCCCCAAATGAAAAAAGCGGTTTGGGGCACTTTTTGTGTCTATGGAGGGAAAGAAAATGGGCGGACAACGAATCAAAAAGAGGACGGCGGGAAGTCTTGGATATTATTTCATCCTGTTTATCCTGCCGGCGCTTCTGATCTATGTGGTATTTAGTATTGTGCCTTTTTTGTACACGGTTTATTACAGTTTTACGGATTATACGGATATGAATCCGGTGAATTTAAGCTTTGTGGGAATCCGTAATTATCTGAAGGTATTTGAAACGCCGCTTATGACGACGGCAATCCGAAATTCAGTGATATATGCACTGCTTTTGACTTCATTTCAGACGATTCTGGCGCTGCCTCTGGCGGTTGTTTTGAATCAAAAGCTGAAGTCGAGGAATCTGCTCAGGGCGGTATATTTTTTCCCGGCGGTGTTCAGTTCTCTGATTATCGGTTATCTGTGGAATTTCATCATGTCTTCCTCGGATTACGGGCTTGTGAATAACCTGCTTCACCGGCTGGGACTTCAGACGTTTAACTTTTTTACGGCGGACAGAGCGCTTTATTCCGTTATATTTACCCAGGTGTGGCAGTGGACAGGATGGGCGATGGTGATTTATCTTGCAAATCTGCAGAGCATTTCAAAAGATTTATATGAGGCTGCGGATATTGACGGGGCAAACGGTCTGCAGAGATTTTTTTACATCACGCTTCCGCTGATGTGCCCTTCTGTCAAAATTATTGTGGTAACAGGTCTGATCGGCGGAATGAAAGTCTTTGACATTATCTATTCCATGACTTCGGGAGGGCCGGGAAATGCCACCGAGACAGTTATGACGGTTATGATGAAAAAAGGTATTTCGGACGGATTTTATTCTACCGGTGCTGCCTTTGGTGTGTGTTTCTTTGTGATTGTACTTATCATCAGCGCTCTTGTTACAAAACTGATGGGGAAATGGAGTGAGGCGATATCATGATAAAAAGAAAACGAAATCTTGTTGTGACGGAATTCATTATGATTTTACTGGCGGTTGTCTGGTTTCTTCCTATTTACTATCTGATCGTCACAACGTTTAAAAGTCCACAGGATGCGACGCAGAGCCCTCTGGCGCTTCCAAAGGTATTTCTGGTGGAAAATTATGTGGAGGCATGGAAAAACATGCAGTTCCCGAGAGCCTTTGGCAATACGCTTTTCAATACGGCGACGGCAGTCTTTTTCATTGTGATTTTTGCGTCTATGGCAGGGTATGCTCTGGCCAGAACAAAGACAAAGTGGGGAGTCCGGTTTTTCCTGTTTTTTCTGGCAGGTTTGATTGTGCCTTTTCAGATGAATATTGTAAGTTTGTATAAAATCGTGAAAAATTTTCATCTGATGAACAGCGCTTTTGCAGTGATTCTTGTAAATGTTGCGATTAATACGCCACAGGGGGTTTTCCTGTTTAAAGAATTTATCGAATCCACGATTCCAAAGGAACTGGAAGAGGCGGCGGAAATTGATGGATGCAGTGTGATGCGGAAGTTTTTTGTTATCGTTCTGCCGCTTTTAAAGCCGGTTATTTCCACGGTGGTGATCATTGTGACGCTGAATGTATGGAATGAATTTATGACCCCGCTACTGTTTCTGCAAAGCAGGGAGAAAGACGTGATTTTGCAGGAGGTATCGAGAAATATCGGGCAGTTTTCCACGGACTGGACGGCACTGTTTCCGATGCTGATGCTGGGCGTGGCGCCGCTGATGATTTTCTATATTTTTATGCAGAAATATATTATCGCGGGCGTGGCTGCCGGTGCGGTGAAAGGCTAGTGTGTGGGAATCCCGATTTTGGAGGCGAATGAGATGAAGAAACGGATGATTGATGAGGGGCACGGAAGCATAATGGTGATTGTGCCTCACGAAGATGATGAAATATTAATGTGTGCGGGTATCATTGAACGCGCGGTACAGTGTCATGTACCGCTGACCGTGGTGATGGCGACAAACGGAGATTACGGATGCGATCATTTGTCTGTCGGAAGAGCGCGGCTTTATGAGACGCTTGATGGATTAAACATGCTTGGGGTTGACAGAGAGCAGGTGGTTTTTCTGGGGTATGCCGATACGGGAATGCCGAAAGAGGAGAGCTTTCTGTACGGACTTTATCATGAAACGGATGGAGAACGGATACACCCTTCCCACTGCGGCACATGTACGTATGGACTTCCTGAAAAGGATGAGTTCCATAAGTCGGAGTATGGAGAGCATGGAAGCTATACGAGGAACGGATTTGTAAATGATTTAAAGGCAGTCCTGCGAAAATACCGTCCGGAGTCTATTTTCACCACTTCTCCGGAAGATACCCACGGTGACCACTGCGGTCTGTTCCTGTTTGTGCGTGAGGTATTAGCGGACTGTGCCGAAGAAGGATATGAACCGGTGCTTTACTGTGGTTTGGTGCATTCAGGTGCCGGGGATGAGAACTGGCCGGCGCGCGGCAGGGTAGAGAGCCTGAAGGAGCCGGTCGGTCCGGATTCTGACCACAGACCGGAGGTTTTCAACTGGGAGGACAGAATCGTCTTTCCGGTGCCGGATTCGATGCTGTCAGAGAATCTGGCGGAAAATAAGAAGGCGGCAGCTTTAGCAAAACATGTGACGGCATTAAAGCCTGATGCGGAAGAATTCCTGTACGCATTTGTCAAGACAGACGAGGTGTTCTGGGAGATTCGGGATCATAACCTGGCAGACGACTTTGCGTCCGGGAAAGGAGTGCGGTAATCCGTATGGAAGAAAAGAAGAAAGAGCCGATCTATCCGATTGAGCCGTGGGAAATCACGGAGGAGGGATTCCGGCTGGAAAATGTATACAGGAATGAGACAACATTTGCCCTGTCAAACGGGTATATCGGGACACGGGGAACCTTTGAGGAAGGATATGACTTTTCGGAGGAAGAAGGGCTGGAAGGCAATTTTATCAATGGGTTTTATGAGAGCGAGGAAATTCGCTATGGGGAGTGGAATTATGGTTTCCCGACTATGAGCCAGTCTCTTTTAAACCTTCCGAATTTAAAGACCGTGAAATTATTTCTTGGCGACGAAGCGTTTGATATGAGAAAAGGAAAGCTGATCGACAGCCGAAGGACATTGCATATGAAAGAAGGGACATTGGAAAGGGAGGTAAAATGGCAGAGCCCGTCCGGGAAAATGGTGCGTATCCGTACCGTGCGGCTGGTGTCCTTTTCCTGTAAAAATCTGATGGCTATGTCGTATGAAGTGACCCCTTTAAATTTCACCGGCGTAATCAAGCTGGTATCTTTGCTGGATGCAGATGTATGCAATCACACGAGAAAGACGAATCCGTTGGTGGATTATGGTCCGTTTGGGAAACATCTTCTTACAAAGCAGATCAGGGCGGACGGGGATATCCTCTACTATGAAGGAAGGGCAAAAAACAGCGGTCTTACAATGGCTTGCGGCAGCAGGCACAGGATACAGGGAGGCGTCTTTAAGAGAACGGAATTCTGTCAGGACGATAAAGCCTTTCTTGAGTACGAGACAGAATGCGGGGAAGGCATAACCATAACGCTGCATAAATGGATGGCATACTTAAATTGTCTCGATCTTACGTCCGGGGAGGAGCCGGAAGCAAAGGTTTACCAGATTTTGCAGAAAGCGGAGAAGGAAGGGTTTTCACATCTTTATGAGGAGCAGAAAGCGTATATGGATGCTTTCTGGCAAAAGGCGGATGTGCGTATACAGGGGAATCACTATTTGCAGCAGGGCATACGGTTTAACCTGTTTCATATCATGCAGGCGGCGGGACGCGACGGCCGAACAGGAATGGGAGCGAAGGGGCTGTCCGGAGAGGGGTATGAGGGACATTATTTCTGGGATACAGAGATGTATGTACTCCCTGTATTTGCCTATACGGAGCCTGCGCTTGCGAAAACCCTGCTGGATTTTCGGTATGATACGCTTGACGAGGCCAGGGAGCGTGCGAGGGTCTTAGGTCATGAGAAGGGGGCGCTGTACCCCTGGAGGACGATCAACGGGCAGGAGGCATCCACTTATTTTCCGCTTGGAACCGCTCAGTATCATATCAATGCGGACATTGCCTATGCCTTTAAACTTTATGTGGATGTGTCAGGCGATTATGAGTACCTTGAGGAAAGGGCAGCTGAGGTGCTCGTAGAGACAGCACGGGTATGGGCGGATGTGGGGTGTTTTGCATCCTGCCGCGGAGGTCGTTACTGCATCTGTGCAGTGACCGGACCGGATGAGTATAATGCGATTGTGGACAATAACTTTTACACAAATCTGATGGCGAGAGAGAATATAAAAGATGCGCTCTGGGCGCTTAAGACGCTCGGGGAGAGGAATGGCCGTGCGCGGGAGAATCTGGTTTTCAGGCTTGGCATAACCGAAGACGAGATTCAATATTGGGAAAAGATTGTGGAAAACATGTATTTTCCCTATGACGACGAACGGAAAGTCTATCCGCTTGACGATGGATTTATGATGCGGAAGCCCTGGGATGATACAAAGATAGCGCCGGAAAAAAGACATCTGCTCTATGAAAATTTCCATCCTTTGTTTGTGTACCGTCAGAGAATGTCAAAACAGGCGGATGCCATTCTGGGAATGCTTCTTCACTGTGATCTGTTTTCAAAGGAAGAGCTGCGGCGCAATTACGACTTTTATCAGGAAGTGACGCTGCATCATTCTTCCCTGTCAACCTGTATCTTCGGGATGCTTGCAAGCCGGATTGGATATGAGAAGGAGGCATATCAATATTTTGAACAGTCGGCGAGGATGGACCTTGACGATTATCACAATAATTTCTATGCGGGAATTCATGCGGCTAATATGGCAGGGACATGGCAGGCGATTGTATTTGGCTTTGGCGGAGTGCGCGTGTATGAGGAAAGGCTCCTGATAGAACCTGCGCTTCCGGAGGCATTTGAAAGTTATTCTTTCCATATTAAATACCGGGGAAATGCTCTGGAAGTTACGGTTGAGAAGGAACGGGCGCAGGTGTGCCTTTGCACGGATGGTGAAGTGCAGTTTCTGTTTAGGGGAAAACAGGTGGAACTTAGAGGAAAAGGAGATCAGTGGATTGAAAAAATATAAAGGAATCTTTTTTGACTGGGACGGGACAGCAGTTCTGTCCCGCAAGGCGCCGGCTGACGAAGCGGTGGCCGCAATGAAAGGGCTGCTTTTGCAGGGAGTCAAGCTCGTGATTGTCAGCGGGACGACGTATGAAAACATTGCAGGAGGAAAACTGGAAGATTATTTCACGAATGAAGAGCTTGGCCATTTATATCTGGGGCTGGGACGTGGCGCTTATAATTACCAGTATGAAGAGGGCAGACCTGTTGTATTTGAGGACAGGATTCCCAGCCGTGAAGATCTGCTTCGGATTCACGATGCGGCGTATGGAATCCACAGAGAATTGCTGCGCGATTACGGATTACCGACAGAGATTGTGTTCTTGAGGCCGAATTATTGCAAAATCGACCTTATGGTGGAAAATGACAGAAAAGATCAGCTTTTTATGCAGGAGAATGAGCTTGATCTGTTGAAGAAGAGCCTGACTGCACATGGGATACAGGGCGGTCTTCATGAAATGACTGCGCTTGCCGTCAGGATGGGCGAAAAGTACGGTATGCAGTTAAAGGCCACCTGTGATGCAAAATATCTGGAAGTTGGCATCAGCGATAAGAGTGACAATGTGGATGTCATTATGGGGGAACTTGAGCGGAAGTTTGGGATGCAGATCGGAGAATGCTGTTTCTGGGGAGATGAGTTCGTAGGTCTGGAGGATGGAATCTACGGAAGCGACAGCTTTATGATTACGGACCGCACGCGGGGCGGGGATTTCTTTGACGTATCTTCGGTCAGCGGGGCCAGACCGGAGCCGGTTGTGCCGCTGGGCGGCGGGGTTGAACGGTTTCTTAAATTTCTCTGGGAACAGCAGAAGGCGTAGACTGTATGTTTCAGAAAGCGAATACGAGGGTTTTGCGGGATTTATTTCCTGCAAAACCCTTTTCTGACCTTTTGAAAGATACGGCATCGTGCGGACCGGGCAGAGATTGCTCCGTTCCCATGACAGCCGGAATAATTCCGTTAATCTGTGAGTATATGCTGTTGAAGCAGCGTTATTTTTTGTCATTTCTTTCCAGAGTTCCCACAATCTGCATTAATTTCTCAATCTGTTCGGCGGAAAGCTTTTTCCTGCCAAGAAGCGCTGAAAACAGCTTATCGACGGAACCATCATAAATTTTGTCAATCAGTTCATTTGTTTCCGCCTCCTGCACTTCTTCTTTTGGAATGAGAGCGTGGCACATGAAATTGGGTTCTGACCGCTCAATTGCCCCTTTTTTGATACACCGTTTAATCAGAGTGTAGGTCGTGTTAATGTTCCATCCGGTCTCTTCTTTCAGCACATCGGAGATATGCTTGGCAGTGGCATCTCCCTCACGCCATAGTACATCCATGATTTTGAGTTCGGAGTCAAAAAGTTTTATTTCCATGAGAAGATTCCCCTTTTCTGAATTAAATTTGTTGTATCTACATCATACGAGTGTAGTAGTTTGTGTTTGTATACTACCATAGTCGTAAATAAAGGTCAATATTGGAAAAAGATATAGTGTTGAAAAACACTATAGCATACTTGACAAAGGTCCGAAATCGGATTATATTATAATAATCCGATTTCGGACGAATCGTGAACCGGCGGTTTCTGTATTACATACTTTGAAAGGGTACGGGTGATGACATGAATAAAGAGATCAGCAGAGGGCTTTTGGAATTTAACGGTATTATGAAGGAGAGCGACGATATTTACAGAAGTACGGCAAAGAAATGCGGCCTTTCGGACTGTGCATTCTGGATATTCTATTTTTTACGTACGGAACAGGAGGTATTTACGCAGAGTGACATCTGCAATGCATTATACCAGCCGAAACAGACGGTGAATTCTGCTTTAAAAAAGATGGAACAGGATGGAATGATTGAGCTGTCGGAAATGGAAGACCGCCGCAGCAAGCAGATTCATCTGACCGAAAAGGGCAGTGTGCTTGTAAGAAGAACCATAGACCGGGTGATTGACATTGAGATGGAATCTTTATCCGGCATGACGTCCGAAGAACAGAAAATTTTTATTGAACTATTTCATAAATATACGGATTTACTAAAGAATAATATGCGAAAGCTGCTCTAAAACAGGTATTCTTCTCACAGACTTGTGTTATGTTCAGTCATTGCGGGGAAGATAGGTTGAAAAATCAGGATTTTTCAATCGCCAAATTTGTGCTGACGCCCCAGTTTGCGGGTTGTTGGCAGCATGGAAAATTTGTGTAAAAATGCGGGCAGCGGAAAGAGAGGAAGATATGACAGTACAGTTATCAGATCATTTTACATATCAGAAATTATTCCGGTTTTGTATGCCGTCAATTATAATGATGGTATTCACATCTATTTACGGTGTGGTGGACGGATTGTTTATATCAAATTATGTCGGCAAGATTCCTTTTGCTGCAATCAATCTCGTCATGCCTGTACTCATGATACTGGGGGGATTTGGTTTTATGATCGGGACGGGCGGAAGTGCGCTTGTTGCGAAGACGCTTGGTGAGGGTGAGAGCGGGAGGGCGAACCGTTATTTTACGATGATGGTTTACTTAACGGTGGCTTTGGGCGTTCTCCTTTCTGTGATTGGCTTTGCTTCAATTCGTCCTGTCTCGTATATGCTTGGGGCAACAGAGGCGATGATTGAGGACTGTGTCGTTTACAGCCGTGTAATTCTGGTGTTTAATGCGGCGTTTATGCTTCAGAATGTCTTTCAGGCGTTCTTTACGGCAGCAGAGAAGCCAAAGCTTGGACTTGCCGCTACGGTTGCCGCCGGCATCACGAATATGGCGCTTGACGCGCTGTTCATTGCAGGCTTTCAGTGGGGTGTTGCCGGCGCTGCGCTTGCAACCGGAATCAGTCAGTGTGTTGGGGGGATTCTCCCGCTGGTTTATTTTGCGCGTCCGAATCACAGTCTTCTGCAGCTTGTGAAAACGAGCGTGGAATGTGATATACTGTTAAAAGCATGCGGCAATGGTTCTTCCGAATTGATGTCCAATATATCCGGTTCTCTCGTAAGTATCGTTTATAACTTTCAATTGTTAAAATTTGCCGGAGAAAATGGGGTTGCGGCGTATGGCGTGCTGATGTATGTCCAGTTTATTTTCATTGCGGTTTTTATCGGATACACGATTGGAACCTCGCCTGTTGTGAGCTATCATTATGGCGCGGGGAATCATAGTGAATTAAAGAATCTATTAAAGAAGAGCTATTGGATTACGGGAATCGCCGGCATCGCTATGATGCTGCTCTCTCAGGGACTTTCCCCTGCACTGGCAGGGATTTTCGTTGGTTATGACAGGGAATTATTTGATTTGACGGTGCATGCGTTTCGTCTGTTTGCATTTTCTTTTCTGCTCGCAGGAGCGAACATCTTTACGTCTTCATTTTTTACGGCGCTTAGCAATGGAGGAATCTCGGCGGCGGTTTCGTTTCTGCGTACGCTTGTATTTCAGCTGATTTCGGTGCTTGTCCTTCCGGCGTTCTTTGAACTTGACGGGATATGGTGGGCGATTACGGTTGCGGAAATACTGGCATTTGCAGTTTCTATGGCGTTTCTTTTTGCGAACAGGAAGAGGTATCATTATATGGATTGAAAGGGAGGTATCGTATGGGTAAGGACAAGAAGCGGCGTTTTGAAGCGGCTGTGGAAAAGGAACTGAATGTAGTCAGAAGGCAGGAAAGCGCAATGCTCCGGGCTGCGCTTAAGGCGGAGATTCCCAGGTGGAAGCAGGCTCTTACGGACAAAGTTCCGGATAAAGTGTATGAGAATTTGTGTAAAGCATTCTGCAAAGCGTTTGCAGTAATCTTTGAGAAGGGGACCGGCATTATTGAGAAGACTTACAACCGCGAAGCGATTCAGGAGGATTGTGAGATTCGAAACTTTGGGCTCCGGGTAAAGGCGGACCGCAAATCACTGAGGAAAGTTCGCACAGATGCCGGCAGGATAAATTTGCGGAATATGGCGGTTACCAGTGTGGAGGGTATCGGTCTGGGCGTCCTCGGCATTGGCCTGCCGGATATTGTCCTGTTTGCGGGTGTTCTTTTAAAGGGCATTTACGAAGTGGCGCTGCAATATGGTTTTGAATATGATTCCCGGGAAGAGCGGTATTTCATTCTGAAACTCATGGAAACATCCATGCGAAGAGGGACGGACCGGGAGACGGCGGAGGAGGAAATTGACCGCATGATCGAGGATGACGATTTCGGGAAGCAGGGAGATATAGAGAGCCAGATCGAGCGGACCGCAGATGCATTTGCCGTGGATATGGTGCTGCTTAAGTTTATCCAGGGACTTCCGGTGGCGGGCGTAATCGGTGGAATCGGAAATCCGGTGTATTATAGAAGGGTTGTAAGATATGCGGAGGTAAAATACAGGAAAAGGTATCTGCTTGGATGGAGGAAGCAGGCATTTTGAAAATAATTTTTGGAAAGAAAGCCGTTCGAATTGAATTAAGGTTTGATTCGGAGGGCTTTTTTATTTTGAAAAAAGAATTATAGAAATATAGCGTTTGAAGTGGAGACGTTCTCTTGATATTTATGTGAAACAGGACGATATAAAAAGAGACGACAGCGTTTTGTTTTATACATATAGCATTACAGAGACGCTATGTATATTGTACCCGGTTACAGCAGATAGGTTGGGAAGGTGGTGCCCAGAGAATGCTAAAAGTAACAAAGCTTTTTCTCTTCGAAAGTTGTATAAAAGCAATGAAGAGCAGTGAAAATAATGATGCTTATACAAAGACACTACTTTCAAAGGGTAGACAAGACAGTTATGTAGCTGGTGAGAATAGTGTATATGTCATTTATGGGCGTAATACAAAAGTAAACACAGAGAAAAAGGGAGAATTTTCGGGAGCTGTTCTGGATGCTATAAATTTTAACTATTGGAAGATGTGGAGAAACGGTGTAAGAGAAACAGATACAAGCCTTACCTATGGGGATGTGAAGTATTTAAAAAGTGAGATTCCCCAGGTAGACCTTGACAAGTGTCTGGAAATAAAAGCGGAGAATAACAGAGTTATCTTTACATCTGGAAATTATTATGGGTTTCATGATAGTAGCGGAAACTTTCATGCTTTAGCATGTGCATGTGATATGGTCGGACAGCCGTATTCTGAGTTATTGGTAAACAAAGCAAACAATATAAGCTATCGGGTTGGCCAGTTCTGGAATCTGCTTTCATGGGACGGAACTTATATAGGATTGTACTATTCCCGTGAAGAGGAGAGGAAGATGCTTAATGACGCGGGAATCACGGAAGGATTTTTCAGCGTGGAGGTGGGTTCACAGAAATGTGAGTATTTTTACTCAAATGGGCGGTCAGGGACATCGGTGTTAAAGGAGCGGTATGATGAGAGGTATGAGTCAATGTTTACCGATACATGGGACTGGTGGTGGCTGACGGAGTATGAACCTGGTTCGGTTTTTAAAATTGGCGGAAAGGATTATGTGCTGAGTGAGGATAGGAAATTAGATGTGCCCTATGGAGTTGATATTTATGATGTTCAATATCCCCCAAGAATAAAGAAGTAGGAAGGCAGCCTTCCGGATTAATTTTGATTCGGAAGGCTGTTTATGCGTCTGGTAGCGAACATTTCTAACGGACGCAAATGAATGGTTATGTTTCGCATCCAAAAAATGTTTATTCCCATTTGAAATACTTTACAGAGATACCAAAACAGATGAGTGTAATGACAATCAGAACAGAAATTTGGAGGCAACGCATTTTCAATCGGCAATCCAAGAAATGCCGTTTTCATCAGCTGAATACCCTTTGTCAACGGAAAGATACTGACGATCTTTTGCATAATAACGGGCATAACCTCAAAGGGAAGAGTTGCGCCTGAGAAAAACAGCATGGGGAAATATAAGACACAGGCAATCACACTCGCGCTTTTCATGTTTTTTGCAATTCCCCCAACCAATAAGCCGATACTTAAAGTTGATACCATAGTCAGAAGCCAACTTCCCAGGAATAAGAGGAGAGAACCATGTATGTTTATTTTCCAGAACAGCATGGCGGCAGGAAACAGGGTAAGCATGGACACTATGCAATAAATAACGTAAATCAGAAATTCTGCCAAAAGTAATTTTGCCGGGCTGACAGGGGTAACTTGAAAACGCTTCAAAATTTCTTGAAATTGAACGCCGACACTCTGAAACAGGCGGCGTCTGTCCTTTTTGGGGTCGTATCCCAGAACGGATACCGTCCCGCTGTCGGCATTTTTTGTGCCTAAGATACATTCAATTATCGTGCTTTTGCCTGCGCCGTTTGCGCCAAGAAGCCCGTAAACAGTTTTACGCTTTACGGATAGACTGACTTTGTCTACCGCAAGCAGATTGCCGTAAGATTTTGACAACTGCTTCACATTGATTACAGTCTGCATAATAATCCTCCTTTTGTTGTTCGTGAAATAAGAATACCACCAGTGAAAACATTGGTGGCAAAGTGTAGGGTTTATGAAAATTGGACCTTCATATCGTGCAGCATATCTAAAATAGTAACCGCGTTATTTTCTGCCGCAGACAGAGATAATATCATCTGTTTGTTTTGGCGTGTTAAGCGTATCATGAATATTTGTATCGGGATTTTGTGATAGCTGTTGCAAGAGTCGTAGGATATTAGAACTTGAATTTCATTCTAATACAACCCATTATACTTGGGCATTGGATAATCCATTTCATAATTTCGACACAATTCAATAAAGGCTTTAGCTGATGAAGTAAGAAATTTTTCTTTATGATAGACGATATGAAACTTTCGTTTGAAATTAAGTCCTTTTACATGAACAGCAGTAACAAGCCCACGTTCGATCGGTCCAATTACCATACGATGTGGCAATATGGCAATTCCAAGCCCGTTAACAACAGCATTTACCAAGGCAGTAGTACTTGTGGCTTCCCAGATAGGGGAAACAGAAAATCCCGCTGCTTCAATTACTCGTTCAAATGTATCTCGTGTTCCACTTCCATGCTCACGAAGAAGAAAATTCTGTTGGCGAAATTCTTCAACAGAAAGCAACTGCCCCGGGTAAAAATTGCTGTTTGCAGGGCAGATAACAGTCAGATAGTCTTCCATATATTCCTCTGAAACAAAAGACGGTTTATGAGAAATGCCCTCAATCAGCGCAAAATCTAGCTCATTTTTCAGAATTTTCTGTTCCAATCGCTCTGACGGTTCGATAGTTACTTTTATCTCCGTACCAGGATAACAATTGTAAAAGGCTTTCACATAGTAAGGGAGAAACTGCGAGCCAATAGTAATGCTTGCCCCAATTCTGATAATACCAAAAGAGTCCCAGTCTTTCATTCCTTTTTCCATATCATCAAACATGGAAATGATATGGGCAGAATACTCACAAAACCGTTGTCCTGCTTCTGTGATTTTAAGTCTTTTCCCGATTCTGTCAAATAAAGTGACACCGTAATATTGCTCTAATTCCTTGATAGCAAGGCTTACGGCAGGCTGTGTCATATGTAGTTCTTCGGCAGCCCTTGTCGTATTGAAATTACTTCTATAAACAGATAAGAAAATTTTTAAGTGTCGTATTGTCATATTTTATCCTGAAATCATATGTATTTACTTATTATATAAATAAAATTATATTATTTTTCTTATCAAAAAGCAAGTGCTATACTTATGTGCATAAGGAGGAAAGCAAATTGAAACAAAAAATATTTATCAAGCTGTTTTTATCTACTTTTCAGTTAAGTGCCTGTACGTTCGGTGGTGGATTTGTTATTATACCCTTAATGCGGAAAAAGTTTGTTGATGAACTACACTGGATAGAAGAACAGGAAATGATGGACTTAACAGCAATCGCCCAATCCGCACCCGGAGCAATCGCAGTCAATGCGTCTATTCTTGTAGGGTTTCATGTGGCAGGGGTGCTTGGCGCTTTGATAACAGTATTGGGAACAGTGCTGCCACCGCTTATCATTATTTCTGTCATTTCTTTTTTCTACACTGCTTTTCGTGATAATGTGATTGTTAATATGGCTATGACAGGTATGCTTGCTGGAGTAGCCGCTGTAATCTGTGATGTAGTAGTTACAATGGGAAGAAGCATTTTCCAGAAAAAACGGATTTTGCCGATTGGTGTTTTGGTTGCGTCATTTATCGCTGCCCGTTTCATGAAATTCAATATTATACTGATTATACTGATTTGTGCCATAATTGGCGCCGCTGATACTTTGTATCCTGGCAGGAAAGGGAGGCAGGAATTATGATTTATATTGAACTGCTTTGGAGTTTTTTTCAAATTGGGTTGTTTAGTATAGGCGGTGGATATGCTGCCATGCCGCTGATTCAAAACCAAGTTGTTGATGTTCACTCGTGGTTGACTATGACACAATTTGCAGATATTATGACGATTGCGGAAATGACACCGGGGCCGATTGCCATCAATTCAGCAACCTTTGTAGGGATTCAAGTTGCAGGAATTCCGGGAGCGATTATTGCTACCACTGGTTGTATTCTCCCGTCTTGCGTGATTGTAATGACGCTTGCCCATATCTATTATCGTTTTCGTGGATTAAAAATGGTACAGGGGATGCTTGCAGGTCTTCGCCCTGCTGTTGTGGCCATGATTGCCTCCGCCGGTATTACGTTAGTAATCATGTCTTTTTACGGAGAAAGGGTTCTGCCTGTTGATTTGAGTGGAGTTAACATAATTTCTGTAATTATTTTTGCAATTGGGTTTTTGGTTTTGAGGAAATGGAAAGTAAATCCCATTTATGTGATGATGGGAGCAGGTGTAGCCGGAGTATTGCTGTATTCTATTGTTTGATATGAGGAGAGCTATTGTGGAAAATATTTCTCAGTCAGTAAAATACACTGCCTAAGAAGTATTAAGTTTCACACGGAAAAACGCAAAATACAGTGTTCTCATTTCTATTTGCGCCGCCCAAAAGCGGCATGGAGGGTAATATGAAGTACATAATGAAAGCAGGAACTTTATATTTTAATGATATAGTGTCAGCCCGAATAAAAGGCGCTTTAACAAGTTCGGAAAAAAAGATATATTCTGTAAACAGTTCAGTGCCTATGCGCACGAATATAGCAAATTTAGGGGTTCCGTCGAATGAAACGAGGAATGTTCGCCACCATCAATATATCTTGTTTGATGGTAATGGTAACAAATATGCAGTCGCAAAACCAGACTATGCAGAGGAAGATGACCCAACTGTAATTGGCTGGCCTTTATGCCGTATGCCAAGAGTAGACCATGCAAAGGTTGTATTTAATAAAAATGAATATTTGCTAACAATGCAGAACAACCAAAATTATATATTATCTGATAAGTTTGACAAAGCAGTTATTCAAATCTTTCACCGGGGATTAGTCGGCGGGTGGAACATAGAAGTTATGAGTGATTTTCTTCCAGAACTGATATGCGGTATTTTCGTGTTTTGTAGGTATATTGAGCAGGAAAACGAATTTTTAGTAGTATAAAAAAGGTGACATGGTTGTAAACGTACATGATAGAAAATTTAATTGGAATAGACGGCTGGAATATTGGGTGGGCTTTTGACTGCAATTACATTTTGCAAACGTAAAAACTTTCCCCTGCTTTATTTTTTGGACTTTGAAAGTAAACGGAGGTATAAATAATGAAAGAAGAATGCCTGATCTGCAATGCTCCTTTGGAGTATTTGGAAAAAGATGAACCTATGGAATGTGCGATATGCCATAGAAAAGAAAACAGTAGGACCAGATGCGTAAATGGTCATTTTGTCTGTAATGAATGTCATACCCGGGGCGTGGACAGCGTCATCGGGCTATGCCTCGAAGAAACATCCAAAAACCCTGTGGAAATAGTTACTATGCTGATGTCTCAGCCGTTTTGCCATATGCATGGGCCAGAACATCATGTTATGGTAGGCGCTGCACTTCTGACCGCATATAAGAATGCCGGCGGAGAGATTGACCTTCCTGCCGCATTGATTGAGATGGTGAACCGCGGAAAAAGCGTTCCTGGCGGTGCCTGTGGTTTTTGGGGAGCGTGTGGCGCAGGAATCAGCGCCGGTATCTTCATTTCCATCCTGTCGAAATCGACGCCGCTTACAAATGAACCTTTCGCATTATCGAATCAGATGACTTCAACAGCGCTTGGCAGGATTGCGGAGGTTGGTGGCCCCCGATGCTGCAAAAGAGATTCGTTTCTGTCAATTTTAGCTGCGATTGATTTTGTCGCTGATAATTTCGATATAACTATGGAAAAGTCTGAAATCATATGCAGTTACTCACAGCAAAATAATCAATGTATTGGCAGACGCTGTCCTTTTTCGGCTGCACCAGATTAAGGAGATGATTAGAAATGTATAATCCGCAGCTTAATACATTTATCCGTGTAGCAGAAGCCGGAAGCTTTAATAAAGCAGCGGAAGAATCCTATATTACTCCAACAGCGGTCATTAAGCAGATCAATCTGCTGGAGGGTTCATTGGGGGGGTAAAGTTATTTGAGCGGACACATAGAGGACTGACATTGACGAAGGTCGGAAAATCATTATATCAGGACACAAAATATATTATTACTCAGCTTTTAATGCAGCTATGGCCGAAGATACAGTCATATTGTCCCGAGTTGAAATTTCAGATTATTCCTTTTGAAAATACACCGGAGAATGCAAGGGAAATTCTGGCTAATCTCGGTAAAAATATAGATGTGGTTGCCGGGATTTTTGATGGAACCATGCTGGATTTACGGCATTGTGCGGGGCTTCAATTATCCCGTGAACCATTCTTCTGCGCGGTTTCTATCCATCACAGGCTTGCAGTAAAGGATAAGCTGGAAATAGAAGATCTTTACGGAGAAAATCTGATGTTGATGCGCCGGAATTGGAGTAATTATGTAGACAGACTTCGGGATGATCTCTGGCAGAATCATAGCCGGATACAGATTGTAGATTTTGATTTTTACAGCATGGAAGCCTTCAACCGGTGCGAGAACAGTAATGACGTTCTTCTGGCTATTCCAGGATGGGCGAATGTGCATCCGCTTTTGAAAGTGATTCCGGTCGAATGGGAGCATAGTATCCCGTTTGGGCTGCTCCATTCCACACGGTCATCAGAAACGGTAAAGAAATTTTTAGAGGCGGTACGAATAGCTGTATGTGAAAAAGAAAATTGAGTTATAACCATTGGGTATAAACTGATGAACGAAGCGAGACTTCTCCTGGAGTCTTGCTTTTCTTATAATATGAAACATGAACAACAGGGCTGGCTATGTTTTCACTGTGAGAATTGTGAAACAGTTTTTGGCGCCTGAGAGGTACATCTGGATAAAATAATGATTACAGGAGGGAAAATCATGGAATATGTAAGTTTGAACAATGGAACTAAGATGCCGGTGTTAGGATACGGTGTGTATCAGGTAAGCAATGAGGAATGTGAACGCTGTGTGCTGGATGCGATCAGTGTCGGCTACCGTTCCATTGATACGGCGCAGGCATACGGGAATGAAGAAGCTGTGGGCAATGCAATCAAAAAAGGCGGCGTTTCCCGTGGAGAGTTATTTATCACCACAAAGGTATGGATCAGTAACGGTGGCTATGAAAAGGCGAAGGCTTCTTTGAGGGAATCCCTGCGCAAGCTGCAGACGGAATACATTGATTTGGTGCTTATTCACCAACCTTTCAATGATTATTATGGAACTTATCGGGCAATGGAAGAAGCCTATAAAGAAGGCTGGATTCGCGCTATCGGCGTATCAAACTTCTATCCGGATCGTCTGGTCGATCTGTGCAAATTTGTGGAAGTGAAACCGGCGGTCAATCAGGTGGAGACCCATGTGTTCCATCAGCAGGCACAGGCACATGAGTATATGGTGAAATATGGCGTACAGCATGAATCGTGGGGGCCTTTCGCAGAAGGGCGGAAAGATTTCTTCACCAATCCTGTCCTGACAAAGATCGGAGAGAAATATAATAAGAGTGCGGCACAGACTGCTCTCCGCTTCCTGATTCAGAGCGGCGTTGTGGTGATTCCGAAGTCTACACATAAGGAACGTATGATTCAGAATATGGATGTATTTGATTTTATGCTGGATGGCGAGGATATGGCGGCAATTCAGGCATTGGATGAAAAAGAAAGTCTGTTCTTCTCCCACTATGAGCCGGCAACGGTGGAAATGCTGACGGGACTTCGCCGGTAGAAGAGTTAGCTCGTCTATACCTCTTAAGTAGACAGTGGAAATAACCCGAATCTACTTGAGAGGTATTTTTGTGGCTTCATCCTATATGCCGGGATTCTGTAGTCGTCGGCATTATCGGGAAGAAGCTTATATTAAAGTTATGTATTGACGAACATAGCAAATATGATATAATGTACTTATACATTAAGTACATTATAGAAGAGGAGGCGGCAGGATGTGGAAATTATTATCAGCAACAATGCCAATAAACCGATCTATGAACAAATAACATCGCAAATGAAAGCTATGATTATGAGCGGTGAACTACAGGCAGGCGATGCCATTCCTTCTATGCGGGCTTTGGCGAAATCAATTCATGTGAGTGTGATTACGGTTCAGAAAGCCTATGAAGATTTACAGAGAGACGGATTTATTGAAACAACGGTTGGCAGAGGAAGTTTTGTATCGGCGTGCAATAAGGAACTTTATCAGGAGGAGCAGCAGCGAATCGCTGAGGAACATTTGCAGGCGGCCGCTGAGATTGGACGGATCAGCAATATTCCTCTTGAGAAATTGACGGAGCTTTTGGCTATGTTTTATGAGGAGGATGAATGATTGTGGAAAATATTTTAGAAGTACAGCAGATGTCCAAGACGTATAGAAAATCAAATTTTACATTAGGTCAGATTTCCTTTTCTCTGCCATATGGAGCGATTCTGGGATTTGTCGGTGAAAACGGGGCAGGCAAGACGACCACGATCGGCTGTATTCTGAATACGGTTGTAAAAGACAGCGGAACGGTGAAACTGTTTGGCAGGGAAATGCTTGACTCGGATACGGAGATTCGGGAGAAAATCGGCGTAGTTTATGATGGAGATAATTTTCCCGACTTCTTTACGGCGAAACAGTTATCGCGTGTGATGAAAGGGCTTTATAAACAATGGGACGATGCCTTATTCCAAAAATATTTAGAGGATTTTCATCTGCCCGTAAAGCAGAAGTTCAAATACTATTCCAAAGGAATGACGATGAAGTTGGCGATTGCCGCCGCATTGTCGCATCATCCGCAGCTGTTGATTTTAGACGAAGCGACCAGTGGGCTGGACCCTGTCATGAGGGATGAAATGCTGGATGTTTTTCTTGAATTTGTGCAGGAGGAAGATCATTCGATTCTTTTATCTTCCCATATTACAGGTGATTTGGAGAAAGTCGCGGATTATATTACACTGATTCACGATGGAAGACTGATTATGACGGTGTCCAAAAATGATCTGACTTATCACTATGGGGTGATGCGGTGCAGGGAGAGCCAGTTTCTTGCACTGGACCCCGGTGATATTCTGGCATACCGAAAGCGGGATTTTCAGACAGATGTTCTGGTATCTGATAAGAAAGAGGCGGAACGAAAGTACAAAGGGGCGGTTGTGGACCCTGTTTCCATTGATGAAATGATGTTGTTATTCGTGAAGGGGGAGCGGGTATGAGAGGACTTTTAAAAAATAATTTTTATATCGTGATCTCGAATATAAAAGTATTTTCAGCTGTTATGGTTTTACTGGGAATTTTTGTGGTTTTGATGGACAATGCAATTCCGTCATTAATCATTGGATATATGTTGTTGGCTATGGTTGGCTTTTCTCTGAATTCGATTGCCAGTGTGCGCAGAGAAGGCGCCGGAAAGTGGAGCAAATACAAGCTGACAACCCCCGTAAAGAGGGCGGATATTGTGAAAAGCCTGTTTTTCAGTCAGGTTCTGTGGCTGGTTGTGGGAGCGGCTTTTGCGGGAATATGCGCAGCTCTTTCCATAGCGCTGCATGGCTATCCGTTTGACAGAGACACGGATATTTTCATGCTGTTTGTAGTTGGGATTGGAACCAGTTTGTTTATGGGGGCAATTTTCTTTCCGCTTCTGTTTTTGGGCGGAGAAGAACGGAATGAAGTGTTTTTAGTCATCAGTCTGCTTTGCGGAATCGGAAGCATTATGGGACTTACGACGCTGATCAACAGATTCTTTCCGGGAGGTATGACCACAGCGCAGATTGTGCTTGGCGGGATGGGTATACTTTTTTGCGGCATACTGACATTTGCCGTATCCTGTCCGCTTACGATCGGTGTATTTCGGAAAAAAGAATATTGAGCGGGAACCGTAAGCAAAATAACCAAAACCGTTCCTTTGTTTTTGGCTAAAACAGAGAAAGTCTGAAAGAGGATGTTCAGAGATTGACTTTGCATTCGTGCTGTGGTATCGTGATACTGTCAAAAGGATAGTGATTGCAGAAGCAAGCTAAACCTATATGTAAGGCTATATTCGGAATTCAGATTCCGGAATATGTTGTGCATGTAGGTTTTTTTATTGGATAAAAATAGGCGTTGCATGGAGGATTAGATTGAAAAATCAGGATTTTTCAATCGTCAAATTTGTGCCTGCGCCCAAATTCGCAGGTTACGGAAAGGCATGGTTATTAAGATGAAAATTCAGAAAGCTTTAAATAACAATGCAGCAGTTGTCCTGGATGAAAAAGGACGGGAAAAAATTGTGATGGGAAAGGGCATCTGCTTCAAAAGAGGAGCAGGCGATGAGATTCCCGATGAGGCTGCCGAGAAAGTTTTTTCTCTGTCAGGAGCGGAGGCGAACAATAAATTTCAGGCTTTAATCCAGGATGTGCCTATGGAACATATAGCGCTTGGTGAGGAAATTATCACCGAGGCGAAAGCACGGCTTGGGAATAAAATGAATGATATGATCTATATTTCTCTGATTGACCATGTTCATACGTCCATTGTCCGGTTTCAGGAAGGAATCACGGTGAAGAATATTCTTCTGTGGGATATCCGCAAATTCTATAAGGACGAATTTCAGGTGGGTATGTGGGCGCTCTCGGCGATTCAGGAAAGATGCAAAGTGCTGCTTCCGGAGGATGAGGCAGGCTTTATAGCCCTCCATCTTGCAAATGCGCAGATGGATGAAGAAAAAATGCACAATATGTATGAAATTACATATGTGATACAGGAAATTTTAAATATTGTAAAATATTTTTTCAACGTTACATTCGATGAGGATGATGTATATTACTACCGTTTTATAACACATTTGAAATTTTTTGCTAAGAGGTTATCGGAAAACAGGCTTTATGAGAAAGATGATAATGATGATTTGTGGATGATTATCAAGTTAAAGTATCCCGAGTCATTTCGCTGTGTGGAGAAGATATCGGGATTCATTGAGAAGAAATACAATTACAGGCTTTCGGAGGATGAGCAGTTATATCTTACAATTCACATAGAGAGAGTGATTCACAAAACATCGAAGTAGACTTTTTTCACAAAGGTCAGGAGATTCACTATGTATGTCAGGATGGTGACGACAGGCGCTTTTGCAGAGGATGAGACGGCAACTGTGCGTGTTGGCCAAACCTTCATAAAATAAATTTTATTTTAAGGAGGAAAAAGAAATGGGTAAGTATGAAAAACTGGCACACGACATCGTCAGCAACGTAGGCGGAAAGAGCAACGTGATAAGTCTGACACACTGCATCACGAGGCTTCGGTTTAAGCTTCGGGATGAGAGCATGGCAAATGACGACGTTTTAAAGAATATGGACGGAGTCGTTACGGTCATGAAAAGCGGAGGGCAGTATCAGGTAGTGATCGGTAACCATGTACCGGATGTGTATGCGGACGTATTGCCGCTCATAGGGCAGGAAGAGGGCGCAGCACAGACGGAGGAGGCGCCGTCCGGCAGTCTTTTCAACCGGTTTATCGATATTATTTCCGGTATATTCCAGCCGATACTGGGAATTATGGCGGCCTGTGGTATGGTGAAAGGGCTGAATGCATTGTTTGTCGCAATAGGACTGTATTCCGATACCTGTGGGGGATATCTCATTCTGAATGCGATCGGGGACGGACTCTTTAATTTCCTTCCTCTGTTCCTCGGGTATACAGCAGCGAAGAAATTTAACTTAAAGCCGATGATTGGACTGGTGATCGGAGCCATTATGTGCTATCCCTCCATACAGGGAAGCGCTCTTTCAGCAGGAAGCGAGGCGCTTTATACGCTTTTTGAGGGGACGATGTTTGAGTCGGCAGTGTATACGAACTTCTTTGGCATCCCGTTGATTGCAATGGATTATACAGGAACGGTAATCCCTGTTATTTTTGTAGTGTATTTTGCGTCAAAATGTGAGAAATTTTTCAAGAAGTTTATACCGGACCTTGTAAAGTTCTTTTTTGTGCCGATGCTCACCTTGCTTGTGGCAATCCCGGCAGGACTCTTACTCATCGGGCCTTTGGCATCCTTTGCATCGACATTGATTGCGGAAGCCGTTATGACGGTGCGTAATTTCAGTCCGATGCTTGCGGGAGCGATTGTGGGCCTTACATGGCAGATACTTGTTATTTTCGGCCTGCACTGGGGATTCATCCCGGTTTACATCAATAATATTATGACAAATGGTTATGATAATGTAATGATGCCGTTCTTTGCCTGTACTTTTGCGACTTCGGCGGTTGTCCTGGCGATTTTCTTTAAGACAAAGAACCGCCAGATGAAAGAGATGGCGCTTCCGAACTTTATTTCCGGCATTTTCGGTGTCACGGAACCTGCGATTTACGGTATTTTGCTTCCGCTGAAAAAACCGTTTATTATAAGCTGTATTGCAGGAGGCATCGGAGGCGGTTTCTACGGAGCATTTAATTTCAGAAAATTTATGATGGGCGGCATGGGAATTTTCGAGTTTCCGGCTATGATAGAACCGGACGGGAGCATGGGCAACCTGCTTGTGGCAATATCCGGTGTTATTCTTACAATGATTATTGCTTTTGCAGCGACTATGGTACTTTACCGTGAGGAAGACGGGACAGAGGATGCCAGCGTTTCTGTATCGGCAGGGTCGGATGAACCGGGGTGTGCAAAGCCGGACGGCATCGTAAGAAAAATTGAGATTGCAAGTCCTATCAAAGGAAAGATACTGAAACTTGAGACGATTCACGATGATGCATTTGCATCGGGAGCGCTGGGGATGGGCGCCGCGGTCCTGCCGGAGAAAGGAGAGGTATACGCCCCGGCGGACGGCGTGATTACGACGTTGTTTCCTACGCTTCACGCGATCGGCATGGAAACGGATGAGGGTGCGGAACTTCTGATTCACATCGGTCTTGATACGGTGCAGCTTGAGGGCAAAGGGTTTGAGGCTGTGATTCATCAGGGAGATCGTGTGAAAAAAGGGCAGCTTATGGTGAAATTTGATATGAACTTTATCAAAGCTCAGGGATATTGTCTGGAAACGCCGGTGATTGTTGTGAACACCGACGACTACCTTGAGGTGGCGGGAAGTATGGAACAGAATGTTGCTGTGGGCGGCAAACTGATTACCATTGTTAAGTAGGAGGTGCATCATGAGCTTACCGGAAAATTTTTTATGGGGCGGCGCTTCAGCTGCCAATCAGTGTGAAGGTGGTATCTTTGAGGATGGAAGAGGGCTTGCGAATGTCGATGTGTGTCCGTCCGGCGCGGATAGAAAAGATGTAATCACCGGGCGCAGAAAGATGCTTGAAATGGATGCAGCGCATCAGTATCCGGCAGTGGAAGCCGTTGATTTCTACCATCATTTCAGGGAGGATATTGGTCTTCTCGCACAAATGGGATTTAAAGTTTACCGCATGAGTGTCGCCTGGACACGGATATTCCCGAACGGAGATGAGGAGGAACCCAATGAGGCAGGACTCCGTTTTTACGAGGAGGTTTTTAAAGAATGCAGCAAATACGGAATACAGCCGCTGGTGACGATTTCGCACTTTGACTGTCCGATTGGGCTGATTCGAAAATATGGTGGGTGGAAAAGCAGGAAGATGATTGACTTTTACCTGAAATTGTGTAAAACTTTATTTATACGCTATAAAGATTATGTAGTTTACTGGTTGAACTTTAATGAAATCAATATGATTCTCCATGCACCGTTTATGGGAGCGGGTATCTGTTTTGAGGAGGGTGAGGATGAGGAGGCCGTCAAGTACCAGGCGGCGCATCACGAGCTTGTCGCGGGCGCTCTTGCGGTGAAGCTTGCGCATGAGGTAAACCCGGAGAATAAGGTTGGATGTATGTTTGCGGCGGGGAGCGCTTATCCTTATACCTGCCACCCGCAGGATGTGTGGGAGGCGCTTGTGACAGATCAGGAAAATTATTTCTTTGTGGATGTGCAGGCGCGGGGATATTATCCTTCCTATGCAAAAAAGCGGCTTGCGGGCAGAGGGATTCTGCCGGTGATGGAAACTGGCGACGAGGAGATACTCCGGTGTTATCCGGTTGATTTTATCTCGTTTTCCTATTATAACAGCAGATGCATCGCTGCTCCCGGGAATGGCGGGGAAGAGGCGGAAGGCAATCTGTTTAAGTCTGCCAGAAATCCGTATTTAAAGTTCAGCGAATGGGGATGGCCGATTGATCCGCTCGGCCTGCGTATTACCCTGAATCAGGTGTATGACCGCTATCAGAAACCGTTGTTTATTGTGGAGAACGGACTTGGCGCGGCGGATACGCCGGATGAGAAGGGGGAAATCAATGACTGTTACAGGATCGATTATCTTCGAGAGCATATTCGTGCTATGAAAGAAGCCGTGGAACAAGATGGTGTGGATTTGATCGGATATACTTCATGGGCTCCGATTGATCTGATCAGTGCGGGAAGTGGGGAGATGAAGAAGAGGTACGGATTTGTCTATGTAGATAAACAGGAGGACGGGAGCGGTACGCTTTCGCGGTGGAAGAAACGCTCGTTCTACTGGTATAAGAAAGTCATTGAGACAAACGGTGAAGATTTAAAATAATTTTAAGGAGGAAGATGTATCATGCAGAAATTTGAGTACACAGTGAAAGACGAAGTAGGAATTCATGCGAGACCGGCAGGACTTCTTGTGAAGGAAGCGAAGAAGTTCCAGAGCAAAGTTATGATCACAAAGGAAGGAAAGTCAGCAGACGCTTCCAAGTTAATGGCTGTTATGGGACTTGGCGTAAAATGCGGGCAGACCGTGGAAGTTTCGGTAGAAGGCGACGACGAAGCGGAAGCATTCGAGGCGATGAAATCATTTTTTGAAACAAATCTGTAAAAGAAAATGAGAGGGAAAAAGAAATGCTGAAATTATCTGGAAAAGCGGTTTACAAGGGAATTGCTATGGGACCTGTGGCTGTGCTCAAAAAAGATGACCAGCAGGTAAAAAGAACGAAGGTCACGGATGCGGATGCTGAATTAGCGCGCGTAGGAAAGGCCGGAGAGAAAGCGAGAATGCAGCTTCAGGCGCTTTACGACAAGGCAGTGAAGGAAGTCGGGGAAGCGAGTGCGGCGATTTTTGAAGTACATCAGATGATGCTTGAGGATGACGATTATCTGGAATCGATTCATAATATGATTCGTACGGAAATGGTCAATGCTGAATATGCGGTTGCAGTTACCGGAGATAACTTTTCGGAAATGTTTGCAAGCATGGATGATGATTATATGAAGGCGAGGTCGGCGGATGTAAAGGATATCTCCAATCGTCTGGTAAGAAACCTTATGGGGCAGGAGGATATGGATTTCACATCAATGGAACCTTCTGTTATTGTGGCGGACGATTTAAGTCCCAGTGAAACTGTACAGATGGATAAGTCTAAAATCCTGGCTTTTGTTACGGTTCATGGTTCGACGAACTCCCATACATCGATCCTGGCACGTATGATGAATATACCGGCGCTGATCGGTGTGCCTCTTGATCTTAATGAGATATCGACAGGCACGAAGGTTGTAGTGGATGGGTTTAAGGGAGAAGTGATCTTTGACCCTTCCGAAGAGGTCTGTGCCGAAACAGAGAAGGCAATGAAGGAGGAGGAGGAGAAGCTCCAGCTTCTGCATACGCTGAAAGGTAAGGAAAATGTGACTCTGGATGGGCATAAGGTGAACATTTATGCCAATATCGGAGGCGTTGGAGATGTAGGATATGTGCTTGAGAACGATGCAGGCGGCATTGGTTTGTTCCGCAGCGAGTTCCTATATCTTGGCAGGAATGATTTTCCGACGGAGGAAGAACAGTTCCAGGCATACAGACAGGTTGTGCAGACAATGGCGGGAAAGAAAGTTATTATCCGTACACTTGATATCGGAGCTGACAAGCAGGTGGATTATTTCAATCTCGGGCAGGAAGACAATCCGGCTTTGGGATACCGGGCAATCCGTATCTGTTTAAAGCAGCCTGATATCTTTAAGACACAGCTTCGTGCGCTGCTTCGCGCTGCGATGTTCGGAAATCTTTCCATCATGTATCCGATGATTACCTCAACTGAGGAAGTGAAGAAGATTTATGCGATTGTGGATGAGGTAAAGGCGGAACTCGATGAATCACAGATTCCGTATAAAGTGCCGGAACAGGGAATTATGATTGAGACGCCTGCATCGGTTATGGTGAGCGATGAGCTTGCGGAACTGGTAGATTTCTTCAGTGTCGGTACGAATGATCTGACGCAGTATACGCTTGCGATCGACAGGCAGAATGAGAAGCTTGATGATTTCTATAATCCGCATCACAAGGCAATCCTTCGCATGATTCGTATGGCAGCGGAAAATGCGCATAAATGCGGAAAATGGATTGGCATCTGTGGAGAACTCGGAGCAGATACAGAACTTACGGAAGAGTTCTTAAGAATGGGAATTGATGAATTGTCCGTATCGCCTTCTATGGTATTAAAGGTAAGAAAAGCGGTTCGGGAAGCAAAAATTGATAAATAGACGCAAAAACGAAACTGCCGGGCAGGAATGAACTGTCCGGCGGTTTTTATTTATAGAAAATTATTTCATGGATTTTGTCACAAAAACAGAAAGATGCAGTCTAATTAAATCAGGAGGTAAAAATATATGAATAAAATGACAGATGAAGAATTATCAATTTTAATTGACGAAGCCGTAATGGGGGATGCAAAAGCTCTTGAATCCGTTATTTTAAGCGTGCAGGATCTCGTATTCAATCTATCGTTGAGGATGCTTGGCACGTTTCCGGATGCAGAGGACGCAACGCAGGATATTCTGCTGAAAGTAATGACGCATCTTTCTTCTTTCAGAAAAGAAAGCTCCTTTTCAACCTGGGTATTTCGCATAGCTGTGAATCATCTGAAAGACTATAAGAAGCATATGTTTGCAGATCGTCCCCTAAGCTTTGAGTTTTACGGAAACGATATCGAAAATGCTAAGATAGAGGAAATCCCTGACCTGACACAGAATGTAGAACGGTCTCTTCTTGCGGAAGAGCTGAAAATGTCGTGCACGAATGTTATGCTTCAGTGTCTGGATGCGGAGAGCCGCTGCATATTTATACTGGGGACTATGTTTCGGGTTGACAGCCGGTTAGCCGGGGAGATTTTGGGACTGACTCCTGAGGCGTACAGGCAGCGTCTATCCAGAGTCCGTAAGAAAATGGCCGAATTTCTGGGCAGGTATTGTGGTGAATACGGGTGTGGAAAGTGCAGATGCAGCGAGAGAGTTGATTATGCCATTCAAAGTCACAGAATCAATCCGGGCCATCTTGATTATGTGAATGCCGATGTGCTGGAAGGGAAGACTATGATTGGTGTGAAAGAAGCTATGGAGGAGATTGATGGTCTTGCGCAAAGCTTTTCTTTCTGTAAAACTTATGCATCACCGGAAAAGATCATACAGTTTATCAAGGACTTTTTAAATTCTGCGTCTTTTTCAGTGGTTAAAAATATGTGATGAAGGAGATTTCATGTATGGACATGCAGTTAATATTCAATTATCTATCGGAATTAAGTGAAAATAACAATCGCGAGTGGTATCATCTCCACAAAGAGGAGCAGAAGGAGGCAAATGCGCAGTTTGAGGTATTGCTGCAGACTTTGATCCTGGAAATCGGAAAGACGGATAAAAGCATTATAGGCGTTATTCCAAAAGATCTTACATTTAAGCTGGTCAGAGACACGCGTTTCAGCCACGATAAATCACCGTACAATCCTGCCTTTCGTGCACATATTTCCTCAAAAGGAAAATTACCTGTGCCGGTCGGCTATTATATTATGTTGAAGCCTGGAAACCAGTCGTTTTTGGGAGGCGGATTATTTGCAGATGTTTTTAAGGATGCTACAACAATGGTACGTGATTATCTTGTTGAAAATCCGGATGAGTGGAATCAGATCATCCATGCTCCTGATTTTCAAAAATACTTTACGGTAAAGGGAACCTCTTTGAAAAACGTGCCGCGTGGTTATGACAAAGAACATCCGATGGCAGAGTATCTGAAGCTGAAAAGCTGGTATCTTGAGTATTCTTTAGAAGACCAGGAGCTGTTGGACGCCGAACTGTTTATTGAAAAATCCGTAAAAATCTTTGAAGCGATGCAGCCCTTTAATAATTATTTAAACAGAGCGCTTGAAAAATTTCAAATGCCTTCAAGATAAATGAATCCGGGCGGATGGCGGTATCCTGCTTTATGCAAGGATTTCCGCCTGCCGCTTCTTACTGAACCCCTTCAGTACTAAATGATACGACTTATCCAGCATTTCTTTCAGCAGATCGTCCGGGACTTCACCGTCCGGCAGCACGGAATTCCAATGTGTTTTGTTCATGTAATAGCCAGGGATAATATCTTCGTATTGATTCCTCAGAAAATCGCCTTCTGACGGTTCTAATTTTAATGTGATGTAGCAGGGAATGTCTTTATCATCCATGCAGACAGCCGCGAACATCTTTCCTCCGATTTGATAACGAATCCAGTTCCAGTCAGCCTGAAGGTCTTTTGTGACGCCTTTTTTCTCAAGCAGGTATTCATCAATCCATGTGTATTTCATCTGTGATGGTTCCTTTCTTTCAGGGCAGTGATTTGATTTGCCTGTATTTGAAAGATTATACCATATAAAAAATGACATGTATATGTCGTGTTTTGAATGAGAGATATAATGAAGAAACCTTTTGACCGCAATTTTGCTGGATAGACGTATAGAAATGGTATACAATATGGGTAATTGCAGGAGGAATATGAAAAATAAATAAAAAAATTTTTATAAATGAAAGGATTCGGCCTCTCTGTGCGTATTACTTATGAAACGGTCAACAATGTGTCATGGAGGGCGGAATCATGAGAAAATTATTAAAGGTAACGGCGGCTTGTGCGGCAGCGGCAGTTGTGTGTGTGTGCACATCCAATGTTGCTTTTGCCGGCGGTCATCATGCAAGAGCGGCGGCAGCGAATGCATACTATAATCAGAATGTATGGAATACGACGGCGCCTTGTTATCAGAACGGGTTCTGTACAGGATACGGAATCTGTGATGTATACGGTGCATGCCAGAATGGCGGTATCTGTACCGGAGTTGTCAGCCCGCTTCAGACGTATTCCGAATATTATCCGGGGTGCTATAACGGATACTATCCGGGATGCTATTCAGGGTATTCATCCGGACATCATTCCGGAAGAAGACATGGAGCATGCTGGTATTAAGAAACAGAGAGCAGGAACTTCGCCGAAAGATGGCGGAGTTCTTGCTTTAACGAACATTTGCGGGCTTTTGATGCAGGAGAGGTTACGGGAGTCTATCTGATTTCAGGGGAGGGGACGTTTTGAAAAGTGAAGATGATTTGAATCGTGTCATGAATGAGTATGCGGACATGGTTCGGAGAATATGTTTCGTGCATTTGAAAGACCGGCATGATACGGAAGACGTATTTCAGGATGTATATATGAAATATTTGCTATATAAAGGAGTGTTTGAGAATGATGAGCACGAGAAAGCATGGTTTGTGCGGGTTACAATCAATGCATGTACGGACTGGCTCAGAAATCTTTCACGGAGAAAATGCCTTCCGCTTGATGTGATTGCCGAGGAGGGTGAAGCGCTTGACGATACGGCAGGGCAGGTTATGGAAGAAGTTCTCAAGCTTCCTGAAAAATACAGAAATGTCGTTTATCTATTCTATTATGAGGGATATACGGCGGTGGAGATTGCCAGAATACTGGGGAAAAAGGAAAATACCATTTACACATGGCTTTCAAGAGCAAAGGACAGACTGCGGGAAAGATTGGGAGGTGAGTGGACATGAACGCAATTATGGACAGTATGAAGGAGATACGGGCATCGGAGGAATTAAAGGCAAGTACTTTACAGTATTTAAGCGGGCAGCGGAAAGTGCATAGTATTCCTGTAACACGTCATGTTCTGCGATATGCCCTGATAGCGGTATGTCTGCTTATGGCGCTGGGATTGGGCGGGTACTCCGTATACCGCAAACCGGTTTCCTATATCAGTATTGATATAAATCCGTCGATAGAGCTTGGAATCAATCGCTTTGAGAGAGTGGTGTCGGCGGATGCCTATAATGAAGACGGACAGAATGTCCTGAAGGGTGTGACACTGAAACATGTTCCGTATGGAAAGGCGATTGACAGGCTGTTGGCGGACGAAGCGTACAGCGGTTATCTGACAGCGGATTCCGTACTTGTCTTTACTGTGGTTTCAGACCGGCCGGATACGGTGATAAAGGAAATAAATGAGAGTGGAACCGGGCATGCATATAATGCACAGATTTATACCAGTGATGAATTCTGCATGGAGGAGGCGCACCAGTACGATATGTCGTTTGGAAAGTACAGGGCATATCAGGAATTGTCTTTGTATGATGAAAATGTTACGGTGGAGGACTGTCACGGGATGACGATTGGGGAAATTCAGGACAGAATTGAAGGCTGTAAACATCATAGATGGTCGGAGGATGACGTGCAGCAGATTCCGGAGAACAACTGGGGAGGACATCACGGAGGAAGAAGAGGGCATCATGGGAGATATCGATGATTGGCACAAATCCGGTGCAGGAAACGAATGAAGCAGCGCCGGGTAAAGGGTTTTATGCGAACAAGGAACGAAATCCCCGAATTGTAGTTGCGTACAGTTCAGGGATTCTTCTTTGGTTTTCTAGTGGCAAAGCACATGCCTTTTGCCGGTTACAGCCTGCATTTGACAGGTTACTTTCCTAATAATTTCAAAAACTTTTTGTCATTCATCTGCTCATTTGTAAGATAGCTGCCATCTAAAAATAATGCATAAGTTGTAATTGGCGTTGGAGCGTTTTGTGCGTCCTCTTTGCTCTGTAAATGAACCGACTTGAATTTTACGGATTTCTCTTTTGCAATAGTTTCAATTATAGGAACATATTTGGCATTAAACGGGCACTGGCTGGTGTAATACAAGACATATCCCGCCTCATGAATATGAGGGTGTTTCGCACATTCTTTGAATTTTGGCAGGAAAGCATTTTCTGTAAAAGGAAGATGCCATAACTGAATGCCATTATCCGCCTCATCACTGACGGAAAATCCCTTGTGTTTCAGGAATTTAGGGTCAGCCAGAAATGGTTTTTTCTTTGCCGCAGACAATATGCATAATCCCTTTTTCCCTTTGTTTTTGCTGTCTTCAATGCAGGCATTCAGCAGTTCGGTTGAATAACCATGTCCTTTCAAAGCGCCGGACACCCATAAGCAGTCAATATACATATAGCCTTCTGCGACAATGGGATTCCACGCATTCTCGGCAGGGATATATTCAATAAAACACTTTCCCCGCTGTTCACTTTTTAAGAAAACCAAACCATCATCAAAACGTTCTTTCAGCCAGGCCTTTTTTGACGACACTTGAATATCATTATTGTTTGATATCGCACAACATATATGTTCATTTTCTATATTCTCGCCTGTAACTCTAATGTATTCCATAAGGATACCTCCGTAAATTCCCAGTTTGTCGTTGCTTTTCGCGATCGCCTCTGATTACCTGTCGGCAAAAAGCTGCATGTATCATTTGTTTGAAACGTAAATAAATTGGAATCGCGGGGCGGCAGTGATCAGTTTTTCCAGCGTTTCAGTGTTGGAAACCATTCAAGCATGATTTTTCCCGCTTCTTCGTCACTCATATTGGGGTTTGCTGCAACCATATTCGGAACACAAAGCTCAATCATTTCATTCATTTTCTTGTCCTCTTTCTTTCTGATGTGTGTAAAGTTTATGTATTTCTATATTGCTATGGCATTCAGTATAACACACATATCCTGACACCTTTTGTCAGGGTTTGTTTTTTTATAAATTGCCTGTGCCTGTGCAGCCAGAACTCCCTTTAAATACTTTGGTTCAATGATTTCAACCTGCGTTCCAAATGAAAGCGGATTACCAATAAGCCAAGTATCAACAGGCATTTCGGCGCAAACAATCAGATCAGCGTTTTTTTGATATTCAATTTCTGTTTCGTCGAATTCATCATAGACACGATATTCAATTTCTTTTGAAAATGAGAGGACGATCTGAGCGTATGTTTGTTGTGGATTGTTTTCCTGTTCCTGATATGGTTTGGTACGAATGTATTCCCTGATAATTCCAGTTCTAAGATGCGATTTAGTTTAAGTATGCGAAAATCCTGCAATAAGTATATACCGCCATTCCTTCCCGGTTCAGCGTAGATTGGAATGCCTGCACTGCTTAATGTCTTCCACGTCACGGTAAATTGTTCTTGGGGAAACTTCAAATTCCGTCGCCAGCTCAGGGGCTGTAGCACGTTCCATGTCTAAAAGATAATATAAAATTTTGAATAAACGACTGTCTGACATCACTCCACCTCAATAACCGCCAATGAAATACACGAAACGAAAGTTGGCTTCTGTGGATGCACCTTAGCATCAATTACTCCTTTGTGCGGGCGATAACCATTTTGCATTTCTGACAATAGTAAGCTTCGGCTTTATATCCAAATGCCGACAGGGGCTTAAACTGATTGAGAAGAGGGACTCCGCTTCCGGTAACCGTATGGGAGAATATGGACGGTCTTTTTCCCTCTGGCAGCCAGTGAACCGGCTGAGACCAATTCGGTATGTATCCTGCCTGCATTTCATTTTGACAACATGGACAATTCATAAAACCCCTCCATTCCTGCTCAGCCTGCAAACATGAATCTGCCTGTGAAACGGTTCCTTTTGCACGGTGCAGCTCTAAAAAGTCTTAATTTACTCTATAAGTATATCATGCGTGCAGGAGCGAATCAATTGTCAAAAAATGTTCTTCCTGTCCGCAGGTCAGATAAAGTCTGGGGGGAGTTCTGGATGGTTTCAATTCACTTCGTTATTTACATTATAAATCTGCTTATGATATGATAAGACAACAAAAAGCATATCTGATGGCGGTTCAAAGAGGGAGGGCCTGAAATGCAGGGCGTTATGATCATAAACGGTTTTCTTAACAGTAGCAAATTTACAGAGATTTATGAATGGCTGTCGGCAGCGGCGAAACGTCATGAAATTGCCTTGTCTGTGCATACAAATACAGAAATTCCGGCGAGAGCGGAACAGGCGGGTATTTTCAATGAATCCTTTCTTGATGGAGCGGATTTCGTGCTTTTCTGGGATAAGGATGTTTTTCTTGCACGGACACTTGAGGCGATGGGATACCGCCTGTTTAACTGTGCGGATGCGATCAGAGCGTGTGATAACAAAGCGGAAACATTTTTCAGGCTTCGGGGAGCGGGAATCCGTATGCCGGAGACAGTAATGGTTCCGCAGACTTTTTCGAATATCGGATATACGGATGATACCTTTCTGGATGTGGCTGAACAGAGGTTCCAATATCCGTTTGTTGTTAAAGAGTGCTTTGGCTCTTTTGGCGCGCAGGTTTATATGGCGCAGAACCGTGAAAGCGTAAAGGAAATTTTAAATCGTACTTCGGGCCGTCCTGTGATTTTTCAGGAACTGGTTGAGACGAGCTTCGGGAAAGACATCCGTATTCAGATGACCGGCGGGAAGGTGACCGCTACCATGATGCGCGAACATGATTCCGATTTTCGAGCCAATGTGACGAATGGCGGAACCATGCGCAAATATACGCCAACGAAGGAACAGGTGCATATGGCAGAGGAAGTGTGCCGTATTTTGAAGCTGGATTTTGGCGGGGTAGATATCCTGTTTGGAAAAGACGGCGAGCCGGTGCTGTGTGAGGTGAATTCCAACGCTCATTTTAAAAATATTTTTGATTGTACCGGAATTAATGCGGCAGATGCAGTGATGGAGCATATCAGAAACGCAGTGTCGTGATTTTTGTCAGAAATGCGGCAGCATGGAGGTGTGTGATGCGTGGCTGTATAGTCTATGAGAGGAGTACGGCAGCGAGAAGAAAAGAGTATATCGCTCTGTACCGACAGCATTTTGATAAACATGGAATTCCTTTTGAACTGGTTTTTACGGATAATTATAGAGAAGAATTGACAAAAACCCCTGTGGATTTTGCCATTGTACGTGCAATAGTGCCGGAAATATCAAAAGAACTGGAAGAAATGAGGATAGCGGTATATAATAATGCCAGAGTATCTGAAATCTGTAATGATAAATGGCTCACGTTTCAGTATATCAGTGAACACACGGACATTCCATTTATGACGTGTATGACAGCGGAGGAATTTCTGACAAAGGGGAATGATTTTATTTACCCGCTTGTCGTCAAGAACCGCAGAGGACATGGCGGGACAGAAGTTTTTTCAGTTTCATCCTGTGAAGAAGCGGCGGATTTGATCGGCAGGTATCCGAAGGGCAGCCTGATTGTTCAGGAGATGGCATCGGATACGGGACGCGATGTACGGGTTTTTGTGGTTGGAAATCGTGTCGTTACGGCGATGCTTCGTGTTTCGGAGCATGATTTCAGGAGCAATTACTGTCTTGGCGGAAAAGCTGTTCCGTATGAATTGTCGTCTTATGAAAGACAGATGGTCAGAAAAATCACAGATTGCTTTTCATTTGGAATGGTGGGAATCGATTTTATTTTTCACAGAGGAAGAGCTGTGTTTAATGAGATTGAAGATGTGGTCGGTGCGCGGATGCTTTATGACCACACGAAGGTAGATATTGTAGCAGAATATGCAGATTATATTATAGAGAGGCAGAAGCGGCAAAATACAGGTGAAACATTATGGGACAGGTAATTATCTTAGAGGAAACAACAAAGAATCCGATCAGTCTGATGGGAGAGCGGGCGGGCATCTGCTGGGGCGGAGATATCGCGGACCGGGAGAAGAATTATAAAAGAGGACTGGGATGCCTTACTTCCGGGCATGGCAGAGTCATGGAGTATGTCAATGTGGAGATGGTATTGTCAGGATATTCCGCACGCGTGATCAGAGAATGGTATACACATATCGGGGGAGCGCCGACAAGACTTCAGGCAAGCACCCGCTATATTAATTATGAAAACTTTGAGTATGTGACGCCTCACTCAATTGAGGAGAATAAGGATGCTGTGAGAAAGTACGGAGAGATGATGGCAAAGATTGCGGAAACATGCGCGTATCTTGAAAAAGAGCTTTCCATACCAAGAGAGGATGCGGCGATGCTTCTTCCGCTTGGAATGTCCACCAAAATTGTGGACAGAAGGAATCTCCGTAATCTTGTGGAAATGAGCCATCAGCGCATGTGCTCCAGGGCATATTGGGAGTATCAGGAGATGTTTTCCGATATCAGCAATGCGCTTTCGCAGGTTTCGGAAGAATGGAAATATCTTGTAGAAGAGTATTTCCGGGCAAAATGTGATGTGACAGGATACTGCACGGAGACGAAATCTTGTGGACGAGTGCCGAAAAAAACGATATAATTGCATTTTGAAACAAAAGAACGTATAATAATACATTGTAACGATTCAGGCGTGTACGGCAGGGAAAGGCATGGTTATTTATGGCAGAGGACAGGATACAGGCAGAAACGGTCGAAAAGAAAGAAAATGAAGTAGTGATTGATGATGGCAGAATTGAGGCGACGAGGGAATATTCAAGTCCGGAAGAGCTTTATGGCGATTTGATTGAACGTGTGCACAAATATCATCCTTCTGATGACATTTCAATGATTGAGAAGGCTTATAAAATTGCGTTTGAAGCTCATGAAAATCAGGTCAGGAAATCAGGAGAGCCGTATATCATACATCCTTTATGCGTTTCCATTGTTTTGGCTGATCTTGAACTTGATAAGGAGACAATTGTCGCCGGGCTTCTTCACGATGTTGTCGAAGACACGATTATGACAAATGAGGAAATCATCGAGGTATTCGGAAGGGATGTTGCGCATCTTGTTGATGGGGTGACGAAACTCAATAAATTGCAGTATAAGGGCGATCGTGTGGAAATGCAGGCGGATAATCTCAGAAAGATGTTTCTTGCCATGGCAAAGGATATTCGTGTGATTATGATTAAACTGGCGGACCGCCTCCATAATATGCGCACGCTTCGGTATATGCCGGAAGACAAACAGCAGTATATTGCGAGGGAAACAATGGACATCTATGCCCCGATCGCACAGCGTCTCGGCATCAGTAAGATTAAAGTGGAACTTGATGATCTGTCGCTAAAATACCTCCAGCCGGATGTCTATTACGATCTGGTCAAAAAGATCGCTGTTCGCAAAAGCGAACGTGAGAAATACGTCCAGGATATTGTGGAGGAAGTCAGAAGCCATATCGAAAATGCCGGGATTCGTGCTGAATTTGACGGGCGTGTCAAACATTTTTTCAGTATATATAAGAAAATGGTGAATCAGGACAAAACGATTGACCAGATTTATGATTTATTTGCGGTGCGCATTATAGTGGATTCGGTCAGAGACTGTTATGCTGCGCTTGGAGTGATTCATGAGATGTACAAACCCATTCCGGGGCGTTTTAAAGATTATATAGCGATGCCGAAATCAAATATGTACCAGTCGCTTCATACGACGCTGATCGGGCCGACAGGACAGCCTTTTGAGATACAGATTCGTACTTATGAGATGCATCGTACGGCGGAGTATGGTATTGCCGCACACTGGAAATATAAGGAAAGTTCTGACGGAAAGAAGCCGGAACTTCAGGAAGAGGAGAAATTAAGCTGGCTGCGCCAGATTCTGGAATGGCAGCGTGATATGACGGATAACAGAGAGTTCATGAATATCCTGAAGAGTGACCTTGATCTGTTTTCCGATAATGTATATTGCTTTACCCCGACCGGGGATGTGAAAAATCTGCCCGCTGGTTCCACGCCGGTGGATTTTGCCTACAGTATCCACAGTGCAGTGGGCAATAAGATGATCGGCGCCCGGGTGAATGGCAAGCTTGTAAACATTGACTATGTGATTAATAACGGGGACAGAATTGAGATTATTACTTCAGGAAATTCCAAAGGCCCCAGCCGTGACTGGCTCAACATTGTAAAGAGCACGCAGGCGAAGAGCAAGATTAACCAGTGGTTTAAAAATGAACTGAAGGAAGACAATATTTTAAAGGGCAAGGATGCGCTTGCCACATACTGCAAAGCGAAATCAATTAATCCGATTGAAATCATGAAGCCGGAATATATGGAAGCGGTTATGAAAAAGTACGGATTTAAGGATTGGGAATCCGTCTATGCGGCAATCGGACACGGTGGTTTAAAAGAAGGCCAGATTATTAATAAGATGCTCGAATGCTACGATAAAGAGCATAAACGGCAGGTTACGGATGAGGAAATCCTTGATGCGGTCGAGGAGAGCGGTAAAGCAAGAGTTGCGAAGATACGAAATCAGGGCGGAATCGTGGTAAAGGGAATTAACGACGTTGCAGTGCGCTTCGCCAAGTGCTGCAATCCTCTTCCCGGAGATGAAATTATTGGTTTTGTCACACGGGGAAGGGGAGTATCGATTCATCGTACGGATTGCGTTAACGTTATGAGCCTTTCAGAAGTGGACAGAGGCAGACTGATTGATGCGGAGTGGCAGGAGCCGGAAGGAAATGCCGCCGGGGAGACATATCTTGCTGATATCAATATTTACGCGAATAACAGGAATGGACTTCTTGTTGACATATCACGGGTGTTTACCGAGAATAATCTTGACATTAATGCGGTGAATTGCAGAGTGAGCAAGCAGGGAATCGCGACGATAGCGCTTGCATTTGAAATTCATAATACGGCAGAACTCAACAGAATAATAGAAAAACTGAGAAGTGTTGCAGGCATTGTTGATATAGAAAGGACGGCAGGCTGATGGGAGAGATTAAGATAGGACGTATGGTACTTGGTTCGGTTGGTACGAACTGTTATTTTGTATATGATACGGCACGGATGGAGGCAGTTGTGTTTGACCCCGCGGATTACGGTGCGGAAGTCTTTCATAAGCTTGAGAATAACGGGCTGAAGGTTGCAGCAATATTCCTGACACATGGTCATTTCGATCATATCCTCGGAGTGGCAAAGCTGAAACAGCTTTCACATGCTGAAATCTATGCGTCGAAGGCGGAGGAAGAACTCCTTTCGGATGAGGAGTTAAACTGTTCGGCACAGATTGGCAGAATTGCAACCGTGACAGCGGACCATCTGCTGGAAGACCAGGAAACGGTGGAGATTGCAGGAATGAAAATTAAAATGATCGCGACGCCGGGGCATACAGGCGGGAGCTGTTGCTTTTATATTGAGGATACAGGAATGCTTTTAAGCGGTGACACCTTGTTTGAAGGTTCCGTAGGGCGGACCGATCTGCCGACGGGAAGCATGAGTGAACTGGTGCGTTCCGTGAAGGAAAAGCTTTTTATTCTGCCGGATGATACGGTTGTTTATCCGGGACATGGAGACCAGACAACGATTGTATCTGAAAAGAAATACAATCCTTTTCTTGGATAAATTACATTATGATACGAATTAAGTTAAATGAAGAGAATTTTCAATATGATATCCATTCGCTCGTGAAAGCTTTTTATCCGGAGCAGGATGTGAAACTTTGCGGAATGGAGGTTTCGGAAGCGTCAGATGCGGATGCATGTCTGGAAGTATGGTATGCGCCTTCGGGGATTGAACTGATCTGGCGGGAAGATGGGACTGAGAGCCGGCGTACATTTTGCGATACGCAGGACGCTGACCGGACAGAAACGAAAAACCGGCTGAAGCGGGCGATTTATGGCCTGCTTTCTGAAAGTACAGGCAGGGTTCTTCCCTGGGGAGATCTGACCGGCATTCGTCCGACACGTATTCCCATGAGTCTTTTGGAACAGGGCAGGAGCCAGGAAGAAATCGCTGCCCATATGATGGAAACATATCTTGTAAGCGAGGAGAAGACAAGGTTAAGCATAGAGATTGCGCAGAGGGAGAGAGAATTGCTTTCTCCCATTCATTATGCAAAGGGGTACAGTCTGTATATTGGAATCCCATTCTGCCCGACGACTTGTCTTTATTGTTCTTTTACCTCTTATCCGATTGCAAAATGGCAAAAGCGTGTGGGGGATTATCTTACGGCGCTTGAGCGGGAGATGGATTTTACGGCGGACAGATGCCGTAATCTCTGTCTTGATACGGTGTATATAGGCGGAGGGACGCCGACCACTTTGGAGCCGGAAGCGCTTGACCGCCTTCTTTGTGCTGTGGAGGAAAAGTTTAACCTTCGTCATTTAAAGGAATTTACGGTGGAATCGGGACGACCGGACAGTATTACGCCGGAAAAACTGGCCGTTCTTAAAAAACATCATGTAACACGTATTTCGATTAATCCGCAGACAATGAAGGAAGAGACGTTGAAAGTCATCGGAAGATGTCATACGGTGTCTCAGACGCTTGAGGCTTACCGAATGGCGAGAGACGCCGGATTTGATAACATAAATATGGACCTGATTATGGGGCTTCCGGGTGAGACGTCAGAGGATGTCAGACATACGCTTTCGATTATCGAAGAATTGCGCCCTGACAGCCTGACTGTTCACTCGCTTGCCGTGAAGCGTGCGTCAAAGCTTGCGCAGTGGATGGAGGAGAATGGCAGGGATGCGCTCTGTAATACACCGGAAATGATGATGCTTACCGAAAACAGCGCAAGGAGAACAGGGCTTTTTCCTTATTATTTATACCGTCAGAAAAATATGGCGGGAAATTTCGAGAATGTGGGGTACGCTCGGCCGGGGAAAGAGGGAATTTATAATATCCTGATTATGGAGGAGAAACAGACCATAGTTGCCTGCGGAGCCGGTAGCGTATCAAAAAGGGTATACCTTGACGGACGTATCGAGAGATGCGAAAATGTCAAGGATGTAGCGTCTTTCATAGAAAGAATCGACGAGATGATTGAGAGAAAACGGAAACTTCTTGAAGATTAAAAAGAGTTTCTGTTGTACATCAAAATGGGCTTAGTACATCAATTGTACATCAATTTTTTACCCGGTAGTACTGAATAATACTTGATGATGTAGAGGAACAACCTAATATAGCGCCTAAAGGACAATCTTATTCTAACGAATAGGGCTGTCCTTTTTTGTTATAGTCAATCATCAAGAATGGAGGAAGAAAGAATGAGTAGTACAGCGTTAGGAGCAGAAAAAGAGAAAGCGATTATTTTTATCAGCAATGCACATGAAAAATTCTACTACGAGAAATTGAAAGAGGTCAGGTATCAGGACGTGTACCACAAAGCACTTGTATATTGTCTTGGTATCAGCGATGACACAAGAAGAAATATCAAAAGCATTTATAACTTTAAGACAGGCTGTGTAATAACGGAGTGCCTGCATGAAGGCTGGCAGACCAGCGGGAGCTTAAAAGTAGTCAGGATGGCGTTTAATCTGAAGTATAGTCAAAAGAGTAGACACATTTTTAAGAAATATTTTACTGAAGACAGAATTAAGCCTGTCCCCAGTAAGCGGATTCTATTTCATTTGGTGTCAGATAGCCAAGAGAACCATGAGGTCTTCGGGAATTG
>RAZD01000049.1 GCA_003612525.1 bacterium C-53 | reverse complement strand
CCTCCTTTTTTGTGTGTAGTTTATTGTAACAGATAGTGTAGAGTTGTGCCTACTTTTATAGTATAGATCCATTTGCTGGACTGCTGCTATCTTTATACTTTGGATGAAAAATTTACAGAAAATGTAAAAAGGAGTTTAGGGAAAGGGGCTTTGGAAGAAAGGGACTTGACTTTGAAACGTGAATATAGTCACTTTACCCTTATTTGTCAGCAAAAGACAAATGTTCCTTTCCCAAGAGATGCAAAATTGGCGTTGAAGGTCATAAAAAAGTATTTTGCCATCCAATACAATCTGGATGGGAAAGCTGTAGAAAACAGAAAAAAGTTAGAGGCACACAAATATGATTTCAACACAGATATCATAGATTATACCAAGTCAGGAGAACTGGCTACTTTGTCCAAAGAAGAATTTGATAATTTGAATGAAATAAAAATCAGAGAAAAATTAACGACACACAAACATGGAAAAGAATATCATCATTGTGTTGCTGAAATCGGAATGAAGGTGGGTCTTGACTATAATAATATGAATGCAATTATGCGCAAATTATTTTTGAAAGACTTGCGTTCAGAGTATACTCTTTTGATATTAGAAATCAGAGAATTGTATGCATTTGTCATTAATAATAAGCCCCGTCTGATTGATGATATCCGTATTGCAATGGCATCGGAAACTGCACAAATAAAAATAGAGTCTAATATGATAACTGAAAAGCCGTGGAGTTTCCCATTAAATTATATGTTTGCGTATGACGGCAGTGCTAAAGATCAAATGGAACTGATAAAAAATGTATATAAAGGGTATAGGGCTTCAGCGGAAGTTCGATCAGAACCTGAAAAAATGTTTGAAAAATACTGTGAATCCAATAATCATATAGAATGGTTCTACAAAAATGGAGATAAAGGCAATGAGTATTTTTCTATTGTGTATGAAGATAATACTGGAAAACAAAAATCTTTTTATCCCGATTATATAGTCCATGATACAGAAGGAAATACATGGATTATAGAAACAAAGGGAGGTTTTTCGAAATCAGGACAGAGCGAAGACATTGATAAATTTACGTCTAAAAAATTTGCGGTATTAAAAAAATATCTAGATAAATATAATCTTCAGGGAGGTATAGTGCGTCAGGATAAGCAAAGTTCTGAACTATGTATCTGTACAGAAGAATACTCAAATGATATAAAAGACGATAATTGGAAACTGTTAAAAGAAATATTGTAAGCATTGAGGAGAAAAATATGGGCACTCAAGAAAATGATAAAAAGGTCTTAATCTATTTTTATTATCTTGCTATTACAAGACAAAAAGAAGCATCGGACACATCTACATATGACATTGCGCAAATTACGAATGTTTTTTCAAAAATGCTGGTATATACTTTGAAAAAGAGTCTGAAAGACAGAAGACAAGAGTTGACTTTTGCTGAAAAAGTTGTATGGCTGGATTCGTTTGAAGACATGGGAAATGGAAATTATAATATTACTTTTAAATCAGCAAAATACAATCATGTCCGTAATGAAATTAATACAGAAACAATGGAACCTTTAGGAACAAGAAAACAGCGGCGGGATGGAGATGAAGAAAAGACGCATCTTTGTATTAGATTAGCACAGGGGCAACAACGCTACTTGGCAGTACATGAAAGTAATTATTACGGCATTACAATAAATTGTATTGTAAATTACTTGAATGAATGTTTTAAACGGTTTAATGAGGAAACAGAAGAACAATATCATTATGAAGTATCCTATGAAATTATGCCGGGAGACGATTTCCTGACTTCTCTTAAAGAAGCAAAAACAATATCGGCGCTTACTCTTACAGTATATAAGGATAGTCTGCCAAATGAATTCATGTTGTTTGCGGGAAGAACTTCTGATATTGCGGATGATGTAGAAATCAAGATAAAAACACCGAAAAAGGGTGGAAAATTTCCAGATAATTTAATAAAGGCATATTATGAGGCCATGCAAGGTGATGGCAGGATAAAAAGAATTAAGGCAAGTGGTTCCAAAAATCATGGAAGTTTTGAAGCATCTACGGATTTGATAAAGATGAAAAATTTTATTACTGTTGGACGTTTAAGCACAACCGATGAGGTTGATAGTTATGACTTTTTTAACAAGGCGCAGGAATTCATTGAAACAAATAGGAGATAAAATATGAAAACTTTATTTATATTTCTGCCAATAAGAGATTATATAAAAACGAGGCGAAAACTGTGGAGGCAATATCTTATTCCATTAGCGGCTGGTATCTTTGTATTGATAGGCGCTTTTGCTTTAGATGTTAGAGATGGCGTTGACATCGAAGCGATATTTTCAGATTTTGTCGGTATTCAAATAAGCGGAATTGCTACTTTGGTTTCTTTTTTATTAGCCATAATAACTATTTTAGTTTCTTCTGATAACGAAAATATAAGGAAATTGAAAAGTGAAAAGTCAAGTGAAATACATTATAAAAAGCTTGGCAATGAACAACTCAGTTTGTTTCAGGTCTTGTTGTCCAATATTTCATACTATGTTATGGTAGAAATTATTTATATGATGATATTGATCGCATATGTATTTTTAGCCCTGATTGTTCCAGCATCAGCTATAAAATGGCTCATTTCAATCAGTGTATTTTTCTTAATGCATATTTTGTTGGGCATGATGGAATGTGTTACACAAATGTATTTGACCTTTTGGAAGGATAAGAAATAATTTGTATTTGACAATGAATTATTTTATGATGAATTGATACATACTATGGAGGAGAAAATGAAAGCTGACATCAAAAAGCAAGAGGTAAAATTTATCGTGACTGATGAATATAGAGAATGGATTGCTTTGATTAAAGACAGGATTAAGAATAGTCAGATTAAAGCATCTATAAAAGTCAATAGAGAACTATTAGAACTGTATTGGCATATTGGCGAGGATATCGTAAATCGGCAGAAACATTCAAAATGGGGAGAAGGCCTTTTGCGACAGATGAGTATTGACTTAAAAAAGACCTTTCCTGATATGGCAGGGTTTTCAGAAACGAGTTTGAAAACGATGCGGCTATGGTATCGCTTTTATGCAGAAGCTGTAAATGGTCAACAAGTTGTAGACGAATTGAGGTCTGATGACATTTTCCGGCTGATAACAACAATTCCGTGGGGACATAATCAGCGTATTATTTTTAAATGTAAAGATGTGCGCGAAGCTGTTTTTTATGCACAATACACTTTGGAAAATAATTGGAGCCGAGATGTATTGGAACATCAGATTGAAAGCGGATTATATGAGCGTAAGGGAAAAGCCATTACGAATTTTAAGGATAAACTTCCTACCAATGATTCAGATTTAGCAATACAGACATTAAAAGATCCATATAGTTTCGATTTTTTAACGATGCGGGATGATTATGATGAAAAAGAATTGGAAAATGCGCTGGTAAACCAGATTACGCAGTTCTTGCTGGAGTTGGGAACGGGGTTCTCATATGTGGGACGTCAGGTTCAGTTACGGGTTGGAGAGCGTGAATTTTATATTGATTTATTGTTTTACCATATTAAGCTGCATTGCTATGTTGTTGTGGAACTTAAAACAAAGAGATTTGAACCGGAGTATGTTGGGAAATTGAATTTTTATGTTACCGCAGTAAATAAACAATTAACAGGAGATGGCGATAATCCGGCAATAGGCTTGCTTATTTGTAAAGATAAGGATAATGTTGTGGCAGAATATTCTTTGGAAGAAGTTTCGCAGCCGATTGGTATTGCGGGATATGAATTAAGCAACGCTCTCAGCAAAGAATATCAACGCAGTCTTCCTACAATAGAAACGTTGGAATCTGAAGTCGCAAAAATGATGGATACAGAATAGTCTGCAAGTTGTAGACTATTTTGTAACTATATCGTTTGGTACTAAATAGTCAGAATTAACAAGTTATTTCTAAACAACTCCTAATGATTTATTATTGTAAAACTTCGTTCATATATGATGTAAGTATGGGCAGCTTTACAAATAAAGAGAGAACAGGTTTATATTTTGACCAGTCCTCTATACAAAGAAAGATATGTTACCACAATTCTAATGAATCTTCCGCATCTATCCATATCTGCATACAACCATCAAGATATAGTGTTGCGTATTCAAGAGGATTATCTATCGCCAAAGCATTTAAGGCACATTCAGAGCATGGCGTTGTTTTTAATCCTTCTTCCGCTTTTCCGCAGTCTATCCGTAAAATATATCCGTCAAAAGTGGTTACGTCAATACAGTTATTGAGCATATTATACGCTGCATAAATAAATCTCATATCTTATCAGCCCTTTCTTGTCTGTGTTTTGGAGAAATTTGTGAAAGCATTCCAACCAGTTCTTCCTGTCATGTTCATCTCATGTTATAATTTGTTATAGGTTTTTCTTGCCCTTATTTTTGCCCTTATGAGGGTTCGTAACATGAGGGAAAAGGATATAACACAAGGGAAAGTCTAAGGGCAAACTCACTTGCTATAAATTTAGTGTTTTTCAAGGGTTTGCGGACATTTTGAAGATAAGATATAACAGTTATTAAATGCTATAAAAAGTGTCTTATCAGAATTCCGATTTGTATATAATAAAATTGGTAATTCATCTGTATTCAAAATAATATTGTCACTCGTCTATGGTAACACTACAATCAGTTGGTAAAAGCCATTCTTCCAGAAGTGTTTCCGTGTTTCTGCTCTCTGATGCTTTTCCATTTACTCTAATCCATTCAATCAGCCTCCTTTTTGTGCCACAGATTTAACATTTAAAGTAAAAAATCCAGTCGCGCCTTTACAGTCTCAATTATAGCATTTTATTTTGCTGCAATCGAGATAAAAATGTGACTAATTAGTCGCAGGAAAAGAGGATACTATGCAATAGTTTATACAAGATGTAATCACGCTGACAAATGACATATAAATCATGGGCTGTCTTGTGTTTAAAGTCGTCCATGCAGAATATTTTGCCCTGAAAGAATAGGTTATGTAACATCGCAGGAAAATGGCAACTGTCAAATGCCTCTCTGATAGAAGCAAGAGAGCGTATCTGAATGCCATACTTCCGGCATGTGCTGTCAAGTTCCGGCATTGTACCTTCGCCCATATTACGGAACTTCAATATTTCCGCTCTGGGATGTATTGATAACTGTGAGAGGTATAAAATGTTATTCTGCATAAGGACATCCTGTAACTGTTTTAACATGGGAATATCCTTAACAAATATTTCATTTTCCGGCGAGTACAGGTATTCTAATGCGTTCAGTTTATTGCCAATAGCAAGTGTATTGTGGTTTTTGGGGCATTTATTTATGGAGATACGTAGGCGGTATAAATAAAAATAATTTCCGGTTGTGCATTGATATCTGTGAGTGTTACAATGGTTTCAACACGAGGGAGGAATATTATGGAAACACTGGAAACCGCACTGGATGAAAATGGCAATCAGGTTGTTATTCTGCCGGACATTATTTTTTCAGGCAAACAGAATATCGACTGGAATGAGGTGGAGAAGTATCTGGAGCGTTTTGTCGGGGAATTGGTGGAAATAGCGGAGACCAGTGACATTATTTATTTGGGAAAAGATTTCCCGGATGAATATTCTGGTTCAAAATATACAAGGAAAATGAAAGGCGGCAGGGCAAAGGCGAAAGCCAATGCGGTACAAGGCATCCGTGAAATGGTGGGGATTGCAACGGATAAAAGGTTCCGAGAGAACCGAAAAGAAAACATTCCGGTGATGCCTCTAACGGCTGATATTACTACATGACGCGGTTTGCCATGCCGATATATGATAATGATGTGAAAACGGAAAACTATAATATTTATTCCGGCTGTCTGGTGGTAAACTGTACGGGGAAAGGGAAGATGTACTTGTATGATCTGGTGGACATAAAAAAAGAAGCGAGTAACCCACTCAGGACTAACAGGTAGCCAGTGGTACAAAACCGCCTCTCTTTGCTTAAAAGAATACATCGGGCAGAAAATTTGTCAATCCTTTTTTCGGCTTTGATATAGGGGAAATGTGGGATGTGAGGCAGGAAACGGTAAGTGAAAGTGGGTGCAGGTAATTGTTTATTGACGAAACCATAGAACTTCGGGAAGATTTGTCGGTAAGTTGAATAAAATGCAAAGTTAAGGTTTCTATAGGAGGGCAGGCATGACTAAAGAGACAATCATGGAAGAACTGACAAATTTAATAAGCATAGGAGGAAATATTTTAACAACAAGGCATGAGACAAAATATAATGGAACTTATGTAGATGCTATACAATTTAATAGCTGGAAGACAAAGGTCATAGTTTTCTTAAACTCCTTTTTAAAAGAACAGACAGAAATCAAGGATGTATTTATGAAAGCAAACCGTGCATATTATGCTACGGCAGAAATATGTGTCCGAACTTTAGAAGATGTAAGAGAGTATGTGGAAAAAGATTTTTTTGACAGGGAAAAAGATTCTGAAATTGACACGGAAGTTATATTAGAGTGGATATTTATGCGGTTTTATAAAATTGCAAGGCAGTTAAGGAATCGTCATGATAACAGACAAACTTTGTCAATAGAAGATGAATATGATGTACAGGATTTGCTCCATGCTTTATTACACCTATATTTTGATGATATAAGGCCAGAAGAATGGACACCCTCATATGCTGGAAAATGAATTGCACCCCAAATATTGGACATGAGAAAAAAATCATGTATAATATTCGGAGGTGCATATTTTATGTCAAAAATAAAATCTGGAAAACATTATCCAAAGGATTTAATCGCCCAGGTAATCAACGATTAT
>RAZD01000048.1 GCA_003612525.1 bacterium C-53 | reverse complement strand
TTGCTCCTTTGCTTATTGATTTTATACTATATGACCTTAAAAAATCTGTCCAGTTTATTGTAGCCTATCCACCCTCCGTCATTGCTAAATAAGGGGTAATTGTCTGAAAATATGCAATAGAATTAGGCATAATATATATGCTATATCCATTCATACATTTAATGTCACTGTCCGACTCCTTTACAACCTCTATAAAGTCTGAGAGTGTCGTATTTGAAATCGTTGTCTTTATGAAATTTTCTCCTGATGTGTAGGCTCCTATATTAGAGTCTAAGTTTGCACTTCCGCTAACAAACAAAGAATTAAACAGAACTTTCAGCTTTGCACCAACTTTAATTTCAGTATTGTTTCCTACCTTTTCTTCTTCTAAATCAGAAATCAATAACGTACCGCCATTGAGAATAGTCAAATAATCCGTGGCAGAATTTTCATCAAAATATACTATTTTTCTCATGTACTACCTCATTAAATCAATCCTAAAATAATCCAAATATGCTTTATATTTATCCGGTGCCATCAGACAGATATCTGCCAGATAATCTTTTTCATTCTTCCATTCTTTCAATTCACGATAATAGAACATTTTCAGATTATCTTTTATGATGAATGGAACAATATTATATTTCAGACTAATCAGTCTTCCCACACAATCGTTACCGTCATAAAAAAACACGTAGATTCATACTCTCAAGAAGAAAATACTTTTAAAATGCCTTCTCTCATCATATAAAAAGTGATTTGCCATATAACTACCTTCTATTTCCATATGTGCTTTTCTCCATTATTGCTCAAATACTATATCTTCTTCTGCCTTCGCATATACATCCAACTGGTTCTCAATATCCAACTGATTAACCAGCCAGCCACGCGCCATACACATTTTGATAAAATCGTCAATACGATTTACACCATTCATTTCCTTCAATGTTACAACCACTCCAAATTGAAGTGGTTCTTTTCTTCTCTGCAAACGTTCTTTCGTATTTATCTTAAGCCCCCAAAGACCAGAATCATATGCTTTCCTTGGAATTCTTCTTTCTTTAATTTCTTCACTAATATGCTTGATATTATCCCATTTCCGATACATTTTTCTTGCATCTTCTTCATAAATGGTAATCAACTTATCTTCCGATTGCTGGTTATTATCTATTGATTTTATTCTAGCTTGTCTGTTTTCGACAACAACTCTGCCAAAATGTATATCCATTTCGGTACTTGTATAATCAACTCCCTGATTACGATCACACTGTGGGAAATATACTAACGTTGCTCTTGCATAAAATGGATGTGCATTATCTACAATCGGTACTGGCAGGTTATATGTATATGTCTCATATTCCTCTGATGCGCCAGTCAAAATAAAACGTATCTCATCATTTGATGATTTCATAATATTATTAATATGCTTTGGGACAACACCATAACCGATACTATGTGAAACATCATCTTTCCTATTCCATCCCGCAGCAGCATCAATCAATAACGCTTTTGCAACTTCTCTGCTCAGTCCCATAATGTGAATTAAATATGCCAGTTTTCTTGAAATCCACGGCGCTGCAAATGATGTTCCGCTTACATATGCAGCCCCCATATCATCACGGCATACAACCATTTTGTCCTTATAGTTGGAACCGTCTCCACCATAATAACTGATATCAGGCTTATGAAAAAAAGATAATACAGGACCAACTCTAGTATAAGATGCCGATTTTCCTCTGAAGTCTACAGCATTGACTACCAGAGAATTCAGTGAATCTGCTGGCGATCCAATTTTCATATCCTTTTTTGTTTCACCATCCGGAATATTTGTCCCTGCAACAACAAAAATAACATCATACTCACTTTGTATACGGTCAAGTTCTGCTGCCTCTGGAGAAATAAAACTAGGCTTGATTTCGAGTTTGGATCCCAATGATAAATTCCATACTTTAATATCCCTGTTTAAGGCAATAATGTTTCGTATCATTTTTAACACGGTAAATGAACTGAAACCTCTATGTGTTGCAACACCAAAATGACGTACTCGGAATCTGCCACACCCATCATCAAGTGCCGAATTACCTTGCGGACCATCTACAATGATATAACTTACTTCTGTTCCGTGTTCATAATCTTTTGCAGTCAATGGAATATTCGGATCAAGTAAATTTCTATATTCCACCCACTCGTGAAAATACACCTTTTCATTAAATTGTGTATCAATAACTCCTATTACAGGTTCGTTGGTAGGATGGGGTATCAGGCTTTCTTCATTACTGATCTCCACCTTATCCTCCAACACCTCGTCTCTCGTAAGCTGGGAAAAATCAGTGACACTCATCGCAATCAGATACGAAGCACGATTATATAGCAGTTTCGCTTCATCTGGATTAAGTCTTAATGTAGTGCCATCTATAATACGTTCATCTACGATATGAATTCCAAACTTTGACAACAATTTCTTCGTTTCAATCCCGGTCTGATAAATTGTTATAATAGATTCCCCTGTTATCTCTTCTGCTGCTCGATCAATATCAAAGCTTTCAACGTAAAATCCATCCACCACAGCGTTTAAAAAATTGGATTTAGAAAATTCACTAAATCTATCCGCCGGTGTCCCTGCGATTTTTTCCGTTTCCTCGCTAGTAATAATACCATTAAAATATTTTTCAATAACAGATATTGTTTCACTCAAAACTTCGATTGCTTTTCCAATCGCTTTAAGCGAAACATAATGGGTAAATACATGTTTTTGTATCTCTTTACCATCCTCGTCTGGTTCCCAGATAAACTTAACTCCTCTAATAGATTCCGCAGGAGATTTACTATTCTCAGACAGCAAAATCTTCAATCTATTACTCTTTGCAACAATATGTGTATAGTGTACGCTAACCAGGGCTCCACTAATATCTGTATTTGTTTTCCAGTATTGCAAAATTCTTTTCAATTGCTCAGATAATTCAATAAGATGTAACGAAGACACACTTTTTCCCTTCGGAAGTTTCGGAGATCCCGGTTTGGAGCTATTAGGTCTTTGTTCAAATCTTCCTTTTAATTGTAAAATGTTATTCATTCATTACACCTTCTTTCAAATCCCTTGCAACACTGCTTTTTGATCTTCCAACCAGAATTTCTATTTCTCTAACTGTAAATTTCTGGCTCTGAAGTTTTTTTAAATCTTCCGGTTTTTCATTACAAACTGCATAGTAAAGTCTTCTAAAATAGTCCATACCATCACGTGGATTGCTAAATGCAACAGACGTTTTAATCATATTTTTCAATTCCCCAGGATACGGTATCTGTGGCATTAGTTTCATTATTTTACGGAACAAACGGATATCTCTATTAGCCAGTTTTAATTTATCAAGATACTGATCTAACATCTTCTCTGCAATCGAAAGGAGATCTTCCCTGGTATATCTATCAAAATCAATGACTGAATCAAATCTTCTGATTAGCGCTTTATCAAAATACTTATACAGATTAGTTGTAGCAACTAAAACTACATTTTCATTCATTCGGTCAAATCCCTTCAACATAGCAGAAGTTGCCCGTCCCATTTCCCGCAGATCATTCTGATTCGTTCGGTCTAAAGCCAAGGCATCGATTTCATCAAACATAACTATTACCTTATTCGGTTGAACGAAACTATTTATTTCCTTGAACAACATAGATAAATTCTTTTGTGTCTGTCCCAGCTTACTATCAATCACTGCCGAAAAGTCCACCATAAAAACTTCTCTATTCAATATTCGTGCAAGTTGCTTAACTGCCTCCGTTTTCCCTGTTCCTGGTGCCCCTTGAAACAAAAACTTATTAATTCCAATGTGATGTTCAATTGCATTTACTACGCCCAATAAATCACTGGTAATTACATCCGGAAGTAATAGCATATCTTCCTTCCCACCAATTTTTTCAAAAAAGGAAGAATCATTCTCCGACATCTGTGGTACAAACGTATTCACATTGGACAATAAGGACATAATATACTCTGAAAGCTGATAATCTCCAGAAGCATCAAATCCTTTAGCGATTTCATAAGCTTCATTCCGAAAGCCCGCATCATTCTTTTCCGTATAATATTTTATTAAGCTTATCACATTTTTTTTCTTCATGATACGCACTCTCCCTCTCATTTTTCTCTATGCCTTAGTTATAACACTTTGGGACATATTTGTCAATATTGGGACAATAATCCGAAATCAAAAGAGCATTTACAAACTTGTGCGTAAATGCTCTTTTGGCTTTTCTCTAATAAATTTTATGTACAAAGCAGCTTGTCGCTATTATGCCGTTTTCTGCTGGTGTCTCTGTGTTGCATTCCCATCTATAAAAGGATGAATCCCTTCGAATTCAATATGGAAACGTGCAAGCCGGGGAAGGATATGATCTGTACTATTCCTATAAGCCTCCAACAACTATTCCATTTTAGGCTGGATCAAACAGGGCTGTACCAGTTCATATTTCGCACCCATAATTCTGACGGGGACTTTTCTGTACCCCCCCCCGGTCCTCCCGTTTATCCGCTAATACAAGATAGTGTATCTGCTTGATAATACTCTCCGATAAAGAAATCTGATCTTTTACCAAATCCCGCACAAAATCAAACGCTTCTTTATGCCCGACCGCCTCCATATGGTCTTTTAACGGTTTTCTGTCACTCGTCAGGCCACGCAAAACCATATCTGTCTCACGAAGGGTTAGACTATTTCCCTCAATTGCATTTGAATTATAAGTATACTCAATAATAAATTCCTCAGTCAAGCGTTCCAGCTCACCCTCAGTCAACGGACGTCTGGTATCCAGTTCTCTTTTCTTCCTGTCTATTACTTTCAGTAAACTTTCTGCCGCTTTAAAACGTCCATCCTGTGGTTTTTTCACATCTGATGGGATCATCCAATTACGCCCTCCTCGTGTGGCTCCCGAAATTTTTCCTTCCGAGCAAAGTATACGCACTCGTCTGTCAGAAATTCCCCACTTTTCTGCTGCCTGCTTTACTGTAATATACATAAAGATCGTACCTCTCTTCCTTCAATAATATAACTCATTTTTCAGAATACTATCAATAAAAAGGAATAATATTTTATTGATTTCGGAATAATAAAAGACCCGGAATACAATAACTGCACTTCGAGCCTTGTTTTCCACACGTTCAGTTTTAAATACTCTCAATCGTAGTAAAACCGTAGTAAGAATTGGGGGTTTTTGCTACTCCGCATTATAAACAATTTTAACAAATTAATTGTTTATAGATCCTTTTATCATTCTGAATCTTTGACATAAATGCTTTTTGTGTTGTTCAGCGATATTCTGCTCATAAACAAGCAATTTTGCATCTCTATTTGACATAATTTCAGTATCATTATTAAAATCCCAAAAGAAGTGATTTGCCTGCTTATGGATTAATACCCTGCTATCACAAAATTTTATGTAAGACGGGCAGCTGTTAAAAATTGTAAAATCACACCCACCTGGAGACAAAAAAACTTCTATATTTAATTCCGTCCACACCCGTTTTCCTTAGATAGTCAGAAATAATCTGCGTTGCACGATAAGCATTTTCACCCCTAACTGGTTCAAAAAATCTTAACATTAATTCCGAAAAAAAGCATTCCCATGCTCATTCCATATATTTCGTCCTTCTCCACTTATCCCCAAAACTGGTTCCCTTAAATTAACATCATTGTATCCTGAGAATTTACCATCTAAGGTCTTTCCTATACCTTTTTCCAAACTATTATCCTCTATCAGATCAATAACTCTTGCCCGATAATATTTTGTTCCAATTTGAAGATCTGTTTTAAATTGTGAAGCTTCCTTTTCCAATACAATATCATCAATAATTTAATATATCTTTTGAACTGCTGAAATCAGACCATCCTCGGTTTCTACCGCACTGACCCAATGCTGAAATATTCCACAGGCTTCCTAATGGTCAGCATATATTTTTCCCTGACTGGTACGCCCACTCTTTCTCTTTCTGTAGTGATATGGCTTTTTCTGTTCATCCATTATCTGAGCCACCTCCTCATCATACGGAGATTTGCGGGCGGCTTTATACACTCTCCGGCATAAATATCCGCCGCTGTCCTCCGGTATTTCAGTTACACTCTCTTTGCGTAATCCAGGCTCACCCATTCATTGCGTCTGCCCTGGTAGGATTTTAAAAGCCCCCACCTGGAGGCACCTTCACCGTCCGTCTCTTGCATAATCGTGAAGGTGTCGGATTCCCGTCTGCGCATTTCTTCGCACTCTCTGGTGATTTCTCACTCAAACTCCCCGATGATACTTCCCTTTTGAATGATATGCTCTTCTGCCTTTTTCAAAAAATTTCTTTTCATCGAATTAACGTTTATGTTTATTTCACAGTCTAAAGAATAGATTGTAAAACGATAAGTATGTTTTTTCCCTTTCGGAGGCTTCGGTCCCGCATAACGGTGCAGACCATATCCTATCCCCTGGCAGGCATTCCCCAGCGCTGGCACTGTCTTACCAGCAGGAATATTTTTCTTTATTCTGTCAGTAGCAGGAATGTTCCAAATAACCCAATGTGTAAAATCCTTAATTGGGTGTGATAAATCTTCCAGTGTAACAGCGAGGGTTTTTGCATTCGGTGATAGATTCTTTATCACAAATTCCGGCGATATATCCTGCCCTCGTCCGGTATATTCGACGGGAAATTTACTTCCGCTGTCCATCTCAATGCACTCAAATTTCAAAACAGTGTTATCCATAATTTCCTGCATCACCTGTCCTCCCCTCCATACTCATTTTTTAATGACCGAATCAATGTTTCTACCATATAGGAATAACTTTCGTCAGCATCTATCATCGTTCCAAAAAAACCCGCTTCCTCCAAAGTAATAAATCCATGCATGGCACTGCGTATTGTCCGGCTAAAATGAATGATGTCCTTTTCTGATAAACCGCAGGCTTCTAATACAGAATATAAACTATGTACAAGATTTTGTCCTTTTTCAATTAAATCGGAACCTCCTGTGGACGGAATTTTGACTATTGTTTTATATAATTCTGGATTTTCCTTTGCAAATCTCCGATATCCCATCGCTATATGGTAAAGCGTATCAAAAGACGATGCACATTCTGTTCCGCTATATAGCTGTCCTGCCATCCTTTCAAATGCAAGCTGTCCGATATTAGAAGTCAGCTCTGACAAACTGCTGATATAATTATATAGAGATGCCGTTTTCACGCCTAATCTATCCGAGAGTTCCCGAAGCGAAAACTGGTCAAATCCTTTTTCGGCAATAAGCTCGGCAGCGGCTTCCACAATACGGTCTGTATTCAGCCCTTTTCTTGCCATAGAAGTCACCCCCCCCCAAAAAAACTGAGGCCGCTGAAAAACATACCGTTTTTCATGTTTAAATTTCAAATACACACAAAAAATCCACCAGGTTCGA
>RAZD01000047.1 GCA_003612525.1 bacterium C-53 | reverse complement strand
TTTGGAAAGTTATATGCTATAATGAGTGACGAGGAGAAGAAAAGCCTTATCACTTACCTCATTAAAGAAATTCAGATATACCCGAATGGAGAATCGGAAATGCCGTTGAAGTCGATAGAGTTTAACTTTCCGATTTATATTGACGGTAAGGAAGTAAGGAAAGTTTTGTGGGAAAGGGGTAATACCGTTGAGGTAATAATAATGATGCAGTATTGTGGAAAAGAGAAGAATTAAGGGGTCTAAACCACAAGATGTTGTGGTTTGAGGGCAAAAATTGGACTGAAAAATGACCAGTTTTTGTCCGATTTTTTTGCTTGATTTTATAGATGCATAGTGCTTGCCTAAAGGCATGCACGGGTAAAAACTGGTTTTTGGGAAGATTTGGATATATTTACAAAAATGGAAGGAGGTGGCGGACGGGTTGAAAGAAGAGATGAGTCCGTTCTTTTCTGCGGTGGCAGAATTAGCAGGGAGCAGGGGATTTGAAGTCGCAGGCGTGAATGAAGGAGCGTTAACTTTAAATTTAAATGGAAAGTTTGCGGCAATGGTTGATGAAACTGGTGCAATGAATTATCATCCGTACAAAGAGGTTTTTGATATGATGGATGAGGTATTAAAGATACGGGCAGAGATTCCCTATGATACCTCTGAGGAAGGAATGCAGTTGAACATGTAAGGCGGTACTTATTTTTACAATAAAATAGGTACTGCTTTTTTTTACAGGACAGGAGGCAGGGATGGTGTAACGCGGCACTTTGTAGTAGACGGAAAAAGTATTTTAATTTCGACAGTATAAACACCATTACGGCACTTTCTTTTCGCTGACCGCACACTGCTGTCAATGAAACTGTGCAGTCAAATCAAAATCTTCCTGCCTGAATTGTGTATACAATAATGCTCACGGCAGTATGCGGACCGAACATGCAGGACAGTCTGGGTACAGGGGGTGAAATTGTCTGAAAAATATTTCAGACAGAGAAAAGGGGTTCTGGTACAATTGTACCGTTTTCATACACAACGGGTAAGGAAAAGACCGCATACACAGATGCACACGGCCTTTTCCTGCCCTTTTTTAGAATTGCCCCCAGTTTTTAAACACTTCAAAAAACAGGCATTTAACGAATAGATGTCCGAAGGCGCCAAAGCGCCGGCAGCCGGAAAGTCTCAGAGCTGCTGGTTATTGACCGCGGCAAGGATGGTTTCCGGGTCAATGACCTGTTTTTGTGTCTGCTCGCCGATGATCAGGGCATCGGTCATCAGGTTGTCGATCATGCGGGCATTGCCCTGTGCATACCCGTGGACGGCGGACAAAGCGGCCTCGCTCAGGATGGAAAGACTGCCGCCGGCGGTCTGTATCTTGTGGGAGACATACTTGGCCACCTCCTCGTCTGAGAGGCCCCCAAAGTCATAATGGACAACGACCCGCTGGCGCAGCGCCTCGTTTACCACTTCAAACCGCCTGACAAACGGGGTAAAGGAATGCGGGGATTCCGAAACGCTGGAAGAGGGCGCATTAAACAGGGCGGTCATGGAGGCCATCCACCGCATCACGAGAAACGAGGGCGATTTTGTAGGCGCATTCCGGCAGAACGTGATCCGAGTAATCGGCAGCTATGGAAGGGAACAGCAGCCCGACGAATACACCGGCAGGATAAAAACCAAACAGGAAGAAATGGTTGCCTTGATCGCAGAGAATGCAAAGGCAGGCGCCTATACGCAGGAGTTTGATGAGCGCTACCGCAGGATCGCGGAGGAGATCAATACCCTGAAAGAAGAACAGGCGGAGGCAGGAAAAAAGAAAAAGCTGGCTGAAAACTATGAACAACGGGTGAAGGACATGGATGCTTTCCTGAGCGAAAACAGCGGCCAGATACCGGAATTTGATAACGACCTTGTCAGACGGCTGGTTGCCAGTATCAAAGTAATCTCGGCGGACAGGATACAGATACAGTTCCAGTCCGGCATCGTCATGGAATAGGAGATCGGGAATGAGTAAAACAGGGCAGGGATGACAACAGAATAAAAGATGTTGTTCCTGCCAGTCTGCGGTAAGAATAAAATGCCCGTCAGAGACGGGTGTTTTATTGTTGGCACAGGCAGAGGGATGATGGAGTGGTGAGGTGGAGGTATGGGGTACTTTTTGATGGAAATGGTGGAGTAAAGGAGTCGAAATGATTATCGAGCATAATCTCATAAAAAGTAGTTTATTGACAGAAAAGAGTATTTGACTACAATAAGTGATTGACAAGTTTTGCAAGGCGGGTTAAGATATAGAAAAAGTACCGGTGAGAATACATTCCAATATCTACGAAAGATAAAGCATAGAAGTATATGCAAAGCAGGTGTAGATTTTGGAATTTTTTATTTGTTAACATGAGTTAATAGTGATTTGGGAAAAGAGTGTGATTTTTGATGTTAATTGATATTTCAGATGTAAGTACGATTCCTGCCGAGATAAAACAAAAAATTGGGGACAGGTTTATGGCGTTGCACCCAAATACCGTTTCTAAAATCAAGGCTTGTAAGATCTAATATGACCGTGACGTGACATGTGCAATTGATGATTATTTGGGACCGAGGGTAGCATATGATTTTTATGATATGCTTATTTCCTTATTTGAGCAGCATGAAATTATTTGCTATCATTCTACAAAAGTCCTTAACGAAGGCATCATACTTTCTGAAGGACTTAAAACAAACGAGTGGGATATATACAGAAAAAATATGATCCATACATTATAGATGATTGGAGTGGGAGAGAAAGAGATAATGGAAGCTGTAGAAATTATCAAACAAAAATATGACTGGAAATATCCTTTGCATGACAGGGAACCCCAATTATGTTTTTATTCCGACATTAGTCTTTTGCGTGAGGGCATGAGTGCCGGATATGAGCAGTTTTGTGAGAATATTGGAGGAGAGCTGGCAAGGGATGCACTAAAAGGAGAATATCCTGACTTATATAAATAATTTAGAGAGAATGGGAAAGCATTTGTGGTAAAATTTAAAATTCCATTTTCGAACATAAAGTCATATGACCAAGATTCCATCATATTTCAGTTTGTGGCGTATTTTGCAGGAAAATATTTTTGGAATTATAATTGCGAAATCCATTTTGATGGAAATACAGATAAAGCAATTCCGGCAGGAGATATAGTGGAACTTATACCCTATACAGTTGACAGGTATTACTTTAATGAGTAGAATTTAAATTTATTTGCAGGTGGAGGAATAGTGAAATGGGTGAAGCAATAAGAAAACTTGGAAATGCTGAAATGGAGACATTAGCAAAAATCGTTGCAGAGTGTATGACAGGAAGCCAGATGAATGGTATTTTTCAAGAATGCGGCGTTACAGATACCAGTAATGAAAGCACAAAATGGAAAAGGATTTATTATACCTTTTTGTCAAGGCAGGAATTGGATGGATCATCGAATGCCTTTCTGAACTTTATCAAAAAAAGCCTGAAGCCGGTAAGATTTATTACCGGTGAAAATGGAAACTACGAGGAGATTCTGGCGCAGGTAAACAGACCCTTGATGTTGTTGGGACTGCAGATGACAAATGAGGGAAAATTAATCAGGGTGGAGGCTGCGACATCAATAACAGAGGTTGAACGGCGAACCCGAAGTCTTGTGAGTGAACTGCAAAAGAGGCATATTCATTACGACGTAATAAAATGCTGTAAGGAAGAGTATCTGCAGGAAAACTATTTCCATGTGGTATTTGAAGCAGCAAAAAGTCTGTCGGAAAAGGTAAGGGAAAAGACAGGCATACTGGACGATGGTACGTCTTTATTTAATACGGCTTTTTCAGTCAATAATCCGAGACTGGCAATAAATTCCCTACAGACATCTTCGGAAAGGAATATACAAAATGGTTTGAAGGAGATGCTGAATGGAGTAACACATATGGTCAGAAATGTAACGGCACATGAGCTGAAGATTAAATGGGTAGTGAATGAGCAGGAGGTAATTGATATATTGACTACAATTTCCTTTTTACATAAACAGCTGGATGAGTGTTTTGTTGTTCCGCAGCAAATAATATAGACAGAAGGAGTCGAAGTAAAATTCAGTTGTTTTAAGGAAAGAGCTAAGATATAATATAAATGTGGTCGGATACCTTTTTGTTGATGACTATATTCTGTACAAAAAGGAGGAAGACCGTGGATACAGAATTGAAAAATGCGGTAAAAGCGACAGATACGAAGGCGCAGTATGATGAAAGTGCCAAGCGGCTGTTAGGACAGAAAAGTATACTGGCGCATATACTGGTAAAAACGGTAGATGAGTTTAAGGGAGAATCCCAAAGAGGTGGTTTCTTATATTGAGGGACATCCTTATATCAGTACAGTACCGGTAGAGCCGGGACTTACCAATACTAGCAGCGAAAAGGACGGACAGAGGATTGTAGGTTTCAATTCCGAAAGTGGTGAATTAAATGAAGGGCTGGTAAGGTTTGATATTGTTTTTTATGTCCGGATGAAAGACGGGCTGTCACAGATCATCATTAATGTAGAGGCACAGAAGGATGAACCGAAGGGATATGAAATACTGAACAGGGCGATCTTTTATGTGAGCCGGCTAATTTCTTCGCAGAAGGAGAGAGACTTTGAAAATTCCAGCTATGATGATATAAAGCGTGTTTATTCGATATGGGTATGTATGAATATGGACGAAAACAGCATGAACCATATCCACCTCATGAATGACAATGTGCTTGGCGCCTATGAGTGGAAGGGAAAACTGGATCTGCTGAGCATTGTGATGATCGGGTTAGCGGAGGAGCTTCCGGGGCATGATGAAAGATATGAACTGCATCGTCTTCTTGGGGCATTGCTGTCAAAAGAGCTTACGATAGATGAAAAGCTAAACATAATTGGAAATGAATACGATATTCCTATTGAGGAGAGTTTTAGAAAGGATGTGAGCGTTATGTGTAATTTGAGTCAGGGCATCGAGGAAAAAGGGATTGCGATTGGCAAGGCGATGGGAGAAGCGGCGGCTGAGGCAAAGATAATTGTAACGATGCATAATAATGGATTTACAGCCGAACAGATAGCGTCTGCTATCAATAAGGATATAGAAGAGGTAGAAGCTATTATTGAGGGGAAAGAATTGGAACTTGCGTAAAAATAGGTAATGAAAATGCCTCCAAGTCATCAAAGATTTGGGGGTATTCTTCATATCAAAATATATATCAGAGAAAAGAAATTAAGGTAACAATAAAATGGGTAATGAAGAATCAATTAGCGAGCTATTTCCATTTAAAAAGCCATTGACATTGCGCTTTAGAAAAAAGTACGTTAGTCTCTTGCGCTAGGCATTTTGCAATATTGCTATAAAGGTAAATATGATAGCTTTGAAGTAAATGATGCGCTGGATATCAGTGACGGAGATAGATTAATAGGAATAGAGGTCGCAGAAGGACAAAAACCGGGAGAGGGTAAGGGAACACCAGAAGAGTAGGGGCAGTCATTATGAGTAAAATCGTAGATGGCATTTCCAAAGACTTAAAACTCGTTACCGAGTTTTCACCCAAAAGATTTGCTGATAGGAGCAGGGTGCGGCATTGCACTCCGCCTTGTGGGGTATTTCAAAGTCAAGGAGTTCCAGCATGGCAAGGAGTATGATTTTTTGAGGTGAGGAACCGCAAAGGATATTAAGCCTTATATCGATCCGGTATTTGAGAATAATGTGTTACTTACAGAAGTGAAAGTCGTTCCGCTTGGTGCGGATTCTGCTCGCCATTTTTAACACTCCTGTTTTGTTTTTGAGCATAAATAAGCTGCTGTAAATTGTCCGATTTACAACAGTCTGGTTTCGTATCTGTGCAGTTGTTTTGGATAGAATTATCCATGTGTTATTGTAGCAAATCTGTGGATAGAGGTCAAGGAGATGCAGAGAAAAAAAGAAAGAAAGCCAGAGAGGGTTAGGGATACTTCCCTATGGAAATTTCATCATACGGACGGAAGGGAAGTATGATGAATTTCGCCTATGTGTCCGGACATGGGCAGTGCTTGCTATGATTGTCAATAATTCTTGATAATCGGAGTTGCCATGACTTTTTTATTATCACGACTTTTTTTTCAAAGAGCAAATACAGCATTTTTGATAAAAAGTCATGATACCCAAAAAGTCGGGATAACAAATATTATTGAAATATTCTAATAACACTGATAACTGCAACAGTATAATCTTGGTCAGATAAAAACAACCTCCATAAACAATTGTAAGCTATTGTTGCAAAAAAGATATGATTTCCGGGTATGTCCGCAGTTCCTGATCTAGCAGAGAGAGGAAATACGGAATTAGTTTGTTTTTTTCATAACCATGAACAATGTAATAGATAAAACGGTCAGGTGGGCCCTCAAGCAGGCGGTAAATATGGAACCCCTGCTTTTTTAGATTTATACCCGTGGAATAGGGGACAATCCCCCAGGCTTTCCCTTCCAAAACATATGGAATCAGAGAGTCCTGACTTAATGTAATAAGTGGAGAAATCTTCTCATCAAAAGACTTTGTGTACCAGCTTTCAAATTCTGGATTCCAGGACACATGAATCTCATATTCCGGCGGCAGGTCATTGACTGATAAGGTGTCATCTTCCGATAGCTTACAGCAGGCTGCAACTACAAAAGGTTCAGAAAAGGCAGGGGTTGCATGGATATGTTTGGAATATCTTGGCTCCTCAATAAATGCCAGATCAAACAACCCACTTTCCATATATGCGTAGGCACTTGGGGAGTGTTGATATGAAACTTTCAGATTATAGTTCTGCCGTAAAAATTCCTGCAATACCTTGGGAAAAAGATATAAACTTACACTCTCTACTGCTGATACCAACAGCTTGGGCTTTTGGACAGTAACAAATATTTCATTCGTTTCTTTCCAAAGTCCTTTCCATTTATATGCAATGGTAAAAAATTTCTTTCCTTCAGGTGTCAACTGTACAGTTCTTAAGCCTTTTTGACGCTTGATCAGGGAATATCCCAGTTCATTCTCCATTATTTTTATCCGTTTGCGCAACGTAGGTTGTGTGACATATAGTTTCTTTGCCGTGAGTGAGATATTTCCATATTTTACGACAGCAAGAAAAGCCTCAATTTCCAGCAGAGTCATGCTATTCTCCTTAATAATATAGAATTTATGCTATATATTATATCAATTAAAGAAATTTTTCAACTATTTAATTCTAGTATATAATGTCCAAAAGAGGTACTGCATGAAATTATATGAGATTTTCAAAAATACAGAAGAAATTGATAAAAGTAATAGGGAATATCTGGCGTGGAAAGATGGGACGAGGAATCTTAGGGAATATCTATATAAGGGTATTGAAGAAGGCCGGATATGCACCTCTGCTTTGAACCTGAAACAAAAGGGGTAGATTAAGATGTCACAACCGGCAGAGGATATTGTCAATTACCGATTGGCAAAAAAGCATTTTGAAAGGAAACAGAAAATTGTGGTGTTGAAAAGTTCATATCAATACCGCAACAGGCGAAGGATAACTGTTAAAAGATTTATGCTGGGCTTATCAGTGGGAGTTGTTGCTGTAGCAGTGCTTTATTTTTTGTATGGGATGAAATATAGGTCGGCGTTTTTGCCAAATACAATTATAGACGGCGTGAAGTATAGTCAATAGAGTAGACACATTTTTAAGAAATATTTTACTGAAGACAGAATTAAGCCTGTCCCCAGTAAGCGGATTCTATTTCATTTGGTGTCAGATAGCCAAGAGAACCATGAGGTCTTCGGGAATTG
>RAZD01000046.1 GCA_003612525.1 bacterium C-53 | reverse complement strand
TACCGAAGTATCTTGGAGAAACTTGATAAACTGGAGCAGGAAGGGACTATTGGGGCGTTTGACAAACGTACTATTATAGAACTTTCTGGTGATGTGATCAGAGAAATTGCGCAGAAGTATGAGAATGTGCAGAAAGGTGTAGGTGATATTATGGGTGGAGCATTGATTGAAACAGAAGCAAGGACAATTTTAAATAGAGGGAAAGACGAGGCTAAAAAAGAGACAGCACTAAGAATGTTGCAGGATGGAGTATTGCCAATAGAGAAAATTGCGGAGTATTCAGGGCTTGATACTGCAGAGGTGGAGTTACTTGTGGGACTTCAGAAGGTGTAAAAGGAACGTAAATATTTTATTATGATTAGGAATCGGGAAAATAGCTTATTTAAAAGCATTTTCCTGATTTTATGTATATAGCTGATATTTTTTTATAAAATTTTTTCGAGTTTATTTTCACTATATATGGAAGTAAATCTAACGGACATAAGTAACACGCAGGAAAAAACAAAAAAGGAGATTAGAGTAGAATATCTATTAAATAAATATTGACATTGGAAAAGTTATGAGTTAGTATAGGTTCATATTTTAAAGAAAAGGTAGATATGCTATATGTTGGTGGTATCTGTAATGACAAAGAACAACTAAATTTAATAAAGAGGGTAAGCATTGCGAGTGGTAAGCACTGAGGATAGTGTTTTATTTATGGTACCCTTTTCAGCATTATTGAATGCTGGTTGTTTCTGCCTTACAGAATACTGCATACACTGGGAATTATTGTCTTGTTTTGATGAATGAGAAAGAGGGAAAGTGTGACTGTAGAGGTCATGCTTTTTTTGTTTTAGACTAACTATGAAATGGAGTGCAAGTTTTAAGACATTGCGGGTATCTTTTCATGGAAAGCCTTGTTTTACTGCGTCAATTTGAGACATATGGATTCGTGGTTTCAGTCTATTTAGGATAGGCAGAAACCACGTTTTTTTGTGTCTTGAACTAAAATATATTTCATTTGGAGGATTTAAACATGAAAATGATACGGACAGAAAATATAACGAAAGAGTATAAACGGTATAAGAAGCAGGAGGGAGTGATAGGAAGCATTAAGGGGCTGTTCCATAGAGAATATGAAGAAAAAATTGCGGTAGATGCCTTTAACATGGATGTGGATGAGGGTGAGTTTATAGGATTGATTGGACCGAATGGAGCGGGTAAAACTACTTTAGTGAAAATGCTGACTGGTATTATTGCGCCAACAGGCGGCGAAATTCAGGTCATGGGATTTTATCCTAATAAGCTGGAGAAGGCATTTAAGCATCAATATGCGGTAGTTATGGGGCAGAAAAGCCAGTTGTTTTTTGAGCTGACAGCGGAGGATACGTTGAGACTGTTTAAAGAAATATATCGTATTCCAGAAGACGAGTATAGGAAAAATAAGAACTTTTTTGTGGAGTTGTTTCAGGTGCAGGAACTTATGGATGTACAGGTAAGGACATTATCATTAGGAGAAAGGATGAAAATGGAATTGATTGTTGCATTGCTTCATAATCCCAAAATACTGTTTTTAGATGAGCCGACAATTGGACTGGATGCTGTGGCAAGTAAACAGATTCGGACTTTCTTGAAAAATATAAATGAATCGAGAGGGACGACCATCCTGCTAACTTCACATTATATGGAGGATATTAAGGCATTATGCAAACGCTCTATTGTAGTAAATTACGGCAGAAAAATATATGACGGCGATACGGATATGTTATTTGAACAATACCAGAAGAGCAAGAAAATGACTATATACTTTGAGAATAGTGTAGAGCCTGATGTCCCGGAATATTGCAGGATATTAGAAAAAACAAATGACAAACTGGTGCTTGAAATGCCAAAACAAAGTACAGAAAGAGTTCTGGAATCGTATATAGGTCATTATCCGATCCGGGATATTGGAATTGAGGAAGAAGAAATAGGCTCTGTAGTAGAGCGTATCTATAAGGGGGTGTAAAACGTGAAGAAATATTTGGAAATTGCCAGGGCATATATGAAAGCGCAGTTAATCTGGAGAGCAGATGTATTTGTTGATGTGATTCTGTCAGTGGCTAAGATATTGTTTGCATGGGTCTTATGGAGTATTTTGTTTGAAGGAAAAGAGCAGATAGCAGGATTGAAATTTCACACCATGATTTCTTACTATATCATAAGTTCCTATCTATTCCAGATGGAAAAGTCTGCTGAAATCAGCCAGCAGATGACGGGGATGTTGAGAAACGGCACCTTTTCAAAATATATGGTGATACCGGTACAGACACAGGGCTATTTTGTGGCGATGGAGGTCGGGAAACTTGTATTTTCTTCAGGCATTGGCTTTTTAGCAACTGTTCTGTGGTTTTGCTTGTTCCGGATTTCTATTGTACATACAGTCAATTTGAAGATATTGCTATGCGGAATTATCATGGTTGTTTTAGGTCTGTTGTTTATGGCTCAGCTCAATTATTTCCTTGGGATTTTAACTTTAAAATTTGAGGAGATCAGTACCTTTCTTATGATAAAGGATAATTTATCAGCAGTTGTGACAGGAGCGGTGATTCCTCTTGCACTTTTGCCGGAATGGATGATAGCCAGCATGAGATTTCTGCCGTTCTATTATGTCACATATCTCCCAAGTATGCTGTTTATAGGAAGATGTGAGGATGAAGCAGTGACAGGCTTATTTGTTTTAAGTATATGGTGCATTTTCTTTATTGTTTTAAATCAAGTAACTTATGAACATTATCGAATGAAATATGACGGAGTAGGAATATGAAAGATAATTTTAAATTTTTGACAGAATTAATGAAATTAAGGCTATCCCATATCATGACATTCCGGTTGGGATTCTTTGGACCGTTTTTTATTGACACGAGTTATTTTCTGGTTCAGCTTTTTGCCTTTGAGGCAATTTACGGGCATGTGGATAAAATTCGTGGATGGGGGCATGGAGAAATCCTTGTTTTTGTAGGAACATTTTCCCTGATCAATGCCCTTAACATGACAATTTACTTTTTTGGAGTGATTTCCATACCTGAAAAAATACAAACAGGTGAACTGGATTTGTATCTGACCAAACCGGTAAATCCGCTATTGCGAATTACTTTTGAAAAAATAAATCCAGGTTCCATACCGTTATTGGCTTTCAGTGCATGTATTATTGCGTATGGGGTGAAAGAAATAGACATGGGTTTTTCATGGTCTCATATTATTAAATATCTGTTTCTGGTTTTTATGATGACGATACTGTACTACGATATGGAACTCTTGATACGATGCTTTGCTTTTTTTGTTTTCTCTGTAAACAATTTAACGAAAATTGAGGAAACAGCGATTGACTTGTGTTTGAAAATACCAGGGATTGCTTTTTATGGAATTTATAAGTTTATTTTTTATTGTGTATTGCCATATGGAATCATTGCAACGTTGCCGACACAAGCATTTATAGGGGCACTGTCAGTAAAGGGTCTGTTGTTTGGAGTAGTAATTGTGTGTATTTTTACTTTTTTTGCATTATCATTTTGGTCATATGGAGTACACAGATATGAGAGTGCAAGCAGTTAATTATTTTTGGTAATAGGAGGTTTAAAATGGTTCAAACAGATAAAGTATTGGAATTTGATAAGATGAAAGAGAAGTGGATTGAACTGGCACTTACAGAGTGGGCAAAAGAAAAGATTAAAGACACCGTTCCCAGCATGTCAGAGAATGAATTGATAGCAAGGCAAAGGGAGACAAGTGAAGCCAGAGAACTACTGGAGAAAAGCGGAAATCCGCCGTTGGTTTCTTTAAGTGGGATTAGAGAATGCATCCAAAAGGCTGCTAAAGGAGACTGTTTATCCATTTCCCAGCTTGAAGATATGGAAAAATCCCTTGTTGCTGTAATGCGGTTAAAGAACTATCTAAGCCGTTGTAAACAATGGGAAATATCGCTGGCATATTATGATGAGAAGCTGGATTGTCTGGATAATCTGAAAGATACCATTAGTATGCAGATTAGAAATGGCAGGATAGATGATAATGCTTCCAAAGATTTAAAATCCTTGCGGGATGATATTGAACGGCATGAAAGAGGCATGCGGGAGAAAGTAGATGCAGTTATACGGGCGAATAAGGAAAGCCTGTCTGATCATTTCAGTACTCTGAGAAATGGGCATATTTGTATTCCTGTTAAAAAAGAATATAAATATAAAATAAAAGGTAATGTGATTGATAAATCCTCAACGGGAGGTACATTATTTATAGAACCAAGTTCTGTGGGGAAATATTATGAGACATTGCAGCTTCTACGGATACATGAAGATAATGAAGAATATAGGATACTCTATTCTCTTTCTGCGATGGTGGCCGATTATGAGGAGATTTTGGAACAAAATATCAGTATGATAGAAAAACTAGATTTTATTTTTTCAAAAGGAAAACTGAGTTTAGAATATGATGGAGTAGAACCAAAGATTAATACGCAGCGATATATCCGAATAGAAGATGGACGACATCCCCTTATGGCTCCGTCAGAGTGCGTGCCGCTGCAATTTGAGATAGGGAAGAGTTTTGATGGCGTAGTTATTACAGGGCCTAATACGGGCGGTAAAACAGTTACAATTAAGACAGTTGCATTAAATTGTATGATGGCACAATGCGGTTTACACGTGGCATGTAAAAAAGCGGAAATTTGTATGAACAGTAATTTTCTGTGTGATATAGGTGACGGGCAAAATATATCAGAGAATCTTTCTACATTTTCAGCACATATTGTGAATGTATTAGAAATATTAAAAAAAGTTAATAAAGACAGCCTTGTAGTTATGGATGAGCTTGGTTCCGGCACAGACCCAACAGAAGGTATGGGAATTGCCATTGCAATATTGGAAGAATTACAAAAGAGTGGAGGATTATTTCTCGTTACGACACATTATCCAGAGGTAAAACAATATGCAGATAAAAAAGCCAGGATTGAGAATGCGAGGATGACCTTTGATAAGGAAAGTCTGCAACCTCTTTATCAATTAGTTATTGGAGAAGCTGGGGAAAGCTGTGCTTTCTACATAGCCGGGAAAATGGGAATGCCAGAAGAGATGTTAAAAACGGCAATGAAGGCGGCTTACGGAAAAGAGGAAATATCGGAAAATTTGAAACAAGTGGTTTCTAAAAATCATTTAGAAAAGAGGAGGGTATCTGGGATTCAAAAAAGGAAAAGAAGGAACGAGGCAGCACAAAAAACTCTGGAGTTTCAACTGGGAGACAGTGTTCTTGTATATCCAGATAAAAAGATTGGCATTGTCTGCAAGACAGCCAATGAAAAAGGAGTTTTGAGAGTACAGATGGCGGATAAAAAAATATGGGTTAACCGAAAAAGAATCAAACTCCATGTGGCTGCGGAGAAATTATATCCTGATGATTATGATTTTTCTATTATTTTTGACAGCGTAAAAAATAGAAAGCTGCGGCACCAAATGGACAGAGGAAAGATTATAGAAGAACAAATTACTATTGATGAATAAATAACTCAAACTTTGCATTTGAATAAACGCAGATGCACCTGGTGAGTAGGCGAAATCTATGCGCGAAGTTTGAGTGAATCATATATTCAGAAAGATAAAGAATGCTTATACGTACAATGAGAATTCATACGGGTATTATATTCTGAGAGGAAAGAGGTGATTTGGTGAAGAAAATATTGGTTGCTATATAAACGGCACTAAATTCCTGCACTCACAGAGCTTTGATTCCCGTGCCGTTTATCATACTTTTCGGCAATTTTCAAATATCAGAGATATATATTTGCGGATGAGGCCGAAATGGATTTGGATAATCTTGTGCCTCTGTTGAAACAAAAAGGTACCATATCATTAGAAGTTTTCCAACTGACGAGATGATAAAATATAGAAATCTTGTAATTGATCCTAAGTATAGAGCAGTTATATTGAACGGAAAACATAACGAACTGACAAACTATGAATTTGAAATATTATATTTGTTAGTTAAAAGTCCAGGACAGGTATTTTCTAAGGAGCAAATTTATAATCAAGTATGGAAATCGTCATATTATGGAGCGGAAGACAATGTGGTGAGTTTGATTCGTAGAATTAAGAAAGAAAATTGAACTTAATCCCTCAAAACCGATTTATATTTTAACAGTGTGGGAATGTAAAACGAGAGAGTTATATCCAGCTTCCGGAATTGGCAGAAGCAGAAAAAGGCGGAACAGGAAACTTAAAATTATACTTTGAACGAGAAAGGATATAAATTATTGATGTAAATTAAATGTATGAAAATTCATAGCACTTTTTGACAATGCGAGATATAATATGTTCTATGAATCGAAACTAAGTTTTTAACAGGAGCATTCCTGTAATTCAGAAATAACGCCAATAGAATAAAAAGAAACCTCGTAGTAAGATAAGAGTGTTCATCTTGACGGATGAAACAAAAACACTTTTAATCAAACGGAGGTTTCTACTAAATGAATTTAACACAGAATGACAGATTAAAACAGGAAAAGAGATAAAAAAGTATTTTCAGAATAAACCATGATATTGTCAATATCCGGCAATGTGGGTGGAACCTTTTGAAAAAGATGTTATATATGTCAGTGATTTTTGTATTAAATATGCACAGCCTTATGCAGTACAGAAGACCATTGAGAATTGTTGTTAGAAGTATTTATACCTTACTAGATATCTGTCAGTTCCTAAAGGGTATGTATGAATGGGATATCCGCAGGATGTGGATTAAGAGAGTAGATTGTAATAGTAGATTGTCAGAATAAGATTGGGTGATTTTATGGACAAAAAGATACAGATCAGAAATAGTACAACGGATTTTCTTGTGTTTACCAAACAGAATGGGGAGGACGGCATTGAGGTCAGGGTTCATGACGAAGATGTATGGTTGACACAAAAGAGCATGGCGAGGCTTTTTGATTGCTCAACGGATAATATTGGTTTACATTTGAAAAATATTTTTGCCAGCGGAGAGTTAGAGGCAGAAGCAGTTACCGAGGAATCCTCGGCAACTGCTTCTGACGGCAAAAAATATAGGATGAAATTTTATAATCTTGATGCGATTATCTCAGTGGGCTATCGAATTAATTCCATTCGGGCAACCCAGTTCAGGCAGTGGGCAACAAAGGTATTAAAGACTTTTGCGATTCAGGGTTATGTGTTGGATAAAAAACGGCTTGAAAATGGGCAGATATTTGATGAGGAATATTTTGAGCATTTACTTGATGAAATCAGGGAAATTCGTGCAAGTGAGAGAAAATTTTATCAAAAGATAACCGATATCTATGCAACGGCAGTGGATTATTCTCCTATAGCGGCTACATCTAAGGATTTTTTTGCCATGGTTCAGAATAAGTTGCATTATGCAATTCATCATCATACGGCTTCAGAGGTGATCGTAGAGCGTGCAGACCATAGAAAAGAACATATGGGGTTGACTACTTGGAAAAATGCTCCAATGGGTAAAATCGTGAAATCGGATGTCAGTATTGCAAAGAATTATTTAACAAAAGTGGAAATGCAGGATTTGAATCAGTTTGTCACTATGTATTTGGACTATGCGGAACGACAGGCAAGACGGCAGATTCCTATGACTATGGAAGATTGGGCGAAAAGACTGGATGTATTTTTAGAGTTTAATGAGGAAGAGATATTGAGGGATAAGGGTAAGGTATCAGCTGAAATCGCTAAAAGTTTTGCTGAGAGTGAGTTTGAAAAGTATAGAGTTATTCAGGACGGACTGTATCAAAGTGATTTTGATAAGTTATTATTTGGGATTGGTGAAAGCGAGAAAGAAAACTCGAAAACAACTTGACATTAATTCACCGTCATTTTGCCCCAACTTAGCATTAGCGAACCATGCGCCCCACGAAGTTATGCGTGTTTCAGCGATTTTCGCTCAAAAAAAGTGAAAAAAGTTTGTGACATTAACTTGACATATGTGGGGTATGGGGCGATTTGTGTGAGGGATAGCATACCGGTATAATTGCTAAATTTAGAAAAAATTCAGTCTATAAAAGCGGCTGGTTTATGTTCTACTATGTATAATTAAGCAAGAAGGATGAAATTGTTTTAACTGAATATTCCTTTTAAAGAAGATAAGAGAAAAAGTTTGATAGTTTGTAATGCCCATTTCCAACAATATATGAAAATATATAATGCTTGCTTTTATGAAATGCGAAAAGCCCTTGATATCGAGCCATATAATTTTTTGAACGATTACGAACAGATTAGTGAAAAAAGTAAGGATATTTTCTTATTTGTATGTGAAGAAGAAATTATTGGTTCTGTCGCATGTTATGGAACTGAAATAGATGATTTGATAGTCAATAAGAAATTTCAAAATAAAGGATATGGAAAACAACTTTTATTATGGGGAATAAACTATATTCGCCAAAGTAGTAATGAGTCTGTTTCGCTACATGTTGCTAAATGGAATGAAAAAGCTCTAAAGTTATACGAAAAAGTTGGATTTAATATTATAAATACTGATATTGTACGCTAAATTCCCATTTGTCGGGGAAAATCAGAACAGAAAAATGATGTAAAAACTAAATATTGTTTATCTTTAGGTAGGGATTATCTTAACAGACAATCAGCTACCTTTTTTATTTTCAGAAACTGTTAACACAACACAAAAAGAATGAGGTATCAGAAATGATTGAAAGCAAGAACAACGCAAGCAGAAACTTAGAAAAAGCATTGCAGGCATTGGAACAGGCAAAACAGTGTGTAGCCAACGAAAAGAAAAAACAGAACGAGAAGAAACGCAAAGCCGAGAACCACCACAAGTACATCATGGACGGTGTGATATTGTCAAGATCAGTATAAGGACAGATTATCGGAGTACCCCGAATTAAGGGAGTGTATGCAGAGCCTTTTACAGAATGGTGAGAAGATAACGCCTGAAGTATAGTCAATAGAGTAGACACATTTTTAAGAAATATTTTACTGAAGACAGAATTAAGCCTGTCCCCAGTAAGCGGATTCTATTTCATTTGGTGTCAGATAGCCAAGAGAACCATGAGGTCTTCGGGAATTGTAGAATCCTTCAATGTATTCAAAAACAGACAGATGGATTGTCAACATTTTTTTAGACAACTTTTTTAAGGTTGTTTTCCCTGTACTGTACCGGAGTTTGATATCCGAGGGAAGAATGTATTCTGTGATGATTATACCAGTTCACATAATCCCATAACTTCAATTTCAATTCCTTTAAATTCGTAAATGTTTCATTCCATACGAATTCTGTTTTTATGATTTTAAATGTTGCTTCCGCCACTGCATTATCATAA
>RAZD01000045.1 GCA_003612525.1 bacterium C-53 | reverse complement strand
CGGGATTAAGCTCTGCATAGTAGATGTCGCCACGTCTAATTGTTCTTTCCATATTCTTTATAACCTCCATCTGGATTTAGGCAGGAACACCCTGCCTATGTAACAGCCAGATGCAAGGAAGCATTAAGGTCGTGAAAGCATAAAACAAGCTCTGTTTTCATTGACCGCCCCGCATCTGGCTTTATGATAAAAAGCATTTTCTATTTGTCCCCGACACCCCGAAAATACTAATGCGTTGCAACGCAAGGGAAGTCACCAAACGGTCAGCAGCGAACTGACGCCACGGGAGTTACACCCCAACTGTCGGTCTGACAGAGCCACCCTCATTGCCTGCGGCGGATTGGTTACCGCTCGGACTATGACTGGACAGGAGTATCATTGTCCTCTTTGTGTGTCATGGCGAAATCGGGAGCCGCCCGATATTTTGAGTCGGTAATTATCCGCTCACCACCTTTCATCGCTGTTGCTTTTTCGGCAGGTCATGGCGTACCGCTGCACACGCTTATGCTCATTACAGTCACAAAGAGAATGTATTTGGTGAATGGTTATTCGGTTGTCAAAGAACTGTGGGAAGCCTGTAAAAACCCCCTCACTTTTCCAAAGGAAAAAGTGAGGGGGTTGAGCGGAACAAATTTTTATTTTTCCAGAATTTTTTTGAGCTTGGCTAATATTCTCCGTTTTCGGTCATTGATTGTCTTTTGTGGAATGCCCGAAATGTTTGACCATTCTCTTTCCGACAATTCCTGAAAGAAAATAGCATTTACCAACTTTTGCTCATCTTCCGATAACATAGCAAGGGCAGAATGCAGCTTGTCCAACATCATCCTATGGACAACAGTTTCCGCAACATTTACCGCTTCATCAGCGATGAAATCAATACTATTGTCATCGTCACTCTCAAAAGCCTCTAAGGATAACAGGCTGTTATCTGCATCAAGTTTTTTCAGATAACGCCACCGCTCCTTGTCACGATAAAACTCAATATAATGTGCCTGTTCCGTTTCAATCAGACAGCCCTGCACGGGGATAAAGAGCTTGTCCGCATAAGCCCTGTCCGTTTCTCTGCGATTGCAAAATTCCTTATAGGACAGTTCCATATAACTGCCATTTTCTTTGATATATACCTTTCTTGGTGCGTATTTCACCGTAAGTACCTCCAATCTGAATTTTTTTGAAAATCCAGATTGGCAGGCGGTGAACGGCATCCAATGACAGAAACAGCCTTACGGCGTATTTCTGCAAAAAACGACAAAAGAAAAACCGCAAAGGCTGTTATACCTTTACGGTTTATAGATATTTTAGTTCTAATATGTAGATATTTGACTTCTACTTGTTGGGTGCAAAGTCCCCTTGTACTAAAATAGATTTTTTTAACAGGTTATCCACCCATTCTTTATTTAATATATGTAAATAGAAGTCATTGTTTACAGGCAATACAGCAAACCTGCCACTGGCAGCTTTCCTTGCATACTTTGGCATAAAAATCCCTCCAAACTTCAAAAAGCGAAGTCGGAGAGATTTCAAAGCATGGCAAATCAGCTCACCGAAACATCGTTTTTTTTATTCGGTGGGCTTGTCCTACCTGTGGTTATATAAAACAAAGCCGATAAACTGTGATTTCTCACAAGTTCATCGGCTCTGCATCTAATGTGTCTGGCTCTTTGATGACTATTACTTGTAAATTTGTTACTTCTATCAATGTTTCCTGCTTACATTTTGGACAATACAGTGGAAAATTCTTGAGTTCTGTATCTTCCCGTATTTTTAATCTTGTTTTATTTCCGCAGACAGGGCATAACAGCCATTCTGCGTTACCTGCTACTCCCATTTAAAAAAGCGAAGGGACACTCCGATACAAATGGCAGCAAGTACCACCATAACAATAATTGGAACAAAGACATTTTCTATCGGAAGTCCTAATGAAGCGGCTTTCAATAGTTTTATCCCCTGTGTCAATGGCAGAATATCCGCCACCTTTTGCAATGCACTTGGCATTACCTCATACGGCAGCGTTGCTCCAGAAAAAATAAGCATCGGGAAGTAAAGCAGGCTTGCTATCACGCTCGCCGTCTGGGAGTTCGGGGAAATCCCGCCTACCATCATGCCGATGCTGAATATCGACAGCATGACTAACAGATAGCTACCGAGAAAAGCAATCATAGAGCCGCCCATATGAAATCCAAAAAAGAGTGCTGAAACGATATAAAGCAGTATAAGCGATGCCACGGAATAAATTGTGTAAATCGCAACCTGCACCGCTAAAATCACCGCAGGACTGACAGGGGTAACTTTAAAACGCTTCAATATCTTTCTACTTCGGTAATCAGACACCACAAGGGGCAGTCCCATAACACCGCCTGCACAAACCGCAATCGTTGTCAAAGCTCCAAAGGACTGTTCCAGAAACGTGTACGCCGCACCGGGGGAAGCAGGCTTATTACCATAAATAATGCCTAGTATAATCAAGACTACAAGCGGGATGCAAATTGCAAATATGACCATGTTCATATCACGCAGAGAAAGTTTCATTTCATTTTTCAGCATAGTTTTAAATGTTCTCATTTTCACTTACCTCCTCGTCAGAATACCACAAATACGCATCTTCAAACTTGTCATAAGGACTGTCTGCAATGGCTTCTTCTACCGTTCCATAAAAAACAGCTTTTCCTTTTTTGAGTATGCAAATTGTATCGCACAATGCTTCTACCTCATCCATAAAATGTGAAGTCAGAAAAATTGTCAATCCTTTTTCTTTGAGGTCAGATAAGATTTTCCATACCTCCCGTCTGGCTTTTGCATCAAGCCCTGTCGTCAGCTCGTCCAGAAAAACAACTTTGGGCTGCGGTATCAAAGCTAAAACAATAAACAGCTTTTGCCGCTGTCCTCCCGAAAGCTCCTTGACCATGCTTTTTGTTTTACCAGCAATGTCAAATTGCTTCAGAAGTTCCCCGTAGTCTGCGGCGTTCCGATAGAGTGACTGCGTTACCTCACATAATTCGGCAACCGTCACTTTGTCTTGGTAATTCGCTTCTTGAAATTGAACACCGACATTCTCAAAAAGCTGTTTTCTTTGCAGGAGTGGGTTCATTCCTAAAATAGAAACCGTGCCTGCATCGAATTTCCTTGTGCCTAACACACATTCAATCGTAGTGCTTTTTCCTGCACCGTTCGCTCCAAGTAGCCCGAAAACCGTCCCCTGTGTGACTGACAAATCCAGCCCCTGCACGGCAGTCAGTCCGCCATATGATTTTGAGAGCTGCTTTACGCTGATGATTTCATTCATCTGTCTTATCCTCCTTTTGCTGTTGTGGCTCTTATCTTAACAGCGAAAAAAAGGTTGGTGTTAAAATGTAGGGTTAAGAAAATTTCTTTTTCATATCGGTAAGAATCTCTATTATCTTTTCTGCATTTTTTTCGGCTGCCTGCAATGATACAATCAGCCTGTCGCAAACGGAAATAATATCGGTGTCCTCTTTCGGCGTGTTCAGCACCTGTTCAATATTTGCCTGCGGATTATGCTCAAGGGCATTCAGCATCCGCAGGATTGCTTCTAATGAGTAATTGGCACAACGGAGTGACCGTATTATCTTTAGCCGCTCAATATCCTCGCCTGTATAGAAGCGGTATCCGTTCTGTTTCCGTTTTACCCGAAGCAAACCGTTCAATTCCCAATTCCGAAGTGTATCCATAGAAATATCCAGATAGTCTGAGACTTCCTTTCGTTTTAAGCAAAGAGACTGCTCCGCTGACTTGCCAGATAAAATTTGCCTTGCAATCTGGATCGCTTCCTCGGCGTTGCTTTGCTCTTTCCGTATTTGGTTTCGGTATTCCTCCGCAAAACAAAGAGCCTTATCAAAATCGCCTTTGGCAGAAATCTTGACGGTTTCTACAATCTTTTTCCGCAATCCATTCTGAAGCACCTCAATTTGAAAAGCAATGCGGGCAAGCCGCAGTTGTTCAATATGAAAATCCGTAAACACTCGGTAGCCGTTCGGCTTCCGTTTCGCTTCTGGTATCAGTCCCCATTCCTCATACATCCGTACTGTATTCGGATGTATGCCAATGATTTTTGCAACTTCCGAAGTTTTATATGTACTCACTAAAATCCACCTCCCATATGCCAATCTTACCATACTGTAAAAGTATGGTGTTATAGTGGAAGGTTTATTCTATCAGAATTTCTCTGTATTCACAAATATGCAAAAACCGACAGACTATTATTTCTCACAAGTTCATCGACTCTGCGTCTTATGCGTCTGGCTCTGTGATAACTGTTATTTGCAAATTCCTTGCTTCAATCAAGGTTTGCTGCTTACACTTCGGGCAGTAGAGAGGATAGTTTTTCAATACGGTATCCTCTCTGATTTTGTTACGGGTTTTACCACCGCAAACAGGGCAGTGTATCCATTCTGTTCTCATAACTGTTGTAGCCTGCCTTTCTTCAAGCAGAAAACAGTATCCGCCTGCTTTGCAAGCTCATTTGAGTGCGTTACAATAACCACACATTTCTTCATTTGATGGGCACACTCTTTCAATATAGAGATAATCTCTGTCGCTGTATCCTCGTCCAGATTTCCCGTCGGTTCATCTGCAAGAATCACTTTTGCATCAGATGCCAACGCACGGGCAATCGCCACACGCTGCTGCTGACCGCCAGAGAGTTTTAGGACGTTCCGTTTACTTTCTTCCTCGGTCAGCCCGACACGTTCTAAAATCGGCTGTGGAGAAAGTTTTGCTGTTAAAGCTACGTTTTCTTTGGGCGTCAAATAATCAATCAGATTGTAGCTCTGGAAGATAAATGCCACATTCTTCTTTCTATGATTAGCAAGCCCTATTTTTTCAATATCTTGTCCATCATACAAAATCTGTCCGTCTAAAGGACTGTCCAGACCTCCCAAAAGTGACAGGAGCGTAGTCTTACCACACCCAGACTGTCCAAGGATAGCATACATTTTACCCTCATCCAGTGCTGTGCTTATCCCATTTAATACATTCCGCTTATTATCATAAGAATAGCGGACTTTCTGAATTTCCATAATGCTCATGATAAAATCCTCCTTAATCCATTTGTGAAAGTATCTTTTTAGGCTTCATCTGTATAACTGTTATGGATGCTGCTGAAACGGAAAGAACAACAAGGAAAACTCCAAAAACATAAATATAAAGCAAATGATTTGGAATGACTTTCACCTCCACGCTTTCCACCATTTCCATATTTGAAGTGTCATAAGGAATATACTGCCCTGTTATATCAAGGTACTCCGAGCCGTCATCGGGCAATTCTATTTCTGGTATAGGCTGTGATTCGGCTACTTGATTAAAAATCAAATCGCTCACACCCTGCGAAATCAAACTGCTCGTAAAATAGGACAATCCAAAAGCAACTACCGCTATAAGCAACACTTCCACTATATACTGAAAAACAATTTTACTTTTTGTAATTCCGATAGAAAGTAGTATTCCTGTTTCATATCTCCGCTGCTTTATCCACATGGACAAAATCAATATCAAGATGCAGACACTCACTACAATACAACCGACAATCAGCCAGACAATCAAGCTCTGCATGGACGTTAAAGATGCGGCAACCGCTTCATAGGCAGAGTTATCTACCGTAAGCGAGAAACAATTCCAGTCCAAATCGAGATTTTTTATTTCTTTTGCAATCCTGTCAATTTCTCTGGGGTCATCCACATAAAAATCAATGCCATTGTCATACTGTATTTCATCCCTCTGCATAATTTCCTGCATTGCCTTATGGTCAATTATCAGACGGTTACGCTTGTCCGTTGATGTAGTCTGGAATGAATCGGTATCTTCCTTATACTCGTAAATACCAACGACTGTCAGTTTCACATCTGGGTAATCGCCACTGTCATAGCAGCACTGTACAGTAATGGTATCGCCGAGCTTTAAATTGTTTTTTTCTGCAACCGCCGAACTGATTAAAACGGCATGGTCGTCATCCTCCTTAATATGCCGTCCCTCTATCAACTGGAACGCTTTTCGGGTAAAGAAATTAAAATACTCTGAATTTGTGACAGATGGAAGCCTGCTGTAATCGCTTCCCTCACCAAAACTAAACCCAGATATGAAATCAAAGTCTTTTGCATAGACACTTCCATCACCTATGCCGTTATATGCTTTCACCCCATCTATTGACATAATCTTTTGAATATCCTTGTCAGTAATGGGAGTTCCAACATATTCGACCATCATTCCCCCTGCTGCCTGCTGATACTGCCAATTTGCACCATTACTTTCATCTAATTCCAATCGGATGCTCCCACCCACGGACCTGCGCAGGCTCAAAGCAGAATCATCCGTTGCTTTATAGATAGACAATCCTGTCAGAATAAAAGTAGACATTGCAAGCAAAACACAAAATAAAAGAACGGTTTTTACCTTTTTCCGTATGACATATAAAAAAGCCCTTTTCCACGTACTCATAGTTTTTTATCCTCCTGTCAGCTCATTTTTGATAAAATATCTTTTGGTTTCATCTGGGTAACTGCTAAAGATGCCGCAATCACCACAATTACGATAATGAATGCTTCTAAAAGGAACTGCACCAGTGTTACTTTAGGTGAAATTGACATACTGATTGCATTTCCCATATTTCTAAGTGCCGTTTCCACCAGTCTTACGACAAAATTTCCCAATATAGGCGAAACGATAAATACCAATAGGACAATCATCAACACTTCACAAATAAACTGCATGGTAATCTCGGTGGAAGATGTTCCAATGGAAAGCAATACCCCTGCTTCGTGTATCCTGTTCCTTATCCGCATCGTAAGCACAAGGGCAATTACTATCACGCTCACAATCATTATTGCAAAAATCAACATCCCCGTAAGCCTTTCCAATGTCTGAAGCTGATACGAAACCGCCCGATATTCCGATTCGTTTATTTGGATAAAATAATCATCCCATTGAATGGAGCTTATCTGTTTTACCTGCATGACAATATGGTTCAATTCTTCTGGGTCATTCACATAAAAAGTCACATTTCCCGCATAAGCAGATGTTTCCTGCCCAGATAATTTCCAAAACACATCATGGCTTGAAAAGATGGTGTCATCGTCATATTCCATTTTGCTGTCACTGGTATAGATTCCTACAATCCGAACTTTCATCTGCCCCTGTCCGCTTTGGGAAGCTGATTTCAAGATAATCTCACTGCCAATCCCTAAATGGTTTTCCTCTGCCAGTCTATCGCTGATAATCGCTGCTCTCTTGTCCTCGGCGGTGATATGCCTACCATCTGACAGCTCCAAAATCCCATTCACAAAGTCCATCTGACAGGCAGTGTCCGTATTTGCAGAAAGATTACCGTCTGGCATCCCAGAAAGATAATCTATCCCCTCCGCTTGAATAAGAGAATGCTGTTCTGCATTGTACGCTTTTATGCCATCCATGCTTAAAATCTGCATAACCGTCTGAGAGGGGACAGGGATTTTTTCTGCGTTATACCCTGTTTCATCCCTATCAAATTTCAGACTGTCGATATTGCCGCTCATGGTAAAAGATGCCCCTATTGTTTCCCTCAAAGTTTGGGCGGCTTTTTCTGTCCCGTTTCGGATAGAAATGCCTGTCATGACAGACACCGTTACCAAGAGCAGCAATAAAAAAATTGTCAGACTTTTTCCTTTCTTTCTTGCTACATAAAAAAATGCCCTCTTATAGCTGTTCAAATCCGTTCCTCCTTTCGTATGCTCGTATTGACATTCTATATCTCCCATGTGAGTGGAGTATCATTCTAATATGAATGGCGTATGAAAATCATAAAAGATTATTTGAAAATTGGGGCATAAGAAAACCGCCTGTTATCGTACAGACGGTTTTTATCAGACTTTTTAAAATTCAATCGTAAAACGCATCCCTTTATTGTTCTCCATAGCAGTAAATCTATAAGGGATTTGCAAGGTTTTCAGTATCGTATCAACAATATACAAGCCCAGACCATTCCCGCCCGTATTTCTGTCACGGCTGTCATCGGGTCGGTAAAACGGCTCAAATATGTGTGTTAAATACTCCCTCGAAATAGGGACACATTCATTTTCAAAAATCAGATTCTGTCCTTCAAGATAAACTCTTATCATTCCACCTTTCGATGTATAAGAAACTGTATTTGACAGCAAATTAGAAATCACTTTCTTTATCATGGATACGGGATAAAAAATAAGAGATTTCTGTGGAATGTCTATTTTTATGCAAATCCCCTTTGACTTTGCAATCATCTGATATGGCTCGGCTATCTGTTCCACCAGTTCTGACAAATCAATTTCCTTATCATCTTGCATATCTGTTTTTTCAGCTTTTGAAGCATCTAAAATTTCTTTAATCATCACCGCCAGTTGTTCCATCAGCATTTTACACTTTGGCAGATATACGCTGTGGTCTTTATATTTCCCTACATTCAGAATCATATTTTCCAACATCGCATTTACGGCAGTAACAGGTGTTTTCAATTCATGGGATGCGGAACGTAACAGATTCGTTTTCTGAACCTCCATTTCCTCTACCTTATGGATTTCCAGTTCCAAGTCGTGGATTGTCTTTAGCAGGCTGTCATACATACTGTTTATATTGTCTGCCAATGTTTCAATTTCATCATGGGTATGCACTTCACAATAAGCTCCAGACGATAATTCCTGCATCTGCTTTGTAACGCTTGAAATCTGTTTGATTGGTTTTGTAATCATGTGGGAATACCATAGTGCAAACAATACCGAAACAAGCGTACAGACAAACGCTGTAACAGGCAAAATAATAATAACCGTGCTGACCGCATCTTCAATCTGTTCTCTCGATACGGTAGTTTTCACATATCCATTTTGGTCTGGAAATATCCTTTCGGCATAAAAAAAGTCTGTATTACCTTTTGGGTTTTGGGTAAGGGATATTTTTATCCTGCCGTCCGTCTGTTCTGCAATGATGTTTACATTTTCCATATTGCCATGAATCTCCGAAGGCTCATTTTCATTTACGTTCAGCAGATTCATTTCATATGCGTACCCCTCATATTGCACCAGAATATCAGCGTTCCATTTTCCTGCAAATTCAGTTACTAAAGAGAGCCTGTCGGCATCCCCCGTATTTTCAATATTTTCACACAACCTTTCAATATCAGCTTCCAACTCTTTTTTTTGACGGTGATTATAGACCGTGGGCAGCAAAATATATATCAGCAGATGTGACACGGCAACAATCACCATCATTAGGCTAAATGTGTATAAAAAGGTTTTGGGAAATAATTTTAGTTTTTTCATGCATCCACCTCTAATTTATATCCAATCCCCTTGACAGTAACAATGCAGTCAAGCTCCAATTTTTTACGGAGATTTCTGATATAGCTATCGACAATACGGTCTATAACAAAAGAATCATCTCCCCATACCGCATTTAATATCTGTGACCGTGACAGCACCAGTCCCCTATGCTCAACTAGCAGTTTCAGCAAGTCAAGCTCCTTGGGCGTTACATCAATTTTCCCATTCTGGTTACCAGCCGAATACCCAGAAAAATCTACGGTCAAATCACCATATTTCCATATGTTTGGCTCATCCTTTACCCCTGCCCGACGCAGCAATGCCGTGATACGTTTCCCAAGCACAACCATTGAAAACGGCTTTGTCATATAATCGTCTGCCAGACAATCAAAGCTCGATACCTGCGTATATTCGTCCTCTAACGCCGTGAGCATGATAACAGGTATCTGGCTTGTCTTTCGGACAGCATTTAATACAGCAAGCCCAGACATTGTCGGCAGCATAATATCAAGGACAATCAAATCCACTGTGTTATTTGAAAAAAGCTCTAATGCTTCCGTTCCGTCATATGCAGATATGATTTCATGCCCTGCTTCCTGCAAATATTCAGAGAGTGCTTCATTTGTATCTGCATTATCTTCAACTATCAATATTTTTGCCATAAAGACCACCTCCAAGTTTATCTTAGCATCTCCGTGTGTATGGAGTATGAATTTTAACATCTTTCTGTTTTACTCATTATAAAAAATCTCTTTTCTCTAATCAAATGTGCAAATACGAATTTTTATCGCCATCATACAGAAATTAAATCTCTTGTTTCAAGAGATTTCACATCGTTTAAGCGGAACTCTCATTTCAGTAAAATATATAGAGTAAAAATTATCAGTATAGGTGGTGAAAAAATGAGTGAAGTTGCAGGACATTTTGACTTTATCGAATTAGGGCAGGCGATTATGAAAGCCCGTGAGCAGCAGAGGATTACCAGAGAGGAATTAGCAGAGGAGCTTGGTATTTCGGCAAGACATTTGCAGTCTATTGAAAAAGAGGGGCAATATCCGAGCTTTCAGTTATTCATTCAGCTTGTGACAATGTTCCACATATCCGTAGACCAATACATACATTCTGACAGTCCGACAGAAAAAACAACCCTACGCTGAATTGCACCCCAAATATTGGACATGAGAAAAAAATCATGTATAATATTCGGAGGTGCATATTTTATGTCAAAAATAAAATCTGGAAAACATTATCCAAAGGATTTAATCGCCCAGGTAATCAACGATTAT
>RAZD01000044.1 GCA_003612525.1 bacterium C-53 | reverse complement strand
ATGGAGAGGAGCAGAGGTGAGATCTCTGTTGAGAACAGGGAGTATTATGGCTGTAATTATCTGATTTTTGAACTGATGATTCCAAAATAAAACAGTTATATCAAAAAATATTTATACGAAAAGAGGCTCTCAGGCAACATCTCTCAGGTATTGCCCGAGAGCCTCTAATGCTTTACACCGAACAATGTCAACAAAATCAATTCACTTAAAACAACAAGTATTTTCATCTCAAATTTATATGATTGCATAACAATAAACTTTTGGTTCGGATGATAATATGTTCGGATTGTCAATAATTGAAAAGTATGTTATGCTGTGACTATCAATTTGTTTTAAAAATACAAAAAGGAGAAATAGCCTATGAATAATGAGCAATTATATCATGCAATAATTTACCAATTGGATTCCATGAATTCTAAAATTAATGTCATGGGATCTGAACTCAAAAATATTAATCTCAACCTCGCCGGCATTGAAACACAGCTCGGTAGTGTTGAAAGCAGACTCGACAGCATCAAAACCAACCTTAATGACATTGATGCAAAACTTGATATTGTTGAAATAAAACTTGACAATACCGAAGTCAGATTTGACAACATCAAAATCAGGCTTAATAATGTCGAAGCCAAACTTAACAGCCTTGATTCAAAACTTGACAATGTTAAAACAAGATTCGACAACTCAGATTCCAAATTTCAAACAATGGATTCCCATCTTAACAGCATGGAACACAAAATTGAATCTCTGCAATATGAAATCCGTGAAATCAAAATTGTTCAATTGGAGAACAAAATTATCCCATTACTTGGAGATATCATATCCTATCAGAGAGATACATACGACCGTTATATGAATGAAACAGATACTATTGAAGGTCTTCGAATCGATACAGATGTATTGAAAAGGACAGTCAAAATCCATTCTGAAAAGATCAAAAAATTATAATCTGAATTCAGTTACATCATATCTATCGACTCATCTTCTTATTCCAATGCATTGCAACAAGTAAACTCACAAAAACTCCTGCGAGCACAAAAAATATAAGCGAAAGAATAATAATAACGATATCTATCATTTCTGTCCCATCTGTTAAGACTGTTGTTTCTGTTTCCTCAGTACCATCCGGCAGAATCTTTATTTCATACGCATCCTCAAGATCATACGATTCCTTCTTATCTGATTTCTGCGGTTTTTTACGATAATCAAATGATATTAAATTGGAATCTCCCTTTAAGTTATAATTATTATATAAACGTACCTGAAGAGTTCCTGCTGTTTCTTTTCCAATCGGAATCTCAAGCTTCATAGTATCCTCTCCATCCCACAAAGACAGACGACTGAAATTTTTCCCTCCATCAACACTATAGCTATAATATAAGATTCTGCTCTCCTTCTCTTCCGCTGTAATAATAATTTGTGCACTGCCCGTTTTCTCATCAAAAGACTGAATGCTGCATACAATATTCTGAGGTTCCGTATCATCTGGAAGAACAGGGGCATCAGGTATGGAGATATCCGGAGCAGGCACGATCTTTTCCGGACTGGAGTCTTTATCTAATCCATAATATTCCGCCACAGCAACAGCATCTCGAACACCAAAAATTCTCTGTTTTTCCACTGTATCCACATTTTTAAACTCCACATCATCATCCAGATAACAGTGTTCCACAATTATACCTGTAATTCCAAATTCCGCACAATGCCTGATAACTCCGTAATAATCACTGCCGCTCTCCCCGATTCTCGTCTTAATACCTTTATCTACAAACCCTGCTTCCCTGAACTGATTCATAAAATGCGTCGCCAGCCCATACCCATTTGCATAAAATTCTCCAAATGCTGAAATCCAAACCTCAGAACCGTAAAAAAGATGGTCTGCCGACGCGTTATAATGAATGCTGATAAACATATCTGCATTTTTCTCTTTCGCGAATTCTGCACGCTCTTTCAGACTCATCTCAACATCATTTTCTCTGGTTATGTAAACCTCTATACCTTGATACTCTTCAAGTTCCTTTTTCATAGCAAGAGCCGTTTCCAGATTCAAATCTTTTTCATACACATCATGATAATTAGCGCCTCCGTTTGCTTCTGTCTCTCCCGGCACACCACCATGTCCGGGGTCAATTACAACGATAACAGGTGCGTCTATTTCTGCTGCCTGTAAAGTTACATGGTTTAAAGCAAGAATAAACCAAACCATGACTACAATTCCAAATGCTTTTTTCAACATTATAACCATACCCCATACTCTGCGTTTATATTTTTCAAACCCTCATGTAAGTATATCCAAAAAAAGGGAAAAAAAGAAGAGAGAGCATCGTATTTCTCGTCGATACTCTCTCTTCACCCTATCTCATCTGCATTGTCCATTGGACTCTACCTCTCTTTTCCGCATCCTCTTATGTACTTTCTCTTTTTTCATTGGAACTTTGTCCCTGCCTTCTCTGTATCCAGGACCCTTCTCATGTAATTTTCTCCAACCTCTGTACTTTAAGATTCCGCTTTTCTTTTTTGTACTTCCTTACTTCCTCGCTTGTACCTAAAAATTGAATCCTTTCTCGTCAGACTCTGTTTCCTCTTTAGGTTTGGTAATTTAAGTTTTTGGTGGTCCATACCTCTCTTTCGTATTTTTCCTTCGGGTTACATCTATTTCATAACCTGTTTGGTTTATATCTGTATTATATATAAGTATTCGACAATTGTCAATACTATTTTTAAAAAAAAAATATTTTTTTGTATTATTATTTTTATACCCCAAAATATATGGTATATTGTGTAATATTTTAGAAATATTCTGTCAAATCTTCTGTATTCCCTTGACAATTTCCTTCTTTCAGAGAAATATGGTCAGGTGTGTTTGTAAATTTTCCTTATAAGTTTATGCAGATTTATAACACACGGGTTAAACCAGGTAGGGATACAAATAGATATGTATCGGCAGGAACATATTTTTTCTCCTGCCACGCCTGTATTTAAGCGATTTGACGTTTGGTATGCTGCATATATTCCTGTTCCATTTCCCGCATTTCCTCTTCCGTTGTGAAGATACCCCTTGTCAAAGTGGGCAGCAACGATTATCTGATACTTGTTGCCCCACATTTCCTTTGACAATTTCATGGCTCTGTTCGGGCGTTACCTCGTCCGGCTTGAAGCTCTGATAGCCGTGCCATGCGATATACCCGCCTGTCTTTTGGTACTGTTTCTTTGTCAAAACTGCTGTAAGGCAGTTTCTTTCAGACAGTTGATTGCAGAAACATACTCGCCCTCATTTGTTTTATGGGGACTTTTCACATAAGAAAACACGTCAAAAAAGTCATGTATATCTTCATTTGGCACAGTCTTTTCTGGATTTTCCATATATGAAAACAAGTCTTTTAAGTTCCCTTTGATATGTTGCCAAAATGTTGCCATTCATCAATCACTCTGCAAATTTAGTATATCTCCGAGACAAATATACGTTTGAATGATACACCTCATAGCATCTTGTTTTGATATATCAGAATGAACTCCCTTACATTGTAGATCATTTAAATTGTCAATCCAATCCAGAAGATAAATAATATTACTTCCTACTATACTTTTTGTAGCAGATTTACCTTCTAATGTCTCAATAACCGCAGATAATTTATTTTTAAAATGATCTCCACTCACATCAATTTCTTTTCCAGATTTAGTTTTATACATCCTATCTTTATATTCAGGAAAATATTGTTCAAACAATTCCTTTGAAGTATTTTCGAAAAGTCTACGGCATGTAGTTAATGCCTGCGAATATAATTCTGGATTATCTGAATTAATTTTATCCTCAACTGCCTGCAATTTAAGTATTGTATCCTTTGATAAATCAGAAAACTTATTTTCAACTTTTTTTCTGTACTCAGAAAAAACGCTCTCAGCAACATTTCCAAATGCCACTTCTATTTGTTTTTTTAATGCATAATCATAATATCTAGATTTCAAAATAGATAAACGTTTTTCACTTAATGCAATATTTGAAACAATACCATTTGTAGAACGAGCCACCGCACTAGTTAAGTTATTGACTGCTCCCAACGCATAATCCCCTGAAATAGCAGTTCCTTGTGTACTAAAATTATTAACTGCTTTATGCTGTGCAACAATCTTTTCCTCTAATTCTGAAGCAAGTTCTGTGAAAATAACTTTGTTACCCTCATCAATGTATCCACGACCATTTTTATAGGCTATATTCCATGCTTCACTTTGAATATGTTTCCCATCATCCGTTCGTGGATATCCACCATACTCATACTGAAACCAAACAATAGCATTATAATCATTCAACAGTCGCGAAATTTTTAAACATTGTAATAAAGCCGATGACGTACTAATAGAATTTTCTTCTATGCCATCCAAAACCTTTTCACATGCTTCCAAAGCCTTTTCTGTTTTAGTCATATTCCTCCTCCCAATACATATTGAAATTTGGCAACAAAATGTATATTCTTTATTTGATTTTAAATATATAAGGCAATCTCACAAACTACCTGCTATATATAACAAATAATATACTCTTGTACTCCTCGAACTCGGCGTGTCCTTTGTTGTTCTTAACTATTATTGTTTAGGTTTTATGCAAATATACGCCCATTTTCACATCATTTATTATAACAAATCACCACATATTATCAAGCAATTTTACATACGTTGCACAATAAAAATTTATTATGAAATCAATAAATTAAGCGTATACATGAAAGCAAGGGAATTGCAGGAGAACCTTTTAAATGATACGGAACGCTTCTCATCGGAGGAAGAACACCAACGGGCGATTGAAGCACTTTCAAAGGATTTAGACGCTGTTAAGCAGAGTATTCTTAATGACAGCAAGATTGTTAAAACGGGCGTTAGAGGTATCTCCGTTAAAATATATCCTGAAAATGAATAAAAATTTTTGTGCAAAAAGCATTGACTTCCACGTAACGTGATACTGTATTCTTTTCTCATAGGAGCAGAATAGACATAAGCCGGCAATCTCTGTCTTGCTTCTTCACAAATTTAAGGAGCTGATAAGAATGCGAACCATAAGCCAAGTTGCAGAATTAACAGGCATAAGCACCCGAACATTACAATACTATGACGAGATTGGATTGTTAAAGCCAAGCGAATTGACTGAATCCGGCTATCGCCTATATGATGATGAAGCAGAGGTAGCTAAACTTGCCATTCAACAATTCAGTAGTATTGAAAAATACACCGAAGCCATGAAACATAATTTAGAGCATTTCTCTGAACTCATGGAAACACAATTAACGGAAGAAGTGAAAGAAATTGGAAAACAATCTGATATTCTGTATGGCAGACTAACCACCGATTTGTCAGAAGATGTTTCCTCCCCTAAAATACAATCCATTGTACACGAACTATTGCAGCTCATACAGAAAAACAGCACCAGCGTATCCCTCGATAAGCCCTATATCAATATTCTTATCGACACATATTCAGGCGATTATATAAAAAGCATAACTGATAGCAAATATGGAAAAGGGGCTTCTGATTATATTGTAAAAGCGTTCCGTTATTACTTGGAGAATAACGCTTACAAAAACAATTAGAGGCCACAGGCACTCTCTCTAAAAAATATATCCTGGCAACTAATCATTCTCGTTATGCTGAAAAATAGCTTGCCACACTTAAGAGAGCCTTAGTGACATTTGAATTTTCTTGTGGTATAGTGGACTTCCACTTTTAGGAAAAGGAGTTGATGATATATGCCACAGATGAACAAAGGTGGTAAATTTATTTTCGGAAAATCACTGATACGAGATGATTTGACAATCCATCTCCCCACACAGACTCTTACAGAGTACCACGCCACAGTAGAGGAAAAAGTCTATCTTTTTACTGGAAGCAAAGTCACTGGCGGCTTTTGTGTGACACGAAAAGGATTGTTAGAACCGTCAAAATTAGGACACATTCTTACTGATAATCCGGCTTTACCGAATTATAAGACTACAGAGGGCGAATTTATTAAATACAAAGGACGGTCATACTGTTGGGTAAATATTTCAGAGAATGGTGTAATTCAGCTTAATCAGCAGATAATGGATTTCCTTAATCTGAATATTGGAATGGAACTATTGTCTATCCGAAGCAATGACATAGCTTTTACTATGGGCGCAACCGCTCCTCTGTTAGAAAGAGCCGACAACTATGAGGGCGAAATCAAAATTTACTAAACAATTATCTACAGATTTTAGCGGAAATCCCTTGAAACATTTCACATTCAATGGTATTATAACAATACAAAGAGAAAGCACCCACTCCAAAGTGGATGCTCCGAGTTTAGGTCAAAGAATGTCCTTACGGACACCGCCTATCCTGTTGGCAGACAGGATAGGCATTTTTATTTTCGCTTGTTGTTTCTCTTATCGAGAAAGGCAAGCAACGCAACAATTAAGCTACCAAAGGACATCAGCAATGCTAATATTCCAATGAAAATCGAAATGATTTCAAAAGCTGTCATCGGCGCCACCTCCCTTCCAACGTACTATGTACGTTTTGTATTACCGGCACACCGGTTTTCATAAACTCAGGAGGCTACCACCCTGTCATGGGTACTTTCTGTAGATGTATTGTAACACGAAGATATATGAATGGCAATTAGTTCTTTAAATTTGTTTGCAGGTATCACAATACCCGCCCGAAATCCAGTATTCATCAAATAATTAGAGCCATTTTAGAGCCAAACGGTATAAAACAATCCCGGAAATGCCCATTTTATCAGCATTTCCGGGATTTTATCTGTTACTCGAACTCGGCGTGTTCTTCATTGTTCTTAACTATATTTATTTAAGTTTTGTGCAAATACACGCCCGTTTTTATATCAATTACATCATTTATTATGGCTTGCTGATTTTCTGCCATAAACTTGTTGTTGCCATATCAGGCAGCCCCCTGAGTGAAGTCCACACGCCTTTAGCCTGTGGATTGGATTGTGGCTGACACAATCTGATGCTCGCTATCTCTGTGGACAACACCGAAAGGCATTTTTCTGCGCAGCAGCATTCTTAACGCCTGTTTTACCCGCCGAAAAGAAAATCTATGTCCCTGCACCTCCGTTCTGGATTCGTTTTCTCTTGACTTTTGGATAAATGAAAAAGCCGCTACACGACATCACGAATGACAAGAGAATTTTCTCCTGCTCAGATTCGCAATGTTATGTAACGGCTTTGGGATTCAAAGCCATGCTACCATACACCCGCCGAAAAGGGCAGCATATGTTCGGCGACGGTCAGCCTTATCCACTGGCTGACATTTCATTCTTCAATTTATGCTCTTATTTAATTTTCAGTCTTCAAAATTACTTCCTGCGATTCTTAATTTCCACATGCATATCGAATTGAAACACATCCCCACAAAATCACAAAAATATAGGAAATATTTCTAATACTGCTTGTGATACTTCTTTCCTACGAAAAATGGAAACTATCTATTTTCTTCCTCTAATTTGCAAGATTCTAATGCTTGATATTCCTGATTCAATTCCCTTAGCAATTCTTCCTCGCTTGGCAAATATAGCTTATATTTTGAGGCAAAAATCTGTGTTTCATTTTCAGGCAGCGTATACTTAACCACTGATTCACTTTTGTCTGCACATAACACAATACCAATCGGTGGATAATCTTCTTCATTCATAAGCTCCCGCTCATAATAATGAGCATACATCTGCATCTGCCCTAAATCCTGATGTGTTAAATCCGCAACTTTTAAATCTATCAAAATAAAACATTTCAATATATAATTGTAAAATACAAGATCAATTCTAAAATGCCGCCCATCAAAAGTAATTCGCTTCTGCCTGGCAACAAACGAAAATCCCCTTCCAAGCTCTAATAGGAATTTTTGCAAATGCGTAATTAATGTCTGTTCTAAATCACTTTCATAAAAATCACCATTCGGACTTAAACCAAGAAATTCCAGAACATATGGGTCACGGATAATGTCTTCTGGTTTCTTAGCAGGTTCTAATGTTTGAATTTCTTCCTCAATCTGTTTTTTATTTTTACTGGATAATAATCTTTCGTAGAAAAAAGAATTTATCTGTCTCTCAAGCTGTCTGGTGCCCCATTGTGATTTTACACCTTCCTGCATATAAAATTCACGTGCATTACTATTTTCAACTTTAATTAAGAGTCTATAATGCGTCCAGCTCAATTCGTCACGCAATGCGTGACCATTTGGAAACATTAAATAAAACTGCCTCATATACTTCAAATTTGTTACTGTAAAGCCTTTTCCGAAATCCTGCGTCATTTGTTTTGATAATTCTTTTAACAAACCTGCCCCATACTCTGCCTTTTCGTTGCCGCCTTATTCCTCTATGATAGATTTTCCTATATTCCAATACGTTTCAACCATTATAAAATTGGCTGTTTTATAGACTTTATTTCTTGCTATATTCAATATATTTTTAATTTCATTATAAAACTTTGCATTCATTTAACATCTCTAATTTGACCACATAATTCTTTGCATTACAAACATCTATACTCTTTCTGTTTCTATCAGTTTCTTTACTTTCTTTTTGTATAAATTAAGATTTCCATAATCAAAATATTGAATAGATAACAAATATATATTAAATGCTTTTATAAAATCATCTACATCCCCCTGGTTCCTTAAACTTACATTGAGACTTTTTTGTTTCCTCTGCTTTCCTTTAGTCCAATCTATTATTGTAAATTCAAATGCACACTCTTTTATATTATGCTTCATCGTAAGATAATACATATTACTTTCAATATAAAGTTCTAAATTAATCTCTCCATTTGTATATAATAATTCAAGATACAAATCCAATATTTTTACAACACTCCATACCAATTCATAATATGTATGTAAATCGTATATTTCTGGCGTTTTATATTCATGTTCCAGTTTATTTCTCATAAAATTTAATTTATTAATAGTCTGAATCGGAAATAATCCTATATTAGCCAAAAACTGGGGCTTCTTTTCAAACTTCAAATTCTTCTTTTCAAAAATTCTTTTTATATTTATGCTCTCAAAAAACATATCCATTTCACAATCTAATGCTCTCTTTAGATTCGAAACAGCATTTACAATTCCTTCCTTCGATTCAGATGCAATTGCATTTTCCGCAAATTCCAGAAATTCTTCAGATGAAATATCATAGATATGAATGTTTCTTTTTAAGAATACTCACTGTCAGAAAGGTTTGTGGCGGGAATCAGCCCGCCACAGCGGGGTTTTGAGTGGTGTTAATTTCAATGTACTCGGCAATCCGGCGGAGCTCATCAGAAAACTTAAATTTCACGCTGATATTGCCGTTTTCATAAACCTTGATATGGTCTACAAGTTCAATCAGAATTTCCCGGTTAAGTGTTTCAATGTTCTGGTATTTCATAAAGGCTACAAGAGCGGGATGCTCATTGTCAACACCGTTTGCCAGTTCCGCCCGTTCAGCGGTCAGCCGGGTCAGAATATCCGAAAGGGATGCGGCCTGCCGCTCATAATCGGCTTTCATATCCCGGTAGTCCTGCTGGGTAATTTCCCCGTCTTTCCAGTCTTGATAAAGAGACTGCTTATACCGGGTAACTTTTGCCAGTTCCCGCTCCTTGGCGGCTATCAGATCATCCAGCCGGAAAGACTGGCTTTTTTTGACAGGGGCCGAATTGATACGGGAAATAATCTCGGAGTAGGAAACCGCCAGATGTACCTGTTGCCGTACAGCGAACAGGACAGCGGCCTCCAGCCGTTCATGCTTGATGGCGTGCATGGTGCAGGCAGTCCGGGAGCGGTTTTTGTAGGTAGAGCAAAGATAACGGTAGCTTTGCCCGCTCTGGCTCCGGGTAACGGATTTTCCACAATCCGCACAGCGGAGGAAACCGCTGAACAGGTGGAGCTCCTTTTTCCGGGGAGCCGTCCGGGTATCACGCTTTAAGAGGGCCTGCACCTTTTCAAATGTTTCCCGGTCTATGATAGCCTCTATGGGACTACTGTCTTTGATACAATTCGATTTTGCCTTATACATTTTGATTTTCCCCTACACATTTTGATTTTGCCTATACATTTTGATTTTCCCCCATGGCAAAATCAAAATGTTCGGAAGTATGTAAAATCCTGCGGTATTCCCATTACCGCAGGATTTTACACTTTGATCTCCGTCCCGTCTTTGAACGTGAACCTCACATCATTCTTTCCGTGGACCGTGGCATAATCGACCAGCGCATACCAGAGGTCTTCATCAAATTCTGAAACCACGCCTTCCTGTTTTGCAATCTCCGCAAGGCACCGCTCCGCCATTTCCCGCCTGGCCTGCTTCTCCGTGATCTCCATGCTGGCCGCTTCCAGCCTTTCCCTCGCTTTTTCAAACCGGTCCGCCAGCGCATTGTACTTCGCCTGGTATTCGGCCTGGTCGAGCGCCACGCGGGCGTTCTCGTTGATGCACTGCTGTATCAGCCCCGCCACCACGTTCATCTCTTCCTGCAGGCCGGCTTTTTCCTCCTCCAGAGCTGCCGTGGCAAAAACCGTGTCTTTGACCGCTTCGAATCCTGCCAGGACCTCATCCTTTTCCGCGCAGAAGATATTCGCCGCTTTCAAGAACAGTTCTTTTATCCTTTCCTCATCCAGATGGGGCGTCGCACATTTTTCCCCTCCGTCAAACTTATGGTTGCACTGCCATACTGAATATTATCCTCCTTGGGAGCCACCAGTTTCCCGCTTGAGAGCCACCTGGAAGTTTCCACCTTGAGAGC
>RAZD01000043.1 GCA_003612525.1 bacterium C-53 | reverse complement strand
TTGTATTTTTTATACTGCTTTACCGCAAAATGCTCCGGCTCTCTTTCCTCCAGCTCATCGAACATCAAATCAACGGGATTTTTAAATTCCTCGTCATCCTCCCTTGCTTCGCTGGCATTTATCATGTCAAGCAAAGTGGTGAAATTCTGTTCTTCCTCCACGCACTCATACCAGATGTACCCGATCAGTGCGGTGTAATAGAGCTTTTCGGCTTTCACCCAAAAATCCTCGCCGGATTGCTGCCCCTCCCCTTTGGTGTTTAAGATGATTGTGTTTACGAGTTTCAAAATGTCCTTCTCGCTCCGGATATAAACGAGAGGGTTGTAGTGCATGGACTTTTTAAAGTTAATGGTATTCAGCACTTTCACCCGGTAATTGTTCTTTAAGAGCATTTTTCCGCACTCGACCAGCACTGTACCCTTTGGTAATGTCAAGTAGGGAATAAGAAAAAGTGTATCTTCTTTTCAGTTGGCTACACTGTCCTTGTCGTTCTCGATAAGCCGCACTACCTTGTCCGTAAAGGTTTCCCGGCTGGTTTCGCTGAAATGGATATGAATGTCAAAGGTGGTGTTCCCTATCCGCTTCACAAGGTCGGGCTTCGCGTCCAGAGGGGCGGCGGTGTAGCTGGTCTTGCTGGTGTCATGGTTCATAGGCTCTCCTTTCCGTTCATCAGTCCTTTTAACCGTTCCATTTTCCCCTGTGCCGTGGCTTTTCTGATGTTCTCCCCGGTGAAGAAAACGGGGCAGCACATTTCAAGCAGACGGTCATAAATCCGGGCATGGGCGGTGTCCTCCGGGTGCTGCAATTCCTCCAGCGTCAAATTCGTTGTGACAATCAGCGGCTTCCGGCTTCGGTATCGGCTGTCAACCACGTTGTAAATCTGCTCTAAGCCGTATTCCGTGCCGCGCTCCATACCGAAATCATCAAGGATAAGCAGAGGGAAGCGGCAAAGGCGGTCTATGTATTCGTTCCTGCCCTTGTAGCTGGCGGCAAGGTCATTGAGGATAAGGGCAAAGTTCGTCATGCACACGGAAATCTCACGCTCCATAAGGGCGTTGGCGATACACCCGGCGAAATAGCTCTTGCCTGTGCCTACCTTGCCCCATAGCAGATAGCCGATATTCTCCGCTTTCATTTCCTCCCAATGCGCCGCATAAAAGTGCGCCTTATCCATTTGGGGGCATTTGCCGTTGTCATTGTCAAAAGTCCACTGGCGCATGGCGGCGTTGGAAAATCCCCGGCGTTTCAAGTCCTCCACGGTATCACGGTGTTTTCGTTCCCTGTCGGCGGCTTCCTGCGTTTCCCGGCGTTTGCGCTGGCAGTCACATTCTTTGGGGTGGCGGTCACGTCCGAAAAGCCCTTTTCCCTCGGTGAAGTAGGCTTCTTTGGGCTGGCGGCAGTTCCCGCAGTATAAAAGCCCGTCCCCGCCCGTGTAGTCCTCCGGCTGTGGCTCTGCTTCTGTGGCAAGCCGGAAAATGGCGTTATCATAATCACACATAAAATCGTCCTCCTTGTTCATGGTTTTATTCACGCCCTGTTTACGGGGCGTTGTGTCTATGCGGTCAAAGGCTCTCGCCCTCTTTGTAGGTGTAATCGGGGATTCCCTTTTTCGGGTTCTCCTTTTTCTCCCTGTCCGCCCAACTGTAAAGCGCGGCGGCATGGTTTATATAATCGTTTCCACTGTAAGCAATATACCGGCTCATTTCCTCGATAAGACGTTCAAGGCTGTCCGGGTATTCCTGCTTCAGCTCCGCATATTCGGATTCAGAGAGGAAAACATTCTGGTACTTGCCATAGGGCGCGGGCGGCTCCCCACTCGCTCCCTTTGTTTGGCTCTCTTTTAGTTTGTTTATATTATAGTTGTTAGGGTACGGTTTTTCGGACATCATAAGTCCGGTTTCCCGGCTGTCATAAGTCCGATTTTCCGGGCTTATGGTGTCCGGTTTTCCGGCTGTCATAGGTACGGAAACCTGTACTACTGGCGGCACTTTCACATAGATGTGGTTGGCGGCGGCAAAACGTGTCCTTTTCCGTTCCATAAGTCCGGCGGCGGCAAGCTCATTCAGCGTGTCCTGAATCGTTGTCCTGCCTTTGTCCAGTATTTCCGCTATCTCCGTAACCGGGTAGACAATATAAATCCTGCCCTCGCTGTCCTGCCAGCCGTTCTTCTGTGAGAGGGTGGAACGGTCTAACAGCAGCGCATAGAGCAGCTTTGCGGTCTGTGACAAGTCCATTTTCAGCAGGAAACGGGGATAGGGCAGATACGGCGGTATGATTGTTTCGGCTGTGATGTATTCAGCTATGGTTTTCACCTCCTGTCTGTGGCTTCTGTTACGCATTTAAAACGGCTTTTCCGGGGGTAAAGGATAAATGTACCGCATACCCATTGAGCAGCAGCCGGAAAGCCTTGATTTACGGGGGTTCTGTATTTTCTAAAGCGTGACATTTCCCCCTCTGTTTCCGCTTGCGCTGTGCGGCTCTGGTTCTTTTCATGCGTCCGGCACAATCGGGGCAGTATTTCCCCCGGTTGGATTTTGGGAGAAACTGACCGCCGCACTCGGTACAGCGTTTCAGTTCTGCCCGGTGGAGTAGGGCGGCTTCCAGTTTCCAGTCAAGGGGAAGCACGGCGGCAGTGAACCAGCGGCAGAGAAGCGAATAGCTGATACTCTGGACGCATACACAAGGCTCGCCGTTATCCAGCACAATACAGTTGCCGTTATCGTAGTTACAGCACTCATGCACAAGGCGGCGGGCGGCTCTGTACTGTGGGTAGTCCATGTAGGGGCGTTTACCGTTCATTTTCCCGCCCCTTTCTGCGCTCTGGCTCTCGCCTTAAAATCTGCTCAATGTTGCCCTTTACGGTCTGCAATTCCTTTGTGCGTTCCCTCTTTTCCCGGTATTCGTTGTAAAGGCTGTTCTTCTCACTCATAAGCTGCTCAATCTCCGCTTGTAAGGTCTTGGACGCTGGCAGCTTTTGGATTCCCTGTGCCTTAAAAAACCGGGTGGCAGCTTCGGCTATGATAAAATCGCTTTCGTGCTGCTCCCGGTAGTTCCTGCGGGCTTTCTCTGTTTTCTGTGCTTTCAGCCCGTCACGGGCGGGCTTGGTCTTGATGTACGCCAATAGCTGTTTCTGCAAGTCCTTTTTCTCCCGCAAAGTGCTTTCCACGGATTTCAGTTCCGCATGGACGTTTGACATCTCTGCGCTGGCGGCGGCAAGGGCGGCTTCCAGTTCTTCCGGGGAAGAAAAGCCGGATTCCTCGTAAATGCTCATGGTAGCCGCCATTTGCTTCAAGTTGTGCAAGGTCGCCCACTTTTCATAGCCCCGCCCCTTGCCCTCGGCTTTCTTGGCGGCTATATCTATCATGCGTTGTACTCCGTCATTTTTTGGGGCGTTTATGGCGGCTTTGTTGCGCTGTAAGCGGTCTTTTATGCTGTGTGGGTATTCCTGTCTGGGTGCGGGCTTTTCGGCGGCTCTGGCGGTGTTCTGTGCGTTTATGGTGAGTGTTTCCAGTACGGCGGCACGGTCAAAATCATCACCTAATTTCCGGGCGGTGATGGGCTTCGTCCTGTCCGGGGTGAGATATGACAATCTCCCCCGGCTTTCCTTGACGGTCACTCCCTCACGGAGAAGCAGAGAGGAAAAATCCTCAAAGGAAACGGCAGAGGACAGGGCGGCTCGGATTGTGCGCCGTAGCTTCTCCTTGTCGGTTTCAAACTTGGTCTGCTTGGGCGGCTCTCCTGTGGCGGCATGCGAAGCGTTCTCTTTATCCAGTGCGGCTTGTCCTTTCCGCTTCGCCCAATACTCACGCTCGGTAATGCGGTTCTTGCTCCCGTTCAGCAAGTCAATCTGATAGAGGTTTTCCCGGTGGCACATCTCCATGACTTCCGCTTTGAAATACTCCATAGCTGCGTCCGTACAGCGGTGCTTGCAGCCCTCCCTTGTGTCGGCTGGTCTTTCCATGTAGGGCAATAGCGGCACTTCGGCAATCCGTAGGGAATTGATTACGATATGCACATGAATGTTGCCGCTGTGGTTATGCCCGTCCGGGTGGGTGCAGACAAGGGCTTGGTGTCCGGGGAAATGTGTCTTGCAAAATTCCTCGCCCAACGCTTGCGCCCGGTCTACGGTCAAGCCGTTGTCGGGTGCGTCACGGGGGTCAAAGCTGATGATATAGTGGTGGCTTTTCACGTCCTCCCGCTTCTGGTTCTTGCCGTATTTCAGATTGGAGCGCATACAGGCGATTGCAAAATCTTCATCACCGCAATTCAAAGAGGAAATGCGGTAATCGTCACGGAGAACAAGCCGCCCGTTTCCGTCCAGTGTGGGCTTCATGGTAAACTCGTCATGCTCAAAGGTTAGGTACTGTTCGGCAGCCCCATAGTCGGCATTTTTAGAGCTGATATGTTTGAACGTTGCCAACAGCTTCACCTACTTTCTGCAAGACTTCAAACTTCAAGGCGGCAAGCTCCGCTGTGGCGGCTCGTACCTCTTTTGAGAGGGCGTTATAGGGTGCGCCGTACTCATTCAGACAGCGGGCAATCTGATTCAGATTCCCGCCAATTTTCCCGTACTCGGCTGTAAGTTTTCCAACGGCAGAGAGTAATTCATCATTGACCGGGGAAACGGTAATGACCGGGCGTATACTTGACTTGATAAGGGCTTGCCGGATAAATTCGGCTTGGCTCATTTTGCAGAGAGAAACTCGCTCGGAAAACTCGGCGTATTCTTCCCCGGTCAAGCGTGTTTTGATTACCCGGTGGCGGTGGGGCGTGTTGTATCTTTTCATGGCTGTGAACCTCCTTTCGTGGGTGGATTTTTTCAAGCGGCGCAAGCCGCAAAAAGGCGGGCTTGGGGTGGCAACCCCAACAAGATTCCCATAGGACAAAATGAGCCGATAGGCGAAATTTGGTACTGTGGTAGAATCTTGCTCTTAGAAAGTGACGGATTCCGCTGTGCTGGCTTTTGCCGTTTTCCCCCGGCTTGCGTGGTGTGGATTCTGCCAATTTTGCGGCGGTATTTTCCCATACAGTAAAGCCGGAAATAAGCAAAATGGGCGTAAAAAAACAGGAAACCTTTTTCCTTGATTTCCTGTTTCGTATCTTCGCCAATAGCGGCGGTTATCCTGTTGTTATTCCCCGGAAGTAAACTTGTAGCCTATGCCTAAAACGGTCTTTATGTAAGTGGGGCGGCGGCTGTCCGGCTCTATCTTTTTCCGTAGATTGCATATCACATTTGTCACGTTTGACTGGCAGCTTTCGCTTTCCATGCTCCACACGGCTTCAAAGATTTGCGCCTTTGTGAACACCCTCCCCGGACTGGCGGCAAGATAGCAGAGTGCGCCGTATTCTAAACGGGTGAGGTAAATGTCCGTGCCGTCTTTTAATACCCGGCGTTGGTGTAATCTGATTTCCAATCCCGGAAAAGTAAGCGCCGGGGAGTGTGGCGGCTGTATGGCTTCCAGCGGTATCATATCGGCAAGGGCGGCTATGGCTTTCTCAACCGCTTTTTCTTCGGTGTCGCTGAATGTAAGCATGACTATTTTCCCGACAAATACCACCTCCCGTTATGCAGCCCTTTTCAGTCAAAGCGGAACTGGAACAGGGCGGTGATAAGCCGCTGTTTTATGCTGTCCTCGGTGTCTATGTTGACGTGTCCGTTTTCAAGGGCGGCAAAGCGGATTCTCTTGCTGTAATGCCGTAAAACCTCGTCCACGGCTTCCGGCTCTCCGCTGGTTGCCCGGACAATGGTTTCATACGGTATAAGGTTAGGATTTCCCATGTAAAAGCACCTCCATTTCCTCCTGCAACAACTGCAAGGCACTGTGGATATAATGCCATGCCGTACTCTTGCATTGCCCGTATAAATCCGCGATTTCCTGCTGTGTGTAATTCCCGAAAAAGTAAAGGTAAATGATTTCCCTCTTTTTCTCCGGCAATGATAACAGGGCGGCGGCAAGCTCCCCATTGGTGAGTATGATTGTCTGACCGCATATCGTAACGGGGTATTGTTCGTAGGGTGATTTGAGAAATTCGTCTGATGTGCTTAGAGGGTAGAACTTTTCTTCTGTGAGGTATTCAAAGGATATTTCTTTTTGCCGCCGCCTGTTCCTGTCGCGCCATGCGTTGATAGCGGCATAGCGTATGACAACTTTGCAAAAGGCATTGAAAGAATACATGATGTGTTCCCTGTATGCTTCTGTGCAAGCCATAGAAAAATCCTCCTTTCTCCCACATGGGGAAACAATGTTAATTAGGTTCTTTTATTTTGCAAGAGGCAGCTTTGTTCTTATCGGCTGCCCCTTGTTAAACCGCAACAATTTAATCAAACAATTATTCAGATAAGACTGCAACAAAGTTAGTTTTCTTATCTGTCTGCGCCCTTTTCAGCCATTCCTGTCTTTCTTCTTTTGTCATGTAATTAACCAAAATCGTAAAGTAAGAAATATTATTTGCTTCGTAATATTTTTCTGCATATTGATTTAGGTCGTTTGACTGTACATAGCCTAAGATAACGGAAAAGAAATTCACCTTTTGGTCTTGGTCTGATTTATCTGCATACAACATCACTAAATCCCTATCCATGTACGGTATGATAGAGGAAAAGAAAGCAATCTTATTATCATCGTATATCTTTTGACAATATTCCTTTTGAAGCTCTATATCTAATACAGGAAAAATTGCTGAAAATTCAGTTAAGCTACTGTTTTGAAAGTATTCGTCTGCAAGTATTGATAAATTATTCTCGCTGACATAAGTAACATTTGTAATTAGCGGTGTTTCTATCGTTGGATAATTTTGCATATCTCTGTTGTTTAAAGAATAAAGCAATTTTCCTATTGCAGAAATAGCGTTATTATCATTCAGATAATCTATCGCATTTTCATCAAAATACACCTTAATTACAGAATTATCTTCTAAAGTTATTTCTTTGCTGTTTGCATATTCTTTGCTTAGTGACTCGTTTAGATTCCAACCTATTTCAATGATGTAGGAATCAGAATAGTAACCGCGCTGAACATATGTGTATCCTTTGTTGTTTTCAATAATCTTTGCGGCAGTTTCCATGACTAATTCCTTTTCTTCCTGTGTAAGAGTGTTCATATACTCACACTGCCCGGCAACATCTTCCATAAGCGTTTCCATATTGTCAAATGGTCCGATAGAGGTATAACTATCTTTTCGTACCAATACAAACTTAATGCTTCCGGCAGAAACAGAAGAAAGTGGCTTGTCATCTTCCCCTGCACCATCACAAAAGATATAGTATACTCCATCTTCTGTTAATACTTCATTCAGTATTTCGCTGTCCTTCCACGTTTTCATATCATTAGCAACAGAAGGTGCGGCATATGCACCTGTTACAAAAAAGCAGACACAAACAGCAACCGTAAAAATAGAAGTGATAGCAATAACCACTTTTGACTTTTTTCTAAATTTCATAATAGCACCTAACCTTTCTTTTAATTGTTCTGCTCCCTCTGTTAATGTGACAGAAGCTAAAGAGTTTTTGTAGAGATTATTTGATTTCAAAAAGGAAATCAGCGTATCCCCATACTCACGCTTTGCCTTTTCATCAAGTACGGATAAGACTTTTTCATCACATGACAATTCACAAGATTTATTTACTTCCCTTTCCAGTAAATATACAAAAGGATTGAACCAATGGACGCACACAACAATCTGTATCAGCCATTTATAAAACATATCCCTTTGTTTGTAGTGAGTTAGCTCATGCACAAAGATATATGACAATTCTTTATCTTCTAATTCCCCAACAGGTAAAATGATTCTTGGGCGGAAGAAACCAATCAGCATAGGGGAAGCAATCAAAGAATTACGGGATAATTCAACCCTTGTTTTGATATTCAGTTTTTCTTCACAATCAGATAGCAGATTCAAGATTTTTATATCCGATACCTCTTTATTGCCCGCTTTGATGTATTGGATAAAGCCTTGATAAACTGTTATCTTACGGACAAATAAAACCATTGCCAATGCTGACCAGATAAAAAACAGGCAGACGTATATATTAAGTGGCTCACGCATAGCAGCGGTTGTCATTTCCCGGTTTGTCTGTATCGGTTCTGATTCGCTGTTACCCGGATTGACGAAAACGGGTACATTGGGGCTTGTAAGGATTTCATTCATTACTGTTGCTGTATCAAACTTCTCAAACAGGCTCCCAACAATCGTAGTATCGGGAGTAAAGGGAAGCAGAAACCGCAGCGCAACGATTATCCAGACATAATACTGCCAACGCTTGCTGAATCTGTTTTTATACAGCGGCTTCAATCCCAAAATGAAAAGCAGTAACAGTGCGCCGGAAACAGACAGTGACAATAATATTTTCATAAATTCATTCATTTTCTTTTCTCCAAAATGTTTCAATTTCTTTCAATTCGTCTGCCGAAAGAATATCCTGCCGCAACAAGGTTGATACTAAGTTTTTCACATTCCCGCCGTAGACTTTATCAAGAAAGCTGTGGGTCTGCAAGGTCTGGTATTCTGCTTCTGTTACCGTAGCCACATACTCATTCTTCCTGCCGATTTTTTTCACTTTCAAGAAATTTTTTTCGCCCAGACGGGAAAGCAGAGTGAGTACGGTGTTGTTCTTCCATTCGTTTTTGTCTTTTTCCAATTCCTCCATGATGAGGGAGTATAAAGCTGCCCCTCCATTCTTCCAAATAATTTTCATTAGTACCAGTTCGGATTCAGAAATTTGCTGTGCCATTTTGTCCTCCTTTTATCTTAACATTTTGTGGGTGTATAAACATCTTAACACTTTGTAGGTGATAATGCAATACCCTAAAAGAAATTTAAGAATTTACAAAAAGATAGGAAAGATAGGTGTGAGATTCCGTAGTAGTCGGCATTGGTGGTAATGTGTATAACTGGCTGTCTTTTGGAATTGTGGGTAACTCTGTTTGCGGGACGTGGGAAAGCTGCTCTTTGCTTTTCCATGTGCTGTGAACAGAGTTATCCATGATTCCATAGCCTGTTATGCACATTTCCACAATGCGCCCTTGTTTTTCCGGCTCTTGATTTCCAGAGGGGGCGGCTATGCGGTTCTATCTGTTTCCTGTTTTTTCCTGTGGTATGCCTCCCTCCTTGCGGCAAGATAATTCTCATAGCGTTCCACCGCTTCGGGGTTTCCAGTGGCGGCTTCCTCATACATTTTCTGCCGGGATTTCTTGGTGGCTTCGGAAGCATACGCCCGCTTTTTTGCAAGCTCTGCCGCCGCTGCCGGGTCGGTTTCGGCTTGCTGTACCAGCTTTTCCCTTGCTATCTTTTTCCGGCTCTTGTGGGCTTCCAGCCGTTCCGATTCCTCCGGCGTTAAGGCTTCCCCCTCTTTTTGGGCGGCGGCAAGCTCTTTGAGCGTCCTTGTCTTTGGCTGTCCGGCTTTCTGCCTTTCGCGCCACGCCTTATGCTGTGCGGCTTTTTTCCGGCGGTGTTCTGCAAGCCGTTCCGTTTCCTCCGGCGTAAGTTCTGCCCCGGTCTTTTCCAGTTCCATAAGTTCCTTTATGGATTTTTTCTTAGGCGGCTTGGGCGGCTCTGCAGCTTTGCGTTTCTCCCGCCATTCCTTTTGCCACTCCCGGTTATGTGCAAGCCGTTTTTCCTCTGCTTCCAGTTCTTCCGGCGTGAGAAGCCCCGCTTTCTTCCTTGCGGTAAACTCCCGTTTCTCTGCCTTGCGCTTCTCATACCGCGCCTTTTCCAGCTCCTTTGAACGGGCTTCCTTTGCCGCCTGTTCCTCCTGCTGGCGGCGTTGTTCCTCCACCTCTGCCGGGGTGACGATATGGGCGGGTACTTCAAATGCGCCGATAAAGTTTAAATAAATGTCTATCCGCTGGCGGCGGTCATTCCCCCGCCCCTCGCCCTCATGCACAATCACTTTTTCGATAAACTCGTTGAGCATGGGCGTTGTGAGTTCGGAAAAATCGGTATAGCGTTTCACAAGCTGGATAAACTGGTCTGTTTTCAGCTTGTCGGCGTTCCAGCTTTCAATCTGCCTTTGCCATTCCGCTATGGACGTTTCCAGCCCGGTCTGTTCCTCGTCATATTCAGCAAGAAGCCGGGTAAAATACTTGTCGGGTATCTTGCCTGTGGCGTTGCCCTCATACAGCTTTTTCACAAGCCCGTCAAGCTCTTTGTGCCGCTTCTGTGCCTTGCTGATTTTCTGCTTACATTCCTTGACAGTTTTCTCTTGGTTCTGGTCGGACGCTTCCCGGACACGCTCTGTAAACTCTTTTTCATTGTGCCGCACATACCAGCTTACCCGCTGGATAACGGCAAGGATAGCGGCTTCAATCTTTGCCGTGGGGATATGGTGCATGGTGCAGTCATGGATTAAGTGGCGGTAGCCGGAACAGATAAAAGCGTCCTCAATCCATTTCCCTTGCACAAGGGTATAGCGGTGTGTGAGTTTAGAGCCGCAGTCGGCGCAATAGAGAAGCCCGGTCAAGCGGTTAGGGGCGTTCTGCCGCTTAGGGGCGCGGCGCACGGTTTCCCGTATCTTCTGTACGGTCTGCCACGTTTCCCCGTCAACAATGGCGGGGATTGCGCCCTCAAAAATATACTGTTCTTCCGGCGCGGTCTTGCGGCTGCTTTTGGTCTTGTAGTTCTCGCATACGGTTTTCCCTAATACTTTGCGTCCTGTGTATTCCGGGCGTTTCAGTATGTAGCCGATAGTGGTCGCTGACCATGCGTAGGGGTCGGTGTATTTTGCCGCCCGGACTGGCTCGCCTGTCCGCTTCCAATGCTCGGACGGGATAGGGATTTTCTCGGCGCGGAGTGCCTTTGCTATGCTGGCTATGGTTTCCCCGGCGAGGACGCTCTGGAAGATGCGGCGCACAACGGCGGCGGCTTCCTCGTCAATTATCCACTCGCCTTTTTCCTCTTTGGAAGCGCGGTAGCCATAGCAGACACTACCAGAGCAGCGCAAGCCCTTTTCCATTCTGGATTTGAAAACGGTCTTGATTTTGCGGCTGGTGTCGGCAACATACCACTCATTTATCACGTCACGGAAGATAGACATAATATCAAAGCCGTTGGCGGTGTCAAGGTTGTCATTTGCGGCAATAAAACGCACATGGTACTCGTCAAAGGTGCGCTTCAAAAGCCCCACTTCAACCACATCACGCCCGATTCGGCTTTGGTCTTTGATGATAACCGTTGCCACGTTCCCCGCCCGGATTTCGTCTAACATAGCGTCAAGCCCCGGACGCTTGAACGTAGTTCCCCGGATTCCGTCATCGGTAAAGTGCCGGATATTGGTAAAGCCGTTTTTCCTTGCGTAGTCCTCTAAAATCCGCTTCTGGTTCTCAATGCTGACGGATTCCCCGGCTCGCTCATCGTCATGGGAGAGTCTTTCGTATAGGGCGGTGAGTTTGTCTTTCTCTGTCTGCTTCTTCATGGTGTGTAACCTCCTTTCTTTGAGGGTGCGCGCTTCCCTATAACCTTATTATACTTATCTGTTTGGATCAGTAACAACATACGATGAGTGCATCTGCATCAGGTTCGGTTTTACAAAAAACCTCGTCTTGCCCGAACCGGAACCGCCGATAACAAGGATATTTTTATTCCTCGCATATTTCGGCTGTTTTGGTCTGCCGGACATCATCAGCCTTTCCGTTTCTGTGAGTAACACGTTGTTCTCAAATACCGGATCGACATAAGGCTCAATATCCTTTGCATTGCCCCACCTTGCAGAACCGTACTCCATGCCATGCCGGAATTTCTTGGCGTTCTTGGCTTTGAAATACACCACAAGGCGGAG
>RAZD01000042.1 GCA_003612525.1 bacterium C-53 | reverse complement strand
CGGGATTAAGCTCTGCATAGTAGATGTCGCCACGTCTAATTGTTCTTTCCATATTCTTTATAACCTCCATCAGTATTTAGGCAGGAACACCCTGCCTATGTAACAGCCAGACACAAGGAAGTATTTAAGGTCGGGAGAGTATAAAACAAACTCTATTTCCATTGACCGCCTTGTATCTGGCTTTATGATAAGAAGCATTTTCTATTTGTCCTCGACACCCCGAAAATACTAATGCGTTTCAACGCAGGGAAGTCACCAAACGGTCAGCAGCGAACTGACGCCACGGGAGTTGCACCCCAACTGTCGGTCTGACAGAGCCGCCCTCATTGCCTGCGGCGGATTGATTACCGCTCGGACTGTGACGGGACGGGAGTATCATTGTCCTCTTTGTGGGTCATGGCGGAATCGGGAGCTGCCCGATATTTCCAGTCGGTATTTTTTCGCTTACTGCCTTTCGGCGGGTCTTGGCGTACCGCTGCACACGCTTATGCTTATTACAGCCACAAAGAGAATGTATTTGGTGAATGGGTATTCGGTTGTCAAAGAGCCGTCCCGTTTTTGCCATAAAGCGAAACAGGTGAAAGGGCTTAAGCCCCTTCACCTGTTTGCTCACTCACCAAAGGCTGCGTGTAGTGTAAAATTTAAAAAATCTTAAAATTCTTTTTCAGCTTTTCAACCGCAATATCCACGCTGAATTTAACCGCCCTTTTTGTGCAGCCCTCCAACTTTGCAATCTGCTCATAGGTCAGCTCACCGAAGAAGTACAGCTTCAGCCTGCGACGCTGCACTTCGGGAAGTTCAGAAACCGCCCTATGTAGCTGCTCGTATTCAATACTCTCCGAAACAATATCCTCAATCCGTCCTGCCTTATAAAAAGCTCTGTCATTTAGCGTTTCATCAGTCAGCTCGGAGTGTTCAATGTGCCTGCTCACCCTGTTCAGATGGGATATGTCCTCAAGCTCAAATCTGTCAAACGTCTGGTACAACATTTCATCAATTTCAATATTCTGCTGCTTTCCACGCCCGTCCTTAAAAGAGAGGTAATAATGTCCCTCGGTTATCGTCAAAGTGTACGGGTTATACTTGTCCTTTTTTCGGTTTGGATGCTTTTCAAGCATTGTAATTTCCTCCAATCAATCTGAATTTTTTTGAAAATCCAGATTGACGGGCGGAGAACGGCATCCAATTCCAGAAACCGCCTTATGACGTGTTCTAACAAAAAACGACAAAAGAAAAACCGCAAAGGCTGTCACACCCTCACGGTTTATAGATATATTGGTTCTTATATGTAGAGATTTAACTTCTACTTCTTGGGCAGAAAGCCCCCTTGCATTGACAAGGATTTTTTTAACAGGCTGTCCACCCATCCCCGATATGATATATGTAAATGAAAATTGCTATTTGCAGGCAATAAAAATCCCCCCAAACTTGAAACAGGTTTGGAGAGTGCTTGTTAAGTCTTTCGGGCATAGCAATACCGCCTACCAAATCGCCGTTTTTTTAATTTGGTGGATGTGCTTACCTCTTGTTATGTAAAAAGAAAAGCTGACAAACCGTGATTTCTCACACGTTCATCGGCTCTGCATCTATGTGTCTGGCTCTGTGATGACTGTTACTCGTAAATTCTTTGCTTTAATCAATGTTTCCTGCCTGCATTTCGGGCAGTAGAGAGGATAGTTTATCAGAACAGTATCCTCTCTGACCTTGTTACGGGTTTTGCTTCCGCAGAGAGGGCAAAATATCCATTCAATGCTTTTTGACAACTGCCTACCCTCTCATTTTTAAGTCATGCAGTCGGTTGTCCATCATAAATTTCTTTTTTCTTGGGTCGCCCTCCGCACGGTAAACAGTTAAGCTTTCTAAGTCAAATACGGAACTCCAAACCGTTTCAAAATCTGGCTCATTGTCATACTGACACATAAAGCCATAATCGCCCTTTAAAAGCTGCTTGGCGGTTTCAATATAATCCTCTTTTATCCGTCCCGAAGCAAAACTGTCCATGACAACTTGATACCGTTTATGGGAATCATAATCATCCCCATTTGCATCATCGTATGATTTCATTTCATCGGATGTAAAACTGTTGACAGTACAAATAATTCTTCCATTATCAAAACTTTCCGCATCTCGGATTTTTTTCATGGATGGCGTACATTCAACCACTTTCATATCACCGCTTTTATCTGCAAGCAAAATATTACAGTTAGATGCGATTGGAAGTTCCATAAGTAAAGAAACCGCCTGCTCCGTATTATCCGCTTTTTCAAGCAGATACCGCACGATGAAACAGGAATTAAATCCCGCCTGTATTTTATCAAGGCTGGTCATTACAAAAGTCATTGCAACAGCAAGCCCATGTTCATTTATTCCCTCCTCCCCGTTAATAAAAGAGGATGTCGTAATTTGAAATCTATTTCCATTCTTCGGGGCATAAATTTCACTTTTGCTCCCCTCCCGCAGATAAGGCGGCAAGTCATTGTTTCTGCCATATAGGATTCTTCCGCCTTTTGCATATGCGAAAGCTGTACATCCCCGAACTTCAAAGGGAATATTATTCTCCAAGTTATACATGCAGCATCCCATACATAGCATCCAAGATGCAAAACGCAGATAATCCGCACCTATGGCGTCGCTCACCCCTCTAATTTCCTCGCATACCTCTGGGAAATATTTTCTTAATGCCGCTTCGCTCCGTTTCCCATGTTCCAGTTGAAATTCATCCAAATGGAGAGGGAAAGAAACTTGACATTTTTTGAATATCTTTCCACGCTTCACGCCCATTTCATAATGGTCGCCCTTTAAGCTTAAATGATACACCGTTTAATCATCCTCCTTACTGACTGCAATCCATACTTCAGAATGTCCGTGTACTGGCTGTCCGCTGCAAATCGGATACACTTCAATATCTGGCAGCTCTGCATATTTATACCCAGAGAACGGCAGCCATTCCATATAGAACCGCTTGAACACACTCTGCACATCTTCCTTAAAACGCCCATCATTGTCAAATATCACCCATGTAGCCTCAGGGATTTCAAATCCATACATGCCCGAAGGGACAGGGGAATTTGTAGCAACGCCGATGTAGTAATAAATTTCTTTCGGGTTTTTATATACGCTGATTCCTAAAATTCCTCCTGGCTCTCCATTAGACAGCCTACATATTTCCAAAAATTGTTTTCCCTGCAATGCCGCTTTCCAAAACTCTGGAACAATCCTTAAATTATCTTCCATATCCGAAGTCAAAGGGATGCGGCTGCCCACAATACGCAGGAGCGGCTTTTCCGCAATGCGATATGCCATAGCACTTCCTCCTGTGATTTCAATCTTAAACTGAATTGACGGATGTGCTTGCAGGACACTTCCCCCTAGCTTAGCTGCCGTTGGCGTGATGCCATGAACATTCTGAAAAGCCCGATTAAAAGAAGTCGGAGAGGAATATCCATATTTTAATGCAACGTCTATTACCCTGCTGTCTGCCCGCTGCAATTCAAATGCCGCCTGCGTCATTTTTCGGCGGCGTATGTATTCCGCCAACGACACACCCGAAACATAAGAAAAAACACGCTGGAAATAATAGGGAGAACAACACGCAATGCGGGCTGCTTCATCATACGATATTTCCTTATCCAGATTATCTTCTATATAATCAATGGCTTTTCCAAGCTTTTTCAACCATTCCATCCTTTTACCTCCTTGCCGTTAAGGATAGCTTAATCCGATTTATATTTCCTCTCTTTTTCTGCTATCTTTTGTTAACACAAGTATAGTGTATAAGAATAAAAATTTGATTTCAACCATGCAGCCACGTTACCGATTCAAGAAGATTCCAATACTATAAAAGCCGAAAAACTGTGATTGCTCACTTTTTTCTCGGCTCTGCATCTAATGTGTCTGGCTCTGTGATGACTATTGTTTGTAAATTTCTCACTTCTATCAATCTTTCCTGCCTGCATTTCGGGCAGTAGAGAGGATAATTTATCAGAATAGTATCCTCCCTGATTCTGCTGCGGGTTTTGCTCCCGCAGACAGGGCATAATATCCATTCTGTCTGTTTCAATTTCCTGCCTGCCTTTCTTTCAAAAATAATTGTATTGTTTCCGATGCCTGCATATCAGATATACCGTCAGCATAAGCGTGAAAAGTTCCGCAAACGGTACTGCAAGCCATACGCCCGTTACCTCTAAAAATCTCGGCAATACCAAAAGGGACACCGTAATAAATCCAAACGTCCGCAGGAAAGATATGGTTGCCGATGCCTTTCCATTCGATAACGCCGTAAATAAAGCGGATGAAAAAATATTGCATCCAGAGAACACAAAGCTGAATGAAAAAATGCTAAATCCATTCTTTGTAATTTCAAAAACATTCCTGTTGTTTTCCGCAAATACCTTTGCAATACTTTCACCAGCAAGCAGGGAAAACAAAAATACAAATATGGAAATCCCTGCTATAAAGCTGAAACAAATACGGACGGTCTTTTTTAGCTGTTTTACATTCCCGCTCCCATAGTTATAGCTTACGACGGGGGCTGTTCCCATAGAAAAGCCAATAGTAAGCGTTGTTAAGAAGAACTGCGAATAGATGAGTACCGTAATCGCCGCCACGCCGTCCTCGCCCAGCAGCTTCATCATTGTTACATTAAACAGAAATGTCGTTACAGCAGCCGAACACTGGCTTACCAGTTCCGATACACCGTTGGAGCAGCTTTTCAGCAGAACAGATGCGTCCATGTTAGGCTTGCAAAAGTGCAGCTCACTTCTTTTCATCAGAAAAAATACTGTACCGATAATTGACGGTATCATATATCCGATGCCTGTCCCAATAGCAGCTCCCTTGATTCCCATTTGCAGTAAAACGATAAAGACATAATCAAAAACAATATTGGCAATCCCCGCCAGAACAGCAAGTGCTAAACCTAATGTCGGTTTTCCTGCCGTCACAAACAGATTCTGATACAGCACCTGCATCATGTTAAAAGCGGCGAAAATGAGCTGTATGGTTAAATAATCCCTGCAATATGGGAACAATATTTCACTCGCCCCCAATCCCCAGATGATTTCATCCAAAAAGAGAAGCCCTGCCGCTGTAATCAGCAGACCGATAACCGCCCCTGCCACGACAATCAACGTAAAATTGCTTCTGGCTTCCTCTATGTTTCCATTCCCCATTTTCTTCGCAACAACCGCACTTCCTCCTGTCGCAAGCATCGTCCCCAGACCGACAATCAGATTGATGACGGGGCAGACGATATTGATGGACGACAAGGCATTCGTGTCTACAAACCGTGCGACGAAAATCGTGTCTACAATGGTGTATAATCCCATAAACAGCATCATCATCATGCTTGGGAAAGCAAATCTGATAAGGGATAGGGCGTTAAAGCTCTCTGCTAACGGGTTTTTCTGTGTTTCGGTCATTCTCTGTTTCCTCCTTGTTTTTCGGTGGAAGCACGAAACGCTGCGTCGGATAGCCATATTCCACAAGCAGTTCCCGTTCTGCAAATCCAAGACGGCGGTATTCTTTCCGCCAGCCCGTATCTGCCTTATCGCCAGCACGGTATGTCGTCAACGTAATCTCTTTCCCATAAAGCAACTCGTCTGCCAGCTTATCAAGGAACAGCTTTGTAATGCCGAGATGCCGATACTGCGGATGGACAGCCAGAAAGTCTATGCTGCCTGTGTCGGGCGAAAATCCCATCACTCCAATAGCCATATCGTCATCCCGCAATATCAGAGCCTTTTTATCCGCAATATACTGATGCAGGTTTGCGGTGTAATCTCCCTTATCCAGACATGGATAGCCGTCAATCGTGAGGCTTACCAGTTCCATCCAGTCATCCGCATCTTCGGGCGTGGCAAATTTTATATTGTCTTTTGTCAAATCCATTTTTACAAGCTCCTCTTTCAGATAGATTTCAAGCTGTAACGGGTAGAAATTTTCCGTTTCCCGAAATTCCGCAGGGGAAGTCTTATACATTGCCTTAAAAATATCCGTAAATGCCTGCTGGCTTTCATACCCGCTCATAAGGGCAATCCCAATAATCGGTTTTGCAGAAAACACCAGAAGTTTTGCCGCTTCTGTAAGCTGCCGCCGTTTTGTGTAGTCGTGGATAGTCAAGCCGACGGTCTTTGTAAAAATCCGATGCAGATGGTATTTGGAATAGTTCAGTGCCGATGCCACCATATCTAAATCCATCTTTTCATGCAGATGTTCTTCGATATAGCGGATAGCCTGTGAAACAATGCGTACTGTCTGACCTTGCATTTTGCGACCTCCTTTCCTCGTTTTCACCCGCATTTTTTTAACATTACGAAATGTCAAAGCAGGGGTTCAATGAGATATTGTAGCACAAGGAGTTTTCTATCTTTTCATCATTCTTGCTATGTTTTAAACCATCTTCATTTACTGCAGCTCTTCTTTCAATGCCCTTATCCATTCTTCAATTGCCTGCACTAATCGAAATTGCTGATGCAGAACCGCCATGCCCGTGGCAGGAATATCGGGGGCGTTTTCTTTTAAGTCCATGTTCTCCTCAAGATAGGATTTCAGCACATTGATATTGCTCTCAATGTTATCCAGACATTCCCTCTGCTGTTCCTTTTCCATACTTTCTAAATTAACAATGACCGCATTAAAATCCAAGAATATGTTAATCGGCTTGCAGGATATTTCGAGCATCAGTTTCTCAAATTCCTCATTTCCTGCATCCGTCAAGGAATATACTGCCTTTTCAGGCATTTTTCCCTCTTTCTCCGTGCGGCTTGTGATAAGCCCCTTTTTTTCCAACTGGATAACCTTTTTATAGATGGATGGTGTGCTGATTTTTACCCACTTTGAAATGTTGCGGTATTCCACCAGTTTCTGAATATCGTATGCACTCAAGGATTCCCGCTTCAACATCCCCAATACAATCAAATCAATGGTCGCCATTTAAAATCCCTCCTTTTTCTATTGACAACTACTATAAATTATAGTATTATAATCCCTGCAACGCAATTACTATATTTTATAGTAGTATAAATAATACTATTCGTCAAGAGAAAGGAGTTCAAAATGAACAGTCAAAGCAAAAAGATGGAGCTGCTCGGTAGCGCATCCATACCAAAAGCACTTTTAGCAATGGGCATCCCAACAATGATTGGCATGTTGGTAAATGCTTTCTACAACCTTGTTGACGCTTATTTTGTCGGCGGGCTAGGGGAGAGCCAGATGGGGGCAATCTCCGTGGTCTATCCGCTCGGACAGATCGTTGTCGGTCTTGGTCTGCTGTTTGGAAACGGTGCGGCTTCTTACATTTCCCGATTGTTAGGTCGTGGAGATAAAGAAAATGCGGATAAAGTGGCAAGTACCGCTTTATACAGCAGCGTATCCGTAGGGGCGGTCATCATTCTCATTTCTATGGTGTTCCTGCATCCCATACTGAAGCTCTTAGGGGCAACTGACAGCATCCTTCCCTTTGCCGCCACATACGCAGGCATTTACATTGTTTCCTGCATCTTCAATGTATTCAATGTCACGATGAATAACATTGTGACTAGCGAGGGGGCAGCTAAAACAACCATGTGTGCCTTGCTGACGGGTGCGGTACTCAATATCGCCCTAGACCCGCTGTTTATCTATGTGTTTGATTTAGGCGTAGCGGGAGCGGCGATAGCGACCGCAATCTCACAAGTCGTTTCAACCTGCGTATATCTGACCTATATTTTTCGGGAAAAAAGCGTATTCCATTTTCGTGTTAAGGACTGCACATATACAAAAGAAACCATGTCTGAGATTTTCAAAATCGGCATCCCGACATTGGTATTCCAGATTTTAACGAGTGTGTCCATTTCCTTAATCAACAATGCCGCTGGCGATTACGGGGACTCTGCCATTGCAGGCATGGGCGTTGTCACCCGCCTTATCTCAATGGGCAGCTTGTCCGTATTCGGGTTCATCAAAGGCTTTCAGCCCATTGCAGGGTACAGCTATGGAGCGAAGAAGTTTGACCGTCTGCGTGAAGCAATCAAAACTTCCATCCTATGGTCTACGGCTTTCTGTGTGATTTTCGGCGTGATACTGGCTCTGTTCCCTACGGCTATCGTTTCGAGGTTTACAAAGGGCGATGCCGAGATGATTCGCATCGGAGCAGCGTCTTTGAGGGCAAACGGCATTTCCATCATACTCTTTGGATTTTATACTGTGTATTCTTCTCTGTTCCTTGCTTTGGGAAAAGGCAGAGAGGGCTTTATCCTCGGAGCTTGCAGGCAGGGGATTTGCTTTATCCCCGTTATCCTGCTTCTTCCGATGGTCTGGGGGCTAAATGGAATTATGTATGCCCAACCGATTGCCGATGTACTTTCCGCAGTCATAACAGTATTTATGGCGATACCACTCCACAAAAATCTGAATGAGATGCAGAAACAAACTTCCGCAATAAGCACGAAAGACAACGACTAAATTTTTATCTTTCTGACAAACAGAGCCGATGAGCTGTGAGGTTTCCCACAAGTTCATCGGCTCTGCATCTGTGTGTCTGGCTCTGTGATGACCATTATGTGTAAATTTTTTGCTTCAATCAATGTTTCATGTTTACATTTCGGACAGTAAAGAGGATAGTTTTTCAAAAATGTATCTTCTCTGATTCTGTCACGGGTTTTACTACCACAAACGGGACAATGTACCCATTCTGTTCTTATCATAACGATACCTTTTTACCTTTCCTTTAAAATTACATTCTTACAGCTTATTTCTTTCTTTATCCACTCCCGCATAACATCCAACTGATGCTCGGTGTGAAACCAATGCTCACAATTCTCTGCAACAGTAAGATTGCAGCCAAATTTTTGTGTGAATTGTTCTACAAGGCAATGGTCTATCAGATTGTCATTTTCCCCATACAATATTTTAGTCGGAAAATCCCATTGTCTAATTGGATGCTCTAATACATATTTCCAATATTCCCATGAAAGCGTCTGCCCAAAGTCCGTTGGAATCAGACGCTGCTTTTCTAACTGATTTTGTGATACACCTGCCCATTCCATCATCCTTAACATGAGTTCTTTCATGTCCAGAACAGGAGAAACAAACAGACAGTTTTTTATTGGCTCTCTCCCAAAGCTCAACATACTGAACCATGCGCCGATACTGCTCGCATATAAAGAAATCTGCTTCCACCTATCTTTGGCAAAATCCATAATCCCAGATAACTCTGGCACAATACTCCAAGGCTCAAATTCTATTGCCCCATTGACCCGCTCTCCATGTTTCGGCAAGTCTACGCTAAGAACCTGCCAGCCAAAACAGCAAGCCACATCTGCGAATACTGCCGCTTCTTCTTTACATCCTCCCTGACCATGTACATAAAAATACAGCTTTCTTGATGGAACACCCCAAAGAATAGCAGGTATCCCATTTATTTCAAGTTCCTTTTTCATTTTCTCTACCTATTCTTTCGCCTTTTGCAATACTATTAAAAATAGCCTAAACACTAATATTATTAGTATTTTATCTGATAATCCTCTTATTGTCAATGACTAATGGCAGAAAATCTAATAATAATATTGACTTTACTAATTACATTAGTTAAAATAATTAGAAAATATCTTTGCGAGAGGTAAATTTATGCGGATAACAAAATCTGATGTAATACAAACTGCTGCGGATATAGCGGATAAAAACGGTTTAAGCAATGTTTCTTTAAAAGCCGTTGCCGAGAGCCTTAATATCCGTACCCCATCATTATATAACCACATAGACAGCCTTGAAGCCCTGCTTAGGGAAATCGCCCATAATGGCATGAAAACCATGAATGAACGGATGATGCAGGCAGCTATCGGCAAAATTGGGGACGATGCAATAAAAAGCGTAGGCATTACATACCTTAACTACATGATTGAACATCCTGGAATTTATGAAACAATACAATGGGCAACTTGGCATGGCACTGAGGAAACAGGGAAAATATTTGATAACTACCTTTCCCTTTTAAAAACACTCGCTCTTTCATGCAATTTTAATCCAGTAAACATTGATGAAATCTTAAACTTATTGACAGGCGTTCTCCACGGCTACACAACTTTGCAACTGCGATATGCGTTTACCAAACCTGATGAAGTCAGGACAGCCTTATCCTCTGCCCTTGATACCGTACTTGCAGGGATACATCAAAAATATGACCAACACGAAAAGGAACATTTATGATGGCAAATAACATACGCTACTTATACAATGCCCAAACAGGCATTGAACTGATTTTCTGCAAAAATTCCACTATATCCTACCCGTTGCATAATCACGTTTCCGTACTGACAATCGGTATCATACTAGATGGCTCCGTAGTCCTTACAACAAATAAAGAAGTAAGGACTTATAAGCAAAACGAAACATTTGCAATATTTCCGTATGAGCCACATAGCATTTTGGCACATGACAGCTATTCCCTGCTTACCCTGTGCATTGATAAGAATGCTGTAAACAACGCAGATGTTATCACCATACAAAAACGTATCGGGCTTCTTCTGATGCAGGCTCTGAATATAGGAAAAATCAATCAATATCAGATATTACAGATATTAAACTGTCTGGATGAAACCTCGGATTCTTCCAACTGGCAGTTTAAAATCCATACCCCGTATATCCACGACTCAAAAAGACAGTTGGAGTTATACCCAGAATGCAAACTTACTGTCGAGGAAATGGCACAAAACGCTTTCATCAGCAAATACCACTTTATCAGAAGCTTCAAGGCAGAGGTAGGGCTTACACCGCACCAGTTCCAAATCCAGAACCGCATCCGCAAGGCGCAACGCCTAATCCATGAAACCGATACAATAACCGAAGTAGCTTTGACCACGGGTTTCTGCGACCAAAGCCACTTCATAAAGCAGTTTGAAAAATATGTAGGATTACCGCCTTTAACTTATAAATCGTCCTCTGGAATTATCCATCAAAATACCGCTATGTCATTCAGCGATACGAAAGAGATATAACCAGATAGAGTTATTAGCAGAGGGCGGGCATAAACTTTGCGAACAGGTAAAGCCCATCATCTCCTGCTATTACTTCATGCGGTACGCCTATGGAAAATATGGATATTACACCCGCTTCATAGGGCAATTCCACACCATCATTTACGCACACACCTGTGCCAGAGATTACTTCATGCGTTTCCAATTGTTTCTCGTGGATATGATTGCCAATCTTTTTATTAGGAGCTATCCTCACAAGATGGTAGCTGAATTGTCCATCTGTCCTTTCGGATGTAATAATAGCTTTAAGCTCCACGCCTTCAAAAGCAGGATGTTTCGACCACGGGATAGCATCAAATGTAACTGTGGCATCTGGTAACAGCAGCTTCCCTCCCTCGTTGAATTTTTCAAACAAATTTTTGTAATTCATTTCTAACACTTCCTTTCAAATTTTTTGGCAATTTCTCTGCCTGCCTACATCATACCAGCAGGCTTATTATTTGAATTGTAAAAAATTGCGGAATACAAAACAGAGCCGATGAGTGTGATTTCAAACTATCTCACAAATTCATCGGCTCTGCGTCTTTGCGTCTGGCTCTCTGATAACAGACATTGGATTGTCAACATTTTTTTAGACAACTTTTTTAAGGTTGTTTTCCCTGTACTGTACCGGAGTTTGATATCCGAGGGAAGAATGTATTCTGTGATGATTATACCAGTTCACATAATCCCATAACTTCAATTTCAATTCCTTTAAATTCGTAAATGTTTCATTCCATACGAATTCTGTTTTTATGATTTTAAATGTTGCTTCCGCCACTGCATTATCATAA
>RAZD01000041.1 GCA_003612525.1 bacterium C-53 | reverse complement strand
GCATTGCGTCCATTATCAAGACAATATTTATCAATAAGCTCTTCATAAATAAACCCAAAATCTACCAGTTCCTTTATCTGTCGCAGCAGGTTGTCTTTTGGAACGACTAATTCATATATTTCCATGTAGGGACTTAATACCAACTTCTGTTGTTGCTCAACCATAATACCACCGCCTGTATTGAATAATTTCATTATACCAAATATAGGCGGTGATATCTACTTTTTCAGCGGCCTCAAAAAACTAATGGTGTTAGTTATATTGTAAACTAATATTGTTAGTTTTTCAACTCATTTGTCACGGCATAAACCTGTCTATATCGTTTCGTAAGAAACCAGTTCTTCCACAGGGATGCGAGTCTGCGAATGGCGCTCCGGATCAGCCGCTTCCTCATCTGAATATCCGACTGCAAGGATATTGACCGGCTCCAGATTATCTGGCAGTCCGAACTCCCTGCGTATCACATCCGGTTTGAAATAACATATCCACACGGAGCCAAGACCTAATTCCGTTGCCTGCAGCATCATGTGGTCTGTAAGTATGGATGCGTCTATGTCTGTGGTCTGCTTTTTATCAAACGGGCGCACCCATGCCTTTCCGTGGTCAGCGCAGACGATGACCGCCAGAGGCGCTCCGTAAAGGTTCGCCCCTTTCCCTATCTTCGCAAGCCCCTCACTGCTCTGGACGGCGATCAGACGGACGGGCTGGAGATCGGCTGCTGTCGGCGCAACATGAGCAGCCTCCAGAATCCTTTGCAGCTTTTCTTCCTCCACTTTCTTGTCCTTATAATTCCGGACAGAATAACGCTTCTTTGCAATTTCGATAAAATCCATCGTGGCAAATCCTCTCTTTCTATTGTATACTGAACGTGTTGGTTAAACCGTTTCCCTAAATTTTAGCAGGATACAGAAATTCCGCAAGAATGCACTTTTGGGGTAGATACTTCCCAAAAGGGTAGCTATAAAAAGGAGTGGATACAGACAATGGAATATTCAAAAGACCAGTTCAACTGCCCGGTGGAGGCCACACTGTTTTTGATCGGTGGCAAATACAAGCCTCTCATCCTCTGGTACCTGATAGAAAAACCGCTCCACTACATGGAGCTGCAGCGCATGATCCCGAAAGCGACACCCAAAATGCTGTCGCAGCAGCTACACGATCTGGAGGAATGTGGGATGCTGCACCGGGAGGTCGTCCCGGACAAGCCGCCCAGGACACTGTACTCCCTCACTCCATTTGGACGCAGCGTCATTCCTGTGCTGGATGCCATGTGTGATTGGGGCGCAGGCTTTTTGGACGGGCTGGACATCCAACCGCCGTGCCGTACAAAAAAGTCAGCAGGAGAACCGTGACAGGCTTTCCTGCTGACTTTTCATAACTGTATATCCGGCTCCAATGAGAAAACCCCGTTTTCAAATACAAGCCGGAAAACTGATGCGTTTTTTACCTTCCTCACTTTGTCTAACTGCTCTGGCGCAAATAAATGGATTATTGTCTTTATAGCAAAGGCATGGGTTATTATCAGAATATCGCTGCTTTCCCCCATCCCATGCCTTTGGGCAATATCCAAAAATGCAGCTTTCAGGCGTTCTTCTATTGCCTGGAATGGCTCTGCCATTCCTGTCTTGTCATGTTCATAAAGGGCATCCGCAACATCAGGAAGCCGCTGATTCAGCTCTGCAAAAGACGCTCCTCCCAGCCAACCTGCCACATTTTTTATGAAAACTGCGTTGTTTTCTGCCTCCATACTTCCCAAACACCATTCCCGCAGCCTTACATCCTTTTTTATCGACACACTGTTCTTTCCGTTTGTTTCCAGAATCAGTTCTGCTGTCTGTACAGCACGGAGCATATCGCTGGTATAAACCGCATCAAAATCAATTCCCTTTAATTTCTGCCCTGTGTCAGCCGCCATCTGCTTTCCTGCTTCGGTAAGCGGTGAATCAGCCCATCCCTGCGCCCGGTCTAAGCTGTTCAAAAGCGTCTGACCATGCCTGACTATGTAAAAACGAACCATACTTGTCACCTCCGTTGACAGTATAAGGAATCATCACCAAAATAGCAAGCAGTTACTTTTAGGGTAGTACCCTATTTCATCTCCCTGAACGTGCCAACCATTCCTCCTACAAGACTCCACTTGCGCTGTATATAGGATTTCTGATTTTCTGTGCTTTGCCTGTAAGTACCCCGGACTGTCTTCAATTTCGGTGTTGCGATGTTCATCGGTACGCTGATTTTGATACAATTCAACGATGCCCCCTAAAACCAAAATATCCGGGCCGGAAGCTGATTATTCCGGCCCGGAAAAAATTTTCTTTCTATAATTAAATAGTGCTTTTACACATCCGCCCCTCCGCAAAGGCTTTCACTTCCCTCCCGTTTTTGAAAACAAACCGGATGTCATCCCTGGCATAAACCGTGGCATAGTCAAGAAGCGCCGTCCAAAGCTCCTCATCAAACTTTCCGCAGAAACCGTCCAACCTTTGCAGGCCGCCGATGAACCGCATATAGGTTTTCCTCCAAAATTTTTATGACAGAGCATTTTACTCTTCATCGCCCTGGCTTCTCAATTCCCCAATCTACCGGAACGCCAGGGAAGTCTGCCCTATCCGTCCTCTGTAGCTTATCGGGGATATGGAACCAAAAATTTATATTCCCTTAAATCCCAAAATGTATCATAAATTTGTTTCTGCTGATTGCATCCTGTATTTTATCTGCCAATTCCCTCAGATGAACATCCCCATTGATTCGTTTGTCAGATAACACAATCTCTTGAAAACCAGGTATTGAATCGGGCGGTATTATGGTAATCCCACACCTTGCAAGTCCAAATTCCGGTCGGTCAAGGCTGTGAAAATATGTCTTTAGTAAAACCAGCTTATCCCACCAGTCATCTATATAAATATCATCATCAATACACACACATTGATATTTCTCCGGATCATAGGAATACTCCTGTGTTTCCCTTATATCCTCAATTATCCCAAATTCTGTCTTAATCATTTTCCCTCTGCATATTTTTTTGCATTGTCACATCCCTACTCCCCAATCTACCGGAATGTAGGGGATGCATTCTCTGTGGTTTATTGAATATATCCTGCCATTGCACTTATGAACTCTGACCATTTATCAACTTTTCTATTTCTTTCATATCCAATGGCTCAGTAGAGTTTAATTTCAAGTCCTGCAGACCCTTTCTCAAATTATCCTGCAGATTAAAGCTAAAATAAGATAACAGCAATTCCCTCGTTACATCCGGGGAACGAAGCATCTGAATTGAAATAACCCCATCTATAACAATCAGACTTTCCAGTAAATCAACATCATTTGCAAGTGCTGTATTCAGCAATATTGACTCAATGACTTGCGGCTCCATCCCATTTCTTACCAATTTCAATCCTCTGCAAAGCATCGGGAAAATTGTGATGTCATTCTGGTAGTCTTCAAGTTTTGATATTCCGTGAACAACAGCATCCTGATTTATTTCCAGCATCATCCGAAGCATATCTATCTGCTTTAACTGATTTTCTTTAGAATAATCTTTTACCAAAGAAGCCTGTAAAGCAAGCATTATTTCTGTTTGCATATAATAGTTCCTTCCTTCAATATAAAAAACATTTTAATTCAGCAGCTCTTCTCCCTTTCAGAGCCGCCCCTGCACCCATGCAGTCCACAGAGGCAAAGGTTTATGCGCCTCTGCGGAATAGGGTGTAAAGATTATATCTTCATGTCCACGGATGACAGTGTTCTCCCGGATTTCCTCAGATTCGCTTCCACAGATTCCCTTGTGATGCCGTCCAATGCCCCGGATGGAACTGGCTTTCCAATTTCCCACTTAGGGTCGGCTTTCCTTGCAGCATCCAAGAACACCTGCCGATATGCCCTTTCATACTGCTCCATCGTATACCCTGCCGCCAGCCTGTCATCCTTCTTCGTCTTTCTATACAGATTGTCATATACATCCCTGCGCCTTGTCGTATCGCCATTCAGCGTGCCATTTTCGCGTAGGAATTCTTTCTTTGCCTGCTCAAACATCTCATCCTTGCTGCTCTCCGGGATGGAAACGATACGCTTCTGACGGCCTGCATTTTCATCCGTCAGCACAAGGCCGGCAAGCCCGTTTCTTGGATTGATAAAATCCCCGTCTTTATCGTAGCATTTCATCGAATTTTTAATGCTTTGTATATTTGTGTACATCGCACCGTTCCCATTCTGCATCATTTCTTTTATTGCAGCCCTATATTGGGCGCTGTTCGTGTCAATCCCCGCTGCTCTTAATTGCGCCTGCACCGAACCGCTGTTTAACTGAGACAGTTGGAAACTGCCAATCGCACTCTTCTTTGGTGTCCCGAACATACTTTGAAACAAAAAACTGTAATCTGTTATCTTTGACATAGCATCATCCTCCTTGATAAAATTTTTCTCAAATTTCCCGCCTCATAAAATCCATCGGCGGATACACCCGCATTTCAAACCACGATTGCACCAGGTGACTATAAATTGCACGAAATGACTATAAAGCCGTGTAAGCATATTACCTCTTATTTCCCCGCTTTCCAAGTAATTTCCGTTATCAGGCCGCCCGGCCTGCCTGGAAAAAACAGACCGCCGCATATGGCGGATGAAGTCCATAGTGCGGCGGTCTTTCTTTTGTGCATACTATTCTCTTATTCAGTTCAACATAATGCGGGCATAAACTTGGCAAACAGATATAACCCCTCTGAACCTGCATCAACTTCATGCGGCACACCCGCCTGCATGATGGATATTGTACCGGCCTCATACGGAATAATGCTGCCTGCATTTACACATCTCCCGCTCCCCTTTATCACTTCATGCGTTTCCAACTGTGTTTCATGAATATGATTCCCAATACTGCACCCCGGAGCAATCCGCACCAAATGGTAGCTAAACTTCCCCTCTGTGTCCTTTGCCGTAATGATGTGTTTCAGTTCGACACCCTCAAAAGTCGGATGCTTTGACCATTCAATCTCTGCAAAGCCAGTCTCCTTTTCCGGCAAAACTAATTTTCCATTGTTAAACAATTCAAATGTATCCATTCTGCACCTCCGATAAAATATGTGATCTGTCTTACGTTTCAATCATATTCTTCGGAAGCTGCCATGTCTTGTAAAAAATTGCCCTATGTACTCTGCACTATCTGCTTTTTTGAATGGATATATTCTGACGGGGATGTCCCGACAATCTTCTGGAAAGCCTTGTCAAAATGGCTCTGGTCGTAAAATCCCATTTCCGCAGCGATCCTGCTGATTGTCTTTTCCTCATCCAGCAGCCCCTGTGATTTCCTTATGCGGTTCTGGATACAGAACTGGTGCGGGGTCATTCCGACACTGCTTTTAAATTTCCTTATGAGATAATATTTACTGACAAAAATATCTGCCGCCAATGTTTCTATAGGCAGTTCCTGTTCCGGGTGACTTGTAACTTTATTAGCCAGAATTTTTATGCCTGCATCTATCTCTTTCCGTCCGTTATCCCGGAGACCATAAACCGTCCGTACGGAAGTTAGCAGCTTTTCCCTTTGCTCCCTTCCGAAAATGTCCTGCGCTGCCGCATCCCTTAACAAATCCTGAACAATCCTCCTTGCTGTTTCCATATCAGTCTCTTTTATAAAGGCAGTCCCTATGCACATAGACAGCAGACGCGCGTCCCTTCCCTGACACACGGAATGGATGGCATAAGGCGGGATGATAAACACATCCCCTCTGCAACACACCACTTCCCTGTTCTCCAGGCAAACTGTTACCGTTCCCTGCGTGACCACCGATATGACATAATGCCCTACATGGTTATGGGAGCCAAAGTGCTTATCAATATTCTCCGACACCACGAACTCGATTGGGTATTTATCACACTGATAATATCGCATACGGCTTTCACTCCTATCCTGTTAACGAATAATTATCTTTTCACATATTCTAACAGATATGTGATACTTTCTCAATAATTCTGACGTTATTCCATCTCCCAGAACGTGCCAGCCATTCCTCCCACAAGGCTCCACTGGCGCTGCATATAGGATTTCAGATTTTCCGTGCTTTGCCGATATGCCTCACAAGCTATTGATGGGTTTCATTCTTTTCTAATACTTCGGCAGAATACCGTTTCCTCTAAAGCAAAAGCATCCACTGAATTATACCATAAAATTTATCTGTTTTTCACCCGATGGCACGAAACGACTATTTTTTTTTGGGGGGGGAATGGAAAGCAAAAAAGAGCATCGAGCAGCCCTTTCCGTTGTTTATCATTTATCCATTAATTTTTTACCATTTTGCCCATATACAAACACGGAAACTCTTATACTATCACGGAAACTGCCGACTTTTGCGTGATAGTATAATTTTGCCCCAATCGCCATATTATCAGCGGCATCCAAAATCACAAAAAAAGTGGGATTCACCAACCATTCCAGCGAACCCCACCAAGCCTAAAAAACTTTGATTTTAAGCCATTCTTCAATACTTTTGCCTGTTAGTACCCAAATTCCTATGGCATCAATTGGAAATAGCCGCCTGTGCCGCTGTTAAATATTTTTTATCACTCCCAGTACAAGGCTCTGCCCCTACCCGGTTCAAACCTTTTAACGATTGCTTGCTATCGTTAAAAGGAGGTGCAAATTTGGAGTGCAAAATAGTCCCCGCAACAGAAAAAAGGTTCAATAAGCGAAAAAATAAAACCGCTGAATCCATGAAAAGGCTTATTTCCACGCATTTCTGTGGTTGTCCATTGTATCAATTTCGGTATTGCGATGTTCCTATACAACTACGGGTATTTTCCTGATTTTATTCCTATTACAATTTGATTCACTCACCCAATAGCCTTAAAATGCAAAAAAATCCAGATGTTGAAACTGCTGTTTCTAACAGTTTCAACATCTGGAAATCAATTGTATCCCCTTTTTCATTTCTTTACTCATGTTAATTAACGTATAGTTTTTAACTTCAGTATTACAATACGGGGGCGTAAGCTGTGCATTCTCTATTGTTGCTTTTCCACCGTCTTGTTTTCTTTCTATATGATCTACACTTATTGCATTTCTATGTAGTAACCCACCGCGAATCTTACAGCAAGGTGCTTTTGAAAGCGCTTCTGTAATAAATATTTCGCTTTTTTTCTGGCAAATATGCAAATTCAGGTTTTTTCCTTATCTCATTTATAATTGCATCTGCTTGAATCCTAGTGATGTAATCCTAAAGATGATGGATGAATGCTGTTTATTAATCCTGCAATTTTTCTAACATTTTTTTAACACGCTGTTGTTTCGTCACCTGTTTGATCAATATCAGAAAAACTATGTTCTGAATTACAAATATCTACAAATTCATCGTCTGGTTTATGCCAACAGCAATAGAGTTGAATTGTATTGATTCCACAGGTTATCGCATATCCAACTTTTTATCACCTCTTCATCTCCCTTTCCCATAAACGAATGTTCACTCTATTTTGAGATAGTCAATGACACAGAATTGGACTTTGCAAAATTTTTTATGACCTGTAAAGATTGCAAATTGTCCTTACCTCCATAAAGTATATAGGTTGGACTATTCCATCTTGTTATACCTTGTCAGATTTCGCTCCCCAGATAATGACTGGAATCTTCCCAATATAAAATTTTGTTGTTTTCATCTTTCATCACCGATTACATCGTATCATCAGAGAATGTTGTTCTCAATATACTGTCACTTACAGAAGTGTTTTTTATTTTCCTGTTTCTCTGTTCAATATTTCATCTGCAATATCGCAAAAGTAGCTCTTGCTGGTTATTCATGATAAACGGTTCATCAATTTTCAACTCGCCTGCCGCTATTCGATTGGGAGATTATGCTGCTTTAAGAAAGAAAGTTTATCCCAATATCCACGCTGAAACAGTATCTTTTCATTTACAACGTGGAAAAATCCGCACCCACGCAATCCTAATGGGTCTTTCCACTCTAAGATAGCCCATTGTCCATCTTCAAAGATATTTTCCACAATGCAAACCATATTGGCAATTGAAAAGTCATTTACAAACATTTCTCTAATAGCCGCACTCCCAATAACAGGTTCATTTGCAACTTGATGGTTCATTGCATTATCATCATACATACTGACAATCGCATCTACATCACCAGCATTAAAAGCGTCTACCCATTTATTGACTACTTCTTTTGGACTTAACATATATTTATACTCCTTTCTAAAATTAGAAATTGCTGCTCATTTTATTATACGTCTTTTGTCAGTAAAATAAAATAACCTTCCTCGTTAAATATAACGGCAATGTCCTTTTCGGATTATTTATACCCTTTATCATTCACCTCTTTCTATTTCTGCCCGCCGTCCTGTGCACGGTGACAGACAGATCTTTCTTACATCCTTTTCATCCTAAACATTCATATCAAACTTAGGATAATACGCATCTTCCAACTTTTCTTTCTGCATCATCGCCTTTGCCTCCAGTTCGGATTCTGCATCCACATACCTGACCATAATCTCCTGTCCCGGCGCTTCCGGCACAGAAACCTTCTCCGTACCTCCATCCAGCTTTTCAGCCTGCTCCGCTTTTTCTTCTTTCTTCTCCGCTACTTTCTCTTCTTCCTCTTTCTTTTCCTTCTGCTCTTCCAGACGCTCATCCATGCCCTTCTTCATTCTTTCTGCATTGGTCATTCCTGTTTCGGTTACGGAATATACGGTACTCTGTATACTGCCGTCCTTATTAACCATCCATGTCTGCTGGTAATAAGTCACTGTTCCGCCCAAAGCCTTGTTCTGCGCGGAAAGCTGTTCATACCCTTGTTTTTCAAGCTCTGGTATCTTTTTCAGGAAATCTTCCAGTTCCTTTGCCTTTGCGGAATCACCTGAACATTTCTTCAGATATGCACTGGATATTGTCACGTTGCCATTGGACATACAGTCATAATTCTTCTGTAAACAGGAGTAATAATCGGATGCCGCCTTTTCCCCGGTATCCTTTGCTTTTCCTGTCTGCGCAGGCGCATCTTCTTTCGTTTCTGCTTTCTTTACTGCATCATTTTTCTGAGTTGCATATGTACCCCCGTACACATTGTTGCAATTGCTTCCAATTCCTGAAATTGCCATACTATCATCCTCCTTAAAATTTTATAGTGTTCTGTTCCCAAGCCGATTCGAGCCGCCCCGCTCCTGCCGAATAAGTTCCGGCAGGGACGCTTGGTTTTTGCATCTCTTTCTAATAACAGGTATGGATTATACCCTCATATCCAGCCCTTTTGGTTATGCTGAATTGATAATATCTCTCGTCTGCTTCCTGCTCCATCCGCTTCCGTCTCAGGGTTCTTTCTTCATTTATCTGCTCATACTCGGCATGTTTTTCTTCCCTTGTTTTGCGGGCTTCTATGAATTCTGCCGATGACACTGACATCTTTTCGCTTGTCACGCAGGCATGCGCAATATCCCCATTTTCATCTAATGCAATCAGATAGCCTTTCCGGGGATTTGGATTCATAATATCCTGCTCTGCAATAAACCCCTCAACCTTTGCCATGACACTCTTTGCCAGTTCCGGATCGTTCTTCATCTTTTCTTCCAATTCCGGCGGAACAACAATAGCTTTCTTGCCAATGGTGGAATTAATCTTTGCCTGCACCTTAGAATCAAGCATGGCTGGCTCCGCACCCGATGGTTTCCAGTCCAGAACAGAATCATCCGCATGATTACTGAAATACTTATCCCACGGATAATCATTCCTCCCCCATAAGGAGCCGTCAATCCTGGATGTATCCATCACGTTATAGCAGGCTCCGGGATACCTCGCCTGCCACATATCCTTAAAACTCATTCCCGATACCTCTGGCTGCCCAGCCGCCTTTGCCGCCGCAAGCTCCGCAAAGCTCACACCCGTATTCCTATCAGCCGCCGCATTCTTCCGGTATTGCTCCGTCAGACAGTGCCCTCCTAATTTACCTGCCACTCCAAAATCTATCATCACTTCTCCCCCTTTTCATTTTTCATCATCACCGACAGGATGAACACCCTGCCCTTTACCTTAAAATCCATTGTTCCCTGGTATTTCTCCGCCGTGCTCTTAATGTTAACCAGACCTATCCCGTGATTTTCCCCGTCCGCCTTGTCCGTCGCCGGGAATCCCTCCTGCCGTCCCCGCACCAGACGCCCGTCAAAGCTGTTCTCCACTTTCAGGATGAGCAGTTTTCCTTTCTGCAGGGAACTGATACGGATAAAGGCATCCGCCGCCGGTTCTTTCGCTTTCAGCTTCCGGCAGGCCTCAATTGCATTATCCACTGCGTTTCCTAAAATAACGCCTATGTCATAGCTGTGTATCCCAATCTCCTGTGGAAGCAGCAGCTGATCTGCATCCACTTTCAGATCAGGCACATCCCGCACCGCCTCATGGTATTTCATGTTAAGCAAAGTATCCACCACCGTATTTCCCGTCCTGAACCGCGTCTCCAGCTTTTCAAGCCCTTTATTCAGCTCTGACAGGTACTCCTGCAGCTCCCTGTTCCCTTCCCCTTTGGAAAGTCTCTGGATGACGGCAAGTGTGTTCTTCATGTCATGTTTCATACCCCGTATGCCGGAATAGATGCGCTCCATCTCTTCCATATGTTCCTGCAGGCTACTTATCTGATTTTCCAGAACGATCCTGCCGCTCTTTTCCCTGTTCCAGTAAATCATGTCCTGGAACAGCTTCACGCCATATAGAATCGAAAGCAGCGACAGGAGCAGGATTGCGGGAATCACCACAACCAGAATCGGGTATCTCTCATACAGCATTTTGGGGATACCGTCCTCTACCGTAATCATGATGATACGCAGGAGCATGCAAATCATCATACCCACCGCCGATGGGGTAAGGATAAAAAGCAGCTCTGTCCTGTTGATGCCATAATTCTTTTCCTGGAAGTTCTGTACAATCTTTTTCAGTGAAAAATACAGCAGGAGGGCAATCATCAAATACTGGAGGACGAACACAACTACTGTTCCAGTCCAGACTGCCAGAGCAAGGCTCTTTTCTGATGTGATGATCCCCTGCCTGACACACCAGTTCCACACATCAGGCAGTTTGTTTCCCGGTTTGCCAACCAAAATTACTGCCACATAAGAACTGATATTCATCACTGCCTGAAACGAAACCACAAGGAAAACCGTGATGGGGCAAAATGCCTTATAAAAGCACACGGCAAGGGCTGACAGGATACAGAGCGACAATGCCAGCGTCCCGACTGCCACCCTGTAATCTTCATATCCCGGCGGAGAACACCATACCACGGCCGTCCTCATAGCCACATACAAACCCGCCACATACAGCCCGTTCCATCTGATTTTCATTCTCGTTTCCAGAAAGCTCCCAAAAAAATACTGCAGGCAGTACCCCTGTAACACCATCAGCGCCGCATATAACACATCCGCTGCTTCAAACACTGGACACACCCCCGTTCTGAAGGTGCCACATATAGGCTTTTACAAATTCACCGTACTTCTTTTTCGCCAGATACACCCTGTCGCCACCCGTAAGGGTTATACTCTCGCCGTCATATTCTGTGATGCAGTCCATGTTCACGATGTACGCCCGATGGCAGCGGTAAAATTCCTCCCCGAGCTGTCCCACCAGCTCATCCATCGCCGCATAGATTTCTACAGTCTGCCTTACGGTGTGTATCTCTGCCTTCTTTCCCTTGCTCTCGATATACAGGATTTCTGACTGGTCAAGAGTAAGGTTCCGCGACTTGACGAACAGCACACGGCGCTCCTTCTTCCTTCCGGCCTCTCTCACTGCCCTTTCCAACACCTCCGCAAATTTGCCCTCGTCTATGGGTTTCAGCAGGTACTGGAACGCATAAAGGTCAAGTGCGTCAAACACATAATCCTTAATGCCTGTAATGAATACCAGAACAGTATCCCCCTGCTGTTCGCGCAGTTTTTTTGCCGCCTCTATGCCGTTCATGCCCTCCATCTGTATGTCAAGGAAAACGATATCAAACCGCTTCCTCGATGCAAGCAGCCCCTCACCCGTGGCATAGGCTTCTATGCGGCTCCCCGGCTTCTGCTCTTCAATCAGGGCGCAGACATGCTCCCTGACCGCTTTTTCATCATCTACAACTGCTATTTCCAAAATCCACCACCTCAAATCCATATAGGCACTCACTTAAAGATTAGGTATCTATCTTTTTATATCGGCAGAAATTTTCCGTTTTTCGGGCGTAGGGAACGAAATGACCACTTTTCGGGAATGAAAGGCAAAAACACAATTCAGGATTCCAAAATAAGGGTCAATTGCAATCCGAGCTTCCCGTTTTGTAACCGACTTTCATATTTTGAAAGCGAGCTTCAAAATTTGT